>JAHDBJ010000066.1 GCA_020630435.1 Saprospiraceae bacterium
AATCAGACAACCTACAAGTTAATTAAAAGATAACTGCTTACAACAAAGGCTAAAATGTCCATCCGCCCTATGCGGGACAACGCTTGCGGCAACGCAGAACGTTTCCACACTTGTCGTCGTCTCCCCCTCCCTACGGTCGGACGATCCGACAACAAGCGCGGAAACGTCAATCGCCTCGACTCCAGAAAAGTGAAAAATTGAGACTTCGTCTCTTTTTCCTTTTCCTCCGCGCGGCGACTGCGTCGCCGCAAGCGTTGTAGGCTATGAAGAAGAAAAATCTAAACGATACCGACTTGGTGACAAACCAAAATGTTTAGAGAATACCTTAGAAAAGTAATTAGGGTCTTCAAATCCAGCATCAAAAGCAATATCAGATACTGATACAGTAGAATTTTTAAGCATGGATAAAGCCCATTCCAATCGTTTTTTTCTGATATAAGAGCCAGGAGGTTCTCCAATTAGATTTTTGAATTTCCTTTTGAAAGTTGAAATACTCATATTCGACAACTTTGCTAATTCTTCCATTGACAAATTTTCTCTAAAATTAGCATCTACTACATCCTGTAAGGTAAATTTTGCGGGTTCAAAAAGGCTAAGAAATAGATTTTTCACAGGATTCGGAGAATTAGTTTTCAACAAAAGCAAGCTCAGTTCCTTTATCTTCAATAGAGCAATTTCTGTACTAACGATTTGAGGATTATCGAAGTAAAAAAACAGACTTTCAAGATATTTCTGAAGTAAAATATCCAACGGTACAACAGCAGAAGAATTTTTTTGAAGTTTTTCGTCATAATTATCTTTAATTGAGACTTGTAAATCACTATCCAGAATCTGACTTAAAATTTCGGGTAAAAATCTAATAATGACCACTTCCGCATCTTTACTTTTGTCAACTGACTCCCATTTGTTGATATAACTGCCACAACGCATTAAAATCCCGTTGTTCGTCTTAACAGTTTTTTTGCCGTCTGTACGGTAGATATTTCCTTCCGCATTAATCGGAAAAATAAAGCATGCTTCGTTTTTCAAATCAGCAGTTGCAACCAATGGAGGAGAAAAACTGAAATGGCTAATTACAGGATTCTTATCCAGAAGTATATGTCTTTCACTTTTTATCATACTGCAAAATTAAGGATAGTTGCTACGGATAGATTTCCAATTGTCATTTGTTATCACTTCACCTGTTTTTAAATAGTGGTCTATGGCATACAAATAGTCTTGAATATCTTTTTTTAATGACCTTTTTATCATCTCTTGTAAAAATTTAGGTTTAGTCTTGTAAGTGAAAGCAATTCTCAATTTTGTAGAATTGTTACTAATAGGAGTTGCACCAAACTCCAAACGAGTGAAAGTGTTTGGATACCCTTTGGCTTTTACTACATCAACTGTAAAATCATACCTTTCGTTATCAATTAAAACAATCTCGTCAATAAAGTATTTTTTTAGATTTTTTGATTTGTACATAATTCGTTTTGCCCCTACCTCAACCTTATTGTAGCCCTCAACAAATTCAGATTTAGGAGAGAGTTGGCTACTATTGGCGACATTTGGAAAATCATCTACCAATAAATTCCAGATTTTTTCTACAGGAACATCAAGTTCATGTTCTACTACAAACGCTGATTTTCCTTCAGTTTTTGCCATTGCAATTATTTTGTTGGGATGCTGTCTGCCCGTCTCAATAAAGTATTTGAGTTCTTCACCCATTGTCTCTAAAACCTTATTCAGGTTTTTCCTCATGAACCCTTTCATAGTAGCTCCCATAAGACCTCCAACCCGCATATCATTTGTAGCGATAAGTATAGTCTGATTACCTTTCGGCTTCAACTGATACTTATTTATTGAGTATTTTACAAAGCTTGGCAAGCCATTGTACAAGTCATATTCAAAATAATAGTTTTCAGGTTGAAACAGAATTATTCGTTCTTTGGTATCATTAAAACCCTTCGCACTAATATCACAGGAACGTTCTGCATTTAATCCTTCTCCACTTGATTCGATTACATGATTCACACCTGAAGCCCACTTACCAATACCTCCGTAATCTTCCGCTAAGACTTTCCAGACACTATCAATACGGGCATTGATTGTTGTTTGATAACTTGCGGTTATGTTTGGTTCTTGTCTATCCATATCTTGAGCGTTTAAGAAATTTACTGAAGTTGACGCTATAAGAAGCGATAAAACTATTTTATTCATGATTGATTTTTTAATTAAACGATAATGCAAAGGTCAAGAAAGTATAAGGCTCAAACATGGAATAAAAGACCAGAAAAGGGTAAATTTGTATCAGTAATAGATAGTCAATGGAGAACACAGCCTACAACAAAGGCTAAAACGGCAATAGCCCCTATGCGGGGCTACTGCGTTTAGCCGGACCGTTCTCGTGCCATGCTCGCTTCGCTCGCACGGCACGAGAACGGGCTGCGGCTTGGCGCAGCCCGTTAGTCATGAAGAAAAATAAATAAAACGAAAAATGCTTTTTAATTCAATAGATTTTGCAATATTTCTGCCAGTAGTTTTTATACTCTATTGGTTTGTAACAAATAAAAGCTTGAAACTTCAAAACTTTCTGATTGTAGTTGCAAGTTATGTTTTTTATGGTTGGTGGGATTGGAGATTTCTATCACTAATTATTTTTAGTACCATTGTCGATTATTCAGTTGGACTTAAACTGAATGGCGAAGAAAATCAATTCAAGAGAAAAGCTCTTTTATGGACAAGTATACTTGTTAATCTCGGTTTCTTAGGTGTTTTTAAATACTACAACTTTTTTTTGGACAATTTTGTAACCGCATTTTCTTTTTTTGGAGCAGAGATAAAACCTAATTCCTTAAATATTATTCTTCCTGTAGGAATTAGTTTCTACACCTTCCAAACATTGAGTTACACGATTGATGTTTATAAGAAACAACTTAAACCTACAAATGATTTTATTGCCTTTTCTGCATTTGTTAGTTTTTTCCCACAGTTAGTTGCTGGACCAATTGAAAGAGCTACTAACTTACTACCTCAATTTTATAATAAGAGAATATTTGATTATTCAAAAGCTGTTGATGGACTACGCCAAATATTGTGGGGACTGTTTAAAAAAGTAGTTATAGCTGATAATTGTGCAGAATTTGCAAACTTAATTTTTAACAACTCAGCTGATTACTCTGGAAGTACATTAGTCTTGGGAGCTATATTTTTTACTTTTCAAATATATGGAGATTTTTCAGGTTATTCTGATATCGCAATTGGAACAGCAAGACTTTTTGGTTTTAACTTAATGCAGAATTTTAATTTTCCCTATTTTTCAAGAGATATTGCAGAATTTTGGAGACGTTGGCATATTTCACTTTCAACTTGGTTTCGAGATTATCTTTACATTCCGTTAGGTGGAAGTCGTGGTGGAACTTTGATGAAAGTTAAAAACACATTTATCATTTTTATTGTTAGCGGTTTTTGGCATGGTGCAAATTGGACATTTATAGTTTGGGGAGCTTTAAACGCAATATATTTTCTCCCTTTACTACTTACAAAAAGAAATCGTAAAAATTTGGATTTAGTTGCAAAAGGAAGAATTTTACCAAATGCTAGAGAATTTTTGTCTATGATACTGACTTTTGGTATAACCGTTTTTGCATGGATATTTTTCCGAGCAGAGAGTTTAAGTCATGCCTTAGAGTATATAAAAGGAATATTTACTACTTCATTATTTAAAATTCCTGAGTTTGCTGGAATGACTAAGGCTCTAATAGTAATATTGATTATCGGACTTTTCATTATAATTGAATGGTTCGGAAGAGAAGAGCAATATGCTCTTGAGAAATTAGGCTTAGAGTGGAAAAAACCTTTGAGATACGGATTTTATTATATAATTATCCTTGCATTATTTATGCTTGGAGGTCAAGAACAACAATTTATTTACTTTCAATTTTAGTTGATTAGTATGAGGAGCTTTATTCAGAATTTATTAATATTTAGCTTGCCAATAATTTTGTATTCAATTATTGCGGTAATATTTATGCCCTATCTATTGTCTTTAGCCAACGGTCCAACCACTAAACAACAAATTTCTTATTCCTTTGAAAGTGCAATCAATGATGAATACGAGATGTTTATTTTAGGCAATAGTAGAACTTATAGAGGAATAAATCCAGATTCATTGCAGCTTAAATCATTTAACTTTTCTCATGACAATGATAGCTATAATCAAATGTATTTTAAATTAAAATTCCTAATTGACAATAAAAAGAATTTTAAATATTTAATTCTTGGATTAGATTATTTTCAATTTAGCTTTAAAGCGGACACAAGAAATTATGTGTATTCTGATTTTTTTGGCAGCGAGTATATGAGTGACTTTGAAAGTAGTGCATTAATAAAAAAGACCCAGTATTATATTGACATTATAAATCCAAAAAAAATACTTTCTTGTTTCTCAAAAGAAAACCAACCCTTTATTCGTAAAAATGGGCAATATATTAAATCAGGTTATGCAAGAGAAGATGACTGTGTATCAAGAGACGTTAAACGCCTCAGTTTTCAAGTAAGATACTTCGAGAAGATATTAGAAGTATGTAAATCAAAAGGCATTAAAGTCTTCATGGTAACATTACCTATAAGACTAAATGAATTAAATTCATACACTGAATCTGAGTTGGATGATTTCAAAAATTTTATTAATCAATATATAAATGATAATGAAATATTCTATTTAAATTATAGTAATATAAAATCTTTTAATACAAAAGATTATACTGATATTACTCACTTTAACGAATCAGCAGCAAATCGTTTTACAAAAAAGTTAAATAAGGATTTGATGGACATTATCACAAAAAAGAATAAAACACGAACGCACAACAAAGGCTAAAACGGCAATAGGGACTATGCACTCCTACTGCGTTTAGCCGAGCCGTCAGACTGTGCAATAACCTACTTATTTTGATGGATATATGGCTGATTTTTCGTACCTTCTATCCTAATTTATCAGCTTTAATATGTCTCTTATTCCTCTTCAATCCAGAGAGCAATTACAGTTTCTCTGTTTGGAAACCATGATTGATCCTAATAACCCTGTCAGAGTCATTGATGCCTTTGTGGACTATTTAGACCATATCGGTTTGCCACAACTCGGTTTTATTCCCAAAGGACTGTCCCATCAAGGCCGTCCTGCTTTTTGTATGACTTCCCTTTTGAAGCTATATCTCTATGGATACTCCAATCGAATCCGCTCCGCTCGGCAACTCGCTAAAGCCTGTCTTTGTAATATCGAACTGTTTTGGATACTTCAATATCAACAGCCTAAGTAGGCACATTCAGGAGTAATCTAACTACCTGATAATCAATAAATATTCGTATTTTTAAGATGAAGAAATACTCCAGAAAAGCTCAAATAAAGCAAAAAGCAGGGGTATTTTCTAAAAAAGCTTAGCATGAAAATACGAAGAATTAGTGAGTTCCAATACCGTTTTTCTTTCCCAGATATAGATCAAGATTTACAAATTTATCGATCTGCTTTTATGAGTAGTGATTTATGTAAATTATATCAAGCGATTCCTTGGTCAAGCTTGATACAAATATTTGGTTTAAAGAAGGCAAAAAAAGGACCTAGCAGTATTTTTTCTCCGCAAGCCAAGATAGCTTTGATGTTTCTCAAACATTATGCTTGCTGTTCTGATCGTAAACTTCTGGAGTAACTCAATGCCAATCTCGATTTTTAGTTTTTCTGTGATCTATACATTCCACCTCAAGCTCGGTTAACAAATTTCAAAATCATCAGTGCGATTCGCTGTGAACTTGCCGAAAAACTAGATTTAGAAAAGACACAAGATACCCTATTTTGTTCTTGGCTGCCATTTATGGAAAACCTAGACAGCATCAGTTGTGATGCAACTTGCTATGAGTCGGCCATTGGCTATCCGACCGATACTAAACTATTATGGGAGGCTGTAGATTGGTCATACACACAAATGGTTGGTTTGAGTCAACAAGCAGGTATAAGGCGATTGCGTACCAAATACAGTAAATGGTTGAAACGCTATATTTCTTATGCTAAGATGAAGCGAAAAACAAAAAAGAAACGAAAAGTACTAAGACGAGTACTTCTGGGGCTATTGAAGAAAATTAATGAACAATTGGATCATTTGGAATCCCTCGTTCCTATTGAACTCTTAACGATCACTTACCGCAGAAGACGGGCAACTATTCGAGCTATCTATGAGCAACAGACTCATATGTTTGAAACAAATACACGTAGTATTGCCAATAGAATAGTTAGTATCGACAAGCCTTATCTTCGTCCAATTGTACGAGGTAAAGAAAAGAAACCTGTGGAATTTGGAGCAAAAGTGCATAAGCTACTTATTGATGGAATATCATTTATTGAACACTTGAGTTTTAATGCTTTCAACGAAGGGACAAGGTTAAAAATAACTATTTTAAAGCCCAACGCTTGACTAAAATAAAAACTAAAACTGCTAGGAGCCGATGCGATTTATGCCACTAATGCAAACCGTCATTTTGCAACGAAAAACGGTATTCAAACGGATTTCAAATCCAAAGGTAAGCCCTCTAAATATCGTAAACAGCAAAAGCAGTTATCAAAAATGATTACTAAAGAACGAGCTAGTAGATTAGAAGGCAGTTTTGGAACAGACAAAGAACACTTTCTCCTGAAACGAAATTTGGCACGAACCAAGCAAACTGAAATTTTGATGATCTTTTTTGGTATTCATACTACTAACGCACTCAAAATCGGCAAAAGAATAGCTAGAATGACGAAAATAGCTGCCTAGTAAATCGAATATTCCCATGCTAACTCCTGTTAACATGGGAATACTATATCCTTGCTTATGAATATCCCTACTTGCCTCCCAAAATTATGACCTGAATTTAGAAGTATAAACGGGAGGTCGCAAAAATATTCTTAGGCTTTAAGCTACGGAGAATTGGTGCATTTTCATGTGAGACAATTCACCCATTTATGTAATGGTGACCATATTTTCATAACGAATTTAACTTACCTCTAAATTTTATATTTATTGTCTCATGAAAATTTCGCACCAAGCCTTTTTATTTTCTACCCGTTTAATTAATTCAAAACTAGGGTCGTCTTTCACCCTATTATGTTCTTTATCTTTCAGTTCAATTCTGGAAATAATTACAATATCTGTGCTAGGTTTCACTTCTACGTCATATTCAACGTTTTCGAATATTTGTGTAGATGAAAGGTAGCCTAAAGGTGGTTTCGTCAAATTATACCACATCAAAAAATGTGTATTAATATGTTTATCGTACCACTTTTGTTTTTCTATAAATTCGATTGTTTCCTTGTGCACTTTTATCATATCCAGACCATTTATTGAGGCATCATCTATCCATGAATTAAAGCTGTTTTGGTAGTTAGACCAAATAAAAAATGGAATCAATAGACTCATTGGTATAAGAGTTTTGAAACTAATAGGTAAGAGTTTTGAAAATAGTAGGCTAAAAAACAATAGTATAAATGGAAATAGACACAGCAAATAGCGTAGCATCAAAAAATTAGCGGCACTAAACGCACAATAAAAAACAAAAAATAATACAGAAAAAAGCAAGAAACCACGTTCGTTTTTAGTAAATCCTATTTTAGATTTAGTGATTCTCAAAAATAAAATCCTTCCTAATAAAGCACCACCAAGTAAAACCCATAAACCCCATCTTCCTTGTTTAACAAAAAGAAAAGAAGCAATAATATCTATCTTCGTTTCAACACTCCACCATGAAAGATCAATCATTCCTGTGTGTAATGGAAAGAAAAACCATCCTAATATATAACTTTGATAAAGAAAAAAGATGGTTATAGGTATAAAAGGCATACCAATCCAAATATAGCTTAAAATATTCCTCTTACGTCTCAGGATGCAATTTATTAGATGATATAAAGCAAAAACACCAAGAATAATGATACCTGATTCTTTGGTTATTCCGAGTAAAGAAGCGGTCAATAAAAAATAGATATATTCCTTTTTTTGATAAGCATAAAATGCCTCTAAGGTCAAAAGGGTTATCAATATTTCGGGCAATAAGAAAGTAGATTGAACAAAAAATACTTCTTGTAACATTAACAAAACAGCTATTAAAAGAGCATATTTTTTATCAATGAATAATTTGCTTACTCTAAAAAAAGATACAATTGTCAATATTGAAACCAATAATGCAAAACTGTGTAAAGCAAACAAAGAGTTTTCAAATATTTTAGCCCAAAAAGAAGATAAAAAATAAAAAAAGAGCGGATGCCCTCTGTATAGCTCAGGATCAATACAGTTTGGAATTAAACAAGGAATTTTTTGAATCATTTCATCTATGGCAGGAATATAAGACCATGCCTCATCCCAAAAATAAGGTAGAAAGAGTGCATTCCACTTAGAGATAACAAAAAAGAGAATCGCAACAAATAGATATAAATTATAATTCTTTATTACTCTATTAAAAAAGTTCAATACACTTATTTCTAGTGATTTTTCATTAGTCATCATTTTACTTTTTTTCTTTGAGTAAAATTAACTCACACCCATTGAGTTTGTCCATTATAGAGAAGTGATATAATGTTTTAATAGAGTCTTGCTTGCTCGCTTGGCATGTTAGAATAGTTTTACCTGCATTTACTTCTGAAAGATATTTACTGATTGATATATTCTTTCCTTTTTCATAATTAGCAGATTTCATATAAAACTTGGCTACATCCGTATGGTGAACATGTTCCGTTTCCATAAGAACGGTATAATCAGTTATATCAGAACGTTTTTTTGTTAAAGATCGGATATAACGACCTTCTCTTTCAAATTCATGTATTTTCTTGTGTTCTGTAAGGTTTCGCTTCACAACTCGGTAATATGGATATGCAAACAATGAAATATATATTAATATTTGAATTACTATGCTTATTTTTTTATTTTCTATAAAGTGGTCAATATTTTTAAAAAGTTCATAAATAAAAATCCCTATTAATAAACATAAAAATGGATATAATGGAGCATCGTACCATTCTATTTTATTATCAGGGTATGAGATAACTAAAACGTAAGATAAACTTATAGTAGTAAGATATAATGTAGCTTTTCTTATTAGTTTTTCATTACTAAAACCACCCAAAACAATAGCTGTTGGGAGAAAATAAATTAATGGTGTAAAGTGATTTAAAGAGACAAGTATATCCCAATAAAAAAGTGGGGGTTGAGTATGCCAAGGCATCACATTTTCATAAATCCTACTATACTCAGAGAATAAAACTTTGTCTAAATAACCTGAAACATGATAGTCTCTTAAAAGATAGTAGCCAATACATAATGCTATTACAGATATAGCTCCTATATATAAATACTTATTAGATAATATTTCTTTCTTCTTATTTGAAAAAAGAGTGCATATAAACAACCCTAAGATGGGAATTAATCCAGCAGATGATTTGGATAAAAAAGCAAAAAACACACCTATACAAGTGAGTAACACATATTTGGAAGTACTTGTATTTTTCCTTAACAAAAGCGTTAGATATGCTAAACAGTATAGCGTCACCCACATGACCAATATAGCATCCAAATCCCCTGATCGGACAACATGAGGCTTAACATACCCTAAAGTACCTAGCAATGCTATTACAGCAACTACTCCTACTATTTGTTTTTTTAATACTCTAACTGAAAAAAGTAACAATGCTATAATCACTACCACGGCTGATATGGCAGATGGTAGTCTTACAGATAACTCATTCATACCCAAAAATCGCATAAATAAGCTTTGTAACCAAATTACAAAAGGAGGTTTTGTATTATATAAGGTTGGTTCTCCGTCATAATATAAAACGATATAGTCATTATTCATTGTCATTTCTATAGCGTTATTGGAGTAGCTACCTTCATCAAAAATAAAAATAGGCGACTTAGCAATAAAGTGAAATACAGCAAAATAAGTGGCTATAAAAAGAAGTACATAAACTAGATTCTCTTTTCTTGTTAAAAAATTCTTTGTATAATTAATCATATATTTTCTTTACTTCTCTTTCGTTAAAATGATCCTACTTTCGATCATAGAGATAACAAAAGTAAAAAAGGTTTGCACCTATAATGAATAAGTACAAACCTTTTCTACTAAAAAAACTATCTTTTATCTCTGTCCTTTTAATTTCTGATTCTCTAATTCCAATTTTTTAAGTCTTTCATCTAATTGTAAAATATACAAAGTTAATTCCTCTATTTTCTCTGTCTGCTTTATATTTAACTCTTTGAGTCCCATACCGTTTTCTTTTACTTCTTCGGCAGAAGGCATATTAGGTAAATGCTTTTTGGTTTTTACATACTCTCCTAACTCCTTTAATGGAATTAAATTATAGTCTTCTTCGAAAACATAATCTGGAAAAGGATCTAAGGAAACTTCTACATCCCTTGCATATACTTTTCCACTACCCATTACTACAAAATTATCATTATCATTAAGCGAAACTACTAGAGCCTTACTATCTGGTTTATCAATTCTTTTAGTTAATGAACCGTCTTCATGAAACTTCGTACTTCTATCAAATCGCTCTACACCATTTTCTACAGGTGTTATATTGATAAAATTTCCATTGGGAGAACTTGCATCCCACTGTGGATATATAATAAAGTGTGCATCAGTATTAGTATTGTAAATGTTCAATTCAGCATTTCTGATATCTACTGCACCATCAAATAGAGCCGCATGAGAATCATTGGATGTTGCCTGCGCCCATAATGCATAATTATCATTTCCATCTACCCTAGCATGTATTCCATAGAGAGTACCATTACCATTACCATCGACATAGCTTTGAATACCATACTTTGTACCTGTTCCTGTATTATATAGATAATTATATATTCCATAGGTTGTACCATTTCTTGAAGATGTATTATAAAATCGAGCATTACCCACAAAAGCACTGGATGAGTTTTGTACATTTAACTTATAAGCCGCAGAAGGAACTACGCCAATTCCTAACTTATCAGAAACCATTGCAGTTCCATTGACATGTAATTTTGCTGAAATAGCTCCTGTTCCTGTTCCGATCCCTACCGATCCATTTCTATCGATACGCATCTTAGGCTCTTTCCATGACACAGGCCTATTTATACCAGCAGATTTATCTGAAATATAAAAATCCATGCGACCAGAATTTCCTTCAAAAACAATACCTCCAGCACCATTGCTATGCTGACCAGAATCAACAGAAAAAAGTACGCCTTCTCCTGATCTAAAACCTTGAAATGATCCGCTAAGGGGTTCTTTCCGTTTATAAGCATTAAAGAGAATAGCATGTGAATTTCCCCAACCTGTACCTGTTATTTGAACATTATTAAATTCTCCGTACGTCGTATTTATGCCATTCAAATCTGAGTTGGTATTACGAGGTACATGGACATCTAAGCCTCCAGTAATACGTGCTCTACCATTGACATGTAATTTTGAAGTAGGGTTGGTTATACCTACACCTACATTCCCATTTGTACTAACTCGAAACCTTGATCCACTTACACCTACCTGAAAAGTACCATCTGTACGAAAAGTACCAGTATTATGATAAAAACTTTTATTTCCATATGTTCTAATCCACGTAGCATCTTTCATGTAAAAGCCTCCTCCATAGCTTTGGAAAAAAAGACCCTTAGTTCCAGTAGTTCTTATCCATCCATTAGAATAAGTATCGCCTTGTATTGTCAATTTATAATTGGCATTAGGACTATTAGTTCCTATCCCAACACTACCTGTGTTTAGATTGTGGATATTATTTCCTGTTAAACCCCAGTTCTGGGCGGAAAGACTGAATACGAAAAAAAGTGCTACGGTTGTGATTACACTTTTGAGAAAAATATTTTTCATGATTCAACGTTTTTAGTTTTTTAAAAAAAGCAGCTTGTATCAATAGCTACCTAATAATTATTCTATGTTTTATAAAAATAGATATTTGAAATATCTATATTCTATTTTGTTTTGTCTATTGTAGTTAACAATGTTTTGATAGACATCGTAAAAGTGGATATCATCAATAAGAGGAGGCAACTCACTATTGCTTGATGATCCTCCACTCTTGCCAATAGCCTCGACCTTGTATAATCAATATATATTGCCCTGCGACATAGTTGGTCAAATCTAGACTATGCTGCATACCTCGCAGTGGTGCTTCTTTTAATAGCTTTCCTGATAAGTCAAAGAGCTGTACCGTAGCCGATTCTATGGTTCGACCAACAACTATTTGTATCTCACCATCTGTCGGGTTGGGAAATATGCGTACTTCACCATCTGCTATCGTCGTCTTTTCTTCTGCTGCTTTAGCGGTTTCTTCTGCACCTGCCTGAAGTGCATTGTCTGCATTGGGTGGCGCAAGCATCATCACACCACGCTGTACTCGATTCCCTGCTGGATCGTAGGTGTATTCGATGGTTTGGCTGAATACTGTGGTGGTGAATAAGGTTAGGATTAGGATTATTGCGTTTTTCATTGTTGTTTGAAATTATTGTTTTATTAATTGTCATATGGAACTTCATGACTGATTTTTGTTATCTCCTTGTGCGCCTGATTTAATCAGTCACGTGCGTTTCATATTTTTAGGGTTTGTATTATTTTAACTTATTTTCACATCTAGTATAATAGACTTGTTATTCCTTAAAATAGATGCTTTTCCTTGAAAGATGACATGCCAGAGTAAATGACTCTACTAAAAATCTAGGTTGAAAAGCATATGATATTGATAATCATACAGATACGTTTTATTCATCTAGTATTCATTAAATACAGATCACTGATAATCAACTATTTACCAAAGCAATAAGTCTAATAATAATTCTAAATTCAACAAACTCATAGGATAGATTTCTAATTTCTATCTTTTATTCTTTGCCGAGCATGTTCTATCATCTTTCTATTCATCATCATTATACTATCTCTATTATGTATCTCATCATTATAAGTGGAAACAAATCTATTAAACCTAAACTCTCTATTTATGATTTTCCAATTATTACATTTCGTTAATTGAAAATCTATTTTACCTGTTATGTATTTATACTTCTTATTTTCATAAAAAGAAGTTGTCTTAAAATAAATTGATAGCGTTTTTTCTCCAATTGAAACACTATCAATTCGTAACCAGTAATCAATATCATACATTTCAATAAAAGCACGTGATTCAACATAAATATTTTCCTTTTTTTGCTCAAAGTATTGCCTATCCACATAAAATGTATCCTTTTCCAAAAAAAACAATCTAGATTCTATACACAATACAGTATTATTTGCAAACGTATCTACAAAAGAAAATAAAGTTTCGTTTATATCTTCTAACTGTGTTATCTTGTATATGCAGTCCTGAAAATCCTTGTTTGATTGTGCATTGGGCGAATAATAACAAAAAGCTAGAATTAAAGTAATTAATATCAAATATCTATTTATCATAATTCTGGTAGTATTTCCAATACAGTTATAATTCTAAATTCGCCACCGCTTGAACTTGGTAATCTTATTGCATCTGTATTTAATCCAAAACTACCTCCTTTTGAACGGTTACCTCCTGGATACTCAATTCCTGGGTTTATTACCATTCCTCTAGCTCCCCATTCAATTTGTAAATGAGATTCCACATGATTCCTTTTAGTACTCCCTATCTGAGTACCATTACTATCAAAAGCCGCGACAGTAACACTGACAGCATGAAGTCTATATATTCCTTCAGAATCTTTAATTAAGCTAAAATCATATAACATAGTATCATCAGCTATCATATCTGCATTACTTACAGTGGCTTCGAGATCACTAAAGTATTCTATTAAATAGGAGAGATATTGTTCAACAAAACTATCACCAAACCTCTGATTCAATTCTTCTGGTGTAGGATAGTTTTCTTGAACAATAACATGTAACGCATGATTCAAAACAGTAACTACCATTCCTTGGGCTATTCCGTCAGTAAACTTTCCACCTGCTACCCAGCTACCAAAACCTCCACCGACTCCACCAGCAATAGCTTGAAAGGGAAGTATATTTCCTAATTTTGCAGCATCTAGTCCAGAACCTAAAGCCGAAGAAAATGCACCTGCTGCAGCTCCTTGCCAGAAATTACCACCTTGTATAGCTGAAAGTCCTCCTTGACTAAGTCCATGCGCCCCTAACTGGAAAGCTGCTTTGCCTATACTAAAACCTACTCCAAATATTTCTTTTGCAGCACTACCTACTCCAAAGCTTACTAGACCTCCTAATGCAGAAAAGAAAACAGTGCTACCTACATTATCAAAGAAATGTCTTCCATTGCTTACATTCTTGACTCCATTAGTAATAAGTCCCGAAGCTACACTTATTCCAACAGCTACAAAAACAGGGTGTTCTCCATCTGGATCAGTATATTTTAATGGATTATTGAAAGCATAAGAGTAACGGTTAAGCCCTTGTGTACCGCCATGAATATAATTGTCAGGACTTAGCATACGTCCAACTATGGGGTCATAAAGTCGTCCATTCATATTAATAAGATCAAACTCTTGTAAATGCTCATGTCCTGTATAGCCTCGATATAACCAATTTGGAATCGAAGGTATATTACTATATGTCCATGTTGACGGATTACGCTGTCGTCCCCAAGGGTCAAAGTTTTGTTCTGTTACTACACTACCCGAATCATCTGTAACGGTGACAATAGAGCCAAGATGGTCTTGATAGGTGTAATAGTAGTTATCTATACCATTCTCTCGAACAACAACTGCATTAAGTCCATCACCACAAGTGATATAATGTATATGTTGAGTTGTACCATTACTGATGTTTTTTTCGTAGCTCCCAAAAAAGTAACGTGTATTTATTGTAGTTCCATTTTGCTTTAGAATGGTCTTTTCTCGATTCAAATCTGAACCATATGATAAGAGAAGTTGATAATTGCCTTCAATGATTTGGTTAGGTTGCTGAAAAGATGTGTAACTAACCATGTCCTGAAACATAGAACTAATGGTTCCAGTGGGATTTGTTACTTCTTGTACAGCATGTATCTTAGTTGGGTGATAAGCATAAGTTCCTACATCTGTTTTAAAATCAATGTTTCCATTATCATCGAAATTCGTTGCGATACTAGTTCCATTTAAAATATCTGCTGTTTTAAGTCGATTCAAGTTGTCATAAGTAAAAGATTCATACTTATTTTTGATTAGGTCATGGCGGTATTCCATATTACCTGTTTGCCAATCAAAATCCATAGAAAGGTTTTGGATATTCCCTGCGGAATAGGATTCTGGGAATCCATGATCATCATAACCCATATTAGAAACAATACCATTTCCTAATGTATATTGCGTATATTGACCATAGGCATTGATTGTTCCTGTTTGGAATATGGTTATTCCGCTTCCATTCGTTGTTTTTTCCAAAAATCCATTAGAGTCATATTCTTTATGAATAGAAAATCCAGAAGGATAAGTTATAGAGGTCGTGCGACTATAATTATCATAAGTAAATGAAGCCAAATGAAGTGTACCGTCAATCGTTTCACGTGTTTGAGACACTCGACTATATTCATCATAAATATATTCCTTTATACTACCCGTAAAGTTTATGATTTTTTTAGTCATTCCTAAACCATTACCACTTTCCACATATTGGTAATCAATAGTTCCTTCTGGAAGCGTTTGATAATCTAATCGACCAAGTTCATCATAATAATAAAAGGTTTCGTGTCCTTTGGCATCTTCTTGATATTCCAAATCACCAAAAGCATTATATAGATATTCGGTCTCCCCCATACTTACATCTATTAAAGATGTCTGACGACCATATATATCATAGGTCATACTTATCAACTCTTCGTTTCCTACCATTCTATTTTTTTGCCCACCATGACTAAAGTAATTGATATTGATTGTGCCTCCATGGTCAGTAGTACGGATAGTCTTGCCTGTTACATCTGTAACAGAGGAAGTGACCTGTCCCGCAGGATTAGTCATTGTAACTTTGCTTTCACCATTCACAGGATGAGAATAATCATAGGTTGTAATACCTGCACTACTGTAGGCTTGCATAGGTGCATTATAATACAATGGAGGATCATTTATTAAGTCATCTTCATAAACAGAAGTAGTAATTACAGCAGGACTTGTTCCTTCATAAAAAGGTGCTGTCTCAGTGCGAGGGTTTCCTCTCATATCGTAGGAAACAACAGTGTTTAGAAGTTGATTATTATATGCTTCTGTTTGCGTTTTACGTTTTCTAGCAAATTGATTATACCATATTTTTATGTCAGGTGCACCAGAATGTTGTGTTTGGGTATAGTAAACAGCATCATCCGCAGTAGTTGTGCTTGTTCCTATACCTGTTTGAATATCCCAATGCCAAGATTTAGTTATAACATTTCCTAATGGCGTAATAGTTTCTCGAAGTCGCCCAAAGCCATCGTATTTAAATTTAGTTGTTAACCCATCTATAGATGTAGATTCTATTGGTTTACCCCAACGAGGGTCTAATATTGCTATTTCAGATTGATTTAAGGCATTTGTTTTTATAGTTGCAAATCTTCCTTTACTATCATAGGTTACGGATGAATTACGAGTTGTAAGCCCGTTAGCACCAACTGATATATCCTGAGCATTACCAAAAACATCAAAATTAGAATAGGTAGTTGTTACCGCATTAGGTAAATTGTAATAGTCTATACTCTGATCAACTACTCCATTATTATTATAATACTTCCTAGTTGAAGTTGTATATGGGGCTTCATTTTTTCGAGTTAGGGTAGTTGTAATAAGTCCTACTCTACTCGGAATCCAAGAACATTCAGAAGTATACTGTGAAAAATCAACTGTCTTAGTTTCTATATTTGTGGAGCTCCCGATATTTTTTATACTTGTTACTTGTTGAGTAAGATTACCATTACTTAACCCAAGACCATTATCGTAGATATTATTAACTGTAGTAACACCTTGACTAATATAATCTATCGTCTCAATAGAAGTAGGTTCTATCCAATATCGCTTATCATTATCAATACCAACAAAAGTATTGTTATGAATGGTCTCCGCCATTAGTCTATCCGCTTCATTGATTTTTATAAGAAAAGTTTTTTCTTTCTTCAAAGCAATGGCATAGAAAGTGTCATCAAATTCAAATTCGGATCTAGTTTTAATTCCTGAAGTATATATATTTTCAGATTCGACCCATCTAAAACCCAAGAAGCCCTTACCTTGAAGATGCATTTTTGCCTCCTCGTAAGAATAACTGGTCATATTACTGCCTCCGTTTCCATCAGGAAGAGAAACTGAACTTACTGTAGGAAGAGAAGGCTGAATAGTTACTAATGGATATGTACTAGGATTTACTTTAGAATAGTTAACTCCTTGAGTTAAATATCTATAAACAAACTCCACGGTAGTATTCAATCCATTAGTCACTTTTTGAAGGATACCTGCTTTGTCAAAGTCATTAAATTGTAAAATACTAATATTACCATTAGAACTTCCAGTTCCTCTCTTAACGATAATATCTAATCGTCCGTCACCATTGTAATCTCCAAAGGTTTGAAGCCCTGTTAAAAATGCTTCATTACTAAAAGGGATAATAGTTCTATCCCAGTAAAAATCATTCCCCTTAGAATAATATACATCATTGAATAAATCAGGATTTATACTAGCATTAGGTTCACTATATGAATGTAAAATATCACTCATCCCATCACCATTGAAATCACCAACGGAGACTTGATGGGAATTATCCACAACTTCATTAAATAAAGGATTGATTCCTGTGGGAGAAGTATAATATGTTAAATCAAAGCTATTCCCTACACCTTTTGATATAGCTTTAGTCCAAACACCATTATTCTCATTTCTTGTTAATAAATCTGTTTTTCCATCGCCATTGAAATCACCAAAATGAATATCATGATCCATATTTGGATAACTACTTTGGTATAGTTTTGTCCCTGTCCATTGATTACCAACTTTTTTGAAAGTATAAATCCTGGTTGTGCCTCCAAGAATTACCATTAAATCACTTTTTCCATCTCCATCATAATCTACGGCATTAATTCTATCTGCTTGAGCAAATAATCTCCCTGGATGGTTGTCAAAAGGAGGGGGTAAACTACTATCAATTACATTTACCATATTATTTATATCATTATCCCCTGGGAAAGATAAAAATGGCGTATGGTCAAAGCCACCATTTCCATTATTTGAAATACCTGTAGCGAGTATTGTAATATAATCAGCTCTGCCATCGCCATCAAAATCCCCTGGTACAAAGAAGTTCCCCTCTTTACCATTAATGGTTGGATAAATTAATTCGTAGGGGTTATTTGTATTAAAAACATGACTATTAAAATAAATTCCACTAGGTACGAGAGGATCTACTACAGGTGAATACACTAGAACTCTATGGAGTTTATATCCAGATTGATTAATCGGTTCTCTATAGACGAAGAAAATATCATCTCTACCATCTCCATTAAAATCTGACGTAAACATTTGCCTTTGATACTTATAATAATCTTCAGTCTCTATAATTGTTTCAGTAGTAGAAGGAAAAGGGTTGATAGGTAATGGTATATCTGCAGGTGGATTAAACCCTGTTGATGTTCTAGTATACACTTTCAGGTTTGTATGAAATTTTGCTCCTGTCTGGCTATCAATATTGAACTCAGCAGAAACCATGTCAGTAATTCCATCCCCATTAAAATCGCCAGAGAAGATATCAGAATCTTGTCCAACTAAAATAGAAGAAGCATCATAATCAATACTTGGATTAAAATTACCATACTTAAAAATAGTGGAATTGTATTGATAGCATTCTGCACCATGTTCGATTATTTCTTGTAATAAAGAATGTACTTCGTCAAAAGCGTAGCCCAATTCAAATGCTTTAAAAAAAGCATCATCTTCTGTTGTGATTTTTATGTAGGTTAGCAAGTTCTTATTCGTGACTTCCGAACCGCAGATATACTTGGTGTTTATATCTGGTCTGGTATCATAATAAAATTTGACTTTATTATAAGGAAATTGTTCAGGTACTGCATTAAAATTACCTGTATATAATATTTCATCAATTCGAGAATCTCGGTCATCATTTACATACTTAAATTCTATATAATTGCCATGACAATCATACATTTTATTAACTCTCCAAAAAAGGGTATTTGTCCCACTTTCATCCATAAACCTAGAATCTGTGGTATTTCCATATTCAAAGGTAATTCCATTCTTAGTTTCAACTTTAAACCACAAAGGGACATTTCCTGATGTTCCGTAAGAAGTTATTTGCGAAAAACTCTCTACTTCTGTTTGATATAGATTAGTTCCTGTGCTAAATAATCTATTTCCATCCAAAGCAAAAACTGCATCATTACCTTTACTAATTGGAGCAACTTCTCCATCCTGATAAATAGTTTTTCCGATAAGAGTTATAGTAGATAATCCAGAAATACTCCATCCCATTCCTAACCCTCCATTTCCTCCTTGACTATCATAAACTAGATTTAAACTTGGAACTACACCGTTCGTACCTGTAGGTAAAGGAATGGGAATGCTGTAATTAGCTGAACCAGATATAGATACAGAATGACTTCCCCCTATTGTTCCTACATCAAGAGAAATATCTAAATCCCTATTAAAAGTGAAGTTATTGAATGGCGTGATGCTGGGGTCAACACTCCCTGTAATTGTTTCATCAATATAAGCATGCATCTTATTGCCAGCAGTAGGTGTGTACTGATAGCCAGGTCTTAGCCGTACTTTATCCCTCGCTACATTATCAATATTTCCACTTTCTGGTTGATCAAGCGTAATAATATTTTGTGCATTCAATTCTATAGCAAAAAATAAAAATAGAATATTAATGGCAGTTAAAATTAAAGTTCTGTTGTTGGTCATAAGTAAGCCCTTTTGATAACTAGAATTAAGTATCATTTTAAATATTGAACTGTGTATCAGTACAACAAATACCAAAATGATAAAGAATCAACTTAAATTAAAAGCTATATTAGCTAAGGAAAGCAATTGAAAGGATCGGTTAGATCATTTTTGTCTTTACAATATCATATATAACTTGAACACAATATATCTTAATATTTCGTAAATTTATAATTTCAGCGTAAACTTTAAAGTATTAATTTTGGTTTAATTCTCTATTCTAAAATCAGAATCGTATTTCACATGTCACAGATTATCGTTTATATGTAACAACTTCTCCACTTTTACAATCCTTGTTTTCACCATTCAAAGATAAAAAAATATACATTTATTTGTTGTTGTGACAAGATACCTCCTTCAAATAGCTAAAAATAGACCATTTTCAGGCAATCATGAAATCCAATGGGAATACCATTGCAAATAGATTCAATTACACATATACCAATTTACCTGATTGTATTGACTCATACTTGATAAAAGTATCATTCTGAGTAAAATAAACCCACGGTTTTCATGCTCTTTCAAATATGCTTATTTTAAATTATTATCTTACTTTTCATTAAAAATGGTCAGAGTTTCAGTATCTGATGAAATTCAGTTTCAATCAAGAGAAGAATAATAAGCTCCTGCCAATATTTCTCTTGAATAATAAAAAGCTCTATCCCTGCATCTATACCAAAGGACTAAAAAAAAAACAATCAAAATAATCAATGCCCAAATATGAACAATATTTTGAAAAACTAAAATTGCAATCAAAATACTTGAGGTCAGATAGGATATTAATACATTCCTTGAAAAAATGTAGCTATTATTAAATTCAGCGATTCGTTCTTTTATTCCATCTCTTGACTTTTGATTTGCAATGTTTTTAGCAAGCTGAAACAACTCTCTAAGATCTCCTTTTGTGAAATCTTCCTTAGTCTTATCTTTTAGTGGTTCATTGGAAGATTTGCTTTTTAAAAAATTAAATATAGTATCAACTTCAACGAGCTGAAGTCGCTTAGACTTATTTTTAAAAAGATTTTCTGAAGGTTTTCCGCCCCAAGTAAACCATAGTATTGGTTCACTCCAACTTCCCATAGCATGAATAATATAGCCAACTAAATAACTACCAACTAAAAAGACCGAAGTAATAATTCCTGAAATGTCTTTGTAAACCCCCAGCTTTTGCTCAAATAATTCCACATTATTTGTCATAAAAACATAGAATGGAATAGCAACAGAAACCACTATCAAACCAGGAATTAAACTTGCAAGAACGTCGTAAATTTTAAATTGCATATTTTAAGAATTTAGATTTAGACCAGAACGTTTTTCAATTTCTTTTACATTAAAACCTGGAGGTGTTGGCTTAAATCTTTTATCGTCTATTTGAAGGTTATGCCCTTTCAATTGAAAATCTCTGAGTGCTTTAATGTCTATAGTGTCTACTAATATTGTAGAATTTTTTCCTCCTTTTATTTTCAATAAATCCTTTTCTACAGTTTTACTCGGCTTAGTAATTCTGTTATCTCCGTATTTTGAATTATTGGACTGGATAAAATAACAATGTACATCTCTTGTTATCGTTTCAACGATATTAGAGAAGTAGCCTATGTCACGATTGAATTCACAAGCAACAAGTAAATCAACTTTTGACCTAAAAATTGACCTATGAGAAATATTAGCAAGCTCAAAACAATTGAAAACAGAAAAAACTAACCCCTTCCATTTTATCAAATCATAACGGTTTGGGTTGATGATTGGAATATTATACCTATATCCTTTTAATTCTTTTACCTCTCCTGGAGAGTAATGGTTTTTCGTTCTTATAATTGGGACAAGAGCATTGAAAAAACCTTCCTCTTCATTTTCAGAATTATAATTAGCTACTTGAGTTGGTAATAGAGTGACAATAAAATTATATGCAATATTATTTACTGTCCAATGCTCCAACCCAAAAACCATTGCTAATTTTTGCCTTCTAGAGTGTTCACATAACCAATTAAGCCATTTGTAAGGAACGCTGGTTTCAGGAAGTACAAATAAATCAACTTTTTCATCATAGCTTTCCCTTGAGACCTGATTAAGTAGGGAATTGATTTCTTCTTTTCTCTTCTTAGTAATTATTGGTTTTTTAAAATAACTCTGCTTCATGTTTTCAGGGTGAACCATAATGTTAGCTAAACCCACTTTTAGTTTATTTATTTTTTCATCTCCCTTTACAATTATTTCAGATAGCTTAACAGGATTTCTTTCAGTTGTTGATAATTTAAAATATTGGAATTTAAGGTTATCGTACTTTTTTTTGTCTTCGTCGCTTTTGGATTCATAATCAAAAGTAGAATCTCGGTCGTAATTAATTTTATAGAATGTTTCAAAAGCAGATTCTAAATAATTCAATTCTTTGCCTCCACTTTCATAAAATATATCGCAGCTAATATCGCTTTCCTTCATACTCTTACCGTCTATGAAACTATGAAGTCGATGATTTATTTCATATAACACAACCTCATGGAAGTGAACGAATCGAGGAGAGTAAGAATAGAGTGAGTCATCTATTTGGTAATTACTGACCTCAATATCATCTTTAATCAATGCTTCAAAATCAATATTTTTTTCAACAACACTTATTTTTCCTTCAGTACAGCTTTTAGTAAAATTTAAAAGTGGATAAAAAACATACTTATGTCTTATCAAGTTCGCCTTGCGAATACTCTCAATTAAATCATTAATAGATTCAAAAGGTGATACAATTTTATTAATTAAATCATACAGTCTTGGTTGACTATATAAAGATTTAGGATTAAGCGAGAAAGCCATTGAAATGGCGATAGCCGCATATTCTCTTAATCCTGAAATAGCTTTGTTTCTCTCTCCCTTTAATATTCTATGTTTTTTTCTTTCCTCAACGGTTTTTTTCCTAAGTTCTGTTCTGGTAAAATCTTTTGTATCAACATCGTCAAAGGTTTTGATTAAGTTTTTTAGAAAAATTTCAACCCCTTTTATTTGATTTGTTACTACAAAATAGGTAAGGACTTTTTCCCACAAATGATAGTATTCGATAGCCCTTCTTCCTTTTAAATAAATATTTAATTGCCTAACAGTATCCTTATCTTTTGCTTTATCTGCTTGAAGACTTGAGAATATTTTCTTTGCGATAAACTTTGAAGCTCCAAATTTGTCATTTGAAAAATCCTTGATACTTCTCAGCTTTAGCTTTGACCCCGAATACTCAAGTGAGTGAGCAGCTTGCTGGAACTCAATATCAAGGTTTTCTTCAATTGGTAAAAATCTAAATTCACTACTATTTTTTCTAAGCTCATGCTCAAATTTATCTAATAGAGCTACAGGTTGGCTTGAATCGAAATACATCAAAGTGAATTTGTCCTTCTGTATAATTAAGTCTGTATCTCCAATAGTAAAATTATTTTCACTTTTCTCAACTCGTTTTAATAATTTTTTTTGGATAAAATATTTATCAAGTAAATTATTTTTAAAATCTACTCCCTTCTCCTCGTTATGTTGTGGGTTGGGTATTACAATAAGAATATCATCAACATATCTTCCATAATAAATTGGGCTTAGTTCGTCTTTTACATTCTTATCAAATTCCCGTAAACACCAGTTCCCTAACACTCCTGATGATAATAACCCTATAGGTAAACCCAAATCGTCTTCTAAGTCAATGTAACGATTGTACTTTTTTCTTTTTATGTAGTACTCATTATGTATTTTTTCAAGAAGGGAGGTTAAGGGGAGATTTAGAGAAAAATCGTCATGTAGCTCTTTAAGAGAATTTTCAAGTGTTTTAAAACTTAGCCTAACGCTATCAAAATAATCTTTAACATCTAATCCTATGATTGCGACATTTGTTCCACCTTGAACCAGTTCTTTAGACTTCTTGATTGCTCTGTCTCTCCACGATTGATATTCCCTAAAGTATGGTTTGAATAGTTTTAAACCATCAACAATTCCACTATTATCCTTACTTAAATTTAGTTTATATCCATAAGGAGGTGCTGCTAAATCCTTTTCGAGTTTAAACCCTTCCTCTACAATCCATAGAACTGAAATGATTTGAATTTCTATAGGAGCTTTTATTAAATAGAAGGGACGCTTGATAAAAATATTTTTATCAAAGGTAATATTGCTGAAAAAACTTCCTATTTTATTTTCTTCAGCTTCTTTTCTTGTTTTATCTTCAGAATCATAAAAGCTTTTAGGTAAAACCCAATAGTCAATCTTTTCTATTAAAGACTCAAGATGAGCATCTGCTGTTTTAGTTCGAAAATACTTGAAAAGCGATCTACTTAATTTTGATAATTTCTTCTCAAAATCAGAATCACTTTCAAAATCCGCTAATTGCTTACGCAATAGAGCATTTGTTGTATCATAATAAATATAGTGTTTTAGCTTTCTGTAAGCTATTTTAAGATTTCTAAGAACCTTTTGTTTATTTGAATTGTCTCCCATGTTTACCGTATAAGATGTATTAATTTCAAGATTAATAATCTACTCACAGTATGTTTAATAAATAATATAAAAATAAATTCGAGAATAATACTGAAAAAGTAGAAATAATGTTATGCCATAACCCTCTCTAATCGCTCCTTCCACTTCCTCCAATCTATCATCTCCTTAGTCTGTAATTCAAAAAAGCACTGCTATGATTATGATGAATCAAATGACATAGCTCATGCACCACCACATATTTAATACATCCTTTCGGAGCTTTCATTTGTTCCACATTTAAATGATCTTCTCTTCCCTATAAACTGCATTATCATAATGCGGTTGGTAATGTACCAAATTGGATGCCCATCTAGCCTTTTTTCATTTTTATTCTCCCTCTACTCCACCGTCACCTGCCCATTCATCAACATCGGTAATAACCAGTCTCGTAGAGCGGAAAGGCGCTGGTTTTCTTTTAGGTTGATTTCTCGTTTTCTTCTAATTGGTAGAACCAAGCCTTCAAACTCTTTTTCAATATGCTCTGGTGGTCTTGTTATGTTTAATATTTTTATTCCTTTTACATTAAAACTTTTAAAAAAAGAACCTTGATCCGTATTAGTAATAATCTGAGTCTTTATATCTAACCCTTGAAAGCACCTATATAAGTATGTAGGATCGATGCTCTTAGGTCTTATTGCAGTTATATTACGACCAATACCACAAGTTACTCCTTTTGGCACTTGACAATTAGCGGCAACCCTCCCTGCGTTTGTAATAACAATATCACCATCACTCACTTCTATACGATTTGTCCAGACTTTATAGTCACTTTTTGACACATAATATTTATTAGAAATATCTAATAATCCATCATTTCTCAAGTTAGATAATTGTAACAAATAACTTTCCTCATCCTCAAATTTTTTATCAGGCTTCTTGGAATGCAAACAGTCAACAATATCACAGCATTCCTTTATATTTTGCAAAATCCACCCCTCAGGTATCTCCCGTTTCAATACCTCGTTATACACCATTTTGCCACCTGATGATTTATAAGGTTTGCCGTTGTAGTCTGGAAAATCAAACT
The DNA here is from genome assembly GCA_020630435.1 of Saprospiraceae bacterium. Lineage (GTDB taxonomy): Bacteria > Bacteroidota > Bacteroidia > Chitinophagales > Saprospiraceae > JAHDBJ01. The sequence goes on from JAHDBJ010000066.1 coordinate 25,441, forward strand.
GTACAAACCAATAATCATAGATCAGCTTTGCCATCGCTTCAAGCTGCTCATTGATACGGTTGTTGAGTTCTATTTTTTTATCTAAAGTGGAAAGAACGTGGGCGA
>JAHDBJ010000067.1:0-1731 GCA_020630435.1 Saprospiraceae bacterium
AAACAGCAGGTACATTTGATCTTGATGCTGAACTCAAAATCTGGATTTCGTCTGGGAATGTACCCGCAGTCAGCAAAAAATTCAATAAGAGCATTGATATTTATGAAGTACAGCGATTTTTAGCAAACAAGGTATTGTGATTTTTCTGCTAAAGCCAGAAGTAACAAAATACTAAGCACTAAAAATTTGGTTAAATTTACATCGAATATGGATGTGAATTAGCGTCCTATTAAATTGAAATAACGATATAAACGCAACATGACAAGCAACAATCAAAGAGCCGAATTACAAAGTCAGATTTGGAAAATAGCCAATGATGTCCGTGGTTCTGTAGATGGATGGGACTTTAAACACTTTGTATTAGGAACATTGTTTTATCGCTTTATAAGTGAAAACTTTACTACTTATATTGAAGGTGGCGACGAAAGTATAAATTATCCAAATCTATCAGATGATGTTATCACGCCCGAAATAAAAGATGATGCCATTAAAACAAAAGGTTATTTTATTTATCCCAGTCAGCTGTTTACAAATGTAGTTAAGCACGCCAAGGATAACGAAAACCTAAATACAGATTTAGCTGCGATATTTACAGCCATTGAAAGTTCTGCAAATGGCTATCCATCCGAGGATGATATAAAAGGGTTATTTGCCGATTTTGATACGACCAGTAACCGTCTGGGAAATACCGTTGAAAATAAAAATAGCCGATTGACTTCTGTGTTAACAGGTGTACAAGGCTTAAAACTCGAAGGTGAATTCGAAGACAACACCATTGACTTATTTGGTGATGCGTATGAGTTCCTGATTTCCAATTATGCTGCCAATGCAGGAAAATCGGGTGGTGAGTTTTTTACACCACAAAGCGTGTCCAAACTGATTGCTCAACTGGCAATGCACCAACAAGAGAAGGTAAACAAAATTTACGATCCAGCAGCAGGTTCTGGCTCTTTACTATTACAAGCCAAAAAACATTTTGATAGCCATATTATAGAAGAAGGTTTTTATGGGCAAGAGATTAATCATACGACCTATAACTTAGCTCGTATGAATATGTTTTTACACAATGTAAATTACGATAAATTCCATATTGTATTGGGGAATACATTAATCAATCCTCAACTAAACGATGAGAAACCCTTTGATGCCATTGTATCGAATCCACCATATTCGGTAAAATGGATAGGTAATGCCGACCCAACATTAATTAACGACGACCGTTTTGCACCTGCGGGTGTATTAGCACCAAAATCTAAAGCAGACTTTGCATTTGTATTGCATTCATTGAGTTACTTATCTAGTAAAGGAAGAGCAGCTTTGGTGTGTTTTCCTGGTATTTTTTATCGGGGTGGGGCAGAACAAAAAATAAGAAAGTATCTGGTCGATAACAATTATGTAGAAACCATTATCGCCCTTGCGCCTAATCTGTTTTACGGTACATCCATTGCTGTAACGCTTTTGGTACTTTCTAAAAGCAAAACTGAAAGTAAAACACAGTTTATTGATGCGACGGGTGAGGCGTTTTTCAAAAAGGAAACCAATAACAATATCTTAGACGATAAGCATATCGAACACATTATGCAGATGTTTGATACTAAGGAAGAAGTCGCACATATAGCTACCACCATAGACAACACCATAATTGCAGACAACGATTACAACCTATCGGTCAGCTCTTATGTAGAACCCAAAGACACCAGAGAAAAAATAGATATTGAAGCACTCAATAAG
>JAHDBJ010000067.1:1831-22601 GCA_020630435.1 Saprospiraceae bacterium
TTGACCGTAAAAAAAATAGATCAACTACGTGCCGATATTGATAACATTGTAAAAGAAATTGAAGCATGAGTTATTTAGATAGATTATTAGAAGGGGTTGAAGTGGAATGGAAAACACTGGGGGAGGTTACTAAAGTACTACGTGGTAGAAGACTGACACGTAAGCTGCTATCTATAGATGAAAAATTTCCTGTTTATCATGGTGGTTTAGACCCTTTAGGGTTTTATTCCAAAAGTAACAGAATTGCTGATACAGTTATGATAATTAATGTTGGGGCATCTGCTGGAACAGTAGGTTATAGTGCAGTTGATTTTTGGTCATCTGATGGATGTTATTGTATTGAACACATTTCTAAAATCGACAATAAATTTCTTTATTATTTTCTTATAGGAGAAGAATATTTTTTAAAATCAAGAGTGAGAAGAGCAGGGATTCCTACTTTAGATGTCTATATATTAGAAAAAATTCAAATACCAATTCCACCACTCCAAATCCAAAAAGAAATTGTTCGGATATTGGATACATTTACCGAACTTACTACCGAACTTACTACCGAACTTACTACCCGTAAAAAACAGTATAGTTATTACCGTGAGCAGTTGTTGACTTTTGATAAAAATGAGGTAAAACACTTGCCAATGGGAGATAAAAATGTGGGGGAGTTTATTAGAGGTAAACGATTTGTAAAAACAGACATGATTTCAGAAGGTGTACCATGTATTCATTACGGTGAAATGTACACACACTACGATACATGGGCAGACAAAACCAAATCATTTGTTAGTAAGGAGTTGGTTGAAAAGAAAAAATTAAGACTTGCTGAAAAAGGAGATGTGGTAATTGTCGCGGCAGGTGAAACGATTGAAGATATAGGTCAAGGAACAGCGTGGTTGGGAGACGAAGGAGCTGTTATTCACGATGCTTGCTTTTATTTCAAAAGCGATTTGAATCCCAAATATGTAGCTTACTTTACTAGAACGAGACAATTTCATGACCAAATCAAGAAACATATCCGAACGGGTAAAATATCTGCGATTAATGCAAAGGGGTTAGGTAAGGCTATAATCCCGATCCCCTCAACAGAAGAACAAGAACGTATTGTATCTATTTTAGATAAATTTGATGTATTGACTACATCCATCAGCGAAGGTTTACCAAAAGAAATAGAATTACGTAAAAAGCAATATGAGTATTATAGAGAGCAGTTGCTGACTTTTCCAAAATCATAATCCATGTCCACCTACAACACCATAGCAGAATCTAACAATTTCATTGTTTTAGATCAATACAAAAAGTTCTCAGAACTACATGAAGCCCCTGTACACTATCAAACAGAGGCAGATTTAGAAAAAGAATTGGTACAAGATTTAATCAATCAAGGCTATGCGTATCATCCAAAGCTAACCAATCAAAAAGCAATGTTAGCAAATGTACGAGTACAATTGCAAGCCTTAAACAATATGCAATTTACGGATAGTGAATGGCAGCGTTTTATAGTAGAATATTTGGATAAACCTGGTGATAATCTAGTAGATAAAACCAGAAAACTACACGATAACTATATTTATGATTTTGTCTTTGACGATGGGCATATTCAAAATATTTATCTAGTAGATAAGAAGAATGTAGCACGCAACAAAGTACAGGTTATTTCTCAATTTGAGCAAACAGGCACACACGCCAATCGCTATGATGTGACCATTTTAGTTAATGGTTTGCCTTTAGTACAAGTTGAATTAAAAAAACGAGGTGTTGCCATCCGTGAGGCATTTAATCAAGTACATCGCTATACAAAAGAGAGCTTTAATAGTGAAAATTCATTGTTTAAGTACCTACAAATATTTGTAATTTCAAATGGTACAGACAGTCGGTACTTTGCCAACACCGTAGAACGGAATAAAAATAGCTTTGATTTTACCATGAATTGGGCAAAGTCAGACAATACTTTGATTAAAGATATAAAAGATTTCACCAGCACTTTTTTTGATAAGCGCACCCTTTTAAATGTACTACTAACCTATTCTGTTTTTGATGTCAGCAATGTACTGTTGGTCATGCGTCCTTATCAAATTGCAGCAACCGAGCGTATTTTATGGAAAATTGAAAGTTCATATCATTCAAAAAAATGGGCAACCACAGAAAGCGGAGGTTTTATATGGCACACTACGGGTTCTGGTAAGACATTAACCAGTTTTAAGGCAGCACGTTTAGCCACCAAACTAGAATTTGTGGATAAGGTGTTTTTTGTGGTTGATCGTAAAGATTTGGACTTTCAAACCATGAAAGAATACCAACGTTTTTCGCCAGATAGCGTCAACGGTTCAGATAGTACAGCAGGTCTTAAAAAAAATATAGATAAAACCGATAATAAAATTATTGTTACCACTATTCAGAAGTTGAATAATCTGATAAAAAGTGAAAAGGATTTAGCTATTTATCAAAAACAAGTCGTCTTTATTTTTGACGAAGCCCATCGTTCACAATTTGGTGAAGCACAAAAGAATCTAAAAAAGAAGTTTAAAAAATACTATCAGTTTGGTTTTACAGGAACACCCATCTTCCCTGAAAATGCTTTAGGCGCAGAAACTACCGCAAGTGTATTTGGAAGAGAACTACATTCTTACGTTATTACGGATGCTATTAGAGATGAAAAAGTACTAAAATTCAAAGTAGATTATAATGATGTTCGTCCAACGTTTAAAGGTTTTGAAACAGAGCAAGATTTAAAGAAGTTATCAGCAGCAGAAAATAAAAAAGCCTTATTACATCCTGTGCGGATAAAGGAAATCTCTCAATACATTTTAAAACATTTTAGACAAAAAACACACAGAACCAAAGGCGGCAATAGTGGTTTTAATGCCATGTTTGCCGTGAGTAGTGTAGATGCTGCAAAATGTTATTATGAAGCATTGAACCAACTCCAAAAAGATAGTGACAAACCTATAAAAATAGCGACCATTTTTTCTTTTGCTCCCAACGAAGAACAAAGAGCCATTGGAGAAATACAAGATGAAACCTTTGAGCCTACGGCAATGAACAGTAGTGCTAAAGAATTTTTATCGGGAGCTATTAATGATTATAATGCTGCTTTTAAAATGAATTATAGTATTGACAGCAAAGGCTTTCAAGACTATTATCGAGACCTAGCAAAACGAGTAAAAAGTAAAGAGGTTGACTTATTGATAGTTGTGGGGATGTTTCTAACGGGTTTTGATGCGCCAACTTTAAATACGCTGTTTGTAGATAAAAATTTACGTTATCACGGATTGATGCAGGCTTTTTCACGTACCAACCGTATTTACGATGCCACTAAGACATTTGGAAACATTGTTACGTTTAGAGATTTAGAAAAAGCAACCATAGATGCCATTACGCTATTTGGTGACAGCAATACTAAAAATGTCGTACTCGAAAAAAGTTACAAGGAATATTTGGAAGGCTTTACAGACATTTCAACGGGTACAGCTCGTCGAGGATATATCACGGTGGTTGAAGAATTAAAAGATAAATTTCCTAATCCTGATGAAATTGTTTTAGAGAAGGATAAAAAAGCCTTTGCCAAACTTTTTGGCGAATACTTACGAGTAGAAAATATACTTCAAAATTATGATGAGTTTACTTATTTAAAGAAGCTCCAAGAAATTGATAAAAATGATACCGCTGCCATAGAAGCATTCAAAGAGGCTCACTTTTTAACAGAAGAAGATATGGCAAGTATGCAAGACATTGAAGTCCCTGCGGAAAGAACCATTCAAGATTATCGCTCTACCTACAATGATATTCGTGATTGGTTGCGACGAGAGCGAAAAGGAAAGGAAGCGGAAGCATCGGATATTGATTGGGATGATGTGGTGTTTGAAGTAGATTTATTAAAATCACAGGAAATCAATTTAGATTATATCCTTGAGTTGGTATTTGATAACAATAAGAAAACGAAAGATAAATCAGAATTAATAGAAGAAATCAGACGTGTCATTCGTGCAAGTATTGGTAATAGAGCCAAAGAGAGTTTAGTGGTCGATTTTATCAATGAAACCAATTTAGATGACATCAAAGAAAAAGCTTCTATTATAGATGCCTTTTTTGGCTATGCACAAGAGCGACAAAAAGCGGAGGCATCCCTTCTAATTGAAGATGAAAACCTGAATGAAGCAGCGGCAAAACGTTATATACTATCCTCATTAAAACGTGAATATGCTAGTGAAAACGGTACAGAACTAAATTCAATACTACCCAAAATGAGTCCTTTAAATCCTCAGTATTTAACAAAAAAGCAAAGTGTTTTTCAGAAAATTGCTTCTTTCGTGGAGAAGTTTAAAGGCGTTGGAGGGAGAATATGATAATTTTTGAAAGAGAGTTTGACTCAATTACGATTTAGAATTTAAAAACAGTTTAAACAACAACAATGAATACAAAATCTTTTGAACATGCCATAGGAAGAATATCGGAATCATTAATAAATAAAGACAAAACAGAGTCAATTAATATTCAGACTTTTGGTCGAAATGATGCAGACACAGGGTCTTTTTATTTTTACCAATTCGAAGGAGAGTTTAAAAACGCAAAAGCAAATGGGCTCTGCAAAAGCTATAACGAGTGCGGTACATTAATTCAAGAAGGTGTATTTTTAGATGGAAACCCTATTGTAATTTATGATTACAGTTCTAGTGGGAACAAAGCTTGTTTTTACACCTCAGATGGTCAAAAGATAGAGAAAGAATTGCCAAAAACAATAAACTCAATGAGGGGAATAGAGCATTTAGAGACGATAAATTTGTAATAACCCTTTATGTTATTATTTTAAAAACATACTTACTCCCCACATACTAACGAGAAAACTAACAGCATTTTTTTCATAATCAATAAAAACTGTTAGTTAAAATGATACATGAAACTTTGAATAATAATTGTGGTTACGAAATACTAACAATCGTAATCATAGTTTGCTATACAATCTTCATTAGATTGGTATATTTTGAAAGTCCTAGAATGTTAAATACAATACCACCTCTATGTACAGGGATAGGTGTATTTTTCACTTTTTTAGTATTATATTTTAGTTTAGGTGATGTAAACGAAGTGCTCAGAACAAGTAGTGATAACAACAAAGGTATAACGCTATTAATTGATGAATTATCCAAAGCCTTCACAACATCTATAATTGGAATCTTAGCTAGTTTGGTTTTAACACCTATTGTAAGATTTTGGATAGATAAAAATGAAGGAAAACGGTATTTAGCCAAACCTTACCTTAAAACACACCCGAATGAATTTCTATATAAATTATTAGAAGCTCAAAAAAACACCCTCAAATACAATGAAGCCCAACTCGAATCTTTAAATAAAGCGCATGAAAGTATTGGCTTATTAAATAAAACTACTCATGATTCAATGGAATCTGTCAAAGGTTCTGTCGATAGTCTAGTCAAGACTTTTGAATCTAAATTGGACGGAGTATTTGGTAGCTTAAAAGCGCAATTAGAAACTCAAATTGATGATTTGTCTAAAATAGCCTTCGAAGAAACTAAGAATTTTAATGATGAATTCACAACTAATACAAAAGAGCTATTAACTCAAAATATTAATTCTCTTTCTACAACTCTCGATCAAAATAACAATCATCTAAAAGATACTATCGGAGAACTCAAAACTTTTGTCGAAACCATAAAAGGACAGTTTTCGGAGATAAATACGAATGCGACGGAACAAGTATCTGCTATTCAAATAGGGATCAAGAAGACATCAGATGAAGTAAACAAACACTTAGATGGGCAAGCTCAACACTTGAGTGAAACTGTATCTACTATCAATAATACCATGCTTGATTTAAACGATAAACTTCAAGGTGCTACACAGAAGTTGTTAGATGATAATCTTGATAAACTCACAAAATCTTTTGAACAGATAAAAGAATACCAACAAACAGCTCAAAACAATCTTAAAGATATTACTACCAAGTTTGCTAATGCTGTAAATCAATACGACGACTTCAAAAATAACAACCAAGAAATAATAGATAAGGTTAACCAACTGCTCGAATCAAATGAGATAATGACCGATAAAAATGAAGCTATTGTTGAAAGATGGAACCAACTTAGTCTGGATGTACAGTCTATGCAAAATCATATTTCAGATATAGAAAATGTGGTACTACAACTGGACAGAATCAAAGGTCATGTTTCTAACAATGAGCATATTACCAAAAACTAAGAGCAATGTTTCAATATCCACAAGAGAACGAAGAACATAACTTTTGGATTAGTTATGCCGATTTGGTTACAGGTTTTATGATAATATTTATTGTTATCACGATGATCTTATTCACAAATCAGAAAGAGGAAGATCCACCGCCGAAGCAATCTACTCTACCAGTCATCGAAAAGCCTAAAACTTCTAAACCAGTAGATGAAAAAGGGACAATAGGAGTATTAAAAGAGCAATTTGAGGCGATATTCGAGCAAAACCCCAAACTGAAGCAAGTGATCGAAATTACTGATGAAGCGATCATTAGGTTTAGTGCAGGTGTAGGTAACGAACTATACAAAGAGAATAAGTATAAACCAGAAAAGGGTTTTCAAGGTAATCTTAGTAAATTTTTCCCACACTATTTTAAGGTATTAGAGGATTTTGAAAATGATTCTTCAAATGAATATAAGATAAAGGAAATACGAATAGAAGGACACACCAACTCCAATGGCAGCTATTATCATAATTTAAAACTATCATCAGGTCGTGCTGCACGTATTCAAGGCTATATACTTGATACGGATTTATATAAGAACAAACTCTCAAGTAATTTCAAAACATTTTTAAAGGAAAAAACGATAGCAATAGGTTATTCTAAAATACGATTATTGGACAAAAATGGAAATTACGTATCAGAAACAGGACTCAAAGAGGATGAGCGAAAATCCAAACGTGTAGAATTTCGAGTGTTAATCGAGAAAAAAGATAAACAAGATGAAAATTAGAGATATGCAAGCGTATGTAAAACGCTTAATAGGAGATAGCCCTATACCCGGTCAACTAGGAATTTCTTCAGATGCAGTATATACAAAATTAGGAAAAGGACAGATAGAACAATATGTGAGAAAGATATATGATTTTGCAGAAGAGCCTGTAAAACAAGTTTTTTATGAACTTATTCAAAATGCTTCAGATGCGGAGGCGACTAATATTTGTTTCTTTTATGATAAAACCCAATTTTTAATAATCAACAATGGAAATCCCTTTGAATCGGATCTAGAAGAAAAGGGTGGGCGACTAAAATCCTTTTTGACGAAAAATGACAATTATAAATTTAATGATGATGGTAGTCTAGGTGAACACGGACAAGGATCAAAATTATTGTATGATTTATTATTACCAATTCAATACGATAATATTCAGAGGGAAGACGAATTGTTACAAACAGAAATTTTAGATAAAATGGGGGGATTGATTCTAGCATCATGGAATCAAAATCTTTTACAGGACTTACTCTACTGGGATAATAATAATTTTCAATTTGAAGCCTATAATAGCACCGAAGCTTTATTGATAACAAAAACGATCTATACCTATTATCCATCAAGTATTGATGAAGAAATAATTAATAAAGGAGGAGAGAAGGTTAAGCTATTTCCAAAACAGGAACTAATAAATGCTTCCTCTTTTCTTAAAGAATGTATAGATAAATACAATCTAAATACGAGTGATTTTTGCATCAAAGGAGGAACATTCATTTACCTTAAACTTGGTTCAGACAAGCATCAAAAACTTAACGATGCTTTCAATGACTCCGTTAAAAGTAATATTGAATTAGCATTACCTATCATACCTCACGTTGAACGAATCACAATTAACGATTGGAATTACAAAGGAGAACAAAAAATAATTGGTAAAACTCTTTTTTTAGGTAAAAAAAACGCAAAAGGAAAAGAGTATGAAGCAACATTTTTTTATGCTGATCCTGGTATTTTCAATTCAGAAACTACACCTAATTTTTTTGAATATTTTCCAGTTACAAAAGCTATTTATGGCTTAAAGTTTTTAATCAATTCAAAAGCTTATATAACAAAAAATAGTCGCCAAATTATTGATTATTCTACAGATTGGAATAAAGATATTCTAAATAGAATCAGCCAAAAAATATGTGAATACTACCAAGAACTTGTAGATACAAGAAATTTTGACCAAGCGATTATTTTTATCAATTGTATTCTAGCGACCGATAAAGAAAAGGTGAAACAAGAACTATTCATCAAAAAGTTCTTTTATGATAATATAATTGAAGCAATCAAGACCAATCTTCCAACTGTTCAAAACGGATTTAAGCCATTGGTTTCTATTGTTCAAAATCGGAGTAAACTTCATATTGATCTTAACACCTTAGGTGTTCAAGAAAAGTATTGGATACATTCTGGTATAATTGATGAAGACGAAGTACTAGATGTACAGCATTATTCTTTACAACAACTATATTATAATACCAATGATGAAAAATGGAAAAATTGGATTTTTACAATTTCTGATGAAGAATACCAAATACTGATAAACGAATTTGAAGGTATAACCGATATACCATTTATTAAGAAATCGGACGGCACTTTATCTAGTATCAACGGGATAAAGGGAGATATGAAAATCATACCTTATGATAGCCGTTCAAAAATGATTTTGCCAATTATCCAAAGCCAGAATTTGCTAGTAAGTGGAGAATGGTTTGATATTGATTATAGAATTACAGACGGGGAATTTTACGAAAGACTCAATGCAACCGTTGATGTAAAAATATTAAATCATCATCAAAAATGGAATTACTTTCAAAACTATATCAATCATTTTGATGATTTAGATAAATCAGTTTTATCCCAAAAACTAGAGCTGTTTTCAAATAGCTTAGGAGTGCTCAAACCTTTAAATAAATTACTTGGTTATGATGCACCAAATACTCAAACAAAATTACTTGAATCATTCAAAATAAAAGCAAGTGAGATAGATAATAAGTTAACTCCTTACTTGATGTCACTTGAAGATATCTGGGGAAATATTCTTGAAAGTTGGAATGACGTTATACTACAAATCAGAGCAAAAGATTATGAGACGATCTATACAGATTTACTAAGTATTTATAATTTATCCGAGGAATCCAAAAAGAAACTACTCTCTTCGGATATAACTTGTATAAAAGATCATAAAGATAACTGGATCAGGCCTGAAGATGTTTTTTATACTCCAAAATTAAAGGATCTTTTAGATAATGAATACTCCCAATTAGTAACTTTTATTGAAAGGATAACAGATTATAAAATGCTATCTTTTGATCTCTTAAAAAAGGCAGACATAGTAAAGTTGTTCGATTTATCTAACGCTTCTTTGAGTAATTTAAAAGATAAATTAAAAGAAGAAAGTACAAATAGTTATGCTGTATCAGCTGAGGAGTTAAAACTTCTAAAACAGGTAAAAGGACAAGGTAGGTTTTTTAATCACTTTGTCATCATTGAAAATGAAAATCAACTGTATATTAAACCTAATGATTCCTATATAAAACAATTCTATAGCACAGATGATATATTAAATACATTCTTATCAGATCAGGCAAAGTATCAACTTTTACCTCAGCAATTAAGTGACGTTTTTTCTCCTACTGAAAACGATAATTTACAAGTAGAAGGAGAGACTTTTGCTATGGAACTAATAGAAGCTTTTGGAGGTGCAAAAGAACTGATTAACATTATTTATAAAACAGGTCAAAAACCTATCAATTCATATATTGATTCAACAAAACGGATAGACTTTCATACCAATGACGAGAAAGAAAACTATTTAAATGAATACGAAGAAAAAATTATAAAACTCATTGTTTCAAATAAACGAGAACAAGAATTTAAAGAGAAAATATTCATTAATAATAAAAAATTGAAATCGTTTACTTACGATGAGCATATTTCACTAGAAGTAAATGAAAAGAACTTCCGTTTCTCTTTAGAAGAGTTAGGGGAGACTATTGAAAACAAAGGACTTTCTATAATAAGAGATCGACTTAAAGGGATAAATACGGGGAATCTTTTCCAGCAAGAGCAATATCCAATTAATGATTTAATTAAAGAAATCCAGAGTGCAGAAAAACTAGATAAATATCAACTTTTATTTTTATTGGTGATTGCAAAGTGTAAAGAGTATGGTAAGATTGACTTCTCAATATTGAATATATCTGAAATTAAAAAAACAGAACTATTACAATTGTTTTATGAAAAAGAAATCACTTGGTTTGAAAAGTATCTTGGTGGATTATTTTTTGAACCTTCAAAATACATTTTATGTAATCGAAAAGAATTATTACTGGATGAGGAAGTAGTACCTCAATGGGTCACCGAATGGTTGTTTGGAGTAGATGATGTTGAGAAAAAATCCTTTTTAAAAAAAATAGGATTACTATATGAAAAGGATGTAGTTATTATTATCAGAGAAAAAATTAGAAATAACTTAAAAGTCGAGAAAGCGGATATATTTAGGCAAGTAGCAACCAATAAGAAACATACAGACAAGTTGCTTAAATGGGCTAATGAATCATTCGCTCAGCCTTTAGTAAGGGATAACCATTATCATTCTTTTTGGTCAATATATAATCTAATAGAGATTTATGCTAAGGAGCATAAGTCATTGCCAGACTATTTATTAATGATGACTTCTAATGATAAGAACACTTACAAATTAAAGAAGTGGAATGAGCTCACCAACTTAGCTTATCTTAACAGGGTTAACTCTACGGAACAGTCAATTATAACTCAAATTATAAATGAATATGACTACAATTTAGTATTTAGAGGACGTATTGACGATAAGAAATATGTAGAAGTTCTAAAAAGTAAAGGAATATCAGGTCAAACATTACAAAAGCAATATAATATTCAAAATATTTCTGAATACCGTGAGTGGAATTCTACATTTTATCAAGAATGGAAAAAAGATCCTAATAATGAAAAAGTTACTATACGACTCATTCCTGAGAGTATTGAAGCTTCTTTTAAATTATCATCGTCAGATATAGAACTGGATAAATCTGAGTCGGATATAGCTATTGAGACTAAAAAGTCATCAAAAGTAATACTTGTAAATCAGAATATAGAAGGTAAGTCAATACTAGATTTACTTCAGGAAAATAAGGAAGAACTCTTTGAGAAAGACAAAAACAAATTAATAGAACTCCAACAATTAGCTCTTGCCGAAAGTAATGAACACCAAGAAATTACAGAAATACTCGAATCAACAGATTTATCAAATGATGAGTTGAAAAAGTTAATACAAAGAATAGATGAGAAAGAACTTGATATAAGTTCTGCGATCAAAAGATTAGATAGCGATGGAGAAGGTGGTGTTGATTTGGGTAATTTAACTAAAGATGAGGAAGAGCGATTAAAAAAATCTATCAAGGAAGTTAACCAATTGTTAAAAGAGCTAGGCAGCATAGAAATGCTCCAAAATCTTTTAAAAAACCTTGATAGAATAAAAAAATTCCTAGACGAAGAAGATGTTGAATCTACACCTAATGCTATTATTGGTCATATTGGAGAAGTTTTAATTTTTGAATGGTTAAAGAAAAAAGGAAAGTCAGAACATGTTTCAATCCTCCTCGATAATAATGGAGAATACATAAAAGCGACTTATACACCCTATGATTTTAAATTAGAAGCTGCTTCCAAATCTTATTTAATTGATGTAAAAACTACTATTAAGACCATTATTCAGAATGCTAAATCCATTCCATTTTATGTAACCGAAAAGGAGTACAAAGAAATAATGGAGAACAATTGGGATAATTATTATATCATACGAATCAGCCTACTAGATTTAGGTTTAGATCGTATATATGAGTTCATAAAAGCGAAGAATGATTATAAAGATTTTCCAGAAGCTCTTAAGAAACATCATAAGTATATTGAACAAGAATGTAAAATATTTTTATCAGATTCTAAAAATGTGAAAATGCTTGAAAAATGCAAACGTCGATTTAAAGTGCAGATTCCAAAATTAAATGATGATGTACCATTTTAATCATATTGTCAACTAGATTGGTATAATTTTAATGTTTTCTCAAGATTAGAAATAAATGCTTTTTTAATAGCCTCTGGTGATAATATTTTTACGTTACTTCCATAAAACGATAGTTGTTGATATAACTCATAATTTGGGATCACTTGAATTTTGATAATCAAACCTTCCTCATCATCTCGGATGATTTTCTGAGAACCGTGGATTGGTTTAGATTTTATATAAGGAGCGGTAAGAGGGTAGAACCATAACTCAATATTGACTATAGTAACGCCATCTTTTTTAGTAACGCCCATAATATCATAAAAGTAGTCAGTCCAATTGATTGGACAAGGAATAAAATCTTCCGAGTCCAAAACTTGAAGTGATAAAATTCTGTCAAGTGCAAGATTCCAAGCCTGTTTGTTTTTTTCAGGATTATAACCAAATAGAAACCATCGATTATTATACTCTTTAAGTAGATGGGGATGCAATACTAAGGTATACGGAGAATCAGATTGATAATCTTGATATTCAATTTTAAGTACTTTACGATATAGAATATGATTGAATAGATTTCCTATAAGCTCTTTTCCTTTTAAAAACGGATTATGATCAAAATGGAAGATTGGGCTAATTTGTTTTGGTTCTATACCTTTTTGTAAACGGGGTAAGAGTTCTTCCATCCATTCAAATTGGGGAAGGCCTTGAAATTTATTTAAAATTAATAGAGCAGATTGTAATTGACTGATTTCGTTTTCATTAAGAGGTTGGTTATTAATAGAAAAGGACAGGTCATCATATCTATAATAAACACGTCTATTTTCGCGATATTTTATTAATGGAATATTCCAACCAGCTTCGCTTTCCATAAATACTATATCTTTCATCAATTGGCGTTTTTTTATAGAAGAATGTTCACCATTATGATGATATAAGCTTTCATTACAAGCGTTTAAGAGATCTTCCCAAAAATATTTTTTCCCAGGATTACGGAAACAACGATCTAAAACTTGAAAGCGGAGTATTGCATTTTTTGTAGTTGGCATAAAATTTTACTGATTTTTTGTCTTTTGTACTTTCAGTGCAAAATTAGGTCTTATATTTGTTTTTGTAAAGCATAAATAACGATTCTTATGAAAAAAAAATTAGGCGAGTTGTTGAAAAATGGTGTTTCACTCAAAGAAATACATCAACTTAGTAAAGTATTAGATTTTTCTTATAAAATCACATACAGCACTAATTTCGGTAAACTAATCCATCAAATAGATATGGTTTTCAATGAGGACTTACATGGTGATTTTATTAAAGATATTGATAATACTTATTTCCGAGGTATTATGATAATTCAGCTTGATAATGATGCAACATTGAAACCTTCTAGCTCTAAATTAAGTCTATCTATTTCTGCATCGAAGAGAATGAATGAATCGTTTCTTTTCATAGGAGAAGATAAGGATAATAAACATTCAATAAAAAAGGTAAGAAAATATATCAAAGAAAATAAGGCTAATATTATTTTAAAATCATTTGAGAATACTAGTAAAAAAGAAACGAATTTTCGATTTTTCAAATTCGAGAACTATGCTAAGCCAACTACTAAATCAGTAGGACAAACAAATCAAGAACTAATAAATTTTAAAAAAATAAAACTTGGTGTAACCAAAACAGGAATAAAATATGTTTTTTGCACTTTAAAAGGAAAAGGTATAATAATAGAGAAAACAGTATTAAAGGAGTTAGATCTGAAATGTAAGGCTGAGAACTATACCATTTCAACAAATCGATACTTTTTAGAGAAATTAAACAAAAAAGGTATTTCTAGGCTAAAACTGAAAGTACCTCCAGTGATGTGGAAAAAAATCAAAGAACTTCGATTATTACTATTAGATGGTTTAACTTGGTCAGAATTGACTCATTTAGTCAACGATGCTAAACTTACATTTTCGGAGGTTTCGCATTCTGAACATGGTCGATTTATCTCCATCCGACCTAGCGAATCATACAAAATTGACAGCAGGCATAAACTAAATTTTTATCCTGGTAAATCAATAATGAATAGTGGGATCGAAGAGCAAAACTTACTAAAATATATCGAAAAAAACAAAAAGCGATTAATATTTAGATCTTTTGAAAAAAATGATAGATTTTATCATCGATTATATCTTCAAAAGGTAAATAATAGCTTTAAAACCAGAAAAGTAGTTGACCATAGCATACAAACAGATAGTTCTATGATCACAATCACAAAAGAAGACCTTAAGAAACATGATGCTTTAAAAAATAAGCATTTGGAAACTTAAAAACACATTTGAAGACAGGTTGCAAAAGAAATTCGACTGAACATAGCGTTACGCTATGGATGCTTGCATCAATTTTTTTTCAATGTTAGCCGTTGATTACTACGTAAGTAAGAATCGACTGACGTCTAAATATTATCTTAAATAATTATCAAAGATAGTTCAATTGATAGTTTTGATTTAAGAGGATTTTAGAACTTAAAGGAATTAATGCAACCTCGTCTTCATTTTTAATCTTTATCCAATGAAACTAACAGAAACACAACAGCAAGAAATTGTATTAGAGTTTACTTCATGTGAAAGCATAGAAGAGCTAGTTGGCTTATTGAATAAGATAAACAATTGGCGATCTAAAAATCCTTATTGGACTTTCTCCAAAAAGGAAATAACCGTTAAAGCTTTAAAATATTTTTTATACTCTAAAAAAAATAAATATAGTTCTTTTGAAATCCCTAAGAAAACAGGAGGCTTTAGAACTATTCAAAAACCACATCAATATTTACGATTAGTACAACGATTACTGAATATTTGTTTGAACGCTTGTTTTACACCAATGCCTACTGCTACAGGTTTTATTACAGGTCGGGGAATTGTTGACAATGCCAAGAAGCACATAAATAAAAAATATGTTTATAATCTAGATTTAGAAAACTTCTTCCCTTCTATTAGTTTTCATCGAGTTAAGGCTGTTTTAATCCACGTTCCTCCTTTTAAAATGGATGCTTCTATAGCAAATATCGTAGCAAATTTATGTTGCAATGAAAATGCCCTCCCCCAAGGAGCTCCGACCTCACCTACCCTATCAAATTTAATATGTAAAAGGCTAGATGCTAAATTGTATCGACTCTCAAATGAAATGAACTTTATCTTTAGCCGATATGCTGATGATATTACGATCTCTTGTAACAAGAATATATTTAATGAGGAGTTTAAAGAACAAATTTACAGCATTATCAGAGAAGAGGGGTTTACCATCAACAAAAAGAAAGAGCGTTTACAGCGATATAATATAAAAAAAGAAGATGGCACTTATATCAGAGAACGTCAAGAGGTGACAGGTATTATCGTCAATGAAAAAGTCAATGTTTCACGTTCATATATCAAAAATCTAAGAGCCATACTTCATAACTGGGAAAAGCAAGGCTATGAAATAGCAAGTGCTAAGCACCAATTGTACTATACAAGAGAAAAAGGCTTCCTAAAATATAATGGAACAATTCCTGCATTAGAAGAAGTAGTACATGGAAAAATAGAGTATCTTGGAATGGTGAGGGGTAAAGATGATGGGACATATCGTTTAATGAAATTGCAATTTGATAATCTTTGTGTCAAAGATCGAAAAATATCTAAAGAAGAGTTTTTAGAAATTGTTGAGATTGCTAAAACCCAAGGTATAAAAAAGGCTACAGGTGTTTTCTTTGATAGAAAAAAAATACATAGTAATGGATGAAGCTAGGTTACATAGTTTGTTGCTACAATATGGTAAAAAACTTACTGAATATATAGGTCGAGAAGATGATGATAAAATAAAAAAAAGACTTCTTCACAAGTATGAAGAACTATACAAAATAGGAACTAAGAAAGTTACAGAAAGAAATTTACTCTCACCCGTAGAAGATGAAATCAATGAATCGATGCATAATCCTAGAGATGTAACGAATTTCTTAAGGCTTTTTGCTCAACCAAATCTGAAGTATTTGACGCATTTGTATGATGTTAGTGGTGATGCTTTTGACAGAGAAAAAATACTAGACTCTATCAAAAAAGATTTTAACCAACGTGCGAACAAGTATATTTTACCTCGCGCATTATGGACAAGAATACATGTATTTATTAATGGTGGGTTGACGGACAAGAAAGTATGGTTTTTTAATAATAAAAGATATTCATTAAATTGGAGTTCGCCTGAGGTAATAGAATGGTCTAAAAAAAATCCAAATATACACCCGCTTAATTTTGAAAAATTTGCAACAGAGGCGATCTACCCATTTAAACAAAGTATAGAGGTAAAAGCACCCCAGTTAGAAAAGCTAATAATTGATAAAGCTAAATCTACCCTAGCTGAGAAATACAGAGATTTTTATATTGATACCTTTGATTTAGATAAACCAAGTTTCTATGCTGACATGGATAAAATCCTTAGTGGTATCAGTGGAATTTTTGAATCGATTAAAGAAAGACACAGTTTAGAAAAAAATTATATCAAGATTCTTTTCAAGAAAAAGAAACAAGGGGTTCGTGAAATTAGAGTAATTCATGTTAACTCGGAGTGTGATAAACCTTTGACTATGGATATTTTAAAAGGCAGTCTTTCAGGAACATTAAAAAATTTCTACCAAGTTTGTGATTGGTCAATAATCGCAAAAAACGAATCAAAGTATAATGTACTAAATGTACTGTCTGAATCGCAAGAAGTTAAGCGGAATGGAGTAACAGAAGAAGAAATAGAAGGATTTACTCATATCATTAAAATTTACGCCTTTTGATTTTATTAGTAGATGACAATAGTTTTGACCAAATGTCAGAAAATTATGGGTATAATGTATTGGACTTCATTAGTCAAAAATCTGATATTATTAAATATAAACCTGAAATTAAAGAGGTAGATTTAGGTAAATTGGCAACTAAATTTGAAGGTCTGTTTATACACGATTCATTACCTGAGAAAGAGTTGAAAGAGAAATTGATTGCGCTCTTTGTAAAAGCAAATAAATCTGTAGTTATATTTAGTGGACAATTTCCTAAAACTACATTTGATAATCTAAAACCAACTCAGATAATAAGAGGTATTAAAAAAAACAGATTTTACCAAAATTTACCCATTTTTCTAAAT
Source organism: Saprospiraceae bacterium (assembly GCA_020630435.1). Taxonomy (GTDB): domain Bacteria; phylum Bacteroidota; class Bacteroidia; order Chitinophagales; family Saprospiraceae; genus JAHDBJ01. The sequence goes on from JAHDBJ010000067.1 coordinate 18,977, forward strand.
AAACTAGAAGAAGAGAATATATTACAAATCAATCTTCTTTCTTTAGGAAGTAATTATGACAAGAAAAGAGCAAATTTAATTAATAGAAGCCTTAGTTTATATGCTACTCTACTTAAGAAAAAAGGTAGTTTTAGTTACAATGAAAGTTTAATAGAATTTCCACGAAATGCCCATAGTAAATCTGAATACTATAAGTATTGGGAAGAATTATATTTTCTTGCTCATCCTTCACATAAAGAAGAAGACTTCGAAAACTTTGACGAGGAAAAAAGAGAGAAGACTTCATATAGTTATCATGATTTTCTGGTTGATTTAGAAGCCTTAACAAAAATAGTAGGAAATGACTAAATTTATAGTGATTGAAAACCAATCAAAACAAGTTTCTCAAATCATAGACGATTCGTTTTCAATAATATATAGCGGTCAATCTACTGATTTAGAAATCCATGAATGGTTAGATAGAAATTTACCTAAAAATGATAATATAGAAGGTATTATAATAGAGCTGAGTTTAGGAGATGAGGACATAGATTCAGGTTTATTGGTTGCTTCACATATTCGATTATCCAATTTTAATGGTTCGCAATATTTACCTATTTATATAGTAACGAACCAAGAGAAGGATGGGATAATAGCTACTCAAGTAATAGATGATTCGATAATGACTTCCTTGTTATTAAACACGGTCTCTTGTCAATTATTGAAATATCAAGATTTACTTCATCCAGAGAAATTACAAAGCAAACATATCAAGACCGAAAAAGAACTAATAGGAAATGTTGTTAATAAATTACGTTTTACTGATAGTATTGATAGTAGACACCAAATCGCTAATGAATGGGGGGCAAGAAAGCTTGGAGGGCATTTTAGGTCAACTAAAAATATAGCGTTTTTAAACTACTCTCTTTATTTTAAATATTTAACTAAAATAGATTCAACCAGCAATTATGAAAGAGATACTATTTTTAGTAAAGAAGTAAAAGTATTATTGGTTGATGATAATGGTAAAAAAGGATGGAAAGAAGTTCTAAAACATATTTTGCCTGCTAAAGTAAAATTATATGAAGATGTAGATTCTATAGTTGGGGTTATTAGTGAAAATCCTGAAATATACAATGAATTTGATTTAGTATTGCTTGATTTCTATTTACCATCAAAAAAAGGGTCAACTCCTTCTGCCCAATATACTAAAAAACTCTTACAGGGATTTAAAAAAATAAATCCTTCTACACCTGTTATTATATTCACTGCTTCAAATAAATCATGGAATGCTCAAGAATTAATTGATTGGGGAGCAGATGGATATTATGTAAAAGAGTCTCCAGATAACATCCAAAACTCAAATTTTTCAAAAGAGAATACAGCTAATTTTATTAATCTATTAAAATCAAACAAAAAGAGAAAAGAACTATTAGCACCTTTTTGGGAAAAAACATCGGCATTGATAAATTCAAATATTATAAAAAATGAAAATGCTAAAAAAAGGACAAAAGAAATGCTCCTTCTTGCATACGACTTAATTCATAAGGAGAAACTAAGTTCTTTTGAAAAAGATATTTTAAAGGTTAATTTTACTCCTTTTCAGTTAGCTTTTTTGGCATATTGGAGTGTATTAAATAATTTATTGGGAGATATTCAATTCAATCTAGATAATTCAAGTTTGATTGATTTTTTAATTAATGGAAAAGAAGTAGTAAAAGAAGGAAAATCATCAATAAAATATGTTGAAGATTTCAAACCAAAGTCTTATAGTTTTTTTAAAAACCGATTTAGAAACATAAGCAAAATGGACTGGTACGCTATGAGTGAGTATGAGTCTTTTGAATTTCCTGTACCAAGTAAAATAAGACCAACAGCACCAATATTTTTTGTCTCAGCTTATATACTATCTCAAAAAGATAAAGGATTACATGAAGAACTATTAGATAGGTTTGTGACTTTAAATAAAATCAGGAATCAATTGGATTATACTCATGCAAATAAATATGCTGTTGAAAATTACCATTTTAGGAGAACATTTATCATGCAAAAGGATTGCAAATCGATGTTAGATTTTTTGTATGACTTACTAAATAAAAAAGATTAATCCCCATCTTTGTACTTATACTGCAAACTTCATTTGCATCTTTGTATTGACAATATCGATAAGCTTATCGGTTATAATTCGATCAATACAAATTTAGTGTATGACCTATCATCAGAACTTTTCCGAGCAAAATATCAAAAAGTCTAAAACGACTTACAAAAAAATAAGTACTGATGATCAAGATTATTCATTAATCAAGGATTACTCATTGCTGTTACTCAGTCCTCCATGGCGCAAGAAGCGTAAAGAAATAATCAAAAGAGATCATTTCAAATGTAATTGTTGTGGAGCGAACGAAACCTTAAACTCTAAAGGAGTTTATTATACGTCTCTCAAACACTATGGCTTCAATGAAAGAGGAAAAGCGCTATATACATTAGTGAATACACATACCCCAATAAGCTTGCACGTTCATCATAAATTATATGTATTGGATCGCTTCCCTTGGGATTATCCTACATACGAATTAATCACGCTTTGCCATATCTGTCATACCAAAGAACATGAAATGGTAAATATCCCTGTTTTTAAAACAGAACACCATAAAAGAAAAGGCGAATCCTCTAAAGTTTGTGCTTGCTGGAAATGTGGAGGTGATGGCTATTTACCTGAATTTAGTTATCATGATAATGGTGTGTGTTATGCTTGTGATGGAATCGGGTTTTTAAAATCAATTTAATTAAATCATAAACAATATGGAATTAAAAAAAATATCTTGGCTCAAAGGTTATATAGATGCGTTAATATCAAATGATAAAGTTACAGTAAGTCAACTCAAAATCATATCTACGAAACTAGATGAAATAAAAACAGCGATTGAAGATGACAAAATTCATGTTAGTCAAGGAGAAGATGATTTGCCATTTTAAAGCTCAAAATAATGAAGGAAGAAACAATACAAAAGTTATATTATTATCTAGGGTATTTAGAAGGATTGCAATCGATTAGCACTTGTAACGGCAAAGATATTTATGTTATAAAAGAATTTATTGATAGCAATCCATTTTTCGATGAAGACTTAATCAATCTTAGCAATAAAAAAAATTTTGCAAACGAAAACACACAATATGACGATTATCAATATGACGATTATCAATATGACGATTCCATAGATCACGGCAATGACTATGTCAAGTATGGTGGATATAATGGTTATAGTGACGATATTATTGATTCCGTTTTTGAAGGAGACCCTCTCATGACATGGAATGTGGACTAAAATTGGATTTTATTTCAATAATTCAAAAAAGCAAGAAAGGAACACTAAGTACAACAAAAAGTAAAAATAATATTTATTATATTTATGTATTCCTAAGTGCAGTCAAGCTAATGTTGTCGATTGTAAAAGCTCTGTTAAACTTTGCGAATTTCTCTGCGAAACTCTATGGTAAAAAAGAAAATAAACCCGACAGAATCAAATTGACCGACTTCTAAGCGGTCGGACAAAATTATTTGTACAATACTTCAAAAAAGTTGTAAAATACGGACAGTCAGGAAGTTTTTATGACTTTTTTGGAGGTTTTGAAGGCGGTTATTATA
>JAHDBJ010000068.1 GCA_020630435.1 Saprospiraceae bacterium
ACATATCGCGCCCACCAATGTAGGAGAGCATAGTCCATTTGATGAGGACTGCGACCTTCTTGGTTTGTCATGATAATAAAGTTTTTAAACGGTAGGAGAGCATAGTCCATTTGATGAGGACTGCGACTCATGTATAGCCTTATATAGAGTGTCATATGCCTGTAGGAGAGCATAGTCCATTTGATGAGGACTGCGACATTTCTTATTTCATCAAAAGTTACAGTGTTAATAAGTAGGAGAGCATAGTCCATTTGATGAGGACTGCGACAATTTTCTTTTGTCTGCTTCTGTTAGCATAATCCGTAGGAGAGCATAGTCCATTTGATGAGGACTGCGACGTACGCCCCTCTTGTTTTTCTTCGTTTCGATTTATGGTAGGAGAGCATAGTCCATTTGATGAGGACTGCGACGGATTTTTCATTTCATTTATTTTTTAATTTAATAAGTAGGAGAGCATAGTCCATTTGATGAGGACTGCGACAATAATGCGTGTCATAAAATAATGGTTTATGTGATAGTAGGAGAGCATAGTCCATTTGATGAGGACTGCGACGTTTCATTGCTTTTCTTGAAGTTAACCCCATAGGTGTAGGAGAGCATAGTCCATTTGATGAGGACTGCGACAATATAGTTTCTAATATGTGTCGCTTTTTGTAGAGAGTAGGAGAGCATAGTCCATTTGATGAATGAGAGAACGATTTCCGACGGAGGAGAAATGAATGTTAATAACATTCAAGTGATCGAACCGCGTTAGCGGATGGGAGGCAGACGGAATCAGATGTATATCCGTATTTTTTCTTGCCCACCTCTTCTGGTTCGCTCGTTCAGAAGTCTAGCAGACTTCTGTTTTTCTTATCAGAAAAAATCACTCGCTCATCCAATTGATGAGTGAGAGAACCCTGCAAAGCAGGCTAGTGAGCTAACGACTGAGCGGCAGACGGACTTAATGAATATCCAATTAAAAAACGAGTGCTTCTTGGCAAAGCACTCGTTGAGCAATAAAACAGCAAAAAACAGGTATTTCTTTATCGTTTTAGTTGGCTTGTTGGAAAAAAGTCAAATCTACTCCATGTTTTACATAGCTATCTTTTAGGCCATCATATCGTTTTCGTATATGGTTGGCTTGCGCCCGACTTGGAAAAGGGCCCAGTAATACTTTATAAGGCGTCATTCCGTCCGTAGAACTAGCGATCCAACAATCGAAAGTCATTTTTCCAGACCATTTTTGTTGTCGTTTTTGAGCATTCTTCAAGGTGGTAAAAGCAGCTAATTGTAGATAATATTGAGTTTCTAGTATAGGTTTTGGATTATGTTTTTCTTCATTCTCGTATTGAATACCTATATCTTTTCTATTATTATCTGATGTAAAAAGACTTTTTGAATCATTTTCAACGAGAGGCGTGTACGCAGTATTAGAACTTATTCGTATTGGATTTGTCGTAGGCGTATGAGTGTCATTCGATATGTGAATCACTTCTTGTCTGTCAGGTAGCACCTTTGCTTGTATGCCTGAAAACAGGTAAAACAATAGACCTGACACACCTAGTACTAGGCTAATTCCAATCAAGGTAGATAAACGAGTGTGTTTATGAAAACCATTATCCGACATTCGGTACTTGATCGGTAGCATCCGAAAAACAATTGACAAAACAGTATTCCTTAAACGACGAGCAACTAAAAATCCAATCAATAAAGCAGGGATCAACTTGATCCAAAGAATAGGAACAGTATTCAGCATACAAGTTATATTTTATTGTGTTATAAAAATAAATATTGCATACCTGCCTTTGCACTGCTTTTCTGCTTCTTTACATTTTTACTCTCAATGACAACACGTTGCTTCCTTCCTTTTTCTTTCAAACGCATAAAGAAAAAGGAAATAAAAATTGGTCATATCCATAGATAACATTATATTTATGCTTGTCATTTTGTGACAAAGAAAACTAGGGGAGAACGACACACATATTTAGATTTTTTCTCTCCGTTACGCATTAAATTAAATTAACAATTAGAAGAATATGTAACGTTTTTAGGCTTAGTGCTAAAAGGGTATATACGTTCTATAAAAATAAAGCTCTATACTTTTATGAGTTCTACCAATACATCTTATCAGTATTTCTTGAAAGGCGATATATCAGGGATACAAGAGTTTATCTTTAATGTGAGTTCAAGTGGTGCGGCAAGGGCACTTAGAGTGAGATCAATATTTATCCAAGTATTTAGCATTTTCGCACAGAAGTATGTTGAAAAGGATTTGAAGGTTGATAAGGTTGACTTATTCTTTAATGGAGGAGGTAGCTTCTACTTGGAACTAAGTACCGTTGAGCAATCGCTTGATTCAATTCGTTCTAAACTTAAAAGCTGTGAAAAAGCATTGAATAAACAAGTCCACAGAGAAGATATCTATATTTCATTAAGTATAATTGAAAAGTCTTCATCAGAATTTAAAGACAACTGGAAGAAAATTGCACAAAAGTCAACTTTAGAGAAACTTCAAAAATATCAACATGATATAGAGGTGTTCAAGCCATATAGCTATTGTTTTGGTGAAAAGTCTTCTGGTGAAGATAGTTTACAAAGGTTACTGGCATCAGAAGAAAGTAACACAAGCGAACTTATCAAATCAATAGTAAGCGATTTATATGAAAGCTTAGGTTTAGAAAAAGTCGAATATCATATTGAAGATTACGAATCTGTTGTTTCTGAGCTTCCAAAATGGGATGATAAATTACTAAAAGCTTATGAAAAAGAAATAGATGCTGAAAACGAGAGAAGAGCACTAGAAGCTGAGGGGGGAGGGTTCGCAAAAATAAGTCAAGGATCAGTTATTGATTACCATTTTTTAGGTCTTTTTGCCAAAGAAAGGACAGGAACTAAAAAGATTGGTATCTTGAAAATGGATGTTGATAGTTTAGGTTTATTATTTGAAAATATAAATGATCCTGCAAATGCTCGTAAAGTATCAAAATCTATTTCCGATTTTTTTGGTAAAACAATTTTTAATTTATTAGAAGAGGATATTCAATTTCCTGCTAGTTTAGCCTTGAATAAAAGAGTCGCATCGGATAGATTAGTAAGAAAATATAGTCAGAATGTTTATACAGTATTTGCTGGTGGCGATGATTGTATCTTTGTAGGAGCTTGGGATGTAATTATGCTTTGGGCAAAAAAAATACATAAAGCCTTTCAGCCTTTTGGGCTTAAAATTGAAAAACTTCTAGATTCTACGCTTTCAAGACAGCAAAGACGTGACTTGACACTACCTCCAACACTATCAGCTTCTATCACTGTAGTAGAGACGACTTACCCTGTTATTCGCTTTGCAGATTTAGCAGATGCGAATTTGTATGAAGCCAAGTCTTTTATTTACTCGAAAGATTCAAGGGCTAAGAAAAACAAGATTAGTATATTTTCCGAAGTATTGACTTGGAAGGAAGGCTTTTATAAAGTTATAGATATCGCACCAAGACTGGCAGCTTTGGTATTGGGTGAAGAACCTGAAAAAACTAAAGAACCCAAAGCAACAATTGATAAAATCAGGAACAGCGCAACAATCTATAAAAATATTCATCGAAGAATACTTCGTGGCGAAACGGTAAATGTTGGTGTCGCCAAGTTATTTTATTTCATTCGTCACTCTAGGAACGAGCAAGAATTGAGGGAGTTAATTATTGCGTCTTTTGCAAAGGATTTAATTGCGGTCTTTGCGGATGAACATACCAGCAATCCAATGAAATACCCGCTCATTGCTCGATATGCAGAGTTTTTGACACGAAATGCTGCAAGCTAGAAATTTGTAAAATAATAGTTATCATGGCGTACAACAATAAAAAAGAATACTTCAAGTCTATAGAAACCTTGAAATTAGAAATTAGGCATCACTTCCAGCCATTGGAGTTGGCTGATTTGATAAATTTGAACAAGACAGAAGATGTTGAACAAATTGATGCCATACTTGACAAATTAGAGTCTTTTGTAGAGAAAAATGCAGTTGGAGTTACTCCTAGTCAACTTCGTAAGGTTTACGATAAAATTGCTTCGGCAAATGAATGGGAAGAGGTAGCCATAAATAGACCCGAGTTTGCTTACTTGATAGCAAAGCAGCCACATGAGTTTACTAAGAAATTTATGCTTTTGATCGACGAGCTAGCCAAAATAGCGGCTAGCAATGATAAGTTGCTAGGGTTTCAAGAGTTTATGCGTGATCTCATAGCTTATCATAAATTTTATGCATACCTGTCAAATCGACGAAAAAAATCAACAGAAATGTTGAAGCAACTCAAGCAAGAAGTCTCTATTTCCAAGTTGATAGATATACATACTCTAGATACAGCAGATACGGTCGAAGTTTTACGACAATTAGAAACCTTTATAAAAAAACATGGTGCAAGTCTTACATCCACCCAGATTAGACGGCTGTTTGACCAAGTAAAGTCAGGAAAAGACTTAAAAACGATCAGACGATGTAAACCGCTTTTTGCCTATGCTGCTGCACGGCAAGAACGTGATGCTGCTGCATTTTTTATGTTATTGGTAATGGAAGTGATTCGACAATTACCGAATGAACAAGAAAGTGTAGCACAGTTTCTCAAAACAATGGAATACGTGGTTAGTTATCACAAATATGAAGAAGTATTACGGTCTTGGGAGAGAGCAAAAACAACACCTAAAGCAATTCAGGAAGAGGCACTCCGTTATTTTGATGAAGGCATAACTCCTAAAGACTTGGTAAGAGGAACGCTTGCCTCTTATCGAAAACGACAAAATCAATTGAGAAAGTTTATATACGATAATTTGGAGGGAGTGAATAGCGCTCAAATACGAAGAATATACGATGCTACTCAAAAAGCTAAACATTCTGAAAACCCAGTTAAAGAATTAAAGTTGCTTATACCTTTTTATAAATATGTGGTAGCACGCCAAAATAACCGAAAATCAAAAAGACTTTTTCTTTTGCTTATCGAAATGTTAGAAGTTATCAGAATAGATGGAAAGAGAGAAAAACAAATGAATGACGTAGATAGCTACTTCCATTTTTTACAAGACATCGTTGAATATCATAATTATTTTGAAGCTAGTATTGACCAAGAATATTTAAAAACCACTAATCTATAATACTAATACAATGAAATTACTCGGAAAAATTATTTTTAAAGGTAAGTTTATTACAAAGACAGGGCTACATATTGGTGGTTCTAAATCTTCCTTAGCCATTGGAGGTATTGATAATAATGTCATCAAAACAGCTAATGGCTTACCATATATACCTGGAAGTTCCATCAAAGGGAAACTTCGTTCTTTGTTGGCAAAAGTGGAAGGTTCACTGTTTTTTAATAAAAATAGCAAAAATAAAGAAAACACTGCCATTAGCAGACAAATCTCGAAAGCAACTAAAAACAAAGAGGAGTTGGAACAATATCAATCTGTAATCAAAGATGCAAAAACAGATGAGGATATTTCCTACATGATGGACTTGTTTGGTTATTCGGGCGACAATGATGTGCCACGAATTAGTCATACACATTTACTCGTTCGAGACGCATTTTTAGAAAATCCAACAGATGCTGTTTTTAGAGAAGGATATACCGACAGTAAATGGGAAAACGTCATTAACCGTAGAACGGGTACTGCTGAACATCCTCGTCAGATGGAACGAGTACCTGTAGGAGCAGCCTTTGGTTTTGAAATAGTATATAACGTCTATAAAGAGAATAAAGAGAATAAAGAAGCTATTAATGCTAAAGTTCAAGAACATTTGAGTCGTTTATTACTTGCCTTAGATTTGCTGCAAGATGATGGACTGGGTGGACAAATTTCTCGTGGTTATGGTCAAGTGAAAGTACAGGTAGAAGATGTGAAATATAAAATGATTGATTTTGAAAACTTTACTTATGATTCGATGACTATGGTGCCTCAAAATGTACAACCTTTATTAGATAAATTTTCAACTACTTTTTCTGCTGAATAACTTATGAAAGCAATACAACTAGAATGCCCTAAGTACGGGCGGTTTCATTTTGGGAAAACTGGTTTGGAAGAGAATGCTTCCCTGCACAGAAGTGAAGAAATAATTCATAGCGATACATTGTTTTCAGCAATTATCAGTACATGTAGCAAGGTGTTTCCCGACCAACTAGAAGCACTCTTAGAGGCGTTTAAAGACAAGGAGGGCAGTATCAAATTATCTTCGGCTTTTCCTTGTTGGAATGTAAACTCAATCCATAAAAAAGAAAAAAAGGAGGATAGACACACCATCTTTTTTTTACCTAAACCTGTTCATTTGGAGCTGTATGACGAAAATGAAGAAGCGGATATAGATCGTAAGAAAATCCAAAGAATCGCATATATTTCTAAGACTATATGGGATAAAGGTATTGCTCCTAAATACTGGTGTGATAAGGAAGACTGTATTCTTATTGATAAAAAATACTTAGTACACAGAGATGATTTATATAAAGAAATTGCATTAGAAATAGAAGATATAACAACCATTCAAACCGTTCCCAAAATAGCGGATCATATACGCCAGCCCTCCGATAACATCTTCTTTCAAACTGATTTATATTTTAATTCTTTTGAATGGAATAGTAATGATTTTAATATGTTGAATTTACGATTTTTATCTAATTACAGCATTCAACCACATTTTTATTTCTTGTTAGATATAAATTTAAATGATACAAATAGGCATCTCGAAAAAGTACTGGATGTTTTATTGGATATAATCATTGATGAAGGGATAGGAGGAAGTATTTCTACTGGTGCGGGTCGATTAATTAGTAAAACAGAAATTGAAAATTTCAAATGGCAAATAAAAGAACAAGATATAGCTAAAAATCATGCTGTAACGATGTCGCTTTACTGTCCGAGTGACCATGAGGAATTACAAAAAGTCCAGTTTGGTAAAATCATTACTAGAGGCGGACGATTAATCGGTAAAGAAGATCAACTAAAAAGAGTAAAAATGTTTCAAGAAGGAGCATTAATAAAGCATCTCGTAAAAGGGAGTATTCCCTCAATTCATGATTCAAAGCCCTATTTACGCTATGGTCGAGCTTTTATGATTCCAGTACATCAAAACTATGTGTAAACATGAATAAAATCGAACGAAAAACTCAAAAATTCGAGATTAAAATAGAAACCATTACACCTGTATCGGTGACCAATGGAGATACACTTTCCCCTTATACAGATTTTGTTTATGATGAACAATTAGAAAAGGTGCATATTATTGATAAACAAAAAATTGCTAGTGCAATTCTTTTAGCGGATAAAGTAAATGACTCTAATTTGATGGATGAATATATCCAACTTATCCAAAATTCTTTTCAAAATAATAGGTCAGAATTTGATTTAAAAAAATTCTTGGAAAGGCATGATAAACTGAACCTAAATGCCGAAGATTATAGTGCTATATCTCTTATTCCAAATGGTATTCAGTTAAAGGATAGACAAGAAATCAAATGTATAGTTAAGGATGCTAGAGGTGCATTTATACCTGGCAGTTCTTTGAAAGGTGCTATCAAAATGACACTACTATATGGTTGGTTTAAAAATGTTAAACAAGGAAAAAAGGCATTTCAACAGATTATACGAGAAATAAAAAACACTTTTGAGAAATGTCGTAGAGATATAGAATATCTTGATGGTTTGGCTCAAAAAAAACGTTCCTCTTATGACGATCGTCGAAAAATAAAAGATATTAAGCGCAATCTTAAGAAAGGTCATATTCGAAATATGAATCGGAATATACAAAGGCAAATCGATAACTTCCTAGCTAATAAAAGTCGATACTTTCCAATGGATTTTAACTTGTTAAAGGTAGATGATTCAAATACCTTCTCTACTCAATCAAATACCTTTCAACTTACTCAAAGAATTCATTATAATAAAGGTTGTACACTTATGCCAATTCCTGTAGAGGCTATTGCTGTTGATGCTTCTAGTAGTGGTAGAATTAAGATTCATAAAGAAGGATGGCGACATGATGATTTATCTTATTTAAATAATGAAAAAAGTATAATAGCCCTATTTAAGCGAATTAATAATTTTCATAGAGATAATGTTGGATTGGAATTAGATATTTTAGATGAAACCCCATGGCGTAAAAGAGCTAATGGTAAAGACCGCCAAGTATTTGATAATTACTATAAATTTTTAGAAGATCAATTTCATCGAATTAAAAATGTATTGCCACATGAGGCGTATTTATGTGTAGGATTTGGTAAGTCTTTTTATTATAACTCTATTGGTATCCTAGTTTACGATTGGAAGGACGATAGCCCTAAACATGATTATTCTCTTTATCAGAAATATTGCAAACTCCATTTTCTCGGAAATGACGGACAACAGGAATTTCCACTTACTCGAACTGTAACTCATACGGGATTACCTATGGGTTGGATTAAATTGGTTTGGATACGAAACGAAAAATAAGAGGTATAAATGGACTTGAAAGAATATAAAAAGCATCTAAGAAATACTGCAAAGAAAGATTTGAGAGAATGTTTGGAAGAATTATTAGCTTTCTTTGAGAAGGTTGAAGATCGAAATAGTATCATTACTATAGATCAACAACTAATATTTCTAAATAGACTTGAAGGAAAAGAAGATTTGGGAGTTGTTTCTGTAGATAATTCTGATATTAGTTTTGCTAAAATATCAAAAGTAGCCTTGAATATTCTAAGTGATTTAAGAGAAAATCAATACACGATATACCTAGATAAAGACGAAAACAAAGACGATTCTTATAGAAAAAACAAACTAATTGAATATCAAAAAAAACAGATTGAGAAATACAAAAAAGAATTAAAAGGAATTAAAGATATTAATCAGCTATTAACACCAGCCTATGGCAAAAAAGAGAATAAACAAGAGTCAATAGAGGATTTTATTGACAAGCAGTTAGAAATTGCAAAAAGCCCTAAATGCATCATTATCAAAGGTGAAGCTGGGCAAGGGAAAAGCACTCTAGCACTCAAAGTTTTAAATAAATATACTCAGGAAGAAGAGATAATTCATTTTATAAAAGGAAAAGAACTTAGTAGCTGGGATGCTTTAAAAACAGATATTAGAGGACAGTTAGAAAAAGATATAAAACGAAACAATAAAGTTGGTATTCCAAAAGAAAACGAACTGATTTTTGTTGATGGCTTAGACGAAATATTGAATATAGAGGAGGGCGAATCTATTAGATCAACTCTAAATAATACAACTCTATTTGAGAAGAACCATATAATCATTACTTCTAGAAAAATATTTAATGAAATTAATGCCTCTTCTTTTATAGAATTAGACTTAGCTCCATGGGATAGCGACAACCTTACATTGATGGTGCAGCGAATGGATTGGGAAGGAATATACAAGGAACATATCGATCAAAAAGAATTTCTTTTAGAAAAAGTAGGCGATGAGAAGAATGATTTATTTAATATTTTCTCTAAAACCCCTCTCTTGCTTGCGCTAATTGTTGAAGAAGGAATAGATGCTAAATCAATTGGAGAAAAAGAGGCTTTACTTATTGAGGAAATATTACAGGTTCATTTTGAAAAACAACTAATAGGTGAAAAAGAAAATCATACGCAGAAAAAACTAAAAGAAGTATCATATAATAATTGGGTAGATTTCCTTCAATTGTTAGCATTTAATATACATAACGGTCAAATTATTGATGCAAAAGCGTGCCTCCAATCAAACGATTGGATTACTGTGAAAGATAAATCTTTTTTCAAAGACATTGGTTTGTTTGGACTCAAAATGAATTCTGGAAAAATTCATAGTTTTCAAAATGTATTTGTTCAGCAATATTTGAATGCAAAGTATATATGGGACAAAGTAAAACAGTTACATAGAAAAGATAGTACTGATAAACCATTTTTAATGGGAATTCAACTCTTATTCCAGCAAAAAAAGTACGAGCCGAAAATATGGGACTATATCAAAGATATGATTGAAGGCGAAAAAGAATTTTCAATAATTGAAGAAATTCATCATTATATCCAAAGAAGATTAAATTTTACCTTAAAGAATCAATCCTTACTTTCATTTGATGGAGAAACCCAAGACTTACCAATTAACAAGGCAATAAATATATTTATTGCTTATTGGAAGCTACTTAATTTGACCAATCAATCTAATTTTCCCTTAAAAATAAGGGAGCATTTTTCTAACTTATTGCAACTTATCTCTCTTGTTCGGCGGCTTCAGAATAACGATAGTTTTACAATAAATAATTGCACACTTATAGGTAGAGAAAATAAAGAAAAGGAAGACAATGATTTTGAATGGCAAAAATTATCTCATTTAAAAATTGAATCAAGCAATTTTACTAATCTTAAATTTTTTCACTGTAATTTATCGAATAACATTTGGGAAGGTATAACATTTGATAATGTTACTTTTTCGAATTGTGTTTTATCTGAAAGTACTTTTATCGACTGCAAGTTTAAAAAAATTTCATTTTTTAATTGCACACTCAATAAAATTAGTATTGATGCTTCCACAATAGATTTATTCGAAGTGGAGGAATGTATTATTGGAACGGAAACTAAATCTGGGGAAAGTGATGATGGAAAATATGTCAATTTTTTCAAAAATATAAAATTAGATTACATTGAATCTTTGGCAAATCAAGATTCGGAAGAAACTAAAGCTTTTAAAGAGAAAGCAAACCCTACACTAGATTTACTGGAGACAACAGTTCTACAATGCAGCTTTAGTAATTTTATGGGTAAAGGTTCATTAAAGCTGGGAAATTCAAAAATAAATTCTTGTATTTTTGATACCTCCACGAATAAAAAAGGAATAGACATTTTTATAGATAATTCTATTTTAGATAATTCAGATGTTTCTAAATGGGAATTAGATTTTGATGTACTTACTACCGCTGAATCTTTAAAAGATACTATCATTTCAAAAGATGATAAGAATAAACTAGCCAATACGAATGGTGGAGAATTTGGTCACCTACTGAGCATAAGCGATTTAGAAAGGTATAACCCTAAGCATGAATTAGTTAAAGAAAAAATAAAAACTGAATTAGCTGCACAAAAAGAAGCAGAAAGGCAAAGAAGGCTATTGGATAAGGAAAGGGAAACAGAAGAAGAAATAGAGCCTTCTGTGGTAGATGACGAAGATAAAAAAGGGAAAGACACTAAAAGCCCAGATGAACTTTAAAAGTTATTATTTATGAACTTCTTTTTTGACTTGAAAACACTAAAAAGTAAATTAAAAAAAAGCCCCCGTCGAAAAGCTCTAGGAAAGCTCTTTGAAATTTTTGACAAAGAAGATGCAGATAGGATAAATATTTTATACACACTCGAAACTAGATATTCAAGATTACTTCATAAAGAAATAAGTGAAGAGGAATCTTCTGAAAACTTGATGATAGAAAGAAATAAAATTGATATATCTGTACTCCGATCAATTGACACTATCACAAAAAATGAGGCTAGAAATTATTATATAAATCAGAATAAAACTTTTACAAAAATACTCATCGCTTGTACTGATAGCAATAGAGTACCCTATATGGAAAAATTATTTCCTTTAGATATATATCCTGAACGAGAAGTAATTTCTGATATAATAAGTAGTGAAGACAGAATCAAAGCGTTTGACTTAGTTGTGGTAGATAATTTTTCTTCTGATGATACAGAAGAGATGAGTAAACGTATTTTCAACCATTATTTTGAAAAAATAGTAGATATAGAAAATAAAGATATTTATATACTATATTTTGGACCACATTTTAAAGAATTACACATTGACCCTAATTATCGTAAGATAGTATATTTTGCTAACTCTAAATTTTCTATACATACTCGTATTCAAGAAATGCTCACTTTTATAAATCATACAGGAATAAATCAATGATATGCTAACAATTGAAATTATTGAAGAAGCTCGACGATTAATAAAAAAAGCGGGTTCTAATGTAAAGCAATCAATACAGCTTCTTATAAAAAATGCAGAAAATCTAGATGATAGGGACTTATTAGAATCTCTTGAAACACAATTTTCTGAGTTAGAAAGAAAAAGTAGATTAGGAATTTTATCTTTTTCAGAAGAAAACCTCCAAAGAAATAAAATAGTTTCCACTTTACTAAGTTTTCTATCTCAAAAAGGAAAAGAATTATCCGAACGCCTTGTCATCCTTTTCTTTGGAGCAGTTCCTAATGATTTACCTCATTTAGATATTGAAGATGAAAAAAACTTGATTGAAATGAAAATGGTAAAGCATGAGCATTATGATTTTGTACCAATAATGAATACAACTGTTGAAAAATTTCAAGATGCTTTAATTGAATACAATCCACGCTTTATTCATTTTGCTTGTCATAGTAATGCCAATGGATTATTTTTTGAAAATAAGGATGGTAGTGGTAATAGAGAATTTTTCAATGCTGAAAAATTACGTGATGCTGTACGAAAAAGAAGTCGTACTATCGATTGTGTATTTCTGAATTCTTGTGAATCAGAAGGTATTGCTAATCTAATTGACTTTACGCCTTATGTTATTGCTATGAATGCAGAAGTACATGATATGGCTTCTAACAAATTTTCTCAGGCAATGTATTCCGCTATTTCAAAAGAAAACTCTAAAATTATTAACTATTTAGATGCTTTTACAATTGGGAAAGAACGACTCGAACAACTTAGTCTTTCTGATTCATTTACCGTTGAATTTTTTAAAAATACCCTTTCATGAAACCAGAAGAATTTTTAATAAAAGCTAAAGTAACCATCAGCGATAATCCTATAGATAGATTGTCTAAAAAAACTAAAGCAATTTTTGAAAAACAAGAATTTGTTATTGATGTACATTGCCATCTCTTCGACAAAAATACTATCAATATTTGGTACTTTATCCTTCGGTTTTTAAAAGATCAACTTGGAGTTAGAGGAGATAAAAACAATGGCAATTTTAACTACACGATTGATGATGTTTATCAAAACATATCCAAACCTTTAGATGCGACTACTGAGGAAGAATGGAAAGAATTAGAAGAAATATTATCTTCTTTTGATAATAAAGATCATGCAAAAGAAGGAGTGAGGGGAATTGGCTCTGTGATTAAGAATAGAAAGTTACTTTCTTTTACTAATATGAAATCAGTGTATGATTACTATATAAGTCGATATGCACTTAATCAATATGGTAAACTTGGGTTAAAAAATAAAGACCTCATCATTACTGCATTAATGATGGATTTAGAAATGGGCTGGGAAGTTGATATTGAAAAAAGTATTCAAGAACAAATCGTTGAGCTAAAGAAGTTAGCTCTTGACGTTCCCGTTTTACCTTTCTTATATACTGACCCTCGTCGAGCAGATTTAGAAGGAGAGAATAATTTATATCAACTCTTTTTAGATGCTTTTTCAAATAGTCACGGACAATCTTTTTTTGGTGTAAAAATTTATCCTGGATTTGGTTATTTACCTTCCGACAAGCGACTCCTACCTATTTATGAAATATGTGAACAGAAGAAAATTCCCGTTCTAACACATTGTGGTGGCGAATCTGTAACGACACATCGTTTAGAGATAGATTGTTTTCGTAAAGGTAAAAAGGTGTCGATTCGAGGTCAGAAGCGACAAGATGTGGCATTTAAACTCAACGACCCTAAAGAATGGATTTCAGTTTTAGAGGATTTTAAAGAACTCAAACTAAATCTAGGACACTTTGGAGGAGATGCTGCTTGGGAGAATTATGATAAAAATGGTTCAAATCAAAGGATAGATACCATATTAAATATGATGGGTAAGTATCCTAATCTCTATGGAGATTTTTCTTACAATGTTATTGATACAAAGATTTACAGTATTTTTAAAACTATTTTAAAGAATCACCCTATTGCAAAGGAGCGAGCCTTATTTGGTTCTGACTTTTGGGTTGTTTGCGGAGGAGGTAATCTAAAAAAACGTCAAGAGGATTTTCTATATTCTTTGATAGAGTTTAAAGACGTTCTTACTAATAAAAATCCTTCAAATTATTTATTTTATTAATTATTAAACTCTAATTCCTATGGGTTGGGTTAAGTTTGAAATAACGATGGATTACTACCAGTTGAAATAAATCTACATGTTATGAGAAAATTAATAATATTCCTCTTCACACTTTTAGTAGCACTACTACTTCACCCACAAAACGTATATAGTCATGTAGGAGAAGACGAAAGGGTTAAGTTAGCAACTGAACAAAGAATTACCACTGAAAAACTAGAGCAACTAACTAAAAGTATAGATTTATTAAAACTTGATCTTAAGAATGCTAATCAGGAAATCACCACTTTAAAGGAAAGCAGTAATAAAACCAATAGTTTATTAAAAATCGCTGGAATAACATCTCTTGCCTCTTTGTTAGCTTTGATTGTAGGCTATTTTTGGTGGATTAGAAAAAGGGTAATTGAAGTAATTAAAGATGATTCTCCTAAATACATCATTGAAGAAGCAAAAAAGTTTGTTATTGCTACATTAGACAATGATCCTGTAATTAAAAAACTCAGAAAACGAAGAGAGATTAAGTTGTCAACCTCAATACTTGTACTTAGTAAAGATAAACCAAGTATAGATTTTATTAAATACTTAAAAGAAGAAGGATTTGAAAGAATCAAAGGCGAAGCAATTACAAATTTTAAAAAAGAAATTGATAACGATTATCAATTAATATTATTTGATAACGGGGAGCATAACCTTCGGCAGGAGAATTTATCTCAGGTTGTCAATTCATTTAAAGATTCTGTTCGCTATATGTATTATTGTAAGGATTCCAGAAATTTTGGCTGGAAAAATGATGGTATAAGTGATGAAATTGCAAAAAAAATAAATATTGGATACGCTAATTCAATTGATACATTAGAAGATAATATCTTTAAAAAGATAAAATAATTTTGATGCTTTACGGATCTATTTAAAATAAAAAATTATGTCTGTTGATACCACCACCAAATCCCTCCTCATCACCTTCAACCTCCCCATCTACACCCGTCAGATACGCAACTGGCGAGGCG
>JAHDBJ010000069.1 GCA_020630435.1 Saprospiraceae bacterium
ATCTCCAAACATCTCCCAAAAAAAACTCTGCCCCAGTTGATCATAGGCATCCAAAAGTGCTTGGTCTTTTTGACGAAGAACATCAACTTTGTCGAGTACAGCTGCTATCTTTTTTTGGATAGGGAGTGGAAATAAAGGAAACTCAATACTTTTGATTTGAGCAGTTGTCAGGTTCTTATAAATTGCTCCAACTGCACCTAATTTTATTTTCTCTTTATAGTATTTTAAAAAGCTATATAAAAAAGGTTTATGAACCTTACTTACATCTAAATTTCTTAGTCCGACAAAACCATCATGAATACAGGCATCGATCATTAAAATTGTAGGTTCTCCAGGATTACCACTTACAGCAATAATAACAGATCCACTTTTCATAGGTCGGCTTTTCTTTGCACCTTCATCTGTTAGATAATCAATGGATGGTGTTACGTACATTCCATCCCTACTTACATCTGAAACCATTAACCGAGGAATAGTACCACCATAATATCGAGGATCTCCTTTAGGTCTAGGACTACTGCCCCTTACAACTGTACATAAACTTCCAAGTTGCACTTTTTCCCAATTCATATTTCCAACATTTTTTCCAAGTCCACAAATAACTGCTCTCGTTCCTTATCCATCTGTTTGATATTCCTGATAATTACATCAGATGCATCGTATTCAATCTCCTCATAAAAAATCTCCTTATAGCGATTAATCGATAAGTCCCAATCTTCATTTTTGATTTCCTCAAAAGGCACAAAGAAAGATTGCTCGGTTCTAGTTCGATTGTTTTCTTGGTCAAGGTTTTGCCAACGTTGTATGATGTCGGGTATATCGTTTTTATCTTCTGTTGGATTTCGCTTATCATCAAGGCTATAACCATCGGCTTTCATATCATAAAACCAGACCTTATCTGTACCGCCAGAGTCGGTACGAGTAAAAAATAATATCGCAGTACTTACCCCAGCATAGGGTTTAAACACTCCACTTGGCATGGAAATGACAGCTTGAAGTTGTTGGTTTTCGACCAGTTCTTGGCGTATTTTTTTATGCGCCTTACTGCTGCCAAATAAAATACCATCAGGAACAATCACCGCAGCTCGTCCACCGACTTTGAGCTGTCGTAGCATCAGTCCTAAGAAAAGGAGTTCCGTTTTTTTTGTTTTGACCATTTGTAGAATGCTCGATTCTACCACGTCATAATCTAAGCTGCCTTTAAAAGGTGGATTAGCAAGAATCAAGGAATAAGCATCTTTAGTATGCGCATTGTCTTCGGAGAGAGCATCGACCTTACGGAGATTCGGGTTTTCGATACCGTGTAGCATGAGGTTCATCGCCCCAATTCGTACCATACTCGCATCGTTCTCTGTACCGTTAAACATCTGAGTGGTATAGTGTTCTCGAAATTTCTTTTGATGAAAGGCATCTGAGTGATTTTCTCGTAGATAATCATCCACACTTACCAAAAAACCACAAGAGCCAGCAGAAGGATCACAGATGGTATCTTCTTTCGTTGGTTGTACCATATCCACCATCATACGGATAATATGCCGAGGCGTCCGAAACTGTCCATTTTGACCAGCAGAAGCGATTTTGGACAACAAATATTCATAAATATCGCCTTTGGTATCGCGGTCGTCCATGTTAATCTTATCCAACATTTGTACAGCCTTATCCAACAAGCGAGATTCACCGATAAGGAAAGTTGCACCTTTCATATAACGAGTAAAGACAGAGTTGTCATCGCCAATGTTTTTCATAAACTCAAAGGCATTGATTCGGACTTTTTTGCTGTTACCGTCCACAGTACGTTCGAGTTCTATTCCGCTAGTAAACAAGTCAAACATGACTTCAGGTGATTTGTTCTTAAAATGATTCCAGCGCAAAGGCGTTTCATCCGCTTTATACATGGGATTCTTGACCTTCACACCAAGCAAATTAGCATTTTTTTCTTGCGAAAGCTGCACTTCGTCCAAGCGTTTTAAGAAGAGTAAGTAGGTGATTTGTTCAATCACGGTCAGTGGATTAGCGATACCACCTGTCCAAAAGGTTTCCCAAAGTTTATCAATGTCGGATTTCAGTTGTCCTGTTATCATATCGTTTGTTTATGCGTTTTCTTTTGTAAATGTTTTAAACCACAGCAATACATCTAGTAGAGCGAAGGTAGCTGTTTTGAGGGTATAGTTGGTAACAGTTTCTAGATCCTTATAATTATGAGCCCCTATAGCACTTGTATTGACTTCAATTAGTTTAAGTGACCAACTGATGTGCTCAGGTACAATAGGGATAGGAGACTCTAAATCTTCGAGTACATTAATTGTTCTACCCGAAACATATAGTTGACACCATCCATATTTCGGCCTGCCATTAATAATTAAACGGGAATCAATTCGCCCTATTTGGTGTAAAGTTTTGTAAAGACTTTCTAAAACTTTACGAATATGAGAGAGTTTATCTTCTATTATTTCTCTTTGGCTACTATCCGTTTTTTTTAGAATATGAAGTAATCTCCCCTTGTTGTTAATATCTATTATACTAGATTCAAACAACTCAAAAACATCATAATATTGGTGAATGATTTTGGTTTCGGGTAGTTTTTCTACCTCTGTTTTGAGGTAGGTGAAGAGTTGTTCTCTTTCCGTTAATTTTTTAAAAACGTGTATCTCATCTTCCCAAATATCGCCCATTTTTTCTTTTTGCCCTGTGTACACACAAAAAACAACTTTACGATTTTGCTTGCGCTCTATTTCTTTAATGCTATTGATAGAATCCCTTAAAGACTTCGCATTGGTTGCACCAATTGCGTCCGTTGCTTTCCTTAAAGCGAAAGCGTCTAATATAACTGCATCATAGCTGTTAAAATTCTTTTCTAGTTCTTGCATTCCTTCTTCTGAACTTTTGCAAGCTTTTTTGATTATTACCCTATTCTTTCTGGCATTGAATCTGAATGACTCTAGTTTCGTATCATGTTCATCGTCTATCCAAAGGACTGAAATCGCTCTTTCTTTATTTTTTTTGGTCATTATTCAATAATTTGCGGAATTAAAATTTCAAAATTGATATTAAATGGAGACACTTCATCTTTAGGAATATTTCTAAAAACCCCATTATGTCTTTTTATAATTCTATTGATGCGGTCTCCACCTATTCCTGTATTTCCATTTTTGCCAGCACGTCTATTACGTTCAATAAAGTCATCAAAAGTAAAACCATCAGGGAATCCTATTCCGTCATTTCTATAAGTAATACGAACAAAGGTATCTTCATTTTCAGTGTATAAATCAAGTTTAAAATTGATCTGGTATGTTTTTTCAGACAACTCACCGAAACCATGTGCAATAGCATTATCGATTAAGTTTATGAAAACCTTATGAAATTTAGACTCATCAATTTTTGCTGACAATGCATTTTTATCATCAATAGCAATATCCTTTGTAATATTTATTTTGTACAATTTCTTAACTGGTAACTCTTTTTTAAACTTCGTCAACAAATCAAAGACATTGATTGGGTTAGGGTCATATTTCTCTCTCCCTTCTAGGATTTGATCAACTTCTTTTTCCAACCTGTCAACAGCCATTGTAGCACTAGATTTTAGTTTACTTAAACAATATTCAACTGTAGGAGGTGGGTTATCATCAAAAGGAGGACAAACAGGTTGCTTGACATTGATATTGTTTGCTAGAAAATCTTCTAAAAGTTCAATCCATCCTGACATTCCATCCATAGTTCCTATGAAGTCATGCTTAAAATTGGAAATTATTTCTAAGCTTTTATCTTCTACTTTTAACTGTTCTCTTAATTGAAGCAGTTCTTCTTCCTTTGCTTCAAGAATTATGTTTTTTTGTTGAGCCACGATTTCTTTTTGTTTATCGAGGCTTGGGATTCTAATTTTTAAGGATTTAAAATCTTTATTTGACCAACGGATCATTACGGCTCCATTACTTATTGACTTTAACTGCTCCTTAAAGAAATCAGAATCTAATTCATAAAGAAGATATTCTCTATCAATTATATCGTTTATAATTCTGTATGCCTTTATCAAAGGACTAAGAGCTATGTTCTTTTCTTTATGTTTAAAAAAACTTGGTTTTAGTTTTTCGCCAACAGATGCTACTAATATGGCAGATTCATTAAGGAGTCTTCCTCTATTGTTTTCGTCAACGGATTTGATTTGAGCTATATTTATAGCTTCTATTGGATTCGTTAAATCGCCAATTTTAAGTATTGGTAGATTGGCTTCTTGATTTCTCCCTAAAGTGATTAATTGAATAACATCTCCAAGTTTTACCAGCTCTGTACCAGGGGCTAACTGCCTTTCTAGTTTTTCTAATTTGTTTAGAGAAGCGTATCTGTGAAATTGTAGAACTGAATTATTCATTAGGATTTCATCATTTACTACACTTATTACATGTTCGTTATTAGCTATTGTCTTAGCATGGTAAAGCCTAGCAATTTCTTTTATATCTATTTTTTTAGATTTGAAACTAGCAACTCTGTTGGTATCACTTATAGGTGCATCAATAAAAAGAACTTTATTCGTTCGATGCTGTTCTTTATTTTTATTGATAATTAAAAGTGATGTTTTTACGGACGTATAAGGTGCTAAAATCCCTGCGGGAAAAGATACGATGCTTTGTATCCAATCTTGGTTTAATAATTCCGCTCTAATAGCTTTGCTTGTTTGAGAGCTACTAAAAAGAAATACATCTGGAACAACAACGTAAGCTTTCCCTTTCGGAGATAATTTAGAAACGATTAGTTGAATAAATTGATCTGTATAATCTCTCGAAGGATATTTAAAAACGGATGTATTCGAATCTTTCATTCGGTTTTTCCCAAAAGGAGGCTGAGAAAAAATAAGATCAACAGATCTATCTTCGACATTATTTATTTGTAGTGAATTTGAACTTATATGCGATACACTAGATGAGGAAGGATGAAAGTAGTAAAGTAATCGTGCCAAAATAGTTACAGATTCGTTTATATCTTGTAAGATAACATTAGATGCTTTTTTTAAATCTAAATAAGAAAACATCAACCCTAGACCAGCAGCAGGATCATATAGTTTATCTCCTTTATTTGTATCTACTAGCTGACCTAATAATTGACCTATTTGTAGATTAGTTACAAAAATTCTATTCAGACCTACTGAAATTTCATATTTATAGACAAAATCAACAATTATCCTAAACAACTCTTCTTTAGTTAAAGCAGAATAATTTATATCGTTTAAGATAGAGATAATCGAGTTTAATCTTCTTTTATCTATCCGCTGAATAACCAATAATATGGCTTCGCCGACAGCTCTAAAAGAAGTATCTTGAGCTATCTTATTTTGTAAAAACAGCTCAATTATCCACGCTTCTTCATTGGATTGCAATTCTTTACGCTTATCCTTATTCAGTTCGACAATCACATAGGTCAATCCTAATAAACCAAGTATTCTATTTTCATAATCTCTCTTTATGTCAAGACTTAATGGTGTTGCCATTTCCGAGAGTGTATTGCTTAATTGATCGCCTATCTTTGTCATATCAGAATATTGAATTATAGATTTAATGTTGAAATTTTGAGAAATAGCTACGCTTCAACTAATAAACGTTCGGGTAATTGCTTATTAGTTTTAGCTCCTAGTAGTCGAAGCTTCTCAGCTTTTCCGATCAAATTCCCTGAACCGTTTTTTAGTTTGCCAATAGATTTATCGTACTCTGTCTTTGCTCCATCCAGTTTTTTACCAATATTTTCTAAATCAGTAACAAAGCCTACAAATTTGTCATACATCTTGCCTGCTTCTGTAGCAATTTCTAGGGTTAATTGTTGTTGCTTATCGCTGCGCCATAAACTCTCCACTGTTTTCAATGTCGCCAACAAGGTAGATGCAGTAACGATAATAATATTTTTATCGAAAGCATATTGATACAAATCTGGTCGTTGCTGTAGCGCAGTAGAAAAAGCCGTATCAATGGGTATAAACATTAGGACGAAATCAGGGCTTTCTGTTTTATACAAATCGTGGTATTTTTTGACTGTTAAATTATCTATGTGTCGTTTAACAGAATCCGCATGTGCTTTCAAATAACGTTTGGACACATCTGTATCGTCTTCATTTACAAATTGCTCATAAGCCTTTATCGACACTTTAGAATCAACAATGTATACCTTTTCATCAGGCGTTTTTATGATAACATCTGGCTGAAGTCTTTTATTTTCGTCGTTGTACATACTTTGCTGTACAAAATATTCCTGTCCTTTAGTCAGACCTGATTTTTCCAAGATTCGTTCCAATACAATTTCACCCCAGTTGCCCTGTTGTTTGTTATCTCCTTTTAGAGCACGTGTCAAATTGTGTGCTTCCGTTGTCATTTTCTCGTTGAGGTGTGTTAGTCCCATTATCTGTTCTTTTAGAGAAGCGTATCCTTTAATGGACTCCTTACTGGTCTGATCCACTTTATCTTCAAAAGATTTAATTTTTTCCTTTAGAGGACTCAGTAAATCACTTAATCCTTTACGCTGTTGCATGTCAAATTGATTGGACTTTTCTTCTAAAATTCGGTTAGCTAAGTTTTCAAATTGAATTTTCGATTTATCCTGATCACTTTTAAAATTGTGGTATTGGGTTTGTAAATTGTTGTGGTTAGACTCTAAAATGGCATAATTCTTCTCCATTTCTGTTTTTGCTTGGCGCTCCTTTTCCAATAATTGTTGTTGACCAGCATATTGTTCTGTCAAAGACTGTTTTTCTTTTTCTAGAAGGATCTTCTGAGATAATACAAGACTTATTTTCTGTTTAGAACTAAAGTAAGCTATAATGGTAATAATCGCCAAAACACCTAAAGCAATTGATAGAATAATTAAAAACATGGATGTATTCATTGAAAAAAGTTTTAGATTTAAAATATTTCTTTCTTTTGATACTACAAAGGTCTATCTTTGAGTGCAATCTAATTGCACGATTAAAAATGTTTTTAAATTTTCTTTTATGCCAACAACATTAAATCCATTAATTCGCTACCGAACAATTGACAAATGTCTTAGAAATCAGGAAAACAAATGGACATGGAAAGAACTTGCAACAGCTTGTTCCAATGCCTTATTAGAACAAATAGGTATACAAAAAGAAATTTCACGACGTACAATTATGTACGATATAAAAAATATGCGAAGTGGAAAATTAGGCTATCAAGCTCCAATTGAGTATGATAAAGTAGATGGTTATTTTTATAGCGATTTAAAATTTTCAATAGATCATGTCCCGTTGGGCAAAGAAGAACTCAATGAATTGACCAATGCTTTATTGATTTTAAAACAGTTTAGTGGCAAAGAATCCGTTAAGGGTTTAGAAAACATTGTAACCTCATTAGAAGAAACGCTCAAAATAAAAAAAGGAAAACACCGTGAAATTATTCAATTTGATCATAGCCTCAATGAGCCTGGTCAAAAATGGGTCAATCAAGTATATGAAGGTATCAAAAACAAGCAATGCTTGAGTCTCAATTATCAGCCATTTGACAAAAAAAACCTGTATGCGCCAGTCAGCCCTTACCTGCTCAAAGAATACAATAATCGGTGGTTCTTATTTGGATATAATCATCAACATAAAACCATTGCCACTTATGGTTTAGATCGCATTCAAAGTATTACGCCTTCCCTTCAATCTTATTATGAAGCAGAAACATTCGATTCCAAAACCTATTTAGATGATATTTTAGGAGTGAGTTTCAATATCAATCATCCCCTAGAACAAGTCCTCATCAAAGCTTATGGAAAGCAACGTTTGTATATTGAGACAAAACCTATTCACCATACTCAAACGACGATAGAAATGACCGATACTCATGCCGTTTTCTGCTTACAACTGATTCCTAATTATGAATTAGAAAGCAGAATTTTAGGCTATGGAGAAACTGTCGAAATTTTATCTCCTGAGTATCTAAGAGTAAAAATACAACGACGCTTAGAAACATCACTTGATAGGTACAATACTATTTCGTAATATCGTTTCACACCCCAGTAAAAATGATGTTTTGGCATATATTTCAATGAGGCGATTTACTAATTGATCTAGGATGTATAAAGCTTAATTTTTGTCTGTTGCGAAGTCAGTTCATGTAACTTTGGTAGAATCCCTCTTATTACCAACTAAACATTAACAGAGAAAAAGCTGTTGCAATAAATCCTAAAATCAGAAAAAGAGCTATGATAAGTGCAATAATATATTCATTTTGCCTTTTGGTTAATTGTTGATTTTTAGCTTCCAATTCTGTCAATTTGAGGTTCAACTTTTCAAGAGTAGCAGCATTTAATTCGATTTTTGGTTGGTGATCTGTTAAAAAAGACTGCTCTATCGTTTTGAGCTTCTTTAATATTTCGTTGTTTTTATCTGATTTGCGCTCATATAAATTAGCGATTCTAGAAGAATTTATTTCTGCATTTTTTGTTAAACTAGCTTGAGCGGATTCAAGTACGTTCAATTGAGTATTCAATACATCATATTGAGTAATAATAAAATCAAGTTTGTCGTTATTATTTGACTTTTCTTCCTCTTCTAAAGTAGTAGATAGTTGTTCTATACGTGCAGTGTTTAGACCTAAAGCAGATTCTATATCATTTACTTTCAGATTGATTTTATGTAATAAAGTATCAATTGTATCTATTTTAGTATTGGATACTTCTAAGGTGTTTTTTTGTTCTGTTACTTGAGTTGATAAGTCTTCTAACTCTTTCTGCTGTTTTTTTAAATGCCCAATATTTCCCTGTAATATTGATATTTGTTCCTGTATCTGCTCTTCTATTTTTTCCATTATAATAGTTATTTCAAGGTTTTGTTAAAGTTATAATTCAGAGAATAGATTATTTATTCTTCTATGCAATCATAATAGTTTATATTAAAAAGCATTGAAGTGAATTGATATACAGATTTTATTTATTTTTAATGTGATTTCTTTATCTTTAAAGTTCAGTTGCCAACAATTCATTAAGTTTTTTCAGTGCTGAAAACACTGCTTTTTTTGGAGATTGCTTTGGTTGCGAACCGCTTGGAGGTAGAATATCTACTCCCACTGTTCTTGTACTGGAGGGTTTGGATTTTGGAGTACTCCTTTTACTGCTATCTATTTTCCAACCTTGTAGTTTGTTTAAATCTGTGTCATCAGGTAAAGGAGGAATCTCCCGTTGAATGTATTTTTTGAAATTTATTTTCCAATTATTAAAAGCAGAAGTATCTCCTCTCTTTTTTCTAATGGAGGCGACATAACCAAGATTGTTTTTAAAAATAGGAAGAACCTTATCATCTTTTTTGCTAATTAATACATATCGAAGTTGTGCATAAGACATGATATATTTCTTTATTTTATCGAGTTGTCTATCATGATTTTCTAATGTCGTTTTAAATATATAAGTCGCTCTATCATCTGAGAAATCTAAGTTTTCCCAAATAATAGCATAGCCTATATTTGTTTCTAATGTGTAAAGACAAACCGTTTCTATATCATCTGGATCAGATGTTTCATCTAATCGTCTAAAGTAATTTCTAGGCTCACCTACGATAGTTGGTTTAACTTCTGCTATTTGAGCTTCTTCCAAATATTCAACTACATTTTTTTTCAATCCATAGTCTTCTACATAGGGTATATTACTCGTATTTTTCCCTGTTGGATTCGTTATTGGATTCGTTAAAGCATCCTCAATTGCTTTGCTATCAATATAGTTAGCCAACTCATCAAGTACATTTTCACCAATAACTATCTTATTTCCTATTTTGTTTTCTACAATCAACGGTGTTATGAATTGATTAAACTCGTGATCACTTGGGATTCTATTCCAACCCCTATGAGCACCTGACAAGAGTTTTTTCTCTGTAAAACTTCCATCTTCTAATTTCAATGCGAAGTGATGTTTGAAGAAAAATATATTTTGTATTTCAGCTGTATACTTTTTGTGTCCATTCTCTAAAGAAATAAAATTATCACATGGTTTGACTATATTTTTTTCTTGTTCTTCAAATTTGAGATATTTAATTTCTTTAGCTTTATTTTTAAATACTTTTTGTTCCTGTTTAGAAAGTTCCTTAAAAGGTTTTTTAAAACCAACATAATCATATGTATCATTTTCTACATAATCACATAACCACAATCGAAGGTGGTGTACTACATACTTTGGGAATTCTTTAAATAGCTGTTGAGCAATAAACCTAACATCAACCTTCTCTTCTTCATAG
>JAHDBJ010000070.1 GCA_020630435.1 Saprospiraceae bacterium
ACAAGCCACCATTTTCTTTATACACATACTTGAATCGATCATCTTTCTCACACCACCTCATAGCTTGACTTTCCGTGTCATCTGGACTTCCGTCGTTTACGATGATACACTCCCAAACCGTATACGTTTGCTCTAAAACAGATTGTAAACTCTCTTTTAAAAAATGAGCCTGATTGTAGCAAGGAACAATGATGGAGACTACGGGATTATTCATTAATAGTAAATAATAATCGTTTAATAATTCTTAAAGGTTTTAAAATAGTTGTTCCTAATCTAAATTCTAGACTTTGCTTTGTTTTAGTTAGATTAGCTAAAAGTATAGCGTTTCTAGTAATCATTTGCTCTGCAAATAAATCAATACTGGCTTCATAGAATTTTTTATGTTTTTGAAAAATTTTCATTTTCAATTCCTTGTCAAATCGATTCAGAGCTGCTGTATCGCGAGAGTTTGTTTTTTTTCTATAATTAAATAATGGTTCTTGAATAATTCTCATTTGCCAGCCTTGACTAAGAATAGAAAACCAAAAATCCCAATCTTCATATCCCTTATCAAAGCTTACATCATATCCATTGACTTCTTCCCAGCATTCTCTCCTGAATAGTGCATTGCCAACACCATTATTCTTAATTAAAAAATCTTGTGTTATTTTCCCTTCAGGTTTTATAATATCTTCATTTTTTGATCTGTTCCCAAATTCTTTATAATGACAACATACTACACCTACCTTAATATCGCTATCTAGAATATGCTTAGCTTTCTCTAAAAAGGTAGGTTCAAATATATCGTCAGCATCTAGTGTGAGAATATACGATGATGTTGCTTTGTCAATTCCATTGTTCCTGGCAGCACAGACTCCTTGATTAGATTGATAGACTACTTCAACTATATTGTTTTTTATAGATTTTAAGACACTAATTGTTTCGGCTCCAGATCCGTCATCTATAATGATGATCCTTTCTGGAAGCACAGTCTGTCTTAATATTGAATTAAGAGCGTCCGTTATGTAATCTCCATCATTATAACAAGGAATGATTACAGTAATACCAGAATAAACAATATGAGTGTTAGTTTTCATTGATTATAGAAAAACGAGAATATTTTTTTCCTGCGACGAACAATAGGGAAATATTTCATACTCAAGTATGAGAATAATATTCGAGGGTTACCTAGAAATTGTTTTCTCCAGCTCTTGATTTCCGTAGATAAAGATTGCTTATCAGCATGAATAATTATCCATAACCTTTTCAATATTTCATCAATTAAATTTAATGATATACTATTTCTAGAACACCAATATATGATGGACTCATAAATTTTATAGCGATACTCATCATAAATATCATCTCTATAAAAAACATTACTCTCATGCACTCCTCGCATAGCTACAGGTTTATTGATTTCGCCAGTATGTAATTTTCCTACAAGGGCCATTTTCCAAAATATATCCGTATCCTCACCAACTGCTAATCCATTATTAAACAATCCTGTTTTGATAAATAAAGATTTCCTAACAGTCAATCCATCTATTTGAAAGTGGCCAAACGTGCCATGTAATAAACCCTCAAACAATTCAGAGGAAGGTACAATCTTTCTAACTGTATATAAGTTATCCTTATTATATGTTTCAGACAGACTATAATTATAAAACAAAAATCCAACAGCATTGTATACTCCATCGCATTTTGAATCACTTTTAAATATAGTTTTGTCAATATCAAATCTATTTTCAAGATAAAAATCATCTGCATCAAGAAAGGCAATAAATTCTGACTTCGCGGTTTCAATTCCTAAATTTCGAGATGCGCTTCTACCCTTATTTATCTCATTTTCATGCGTTAAGAATTTGACTTTTGGAAATTTAACTACGAGAGCATTAACAATATCTTTAGTACCATCTGTACTTCCATCATTAATAACTAAAACTTCGTCAACTTCTTTTTGAGAAAGTGCTGACATTATTGCCTTTTCAATATACAAAGAAGCATTAAATGCTGGAATGATTACTGATACCTTAAAAGTCATATTACTAAAATTTATTTAGAAAACCTAAATGTTGTGCTAGCTTTATTTTCTTAGACTTTCTTAAATTATTAATAATCCTTTCTAGCTTAAATCTATAATTAATATCATCTAGAAAAAACGGGAATTCTTTCTCTAATACTTGATTTCGTTCAACATGAATTTGCTCCATATTTTCCGGCATAGAGCTTATCCCACCAAGATAAAAATTTGTAAAAACTATATCAATGTAATTATAGGTCGCGTTGTATTTACAAATAGCTATTATAAAAAACTTCCAGTCAGCAACAATCTCTAAAGACCTATCATAAAAGCCTATCTGTTCAAAAAGCTCTCGGCGAATAAAAGTTGCCTGATGCGGAGGAACATTATCATATAAATACCTAAACGTTAATACCTTTGGCGTTTTTCTTATGTATTCATGCTCTCCATCTATTACTTTAATATTAGCATAAACAAAATCAGTAAATCCAAGGTGCTTAGACATATCTTGTAAGGCATTAGAATGAGAGAGATCATCTCCGCTATTTAAGAAAAGAATATAATCACCACTGGCAGCTACTACACCTTTATTCATAGCATCATATATCCCTTTATCTGATTCACTAACCCAGTAACTATAATTCTCTTGTGTTTTTACGATGAACTCTTTACTTCCATCGTCACTATTACCGTCAATGATAATATGCTCAAAGTCATTTACAGTCTGTTCTTGAACACTTTTTAAAGTACGCTCAAGACCATTTAGGTCGTTATAATTAACAGTTATAATTGAAATTAATGGCACTATTTAATTCTGTATAGGTTTGTTAATAACACTTGCGTATAATTCAATATATTTTTTTGCTTGAATAGATTGATCGTATTTCAAAATTGCTTGTTGTCTAATATCATTTCTTGACCAGCTAACTTGTTGATTTAAAAAATTCTCTAGAGTTAACTTTAAAGATTGAACATTAACATCAGAAGTTAACAAACCATTTTTACCATCTTCCACCATGTCTACTATACCACCAACTGGAAAACCAATAACTGGAGTTCCACATAGTAAAGACTCTAAAACCGTATTTGGCAAATTATCCATTAACGAAGGAATCACGAAAACATCTGCTGAAGAATAAATTGTGCTAATAATTCTTTCATCACTTATATGTCCCAGATGAATTTGTTCAATATCACAATTTAACTCAGGCTTACCTTTGCCTATTGAACACAATATGACATCATCCCGGTTTAAAAGCTCTAAAGTTTGTTTAAGATAAACATAACCTTTTCTACTATTTTCTATATGATCAGCTACAAATAATACAACTTTCTTATCTGATGGGATATTAAATAATTCTCTAGAAAATCGTTTATCACGTATTTTAAATAAATCCACATCCATACCATATGGAATTAGGGAAACTTTCCTATTTTTAAATAATTGACTCTTTTCAGCCTCCTGTTTCAACCATCTTGAAGGACTAACTATAGTTAAATTATTAAATTTTGAAAGTGAAGATGTTTTTAAATTTAAGTTATTAGTGGAGTAAAGTTTTTCTGTCTCCGAAACAACCCTCAATACTGGAAAACCATCATTATCCATACCATCACTGGTTTCCACATAATGCTCTCCACCAGAAAAAGGATTCATGTCGTGTAGCGTCCAAATAACAGGCTTACTATTCATTGTAAAAAAAGATTCAAAATCTAAAAAACCAGCTACCCAATGTAGATTAACTAAATCTGCCTCCTCATATAATCTTGACTGAGTAATATCGTGAATAGAATATGGAAAACTAAAGAGTTCTAAATTTTGACTTCTTTCTCTTAGAAATATCTTCTCAGGTCGAATTTTTTCTTTTAAAAATTTAATATTATACTTCTGAGCAATTTTAACTTTAAGCTTTTTTAAATATTTAATATATATATTTTCTACTAATTGTTTTCTTTCAAAACTATAAGAACAATCAACATTCTTAGATTTGTGTAACAATAACAACTTAGAGTCTATACCTTGATTCAACAATCCCTTATGTAATCTAATACATGCGTTTGCCGCACCACCCGTATCAAACGTATTTATTATAAGAATCTTCACTATTTTTTTATAAAAGTGGCCATTATTGAATGTCCTTTAATATTATTACAATTAAAATTAACGTAAATTCGTAACAAGCTATTCAAGGAAAATAATTTATTTAAACCACGTAAAAGCTTATACTTAGCTAAATAGTGATCCGATATACTTTTAATATACCATTGTTTATGATAATCTTGAAGCGGCTCGTAATGAAATTTTTCAAACTTAATCGGTAAGAAATTCTCTATTTTTTTTAACGATAATGGATTCCACCTACTCATGTGATGAGGAGGTAAGTTTAGCACCCCTCCATCAGTATATCTAATAAATGAATCATTATTTGGTACACAAATTATAAGCTTTCCATCAGATTTCAAACATTCAACTTGAGCTTTCAAGAATGGAATCACATCAGAAATATGTTCTAAAACTTGAAAAGAGCATACCATATCAAAAGTATTTTGATGTGAATGTGAAAATTGCTCAACTGTATTTAAACAAACATTCAGTTGTTTAGCTTCAGCAATTTTAATACTATTTTTATTTAATTCTAAACCTGTAATATTGTAATTGAGAGAATTTAATTTTTCTATAAAACCAAGCCCTCCACTACCAACTTCTAAAATTTTATCTGATTTTTTTAATTGATCTAGAACAATTTGATGTTCCCATTTCCAAGGCATGTAATACCATTCAAATTTATCAAGATCTTCATAAAATGAACTATCTCCAGCAATACTCCTTGGTTCGAAAAATCGATGTTTTGTTGCAGTATCTTCAACTAAATTTACAAACTCTATACCTTTAAAAAATCTTTCAACATCTATGTTTAATGTCTCTTTGTATCTTATTATTATTTCTTTAGCATGAAGTTTCTTCAATATTATAGCACTACTTTTCATACTGATTTAAAATTTCCTTAAACATTATAAACAATCATTTACTTAACATCTAGTTTCCAATTACAATTTATTGTTACACAACCAAAGTCTCTGCCCTGATATTTATAAAATTCCGACCCTGTTTCCTCAATATCAAAAGAGATTACATTTTCCAATAAAGAAATCATTTTTACATTTGGAATATGGTATGCAACTGTAAGGAAATATGTATTTGGAACTAAAAATGACCGTGGAATTTCAACTATAATGGTGTTTTTTCCATTTTTAAGATGGTCTAATTTGTACTCAGATGTAAAAATAACTTGTTCCTGTAAATTTATAATTCTGAAACCTAAAAGACTGTTTAAATTCTTTTCGTTAATCAAAATACTAAATTTAATACTAATTAAATCATGATATCCAAAGTTGCTCGTTATCTCCCTATTTTTGAAAGTAGACACTTCTATTAAGTCTCCATTTTCTTTGGGATTTTGATTAATAAATTGTGCTGTAGATTTATTATCATTAATAGATAAATACTTATCAATTGCTAAATTAGTTTTTCCGTCAAAGGATATACTTCCATTAACTAATACGATACATCTCTCGCACAATTGACTTATACTCCCCATATTATGACTAACCAACAAAACAGTTCTTCCACTTGTACTTGATATATCCTGCATTTTACCAATTGCCTTTTTCTGAAACTCAGCATCTCCTACTGCAAGCACCTCATCTACCACCAGTATATCTGGCTCTAAAAAAGCAGCAACAGCAAAACCTAATCGTACTCGCATACCACTAGAGTAGCGTTTTACAGGAGTATCTATATACATCTGACAGCCCGAAAATTCCACAATCTCATCTATTTTACTTGAAATTTCTGCTTTGTTCATTCCTAGAATGGCACCATTAAGGAAAATATTTTCTCTACCTGTTAATTCTGGATGCATGCCTGTACCTACTTCCAGTAAGCTTGCCATGCGCCCTCCTACTTTTATACTGCCAGTAGTAGGACTAGTCACTCTAGAAAGTATCTTTAATAAAGTCGATTTACCAGCGCCATTTTTACCTATGATTCCAAGAATCTCCCCTTGCTTTACTTCAAAGTTAATATCCTTTAAAGCCCACACGTAATCGGAACTAGCAGTGGTACTGCGATCATTTACAGCCCCTACTTGTAGATATGGATCTTCTTTACCCCTAAGTGAGTGCCAAGCTCGATTAAGATCATGTACTAGGGATCCAGTTCCTACATTACCTAATCGATATTGTTTTGAAAGATTATCTATTTTTAAAATTGTTTTACTCATATGGCTGCAATTTTGAATGGACATACTTTCATTAATCCATCTTGTAAATCAGTTATCTTTTTTGCCGCTGGAAGACGTTGCATGTGTTGTTTATGCATTTCTAACAATTCTTCTAAACTACTTTTTAATGAAATAGTTAATGCTTTATAGGGTACCAAGCCAACTGAAAGGTAATAATCCTCATATTTTACACCATCGCCTGCTATCTTATCTGAAAATTTTACTTGAACTGCCGGAACTCTATAACTATGGGCTACGATGAGACCATGCAATGAAGATGAAAAAACCTGATCGCATTCAATTATTTCGGTGGTAGTTCGCTCCACATCATTTGAGTTAAAGTTAATTACTCTAATTGTTGGCTGGTTTTTCAATTGCTCTTTAACATTTTCATAATCTATTATATGCGGTATAATACCTAATCTAAAAGATTTTTTAGTTTCAGGAATAAAATAACGCGGCAGTAATAAAGCTGGGTCTCCGTAAATCTCTGGACATTCTATATGTTGTTCAAGAAGGCGCTTTCGCGAAAGCGGTCCTCTTACAGCAAGTATTTTTCTTGATTTAACAACATCCTCTTTATTTAATATCCCACTCCCCCATACAGTCGTATTTCTACCAGTATGAGATAATATACTACCTACAGTAGCGTAAACACTGCTTAACATATTAAGTAAACCTGGATTTGAAGCGCGAACCCATTTTGGGGTGACACCCGAAATTTTCTCAACCAAATAAGGTCCAACTAAGTCTCCATAATTTTCAAACTTCTTGCGCTGGATTATTCTCTCACTCCACCAATACAGTTTAATATTTTTGGACATTTTAATTTTCTTTTAATAATATAACTCCAAATAAAATTACACCGTATCAATAAAGGTTTTCTCCGTTTTATTAAAAACCACAAGACCAATAAAGAAAAGTATTGCTCCAATAATAAAACCTACATAAATCCCTGTCCAATGTATTTCTAAATTATTAAACCATAAGGTACGGTAACTCTCTATGATATGAGCTATAGGATTCCACTCAACCGCCCAAAAATAATCTTTGAGTTTGATTTTTGCTTCATCGAGAGAATACATAACTGCACTCAAATAAATGAGTAAACTTAAACCGAAACCTATTAAAATATTAAGATCTCGATACTTCGTAGTAAATGCAGAAAATATCATTCCAACTCCCATTGCTATAAGAATAAGATTAAGCAATAACACAAAAATTAAAGGCAAGTAAATAGATGGCAAAATATCCATTCCTTGATAAACATAATACACATAAAATACTACCAAAATAATTAGCTGTATACTAAACTTCATGAGTCCAGAGAGCACTCTTGAGGCTGGTGCAATAAATCTAGGGAAATACACCTTCCCAAAAAGCCCTGCATTTGAAGTAAAAGCAGAGCTCGTAGCACTAAATGCTTCTTTAAAGTAGGTCCAAAGTGTTAAACCAGTTAAGTTAAATAAAAAGTTAGGGATCTCTCCATTATCTATTCCAGCAACCTCATTAAAAACTAGCGTAAAAATTACACTTGTAAATAAAGGTTGTATCAAAAACCATAATGGCCCCAAAATAGTCTGCTTGTAGACTGTAATTATATCACGTTTTATAAATAATACAAGCAAATCCCTATATTGCCAGATTTCCTTAAGGTTTAAATCTATAAGCTTTGCCTTAGGTTTGATTTCGTATAGCCACTCTTCTGCGTCTAACTTCATATGCTATTATTTTGCTTTTAATTGGATAAACAATTAAATTATTGAGTAACCTAGTCAATTTTTACTCTTACAGTTTCTATTTCTAAATTATACTTCTGATTCATAAAATTCACAAAGTCTATATTATACCAATGGTTGGGATCCGAACTCATATCCTCAAATTGAAAGGTTAAATTACCATTATATGCAGGTACTGAAATATTGATTAAATTAGAATCAGTTATTAATTTAATACGATTATTCCTATTCATTGTTAATTTCTTAAAGTTTCCTTCGTTATAGTCAACAAATAAATTTTGAATATTTTCTGAAGTATAGGCTGTAGCCAATGAAAACAGCAACATTGTCGTAAATAATCTATTTTGATTGATTTTCAATGAATACCTCCTTTCTATAGAAATAAATATTGTCGCATTAACAATATTAATCAACATAACAATCAGTAATACAATTTGAATCATATTTGCAATCCTACCTTTATTATAGTTCAATCCACCAGTTGCATAAGTGGGCACATATAATAAGAGGAATATACCAATGAGACTTATTATACTTAAGACTATAGGGTTCAAATATTTTAGTTTATTTAAATCCGCACTTCTTTTTACTAAATAAACAGCTATTAATAGTAATGTTACTATACCTAAAACACTATTGAGTATCTTGAATTCATTTACCAGCAGCGAAAATGAACTTATTAATGATTGCACCAATGAGCCTAAAATATTTCCACCACTTTCAAAGCTATTTTGTCTATGTAAACTTCCTGGGGAAAACACTACTACTCCTGATATAACTAAAATACAAAACTGTAGAATTAGAGCTTTCATCAAAATATCTTTTCTTTTAAGAAAAGAAAAGACAACTAAAATCAGCACTAAATAATTTAACAAAAGAATCAAAATTTCATTATTTCCGGCGCATAGAATTCCAAAAAAAATAGCACCCGTAATTGATTTTTTATTGTTATTCAGGATCCCTAAAACAAAAAAAAGACAGAGTAATAATGACAAAAAGGATAAAGAGTAAGCCGTTACTCCAGCATACCAATAATAATATTCAAAAATTAAAGGCAAAGCACATATTTGAAGCACAAAAATTATACTTGTAATTATTAGCTTATCTATTCCAAATATATACAAACCTATTACCTTAAGTAACCTATGTATAACTATATGCAAAACAAAGAAATTCAAAATAAAATTTAGAATCAGAATAGAATGCAACCAAGGTGTTTTATAAACAGGTAAACAGCTAAAAATAGCATTCATTATTCTCCCGTTATGAGTCAAATACCAATTACTAATGTTTATCCCTATATTTTTAAACTCCCAAAGTGCTCTCCCATAATCATCTGCATAAAGGCCTACATACTTAAATGCATATAAAAAAGGAATTACAACACTACCTAATAGTACTACTAGAAATAGTGTTTTAAAAGTCTTCATCTCTAATTGTAGCATTGATTAATCATATAAAAATCGTTAATTAAAATGCAAACGTCTTGGAAGGAATAGTTAGTTTTACCCTCTACACTTTGAAGATTTTTCAGCCTAACAAAAGAATAAACCTCTTTATGATTAAGCAATAGATTCCTTATTCTTAGAATAACTTCAATATCAAATAACCACTTTGAAATAAACGGCTCATCAAAAATATGTATTACTTCTTTTGTAAACATCTTACATCCACATTGAGTATCTTCTATGGGATAAGAAATTTTAATTATTTTCGATGATAGTTTTCTTACAATTTTACTCCCGATAGCCCTCACATATTTTTTATTCATATTATTAGAAGGACGATAAGTCAAACACATTTGACTTTTTGGATTTGCAAGTAATTTTTGATAAAGTGCG
>JAHDBJ010000065.1 GCA_020630435.1 Saprospiraceae bacterium
CCTCTTAATCATCTGATTAAGAGGGTTTAGAAGTACTCGAGGCGGGAATCGAACCTAATCAACCAAAGGAAGCTAAAAGAATACAAATAACTGTATTTCAATTATTTAAATATAATCACAAAACAATAATTTGATTGTGCTTTCTCATGTTTTACCTATATTTGTTACTATAATGTTACTGATATGTCTGTAAAACTTAGAACAAGGAATTTAGCTAAAGGTGTAAAAAGATACTACTTGGACATATACCATAACAAGGAACGATCATACCAATTTTTAGATATTAAGATTACACCTGGAGACACCAAACGTAGTGAAAAGAAAAGATTGGCAGAAAACATAAGAGCTAATAAAGAACTTGAATTAATTAGCCTTGGAAGTTCTTATCAACCAGAACATTTAAAAGATTTAAATTTTAATCTTTTTGCAGAGGATTTCATCAAAAACTACAAATACAAAGATATTAGAATTGTAGCTAGTGCCGTTGCCAAATTCAAAGATGCAACACAAAATAAAAAATTAAAGATTTCACAGATTACTCCTTCAGTAATGGAAACTTACAAGACGTATCTAATACACGATGCGAAACTAAGTGGAGAAACAGCTCACAATTACTTTACAAGGTTTAAAAAAGTCCTTAGAAATGCTAAAATCAAAGGATATATCAAATCTATGCCGACTGATGAAATTAGGTTTAAAAATCCTAACAAAGAAGATACGCTTCGCAAACAAGTTTTAACTCCTGAAGAACTACAATTGCTAGCAAACACACACTGTGGTAATAGTGAAGTAAAAAAAGCTTTTTTATTCTGTTGTTATACGTCTTTGGGTATGGCTGAAATAAGAAAATTGAAATGGAAGAACATTAAAAATAATAGACTAGAAACTACAAGAGAAAAAACTGGTGGTCAAATAAATAATAGATTAAACTCTGTAGCTGTTCACTTAATTGGAGAAAGAAAAAATAGCGAAGATTTTGTTTTCGATTTACAAATCATCAGTGATAATGCAGTAAACAAAAATTTAAAATATTGGATTCAACGAACAGAAATAGATAAACACTTAACTTTCTATTGCGCTAGACATACTTTCGCTTGTTTATTGCTAATGAATGGAGCTAATTTAAAAACGGTTGCTGATGCAATGGGGCATAGTTCAACTAAAAGCACTTTAAAGTATTTGAATCATGTTCAAAAATTACAGGATAGTGCTATTGATGATTTACCTTCAATAACTATTAAAGACTTACTTGATCATCTTAATACAAAATTATGAATGAAAATTTGAGCAAAGAATTTTCTTACTTTTAGAAAATTTCATTAACCGATTTAAATTAAGCAAGATGAAAAGGTTGGTCAAAGAGAATAATTATAAACAGATGATTGTAATAGAGCAGAGGGAAAAAACTTAACGAAACCGAATATGCGGAATATTGTTAAACTCCAAAGTAACTAGAAGACAAACAAAGCTAATCTTGATTACTATCACTAGTTTTCCCATCATCTATATCCTTGCAAAGTTTTAGCTTTCCACTATCAATATAATATATTTTATCTGCATGTCGAATGGTGTCCATTTTGTGTGTAATAATGATAGAAGTTCTCGAATGCATTACTCTATCAAGTGCTCCTTGAATTAAATATTCGGTTTCCCTATCGATGGAACTTGTTGCTTCATCAAAAATCAAAATAGGCGGATTATTTAGCAAAGCTCTCGCGATTGCAATACGTTGTCTTTGACCACCAGAAAGCATTAAACCTTTTTCACCGATTTCTGTATCAAATTTCATGGGAAGCCTCTGGATAAAATCATATGCGTTAGCAATTTTAGCAGCCTCTATAATATCGTCGATAGAATATTTTCCAGAGGAGTAGGATATATTATCTTTAATGGTTCCACCGAATAGATCGATTTCTTGAGAAACGACCCCAAAAAGCTTTCTGTATCTTTGTAGTGGTAGTTTGTCTATAGACTTGTCGTCTAATAAAATTCGTCCTTTCGTTGGACTATAAAATCTTAGTATTAGTTGGATAAAAGTTGATTTTCCGACTCCGCTAGGACCTAAAATTCCTATAACTGAACCTTTCTTAATATCTAAGTTTATTGATTTGAAAATGACATTTTTTGATTGACTATATGAAAAAGAGCAATTTTCGAACCTAATGGAACTATTAAAATTAACATTAAGCTGCTTATTATTTAAATATGGCTCAAGTTCAACCTCCATTAATCTCTTAATTCTACCTACTACGCTGATAGAGTTTTGTAATTTTCCATACGCACTAGCTATTTTTGAAATAGATTCACCTAACAAATAATTAATTAAGAAGAAAGTAATAAGAATACCAAACGTAACTTGGTTTGTTTCTACGAGAAATGTCCCATACCAAAAAGTAAAAACTAAAACTAATGATGCTATCAAACCACCTAATGAATCAAGTCCAGTTTTATAAAGACCCATTGTTACACTATATTTTATTATTTTATCTAAAAGTAAATTGTAGGATTCAGTCTCATGACTTTCATTTGCAAAGGTTTTAACAGTTCTAATATTTTGTAAGGTTTCTTCAACATATGTCGAAGAAGTTGCGTAATAATCCTGGATATTTTTTGAAATTAGTTTAACTTTTTTTCCAATTAGTTTTGCTGCGAGCAATGCAATCGGAAATGTGATAAGTGTAATTAACGTTAAAATTACATCGAGATAAAAAAGAACAGATATCGCAACTATTGCTAATACCGTTTGATATAAAAATGTCGGTATCTGTTCACAGAAAATATATTTTAACATTGACACATCCGTATTTAACCTACTTAAAAGCTCTCCTATTCGCTCTTTGTCATAAAATGATATGGTATATTTTAAGTAACGTTCGTATAAAACTTTTCTAATATGCCCAATGGTTAACTCGTTCATTTTATTAAAGAAATAGTCTTTAATAAAATTGAATAAATTCTCCAAAACAACTAAAATAACTAATAGAACAACTAGAAAGTTGGCTGTATAAGGTAAATCCGTATTCGATTTATTTAAAGAAATATCTAATATATTACCTGTGATAATTGGAAGTGACAACGATAGAAACCCAGTTATAAATATGCTAATCATTCCATAAAGGAAATATTTGCGAAAAGGTTTAAGGAAAGGGAAAATATATTTTAGTGCATCAATAGTTTTAAAAGAGTTTCTTTCATAATTTTTAGGGCCGGTATCTTTCATTGGATATAATACATGATTATAGACTGTAAATTCATAAAGTTACTATAAAATCTTTTTTGTTCTTGTTATTAAAAATTTGAGGACATCTATTCTTCTTTCAAGGCTTCAATGGGCTTTTTTTGAATTGCTTTATAGGCAGGAATTAAGCCTATCAATGTCCCAAGTGCTGCTAATAAAAATAAAGTACCTATTACATATTCAATCGAAACGTTTGGATTAGAAAAAGGAACATTCTCCATATTTTCGGTAAGTGCATTAAGAATTTTTAGTGTAAATAAACCTGCCAAAACACCTATAAAACCTGAAGTAAAAGTCAAGAAAAAGGATTCGATAATTATATGATTACGAATATCCGAAGGTTTTGCACCTAAAGCACGCCTTATTCCTATTTCCTTCGTACGTTCATCAATGGATATTAATAAAATACTACCTATACCGATTACTCCAGAAAGTATTGTTGCAATACCAACAATTATAGATATAGTAGTAAGACCTGTGGAGAATCCTAAAATTTTATTGAAAACAACGCCTAAATTGAAGCTCCCAATTGCTCTTTTATCGCTAGGATGTATTTTATGGATTCTAGAAAGTTCTTTTTTAATCATTTCTTCTACTTTTAAAATATTTGCATCACCTTTAGCTGCTATTGTAAACCATGAGACATTTTCCCCTGTATTGTAGAGTTTTCTATATGTTG
This sequence comes from Saprospiraceae bacterium, assembly GCA_020630435.1. Taxonomy (GTDB): domain Bacteria; phylum Bacteroidota; class Bacteroidia; order Chitinophagales; family Saprospiraceae; genus JAHDBJ01. The sequence continues at coordinate 3,918 of JAHDBJ010000065.1, forward strand.
TGAATGGAATAAAGATATTTCTATCACTATCAAACGGTACACCCCCTCCACTCAAACCATGAATTCCTACAACTCGAAAATTAAGATTATTGATTTTAATAAAACTTCCAATCGGATTTTCATTATCCTTGAATAGTTCCGTTTGCGTGCGCTCTCCAATAATGCATACTTTCCTAGCGTACTTAATATCCAGAGGGTTAATAAACCTTCCCCCTGAGTATATTTTTTTATTTGCGATTTTTATAAAGTCCGGAAAATCTCCAAAAATTGAATAGTTTTCAAATTTCGACCCTCTTGAAACTGAAGCGGGGGCAGTACCGAAAACTCCTTTCGCATTTCGAGGAGCAATCGCAATTAATTCATGTATTTTTTGTCTCAAAGCAACGGCATCGGAAATTTTTAATTGGATTTGCCGATTCGATTTAAATCCTGAATATGGCATACTAGTAGTTTTGGCCCAAATGAAGACAGTGTTATGGGAGATATTTTGAAATTCTCTACCGAAACCATTATTTAATCCATTTACCGTTCCTGAGAGCACGACATAAACAAATATACCTGTAGTAACTCCAATAGAAGTCAGGAAGGTTCTTGTTTTATTTTTTCTAATGGAAATAAAAATTTCTGTCCAAATACTTTTATCAAATAATGCCATTTGTATTATTTCTTTCTTAACGCAACAATTGGTTTAATTTTAGATGCGTATCGAGCAGGTAAAATTGCTGCAAAAACTCCGCAAATAATTAATAGGATGGTTACAAAAAATCCCGTTTTTATTTCGATTTCAGGGTTAGTGATAAAGTAATTTTCTTCTAGAGATTTTCCTTTTAAAATTTTAAGGAATCCAATAGCCATAATCAGACCCGAAAGTCCAAAAAACGTAGTTAATAAAATAGCTTCCAATACAATGGCATTTAATATTTGTAAGGGTGTTGCTCCCAGAGCTTTTTTTATACCAATTTCCTTGGTTTTTTCTCTAACTGTGAAAAATATAACATTACTAATACCAATCATCCCGGAAATCACAACAGTAAGTGAAATTGCAGAAATAATTAAATTTAAGAGTATAGTAAATTCAGTATTTCTCTTATAATCATTTGATATATTTTGTACATAAATACCATTTTTATCATTTGGACTAACCTTCTTTTTATTTTTTAAATAAACTTCTACATTTTGTTGTAGAAGTTCAGCACTTTCATATTCTAATTTTTTATTGAAACCAACAATTATTTGATCTACTTTATCCTTATCATTTTCCACTAGTTGTCTAGTAGTATAGGGTACATAAATAAAACTTTCTTCATACTCCCCTTCCTCATCCATGAAAACTCCTATGACTTTATGGACCTTACTTTCAATTTTAATAAACTTACCAATAGGATTACTGTTCTTAAACAAATCTTCCGCTACCACTTTTCCTATAACAGCATATTTATTTTTATTTTTTATATCCAATAAATTAATAAAACGTCCTTCTGTGATTACAGATTTTTTTACAAATTGATAGCTTGATGCTACACCCCTTAAATTGTACGAATAAGAGTTACCCTTATAAATTACCAAGGTCGTTCTTTCAATAATCGGAGTTATATAATCAATTGAAAATTTAAAATTACTTTTTATACCTATTAAATCTTCATTATTAAGCTGAATGATTCTTCTGGATTTAAATCCACCATATGGCAAGGAGGTCTCCCTTGGTATTACTTTCATTATATTAGTGGCGTCATCAGCAAATAGTTTTTTAAAGGTATTCTCTAAACCGTTTCCAAAACCATTTAGAGTCGCAAAAATCATCACCCCAACGGTAACTGAAAATCCAGACAAAAAAGTTCTTAATTTATTTTTTGAAATAGATTTTAGAATTTCAATCCAGACATCATTATTAAACATTTTATTAAGTAAAATTTGTATTTTTAATTAAATAGAAAGATAGAATTTTCTGACATAAATTTTATTAAATATTTAAAAATAGTTCTTACCTAATTTTTCAAAGCCAAATTATTGAATAAAATGAATCTTATTTAAGAAGGAGACAAAAGGTTAATTTACCTTTAACTTGAAGTTCAGTTATGAACATAGTGATTTAATATAGAAGCTATAATTTCAGGGAGAGGTTTTAATAAAACAAACTTATCAAGAAATCAAAAAGCCTCCTCAATAAAATCTGCAGCATTTCTTGCTCCTTTTTCAAGTTCGATTTTATTCTTCAATAAAATTGCACTTTTTTTATGTTTTTCTGAATTTAATAGATAGTGCAATTGTTGTTTTAACAAACTAGGCGTAAGTTTTTTCAGTTCGATAACAATTCCCGAACTAAGTCTTTCAAGTCTATAGGCATTATCAGGCTGGTCATGACTAAAGGGCACTACTAAACTGGGACATCCCGACATAAGAGTACGTGATAGAGTTCCAATTCCACCATGATGAACTATCATTTTTGCATATTTGAATAATTTACCATGCGGATAATGGCCTGTATAATAAAAATTATCATTGCACTTAACTTCTAAGTCAACATCTGATTCCGGCATTAAAAAAATCGCTCTTTCATTCAAATCTTCACAAGCCACTCTTGCATATTTATAAAAATCTTCACCACAATAAGCTGCTGAAGAACCTAGAGTGAAAACTATAGGTGATGTTCCACTTTCTATAAAATCGTTCATTTCTTTTTCAGCATATTCATCCACAGTTTCATCTAAAAATACAAACCCAGTTAGCCTAACACTTTCAGGATAATCCGATCTTATTTTTGCAAAATGTTCAGAGTAGAGTCCCAATGTAAGTAATGGTGAGTGAGCTCCTTCAAACATTGGATGGTTATTATCGTTTTCTAGACCTAGTTCATTTCGTAATTTTGCAATGCCTGGAAACCAATTTATAGTAGCGTTTTTTGCAATTTTTATTAAAAGGTTGTTAGCATTCTTACCTAAAAAATTTATGTGACGGAGAAAAGGCATATTGTGAGGCACAATAGGATCGTATTTTGACCAAAAAATACTTGGGGCGATAACACCGGATATCCAAGGTATTTTGGTTTTTTGTGAAACAATCGGTGCTGCAAAACAAAGCATGCTTGCTATTATCAAATCTGATCCTTTTGAAGCCTCTAACAAATCTAAATAAGTGTCTCGTATATATCTATCGACAATTTGTTTCATTACGAATTCACCCCCATTGGAATTACTCATTATTGAGTTAGCAAAATGGGGGTCTTTATAGTCTAAATCCGGTCTAAGTGCCTTGAAGTATAAATTATATTTTTCAACAATTGATTTGTAATGAGGGCTTGATGCAAATATAATAGAATGTCCTCTTTGTTTTAATTCAATAGCTATTGACAAGTAGGGATACAAATCACCTTTTGTTCCAGCTGTAGCAACCGTTATTTTCATAAGGAAAAGATATTTTAATTCAATTATTCTTTATGTACAAATTACATAATTAAGTAGTTACAATATCTGTTTAACAGGAATTAATTTGATATATTGATATTTTAAAACAAGCTCTAACTTCAGATAGAATCAGTAGAAATTACTAAAATAAGGAGCAAAAACCAAAAGATAGTTCAAAACATCAAGCGCTTCATATTATGTAGGAAACTTCGCAATCATTAAATTCGCTTAAATAATTAATGTTTGAAGTTTTAAAGCACAAAATGTAATTATTCAAATAGTGACCACTTAAAATTTCTAGAAAATAATATATATATTGTGTTGAAATATTTAGTCTACTATAATATAATTTTATCTTAAGTTTTACTTATTGTAACACTTTTACGCTAGTTATGTTAACCTAATTAATTGAAAATTGATAAAATGTCAAATGATAAATTTGCGGTCTTTGTTAACCAATCTGCTAACAACGGTAAATCAAAAAAAAAATGGGAAGAAATAAAAAAGCTGGTTAATAAAAATCTTCCAGATAATACTGTTTATTACGAGTATTCTCCTCCGTTTGATTTCGCCAAGACAATTAAAAATTTAATAGGCAAAAATGGAACGAACTGTTTTATCGCTGTGGGAGGCGATGGCACGTTATTTTATCTATTAAATGCTTTAACGCAAATTAATAGCTGTCGCCTTCAACACATTTTCTTGGGTGCGATTGGGTTAGGTTCAAGCAATGATTTTTGTAAAATAAACTCATCATCTTTGAAAGGATATAAATTTCGAATTGGGAAAAGCAAATTTGAACCTGCTGATCTCGGATTTGTAACTTTATATAATGGTAAAAAAAAACAAAGTAAATATTTTATTTCAAATGCAAGTATAGGCTTTCTGTCAAATGCAAATGCACTATTCAATTCTAATGATTTAGTTATTAATTTTCTGAAGAAAAGATTTGTTGAACTCGCAATTAACTACACGGCAATAGCCTCAATATTTAAGCATAAAAATTGTTCACTTTCAATAAGCTACGGTTCTGAACAATACACAAGAAATATCACCAATTTGAGTATCCTTAAATCTCCGAATGTGGCTGGAAGTTTTCGTTACCCTTCAAACATATCCCCCAACGATGGCCTGTTTGATATAAAGCTCTGTTCAGATCAAAGTAAATTGGAATTAAGTCATACATTATTTCGGTTATATATGAACAAATTTCAAGGAAAAAAACTCTCTTCTTTTAACACAAATCAAATAACCGTCGAATCGGATAAAGATTTTTTTGTGGAATTGGATGGGGAATTATTTGGTGCTTCAAAAGCTGAATTTCAAATTATACCGAGTAGTTTAAATACTCTTAACTTTCTTCAATAAAAAAAATTCAATTTATGAAAAACCAAATATTTAAATTTTTACGATCATTATTTGTACATATGAGACCATATTTATTATTTATCTCAGGTGTTTCTGGGCTATCAGGCATGGCTTTATCAAATGATCCTTTAAGTTTAAAGAAATTTGTTATTCTCTTTATTTGCTATTTTTGCATTTACGGATTCGGTCAGGCTCTGACTGACTGTTTTCAACTAGATACCGATAAGATTTCTTCACCCTATAGACCCCTATCTCAAGGTTTAATTAGCAAAAAGGCACTATTAGCTTCTAGTTTAACAGGTTTGTTTTTAATTGCAATTGCGTTAATATACTATAATAACAGCATTATCGTCCCTGCTATCGCAGCGGTTTTAGGATTAATAAGTTATACACATTTCAAGAAAAATTATTGGATGGGAGGACCTATATGGAATTCATTAATTGTTTGTTTACTGCCATTAATGGGTCTATTGAGTGCAGAAAGCAATTTAAATTTATTAATACTTTCGAAGAATCCTGAATTAATTTATATCCTATGTTTTAATTTTTTCGCTTATTCAAATTTCGTTTTAATAGGTTATCTTAAAGATATTAGCGCTGATAAAGTAACTAATTATAACACCTTCCCAGTAAAGTTTGGTTGGAATGCCACTGTATTGCTTGGAGACTCAATATTGCTGATGGGAATTATTTTATTATGGATTAATATCTCAACAAGTGATTTAGCTGTTATTACCTTTTTTATTGTAGCTATTGTTATCGGTCTCTATGGTCAAATAAAGGCTCATTTTCCAAAAAAAAAGGAAGAAGAATATTCTCGCATACCCATCGAATCAACTGTTAGATTTTTTATTACTGGCAACATTGCAATCATACTTTCACTTAAACCAAGTTGGCTTATATTTTTAGTCATTTTTTATATATGTTTTGAATTAACATTATTAGCGAGACCTGAACGAAGTCAAATATGAATGATATAGAATATATTAAAAGATTTACGAACAAATTTAAACGATCAAAATTTCAAATAAATGAGCTATTTGAAAGTGATTCAGAGTTGTTGGACGTATCTGTTCTTTTAAAGAATAAGTTGTTAGCAATATCTACAGACACAATTAGTGAAGAGATAGAATATGGAATTTATAATGACCCGTATCTAATTGGGTGGATGCTTATTATTGCAAATATTAGTGACCTTGCAGCGGTTGGGGCATTACCATTTGGTGTTTTACTAAATCTTAACTTTGAGAATATTCATAAAAACGACAGCGATTATTTTGATGGAATCCAAAATGGAGTACTTGAAGCTTTACAAGAGTGTAATAGTTATGTTCTAGGGGGAGACACTAACTTTTCATCAAAAGCAACTTACTCGGCAACGGTCTTAGGTTCTGTAAATCCAACCCAAAAACTTATGCGAAAAGGTTGTAAAGAAGGGGATTTGTTGTATAGCACTGGTAAATTGGGACTTGGTAACTGTTTCGCAGCAAATAAAATTTTTAAGTTGAATGAAGAAATTAACTTTAAACCTTATCCAAGACTATTAGAATCTCAGATACTTAAAAAATATGCTTCATCTTGTATAGACTCTAGTGATGGATTTATTAATGCTCTTGCACATTTAATTCCTATAAACAATGTTGGTTTTATTTTAGATCAACCTTTCTCAAGTTTTATCCATTCTAAATGTTTTAGTTTATCTAAAAAAATGGGGGAATCGATACTAGCATTTCTTGCTGGAATTCTTGGAGAGTATGAGCTCATATTCACTATACCAAAAGAAGTAAATGAAAGATTTTTATCGGACGCAATAAATAACGATTTCAATCCTGTTCATATTGGAAGTGCATCAGATGATATGAAAATCCTAATAACTGGTGATGAGAAAATAGTAAGCATCAATTATAAGGATTTATTAGATGATACTAGTAATAATATAGAAGAATATATCATAAATCTCAGAAAGCTTTTAAGAACTAATAATGGATAAGTTTATATAGTTCGACCAAATAATATTCACTCCATTACTTTGAAAATATGTTATCTTTTACCATAAACAAACCCTACCACTATTTTTCTTTTTTAGTCTAATTTTTTAAAAAGGATGCGTGTTTTTTAGAATAATTTACGATAGCAATTATAACAAAATATGAAAATGTATAATTATCCAAAAAAAATTTCAACTTTAGCTTTTCTTAAGTATCTGTCATCACCGAAAATGAATATTTTATCTTTTATGGATAATAATTTGAAGGAACTTGGAGATACATTTTGTCTTCAGTTTCCATTCAATCAAGATAAATTTATTGTTTCTAAAAACCCAGAGTTGGCAGAGTATATCCTAAAGAAAAATCAAATTAATTATAATAAATCTTACCTGTCTTCTGAAGGAATGGGGCTCTATTTAGGAAACAGCATTAATTTAAGAAATGGAGAGGACTGGAAAAGACAAAGGAAACTTATGCAACCCGCGTTTACAAAAAAAAGTATTGCTGAATTAGTGGATTTAATGACGGAAGAGATATACAGCTTCATGAAAACGGTACCCCTAAATGTTGAAGTTGACATCTATGACTTAATGCATCAGCTTGTATTCAAAATTATACTTAGAAGTCTATTTGGAACTGACTATAATGCACAAGAATTAGATTCAATCAATAAGCTAATTATTGATGCACAAGAAATGTGTAGTAAAGAAATTCAGCATCCTTATTTAAAGTGGTGGTATATTTTATCTAAAAAAAGAGGTAGAACTCTTAATAATATTGAAAAAATAAGAAAAATAATAAATGAAATCATACAAAAACGCTTAAACTCCAATGAACAAAAGGGGGATATTCTTTCTATATTAATGAACGCAAAATATGAGGATGACGGTAAAAATATGTCGAGAGAGGATTTAATAAATGAAGTCTTATTTCTTATTATAGCTGGTCATGAAACTACTGCAAATGCCATGTCTTGGTCCATTAGTTTATTATCTCACGATAAAGAAGAAAGGGAAAAGCTAATAAAAGAATGTGAAGACTTAGGAAATAAAAAGTTAGATTGGGAATATCTTATAAAACCATCACATACTAGCAATGTTATTAACGAAAGTATGAGACTCTATCCTCCCATTTGGATTTTAGACAGAGCAGCTGTAAAAGAAGATTTTTTTGGTGAATTTAGTTGGAAATCAAATACGACATTTATATTATACGTTTATGGTATGCAACATGATGATAAGTTTTGGGAAAGCCCTCATGATTTTATGCCTGACCGATTTAATGACCCTGAATCTAAACGAAAACCATTCTATCCATTTGGAGGTGGACCTAGAATGTGTATAGGGAATCACTTTTCTTTAGTGGAAATGAATTTAATTTTAAGAATTTTGTACCATGACTATGAAGTAGAACTTACGCATGAACTACCTCTTGCCGACCCCATTATTACACTTAGACCAAATAAGGTTCTCGGAAAATTTATTAAAAAAAAAAAGAAGTGATAAAATTAGTTTTTAATGGTAAAGACTATTTAATTCTTCCATTCAATTGGAACCCAACCTTTTTCCAAAATATGATATCGCAGAACCTTTTCTCGTTCTCTTAAAAAGTTATTTTGCTTCCATGTAGCTACTTCATCGCTACCATAAGGTGTATACAAGTTTCCGTTATTGTTTTCATTATCTTGTTGCAGTACGATGGTACTAACACCAAGTTTAACTTTACAAACTGCCGAGAGATGAATATCTTCTCCCGTTAAAAAGGTTATGGGCCAAATTGACCAATAAGCGTTTAGCCACTCTCTTTTAAAAAAATAACTATTACATCCATAATCAACAACCGTATCTTTTTCACAAAAATTCATGGTTTGTATGCCTTTTGGAACACCAACATATCGCTTAAACGAATATCTCAAATCAAATTTGTCGGGTTGATAATTACCTTCCGGAATAATTCTACCATTACATGCTATTATTGAATTTAATTCTAAGCATTTATTAGTGCAATTCTCAAGCCACATATTCCCTGGAATGACATCATCATCGACTAACCAAATGTATTCCGTAGTACAATTAATTGCTATAGAAAAACGTCCAAAATATTTCAAATTTTTACTAGAATTTATTATATTAATGAATGGGAAAAAGTCATAATACTTTTCGAGGATATCTTTTATAACAATGTGATTTTCATAGTGGATTATCCAAAGTTCTTTGGGGATAACGGTCTGATTAATAATACTTAGCAGTTGTTCCTCAAAATGAGGTCTCTTCCATAGGTTTAGCACTATCGTTACATCCACTATTGACTTATCGTCTAAACCCTTTTTCACTAATAAATCTTCAGTCTTAATTTTTCTTTTTTTTAAGAAAAGACTAAAAATAGCGCTCAAAATTTTATAAAACCACATTATTAATTAATTTTAAATTATCTGTAAAATGTAAGTATTTTCAGATTCATAATAAACCTAAATAATTTTAATGTAGTAAATTACAGGCAAATTAAAGTTGTTAATCATCTAAAAAAGACAATTAAATTGCAAATATAAAACAACAATTTCTTGTTCTAACGTAAGATATTACTTGTTTATAATGTGTAAATATTTCATATTTTTAGAAAAAAATTTTGTAAGACAATAATTAATTACAGACCTAATATGGACCTTATTAATAAATATTTAGAAACTTTTATCAATTATTACTCCAAGTTTTTGATTTTTGCTTTGCCGATATTTATTTTTTATTATGTTCTTTTTAAAAAACGATTTCAACCTGTCAAAATACAGCAAAAAGAGCTTTTAAAAAGTGATTTAAAAAGGGAGATTTTCTACTCCGTTATTTCAATTTCAGTAATAGCTTTAGTAGTATATCTCACGCTCTACAGTCCAATTACAAAATACACTAAAATTTATGATGATTTTAATAAATACCCAATATGGTATTACGTTTTGTGTTTTCCAATTTCTATGTTAATTCATGAAACATATTACTATTGGATTCACAGGTTTATGCATATACCTATAGTTTTTAAATGGGTTCATGCGATACATCATAAATCCACGAATCCATCTCCTTGGGCAGCGTACTCTTTTAATCCTCTTGAGGCATTATTTGAAATAGGTATTTTACCAATTCTTGCATTTTTGATTCCCTTTCATATTAGCGCCATTAGTATTTATTTGGTTATACAACTCTCTTTTGCTGTTTATGGACATAGTGGTTTTGATTTTACCCCTAAAGGTTTTCATAAACATTGGTTTGGTAAATGGATAAACACATCCTTACATCATAATTTACATCATAATAGCAAAAGTTATAAAAATGGAAAGGGTTATAGTTATGGATTCTATTTTACAATCTGGGATCGCATAATGGGTACTATGGACCCCCTATATGACGAGTATTTTACGGATTTGGATGAAAGAAGAATATTGAGAAAAAGAGATGAAAATTAATTTTCATCTCTCCATCGCGAAGGGTTACCAAAAGCAAAATTAATTCAACAGAAAATTACATATGGGAAAGACAGGTTATGATCTTAAGGAATTTCAAATAAAATCAAGAAAGAAAAATATTTCTGAAAAGGCAAAAGATTTCTATGAACACTGTAGTATTTTGGACGAAAAAGGAAATCTTAATTTCTTTAGAGAAATTGTTTCTCCCCAGGATAGAATTACCAAAATATATGACAAGCGAACTAAATCTGTAAAAGATATGTTAATGTTCGGTTCCAATAATTACTTGAATCTTGCCACTCATCCTAAAGTGTTTGAATCAATAATTCGAGATGTTAAAAAATATGGACCAGGTATTGGTGGACCGCCAGTATTAAATGGATATACAAAATTACATAGGAATCTGGAAGATAAATTGTCTGACATTAAAAAAAGTGAATCAACTCTTTTGTATTCAAGTGGATACAGTGCCAATTTTGCAATCCCAGAAACATTAAACACAAGAGGTGATGTTTTTATATATGACCAATTAAGCCATGCCTCTTTGATTGATGGACTGAACAAATCATCAGGTTCTCAACAAAAATTTCTGCATAACTCAACTTTAGATCTTCAGAGACAGATTGATAAACTGGATGGACAATATAAAGATTTATTTATAGGAGTAGAAGGGATTTATTCAATGGATGGCGATTCATCTCCGTTAGATAAAATCGTAGAAATAAGTAAAAAAAACAAAGCAATCCTTGTTTTGGATGATGCTCATGGGCTGGGTACAGTTGGACAGACTGGAAAAGGTACGGCAGAGATGTACAACGTGGAAGGTGATATTGACTTAACTATAGGAACATTCAGTAAAAGTATGGCAATGGCTGGAGGTTTCATTTCTGGATCCAAAGAATTAATAAATTATTTTAGATATTTCTCTAGACCCTACTTTTTCAGTGCAACTATACCGACTTTAACGGTTTCAGGTGTACTTGCAGGGTTAGAAATTTTGGAAGCAGAACCAGAGAGAATCTCTAAATTAAAAAACAATGTAAATTACGCTTACAGCCTTCTGAAACATTTTGATGTGGTTTGTGTTCCTGAGTCAGGAATTTTGTCCATTCTAATTCCAACTCATGTAGACATTACAAATTTGAATAGAGAATTACATGAAAAAGGGATATTTGTTAATACTATCGATTATCCTGCTGTTCCACTTGATAAACAAAGAATACGCATAAGTTTTATGACCAATCATAAAAAAAGTGATATTGAAACATTAGCAGAAATTATAACAGAACTTATCTCGTAGCATTTTGCTACCTAGTTTAGGTATTGAATACTAATAAATTTTAACCAAGATTGAAAAAGAATATTTTTTTAATAGTATTTATCCTTTTTGCATATAATAGCTATGCTAATGATTTAATTGAAATTAGTATTCTTACTTGTTCTCCTGGGCAAGAAGTGTATTCTACTTTTGGACATACTGCAATTAGGATTATTGATAAAAAAAAGCAAACCGACCATGTTTATAATTTTGGTCTTTTCGATTTTCAGACCCCTAATTTTACCTACAAGTTTTTAAAAGGCAAATTAAAATACTATAGAGGAATTCAAGAAACAGCAAGTTTTATTCAAATGTACACTTCGGATAATAGGTTAGTTTCGGAGCAGAAATTAAATCTTTCAGCAATAGACAAAAGCAAATTAATTGAAAAGCTTAATTTTCTTTACAAACCTGTTAATAGAAGTTATTATTATTCTTTTTTAGAAAGAAATTGTTCGACAGAAACACGAGATTTATTATATCATATAGGAGTAGAATTCCCTAATGGAAAACTTGAAGAATCCAACAGACAACTAATTAATTTACATCTTGAAGATAAACCATGGCTTAGATTAGGAATCAATCTAATCTTAGGGAAACTACTAGACAATGATTCAACGCATTTTCAAAGCATGTTTCTTCCTGAATATCTAAAAAAAGATATTGATAAATCTAGATTAAATGGAAGTAGCTTAGTGAAACATAGACAAAGCTTAAACTCGATAAAGAAAAAGGATAATTTTCCAATACAATCTATTTTATCGCCAACAATAGTTTTCTTTTTAATATTACTTATTTTATTATTTTGGTTACCGCAACCCATTAAATATTTCATATGTTTTACGATTGGAATTGCAGGCTTATTAATTATTTCTTTATGGTTTTTTTCTGGGCATGAAGAAGTCAAATACAATATGAACATTCTCTGGTGCAGCCCTTTATACCTAATCTATTTATTTCAAATTGGGAAAAATAAAATAAGTAAAATCTCTGTCTTTATATTAATAATTACACTAAGTAGCCCATTTTTTATTTGGGTTTTTAACATACAGGAATTTGATAGCTCTGTATTATGGATAATTATGATTTTAGGGATAGTGATTTTTAAAGATTTTAAAAAACTATATCAGCCTAATATTGCAACATAATTTGAAATAACAGTTGCTTTAATCAAGAACTAATAGATGATTGTACCCGTATTTAGCCAAGAACATTTTATATTAATGCTGTCTACTCTACTTTTCGCAGTAGTTGGTTTTTATCTTTTAAGAAAAATAAAACAACGAAACCTAAAAACCTTTGCCATAATTTTTGCACTTTTATTTTTTATAAAAACACTAGTTTTTTACTTTTTAGGACTTAAGATTGCGCAGGTTAATTGGTATGAGAATTTACCACTACATTTATGTGATATAAGTGCTTTTTTATGCTGTGCAGTCTTAATAAACAAATCTCAGAAAATATTCGAATATTTATTATTTTATGGCTCTATAGCCGCTTTTAATGCCGTTATGACCCCAATGTTTATACATGGAACTCATATAATATTTAAAATAGATTATGTTTTCCAACATTCTCTAATTTTAATTATTCCATTTTATCTTTTTTTTATTCATAAAATGAAAATTACAAAATACTCAATTTTACGAGCATCCATAATTATTCTTTTCATTATTGAGCTTCCCATTCATTTATTTAACTTAATTTTTAAAACTAACTATATCTATACTATCAAACCTCCTTTTGAAGATCATCCTTTAATTATTGGAGATTGGCCAACATACTTCATCGTTTTTATAGCATTCGGTTTAGGAGTAGCCTTATTATTACAGTTGATTATTAAAAAATACTTTCCATTTGGCTATAAAACTTTGTCTGATGACAAAACACAACAACAAATAAAATCCTAACTTTATGAGTACGTTAAAGTATAAAAAAGTCAAAGATAATTCGGCATTTCAAAGAGAGTTATCAAAAGGAATAAGTGAATATTTCTCAACAAACCAAATCTCCAGAAAAAGTAATAAAGCTATTCGTCTTAAAGTTTTACTATTTTTTTTAATTTTTATTGTTTTGTATTGCACTCCATATTTTTTTCAATTGCCCGCTTTTATTTTTCTCTTTATTCAAATTTTAGTCGGTATATTCATGATACTTACCGCTTTGAATGTAGGGCATGATGCCATGCACAATGCTTTTTCTGAAAACAATTCTCTAAATTACTTTTTGGGATTAATTTTTAATCTGAGCGGATCTAATTCCTATGTTTGGAAACTAATGCATGATATTCATCATAGATATCCAAATATACATGGCTATGATAATGATATTTCTCATCAAAATATTGTAAGGATGTCTCCTCATGAAAAACAATATTGGTTTCATAAATATCAGCATATCTATGTTTTTTTTGCAGCTCTTACCACGTCATTAGATTATCTTTTTTATAAAGATTTTTCTAACTTTTACGCAAAAAAAATAGGTAATTTAGAAATGCCCAAACATAAATTTAGAGAACATGTTATATTGTTTTTAAGTAAAATAATTCATTTTATAATATTTCTTGTCCTACCCATACTATTCTTTAATGAAAATATATGGTTGATTCTATTAGGGTGGTTATTATTACATTTTTCAGGGGGGTTCATTTTATTTTTCATATTTACTCCTGCGCATTTGGTAAACGAAGTAGATTTTTACAATCCAGAGGGTAAAAAGAATATGGAGACTTCTTGGGCTGAGCAGCAGTTACTAACTACATGTAATTATGGTAATACTTGGATGATGAATTTCTTTTTTGGGGGATTAAATTATCAAATTGAACATCATCTTTTTCCAGGAATTTGTCATATTCATTATCCAAAACTTTCAAATATAGTAAAAGCAACAGCCAACAAGTATAACTTGCCGTACACAGAATATAAATCATATGGGGAAACTCTTCAAATGAACTTGCAATTCTTGTATAAAATGGGTCACTAAGGAAACTTACAAAATAGAATACATTGAAAAAACAACTTTTTTGGTATACCCACGATTTGTTTAAATATAATAGAGTTCTTAAACCACTTGTTTCTGCAAAACCTAAATCTCTTTTTAATTATTCTAACTTATCAAGTTGGTTTATTCATCCTAACTTAACCGATTTAAGTGAAAAATACTCTTCAAAGTACGCAACAATAAATAGTTTTAATTTAGACAATAAATCAGTCGATTTGTTTTTTGTTCATAGAACAACAAATTATTCAAAAATTAAATGGAACTCCAACTATCCAAGCACCTATGCGAAGGAGAGTATTATGAAAAAGGCAATTTTACCGATTGTTAATATTTTTTCAGACAACTGTAATATTTACACTCCAGTATATCAACAATGTACATTGTTTTCTTTTTTTGATAACTCGCAAGACTGTATTCAGGCTCTAGACATAGCATATAAAGATATAAAAGAAGCGTTTTTAAGTTTTTTAACCCAAACCCAGCAAAGGAATAAGCCTATAGTTCTTGTAGGTCATAGTCAAGGTGCATGTCATATTTCTAGACTAATTAAGGAGTTTTGCGAAAAAGATCCTTCAATCTACAAAAGAATAATGATGGTTTACTTAATTGGATGGCCCATAGAAAATGATTATTTCAACCTTCTTCAACCTTCAACGAATCCTTTCGATACAGGTTGTTTCGTTTCTTGGTGTACATTCGGAATTGGAGGCTACCCTTCCTATTTTAAAAAAAGTTTTGAAAAGACCATATGTACTAATCCCATTAATTGGTCTAATGAAATAGGTGAAATTACATCATATAGCCAACACGAGGGAGGTATAACATATGATTTAAAAGCAATTAAAAGTAATATGATAAAATGTAGCATTTTAAATAATGTACTTCAAATTTCACACCCAAAATTTAAGGGTTTTCCCTGTATTCCACGTCGTGATTTTGTTAAAGTGGATTTTCATTTATTTCATAATAATATAAAGGCAAATTTTAAATTAAGATTAAGCCATTACCTAAATGAAAATTAAAAAACTATTTGGTCTAGTATCTAACTACAAACATTACTGCGCTTGGTATTTTATCATTCGTTCCAAACACCTTTTTATTGAAAACTACAAATACAAAGATATTAGAATTGTAGCTAGTGCCGTTGCTAAATTCAAAGATGCAACACAAAATAAAAAATTAAAGATTTCACAGATTACTCCTTCAGTAATGGAAACTTACAAGACGTATCTAATACACGATGCGAAACTAAGTGGAGAAACAGCTCACAATTACTTTACAAGGTTTAAAAAAGTCCTTAGAAATGCTAAAATCAAAGGATATATCAAATCTATGCCGACTGATGAAATTAGGTTTAAAAATCCTAACAAAGAAGATACGCTTCGCAAACAAGTTTTAACTCCTGAAGAACTACAATTGCTAGTGTAGGCTTCCCTAAAAATAGGACAGTTTATAATTCGAATTTACTAACTTTAAATTCAAACTGTCACGATGAAAAACAGCGCGATAGGAGATTACAAGAAGAATTGGGAAGAGAAGGAAGTAATATGAAACCTGAAATAATGGTATTCGGCAATTATAGCTAACAGCAAATACATTTTGTATCTCAAAACTATTCCATTTTAAAACTAAGGATAACATCATCTGTGTCCTGATTATGTTGAAGATTAAAAAAATTATTTGTTCCATTTGGAACAAGAATTATATGTTTCCCATCAAATGTGTCGATTGTTGCATAATTAACTCTAGCTCTATGCCCTTCTATTGGTCTAGGGAGTTTAGCAATTAAAGGATTCGTAGCAGTTACTATATACTCTTTTGATTCATAATCACGAACAGGAAAGAGTTTTTTATATTGTTTATACTCAATAGTAACTGTTGATAAGCCACCTCCTCCTCCAACTTTAGTTTCAGATTCACAAGTTATATACCCCTTAATTTGCTGTTCTGTAGTAGTAGTGAAGGATTTATTACCACCATAACGTTGTGACCAGTTTATAAATTTTATCGAAGGTACATGAAAATGTTCTCCTTCAGTTGGACTGAAATTAAACCTCTTACTACTTTTTTTTCTGCTACCACCAAGTTTTCTTGAGCCTGTTGTGCAATTAGGTACTACATAAGTTTTTACTTTTCCAAGTTTTTTATATGGCCTGTTTTGTTCATATTTAATTTTGACGGTTCCTAAATTTTTAGGAAAAATTGGAATAATAAATGGGTCAATTCTTTTTTTCTTTTTTTTAAACCATCCTTGCCTCCATTTTGAATGGATTTCTCCTTTAATATATTTTTGTTCTGAAATAACAGACTCTTTAAAAATTTCTAAAGGGAGTTGAAAACCCATACTTCTATGTGTTCTATTATCAAACGAGACTAATTGGTTTCCTAATTTAATATACATAGTATCTACTCTATCAAAATTACTTCCTCTTAGTTCAATTCTTTGTTCTTTAGTGTAGTCTGTAATATAAGGTTTAGTTTCAACCTTCATAATACTGGGCTCATTCTTTTTACCCCAAAAGTCATTTATTGCTTGTGTTGCAGAAAGAGAAACACTTTCTATTCTATCTCCTGTATTTTCAATTGACTTATCTAATTCGTTTTTAAGGCTGATAATTTCATTAAATATTGCATTTTCTCGTTTACTCAAAACTCTATCAGCTTTGTTCATTGTATTACCAATTTCATTTTGAAATCTAGCTATAATAGTTAAAACAGCATTTGCTGTATCACCAATTGCGTCCGTTTTTAAATTATCTAAAGAGTTAATAGCCTCTTGAGCTTCTTCTGAAATTGCTTCAGTCGTACTATTGGCAATTGCATATGTTACAACTTCTCCTTGAGCAAATATCTTAGTAGTGGCTAAAATAAATAAAATGAGTAATTTTTTTTTCAAAATCATAAGTTTAAAATTACAGTGTAAATACTTGGTTTAGCGATGAATTTAGATACAATATCTTTTAAATAGCGCTGAACTAATTAGTAAATTTTTAAAATTACGGGGGAAGAAAATTATAGGTAGTTATAACTTTTAAGATAGCTAAATATAAAAAAAATTAACAAGTAAATAACTGTTATTCTTCATTTTATAATAAAATTTCTAGAAAATACAATTCCACACAAATTGGCATTCCTCCTGCCGTTGGTTAGTTAATAAGTGTTCAATCACCTTTTAAGAAGAAAGGTTTTAGAAGAAAATATTTATAGAAAAATGTTATTAAATAATTCACTTTTCTAAAGAAAAGTTAAATAACGCGGAACATTATAACCCTAATTTGGATTTAGACTAGCTAAACAATTCTGTTCCATAAGACCCTTACATCTATCAAAAAAAGATAAAGTTTTTCTGTCCAAATTAGTAGTTACGGGATTCCGTAACAGATATTCAAAAAAAATATGAAATTCACTACTTGTTCGACCATAAAAACATAAGTTCGGTTGATTTTAAATAATAAAATGAAAATAAAAAATTTATATTAATTCTAGATGACATAAAAGTTTAGAAACCTAGGTTACATTAAAAACCAGTAGCAATCCAAAATATAAAACCTAAATCGTTCAAGGAAGTATTTCAAGAAAAAAACCTTGTATCAATATAACTTACTTTAATGAATATAAAAGACTACGTAAAGAAATTCAATTTACCTTTGGAAAGAATTAAGTCTGAATTTACAGAAGACTACAATTCCATCTTTGAACAAGAAAAAGACTGGCTTTGTAATTTAGAAAACAAACTTAGTCTTCTGAAAAGCGAAGAAAAAGAGGAGGATTTTAATACAGTAATCAGCAAATTAAAATCTTCTGATTCCTTTACAATTAATGAAACTAAAATACTGTCCACATTTATTAGTAATGTTAATATAATAGTTAAGACCACAAATTTCGTTAACAATTTTAAAGAAGGCACTGAATTAGATAATGGTTCAAAATTAGAACTATTCCATTTCTTTAATGTAGTCAAAGGGACAACTAACCTAAGTAGTTTTAATTTTCAATTAAATTCTAACTTAAACAAATACCTACCACACATATTCTCTATAATTAAACATTGTCAAGACCCAGTTGAATTTCCAATTTATTATAAGTATTGGAAGAACATTACAAGAGAGGTTTTATCAAAAAAGGATGATTACGATACATTATGTCAATTCTACAGAACTTTCCCAATCATCAATCGTCATTTGACGTTTGCTACATATTTAGGAACAATCGGTTTCCAAATAGCAAAAAACATTGATTCAAACGGTGTTGACATAAAAATGGGCTCTAAAGAATATAAGTACCTAAAAAAAAAGGTTATTAGTATTGAAAGATACAGTTCCATATTGGATGAAAATATTAATACTATTCAACAATATTTTTTAGTTGGCGCTTATTGGAAAGGAAGTAATCCAGCAAATCAAACACATGATTTTTTATATAATAGTATATGGGAAAATGGTTATGATGACAAGTTCATAGATGAAGTTAACAGTATTTCTGCAGGAAGTAAAATAGCAATTAAATCAGTTTTTACAAGGGAAAAGACAAAGTCAGTTATGGCTATAAAAGCCAGAGGTGTTGTGCTAAAAAACTATAATGATGGAAAAAAGCTAGCAGTAGAATGGGAAAAAAACTTCTTACCATTTGAAGTTGATTTTTCTGGTGGATACTGGTCAACTATTAGTGAAGTAACAAATGAAGACCACATAGACCAAATTTTTAATAATTTAACTAAAATAAATAATCCAAGTTTATTTGAAAAAATAAAAAACAAATTCGAACCTGTTGTATTTGAAAACTATATTAATTCTCTGAGAAAAATCATAAAGAATTTAGAAATCAATCCAAACGACGATCGAATAGTCTTTAGTGTAAGAGCTAATAAATTAAACTTTACGGTAGGACAACGATATAGTTTAAATCTCTACCTAAATGATTCAAAGGGAATATATGGGGTTATATCCAAAGAAAAAATTGATGAAAAGAGCGAACCCTATGAAGGTAATCCTCCACAACCTTTTTATACATATTTAAAAGATTTTTCTCCATCTAATTCAGAATGGAGTTCAATTATAGAGGCTATTAACGACGAGCTTAGTAAAACTTCTAATTCCGGATTTAAAAGATATAACAACTCAGATTTTGAAAATTATGTTTTTGACATGAAATCTGATATAATTAAAAATGATGTGAAAATGAATTTTCCTCTTAACACAATACTTTACGGACCACCTGGTACTGGAAAAACATATAATACCATCTTAAGAGCCGCACAAATTATAGAAAATAGGGCTATTGACTCTTATGATGAAGCATTGAAAATTTTTAATGACAACCTTCACAATCAAATTGAATTTATCACATTTCATCAAAATTATAGCTATGAAGATTTTATCCAGGGACTTAGACCAGAAACAGATAACAAATCTTCCTTAGTATTTGATAAAAAAGATGGAGTATTTAAAGAAATTGCGGATAGAGCACTTGAGAACCTAAAACTTGCTCAAAAGGCACCAGATGAACTTTCTAGTGAAGCCAAGTTTGAGAAAGCTCTCGAATTATTTACCGATAAAGTTCTGGAGAGTGATGATGATTTTATGATCAATAATACCGCCTATATTTTTGAGGTTGAAAAAGATGCATTTAGATACACAGGTGAAAAGTGGACAAACCATGCCAATGGTTTGCGAATGAAATTCAGTGATTTTAAAGAATTTTATAGGAATGATGTTAAAAGCAGAAAGGATGTTAAAACATTGTCTAATATTTCCGGTTTAGCGAATCAACACGCCACTTATTACTACCTAGTTTATGCTGAAATAATTAAATATTTACCCAAAAAAATAGTACAACCACGAAATATACCCTCAAAGAATTTTGTTATAATCATTGATGAAATCAACAGAGCAAATATTTCAAGAGTATTCGGAGAACTAATTACATTAATTGAGACTGACAAGCGATCACATGGCGCTACACCATTGGAGGCTCGCCTCCCCTCTGGTGATTCGTTCATAGTTCCTTCAAACTTGTATATCATTGGCACAATGAACACCGCTGACAAATCCATAGCACTATTGGATATAGCTCTTCGAAGAAGATTTGAATTTGAGGCTATGTATCCAAAATATGAAATTGATGGTGAAAATATTTATGATGTGAATATTTTGAAAAAGATTAACGAGCAAATCATTAAATCTAAAGGTCACGACTTTCAAATTGGTCATGCATATTTTATGGGAGGAAATAGAGATTTAATTCATAGAATGAATAAAAAAGTAATTCCCCTGCTTTTAGAGTATTATATGAACGATGAAAATGAAGTTAAAGGTATTCTAAAAACAGCTGGATTACTTATTGAAGAAAATTCTTGGCCACTAAAAATTATAGGGTCGAATGATTAATCTATTTGAATATCAAAATAAAGCTAATATAACAACCTCACTTGAAGGTCTGGAAGGTTTTCTTGATGAGATTTGGAACAACCGTGAAAAAAATTCATTTTATTCAGAAAATAGAAACGAACGAATAGAATCGCAGCGTTTCTTGCAGTTCATTCATAAATCAAACGAGCTAAAGTCAAATAAATATGTTGGAGTAATTCATTATGAAGGAAAAAGCATAAACTTGCTCCCAAAGATATTTTACGAATCTGAAAAAGATTATTCCAAGAATGAGGTGAATCAAATTCAAAATCACATACTTTGGTGGTTGAGCTATTGTCGTAAGATTAAATTTCCAAATTATAAAACTTCTTTAGGAAGCGCAAAAAGTGATTTTTTTGAAGTTTTAATTTATCTCTATTCAAAATATACACGCGAACTTTTAAGTTCTTCTATCTATCAGCAATATGAAGAGGTTAATCGTGAACTTCCATATATAAAAGGTCGTCTAAATACTAATGAATATATTAATGAGAACCTGAGTAAAGGAAGATGGCATAAACTAAATTGCACTTACGATGCATTTGTTTTTGACAATGAATTTAATCGCATCATAAAATATGTTACGACCCTACTATTCAATAACACTTCAAGTCAAGATAACAGAAAAAATTTAAGAGAGATACTTTTCATTTTAGATGAAGTTTCTGACGAACGAGCAACTGCTGTACAATGCTCAAGAATCTCATTTAACCCAATGTTCGGCGAATTTGAAACTGTTCGAGATTATTGCCAATTATTCCTTTCCAACTGTATTTCATTCGACTACAAAAACGATTTAAAGCTCTTCGCTTTTTTGCTTCCTATGGAATATGTTTTTGAAGACTTTATCTTTGGCTTTATAGATAAAGAATTAGAAAATATAACTGCTAAAGCTCAAAAAAGCGACACTTATTTGGATGAAGATAAAGTGTTTAATTTAAAACCAGATTTATGGCTAAAAACAGATTATAAATCTCTAATTGCTGACACTAAGTATAAGATTATTTATTCTGACGAAAAAGATCCGAAAAAAGGTATTTCTCAAAACGACCTATATCAAATGCTTGCCTATGCTGTTAGATTTAAGGTGAAGGAAATAATATTATTTTATCCAAACACCATTAAACAAGTTCAGGAAGAAGAAACAGAATTAATAATTAAAGACGCATTAGCGGATGGAAAAGAAATATCTATTAGAGCATTTCAATTACCCATAATCAACAAAAAATTACTTAAAACAGAATTAACGATGAAAACTGATTTGAAAGAATTGTTTGAATCTACAAGACAAGATTTAATAATTAAAATAGAAAAAATACTTCCCCCATCTATGACTATAAAATATTAAAACCTTTCTGAATCCCATCCAAAAAAACTTACAGTTTTTAATAGATTAAACACAATTATTGTTTGTCAAAAATTTTTGTTCATTAGCTTTATATACAAAATAGATTTTCCCAAATCACGTAATATCATCATTTCAAACTTCCTTAAAATAATTGAATAACTAGTCTTAACTTTAAAATATCTGGTTAAGAAATCCTGTAAAAACTAAACAAATTTTCTTTTTCTAAATTTAATTTATGTTTAGCTAAGGCTTCTTGACGTTCTTCAAATAAAAGTTCTAAATCAGGCTTTACATCACTATCTCTACCATAGTGTATTTTTCTATGACAATTAGGACATAAAACAATTAAATTCGCGATTTGATCCAAGCTAATTAGTTTGTCTTCTATTATGAATGAATCATTTTCTTGGGCATGCATAGGGATTAAATGATGTACTTCGGCATAATCTCCTTCATGCAATCTTGAGGGAAATGTGCTATGTGTTTCTCCTTTTAACCTAGCTATTTCACATGTATCCAAACTCTTTTTCAAAGCACTATTCCTTAATTTTTTATCAGTTTTATATCTTCTAGAAATTGATTTTACGGTTTCTTCTGATTTCTCAATTAGCTTAATTGTATCTAATGTTGACTCATCATAAAAATCAGTTTCAAGAACAGAATTGTATTCAATTTCATCAATAATTGACTCATAATCATAGCCATTGACTAAATTCAAAAGTTCTTCTGAAAGGAACAATCTACGATCCTCCAACTTCCTCCTACTTCCATCTTTTTGATAATACTCTTGGGACTGCAAAGAGTTTTTAACTGTATAAAATCCATTTGCCTCTAAAAAAGAAAATAAATACTTTGCATCATGAACAGGGGTAGCAATATCACCTAATTTATGATAATCGTAAAATTCTTCCAACCTATAAACTTTCTCTGCAAAATTTAGTAATCTATTGCTATCAATTAAAGTTCTTAGCACATCAACATCATTAATTCTATCGAAATGTTGCAAATAGGTTATTAAATCAATATGATCTATATATAAAACGTCTTTATCTTGAAGTAAATTAATAAGTAATTCAAAAAAATTGGCATTAGAGTTCTCATAATATTTATACTTACTCGACTTTAATATATCTAGAAAACTATTAGCGATGCCATTATCCTTTAATAGACAATTCACGTATTTATCGAAATTCGGATTAAATTTTAAAACCCGATTTTCAAAATATAAAAAGCCATAAAATTTTAAAGTTGCAAATTTTCTATCTAAAGCATTATACAAAGAGTCATGTGGATATTTTCGTTTTAAACTTGAAGCTATTTCCGTTTGAGTATGTTTATTCCCTTCAAATTGTTTTAAATTTTCCCAATAGCTAACTATTGCTTCTTTATTAAAAGTGAAATCTCTAGGAATTGTCATTTTCTTTAAACTCATCAATTATTCTTTTTTAATTCAACAAGAACTTTTTTCAACAACAACGGAGGTACAGATTCTCCTATAACGTGACAAATAAATCTGTCATTTGCCCATTCAGGAATATCCCAATCCTCGGGCAAAGAAGAAACAATTAGCAACTCCAAAATTGTTAACACTCTTGCATCAGAATAAGTCCCATCATTTTTTAATCTACCTGGATGACCATTATTATGAGAACTAATTTCACCAGATTTAGTAGTACGAGCATGGCAAGGCATATCCCAATTAAGGCGTTTATAAGTATTATGAAACCCCCGAACTCTTCCTCCATCAACTTTTTTTGGATAATAAACTTCATTGACCATGGCACTTTTACCAGTTGGTGTATGTTTCATTGCCAAAATATCCCTTTCATTGATCCTTTTCGCATAATGCCTTTTAATATCCGACTTTTCTCCCGCTTCCAAAGATGGTAAATGTCCTATTGCCTCTCGAAGAGTTATCTGTGGTTCACTTTGTGGTGAAGCCCATGAATAATTTTGTTTATAAAGTTTAATAAAACATCTAGGTCTACTTTGAGGCACACCATAGTCTTGGGCATTAATATCAATAACATCCACTATATACTTGCCACTATACTTTTTAGATATTAATTCCTGAATTTGAAGCATTTCTCCTTCAAATGGAAAATACATTTTCAAAAATTTCGAAACATTCTCAATTAAAATAGCATCAAAATCAAAATTATCAATAAAATAAAATACATCAAATATTAAAAAATTTCTATCATCTTCTAAAAATTGTTCTTGATTCTTATTCTTCCCAGCACTACTTACTCCTTGACAAGGAGGCGTAGCTAATAATAGCTTAACATCCTTTGTAATATATTCGGAAATTTGATCTTTTATTTCTTGCTTGCTAATATCGCCAACAACTATTTCGCTTTCAGGATATAAATGTTTATATAATTTAGCCCTTTTTTCAATTAGTTCAGCCCCACAAATTACATCTATCCCTGCATCTTTAAGATAAGTCTCTCCAACTCCTGCACTCGTAAAAAGTGATATAGCTTTCATCATATTTTTTCTAATATTTTACTCATTATTAACGGAGGAACCGATTCACCTATTATCTGTCTAACTAAAATTTCAGAAGCCCAATCTGGTATATTCCAATCTTCAGGTAAGGACGACAAAATCAATAATTCTTGGATTGAAAGTACTCTTGCATCTGAATAAGTATTATCCTTTTTTAATCTTCCTGGATGAACTTTTTTATTTGAAGAAATGGCATCACTTCTGATTGTTATTGTAGGAGCAGGTTTATCCCAGTCCATCCTTGCATAAGCATCATGATAACCACTAATCTTTTTACCTTCTTTATCCTTTGGAAAAAATTTTTTATTATTGAACGCACTTTGCCCAGTCGGTGTGTGCTTCATCCATAAAATATGTTGAGCTGTATGTTTTCTTCCAAAATGCCATCTATTCTTTGTCTTTTGACCAGATTCAATTGATGGTAGGTGTCCAATTGCATCTCTTAAGGTTATAATTTGCTCAGATTCAATAGGCCAATCCCAGGACAAACCTTTCTTATAAATTTTAATAAACGCTCTTTTTCTACTTTGCGGAACACCATAGTTCATTGAATTGAGGATATTGTGATCAATTATATATTCGTCCCCATACTTTTTTTCCAACAAATCAACAACACTATAAAGCCCTCCTTCAAATGGGTAGATAAGCTTCAAAAATCTAGTAACATTCTCAATTAAAATATATTTCGGCTTAATTTTATCAATAGCTTCTATAACTTTAAAGATTAAAAAATTTCTATCATCATCAATCATTTGTTGATGACTCTTGTTTTTTCCACTTAGACTAAAACCCTGACATGGTGGTGTTGCCAATAATAACTCAACATTATTTTTAATTGACTCTTCTACAAATTCATTAAAATTTACTTGATCACAAATATCTCCTTGAATCATATGTGATTTCGGATACAAATGTTTGTGAAAATTAGCTCGATTTAACTCCAATTCATTGGCAACCACACATTCAAACCTATTCTGTTCCAAATAGGTTTCACCCACCCCAGCACTAGAAAACATAATCGCATATTTTACTACTTTTCTTTCATTACCAGTCTCTATTATTTTAGTCATTTAAAAACCCTAATATTTTCAATAATAACTACGAAACTACCAAATAAATAGCAAGCATAAAAAAAACAATTATTAACTACTTATGATTTGACATCACTATCAAATCACTAACCAAAAATTTAGTAAGTTTTATTTCTACATTAATTTATTATCAGCAAAACTGTAATATTCTTTCTTTGGAGTTACAATCAGATGATCTAAAACTTTTATATCCAGCAACTCCCCTGCTTTAATAATCTTTTCAGTCATTCTTTTATCAGCATCACTAGGTCTTAGGGTAACGCTTGGATGATTATGGGTAAGGATTATTCCTGTAGAAAGGGTTTTCAAAGCTGTAGCAAATATCAATCTGATATCTATTATAGTTCCTGTAATGCCACCTGTTGATATCGTACTTATCCCTTTAACCACATTACTGTTATTGAGATAAATTACTTTAAAAGATTCAAATAGTTCAATATTATCTTGATCCCAAGAATTTTGAATTATCTGATTAGCTTCCGTTGACGAAGTAATTTTCAAAAGGTTTTTGGTGTTAGTTTTTTGACTGTAACTAATTTTAATTTCGTTCGCTTTTTCCATCTGTTTAATTTTTGATGGTGAGCGTAAACCAGGTTTTGTTTGAATAAGACAAATACTTTCATTTGACGTTTCACACAAAACCTGGAGCTTGCAAATCAAACATTGAACGGATGAAACCGAATGTGCAATTATTATGATATCTAAAAATCTAGATTCAAATATTTATTTCGAGATTTGCTTTTTGGACTATCCTCTTTGACATCATACTCAAATAAGTTTTTCACTTCTTCAATAATTCGTTTATAATTTCTCTCGATATCAAGTTCATTAGCTTTATTACTATTGACTCTAAAATCAATATCATTTGATAAAAATGGCTTAAACTGTACTCCTAGCAATTCTTTTTTATTTCCTTCTGCTAAAATTCCAAAGAACTGACCAGAATTAAGTTGGGTAATATCTTCAGCTCGTATTTTATCCATTTCTTGAATTTTTTCACTCTTACTTTTTGACCGACTTGATTTACCTCCAAACAATGATGTACCTGAGGTACTTTTACTACTACTTTTCGACCACATTCTAGTTTCATGTGTTCCAAATATCTCCTTTATCATTTTTGATGAATTAGAATTCGTTGTTCTACCGTAAAACTGATTTCCTAGATTAGAAATAATAACTTGAGCTTTTTCTCTTCCATACTTATCATTTATTTGACTAATATCTTGAGCTCCAAAAATCGTTGCTATCTTATTGCTTCTACCCGTTGCCGGAATCTGTTCAAAATTTGGAATATATATCGTAGGAGCTTCATCTAACATAACTACACTTTGTTGCATATTAGGTACATTCATCATCTTACTAGACACTGCAATAATTAAAGAAATGACAGGAGCATATGTCTCTGCGAGACTGCTCTCATTACCAATTGACAAAAACTTAGGTGAAGCAGGATCGTTTAGATTTAAATCCAAATCATTTCCCGAAAGAATCCAAAATATATCAGCAGTATTTAAAGTTGAAAGTGCATTCTGAAGAGTAGACAAAACACCTGCCACTTGCTTTTCTGCTCCTCTTTCAATGGCTTGTACAAGACTAACTATCATACCACCTGCAACAGGATCCTCATTGACTTTAGTCAACAACTTCTCAA
Source organism: Saprospiraceae bacterium (assembly GCA_020630435.1). Taxonomy (GTDB): domain Bacteria; phylum Bacteroidota; class Bacteroidia; order Chitinophagales; family Saprospiraceae; genus JAHDBJ01. Next base: position 31,455 of record JAHDBJ010000065.1, read on the forward strand.
TATTACTATGAAGCAATAGACTTATTATATGTGGTAATGTGCAATACTTAGGGTGTTGATTCCGCATATACCATATTAACCCAGCTAGAATACTTTGTGCATTACGCCCCCAAAAATCTTGTTTCGCTACCGTTTCTGGTAGCAGGTTATTTATTAATGCTTTACTAAATTCGAAAGCATAAGCAGTTTTTGTTAAGTACTTAGGATCTAATGGATTTATTCTGTGACTTTTTGAAGCCTCCCTAAAATCAACAAAATAATATTTAACCTCAGTTTTGTATTTTTCTGCTGCTGCATAAACATGTCTTGTTAATTCGGGGCTCTTAAAATCATATAAAATACCGGTATAAGATTTTTGGACCATTTGATCAATAATAGGCTCAAATAAACTCTTGCTCTTCCCGCTCCCCGCTCCTCCTTGAATATAAATACCTCTAAAAGGGTTGTCAAGATTGACATTACCATTCTTGGTCTTAAAACTAAATCCAATTTCAGATACTTTTTTTGGCAACTTAAAAGACGACCCATTTTTAAAGAAGAGTATCGCATGATGTGCAATAGGATAAAAAGCAAATATGAACATTGTAAAACCGAATAACAGGGATAATGTCAACCATATCATCGATATATTTAAAACTCTTGAAATTAGATATATACCATATATCATGAGTCCAACAAAAATTGTTATTTGTATAGTTTCTAAAATGTCATAAAATGTTTGTTCTTGTCCAATTAAGAAAATAAATATTTGATTTTTCATATGTGTTCAATTTTTTATAATTCAATACTTTGTGATTTGTCTTTACTTTGCACTTGTATTATAGAGATTTCCTTTTCCTTCTCAATTCGTTTTAAAGCTTCAAAATTTTCCTCAGGACTTCCGTTTTTTAAAGCATTTTGAATTTCAAATTTTTCAATCTCCTTACGTTTATATTCAAACATGCTATCAAAACTCTTTTCATTTTTATCTATCCAATTTTTTCTATCAAACCCAACAAGATATTTGTTATTTCCGATTGTACGGGTAGTTGCTTTTTCATTTGCGACCGGACTTAATTTTAAGCGTTGTGTTTTATCTTTTCTACTTACTATCACATGAACATGTGACTGTAAGCCTGGTTTACGACCACCTGACTTAGCATTTCCATGAAGTACTTGTTTATCATCACCTTTATATGCCCTTTGATGTTCAATTTTGGCATAATAAACCAAATCATCACCTGATTTTAAACCTTTCTCCTGACGGTTAAAATTCTCAGCGTAATTATTCATTGCAGACCTAGAATAGTCTCTTAAATAGGCATTGTATCGATCAAACTCGGCATTGCTCATTTGATCAACATTTTCAACATCTCTACCCGCTGTTGCCATTTTGGAAATATGTTTTAATTCTTGGTTGCTAAAGCTTATTGTGGGCGCATAATATTTAGCATCATTTTTACCAAGCTTTGAAATATTAGTATCTAAATCTTCTCTTACTTTAGTTTGACTAACAGCATCTGATTGATGATTAAAAAAATATTGTTGTCGGTTTCGTATTTCTATTTCCTTATTTCGATTGGGCGCCTGCATCGCCCTTTTTTCTAAATCTTGATTTTCTTTATCCAGATAATTAACTAACAAAGCAGAACTTCCCTTATTTCCACCTCCCATACTACTATGTGGTTTACTAATCGGCATGGTCGAAAACTCTTCTTAACCTTCTATTAATTCCTGACTTATCCCTTTCGTCTAAAAATTCAGCCAAAACATTAAAAGCTATTTGCATTTTATAAAGTTCAGTTTTGACATAATCTGTCCGTTTTTGGTCAGCAGAATTCATTTTGCTTAGTAAATTCTGAAGGTTGTCAGTAAGCTCTTCCAATGATTCTTTTTGTAATTGTCCATTGGCATATACTTCATCACGCATTGGTTTCAAAATATCTCTTTCTTGCACTCTCAAAAAGGAAACTATACGTTTATCGAGCGCCTTTATCATTGTCGAGGGACTTTTATTTATTGCATCCCTTGGGTTTATTCCTGTCCTTTTAAAATAGGTAATCATTGCTTCTACCAAAGAACCTATTGGACTGCTAAAGGTCTCAGACAAAGTTTTAATGTCTTTATGGCTTCTTTGACCGATTATGATACTTTTCTTTTTCATATTATATTTTCAAATACTGTTATTCAAGGTGTTACCATTAATATTATACCGAAAATTATAAAGTTTTATAACTACCTCTCCTACCCTCAACACCTATATACATTGAGTTGAGAGCTCCCGCAGGGCGAGTTGGAAAGGGGCTCTGCCCCTGTCCGACTCGCTCTTTAAAAAAAGACTTTTAAAATCTCCTGCTTTCACCTCCTAATTCAATGAAATTGAACATTTCAAACAATCGATCGTACACTTGTTTTCCGTAGATTTTCTCAAAATCTTTAATAGAATGGTTGGTGGTAACGTAAGTTTTAGTGCCTTTTAATTTGAAATTGTTGTAGCGTATTTGAAGTAATCTTTTAAATAAATTCTCTTTGACTCCCCAGAGTTGAACCATTTTTTCTGTACCTAAATCATCAAAATGAACCACACCCTTACTGTATTTATCTACTATACTTTCACCATGTTTATTAAACTCTGTAACTACATCATGAACAGAAACATTTGAAAACCAATATTGCATCAAATTATAGTCAATACATATTTTTCGAATGATGTCAAAAACAGAACTTTTACCTGTTCCACATGGTCCCAAAATCATCAGACCTTTTCGTAATTCTCCTCCCGTTTCAGTTTCAAAAGCAGGGTCACCTGAGAAGTATTTGGCAATTAAATCTAAAAAATACTTGTTTTCGTCATCAACAACGAAAGAGCGATTTAGGCCTTTGAAGTACTCTTTACCAACTTTCCACAACAAGGTTTTAAACTGATTGGTAGAAATCTTGTGAACTTTTTTCACATCTGGTTTTGACCAAATACGCTCGAAATATTCAATCCCTTTTTGATTTGCTTTCTTATTTTCTTCAACTCGTTTTTTCTTTTCAAATTCGGTTTCTAAACCAAAATTTCTTTTTATTCTTTTCCCTAATGAATCTTTCATTTCTTCCTTGGATTAACATTCATATTTCTTTTATTCCCTTTACTAATAGGTGTATTAATATCTTGTATTAATATGTTGTCATTTTTGGCATAGTGTGGATGGTGCTTCTGCGAAGTGCTGTCTATTGAATTATTAGAGTGCGCAATTGCTGTTTTTAGATACTGCGAAACCTTAATGTATCTTTTAGACCCTGTTTGCGTTTTGGTAATCTTCCTTGTTATCATTCCTTTATCAACCAAAGATTTAATTACATCGGATACCCTACTTTCTGATATCACAAAAAACTCAGCAAAATATTTATTACTAGCATAACAACCTCCTTTTCCGTTGTTCTCAAGACTGTTTATCTCAACTACAAACACCTTCTCTTGAAGCGTTAGCTCACTTATAATCCAGACAGCTTTTGGAATCCATATACCTTTAAAAGCACGATTCATATCAACTAAAATTTTCTGTTCTGGAACATGTAATTTGAAGCCTCGTCTTCGATTTCCTTTATGGTTTTTTGTCTATTAAGCAGTAACCATTTATCTAACTCTTCTTTTTCGAAAAAAATCACCTTACCATTTGGTTTACTAAATGGTATTTTATTCTGAGAGGTTAATTTGTAGAGGTAACTTTTTGAAATTCCTGTATAATCGCAGACTTCGTCGAAATTCAATACCTTTTTCTGAGTCGCTAATAAGCGTTCAATTCTATCTAATCTTTGGGCTAATTCTAAATCCATTAATTCTATTTTAAAAATGACTAAATGGAAAGTGCACTTTCCTTTGTTTTCGAATTCTTGAAACAAAAGAACTATAGAAAAAGAATGGCAGGGTTAATAAGGTTAACATGTTAACCTTATTTAGAATAAAAAATTTTCTCTTTATGGTATTAGAGAATGATTAGGTATCAAATAAAAAAGAGAAAGCAACCATTAGGTTACCTTCTCTTTTAAAAGAATTTAATGAGATAATTATCTTAAATGAATTATCCGTTCTTGGTGGAATTTAAATAATGATTTAAATCCAAATGATGTTTATCATCCTTTAGATTTCTATAATGCAAAGGATGCCCATAATTTTTTATTTGACCAAGAATTTCAATTTGCCAATTATCTAAATTCGAAACAGTAACTACAGGAAAATTAATAGCAAATCTTACGTAAGCCGGTGTAATATCAAAATAGGATATGTTTCCACAGTCACAACTTGGTTGCGGGTAAACAGGATTACCATTGCAATACGTTGTATTACAAATTAAGCAAGTAGCTTTAGTTTCATCTCCGGTAAATGTTCTTATCTCGTTATTCATGATTCTAAGCTTAACACATTAAATTATAGAAAGTTACTAAAATCTGAATTGAATTCTCATAATAATTAAGTCAAGAATATAAACCCGACTATTTAAAAAGTAAGAGTAAATCTTCTTCTCTTTTGGGACCAATTAATTTGTTTCGACTAGAAGATGCACTTAAAGAAGAACTTGAAATAAAACCATTATTATTCGCTATATTTTTAACCTTTGCAATATCGGACACTTTAAGTGAAGCATCAATATGAACTTTAAATTGGTCTAAAAAATACTTGGTTTGTGGATTGTCCATTTTTAAAACACAAATAGAATCATGAGTATACCACTCCTTTAGAAAAACTTCAGTGAAATTTGTTTCAGTAGTATGATCGATATCAATAAAATTTTCTCTTTTTAATTTACGGTAAAGTTGTTTAATTATTATTTCTGAACATTTCAGACCATAAGTAAGTTCTTGATCATGAACAAATTTCAAATCGTTTAATGCACTCTTTAGTTCAGCCAAATACCAACTTAAAAAGTTAAAACTTGTATTTTTTAGAATCAATACTTGAATTCTATTAAACTCTAATTGCAGTAATCTTGAAGTTACAGTTTTCGGTTTTTCACGGATTTGAATCAAAATTGATTTAAGAAATTCTTTTATGAATAGGTTAGAACCTCCATGTAAAACGTAGTTACTTTCCTTTCCTGTAAACTGTGAATTTTTAAACACAAAACGACAAATACTTCTTGAGTATCCATTTTCTAAACTGGAAAATGATTGGTAAAATTCGAGATTTCCATTTTTAAAATCATTTAGGTCTTCAGCTATAGAATTAGCCTCATGATAAATAAAATCTATATATTCTGTTCTAAGTGCATCGAATATACTTGACACACAAATTTCATTTGAGCTCAAATAAGTTTCTAACAAATTAATATTAAAGATTGATTCGAAAAATGGAAGTAAGTCTTCTTTTAGACACTTATCAACATCTTTGTGAGTAATTAATTCTTTATAAACTTTTCCTTCATATTTTGCCCAGCACTCATATGCAGTCAAAGCATTTACCGTGCTTTTTGTAAACTTATCCCATAGTTCATAATACGCATAGCTATATTTCAAATTATTAGTTGGTTTAAATCGTAGAGTTTTCATTTGGTCAATTATTTAGATTAAAAATCTAATCAACAACTATTCCAGTATTTATTAGACAGAAAGCTAGTTTGTTTCAATTGAATTATGCAAAGCGAATTGTACATGGATTTAAACTGTAAATCCTCAATAAAATCAAAGAACTGAAAGCAATTCATAACTATGTTTTATGGAAAAAGTAGAGGTTATTATTAATATGTCTACCCTAATCAATAACAGATAGCTACATAAATTTGTATTTAATGCCGATATTTTACCGAAAAATTTTATTTAAAAACGTATGTGAAGTTTTACATCTTTATTTAATAGGCACATTTGTGTGCCTTAATACCTATAAAAGAAAAAAGCGACATAAGTTTACACCCATGCCACTTTAAATGTTTTCACAACGGAATAATCCTTATTGTGAATTGCTTTCAGTACGGTAAATGTAACAATTAATTTTTAAAATGTATTACGGATTCCCGTAACCGCATTCTTACAATACTTTGTATTTTCATTGCATAATTTGTAAAGATGAAAATAATACTAGGGTTAGATTTAGGTACCAACTCTACTGGATGGAGTTTAATAGAACTAGATTTTGAAAAAAAAGAAGGAAAAATAAATGATTTAGGCGTCCGAATTATCCCGATGCACGCTGGTATTTTAGGAAAATTTGATGCTGGCCAATCTCATTCTCAAACTGCCGAAAGAACAAGTTACAAAGGAACAAGACGTTTGTACCAACGTGATAACTTGCGTAGGGAACGTTTACATCGTGTACTGAACATACTCGGTTTTTTACCAGAACATTATAAGAAACGCATTGATTTTAAAAAACGTTTAGGGCAATTTAAAGCGGGTAAAGAAGTAAAACTCAATTATCAATCTAATTCAGAAGGTAAGTTTGAGTTTATTTTTCAATCCTCGTATAATGAAATGGTAGCGGAGTTCAAAAAACATCGATCTGAGTTGTTTTATGTAAAATCCAATGGAAAAGAAACCAAGATACCCTATGATTGGACGCTCTACTATTTACGCAAAAGGGCACTTTCTCAACCATTGACAAAACAAGAGTTAGCTTGGATTATTTTAAATTTTAATCAAAAGCGCGGGTACTATCAGTTACGTGGTGAAGAGATTGATGGTGATAAAAATAAGCAATTTGTTCAGCTTAAAGTAAAAGAAGTTATTGACTCTGGGGAAGCCGTGAAAGGAAATCCATTGTTTGATGTGATTTTTGAAAACGGCTGGAAGTACGATAAGCAGATCGTTAAAACCGAAGATTGGATAGATAGGTCCAAAGAATTTATTGTAACTACAAAAACACTGAAAAACGGTGATATAAAAAGAACCTATAAAGCCGTTGATTCCGAACAGGATTGGGCTGCCATAAAAGCTAAAACCGAACAAGACATTGAACGTTCAAACAAAACGGTTGGCGAATTTATTTACGAAACCCTACTTCAAAATCCAACACAAAAAATAAGAGGAAAACTTGTAAAAACTATTGAACGTAAATTCTACAAAGAAGAATTTAAAAAAATATTGACCAAACAAATTGAGCTTCAGCCGCAACTTTTTACAAATGAGTTATACAAAGCTTGTATTGAAGAATTATACCCAAGAAATGAGAATCATCAAAATGCAATAAAAAACCGTGACTTTCTTTATTTGTTGATGGACGATATTATTTTTTACCAACGTCCGCTTAAAAGTCAAAAATCTAATATTTCCGGTTGCCAGTTAGAGCAACGTGTTTATTTTAAAACCAATAAAGAATCAGGTAAAAAAGAAAAAATTGAACAAGCTGTTAAAGCCATTCCAAAATCACACCCTTTATTCCAAGAGTTTAGAAATTGGCAGTGGTTACAAAACTTAAAAATCTATAATAAAGTTGATACGGATAAAGGCGAACTTATCGATGTTACCAATCAATTATTACCAACCGATGAGAGTTGGGTAGATTTATTTGATTTTCTAAAAAGTAAAAAAGAACTGGAGCAAAGTCAGTTTATAAAATATTTTATAGACAAAAAGTTTATCAAAAAAACCGAAAAAGACCACTATAGGTGGAATTACGTTGAAGATAAAAAATATCCATTTGCAGAAACTAGAGCGCAATTTATTTCTCGTTTAACTAAAGTTGATGGTATTGAAGATGTCAATACATTTTTAGATGAAAAAACACAATTGGGTAATAAAAAAAACAGCCCGCTTGTATCAAGAATTGAGCAATTATGGCACATTGTTTATTCGGTTTCAGATATAAACGAATACAAATCTGCTTTAGAGAAGTTCGCCGCAAAGCACAATTTAAATCAAGAATCTTTTGTCGCTAACTTTATTAAGTTTCCGCCTTTTAAAAGCGACTACGGCAGTTACTCTAAAAAAGCATTGAACAAATTGTTGCCTTTAATGCGTAGAGGCAAATATTGGGATGAAAATGATATTTCAGCTAAAGTAAAGCAGCGGGTTTCCGAAATTATGGAACGTGTTAACGCACTAAATTTAAAAGAAGAATACAATAAGAAAGAATTAGCCGCAGCATTAGGTAATGTTAGCGATGATGATGTAAAAAAACAACTTATAAAAAGTTTTGTTTCGTTTAAAGGTATAAACCCTTTAATAGGTCTAAATACCTATCAAGCTACCTATCTGGTGTATGGTCGGTATTCAGAGGCTGGCGATATACAGCGTTGGAAAACACCTGAGGATATTGATATTTACCTTAAAAATTTCAAACAACATTCATTACGTAACCCTATTGTAGAACAAGTGGTAACTGAAACACTACGAGTGGTACGAGATATTTGGAAACATCACGGCAAAAGCAAACCTAATTTTTTCGATGAAATACACGTAGAGTTAGGTCGTGAAATGAAAAACCCAGCGGATAAACGAAAAAGAATTTCAGATAGAAACACCGAAAACGAAAATACCAATCATCGTATTAGGGAAATTTTAAAAGAATTGATGCAGGATGCTTCTGTAAAGGGTGGTGTTAGAGATTATTCGCCTAGCCAACAAGATTTATTAAAAATCTATGAAGAAGGTATTTACCAAAATCCAAAAGTAGATTATTCAAAAGTTAGTGAAGATGAAATTGCGAAGATTAGGCGAAGCAACAGCCCAACACCAAAGGAAATTCAACGTTATCGTTTATGGTTAGAGCAAGGGTATATTTCTCCTTACACGGGTAAACCTATTCCTTTGACAAAATTGTTTACACACGAATATCAAATAGAACATATTATTCCTCAGTCTCGCTATTTCGACAACTCATTGAGCAATAAAATTATTTGTGAAAGTTCCGTAAATGAAGATAAGGACAATAAAACAGCATTTGAATATTTAAAGGCAAAAGGCGGAAATGTTATCAATGGACATAAATTATTGAGTTTTGAAGGATACGAAGCCCACGTTGATCAATATTTTAAAAATAACCGCCAGAAGCTTAAAAACTTATTGAGTGAAGATATCCCAGAAGGGTTTATCAATAGGCAAATGAATGATAGCCGTTACATAAGTAAATTAATTAAAGGCTTATTGAGCAATATTGTTCGCGAAGAAGGTGAGCAAGAAGCTACTTCTAAAAACCTGATACCCGTAATAGGTTCTGTTACCTCTAAACTGAAAAAAGATTGGGGTTTAAATCATAAGTGGAACCAACTCATTTTAACACGATTTGAACGCTTGAACCAATTAACACAAACCAAAGACTTTACTGCAACTAACACCAAAGGCAATACCATACCTACTGTACCGGGTGAATTGCTAAAAGGCTTCAGCAAAAAACGTATCGACCATCGTCATCACGCCTTAGATGCTTTGGTGGTAGCTTGTTGTACACGAAATCATGGACACTATTTGAGTGCTTTAAATGCTGAAAATAAAAATTACGATTTACGTGATAAGTTATTGATTAAAAACGAAAATGACCATTATACCAAAACTTTTCAAATGCCATGGCAAGGATTTGCAAACGAGGCTAAAGATCAACTTGAAAGAACAGTCATTAGTTTTAAACAAAACTTGCGCGTTATCAATAAAGCCAACAATAAATTTTGGTCGTATAAAGATGAATATGGCAATTTAAATCTAGACAAAAACGGCAAAGCCGTTAAAAAACTTCGCAAGCAAACCAATGGAGATAATTGGGCAATTCGAAAAGCAATGCATAATGAAACAGTTTCAGGTAAATACAATATTGAAACGCCAAAAGGTAAAATTGCGACAGCTGTAAGAGGCTCATTGGGGGACATTAAAAACGAAAAGCACTTAGCTAAAGTGACAGACCACCAAATAAGAGAAGTGATTTTGCCAAATCATTTAAAAAACTATATAGATGACAAAGGCAAGATTAAATTTGATATTGCCTTTAGCGATGAAGGAATCGAAGATTTGAATAAAAATATTATTGTCTTAAACAATGGTAAAAAGCATCAACCTATTCGTAAAGTTAAGTTTTTTGAAGTAGGTAGTAAGTTTTCTATATCCGAAAATGAAAATTCAGCAAAGAACAAGAAGTATGTAGAAGCAGCAAAAGGCACCAACCTCTTTTTTGCTATATATTGGGATGAGATAAAACAAAAAAGAAACTACGAAACCGTACCGTTGAATGAAGTTATAGTTCATCAAAAGCAAGTAGCAAATTTATCTAAGAATGAACGTTTGCCCATACAGCCTAACAGTAAAAAAGGTACATTTTTATTTACACTTTCGCCTAATGATTTGGTGTATGTCCCAATGGAGGAAGAGTTAGTAACTACATCTTTAACTAATTTCAATAATTTAAGTCAAGTACAGGTAAAGCGCATTTATAAAGTAGTGAGTTTTACAAATACACGATTGTATGTTGTGCCATTTTATGTTGCAAAACCAATATTTAATAAAGTTGAGTTTACTCAACTTAACAAAATTGAATTTACAAAAGAAAAAAACATACTTTTTAAACTTAAAGGCGACAGACTCGGAAATATATCTAAAGCTTAGTGCTATGATCAAACGCACCCTCTTTTTTGGCAACCCAGCACATCTCAGTACTAAAAACGAACAGTTGGCGGTTAATTTTCTTGAAGAAGGGAAAAGTGAGGTGACTATCCCAATTGAAGATTTGGGCTACGTAGTATTAGAAAACCAGCAGATTACGGTTACCAATGGGTTGTTAATGAAATTAGTGCAAAACAAAACTGCTGTAATTACCTGTGATCAACAGCATTTACCAAATGGCTTTTTACAACCCTTGGTAGGGCACACCGAGCAGACTGAACGTATGCGTCATCAACTAAATGCCAGTATACCTTTAAAAAAGCAGTTATGGCAGCAAACGGTAATGGCAAAAATAGAGAACCAAGGCAATCATTTGTTGCAACGGGACAAAAAGGCTTTAAAATTAAAGCGCTGGGCAAAAGACGTTAAAAGTGGTGATGGTGAAAATCATGAGGCTTACGCCGCTGCTTATTATTTTCAGCACCTTTTTGACATTAAAGGTTTTAGTCGTAACCAAAAAGGCGTTGCACCCAATAACTTGCTCAACTATGGCTACGCCATACTTAGGGCGGTTACTGCTAGAGCCTTGTGTAGTAGTGGTTTATTGCCCTCGGTGGGTATTTTTCATAGAAACAAGTACAATGCCTTTTGTTTGGCAGACGATATTATGGAACCTTATCGCCCTTATGTGGATCTTTTGGTCTATGATATTGTGGAAACCGGTTGCCACATTGAAGAACTTACGCCCCAGTTAAAGAAAGAATTGCTGGGCATACCGGCCATGGATGTATTTATAGATGGTAAGCAAAGCCCGTTAATGAATGCCATGAGCCGTACTACCAATAGTTTGTACGAATGTTTTGAAGGCAGTAGTAGAAAGTTGTTATATCCGCAGGTCTGACAGGTAATTGAGCATTTTGCGGTAAAAGCAGGTAATTATGAACCAAAATAGATTTGAACGGCTTAACCAATA
>JAHDBJ010000026.1 GCA_020630435.1 Saprospiraceae bacterium
ATTTTAGACTACAATCTTTGATTTCTGTCATCATAGTTTTTTGTTTATAATGATAGAGTAAAGCCTAAGTTTTTATAACTTGGGCTTTTTTTATACTGGGTTTTGTTTAAAAGGTATGCTATTCAGTATTTTTTTCACCTAAAAAGCATCTAATTTTCAAGAAAGTGAGTATAAATACTTGTTGCACCTTTCAAACAAAATTTTACATTAAAAAAAATAACATTAATACACATGGTATAAGTTATTGAATATACTATTATGAAAAATAGTAAACTCATATATTTATTGTCAAGTCTGAATAAATCAGAATTTAGAAAATTTGGACAATTTCTGAAAAAAACTTTTTTCAAAAAAGACAAATCTGTAATTAAATTATATGAAGTATTAGACAGGCGTTATCCTGATTTTAAGGAAAGCTTATTGGAAAAGGAGCGGATCGCAAAAATAATATTTGGAAAGAATACGATGGCGGAGCAAAAAAAGCTAACCTATACCATGTCTTATTTTACAAAAGCTTTAAACGACTACATTCTTTGGGAGCAAATTCAAAAGCAAACCTATGAAAGAGATTTTTTGTATCTCGAGGCATACAAAGAAAGAGGTTTGGATAAGTTTTTTTATAAAAAGGCAGAAGAAATACAGGAAAAACTAGATCGACAACCTAGACGAGATGCTGAATATTACCAATTATGTTATCAATTAAATACTAAGATATTTGACTATAAAGGAATGCTTAGTTTTAAGGATAAAGCTGATAGTTTTAAAGAGATGATTGAACGATTTGACTTATATCTATTAAGTACTAAGTTAACACAATATTTTGTAGCATTGAACATAAATGCTTTTGTTGAAGAATCTGAAAAAATACCAATAGCCTTTGATAATGAAATACTAGCAATTGCAAAACAAGATCCTTATAATAAGAAATCCTTATTGAAAATTTATTACCTTCTAGTAGAGCAACTTCAGGATGATAGTAGAATGAATTATGAAAACTATTTTGAACTGAAAGAACTTGTACTAGAGCATATACACATCTTTGGTAAAGAGGATCTTGGAGAGATTTTTATTAATCTATTAAACTATACCATTAAGATGTATGGGCAAGGTGAAGATTCCTTTTTTAGAGAGCGATTTGAAATATGTAAGTATGCAATAGAAAATAAGATATTTTTCTTTAATGAAAAAATACCATATATAATATTCTATAATACTATTCAGGCGGGTTGCGAGTTGGGAGAATTTGAATGGGTTGACATTTTTTTTAATAAGTATAAAAACGACATAGAAGATAAGGCTAAAGAAAAAATTGAGTTATTAAGTCTTGCATATATTAATATGTGCCAAAAGAATTACGGAAAAGCACTAGATTTCTTGAAAAAAATCAAGTATTCTTCTTACTATGATCATCTTTTAGCAAAGCCACTTAGAATTAGAATATACTTTGAGCAAGATGAAGATGTCTTGCTTTATGATTTACTTGAATTGTTTGCCCATTATATCCGAAGACATCCAAAAATTGTTGATTTTTCAAAAGAACAAATGAACAATTTCATACGATTTACAAAAATAATATATCAAAATAAATATTCTTATAAGTATTCAAAACAAGAGCTAATTGAGTTGTTATCAGAACATAAAAATACAGGTCACAAAATCTGGCTACGTCGAATGATAGAAGAAGGAAAATATTAAGTGATATCTTCCTTCTTTAAATTTAAACTCTAGTGGACAATAGGAATTTTAATATTAGTGAATTGCTCATTTCCCTTCATTTGTAATATATAATGTCCTGTTGGAAGATTATATGTTGGAATTCTTAATGAATTTGTATTTTCATTAATAGTTTGATAATGCACTTTCCCATTCAGATCCAATAGTTGGATTTGTTGGTATGCTTCATCTAAATTGTTAATAACTATCTCTTGGTTAGCAGGTATAGGGTATACGCTTAAATTCATCTGATTTGTTTTTAAAGTTGGATTAGGATCAATTTCTGTAGAACAATCTCCAATTTGAACTTGCTTATCAATAGTATTTGGTATAGGATATATACTTTCATCTCCAATATTCTTATAACTAGCGTCTGTTATAAGAATATAAATCGAGTGACATTCTTCTTCAAGATCTTCCTCTATTATACGACCATTTCCTCCACCATCTTCTGTAATTGCTCCAATTAATACAATTGAACCTGGTTTTGCCCAATAGTCACTATAGTTAAACTCTACTGCTATAGCATCTTGATAGATAGGAACAGTAGATGCCCCACTATGATTATGAGCCAAGTTTTCTTGAGGATTACAAACTTGAAATGTATACTCAGAAGCATTTTTTTCATAAAAACAGGGTTCTGTCATATAGGTGTATATAAAATCTAAATAATATTCAGGATGAGTAGAATAAACCCTAAAAGAAACATTTAAACTTTCGACATTCTCTAATTCTGTAAAATTAGAGAATGTAAATGCTAAATGCCCTGCTAAACCTGATGGGAAGCCCTTTGTTTTTAATTCAAATATTTTTGCTTCAACAGTTTGGGCATTTACGTTAAAAAAAATAGTACCTAAAAATAGAATAAGCAATAAGCATTTGTCTTTCATAACAAAATAATTTTGTGTTTAATAAAAATAATAATAGCAAAACAGTTTAATTCGGTGGGTAGTTTTGTGCCAAAAAATAATAGCAACCTATGAATTAATCTAAAAAAAATAAAGTACCCTATTTTTTGAATTCCAGTATATTATAAATAAATAGCAATGTTTTAAACATTGATTAATAAACATTTGATTTCAAAAAAAAAATACTATTAATCAAGATTTATATGTAAAAACTCTTTTAATGATAAGTTTAAAACTAATTCGAAAAAAAAATGTTATAATGGTTTTTAATGGAAACTAAACTTATATATAACAATATACAGGGGAGCAGCATCTATCCCATTTAATGGATTATAGGGACTTTAAGGTTTTTAATTTGATTGTCTTTTTTTATTTGTAAAAAATAATAGCCATTAGGTAGATTCCTTGTGGGAATTGTTATTGAACCGTTATTTTCATTATTGTGTTGAAAATGTACTTTACCACTTAGATCAATCAATCTAAGCTCTTGATTATCGGCATCTAAATCACTTATCATTAATTCCTCATTGGCTGGAAGTGGATATACTTTTAATGCTGAATCATCTTCTCTAGATGTTGAGGTATTGTCTAGAGGTATACTTTCTGATTCAGGAACAAAAGGACAATGCCCTACTGAAAGACTTGCATTAATTTTTTCAGAAGCCATATATTGATTATCATCTTCAATTTTTTTGTATTTAAACTTTAATATATTAATATTTATAGAATGACAGTCTCTATTATTACTACTTTGAATACCATAATCTGTTTCGGTATTCATTACACGACCTCCGCTCCCATCGTCTGTAATTGCCCCAATTAATACAATTGAACCAGGTCTTCCTTCCCATTCAAAATCAAGTTTATCATCATTATAATAAGGAAATATATAAAAGGTATTATTTCTATAAGTCAATCTTTCTCCTGGATAACAAATATCAAAAGTATAAATAGAACCATCTTTTTGATAATTACACTTATCTAATGCAAAGTTTAAATAGTGATTAGGATTACTTGACTCAATTTCAAAAATAATTGTTATCTTCTCAATCTCGTTAGGATCAGAAAACCCTGAAAATATAAACCCTATATGACCTTTTAAATCTTCAGGGTGTTCAAAATTTTTCTTTTCAAATATTTTTGCTTCAACTGTTTGAGCATTTACACTACAAAAACTTATAAAGAATACTGCAAAAATTAATAAATACCTGTTTTTCATAATAAAATAATTTTGTGTTGTACAATTATAATAGAAATAAAAGCTGTTGGAGTAACACCAAAATCCCTGAATTATGGGCAGAATTAGTGTCTAAATTCAATAATAAATTACGAATCATCTTCGAGGATAGAAAGTACACCATTTGTCACCTTCCAATTTAAATATTTAAAAATATAATATTTAAATAAATAAAAATCAATTAATTAAAACAAAAAATAGATGTCATTCATCAAAACTTATATTTAAAAAAATTTTAAATAAATTATATTTGATAGGACTATTTTTAAAAAGCCCAAACTACATTTCGTAGAATGGGCTTAGAAGTTACATATGACTTAAAAGTCAATTTTAATAACCATTAAATTGGATCACATAATCCATTTTCCATAGGACATCCATTAGGACAAGTTCCATATTGAGTAGGACAATCATCATATTGGTTTGAAACGCCATCCCCATCTGAGTCCATAACAATACAACCATTCCCTTCAACAGTACCTGGAGTATTTGGACATTGGTCATAGGTATCATAAATCCCATCACCATCCGTATCTGTTGTGTCAACTCGATGAACTGTTACACTAAGACATCCCGAATTATTTGTATAAAATGTTGCATTTTCAGCATCGTTAGCATAAAAAGATAGAAGTCCCGATGATTCTGGATGGATCTTTTTATACGAACCGATCTTTAACTCTTCTTCTTTATTAATAGACGCAATTAAAGTGAACCATTTAGCATTTGAATATCGTTTTTGATTATTCCAAAGGTTCATATAGGCATTTGTAAAGCCATTCGCATCTGTTGTGATTAACCAATCCTTCCATTCTCCTTGTGCTGAAATTGTATACTGAGCACCTTCTTCAAGCCACAACCATGTTTCATTCCAGTATATTTCAGAACAAATAGTAAATGTTTTTGATTCTCCTAGTTCCAAAGTACTAAAAGCAACCCTCTTATTATCTGTATTTTTATTTTCTTTAGAATCTAAAGCTTGATCATATTCAGCCAAGTCTTGATTTGAAACTAAAAAATATTGGAGTTCCTTTTGTGCTTCAATAGAGAGTTCTTGTATTTCGTCTAATTCGAGACCAAGTTCTAATTTATTACTAAGTTCTAAGATTTGCTTTTCTAGATAGATAGAATCTTCTGCTTCTTTATTTTCACAAGCTACTAAGCTTGAAAATATTAATATTATATATATATACCTAAGCATTATTTTTATTTTTTGATTATTAAAAAATAAAATAAAGGATATTATTTCAATCCTCTATCCTCTTAAATTGGACATGGTGTGTCTCCTGGAGGAGGAGGACAACCATCTCCACAGGTTCCAAATTGATTTGGACATTGATCATTCGCATCATAAACACCATCTCCATCGCTATCGACGTTTTGACAACCATTATATTGTGCGCTACCTGATACATTAGGACAATTATCATAGATGTCTGGAACACCATCACCATCTGAATCAGGTAATGGACATCCTCCATTTAGTGGTGATCCTGGTTGGTCAACACAATTGTCCAGACAATCATTTACACCATCTCCATCAGTATCATCACAGGGAGGAATTGCAGCATTAACAGCATCTCGTGCATTGATTTTTCCATGTCCAAATTTAAAGTTACTTGGTCTTATTGGAAATGTTGAAGCATTTCTCAAAATATTCAAAACTTGGATGCGTGTAAGATTAGGATCTGCTCCCCAAACTAAGGTAGCAATGCCTGCCATAGTAGCTGTAGCTACGGATGAGCCATTCGTTGATACAGGAGTATCATCAGAAAAGTCAATCCCTCGAGTTAAACTTGCTGAAGTTCTAGCATTATTAAAGTCTCTCTGCATAACAACTACAAAATCAACTCTAGAACCTTTATGACAATTATGGCATTCTTCAAAATCATCCGTAGAATTATAATACCCATCCGCACTTTCTTTAATACCTGTAACAGCTATTGTTTGAGGTAACCTAGCAGGAAAAACTACTCCTGTAAAATTAGAAACCCCTGAAGACGTACCTGCGGCACAAAAGATTAGCTTTCCACGGTTAGTCGCATAAATAATTGCATCTCTAATAACATTAACATTCATCTTTGTACCTATAGACATACTTATTATTCTTGCATCATTATCATCTCCTAGTGCTAGAAGAGCAGCCGCTACTCCAACCTTTTCTTGAAAGCCTAATATATACACATCATTTACAGAACGATACGAATCGATATTACATTCGTAAGCTACACCTCTAAGACTTCCTTGACATCTACTAGGAGCACCAATTACTCCTGCCATTCTTGTTCCATGTCCACATTGATCATGCGTTCCTTCAAGATTACCCTCATCATCTGTAAGTGTACAGTATGCATCGATAGTACGACTTACTGATGAACCAGAACATGAACCTGAATCAGAAAAATCCGAACCTAATAAATCTTGGAAGTCGGATACACCTGAATCAATAACAGCTGTTGTGATACCGCCTCCTTTAGGTATATTATATGATGATAAAAGACTCCATGCAAGATCAATTTGATTTACATCATATGTCCAAGGAACAATATCATTCCCTAAATTCTCTAAATCTGCATAATGTGGTTCGGTTTCATCTCCACAGCCAAAACTAGACAAACTAATTGAACCAGAGCTTGTTCTTTGTACATCTTCTTCTAATTCATAATCTAAAGGTTCAACATACCTAACTTCTGGTAATAACCGAAGCGCATTAATCGTTGCTTCATTGCTGATGTTTAAAATAACGTAGGGCAATTTATTAGGAGCTAACTTGATTATATCTCTTTGTGATAATCGTCGTCCCCTTGTTATTCTTTCTTTTTCTAAAGCAGTATCATAAACTTTTTGTAAGGCATTACTCCATGTTGAATCATTGATATCTATCAAGTGCATATTACTGCTCAGCTTTTTATGATTTGCTGGTTGGTAACCAACAGCTATGGTTTTATTACTAAGCATCGCTGCTTGATAAATCATACTAGAAGAGTATTTATCCCATGAGATAAGTTCTCCTTGATCCAATGTCTTTTTTAATTCTTTATCAATAGTTGTTCGATTCCAAAAACTTGCGGGTTGGAAGACATCAAGTTCTCCTGTTTGGACTTGGGTAGAATGGAGGTCTTCTACTTCTGAAATAAATTTGTTATCTTTTGAACAAGAAATAAAAAATAAAATTAATAAACTAAATAAAATTGACTTTTTCACGATATTATTTTTTAAAAAAATTAGGTAATATCCAATCTCGAATATGCGCAGTTAGATACTAGGAAATAGATAGAAAATATTAATCCATTATTAGAGTAATATTCATTCTCTATTGATAATACAAAGTTGCACTAAACAAAGCACGGATCAAAGTACAAAAAGCCTTATATTCCATAAAAAATAACACTTAATTAAATACATAAAGTAATATTAATCAATTTTTTAAACTAAAAAAGTATTAAAATTAATCAAAACAACTTTTAAATATCAAAATATTTATTTCGTAAATATATGTCATTACTAAAACTTGACATCACAAAGAGATTAATTTCACCTTTACGCACTATAATATTCTTTCTAGAACGTTTATAAAATTCAATTTTATACAAAATACTAGATTAATACTAGTTTAACATTTTTAAAAAAAAATTAAAATGTTACAAAGTAATAAACAAATAAAATAAATATATATTAAAAAGTATTTAAACACTTAATGGAGTTAATATAAAAATGCACTTCTCAATAGAGTTTTAACGAATTCATTTTTTAATCTCTAATCATTCTTTCAAGATTGTATTTTATATTCAGAAGTACATCTATCACAGCCTCTAACAGATTAATTAAAAAAGCCCGAACTACTTATAGTAGAACGGGCCAAAATATCTGATACACTATGACTTTTGTATCATTTAATACTATATGGACTATTTATCATTAAATTAGGGAAATTTAACTTCTGCTTTTATAGAAGAATATTTTTCTTTAAGTCCTGATGCCGTAGATAAAACTTTTCCAATATTATCTGCTTTATATTGAGTACTTGCTGGTAGTGTCACACTATTTCTATTAGCATCAATTTTAATAGAAAACTCAGCATTTACAAGAACACCTTCAGAACTTCGTTGAGTAACCACTTCCGTTGCACTTCCTTTTTTCCCACCTACGTCTACCGATGCATCGATAGGCCCTCCTTTAACACCAAAACTCCCACCACCATTTTTTTCACTATTCTCTGAATCCTTTGTTGTAGTTTCAATTTCATTTGTTGTAATTACTACATTAATTTTGACTTCTTGTTCTCCATCTTTATATTCTCCTACCTCATAATCCCCCTTTATAGTTAAACCTTCACCAGAAAATCCAGATCCCTTTGACTCATCATCAGCCTGTAAACAATGATCAATACATACTACACCTACCTCAACCATATAGCTTCCAATATATTCTTCTTTTCCATCACTATTTACACCATAAATCTTAAGTTCGAAAATATCTGTGTATTCATCATCGTCATCATTAGAATTAGGTGATAATCCCGTTTTATCACTTAATAAAATTGGATCATTCCAAGCGAAGGCATAAGCAGATTTATCGATTTGAATATCCTGTTCTGCTAGTGGATCTACACTTATAAATCGACCAAGCGTTGCATCATACCATCTCGCATTAAAGTCACTTAGATTTATCCCTAAATCTTGATTCAATTCATTCCCATTGTATTGATAAGCATTTTCGGCTGTAATGGGGTGAACATTATCCCAACTACCTTCCATGTTCATTCCAAAAGGATAGTAATGATTTTGTTGTAGGATCTCTTGCTTTGAAATAACTTGATCACCATTTAAATCTGCGAAGCTCACTCTAGTGTTTCCTAAATGATCATTGATTTTATACTCGTATTTATATCCTCCTGTTGCTTCATTAGGTGTCAATCGAACATCTTCAAAATAGGCTGCTTCTAAAGTATTATTTTCCAATTCTAATTGTGGCAAATAATCTTTTTGAATTAAAATATTACCACTTCCATCCCTTACAACCTTACGGTGTTTCGTCCCTGCGGCATCATAAGTTATTGTAATATTACCTGAAGTGTTTCCGTTATTAAAACTTGGTGTCACTTGGATATACTTCGGTAGGTTTAAATAATTATAGTCAATCGTAAGTCCTTTGCCTGAATCCTCATCAATATTTCCATTATCATCATACTTAAAATTACTAGCAAAAGGTTTGAATCCTTTACGCCTTCCAAAGGCTTGAGGATCGGATTCCTGTACTTTATCCAATCGATTTGTTCCACTATTGTAAGTATAGACTAAATCATCAATTTTTCCGTAAGAAAATGCCCCATTTTGTGATTCACTTGTCACTCCATTTCTCGATAAGGTCGTAATATTTCCAATATTATCATAAGTTGCACTCATGCTATATCTGCCGATTCCTTCTTCGTTATTTTGACTATTAATTTCCTTATAGTCTGCTGTTTTTAGAAAATTCAAAGTAGAATACGTAAAGTCATATCTTTGCTGATTTTGACACATGACTTTCCAAGTCATATTTTCAATGTTCGTTCCACTATAATTAAAGTTCATTGCAAATAAATCTTTAGGATCTTGCAGATTGTTATTTGGCATACAACAATCTTTCCGTTGTATTGGAAAACCAACATATATACTACCATCTCCCACTCTTAGACTTTTAAAATCACACGTTGAGCCTTTTATGTTAAATTCAAATAGTTGCCCTGTCGCTGTTTGTTTTGCTTCTATAGAAATCTCTTCAAATGCAAAGCCTTTTAGACTCAACCAATCTTCTAAATCTGTAATCAGTAAATCCAAATCCGTAGAAGAATATGGATAATTGGGTAAATTGATAGCTTGGGTATTTGTCTCTATATCCCTTACGAAAAATTCAGATGTACCTGTCAAAGGAGTTAAAAATTCATAATTACACAATCCCCCCAACTCATCACAACTATAGTCAGTTAATGCATTTTCATTGATAGTTTTTAAGCGTCCTGCGACATCATAGGTATAATTAAGATTCTGAAGCCACGAATCAGCTGTTTTTCCTAGTGATTTTTGCCTTAATTGATCGTATTCATTATAAAATAGTTTGCTAACTTGTTTACCATTCAGCCAAGTCTCTTCTGGACGCAAACCATCATCGTATACATAACTTTGATTAAATGTGCCATACTGGGTTGTATATGTAGTATACCGAATTAAATTAGCAGCATTATAATCATAATCATAACTTACTAATCCATTGCCTCCTAAATCAGGACGATTGATTGAAGAAGACTCTATTCTAAAATAATCGTCATATTGATAATCCGTTCTCACAAAGTCTGTTGTATTGCCTTCAGTCATTAGTAATGCCTCCGTATAATCCGATACAGCCTTATTGGGTACATAAGTATTTACTGTTAATATTTGTGTAAATGTTTGCGGATATAAACTAGGATCTGTTGGCATAGAACTTAGAAACCCTGTTTCTAATATTCGATCATTATTATCGTAATTTATTCCTACAATGTTACCATTCCCATCTTTGGTCGCCATCAATCGATCTAAATCATCATAGAAGTATTCTGTAATAACATTACCTGGTTCGGTTTTTCTTATAATCAAATTTCGATTATTATACACATAAGAATACTCATCTTGATTGGCTAAGGTAACCGAAACGAGACGATTGTATTCATCGTATCTATGAATGGTTTCTACAGGATCGCCATCGTCATTATACTTTCTAAGGACTATCGTATTATCTAATATATCCGATAAAATTTCCGTTGTATCCTTATTAGGGTCTATGGTAATTGTTTTAGAAAGCTTCAAGGTTTTCCCATCCAATGTATACACCTCATGAGCATACTCATTTGTACTTGTTCCTACTGGCTCAAAAGTAGTGGTTAATAATCGACTAAGTGGTGACCTTTCATAGGCATAGGATTGGGTACCTTGTCCAAGCATTGTCTTATTCGAGACTTGTCCAAACCTATCATATTCATAATTTTCAAAAATAGCATCTCCTCCACTACTTAAATGTCCTATCCCTATAACAGACAGTACTCTTCCCCAGTCATCTAGTACTTTTCTGACGGTTTGAGTTGTTGTCCCATCAATAAATGTTGTAGTTTCTGTAATACTATTTTCAGTATCGCCCTTTTGTAGATAGTCATAAGAGTAGCTTGTTGTTGAAAGCCCTTCTGTACTCGATTCAGGTATACCTGATGTTACACTTTCTATTCGTTTTAATTCATCGTATAAGTATTCCGTTTTTAATCCATTTTCATCTATATGCGATTCTGGCAATTGTAGATTATTATAGTTTAATTGTTGCGTTAATTGTCCATATGTTGTAGAAGAAATTTCTCCATATTGATAGGCAAATACTTTTTCTACCCCTAGAGAGATACCATTAGATTTAATTTGATGAATATTCGTTATTTTCCCTGAGTTAGCGTGATAACCAACTGCTTTACTTGCTAAGACAAAATTACCTTGCTTTACCGTATAAAACTCTTCTGGAACAATTTTTCCATTATTCAATTGATAAGTTGTCATCGCTCCATCTATTAATGTTCCATTTGTAACTTCTGATTCACTACTTAGTATAGAACCTAAATACATTTCAGATTTTATAGGTGAACCATAAATATTTTCACTCATTAATAATTGACCTGTAGCATCAGAAGCTGGCAACTCAAATGGGAATGTATATGTAGTTTGTAGTTTATGAGTACCTCCAACTCGATAAGTCGTTGTACTTTTAGGACTAGAAGTATTCGGTTCGCCTTCGGCATAATCAATATAGTTATTTACTGAAACTGTTTCAATTCCATCCATTGTTACACTACTCTCTTTCAATAAGACTCTTTCAGATCTTAGTTCAAAATCATAAACAACTCTTTCATAAAGTGGCCGAGCAACTACTCCATCAGGATTATCAACAGGATCATACCGAAGATGTTCAGGTACATAAGTCCCTCTTACTGTTTTAAAACTACTTAAAGGAATTGCATCAATAGACTCAAAGTCATAATCGTTTACAGTAGATTTTACAATAGGATAGGGAGCCAAAGCACTATAATCATGCCTTTCTTTTAAAAGTCCTCTACGATGTCCTCTTCTACTCTTACCCCATAATTGATTTCCATCAAAATAGCTCTCAAGTCCTGTTGAATTACTAACACAACCATCATCATCTAAAAAATAGGAAGGTCTATCAACAGAAGTTGTAGCATTAATATCTCTATAGTTTACGTCTTTAGAACTTGTGTATATAAAGACCGATTTGCCTTTATACGGACTTCCAGATTCTTCGGTCCAACCATTTCGCCAATCATAATGTTCCGTAACTTTACTGTATGATATAGTATACTCCCTTGGATCATTGATAGGTTGTGAACTATAATGAAAACTATGGTGTATAACGCCTGAAGCGGAATTAAGGTCACTATTAAGACTACTAGGTTCTACGGTATAGAAGAACTGAGGGAAGTTATCAATATATCCAGAAGTTGAATCTACAGAAGATTCTTCATAAGTATATTTGGTTTTATTGATCTTATCTCCAGAAGTGATTTTTTTAGAAGCAACTCTAAGCCCCCCTCCAGTAAAAGTCCCCAAAGATTCTTGTCCTACAACTTGAAATTGATTTAGTTCATATTCAAACTCTGTCTGACCTCCATATAAGTTTTCTACAGACTTTAAGACACAGGACTGGGTCGCTTGTAAATTACTTGTTCTATCTACTCCTTGCCAAAATGTATTATTTCCATCATGATTAACATTTGAATTAAAAACAGTCAAAAATTGTCCTGCAAAAAAATTAGGCCGTAACGGAATAACCGTATTATCAGAATGACCTATACGCAGTAGAGGAATGTATTTAGCTGTGTTCACTACTTCACCTCTAAAATACCCCCATAAGTCCGTACTTTGGGAACGTTTTGTTGGTGGGGCAATATCATCATAATAATCGAAATCATGCAAAGATAAAGATTGACCACCTATCTCACTTTTAATCTCATCAAGTCTTAGACGTCTACCTGTGCTAGAATTATCGTCAGGTGTTTCGAAATACGATGTAATAAGTTTTATAACTGTTCCATTATAACTTAGATTATCATAATAGGTATCATTAATTAAATCATATCTAGTATTAGACGTAAGGTTTAGGTTTAATGTTCCATGCGTAGCACTAATACCCGTAAGTATCTTGGCATCAATAATAGTATTAGATGGTACAGCTGTAGCAGCATTATTTTTATTAAAACTACACCAAACTCCACTGCCATCAGGAGAATCTATATCTCTAGATCTAAAGGTATGCGTAATCGGTTCTGTTAAAGTGGTATAATTAAAATCTATAACCTCATCTGTTGCTACATTTTTAATTTCTGATAAATACCATTTATTAATACTTGGAAGCGACAAACTCATATGTGGGCTCATTATCGAAGAACGTGAAGATTCTGTAACATCGAAAGTATATTGAAGCCCTTTATTTGTCGTAATTACAAAACTGATAATTTCACGTCCTGCTTCAGGATTTTGAAAAATATCATTAGGATTCGGCATAGGAATATCTGAGAATGATGGTACGATTGATAGAATATCAGGATTGTGCGGAATCGTCATTATTGTTTGATAATCTTTAAACACAAATCGTCCTGAAATACCTGGACAAGAGATGAAAAAATCATCTGGCATATTATCATAAAAGCCAACCTTTACACCTTGTTCCTCAGAAGTCGCAAAATCATCATTTATTTGATAATTATCATTTACTTCACTAAAGAAGAGTCTTCCTAAAGAAAAAACATCTACTTCTGCGGGATCACCTCCTTCTCCACCTGTTCCTGGTATAGCCTGTTTTTTTGTAAAAGAAATCGCCTCATCTGGAACGCTTTTCGCTGTTCTTGTAATATGACCTCCCGCATTTAAAGTCCATCCAAGTCCCACTCTTGATGCTTCTTCATCAACCTTAAAGCCTGTGCTTTGATACGATAGACTTACTGGATGAGATAAATGATCACCTTTGACATTAAATAAAGGAATACCTAGACTCACACCTCCTGAAGTATGATTTACATCATAATTTCCCGTACTAGTAATTGGTGACATAATGTTATCTGTCACTCCTTGAAAATCACTAGCAGGAATTTCATCTTGGGCAAAGCTTAGTAAAGGTGTAATCATAAATAGCACTAAGCCCCAGATTTTTATTCTTTTATATATTATATGTTCCATTATTTTAATTTAAAATATTCTGAAAAATATATGGATAGCATCCGCAAAAGACATAGGAATACTGATACTAAGAAGTGTATTTCTTAATATGATTCAATGTCTTTTGTCTGTTTATATCCTAAATTTTGTTATTTAATTTGATTATTCAATCACAATTAATTTTCCTGTTCCCTCATAGTTTTCTATAGATATATTATATAAATAGTAACCTGGAGTTAGATCTTTACCGAGTATAGAGATTTCATGTTTGCCTTTACTCATATGTTTATTGTTCACTAAATTATTGATTAGGTGTCCCGATAGGTCATATAATTTAATGTTAACATTACCTTCTTGTGGTAAGTTAAATTGAAGTGTTGATTGAACTTTAAATGGATTAGGAAATAATGTATGTTCAAAATCTCCCCCGACTATTAATTCATCATTAGCTTCTTTATAATTAGACTTCGATTTAACAACTTTCTCCATGACACTTTCTACACTGTAAAGTGTACCACTTTTAATATTAATACAGGCTTCATCCCCGACAGCTAGTGTACCTCCACTTTCACCAAAATAACGATCACAATCTGACTTCACTTCGGTATAATCTCGAAGCATCACCTCTTCTTCTATTGGTTCTTGAGCTGTTTTACCGATTACTCCTCTTTCATAAAGGTTTTGAATAGATGTTAGGTAAGAAAAATCATAATAGTAAGGTCCAAATCCCCATGCTTGTTGAACTTGTGCATTATCGATATGCTCACAAATTTTATTCTCTAATAAAGCATTTAAACGGATAATTTGTCCTGGGGTAAAGTAAGATTGACACCCCACCACACCATCATTCATAATGCTTTGTATTGCATTATTGACTTCTTCTGAAGTACCACCACAATATTGATAGGATTGGCAAGTAACACCTCCTGGAGTAGAAGGAGTATGACAACCACCCGAAGTCGCTTCACAAGCATCATAAGGAGCTGTATCACAAATATAATCCCCTGATATTAGACAATTAATACCCCGATCATTAGATTCACATCCACCTGCCCTAGTTATTCTAAGTCCAAGTGATTCTCCTAGTAATCTTGCGACCACTTTTTCTGATTCAAAATCATCACTCTCTGCATTTAGAAATACCCTACCTAAAGATGGATTTCCAAAAGATTTACTTCCAGGTGTATAAAAAACATTAATACATCCTTTCCAAAAATTAGATACAGCTAAATTATCAAATTGCTGCAACATCAATTGCTCATCCGTAAATTGTCTACTCGCAAAGATATTTTCAATTTCATTTGCACCATTTTTATTACAATCTCCTTCTGGAGATACTTGAGCTAATGCAAATTGTATATAGGTATTGCGTCCTGGTGTTTGGTTAGCATATATTAAATTTACCTTCTCTATGATCTCTGTAACTTTTGCATCAAAATCATTAATATAGTTTATATTATCATCATAAACCATATGAAAAACTACAGGAACGGTTTTAACAGTAGTTGAAAGAGTATGATTTGAGACAAAATGTTGAAGCGGTCCTGAGCAATTTTCACTAAATGACGTATAACTTTTATCATCTGTATTATCTCCTTTTGTTCCGCCTCCATTTTCAACAGAACAGTCCAATTTCGTTTTTACACTCACAACTTTTTCAAAATTATAGATACAGCCATTGAGGCTATATTCTGCTTTTATGGTACTACTAAATCCACCATCAGACCACTGCACAATTAATTCTGAACCTACTTGGCTTACAAAATCTGTATTTCCAAATACTTCCCACATGATATTACCAGAAAGTTCTGCTGCGACATCATTTGGATCAAATAACTTATAACCATAGATTTCTTTAGGACAAACATTTGATACTCCCGAAATATCTAGTCCTATTTCATTACAATTCCCCAAGTTAACAAAAAGCTGATCCGTACAACCATAGTTATCTGTAATATTTAGTATGTATGTTCCTTCATCACATAAATTATTTAAACTGAGATTATTTTGTTGATTACAAAAATATTGTACTTCTGCAGGGATATTCCCGTTTGGATATAGATCAAATAAACTATTACAATCTATTATTGGATGAATCCATTCATAAGAATATGGTCCTAGACTCCCTCCAGTTTCTTCCATAATAATTTCACCATTACAAATTCCAGCAGCAGTCGGAGGAGAGGTACTCACAATACTTACTTGTGCTATAATACTTTGACTAATTATTGAATACAATAATATTGTCATAAAGACTTTTAACTTGAAACGAAGATGCTTTTTCTTCACTTCAATACATAATATGCTATCGAGATTCATTTTATTATTTTTAAATTTAAAATCGAATTAGAAATATAGTTGAGTGAGGTTAGTGAAGAACTACTTTTTTTGTAATTCTGCTTTAATCATTTCAATTTCTGCTTTTTGCTGTTCTAATTGTTTTTTCAATTCAAAAATATAGAGGTAAGCCTCTTCGAGTTCTTTAACGGCACTTGCAAGTGTATTGGCAAGGTTCACTCCGTTTTCATCAATTGCCTCTTCTGATGGGATAGATGGTAAGTGATAATTTTTAGTTGTAAAAGATTCTTTCTCTTCTATATCCATTAGTTGATAATCATCTTTAAAAACAGCATCCCACCACTGAATCCCTCTAACGTTTAGTTCCTCAACACGTGCTTTACCAGCAACTGTAAGCTTATAATCATCATTAAAATCTGCTTTATTAAAATCATACTGACCAATACCAACATTTCCATTGCTTTTTAAATAGAGTGATTTTGTCCAAGTAATAGCAGTATTTCCAGCATCTGAATTACTATGTGCAAAATATACATCGCCATTTTCAGCTAAAGCCACTTTGGAACTATTTCCCTGTACAAGTCTTTTTGAAGTTTTATCCTCCGTATCATAATAAGAATTATTCGCAATATTTTTTTCTCCTCCATCATGAAATGTAAACTGATTCCCTATTTGAAGTGTCTCTTTTGGTGCTGTAGTTCCTATACCTATTTTCCCACTTTTTCTTACTTGGAAAAGTGTATTTCCAGCAGCATCTCTAGTACTAAAAAGATAAGGGTCAACTCTATTAGAAGCTCTTGTACTACTAATTAAAAGTCCATATCCAAGCGTAGAAAAATTAACGCCTATTTTTGTAGTATTATCATGGTTGATGGTAAGTGCGCTATTTGTATCGTCATTATTTATATGTAATGATGCAGTAGGACTAGAGAGTCCAATTCCTACTTTTGCATTTTCTGTGTAAATAGGATTAGATTTTGAGTCCCATTGTGCTAAAAGATTAACATTAAAAGCAACTATTGAGATAAGAAATAGAAGATAATTTTTAGTATTCATTTTTAATAGTTTTAGAATCTGTTATTAATTTTTTGATTTAAATCACTTAGTACAAAATTGTCTTCTATCTTCAAACCTATAAAGTACAGAAGAAAAAAAAAATCAACAAAGTGTTATTTAATTCAAATACTTAAAC
Organism: Saprospiraceae bacterium; assembly: GCA_020630435.1. Lineage (GTDB taxonomy): Bacteria > Bacteroidota > Bacteroidia > Chitinophagales > Saprospiraceae > JAHDBJ01. Next base: position 17,569 of record JAHDBJ010000026.1, read on the forward strand.
AACTGATTTAAAACAGAATACTACTGAATATCCTTTTATTATTATCAATAAAAATGACGTATTTCTTCACCCATTATTGACAAAAAATAATAAAAAGTCAACTTAGATTAAAAAAATGTTAGACTGATTTTTTTAGGCAAGAAAAATTAATTCGTTAGGATTAGGCCGTTTTATCATCAAAAGAAATGATACTTTTGCGGATGGTAAAATAAAAAGTAGTGCCTTCCCCTTCTTTTGACTCGAGCCAAACTTCACCTCCATGCCGCTCAATAATTCTTTTGCAAATAGCTAAACCAACGCCTGTTCCTTTATATTGGTCTCTCCTATTTAAACGTTGAAAAAGCTGGAAGACTTTCTCTTTATATTCTTCATTTATACCAATACCATTGTCTTTTATTCCAAAACGCCAGTAGTCTCCCAAATCTTTATACAGAATCTTAATTTGAGGTTCTCTCTCAGGGTGTTTAAATTTTATTGCATTCCCAATGAAATTCTGAAACACTTGTTTCATTTGAGATTTATCAGCTTTTATAGTCGGTAGAGGTGATATTTCTAAAGCTACATTATTCTCTTCTATTTGAGTAGTTAAACTATTAACAATAAGAAAAAGGGTATCATTCAAGTTGACAGGTTCAAATTTCCCAGCATGAGTCCCAATTCTAGAATACTCCAACAGATCATTTATTAGACTTTGCATCCTTTTAGTACCATCTACTGCAAAATCTATAAGTTCTTTTGCTTGATCGTCTAACTGTTCCCTATATTTTCGTTCTAGAAGTTGCACATAACTTGTAACCGTACGTAAAGGTTCTTTTAAGTCATGTGAAGCAATATATGCGAAACTTTCTAAATCAGCATTAGAACGATATAAATCTTTAGCTCTTGCAACTAGACGGTCTTCGATTATTTTTCGTTGTTTTACCTCTTGGCTTAGTGCCTGTGTTCGTCGTTCTATTCTTTCCTCTAGTTCAGTTTTTGATTTTCTCAATTCCTGTTCCACTAAATTCCGCTCTGTAATATCCCGAAAGTTATACATCCATAAATCTTTATTATCATACCAAGTAGGACGTTTAAATAGATTGAAATGTTTTTCTTGATTATTGATAGTTAAAACTACATCTACCATTTTTTCAGAAGTGCTTAAATATTTTAAGGGTTCGATATTTAATTGCTCCCAAAGTATTTTATCAATATAAGATTCCGTAAACGTTTTTTGAGCGAGCTGATTTTGATAGTGAACTTTCCCCTTATCATCTAAAATAAAAATAACGTCTGAAGAATTGGCAACAACATTATAGAACTTTTTTTCTACTGTATCCAACTCTCTTTGGGCAATTACAAGTAGTTCATTTTTCTTTTTTAATAAAAAAAACGAATAAAACAATATAAACATAAGAAGAAGAATGATAACTGTAGAAATACTCATAATATTTATGCTTCAATCAATTTCATCTTTCAAATAGTTTCTAAAATACAAATATAAATTGATTGAATAGTTTTATTACCTTTATTTTTGGATTGACAAAATCATTAGGTTTTAGGATCACTTTTATTTGACGTGAAATTACTCAAATAGTTGCAAAAATATTAAAAATGTATTTTAAAGGAAAAACCATTTGGATAACAGGAGCATCTTCTGGCTTAGGAGAAGCACTAGCCTATGCTTTTAGTAAAGAAGGAGCTAAACTAATTCTTTCTTCTAGAAGTAGAACTAAATTAGTTGGTGTACAAAAAAAGTGCTTACCCTCAGCTCAGGCTGTTCATGTAGAACCGCTTGATTTAGAAGATTTACATTCTGTAAAAATTGCTGCTCAAAATGTATTAGAACGTTTTCCTAAAATCGACATTTTAATTAATAATGGTGGCATTTCACAACGTTCATTGGTAAAGAATACAGGCATAGAAGTTGACAAGCGAATTATGGATATAAACTACCTAGGGACAATAGCTTTAACAAAGGAAGTATTACCTAGTATGTTAATGCATAAATTAGGACAAATTGTAGTAATCTCTAGTTTAGTTGGAAAATTTGGCACTCCACTCCGTTCAAGTTATGCTGCTTCTAAACATGCATTACATGGTTTTTTTGATTCATTAAGAGCAGAAACCCTCAACGATAATATTAAAGTCACCATGATTTGCCCTGGTTATATTCATACTAATATTTCTTATAATGCTTTAGTTGGGGATGGCTCGGCTCAAAATACATTAGACGATGCTCAAGCAAATGGAATGTCGCCTGAAAAATTTTCTAAAAAAGCACTTCATGCAATTCGAAAAGAAAAAAATGAGGTCTATATTGGCGGTAAAGAACGTTTTGGGGTATATATCAAAAGGTTCTTTCCTAAGTTATTAAATAAAATAGTTGCTAAAGTTAAAGTAACTTAGAACATCTTTAAATTTAATACTTTAGGTTAAAAGTCATCTTAAACAAGCTCTTAATATATTTTATTCTAATCCAAATTTTATAAGTAATTCCTTTCTATTTTCATATTGTTTTAAGAAAAATTAGCTTATTTATAAATTATTAATCTATGTCAACGTACAAAGAAGTGAAGCGGGTTACCACCCACGTTTTACAAGCAATGAAAGCCAGAAACGAAAAAATTTCTATGCTAACTGCTTATGATTATTCTATGGCAAGAATCCTAGACGCTGCGGGAGTAGATATTCTACTAGTAGGAGATTCTGCATCAAATGTAATGGCAGGACATGAAACAACACTCCCCATAACCCTCGATCAAATGATTTATCATGCAAGCTCTGTGATACGAGCTGTCAAACGTGCATTAGTCGTTGTTGATCTACCTTTTGGTTCATATCAAGGAAATTCTAGAAAGGCTTTATCATCTGCCATTCGGATTATGAAAGAATCAGGAGCACATTCTGTTAAGCTAGAAGGTGGTGAAGAAATTAAAGACTCTATTAAAAGAATTTTATCCGCAGGCGTTCCCGTAATGGGGCATCTAGGTTTAACCCCTCAATCAATATACAAATTTGGAACATACACTGTAAGAGCTAAAGAAGAAGCAGAAGCAGAAAAATTAATTAAAGATGCTAAGTTCCTAGAAAAAATTGGTTGTTTTGGAATTGTGTTAGAGAAGATTCCTGCACAACTTGCTAAACAAGTGGCTGAAACTGTAAAGATACCCATAATAGGAATTGGTGCGGGAAAATTTACAGATGGTCAAGTCTTAGTTACGCATGATTTACTTGGTATCACGAAAGACTTCCAACCTCGGTTTTTGAGACGTTATTTAGAACTCTTTGAAGAAATCAAAGGAGCTGTTGAGACTTATATTAGCGATGTCAAAAGTCAAGACTTCCCAAGTAATAAAGAACAGTACTAAAATCGCTAATCCTAGTAAGGATAGTACTTTTAGACGATTTTGTCCTTGTTTTTGTAAAAAAAATCAAATAGATTTTATAAATCTATGTATTATTGTATTTTTAGATCTTGCATTTAAAAAGCTACTAAAATCTTATACCTTCTAAAAGAATCATTCTATTTTTTAACATTCAAATTATCAAATCATGAATTGGTCAAGATTGACTGTTTTATCCAAATTTTTAATCGTTGCTTTTATTGTAGGTATTATTGCAGCATTGATTTATTGGCTCTCTCCTGGCTTAAAAGTGGAGGAATCAAAACAACTAGATGGTATTGAAGTTACAGATGGCGATGTTAATAATGTTACCAATGCCTCAGAAATAGCCCTTCCTGGGAAAAACCGTTCTAGTTTGGTCGCCGATAAGCCTCTTGTTCGAATGGCTGCTTACGCTTGGAATGCTCAATCAGGTATCATTGCATCTAATGGAGGTCCATTCACTACTAAAGGTTCAATGATGGAAGCAAATGGGGTTAACCTTGAAATTATCCGCCAAGACTGGTTATCTGAATTACGCAATTTACAATTGAAGTTTGTAGAGGATTTTGACAATGGACAAGAATATCCAAATCAAGGCGTATTTGCGATAATGATGATGGGAGATGGCGCTCCTTATTATATTAGTTCTGTACAACAAGCATTAGATGACAAATATGGAAAAGGCAAATACCATCTTCAAGTCGTTGGTTCTGTAGGACTTTCATATGGAGAAGATAAGCTAATAGGTCCTCCAAAATGGAAACTAGATCCTCAGACAATTAAAGGTTCTTTAATCTCAACTGTAATCGGTGATGGTGATTGGGTAACTTCTGTAAATTACGCTTTTGCAAATGGTGTCAAAGTCAATCCTGATCCAGCCACTTACGACCCCGATGCAGTAAATTTTTATCCTTCTGCAAATGACGATTATATTGAATCTGCAAAAGAGCTAATTAAGTCTCAAAAAGAAGGATGGGCAATTCCTTTAAAAGAAATAAAAAACAATAAACTAACAGGAAAAACAATTAATAAGAAAATTGATGGTTGCGCAACTTGGACACCTGGTGACAAAATGGTCTTTGATGCCTTAAATGGGTTTACGGATATTGTTTCTACCAAAGAATTCAATAATCAGATGGCAACAACTGTAATTGCTGTAAAAGAATGGGCTGTAAAACACCCCGATATTGTCAGCAACATCTTAAAATCTGCTTATACAGCTTCTAATCAAATAAAGCAATATGATAGCTGGAGGCGCAGGGCTGCCGAGTGTGTTACCAAAACCTATGAGATGGAAGACGCTGATTATTGGTATGGTATGTTTAAGGGACAAAAAGGAGAAAAATCTGGTATTTCCTATAATATGGGGGGGTCTAGAGTTTTCAATTTAGCGGATGCCAATCAATATTATGGTATTACGGATGGTGTAAATCGTTATAAAGCAGTATATGACCAAGTATCTTATTATTTAAGAGAACTGAATCCTGCTGGATTTAACCAAAATGTCAAACGAATTGTACCTTATTCTGAAGCCGTTAATTTGGACTTCATTAAAAGAATTAAAGATATTGATGCTGGTAAAGCCTATACAGTAGATTATACTCAAAAAGCAAAAACAGTATTGGCATCTGGAGAATGGCAAATCAATTTTAGCAGTGGTAGAGCCTCATTACAGCCCGATGCAAAAGATGTTTTGGAACAAATATTCAATCTCTTAATACAAGCAGAAGACGCTAAATTAGAAATGGTTGGACATACAGATAATGTAGGGAATAGAGAGAAAAACTTTGTCTTGTCCCAATCTCGTGCAGAAGCCGTAAAAACATACTTAATGCGAAAAGGTATTCCGAATAGTCGCTTCCAGAAGGTCGAAGGGAAAGGACAAGATGAACCTACTGCAAGTAATAGTACGTCTTCGGGTAGAGCCAAAAACCGTAGGGTGGTTGTAACCTTATTGAAATAAGACAAATGATTTTATTTGAAAGGTGTTTGATAAATGTTTAAATGCCTTTCAGATAAACCTTTTGTCTAGAAATTTCCTTTCCAATCCATTCTAAATCTTTATTCGATGAATATAAAATCGTGGTTTCGACCATTTGAAAAAATTAGTCGGCGTCATGCTGCACTAATTTCAGGTTTCTGGTTGGTACTACTCATTAGCTTCTGGTTCATTGGTACATCTGGTGCAAAAAAACTTTTTCCTCCTCCAGCTTTAGTCTGGCAAGGATTCAAAGATTTATATAATGAAGGGCTTGTTGTACATATATTTTCTTCTTTGTGGCTGTGTTTACAAGCCACCACAATTTCCATAGTCTTCTCCTTATTTTTTGCCTATTTGTCTCCAATACCTGCATTTAAGCCTGTCGTAAAAATGCTTTCTAGAATGCGCTATTTACCTTTAACAGGAATTACATTTTACTTGGCAATGATTGTAAGAGATGCTCGAACAATGCAAATATGGGTATTGGTCGTTTTTATGAGTTTATATTTTATTACTTCACTTATGAGCGTCTTCAAAGATATTCCCCAACAGGAATTAGATCATGCTCGTTCGCTCCAATGTAGCCGATGGGAAGTCTTATGGGAAGTCGTTATCAAAGGAAGACTCGATTATGTAATTGAAGTCTTACGACAAAATCTCGCAATCACATGGATGATGCTCGTAACGGTCGAGTCTATTTTGGTAGCAGCAGGAGGTCTGGGTGTCTTGATTAAAAATAGTGATAAATTTATGAACCATGGTCGTATCGTAGCTTTACAGATTGTGATCCTACTTGTTGGCTTAGGAATTGACTGGTTTTTAGATTTTTCTAGACGCACCTTATTCCGTTACTCTAAACTCTAAAGACAATGACTTATCACGAAACTTCTGATTCTATCTTAACTGTTGAAAATCTTAGTGTAGATTACGATGGTAAAAAAATTATTCAGAATATTAATTTTGATGAAAAAGATATTACTCGCCCAAATAAAATACAAGGGCAGTCTATTGCTTTTGTAGGGCGTTCAGGACGAGGAAAATCAACACTTTTTCGCTGTCTATCGGGATTGGAAAAACCTAAAACAGGCAAAGTTTTATTACCCGATATGCACAAGCATCAAGGAGAAGCATACCCCCCAATGAAAGAAGTAGGTGAAGGAGATGTAGGTTTTGTAGATCAAAAATATACCTTATTCAGACATAAAACAGTTTATCAAGCACTACAATTTGCTATGCGAAAGCAAAAATTAGAAAAATCAGAAAAACATGATAAAATCATGGTTCATCTTAGAGATTGGGGCTTAGAAACTGTCAAAGATCAATATCCTAATGAATTGTCAGGAGGACAACGTCAGCGTACTGCTATCTTAGAGCAAGTACTAAGCCATACTAACTATATTATTATGGATGAGCCATTTTCAGGCTTAGATGTTGGAAATATTAACAACGTAAAAAGTGCCTTCAAATTAATCAATGAAAGCCACGAATTGAATACCGTCATTTTCTGTACACATGATATTGAATTGGCCGTTGCATTGGCTGAGTCACTTTATGTATTGGGATACCCAACATTAGAGAATGGTCGACTTGAACCTATAGGAACATTAATAAAAAAATACGACCTCAAATCAATGGGTTTAGCATGGCACGACCAGCTAACCAATAGACATTATGATGTTGTCGAACAGGTCAAGCAAAGTATTTTAGAAAGCTAAAAAATGGGCAACATCTTGAGATGCTGCCCATTTTTATGAATATCTTCTTCTATTCTCTAACTAACGCTTATTGTCCGTTTGCTATACCTTCAGATTGAGTTGTAAATGTCTTAGCTGTTGGGATATATTCCCAGTGAATGTTAATATCTGTATCCATAAATTGAGCTACTGCATTTCCTTTCATTTCTCCATATACAGAAAATACAGCTTGTCCACTATCACTATTAAAAGCTATTGTATTTGTTTGATTTAATCTCAAAAGATGATCCACTTCAATTGTACTATTATCATTCACAAAAATTCTTCCATTAAAATCATTATATGTACCAACTTTTAAATTGCTGTTATCTGCTAACTTAACATCACTTGATAAGGCTTGAAAGACATTTGTTGTTAGTGCTGCGCCAGTTCTTATATCTAACTCTCCACCATTGATTTGAACATTATTTTTAATTGTCAATGATGTACCTGGTAAAAGAATTAACTTCCCACCATTGATTTTTAAATCATCCATTTTTAAATTCAAACTTTTTAAACAATATGCCTCTCCCGTTTGAATTCCCTCATCTGCTATATCTATTGAACCTAAAGTTTGTTTACTAATTACAATAGCATTTTCAGGACATTGGCAAGTACTTTTTTTACCATTCGCCAACATTGAAAGTCTAGTTTGTAAATTAGTTCTTTTTTGAGCGAAGGATGAATTATAAATAAATAATGCTCCAAGAATAAGAGAAGTAAAAACTAAAAACTTGTGAAGATTAAATTGAATTCTCATGTTGAAGATAGTTACTTTGTTACGCTAAGTTAATTAAAATTTATGTCATAAAATGTACGAAAATTAAAAAAAACTAAAATTTACAATTTGTGACATAGAAAAACACTTACAGCTTGTTTTTTGACAATAATAATGCCAAAAAAAAGAATCGGAGCATTTATCTTTAAAAAAACGTTTTTATCCATGGATTTTTAAAATAAAAAAGTGATTCACAAAAAAACACCTGATTATATTATACTTTTCAAGGTTATATACAAGCATTTTTTTTATTTTAAAGATATAAGATATATTATTTGTATGATAATAAAAACACCACTTTTGAGTAGTTTGTTATAGATTTGTAGTAGCCTGAAAGATTACATCTGTGACGAATATTTATATTTACTTAGAAAAAAGAAGTTTTGTAGGCTTAGAATACTGCAATTTTTCTAAATTTAGGATAGACCAGAAAATAACTCCCTTTTGGGTTTTAAAAAAGAAATGTCATTTTTTTCCTTATTTTAAAAATAAGGCCAATTTGAAGGTTTTCGAATAATCTTCTTTTTTTCTTTTAAGCGTATTTCTTTTTTATTAAAAAAAGCAGCATAATTTTTACTAATAAAGTCCATTTCTGCTGAATCAATATAATGAATTGTCATTGGAGGATTTGTAATGGGCATGACTTCACAAATCTCTTCTTTGGTAGATTTCAAATAATCATATCGTTCTATTAAGGCTTCTTTATATTGTTTGGTTTTCCCTTTCAACAAATCTTCATACCCTAAAATAAAGTTTTCATAAGAAAAACACGTTGCTATTAAAATGAGCACAATAATACTTTGGTCTTTAAAGTTGATTTCAAGTTTTTTCTTATAAAAAAAACATATCAATAGTTGTATGTTGAATAATACTCCTATAAAAAAGAAAAAATACGGTACATTTAAAGACCAAGGCATTACGCTCCCTGTTCCATATATTATCATAAAAAATGTACTGCTTACTATCAAGTAATGAATTAAAAACCCTACTACTGGATGTAAATAAAAAAGGCTATTTGGTGCTAATTTATAAGCAATTTTTTGACCTATAGGAATATATAGAAATGCTAAAAACCATAATCCTGGTTTAAATAGCCACTCCACAAAATATTGTAGTGACTGAGAAAAACTATAAAAAAGGGTATAACCAAAACTGAAACTTCCATGGTGAATTTCTTTCCTTATTTCTATTCCTGGGCTAGTAAAAATAAAAGATAAAACTACGAGGCTGAAGAGAAATAAAAAAAAGTAATGATAGTTCAGTTTTTGATGTTTATAAAATTTATACAATGTGGTTATAAAAAAAATAAAGCTCGCATAAAGAGCTGAAATTTCGTTACAACCTTGTGTCACTATTAATAATGGAATAATTAATACACAGTATAGTACAGGCATTTTTTTTTTCGTTTGGTATAATAAGGTTAATCCTAACATCAATAGAATAAAGATAAAACTAAGATGATAGACAATAGCAGCCGTTCCCCAGTAAATTCCTGTAGATAAAGATGGCATTCCACATAAATAAACAGCAAGGATAGTCAAGGAAATAAACAGTGTTTGTTTTGAAGAAATCACCCTAAAACTAAATCCTCGAAAGAGAATATAAAAACCTAGCCCATATAATAATATAATACTGAATGAGATTATAGGATGCCATCCAATCTTACCAAACGAAATGGGACAGATACTTAAAATTGCATTAGAGGCATAGCGTCCTGACCAATGGTTATACCATCCTACTTGTGCCTCCCAGAAGCCATACTTTTTAAATTGTTGGGCAAATACAAAATCATCCAATTGAGGATGTGTATAAAAACATAAGGCAATAAAAGGGAAAAGGACAAAAATCAATAGAAGTATATGAATAAATTTATTTTGAAATACAACAGCAATGTTATAAAAAACATCTGCCACAAATTGGTTAATAGAGTTGATATTCATTTTTATACAGCGGTTTTACGTTGTGCTATCCTCCTACAGCAGCTCTCATCATCATTGCACAAATAATTGCGCCATAAGTACCTAGTGCATAGCCAAGTACTGCCATCAAAGCTCCAACAGGTGCTAAGGAAGTATCAAAAGCAGAAGCTACAATTGGAGCAGAAGCCGCTCCCCCAATATTAGCTTGACTTCCTACTGCCACAAAAAAGAAAGGTGCTTTAATTATTTTAGCTACTGTTAATAAGATTATAACATGTACTAGCATCCATATTATTCCAATAGCAAACAGTCCTAAATTATCAAACACCTCTCGGAGGTTCATCTTCATACCTATAGTAGCTACTAAAATATAAATAAAAACAGCCCCCCATCTTGATGCTCCTACGCCTTCTAATTCTCTAGCTCTTGAAAAGGATATTCCAAGTCCAAAAGTTGTTGCGATAACAATAAGCCAGAAAAAGTGAGAAGCTAACGAATTTAACCTATAAGCATCTAATACATCTTGATGTGATTTCATAAATGGCGAAATCACATCTGCCCCCCAATGAGATAAAGCTACACCACCAAAGGCTACCGCTCCTAGTATAAACATAGCCGTAGTGGTCGGTATGCGCTCCACCTTTGCTCTATAAGCTTTAATTTTATTTTTTAAAGCTTCGATGGCTGAAGCATCCGCTTTTAGTGTTTTATCTATATCTTTAGAAATGCCCGCACCATATAATAGGAATGCCATCCAAATATTGGCAACCACAACATCTACAACTAACATCGAAGCAAAAATGTTATCTCCTACTTCATAAATTTCCTTCATGGCCGCTTGATTTGCCCCTCCTCCAATCCAACTTCCTGCAACAGTCGATAACCCTCGCCATAACTCAGCAGGATTCAAATCGATCAAGTTCGGAAATATATTGGCTGTAATCAATAAGGCAATAGGACCACCAATCACAATTCCAATTGTAGCTGCAAAAAACATGATTATAGCTTTGGGGCCTAAATTGATAAGACTCTTAAAGTCAATGCTCAAACAAAGTAATATTAAACTGGCAGGTAATAAATACCTAGATGCTACAAAATATAAATTTGATTCTTTTCCTGAGATCAATCCAAAAGGCCAATTCAGCATAGCTGGTATAAAGTAACATAATAACAGGGCTGGGCAAAATTTGTAAAAGGTTTTCCAAAACTTGTTGTCAAGATGTGAAGTCACAAAGATAAAAGCAAGCACGATAAGTAAGATACCTAGCACAATTGCATCATTGGTAAAAAAAGGTTCCATTTTTATTATGGTTAAGTGCGTAAGTTAAAATCTTTTTAAAATGGATTGAACAGAATGTATATATCCTCCTCCGAAAAGATTGACATGAACAAGTAGATAATATAACTGATAAATATCAAGCCTTTTCTCTAATCCATTTTCAACAGGGTAAATTTCGTGATAACTTTTGTAAAAATCATCATTAAAGCCACCAAATAATCGAGTCATTGCTAAATCCATCTCCCGATGAGCATAAGAAACCGCAGGATCTACCAAGACTGGAGTACCTTTTTCATTTATCATATAATTGCCTGACCATAAATCACCATGTGTTAATGCGGGAGGTTCTGCTGGGCAAATTCGCTCTATTTTATAGTATAATTTTTCAAATAAAGGCAGAATACTTGTTGAGAATTTTCGATGCTGAATCGCTAATTTAACTTGTGGTTGTAAACGTTGTGAAATATAGAATTCTGACCATGTATTTTTATATTTATTATATTGTGCTAGCGAACCAATATAATTATCGTGATCCAAACCAAATTGCTCATTGGTTTGTAAATGCAACTGAGCAAGCTGACGACCAAAAATTTTCCAAAAATCTTTTTTGTTTGCTTGATGTTCGATAAATTCTAATATCAGAAAAATGTAACCCCCAGCTTTTCCAAAGGCGACCACTTTGGGAATTTTTATGAGGCAAGGTTTTGCTAGCAATGACAATCCTTTCGCTTCCTTTTCAAACATCAAAGGAAAAGCATTGCCATTATTTATTTTTATAAAAAAAGTATCCTTATTCGTTATAAGTTTATAAGAAAGGTTAATATCTCCACCACCTACAGGACTAATACTAAGAATTTTATCGCCTAACGTTGGTTCTATTGCTTCAATTATACTTGAAGGTATCAAAGTCTGTTTTTATTAATAATTGCGAGTAATTCTTCTCTATAATTTTTACCAATAGGCAGATGTTTTGGCTCTTTTTTCTCTGTAACTTCTACCATATTACCGACAATAGCATTAATTTTATCTATTGCAATGATGTAGGAGCGATGTATCCGTTTAAAAATTAATTTTGGAAGTTTTTCTTCTAAACTCTTCATTGTTTGTAAGGTAATCACACGGCTATCCGCCAATCGAATAATTACGTAATCCTTTAACCCCTCTATATAGATAATATCATTATAGTTGATCTTTATAAGTCGTTTATCGGATTTTACAAAAATAAAATCTTTCCCTATTTCTACTTCCTCTTCTTTTGGTAATACAACAGACTGCTCTAAATCATATCGTTCTTTAGCTTTGTTTACTGCTTTCATAAAACGCTCAAAAGAAATAGGCTTCAATAAATAATCAATCGCATTGAGTTCAAAACCCTCTAAAGCATAATTAGGATAAGCCGTTGTAAAAATAACAATAGGCGGCTTAGTCAGCGTTTTCAAAAAGTCAGTACCTGTCATTTGAGGCATTTGTATATCAAGAAACATCAGATCTACGTTGGAAGAATTCAAAGTTTCATTCGCTTCTAAAGCGTTATTACAACGGCGAACGAGGTTCAGATGTGGTAGTCTTTCGATATATGTTTCTAATACATCTTGTGCCAAAGGTTCATCATCAACGATTATTACATTCATAATTTTATAGTTTAGACCAGTTCTATTTTTAAATTAACGACATAGGTTTTGGGATTATCTTTTATATTAAGTGTATAGTGATCAGGATACAAAATATTAAGCCTTCTTCTAACATTGACTAAGCCAATTCCTCCACTAAAGGCGTGTTCTTTCATGGGAAGTTTTTCAGGTTTACTATTTTCTATATTCATATAAACACAATTATCTTCAATATCTAGTTTGATATTAACAAATCCTTTTGTTATATGATTATTCAAACCATGTTTGAAACTATTCTCAATAAAAGGAATAAACATTAATGGCGCAATTCGCTGATCCGATACACTTCCTTTAACCTCAAAATTAATCTCTACATTCTTCCCTTGTCTAAGTCTTTCTAGATCAAGATAGTTTTTTAAATAATTGACCTCTTTGCTTAGATCTACTCTTTTCTCATTACACTCATATAACATATAGCGCATCATTTCAGATAATTTAATGACAATTTCTGGTGCCTTATCCGATTTTTTAAGTGTTAACGCATATAAATTATTTAGGGTATTAAATAAAAAATGAGGATTGATTTGAGAACGTAAAAATTTTAATTCTGACTGCATCGTCTGAGTTTCTAAAATTTGTCGTTCTCTCTGATGCCGAACCCAATCCGTTATAATTTTAAAGATTGTAGAAGACCCTGCAAACATAAATGTCAATAAATAAAAATAGCCTTGATCCGTTACCAATCTCTCACGAAATATAGTATCTCCATGATATACAAAATATAAAACAAAAACCTTGATAGAGGTTACAATAAATACAGCTAGCAACAGTAATAAACAGTATCGAGCGAATTTCTTTTGAGTTAGAAAATTTGGTATGAGATACAACGTATTGAAATAAACAATTGAGCTGTAAAAGACAATCGTTATTGAAGCTATCAGTACAGTAAAACCTAAACTATGATTCGTCTCAGTCATATGCAATATGGTAAACATAAAGAAAAATGCCAACCAAAATAGACTATGATAAACAAATCTTTTGCTTACAAAATTATAAACCTGTCCTACTACATTTTTTACTACAAGAGCATCCATATTTTATATTCCTTAAATATTGGGACTAGAGTTAACTTTACAAAAACGCCCTATCATCTTTTCTTAAAACCCATAACTTATTTTGTCCATTCTTAAATTTCTCTCTAATTAGTATATTTTTAGAATATACACAAGTATTTTAGACACCCTAAATTGAATATAAGAAATGATATAGCATTTTTTAGACTAAAATCACACAGGGTTAATCACCTAGTCCATATTTATCGACAAGATAAATTAAACTTGCCATTGCTGCTGCCCCTAATTGCAATTCTCTTTTATTGACGGTATCCATCAAATCAATAGCAGTATGATGGTAATCAAAATAACGCTGTGAATCAGGTTTTAAACCAAGCAATAATCCTTTCTGACTCTTCAAGCGACTAATATCTGCTCCTGAACCACCTTTTGCTAAGGTGATTCCATAAGGCTCTAAGAGCGGAGACCAAGCATAAAGCTTTTGAAATTTTTCTTTAAAGATCGTTTTATCGCCATCACACGTAAAGCCTCTAGGTGTAAATCCACCACGATCGGATTCAATCGCAAATAAATGAAATTCTTTATTATCATTCGAAGTTTCAGTATATACTTTAGAGCCTGCTTGTCCATTTTCTTCATTCATAAACATTACACAACGGAGTGTTCGTTTAGGTCGATAATTCAATTGTTTTAAAACATGAATAACATCCATCGATTGCACACATCCTGCACCATCATCATGTACACCATCACCTACATCCCAAGAATCTAAATGTCCTCCTACTAAAAGAATTTCATCAGGATACTCACTCCCTTTAATTTCTCCCACTACATTATAAGATAACTTAGGAGAAAGATTTTTACAGGTTGTTCTTATAAATACCCGTACCACTTCTTCCGTTGTCAGTCGACTTAATAGTTCTGCATCATTAGTGCTAATAGCAACAGTAGGAATTTTTCGGACACCCTCTTCATAAACGGTTACTCCTGTATGTGGTATATCGTCGAGACGAGTTGTCATAGAACGAACCAATGCTGCTACAGCACCATAATTTCCGACTTTTGAAGCTCCCCATACCCGTTGGTCTACAGCTCCACCATAAGCAGCAAACGTATTTATCTGTGTATTATCCATTGGTCGATTATAAAATACAATCTTCCCTCTAAGTTTTCCAGCTTTGCCTAACTTTTCAGCTTCATCTAATGAGTTCACTTCTACGATCTCTGCCGTTATTCCTTTCTGACCTGTTCCAATTGAATTGCCTAGAGCTAAAGCCTTTAATTCTATTGTTCCCATCTTCTTAGATCCAACAATTCTAACTTGTTCTTTATCCCCTCTTACCCAATGAGGTACGATACAGGGTTGTAACCATACCGTATCCATTCCAAGGGTATCCATCATTTGCTTTGTAAACTCTATAGCGGCAAAAGATTGAGGAGACCCCGACAAGCGACCTCCAATTGTAGCCAAATCCTTTAGCCAATCATAACCTTGTCCTTTTGTTAAGGTGGTTTTGTAGATGTTTTTTATAAAAAAGGCATCTTCATCACTTGACTTCATTGTATTTTGCGCATTTAAGGATAAGGTCATCAAACAGAAAATGCTCAGGAAAAGAAGAAAATGTATTTTTTGATTAAAGTGATTCATTATATCTATATTTTAATAGAGAAGTTATTTAAAAATAGAATGCTCAATTATTTATAAGTCATTACATCTCAATATTTCAGCTAATTCTTCGCACCGTAACTAAGGCTACGAAAAAAGGATGGAGCTTCATCTTAATATACAAGCAATTATAACTAAAATAAACCTTCATTATTAAACAACTTCAGAGAAAACAATATAAAGTTAATAGTAAAGTGTATAAAATACACTACAATACTAGAGAGACACTTGTTTAAAACTAAGAAAACTAATCTTAGTTTTTTGTATTTCGCCGTCCCTAATTTGAATATTTTATGATTAGCTCATATTAATTCTATTTTTTTATAATTAAAATTAAATTTTTTAAAAAAAAATTAATTGAATAATTGGTGAACCATTCAGTCATATATTTTATAACCTTCATTTTGTAAAACAAAATAAAAATTCACAAAAGGCTTTTTTTATAAAATAAAAATTACTTATAAAGTGAAATAATTGAATATTCATTTAAATATATCAAATCCAATATTTAAATAAAAAGCAATAGAAAGGCTTAAATAATGAGAATATCCTAATGGGAAAGGATGTTTTTTTTAAAAAATTTTAAAAAAACACTTCGTGTTATTTTGACAATAAGTAAAAATAACTTACCTTTGTATTGTAACAATGAATAACAATAGAAAGATATTGTTCTCATTTTAGATTTATAATTTGGTTTTATTTGGTTAGGGCTGAGGTAGTGCTGTGGTGGCACTACCTTCTTTTTTATAGGCTATCTTATATTGCTAATAGAATAACCTAAAAAAATCCAACAAAAAACGAGAGTGTTACTATTAAACACCCTCGTTCTAATTTTACAATTACGAAAATACGGTTTTTCTACAATTCTTAATTTATTTTGACTTAGCTTATCTTCCTGTTCTAAACATTGAGTATTTGGAAGATAATTTATTATGCAATTGTACACTTCCTTTTTTATAACTTCTTTCTACCACATTTCTTTTAAGACTAGCAACAAGTCTTGATTTTCCTCCTTTTTCATTTCCTATATTTTGAGTTCTAGGTCTATAATTATCTGGTAATCTGTATGCACTTGGTGGTGCAGATGCTTCTGTCGATTCTGGCAGATTATTATAATTTTCTTCTTTCACATCACTTTCAACTACTGCATCTGTAGCAATACGAGCAGGAGATGCATTTGAAGATGGACTTACTCTACCTTGGCTGACAACCTGCGGTTTAGCAGGAGCTTTATCAAATTTTGGAGTCAAGTGATACTGAGCAACAGCATTTTGCTTATCATATTGATCAAGATGATATGTCTCAATAATATCAATTAATATAATAGGATATTTAGGATTGGTTGCATATCCTGCATCTTTCAGACCATAAGCCCATTTACTATAATCATTGCCTAAGTCAAAAAGAAAAGCATAACGTTTATTCTTTTTCAAAAATAAGCTATGTGCTTCAAAAGATTCTGAAGGATCACTATATTTTCGGAAGCATGAGGCAATTAATTTCCCACTCGCATCATAGTCATCATCTTCTCTATAGATACGTTCTCCAGTCCAAGAAGCCTTACACTTTATGCCATAAAAATTATTTCCTTTAGTAGCCAATTCGGAAGTCCCCCAATTGGACTCAAGTATAGCTTGCGCTAGCTTTATACTAGCAGGTATTTGGTGTGCATTCATTTCAGCTACAGCAATCATACTAAATGACTCGATAAAATATTCTTTATCTTGCGCTGAAATTTTGGGATTCTGGGCAGTTGATTGATTTAAAAATACAAACACAGCAACAACGAATAATACAATTAGTCTTCTCATAGCGGTTACATTTAGAGATAAATAAAAATAGATTTACTCCAAAGCGCCACTACCAATCAGAAGGGGGGAGGAATGAGATTGATAATAAGCTTTAGTTTGGTTGGTTAATCCAAAAATATCTTAGAAAAACAATAAATAAAAAGTGCTGTAAGTGTCAGTAATGACAAGGTAACAGGGTATGTTTGTTTTTTTTGATTGATTGTGACAATCTTGTTTCGTAAATATATATTCTTTTTATTAAAAAAAATACCATTTCCTCTAAAAAACAGCTCTTTCCATCAAAAAAGCTACATTTAGTGTGACTAGATTTTGAATAGTTTTTTCATATTAACTTAAAACCTAATCCATTTTCTAATTTCACGTTTAAAATCATTAAATAAATGATAATCAGCATTTTAATAAAAAAATATTTTTGACATATATCAACTTATAGATAATTTTTAATATTTTTACAAAATAATATTTATAAGCAATAAGGTTACAAAACTATATTCAAAATAATTATGTATTATTTTTTTTCATTTTGCGTTTTGTGACATTTTTCAGATAGTTTTACAGTCAAAAAAAAATCTATTTTTTTATTTTTTTTGACATTTTATTCTTGATTCAGATTGAATAGAAGTTTCTTTGGTTATTCACAAAAAACTTCTTTTTCTTGGGGTAATCTATCCTAGGCTTTATATTCACTATGTCTTGATTAAGACAAGTCTATTGCCATTTTTTATACTAAATTTGTTTATAAATGGAGAAAGCAATTGTAGATGTTATCATACCAGCTTATAATGAAGAAAATTCTATTGCTTTTGTGATAAAAGATATACCAAAGTCTCTTGTAAGGGATATTATTGTATGCAATAATGCTAGTACTGATAATACTGCTACAGTAGCAACACAGCAAGGAGCTACAGTTCTCTTAGCAACACAAAAAGGATATGGAAGTGCTTGTTTAGTTGGTCTAGAATATCTTCGACAAAAAGAAATACCTCCAGATATTGTTGTTTTTCTGGATGGAGATTATTCCGACCATCCAGAAGAGATGCAACAACTTATCCAACCAATAATAAATGAAGCAGTAGATTTAGCTATTGGTTCTAGAGCTTTAGGCAACATGGAGAAAGGAGCTATGCAACCCCAACAAATTTTCGGAAATTGGTTAGCTACAAGCTTAATTAAATTATTTTATCAATATGAATTTACAGATCTAGGGCCTTTTCGGGCTATTCGCTACCCCTCCTTACTAAAAATAGATATGCAAGACAGGGACTTTGGATGGACCGTAGAGATGCAAGTAAAAGCAGCAAAGATGAAAATGAACTGTAGGGAAATTCCCGTTTCGTATCGCCAACGAGTTGGTGTTTCTAAAATTTCAGGAACAATCAAAGGAACTATACTTGCTGGGCATAAAATACTATGGACAATTTTTAAACTACTATAAATAATGAATCTTATTTTCTCAATTATTCTCACCCTTTACTGTGTAGCACTTGCATATATTACAATTTATTGTCTACTACAGTTGAATTTACTTTTTTACTATAAAAAAAATAATAAAAGAAAATCTTTTGATGCTTCTTTAGAACAAAACGAAAAACTCCCTTTTGTAACGATACAACTTCCTATATACAATGAGATGTATGTAGTAGAGCGGCTTATTGATACAATAATTCAAATGGATTATCCGAAGGATAGATTTGAAATTCATGTACTAGATGATTCTACTGACCAAACTGTTGAAATTACACGCAATAAGGTAGAAGAGTATAAAACGAAAGGTTTTTTAATAGAACATATTAGAAGAAAGGATCGAAAAGGCTATAAAGCTGGAGCATTAAAGGAAGCAATGCCATATGCTAAAGGAGAATTTATTGCTATATTCGATGCTGATTTTTTACCTAAAAAAGATTTTTTAAAAACGACCGTTGCACACTTTAAAGATAAAAACGTAGGAGTAGTGCAAACTCGTTGGGAACACATTAATCAGGATTATTCTATTCTTACCCGTTTACAAGCCTTACAACTCAATGTCCATTTTACAGTAGAACAAACGGGACGAAGTTCGGGCGATTTTTTATTACAATTTAATGGAACTGCTGGAGTATGGAGAAGAGCTTGTATAGATGATGCTGGAGGATGGGAAGCCGATACCCTAACCGAAGATTTAGACCTGAGTTATCGAGCACAGCTCAAAGGATGGAAAATAATATACTTAGAAAAATTTGGCTCACCTGCCGAACTTCCTGCTGAAATCAATGGACTCAAATCTCAGCAATTTAGATGGATGAAAGGGGGGGCAGAAACTGCTAAAAAGATTATTCCTTCGATTTTAAAATCGCATTTGCCTTGGCGACAGAAGTTTCACGCTATTGGGCATCTAATGGCAAGTACTGTATTTGTCTTTATATTTCTAGCAGCAATACTAAGTGTACCACTTTTATTCATCTTTCCTTATTTAACGTTCAATGCAAATTATTTGTCCGTATTTTTGCTAGGTCTTATAGCTATGTCTCCTGTCTATTATGTTGCTAATGTACAGGCAGAACTTAAAGAAGAACGTTACACAAAATTACTCTTTAAATTCTTGATTCTTTTTCCCGTATTTTTATCTTTATCTATGGGTCTATCTCTGCACAATGCCATCGCTGTTTTACAGGGTTATTTTGGTAAAAAATCACCTTTTGTACGAACTCCAAAGTTCAATATCAAAAGTATTAGTGACTCTTTTAAAAAACAGAATTATAAGACAACTAAAATTAAGTGGACAACTATTATGGAAGGCATCCTTTCTTTGTATTTTATAGGAGGTATTATTGCTGGCTTGATACTTCAAGATTATACCTTTGTGATTTTTCATAGTCTATTAGCAATGGGTTTTGGAACTATATTTTACTATTCTATTAATCATCTTAGTACTAAATAAGCTGGCCATCTATGCTAGAAGCAGCTCATCAGACTTTTCGGCATTATTTTATCTTCGTATTGCTTTGCTTAAGCTATTTGGTTTTTAGTTTTAATGTAGAACAAGAAGATTTTTATTATATATTATCTTTCTATACGGTTAGTTTTTCCCTCTATTTTTATATTTTAAAAAAAGAGAATAATACACAAAATTTATATTTTTTTATCGGATTAGGATTCGTCCTTCGGTTTATTGTTCTTTTAGGATTTCCCAATTTATCCGATGATATTTATCGTTTTATTTGGGATGGGAAGTTGTTACTTTCAAATACCAATCCATTTGAGCATTTACCCTCATATTACTTGAAACAAGACCAACAAATCGAAGGAATATCCCCTAGTTTATATCAGGAATTAAACTCTCCAAATTACTTTACCATTTATCCCCCTATTTGTCAACTCTCTTTCGCTCTAGGTGCATTAGCTAAGAGTTGGTGGGGAAGTGCTTTTATACTAAAAACCTTTCTCCTCTTATGTGAAGGATTAGTTGTTTTTTTTGGTATAAAAATTTTAAAACTTCTGGAACAACCGACAACAAAGATATTGATCTATGTTTTAAATCCATTAGTTATTATAGAGGTTATTGGCAATATTCATTACGAAGGAGCAATGCTTGCCTTTTTGCTAGGAGCATATTATTTTTTATTACAAAAAAAAAATATAGGCTCTGCCATTTTTTTTGCTTTATCCATTGCTTCTAAATTACTACCACTTATTTTTTTACCTTTTTTAATAAAAGTTTTAGGTTGGAGAAGAAGCTTTCAATATTTCTTAACCATAGGGCTTAGTCTCCTACTCTTATTTTTACCTTTTTTCAGTTTCTCATTTATAGAAAATTTTGGAAATAGTCTAGATTTATATTTTAGAAAATTTGAGTTTAATGCCAGTCTCTATTACATTGGTCGCTATATTGGGTATCAAATTACAGGCTATAACCAAATCGCAATTATTGGACCTACCCTAGCCTTTTTGTCAACATCTAGCATTCTATTATTATCGGTATTAGGCAAATACAAGCTCAGAACTTTACCCTTGTTTTGGATGTTTGCTATTGTAATCTATCTTTTTTGTACCACAACAATTCACCCATGGTACACCATTTTACCCTTGGCTTTATGTGTATTTACACATTTCCGCTTTCCCATTATTTGGTCAATGCTAATTTGTTTAACCTACATCAATTATTCTTATTCTGTCTATTTTGAGAACCTCTGGATTGTAGGTTTAGAATATGGGTTTGTTTTTAGTCTTCTTCTAGTAGAAATGTTCATAAAAAAAAATAAAATCCACAGTTTCCTTCAATTTTAGACTGAGTTTATGGATTTTTAGGTTAAATAACAAATATTTTTACGAACCTTATTCTTATGCCTAAATACGACTGGATTCTTTTCGATGCTGATAATACCCTTTTTGATTTTGATACATCTTCTAAAGTTGCTTTTTATCAAGCAATGGATCATCATCAATTAGCGTATCCTAATGATATATATTCGGAGTATAAAAAAATTAATGCTGGTGTATGGAAAGAATTAGAAGAAGGTAAAATTACACAGGAAGAGCTTCGCTCTAGACGATTTAAATTATTTTTTGACCAGTTTGGAATTGAATTGGCGCCACGACCATTCAATCAGCTTTACCTTGATAAACTCATTGAAAATGCAATGCTTTTGGAACAGACCTTATCCCTACTAAACCTATTTAAGGATAAAGTCAAAAACGTGATTATCACAAATGGGTTGAAAGAAGTTCAGCGACCACGCATTCAGAAAGTAAATATTGAACATTATTTTGAAACAATCATTGTTTCTGACGAGATTGGTGTTGCTAAACCTGATAGGGCATTCTTTGATTATACATTCCAAAAAATTAACTATCCTCCAAAAGAAAAGGTTTTAGTGGTAGGAGATAGTTTAAATTCTGACATAAAAGGAGGAAACAACTATGGCGTCAATACCTGTTGGTATAATCCTAAAAAGTTGAATAATTTGACCTCGAACCAACCAACTTATGAAATTACCGAATTGAAGGCATTACAAGAAATCATTTTAGGATGATTTTAAAACAATAAATAACAACAACAAATGAAAAAATTATTCAAAATACTTGGTATATTATTATTGCTAGGAATTATCATATTAGCAGTACTCTATTTCACAAATAATGAGACACAACCCAAAGGCAATGCAGGAGAAAAAGCAGAATTATTGGCTCAAAAAATATTAAAAGCCGTCAATGCTGAAGCGTGGGATACGACCAACTTTGTTACTTGGACTTTTAGAGGAGAACGTAACTATATATGGGATCGAAAAAGACATCTTGTTCGTGTGAGTTGGGAAGAAAAGGAAGTACTCTTAAATCCAAATGAAATTTCGGGCAAAGCATTTTCAAATGGACCAGCGATTTTAGGTAATGAAGGAGACAAACTTGTAAAACAAGCATGGAGTTATTTTTGTAATGATTCTTTTTGGTTATTGGCCTTTACAAAATTATATGATAAAGGTGTAGAACGTAGTCTAGTTCAGCTTGAGGATGGACGAGAGGGCTTAATGGTTCGTTACGCTTCGGGGGGAGTTACTCCTGGAGATAGTTATCTTTGGTTGGTTGACGATAATGGCTTACCAACTAGTTGGAAAATGTGGGTTTCCATAATTCCTGTAGGAGGAATGGAATTTACTTGGGAAGATTGGAAAACTTTGCCGACAGGAGCTAAAGTAGCCACTAATCATAAAAGTAAGGCATTGGAAATACCGTTAACTAATCTTAAAGCAGGGCAAACACTAGGTGACATCGGCATAGAAAAAGACATTTTTAAAGAGCTAAACTAAGGGGATTTTTAGTTTTATTTCCTCTTCGAAACTAACTTTTGCCGACCCAATAGATAGGGTTGAGCCTTTTTTTCTCTTTCCATACTTCAAAATGCACCTCGGACTTATTCGTTTTAGGATTCGTCCGAACAATACCGATTGACTGTTTTAATTTAACGACATCTCCTCGTTTAACATAAATTTCTTTGAGATTGGAATAAACCGTATAATAATCACCATGTTGGATAATAATTGTGTAGTCATAACCTGGAATAAATTGCGTGCCTTTCACTTTACCACCAAATACAGCCCTTACTTCCTGCGATTTTTGAGTTTGAATATCTATACCATTATTGTCTATAATTACCTTCTTTAAGGTTGGATGTTCCTGTTTTCCAAATTTCCTTGTAATGATTCCACTCTCTACTGGCCAAGGAAGTCTTCCTTTATTTTTCTTAAAGTTAGAAGAAAGATTAGCCCATACTTTTGTACTTGAATTTTTTCCTAAACTTGATGTTGCCAATTTTGCATCTCGTTCTTTTCGTCGCCGCTCCGCAATTTCGACCCTAATAATATCTTCAATAGCATTATTGAGTCTCGTGTGTGCTTTTTTCTGTTTTGTTAATTCCTTCTTCAACCGTTTTTCATCTCTTTTTAAATCTGAAAGCAATTTTTCTTTTGTATTTAGTTCTTTTTCTAGTAATCCTTTCTGTGTTTCTTCTTTTTCTATAAGTACCAATTTATCATCTTTTTTTCGTTCTAATGACGTAATTTTTGATTCTAGGGATTGTTGTGTAGAGATAATTAATCGAGCCTGTTTTTTTCTATACTGATCATACCGTTTGAGATACCTCCAACGCTTAATCATCTCATTAAAGTTTCCTGCAGAAAAAATGAAATATAAAATATTACTATTTTTCTTCATTCTAAACGCATGGCGTGCCATAATCGAATAGTCATATTGTAACTGCGCAATATCATCTCTAAGCGACTCTATTACATTATCAGTTCTAACAATACTTTCTTCGGATATTTGAATTTCTTGTTCTAACGTTAACAGTAATTCTTCCCGGCTTTGGATTTGTTCTTGTAGGGCAATATATCTGTCGAGTGTTGCAGCTTTATTTTTAGTTGTTGTTTTTAATAATTTTGAAGTGACCTTAATATTTTTAAACAGTTTTTTTCGCTTACTTTCCAAATCTCTACGTCGTTGAGACAACAGTATACCTGGTAGTATGAGTAATACTACAACAAATATCAAAATCCGATTACTTTTGTTTATAGGACGAAGGTACGTCAAATTTTATCTTCTTTTTTTGGTTTAGTTCCACTTTAGATAGTTTCATTATAATAGTAGAGTTTCCAATCTCTTTACTATCTAAATGTATTGAACGAAAATACGAAAATAACTGCTCATTTTCGGTTGCTTGGTAGTCGTCATATTCAAATGAAATAGTTCTTGCCATTTCTTTATCGACAAATGCCATTTTTTTAAGCACAAAAATTGCACCATCAATCCAATATTTTTCACGTAATTGTGCTGAAGATGTTGCAGCTAACGTATAATTTTTTTTATCAATATCTGCTTTTAGTTCATTTTTGTTTAGAAAAACAGGCTTTCCGACTATAGCTGCTTGTAAATCGTAAAAATCTATGGGAAGGTTAAACCGCTCTGTGAGGAAGTCAAATTTTCTAGGAATATACTCTTTTCCAAATCTATTAATGATAAAAACCGAATCAGGACGAATCATTACTCTGGCAATTTCGAGATTAAACTTTCGAATACTCATCCAAATGAGTGCATCTTTCTTATGACGCACATAAGCAACAAATTTTTGCTTCTGACTTTTATCACTATAAGCGACTTCTGCTTTTGCACTTAACCATTCAGCAGTAATTTCATTTCTAGTTAGATTTTTTAAAATTTTCTTGCTAGATAATTTTTTCAATTTTCCAGATTCACTTATAATTTTTTTTGATTTACACGAGGGTAATATTAATATGACTAGAAATAAAAGCCAGAATATATTTTTAATAGAATTCAACATCAAATTATTTTTTACTAAAGAAGGAATTCAAAGTTATACTTATTACCGATAACAGACAAAAGATTGATACAATTGTATTTTTTATAAAAAATAAGAAAATTTTAAATGATTTGACCTAAAATGAGGAGAGTTTGATTTAAGCCCCTAACGCAGAAACATTATTCTTTTCGAGGGGATATTAACTAAAAAGAGCAGCTTGAGGAAGCTGCTCTTTTAAACCGTTTCTAAAGTCTTTGAATTAATCGTTTTGCTATATTGAATTTAAATGAACCTTATTTTATTTTCCAAGACTTACATTATCGTCCCCTCTTATTTCCACTAAAATCTCATCACTACACCCTGATACTATCCGTTCTACTTTTATGTTATTTTGTTCTTGTCCTAGGTAAATAGTCGTTGATGTAGGAATAGTTGCTTCTTGATAAGCAATGTCAAGCATAGCTTGTTCTACTCCCTTTGGTGTTAATTCTAAATTTGAATATTTATTTGAAGTACTCCCTCCAAATATTGTATTTGTTGATTGGTCAAATCTCCACTTAACATTATTATCCCACTTGTTTAAAGCACGAACAAAGTTTTGAACTGATGTAAATGTCCCTTCAAAAGTCTTATGATTAATCTGGAAACGATTCACATAAAAGGCCCCAGTTAAGTGTTCAACACTATAAGCAATAATACTTTCTGCTCCTGTAGGTTCAAATTTACCATTATACAACTTATCATTAACATAGATATTGTAATTCACTAATTCGTCTAACGGAATATCTATTACAAAGGCTGTCTTACTCCCTGTTGAAGATATTGTTATTTTTTCTGCTTCAAAAAAATTTCCCTTAAGTAAACAATCTGGCTTATAAGTATCACAAGTGATATTGACATTATAAGATTTTACAGATTGGTCTTTAACATTCGTTACTTCCAACAAATGGAATCCTTCTGAAAGTTTAACACTAATGGATTTAGCTTCTAATTGTTGATCATCTTTAGTAGCTGTAAAATCACAGGTAAAAAAGTCTGAAACTGTCTCACCATTATCTGTAATGATATAATCTCTTAATTCCTTTGAAGGAATAGAAAGGCAGAAGTCTGTCAACAAATCACAAGATTTGATATTGATTTCTTCAGAAGTTGGGGTTATACTAGCAAATGCAAATAAATTGACAAGGCAAAATAATAATGTTAATGACAAATTCTTGTTTGAATCTAGTCTAGAATTATCATAGTTTTCTGTTCTCATAGAAGTTAGTGTTTAGTGTCAACAGATGAAAATTCTAAGAGAAGAGGGGCTTTAAATTTCCGAATCTATAACCTTCTCTTCACCCCAATAATTTCAATAACTATGCCAAAAGTGTTAACATTGTATTAATTATCGTTTCAAAGAATTGTCACAATATGAGATAAAAAAAATCAACTTATGGTAGATAATAATTATACATATTCACCAATAGTAACTTATAGTTGAAAATTCTTTTCTATATTAGAAAATTAGTTAGTCACTTTATTCAATGAAGCAGGCTTTACTTTTTCGAAATTTATATTTTTAAATATATTAAAAATAATTACAACGAGAAATGTTAGGTGATTTATTATGGAAAGAAGAGAAAAAAGGGCGAATCATCATCGCTATCATAGGAAGTTTTATTGGCTTACTAATGCTCTTACTTTCATTACAAACGTATATAGACTTTCGTTCTATCCTCTCTGGTAAAGCGGCTAAAGACAAACAATTTGTACTACTGAATAAACGTGTGAATTTACTCAGTATGATTGGAGCAAAAAGTACTTTTAATCGTGCAGAGTTAGAAGAATTAAAAGCACAGAATTTTATAAAATCGGTAGGAGTGTTTACTTCTAATGAGTTTAAGGTTAGTGCTTCACTAGAACGATTAGGATTTTATACAGAACTATTCTTTGAGTCTGTTCCCAATGAATTTATAGATGTGGAAACTGATGATTGGCATTGGGAGGAAGGTGCAAGAGAAATTCCTATAATTTTGTCACGAGATTATTTAGCCCTATACAACTTTGGGTTTGCACCGAGTCAAGGTTTGCCTCAATTTACACAAAGTACCATACGCAGGGTTTCGTTTACAGTACATCTTAGAGGAAGAGGAACAAAAGAAAGTTTTACAGGTCGAATAATTGGTTTTAGTGAAAGACTCAATTCTATAATCGTTCCTCAAGAATTTATGCATTGGGCAAATAATCGTTTTGGGAATAGCAGTCAAGTTGCCCCCTCCAGAGTGCTTGTAGAAACAGACAATCCCTATTCAGATGAACTAAATCAATATTTGAAAAAACAAAATTATGAAGTTAGTCAAGGACGACTTATTGGTGGAAAACTTGGTAGTCTACTACAAAAATTTGTTCAGTTAGTAGGAATAATAGGTTTACTTATCGTCGGTTTGTCTCTATTGATTTTTACTTTAAATTTCCAACTCCTCATCTCTAAAGCAAAAGAACGCATACGATTACTTTTACAATTAGGCTATCCCTATAAAGATATTGGGACATATTTATCTAAACGAATAATGATGCTTTTTCTAATTGTTATTTTTGTCACTTTTTTAGTATTATTCCTCCTTAGGCATATCTTAGTAGGATGGTTTGACAATCAAGGTTTTAAGCTCGAAGCAAGTATTCATTGGTTTGTATATATAACAGCATTTTTGTTTATATTAATCTTTTTTTTAGCCAATAGACGGATTATATTTAAAAATATTAAAGCATTAGCCATCAATTGAAAACACTAGCCAATTTTAGGATTTACTATAACCAGACTATTTATCCTGAGTTAAAGAGACTAGAACTCAAGAGAAAACAATTGCTTCTACTTTTGTTCATTTCCTTATTCCTGTTGCTAGGTATAATTGTCTTAGAGTTTTACTTTGACATCTTTCTTATTACCTTAATACTAATGTTACCCATTGGCGTATATAGTACTTTTCTACTTTATCAGATTAGAAAATTTACACTCACCTTTAAACCTCGAATCGTCAACCTTATATTAGATTTTATTGGAGAAGGAAAATTTGAATATGACAGTAAAAAAAGTATTCCAAAATCTACTTTGATTGCCAGTCAATTATTTGCAACTTCTGCACCATACTACGAAGGGGAAGATTTTATAAAAGGTCAAATAGGAGAGATCGCTTTTGAAATGTGTGAATTGAATGTAAGAGAATTTTCTAGGGTTAGGAATCGTTTGAATTACGTTTTTAAAGGAATATTTCTAAACGCTCATTTTGAAGACAAATTCAAGGGCACTTT
This sequence comes from Saprospiraceae bacterium, assembly GCA_020630435.1. Classification (GTDB taxonomy): domain Bacteria; phylum Bacteroidota; class Bacteroidia; order Chitinophagales; family Saprospiraceae; genus JAHDBJ01. The sequence goes on from JAHDBJ010000026.1 coordinate 45,864, forward strand.
AGTCCTGTTACCAAGAGAATTTAAACAGTATTTAACTCGGACTATTAAAGAGTTTACATTTAAAAATGCACAACCTGTTTCTATGAATAACCCTGAATTCGAAGAAGCATTTATGACTTATGCGACACCTGATACACACATAAGAGGATTATTCTCACCAGAAATGCAAAGAATTATTTTAGAAGAACGATTCAAATCACAAAAGCACATTTATGTTTCGCTCATTAATGGTCAAATGTATCTAGCGGTTACCGAACACAAAGATATTCTTGAACCATTCATATTTCGTTCTAACCTTAGCTTTGAGCTTGTCCGAGAGTTTTTCGAAGACATTATGCTTCTTTTCTCCATTGTTGAAGATTTTGATCAAAATCATTAAACAATTTTAATATATAATATGTTTTAATTTAATATATGTTATATATTCGCATCTTCTTATTATTGACAACTTAAAACAATCTTTTATCTCTAAATTTAGAATTAGCTCAACTTTCTAATTAAAAACCCAAAAGTCAAACTGTACTATAATACTCTGTCACAAATACCCTTAATAAAAAAAGGCAGGGTTTAAAAAAGGCATGTTTTTTGAAATTAATAAAATGAAACTTAATGAAACCGACTTTTTCAAAACTATTGTGCACTTACTCAAAACCCCGTAGGTTATGAAATTTTTATTTTCAGTTCTCTTAATTTTATTTTGTTTTGAGTTTGGATATACCCAAACTACACATCATCGTTTTTTTACTTATAATATAAATCTGCCTAAACATTCTAAAGGAGCAAAAAATGCTAAAAAAGTCGCCCATTCTATTATTTATAATAATTTAAATACTTTTAATGAAGCAGATTTTAGAAAATACTTTTGTAGAAAAAGCAATATAACCCTAGTAGAATTAAAACAAATACAACAACGCATACATAATCTGAAGTTAAAATGTAATCGCACCCCAGCAATGGATGGAATAGAATATTTCAAAGACAATAAGGATTTGAGTTCAGCAAAAGAGATTACTTTTTACAGCCTTACTCCTTCTTCCAATATTAACTTTCCTGATGGTCAAAAAGAACAACTCCTTCAACTACGGATTGAGTTAGATGAAAAGGGCAAAATCAAAAATATTTTAACATTTGAAAAAGATTATTTGGTTGATCGAACCAAAGAAATTAGTCTAAAATTACGAATGTCCTATTGTGAAGATATCTTTGTATCAGAAATCGAAGATTAAAAACCTTAATTCAAATTAATCGTCATTTTTACAGGTTGATGATCTGAAAATTGAAAATCTTGATCAATCCCTTTTACATCTTTAATTTCCACATTGGGAGAAACTAAGAAAAAGTCAATTAGTGTAATAAACGTTTCCCCTTCTTTATATGGATTTGTGAGTTTTCTATTCGTAGGAATTTTTGGATCATATCCCCATTTCCATCCTGGTAAAAAATCTTCTTTTATATTAATCTGTGAATAATCATCCGCATTTTCTTTACTAAATGTATCATAAGGGAAATTTGGAGGACATTGATTCCAGTCTCCACCTACAATCACATAATTGCCTTTATTGTATTCAGCCAAAAAGAATTTTTTCAAATAATCCATTTGTTGCTTCTTCAAAACACCTCCTTGATCATACGCAGAATTATGAGCATTCACAACAACAACCTCTTTTCCATCTTTATAAGGATAACGATGAACGGCAGCACAACGATCCAAATGAAAAATTCTGTCTGGCCAACCATAAGCACCTGGAAGCTGAAAACGTTTAATCGCCTTTGCTTGGTACTTTGAATATGTTCCTAGACCACTATACGTTTTACCAATTACATTCCAAGGTTCTAAAACAGGGATAGGAATCCTTTTAACATCAAAATTAGGGGCAAATGATGCCGCATAACCTTCTAGACTTTGTATATACTCATTATGCTGGTTGATATAATAACTACGCTTAGAATTGACATCTACCTCTTGCAAAAGGATAAAGTCCGTATCATTATTCTCTTTAAGAAACTGATTTGCACCTTTGATATTTTTTTCAACATTTGGTTTTGGAGCTGTTACCATTTTTCCTTTTGAGGTAAAAAACCCGCCATTATCATAAAAAAATTCTGACTCTGCTCCTAATCCTCCATATCCCACATTCCATGTAATAAATGTTAATGAACTATCCCCGATAGTTGTCTCTATTGCACTCATATCTGGTTCAATAACCACAACTTCTTCAGGTTGATAATCCGTAAGCGTACCATGTATAATAGAAACAATAACATAAAGTAGAAATAGTCCTATTAAAATACCAATCCATTTAAAGATCTTTTTTATTGTTTTCATTTTTGTTTGATTTAAAATTCGTTTTAATTGATTAGTTCCCGTCTTAAAGATATTATAATTACATCCCTAATACATCTTTCATTGTAAATATTCCTTCCTTTCCAACAAGCCATTCAGCAGCAAGGATAGCTCCGAACGCAAACCCTTTGCGAGTATGAGCAGTATGTTTAATTTCTATAGTATCTATCTCTGATATATATTCTATACTATGTGTCCCTGGAACATGGTCAATACGCTTGGAAACGATGGGGATTTGAATGTCTTTATTCGCTTCTTCCTTTATCCATTCTGTTTTTCGTTCTATTTTTTTCAAAATTCCTTCCGCTAACGTAATCGCTGTTCCACTTGGAGCATCCACTTTTTGGGTATGATGAACCTCCTCCATTTTAATATTATACTGCTCATGTGCATTCATTATCTCAGCTAATTTTTGATTAACTTCAAAAAAGATATTCACTCCTACACTAAAATTCGAAGCATATAAAAAGGCACCTTTTTCTTTAGCACAAATTGTTTTCATTTCATCAAGTCTTTCAAACCATCCTGTTGTTCCTGATACAATTGGTGTTTTCAACTTTAAAGTCTTTTCTATATTATCAAAAGCATTATCAGGTCGAGTAAACTCTATCGCAACATCTACTTTTCGAAAGTTTACTGCATTGAATTCATCTAGATTCTCTTTATCTATTTTCAATACTATTTGATGCCCCCTAGGTATCGCCAATTGTTCTATCGTTTTTCCCATTTTGCCATAACCAATTAATGCAATATTCATTTTAATAGTTTTATGATTGTCTTTTATAAATGAAAAGTAAAGATAGTAAAAGGATAAACCTTTTAGTTCCTATTAATTTAATTTAAACAGGGAAAGATTTTTTTAATTAAAAAATTACTACAATTAGACGAAAACCAAAATGAGACCTACCTTTTAACAATTTAGAAGAAATTATCTGTATAAGTTATTAAATGTAAAAAAAAATGTGTTTTTTGTGGTAACAAGCCTTGAAAAACAGGAAATGAAATCGAACAAAACATACTTTTAATTCACTTAATTAACTAACCTATCAATCTTTTGTTCTATGAAAAAGTATTTAGTAGAATTTATAGGAACATTTTTCCTTGTTCTAACAATTGTAATGACTGTTTTAGGTGGTGCAGGGGCAATGGCACCTGTCGCAATCGGTAGTGCCTTAATGGTAATGATTTTCGCTGGAGGTCATATTTCAGGTGCGCACTATAACCCAGCTGTTACTTTAGCGGTTTTCCTTAGAGGCAAATGCCCCGCTTCAGATGTTGCACCTTATATGCTTTCTCAAATAGCTGGTGCTGCTTTAGCGGCATTAGTAGGAGGCTTTTTATTAGGAGCTCTTGGAGCTGCTGATCCTGTAGCGTCTGATTTATCAAGCAAAGCTGGCGGAGCTATTCTAGCTGAGTTTTTAGGAACATTTGCTTTGTGTTATGTCGTATTAAATACAGCAACGGCTAAGGGTACTTCTGGCAACTCTTTCTATGGTTTAGCTATTGGTTTTACAGTATTAGCTTGTGCTTATGCCTTAGGAGGTATATCTGGTGGTGCTTTCAATCCTGCTGTAGCTGTAGGTATTAGCGTTGCTGAAATGAGCTCTTGGAGCAATATCTGGATATTCTTAGTAGGAAACTTTGCTGCTGCTGCTGCTGCTGCATATACTTTCCTTTTTGTAAATGGAAAAGACTAAAACTAGAATTTAGTATAAAATAAAAAAGTGTCCTAGAATAATTTTCTAGGACACTTTTTTCATTATTGAAAAAGTTGAAAAGCCGTTTTATAATGCTTGTATATCAAAAACAGCTTCTGAATTTACTTTCCTTTCTTAGCAAGTTCTTCTCTTGAATAAAGAATGTCTGGAGAGACCGTGATAAAATCCTCATTTCGCTTCCAATCATTTTTTATCAATATAGCTTGAGGATAAAAAGTATTGATAATATCAGCATGTTCTATATCTATAAAACCAATATCTTCAGCAGGCACATACCCCATTTGTCCTGAAGGTGTTTGGACTAAAAGATATTGATGAATATGCTTTTTACCTTCAACTACCGAATAGGACTCCGAGTGTTTTACGACTGTTAATAGGTCACTAGATGTAATTGTACTGATAGATCGTGCATCCTTTGTAGGCTTAACTTTCAATACAGCTGTATTATCTCTTATCCCTGCTTCTGGTGCTATCCTTGTTTCATCATATAACAGACGATACTTGTTTTCGTATTTGTCCCAATTATAGGTATAGGTGACATATTCTAAACATCTTTCTTCTATATATTTTTGCAAATCAGTCTCATAATCCAATTTATATTGAGTACATTTTTTATAATCTAAAAATGATATTCTAATCGAATTTTTATCTATTTGAGCATACTTAAACAAGGCTGGTGATTTGGTATTTTCTCTAAACGTCAAGGTCATTCTTTCCTCAAAAATATTAACTAATGTCCCCGCTTTCATAGAATATATTTCTAAAGCTCGTTCTTCAATATCACTACCATTCGCAAGCGTACTTCTTTGTATAATAAACTCAGGAATTTTATCTTCTGTAACATCCGCTAATAATAGTTTATGGATACTTGTCTCTCCCATAGCACTTACTCCTGAACATTTTAAATGGACAGACTTCCCTTTATTATTGGTAAGTACTAGATAATATTCATTATAAATAGGATTCATATAGTCCTGTTTGTGAAAATTATCTCTTCCTTGAATGGAAGCTATCCACATTACTGCATCCTCAAAGCCTTCATTTAGTCGTATTGTTTTATTGTGGAAAGCTTTAAGCCTTGAAGGAACTTCATACTCACTACTATAAGTAGCCAGACCATCACCATAAGCCCAGCCAATTTGTCCATCAATGATAGAACGTACTTGATACCACTTAAATTTTTGGTTTTGATCCGCATCTTCATGTTCTAGCACACTCGTACTAACAATTTCAAATAAAGATCCTTCTTTATATTTCACAAAATCATTACTAAAAAATGTGCTGTCTGGATAAATATTGATTTGATTCAGTGCAGTAGCTGAATGAGTTGAAACAATTGATGTTGCATAAATAGCTATAGAAGACCACAGTAACAATGCTATAGTTATTAAACCTGATATCCGATTCATATAGTTCTTATCACAATTATTGAGCCATATCAAAAGACAGACTCAATATGTTACAAAATCTCATTTAAAACATATGCTATTTTAAATAATGTATATTATACTTTATTCAATAAGTAAAGATTGGATTAAATATTTGGGTTATGCTTTTTATTGGTTGGGTGCTCACAAAATATACTACTACAAAAGTAGCCAAATCTAAAGACATAGTCAAGTTTAGTGCTTTAAGCTTCTTTGGTATAATGATAAAAGAAAAAGTTCTTAAAATAAAAAATCCACAAAATCCCAAGAATGGAATTTTATGGATAAAGTAGTGGTGATGGACGGATCGAATGACCGCCAACCCTTTTCCTTTCATTTTCAAATACTTATATCCTGTCAACGACATGGGTTAATGATTCGCCGACAAATTGCTACAACAACTCCAAAAAATACACATAATATTTATGGCTGCGTCTTAGAGCCTTTAAGTAACGTTCCTCTTCTGGAGTATCTTTATATTTTTCGAGTAGTTGTTCAAAAAAGATAATGCGGTTTTTGTAATGCTGCACCCTCGTTTTTATCTCGTTGGTATGCAGGGTTTTCTTTGGTATATTCATGTTTAGAATAGTTCTTGCAACAAAATGATTTAAAAAATCTGTATAAATATAAATCAATTTGTTTTAAAAATCAAAGTAAACCATCTACATAAATAATTATCTCCAAAAATTTATTTCTTTTTAATAGGCGATTGCTCCAAAATTTCGTCGATTCCTTTCTCCTTCTCCAACTCCTTTATCCGCTTTTTCATCTCCTCAATTTCGGTTAGCATTTTCTTTTTTTCCGATCCTGTCATTTACTTGTAATTGCTCTGAAAATTCTAGCTTTATACGATTTATATCCTTTAGGTAACACCACTTTTTTAGATGCACTATATGTTTTTTTAGGATGCAAAATCTTAGGAACTTTAAATCGTTGAGTTTCTATAATCTCTTTATTTTTGTTATAAAAATCAATTTGGACTTCTAAATTATAAGAAACAAACATTGCCTTATTTTCAGCTTTATATTCAAAATAATACTCTGTTTTGGATAACTTCCTATTTAGTATTGTTCCTCTTTCTCTTGTTTCTTTTGTATAATGTTTTATAGTATGAACTAAGTCTAAAAATTTGATAGGATTATTCAATTCTTCTTCAACTATTTTCGAGCCATCATTTTTAGAATTGTCAGTTTCCTTTCTTTGATTATTAGTTTTAACCTCTTTTTCTTTTAGTTTTAATTCTCTTTTTGTCAACTCCAACTCTTTTTTCAGCAATTCTTTTTCCTTGTCAGATGTTGTATTTTGACAGCTTAATAAGAACACAAAGCCAAGAATAAAAAACCGTATCATCTATTTTAATTTTTCGTTTTATTTTGCTTCTACTCCTTTGATTGTTTTATCTACGCCCTTATCCTTTTCTAATAGTGCGGTATATTTTCTATATAATTCTAAATTTTCTTTTTCTAATTCAAGATTTCTCTTTTTTAGCATTTCCAATTCTTTACTATCAAGTTGATTATTGATAGTTTCTCCTTCATAAAGTTTTTTATAGATGATACTATTTAGGTCAACTTTAAAGTATTCACAGATTTGTATAAGTACATTTAGTGGTGGTAATGAATTACCTTGCTCATAAGAAGATATGGCTGCCTTGCCTTTATCTAACAACTTACCCAGATTTTCCCCACTAATTTTAGCTTCCCTTCTTAAATAATTGATATTCTTACCTAAATACATTATTGAAAATAAAATATATTTTTAAATCAAACTTTTGTTTATTTAAAATTGACTTTACTGTTTAAATTGTACTATATTTGTCCTGTCAGATAATACAATATCTCACAAGATAAATAAAAATCAATCTTAGTCCAAAGATACGCCATCTTTTGGGGTGGTCAAGCTATGTAAATCTTAAACATTTCTAAAATATGAAGTTAGAGCTAACAAAGACAGATATAGAAGTTAAAATCCTTAACAAATTACCCGATACACTTGATGATTTATTCAAAACACTATCGGTAAAAGCCTATGAATCGCTGCATACTCGTGTCAAAATGACTAAGTATAAACTAAACCAAGTCAAGCGAAACCCCGAAGTAGCAAGCTATAAAGAGGTAAGACAAATTTCTGCCTTTATCAAAGTTCATGGCTTACTGCTTATGAGAAAATACAATATGGGATTGACCAATATCACCGTCAATCAAGCCAATGAGTTATATGACGATTTTATCAATAAAAACAGCAATATACATGAGCCAACGCCCCCTAGTTCAAAGGAGAGTAAAGACACGCTCCTACATAGTAGGACAGATTGAAACGATTAAATCCCACTTGCAGCAAACAGGAAATTTTAAAGAGGGAATACACGATCCTGCGGTTGCCTTGCAAATAGGAAAATTACTAGCACTTACCGACATTCTAAACGATCCGCAAATTCAGTTCAACAGTATTATTCATTTATTAAAAACTTAAATCATGGAAGGTACACAACTATCCGTTAAGCAACGAAATCAACTAAACAAATTAGAAGCCTTACAGCAACTCAATAAGCTATTCAATGAGCAAACCTTTAATAGAGCCAATCCAAAGGAGTTACAAGACTTATTCCGAGTAGCCGAAATGGACGACAATTACAAACTATACCACGAAGAAATAAACGAGGCAACTCAAAACGCTGAAACTAAGCTAAGAGAAAGCATCAATATTGAGTTGACCTACGAATTACACACTTGATTTTTCTTTTCATTTGGGTTCATGGGCGGTGTAGAGGGGGCACCGCCCACTTTTTAGATAAAAACAAATTATAGAATCATGGCTAAATCAGTATTAGAAGTATATCAAAAAGCACAGCAAAAGGAGATCAACGCTAGAATCAAAATCAACAAATTAGAGGAAAAAAGAAAGGACTATGAAGCTGATCTTATCCTAGATATTTTGAGTTTAGGCGGTCATCGAGGTATCAATTATGTTAAGGATAAAGACCAACTCTATCGAATAGAAATATCAGGAGAAACAACACCTTTTATTAGTTCTATATCTGTAATAGAAGTTATCCAATGTTCGTAGTGCTTATAAAACTCCTAGCCTTTAGCTTTTTGGTTTATGCTTCTTATGATACTTTAAAAATGATAAAAAAAGATCCTTATGAATAATAATGAAAGTAGAGCAAAATGCAGTGAACCTGTTATTCTAGGCTCTATTATCGGAAGTACATCAAGTTCAAAGCTAAACTCAGAGAAGATGTATGAACTATCAATAGAAATTATAAAAAAGATAGAAGTTAGATTAATGAATCTAAAGTAGTTTCTAAATGCTTGCGTATTTCGCCATTAGGAAAGACATCAGAAGCATTTTGAATATACAATTTAAGGAATTTTGTATGCTGATTTTTGACATAAACCACAAAAAGCCCTGAGTCATCTTTTTTACCAATTTTATAAAGAAGATATGTACAGCCTTTATATCTAAAAACAGCACCAAAGTCTTTACCATAGGTTTCATCTTGAATATACTTTAAGATATGAACATTATTGGTAAACGCATTTGGAGGTACTTTTTCAAGTAAAGCAATTATTTCGAAATCATCTTTTATAAAATTAAATATATCTATGAGGTTCATAAGTACTATGATTGATTTAGTGAAACACATACAAAATTATATATAAAAAATGATAATAGCTCGAAATAGGAAATGACAGTCGAAGAAATCGCAGCATATCAAGCCGCTTGGAATAGAGACGTTATATACTTCCTTTTTTGTTGTGGTATAGTCCTCTTTCTTTTATGGTGGAATCTTTACGTCACTTACGAGCTTAAACACGAAAAGCCATTAAAAGATATACCCACACAAATCATAAAAGACGGAGAGGAATACAAGCCATTAGGACAATATTATTCAACAGAGGAATACAAGAAAAGAAACGCAGCTCACAAAGCTAAAAAACGCCCTAAGAAACCCCCAAAAGACGGTGTTTATGAATGGTCAGTCAAGTATAAAAAAGGAAAATTTAAAACAACTCAAATAAAAGATGATTAATCAAATCATACAACTTGCCAAACAGTTTTATTGGATTACAGTTTTTATATCCATTCTCGCTATTGCTATAAGTGGAATAACCGAAGGGTACAGCTTGTATAATGTGTATTACAAGATTTTTGAAACGTCCATTTATGCGATTATAGCGGCTATTATTGGGGTAAGTGCTATTGAGAGTATTTCCGCTTTATTGATATATGTTACCATGTTTTCATTGATACGAGTAGGGAAGGACTTAGCTTTCATTATCCCTTTCTTATTAACTGGTACTGCCTCACTTCTTTTTATTCACAATGTCTCTATTCCCGTTTCCATAGAGGGCATTGATAAATATATTGAAAGTAAACACAATATTGATGCAGAACAAAGAGCCATTGAAAAAGAGCAATATCAAGCCGAAACCAACGCTATCAATAACTACAATCAGGAAACCCAACTCCTAGAAAAAAAGTACAAAAGCGACAGTATCGCAGTAGAAAAAAAATACCTTATTAAATACCTCAATATCCAAAAACAAAGCCATCAAAAAATACAATCTTACCAAGATAGAGCCTTTGTTGAGCAAAAGGATTATTCTACCTCCATACAAAGAGTAAAAGCCAAACGCAAGTCACAGATTAAAGACAATGAAACTGATAAGGATATAGCTCTATCAACTTTATATCAGGACTTCAATAACGCTAAGAACGCTAATTTTTACAAAAGAGATAGCGTAAATACAGCCATACAAAACTATGCTATCCATAAAATAAGCCATAGAGTAGGAGAGAAGGAGTATAGTAGGAGTGTTATTACCAATTCCTTTTATTTTTCGATTATATGCCTTGCAATTACTTTCTTTTTCAATGCCTTATCGAAAATTAAAACGACCACTCCCCTACCCGATAACGTTACCCATGAAGCTAAGAACGCTAAGAGGAACGCTAAAAATAACGCTAAGAACGCTAATAACGTTAAGGATTGCAAGTACTGTAAATTACCGTTCACGCCTAAACGAAAAACAAAGAAATTTTGCTCTGATGCTTGTCGAGTGGATTACCATAAAAACAACAATTCAAGCACTATTGAATAATCAAAACTAATGTCACTAGATAGTTTGTGAATTACTACGATTACATAGAATCCAAAAAGTTATTCCTAGAGACTTTGGCGTATATGCGGAAGAAACTAAAGAGCAGCTCTGATAAAGTTATCCAGGAAAAAAATATAAGCGATTACGCACAGCTTCCGACCTGGATAAAAATGGCTTCTATGAACATTGAAAACTTAGAAAATTATCTGGAGACAACCGAAATAATTATACAACAGCAACAACGAGAATTGGACGAAGAATATAGGAGAGGAATTGAACGAGGAAAAGAAATTGCGGAAAGAGGACAAACCGAGCGTGAAGCTCGATGGAGAAACCCCGAAGGCTTCCGCAAAATTTATAATCGCTACAAAGACGAACTCAATGACATTAGATAAATTCAAAGCAAAGAAAAAACAAGCGGAAAAAGAGGCTATCCAAAAAACTAAAATCAATATAGATAAAGAACCTAAATTGGTTTTTCCTACGGATGCCTTCCCCAAGCGAATAAGTGATATTATCAAATGCTTTGCGGAGTGTTATGGTTTTCCTGTGGATTACTTTGGTTTAGGTGTGCTGATGGCTGCCAGTAGTGCCATTGGCAATGCCTATAATGCCGAGTATAAATATAAGTTTGTGGCTACACCTATTTTGTATGGCAGTATTGTTGGAAATGCGAGTATTGGAAAGACCCACGTTTTGAATATGTGCCTTAGCCCTATCTTTCGGCTAGAAGAAAAGTTTAGAGAAAAACAAACCGCAGCTCTCCAAGAATGGAAACAAGCTGCTTTTGAAGTTGCCAATAGTAATATCAAAGGAGAAAAAGAACCGCCTAAACCTATCCCTAATGAAATTCTTATCAATGATGCCACCATTGAGGCTATCAATTACAGCCTTTCTCATAATCCTAGAGGATTACTTTACTTCAAAGATGAACTATCAGGTTGGGTAAATTCCTTGAATCAATACCGTAAAGGATCGGACACCGAATTTTGGCTATCCAATTGGTCAAATGTGACTATCAAGGTAAGCCGAGCCAGTAAAGAGCCGCTTTACATCAAAAAGCCATTCATCAATGTATTTGGAGCATTAACGCCTAGTTTCTTAGAGCAGATGGCAAGCGGTGGACGTGCGGACAATGGTTTTTTGGCTAGAATCATCTTTGCCTATCCCGATGATATGAAAAAGCCTTATCCAAGCGATATTACACCCGATGAATCCGTATTTAAAACCTATGCTCAAATTATTGAGTACATCTATAAACTACCAAACAACATAAACAGAGCCGTAAGCGAAATTGACGATCCTACTATTGAATCTATTGTATTAAAACTCAATGACAAGGCAAAAGCAATTTATAAGCAATTCCTGTTTGATAATACGGATAATATACGGGAAGCCGAAGATGATAAAATAAAGAGCATTTACGGAAAGATGGATAGTTATTGTCTTCGTTTTTCCTTGATATTGGAACTCCTAGAATTAGCCAGTAGTGATTTTAAATCAGAGCCTTTACCCCTGTACTCAACAGTAGAAGAAATAGAGCAAATACAAATACAAGAAAAAAGCGTCCTCAATGCCATAAAACTATGTGAATACTTCAAAAAGACGGCTTTTAAGGTCATCCAACGTTTTGAAAGTCCTGTTCGGTTATTGCCTAGAGAACAACAGCTTTTTTATGAAGCCTTACCCGATATATTTACTCGAAAAGAAGCAGAGAATACCGCTAAGGAAACCAAATTGAAAATATCTACCTCCACCATCAAACGCCTATTAAATAACCATCAAGGCGTAAAATCACTTTTTAAAAAGCTCGGTAGAGGGGAATATGAGAAAAGGTTTTTGTAGGGGGTAAAATAGAAAAAACATTTCCTATCTTTTTTAATTAAATACCTAGTTCTGCTTTCAAGTATCCTAAGTTTTCTTTATGCTTCAAGATATTTTCTCGTATGCTTTTGCATAAATATTGATTAAATTCAAGACCATTTTCTTTATCTACAAAATATTTCCTATCTCCTGAACCAACTAACTCTGCATGAGCAAATTTATTTCGTATTGATATTACCTCTTCTGGATATTGTTCTAATACTGTTTTTATCTCACTTTTCTCTAAATTTCTTACAATTGCTCTCCATCTATGTGTAGCTCCTATTTTTCTCAAGATAAGCATCGTATCTTCAATACTGAAATTCTCTATTTCTTTAATCGTCTGATTAACTGATTTAATATATTTCTTTTTAATTAATGAAATAACTTTTTCTTCTTCATCTGATATAGAAATAATTTTTTGTAGGATTTTTTCCATTTCTACATCTAATGTACTTGTTTCATGCATTATCATTCCTCGCATTGCAACAATATCTTGAAATTTACTCACAGTTAAATCAATAATCTCTTGTGCCTTCTCGACTACTTTTTCATTATGAATTTCTCCAGGAGCTTTTGATGTATCAAAAAATGTTATTCTGTCAAATCCTTTAATTCTATTACCATCGTCTTTTTTAGTGTAAAATAATATTTCTGTATTCACATTTCTTTCACGAACTTTCTTAATAACTGTATCTCCTTTTTCTGCATTTTCTGCTATCTCATCTAAATTATAATCTGTTAGAATTAGATCCCATTTTTCGTTTGTGTCAATTAGTTCAAAAAAATCTTTTTCTGTTTTTACAATTTCAATTCGTGGTTTAAAACCTAATTCTTCAATATATTGTAATAAATCGAAGTGATATTCACCTTCAATTATTTCTTTTCTTGCATCATCTAACCAAAGAATGTTATAATCTAATTTCATGGAATTAATATTTTAAAAGTTGCACCAGTTTTTGAGTATTCTACTTTAATTTCACCTTTCATTTCATTTTCTATAATATCCTTTGCTTGAAAAAGTCCGATACCAGAACCTTTTGTAGTAGTAAAACCTAATTCAAATATCGAATCTAAATGTTTATCAGAAATACCGTTCCCATTATCTTGAACAATCAGTTCTAAAGAATCATTCTTTTTATTAAAAATAAATATTATTTCAGAAGAACTAGCTTTTTCTGAGTTAGATATAAAAATATCAATAAGAGTAGTTATTTCTAAAGGTCTAAATATAGCTATATGATTTGTGGCATTTGATTCAACTAAAACTTGCATTTTAGTGTCAATAATGCGATCTTCATAAACATACATTTCATTAAGATAACTTTCTATAAACTCAACTAAATCTCGTTTAATTTCAGTAGCCTTTAAATTAAAATTAGCTTTAGTTATAAAGCGTGCAATAGAGTTTATTTTGTATGCTTCTTTTGATATTACTGAAATGTGTTTTTGAGTTTTTTTATCAATATTATCTTTTCCTAAATGTCTTAATAGTAATTTAATGTTCCTATGAATTCTACCTGATGAATGGAATACTTGATGTTGTAAAGAAATAATTCTTTCTTTGTCTGTTCCTATTAAAGCACCTTGAAAAGCACCTTTCTTTCTTTCTGCTTCAAGACTTGACTCAAGCTCTTCACTTTTTATAAGGCTTTCAAGAGCTTCCTCACTAGCCTCTTCACTAGCTTTCTTTAAATCATCAAGGTTTTTTTCAATTTTTGAAATACTATCTATCACTTTTTCTTTATCAAAATCATCACTTTTAATCTCTTTTTTGATTTTTGATAGAGTGTTTTTTGTAGATTTTTCTTGCTTTTTATCAAGGATTTCAAAAATCTCAGGTGCGACTTCAAAAGATATTAGATTTTTTGATTTGGTGAGATTTCTGATAAGTTTATTCAGCTCGCTTAACCTATCATTATCATTTAACTTAATATAATCACTATTTGACAGTTCATTTCCCCAGTCTACAACATCTATTATATATTTTTCAGCTCTCCTTAATGTGAAATAAAACCAATCATATAAATCAAAATAATCAGGCGTCTTTATTAAACCATCTCCACGACTCGAAGTTTCTCTTAAGTTTTTATTAGGTTCATAAATTGCTATAAATCCTAATGTTTCTCTAGTACCTATATATCTTCTAGTTCCTTGTGCTTTTCTATTATCCATTTTTAATGGGTCAGCTCCTCTTTCACCATAAGGATAAATTCTTAAACCGTTTTTATAAACAGCAATATGACCATATTCTACTGCATCAACTCCCATTCTTCTTTTAAAAGTGACTTTTGCAGAGCGATTCATGTAATAGATTTCTGCTTTTACATTACGAAGATGCTCAAATGGATTTTTTTCAATAATTTGATAGACTAATTTTCCTCCTTCAAATATTGTTGTTTTAATTTGTTTTTCATTTTGATTTGAAACTTCACTTATAATTTTAGTAGTTTTTATATCTAAGGTGTCAAAAATCAAATTCCTAACCTTTCCATTAACTATTTTGAAATAATCCACTTGCTTGGGATCTAGAGGAGATTTAAGATGATTTACTTGTTTAAGATTTTTCTTTTTTTGTTCATCATCTTTTTTCACTTCATCATTAACTACAAGATTAATTTCAAATTTATCTTCTTTATCTAATGTATTAGGATTAATTAATCTTGCTAATGATTCTTTTAATTTTATTAATTTAATTCTATCCCAGTTGCTTTTTAGTTTTGATATTTCTAAAACAGTTCCATGTAGTATCTCATAATTACTTTGTGTAATCGTTTCATGGAGAACACTTATATTTACAAATTCATCTCTTAAATTACCTTCAAATTTATCCCACTCTGTAAGTAATGTTTCTATTCTTGGACTAAGTTCATCTTTTATTGTTTCTAAGTAGAGTTCTTTACCAAGTCTATCACAAGAAAAACGCCCAATTCCTTTTGCTCCTGCATAAGCACGTTTGACTTTTATTTTATGGCGATAATCATAACTATCTTCTTCTGTACCCTCTTTTTTAGCTGAATAAGCCACAAAAAGCCACTTATTTATTAGATCATCATAATTCATTCCTTTGCCATTATCTTTAATGATGATTTTAGCATTCTTAGAATAAATGTCTTCAAAAATTACATCAACTTTTGTCGCATGAGCATCATAGGAGTTTTTTACTAGTTCAAAAACAGCAATAAAGTCGTCACTAATTAGGTCACTTCCTATTATGTTTTTTAATGCAGAGCTAATCCTAAATTGTAATGAATTCTGCATTGTTATATTAGGTTGTTAATTGTTATTCCAACCTGTTCTCCAAAAAGAGGTGGTATAGCATTTCCAATTTGTGAATATCTAGGAACTTCTTTTATCCTTTTCTTTCCTCCTGTTGTATATTTACCTTTAAATTCAAACCAGTCATTAAATGATTGTATTCGTGCATATTCCCGAACTGTAAAAATCCTTGGTTCACAGTAATGAATATAATCGTCTGGTAGAGTTGTTATAGTTGGAGTTGGCAGTTCACCTGACAGAGGGATTACTGTTCTTTTTTTTAGGTTAAATTTCTCTTTTAAATCGCTCGAAAGAGTTTTATTCTTTTCAGCAAACTTTAATATAAACTCAAATTTTTTAATCGTTTCAGGATTGTGTTTTGCAAAACGATGGCTATCTGGAATATCAGATTCAATATCACCTTTTAAAAGACGTTGATAGTTCGATTGTGGGTTATTGTATAAGCTAGTTTTAAATGATTTGGTATCAGGTGATGTAATTTCTTGATTTCTTAGTAGGTCTGAAATTGCATCTTCTAAATTAGTAGTTAAACTAATTCCTTTATTTTTAAGAAACGGTTCTCTATTATTTCGTATTTGGGTGAAAAAATCTTGGGGTTTGATATTTTTAGAAATATCTTTTCTTATACCTACAAGAATAAATCGAGTCCTTTTTTGAGGAATACCGTATTCCGAAAAATCAATTAAATTACCATAAACTCTATATCCAATAGAATCAAGACTTTTTGAACCTCTGCTTAAAGCATTCTCCACATAATTTGAATATACTTTACTTTTATTTTGTCTTTTATTTTTATCAAATTTTTGAGTAAAACCTTTCACGTTTTCAAAGAATAAAACTTTAGGTTGGACTAAACGAATGAATTTTATGTAAGACTTAACTAACTTATTTCTATCATCATTTTCAATTCTTCTCCCTGCTGTTGAAAAACCTTGACAAGGCGGTCCACCTACAACCATATCAATAGTTCCTCTTAATCCCTTTAATTCCTCTTGATATTTTTTGATTATTTTATTTATATCGTGATTTGATTGTGGTAACCAGGTCGACCAATCAAAATGATGATTTTGATTAATCAGATTATGTTCTAGAGTTTTGAAAGCATCAGGACTCTTTTCAATAGCAAATTTACCTTCCCAATGACCAGAATTAAATAGTCCAAGTGAGAGTCCACCACAGCCTGCAAACAAGTCAATATATGTTTTTTTATCACTCATTCTAAAAAATGTAAATTTGGAGAGATATATTATAAAAAGTCCACTTTTTTATGTAAAAATAATAAGTTATTTAGAATAAAGAAACAAGAAAGTTGAATGAATAATATTTTTAAAAATCAACTTATAACAAAACAACTAAACACAATATCTTAATTTTTCTTGTCACTTTTGCCGATTCAAAACAAAAATATCCTAAAAAATAAGATACATAGTTATCTAAAAATGAACCAAAGTATAGAATAGAATAAGTATATAATAATATAATCTATTGTATATTAATATATTATACTATTAATATACTCTTTTTTATTTGGCTCATTTTGGTTCTTTTTGGTTCATAACAATTCGTACCGATAGCCTTTTTGGTTCACTTTGGTTCAGCCTTTCCATTTTTACAACATTGTTCTTGTTTTCTTTGGTTCATTTGGCTCATCATTGGTTCATAGAATGTTTTTTTAATTAAACTATTGATAATTAAAGTTTTAGCTTAAAAACAGCCTATTCAAATGAACCAAAATGAACCAATTTTAACAATAATTACACCTTGTAAACAACTGATAATTAAACAATTAAACCAAATAGGTAAAAAGTTTGGTTCAAATTGAGCTAGTATATATAAATATATAGGTGAAAATAGAGGTCACAATATTAGATAAGTAAAGGGCAATAAAAAAAGGCTGCCGTAGGAGATACGACAACCTAAAAAACATGAGCCAAAAAATAGTTCTTTACTTATTTATCACTACTCGGATAGATTTAATCAGTTTATCCATATAGGGCGTTACTCGTTTCAATTCGCTATCGGTCATATAGACTGAATTAGGATATTTAGCCTTAGAAAGAAAGTAATTGTAATGTCCTTTGCGTTTTAGCTTATAGCCTATATATTGTTCAAATATTCGAGCAAACAATTCATTCCTACGCTTCCAATATTCACCTTTGCTTTTACTTCGCTTCAATGTCCGTTCTAATCGCTTGTAGTAGGTTGAGTGTTTGCCTTTGTCCTTCCATATAATTTTATGCAGCAACAATTCCATACAGCCTCTAGGCGTGTTCTTTTGTGCTAATCTTTCATCAAATGCCGTAGAAGTAGATCGCCCATTGGATAGGGCAAATTCCGTTCTATGCTTGTCAATGTATGCCCCTGCAAAATAATCAATGGCGTGTCCGTACTCATGGGCAAAAGACCCCACGCCTCCTGTGGTAAGTTGCCTCAATATTCTTGGTGTTCGCCTTGTGATGATGCCATACTTTTTGATATTCTTTAGGGCAGGATCTTCTTTGTAGCGAGTAATATTGATCATCCATGACCAAGATTCAAAATGAGCCAATGCCCTACCTTTGCCCCTTGCTCCAAACGCTACGCCCAACAGTCCATGTAGTCCAATAGCTTTTTCATTAAATCCTAATACTTTTTTCAAATCATGGAAAGCGATCCCCATTGCACAAGTGTAATTGAACCGATCCTCTTGTGTTGTCCAGTTGCCGTATTCAATGCTTTTCATGCCATACTTTTTGAGTAGGTAACGATGGTCAAAGAAAAGGTAATTTCTAGGCATCGCAACGCCTTTTCTAAAGCGTTCAAAGAATTTGAGGATAGGGTAAGTCTCATAAAACTTGTCAATCCTAGAGCCTTTTTGTTGTACGCCTACATCTTGATACTTTTTAATATTGGTCAAACTATGGAGATAGGCTTGTTTGACCTTTAAATTCTCCCGTCCGTATCTCAAATTAGCGGCTCTACTGTACGCTTTACCAATTAATTTATCATAGGTCGTAATGCCAATGATTCTTTCATCCTTCCTTAATTTTGCCTTTGTTTTTACTAATTTCATAATATGTTATTTTGTTGTTTTTACGATATACCATGACAAGGCTATCAACAACAAAAGAACTATGATAATACTACCCCAATTTGGCTTAAAAGTAGCCTTTTGAACGGGTTTTGTTCCCGAAGGAGTATAGAGATTGGGAAAGCTATCTAAACGAGCCAACCAACCTTTTAAAAAGACTTCTTGGCTTGGATATAATCTTACTTGCTCATAATATTTATCCCTCCTACGCTCCTTGTATTGGTCGTGCAAGATTCGGTAATTATGGCTATTGATCGCTGTGATGGTCTTATTGCCTACCACTCCATCAACGCTTAAATTACTTCCCAAATCATTACAAGCTCGTTGCATTTCATAAACAGAATAACCCGTTTGGTTAATCTTGGCATCAAAAAAGAGGGTGGCGACTTCTTGGCTCTTAATCTGATCCGCCTTTATATTATCCCAAAAATCCTTTTTGTATATCTCTAAAGCGACGTGTCTAGGTAATGCCCTCATTTCAGCTTGTGAGGGTACACGTCCTATGTATCGAGCATAATTAGGAGCTGCGATACCTCTCATAGTGCCTACAAAATACATTGTTCCTGAATCACAGTAATACGGATAACTTCCCTTTACCCATTTTAAATTACTGCATACATAGTTCCCTTTGTCGTATTTGTTGTCATTATAACCGCCTTCATGTCCTAGCACAATTTCAGCAGCTTGATTAAAACTAGCCATGTTCAATTGAATTGTATTTATTAAAAATTTCCTTTCGGTATGAAGATGGCTTTAGTAGTGTTCCGTTTTTCTTGTAGCCTACAAGATTCCCGTCAAGTTTTCCCACCAAATACGTATTATTGGCGTGTAGGATTCGTTTTGGATTTTCGAGGTTGGATAACAAGGATTCAAATACTTTGTCTTCTCCTGTTACCTCCTTCATTTCCTTGTCTTTTTCTTGTGGACTAACATCATTTACAAGAAAAGTAGTTGCCATTTGCTTATAATATTCCCTTCCAATCTCAAAGATTCGAGTAATGGTATCGGACGATTTGAATACGTCTTTTACTTCTAGTTCTTCACTATCAAAAAGGATTCTAACCTTTGTGGGTAAACCACTATCAAAAAATTGACTTGCATTTTTAAATAGGTTAGCTAGTCGTAGTCCAGGACTAACTTTCTTTTCTTTTAAAAATACTCGGTAGGTCGCATCTTGGTAAACGCCTGTTTCATTGATGCCTTCCGTTTGTTCAAAGATTAAATCTATTTTACCATCCTTTACCTTTTCGCCCTCGAAAAAGATGTAATTGTATAGCTTTTTAAACGCTTCGGATTTGTTTTTATAAAATTGATGTTGCATTTATTCTTATGATTTTAAAGATTTTCGTCTGTATTGGTTTGTCCTTCAATTGGTGTTTCTATCTCCGCTTTAGGTTTTTCCTTTTTAGCCTTTGTATTGAACGTAGAGGTTGTAATGAGTACCGTTACTCCTTTATATCCTTGAACCCTGCAAGAAATTTGCTGCTCTTTGGCTGCTTTTCGGTTGGCTTCGTTACTTAGAGCCTTATCTGCTATTTTCTTGGCATCTTCAAGCATTATGGGGGTTTTGGTCAGCAATCGTAGTTTGTATTGCTGCGGTTTTCCTAAGAAACTTTCGTAGTGATAGGTAATATCATAACGCTTTCTTTCATCTTCATTGGGTTGTATTGATATAATTTTTGAGAACATAAATAACTAATTTTCTTTACTTTAAACAAATATACTTAAATTATTACTTTAATCAAAGTACCTTAAATTGCTTATTATCATATAATTAACTATTTTTGTATTGATGCAAGACAATTTTTACGATACTCACCTTTTCTTGTCTATCATTCTCAACATCAAGAATTTAAACAAAGACAACAAGGAAATCACCATTAGTACCCTACTAGGACAAATGGACACTACTGATTTGTCAAAAAGAGAAAGGAAAAATTTAAGAAGTCGTATCAGTCGAAAACTCAAAAAAATGGTTGACATCGGACAATTAACACAAGAAAGAAAGTTTACAGAAACCTACTTCTATGATGCTTTTATTCCGACAGCAACCTTTAATCAGCTAACAACTTAAAATGATTGTATATGGAGAATATGTTTTTTAATAGTATGATGAAGTTTTTAGGCGGTCAGGACAAAGCCATGCAACTTCTATTCAAGAATATTGGCTTATTAGAACCGCCTATTGTTGAAGCTCTGGAAAAGATTAAAACACAGGGATTGCCCGAAGGTTATGAAGATGTAGGGGTACTCATGAAAGTAGAATTCACTAAAGATGGTGAGCCAATGTTGCTTGTTTTTCTTGTAGCCACCAAGAAAAACAGTCAAAATTTGGTCTTAGTTAATATTGATAATCCTAAGCGATTTACCAAGTTTATGTATGACCTCTTACAAGCAAGCCAACAAAAGACCAAATCCTTACCTAATCCAAAAAATGCTTGATATGCCTAAGAAAAAGCAAGACATCGAAACGATAAAATTTGAAGAAGTCAAGGAAAAAGAAGGAGCTGCCAACGCTCAAAATAGTGGTACTTCAGAAAAGGAAGCTAAAGGTAGTTTTTTTGACCCTGCGGATATAGAGGACTTCACCAACGAATTTACCCAAGAAAAAGAGGAAGCCAGTAGCAATGGTTTTGATATAGAGGATGAAGATATAGAAGCTGCGGAAACTATCAGTATTCCAGATATGGACGCTGGTAATGCCGAAATATTTATGATGTTGCTTGGTCTATTTGATGAAACAAGGGCAATTGGTGCAGCTTTAATAAGCGGACAGGACAAGGAAAAATACTTGTATTACAAGAATTTGAAAAAGGATCATTATATGGTTCAAGCAGGGGCAAGGGTAGTGAGTAAATACCAACTCCAAAATTCGCCCGAATGGATATTGGCTTTCGGTTTGATAGGTTCAACGTTATTTGTTGGGAATATGGCTTTCAAAGATAAACGCAAACAAGAACAAAAAGAAGAAGAACAAACATCTGAAAAACAAAACTTTAGACGTGATTTTAATGGTCAGTATAATAAAATGAAGTAAGAATAAATGAAAAGACAGCCTTTTATATGGTGCGTAATGGGAACGAATGGAACGGGTAAAAGTACATTTGCTAGTAAGTTGATCCAAAAGTCCAAGCAAAAGACCTTGATCGTTACCGAATCAGGGATGCCCGAAATTTGGAGCAAATACAAGGAAATAAGATTGGACAAAGGGGAAAAGATAGAAGAAAGCAAAGACCGAATACACCAAGTATTTGCCCTCCGCTATATGAATAAAAAAAGCTGTACGGTCTGTGATGTGATTCACAAGAATTTTAGAAATGGATTAGTCATATTTGATGATTGTAGAAACTACATTGCGGACAATATCTCTAACACCGTAGGACTACGTCAGTTGTTGATCAACTTCCGACACATCGGATTGGATATTGGTTTCATTGTCCATAGTCCAAACGACCTACCGCCTAAAGTCTGGTCGCATACCAAGTATTGTTTTGTGGGAAAATCTACCTTAATGAATAGAGATCGCCAAAAAGCGATCTCCAATCCTCATTTTTTCTTAGATGTTCAAGAAACTGTCAATAAAGAATTTCTAAAACGAGAAGCCAAAAGGAATAATAGCCAATATGGACTGTTTAAGAAGATTAAGTTATAATAATATGATACAAATTATTTACTCAGGCACAAGCACTTTAGAAGACCTCAAAGATAAAGAATATCAAAGTCAATTTATGGATGAGGTTATTGATAATATTCTTTATGCTTTTGATAATTCGATATTTATCTTTTCAGAACCATTTATTGCTGAAAGCCCACATCTTATCAATGATAGAGTAAGGTTTAATCTTATTATAAATTTATCTCCTAAACAGGAAAACCCTATACCAAATGAAAGTAAAGCTGATTGATAATATTTGAGTAGGTATTCAAAAGATAGGGCGGTATACATTTAAAGTGTACCGTCTTTTTTTGTGTATTGCTTGGCAAGAACTTAATACATATTCATTATCTGCAAGGTATTGTATTTAAGTCCTTTACGGTCGTAAGTTTGTAACATCATATTCAAATAAAAATGTTTATTCACTTAAAAAAAATCGTATGCGGTTACGACGTAGAATATTAAGGAATCCTGCAAATGCAAGGGTACAAAGACAAAGCAATAATAGAGGGTTGGTCTATAATGGGAATGATGCTATTCCTGTGGATGCAGGTGTAGGCGGTAGAAATTCGTTTTTCCCTTCCAATGATATGAAACAGCATATTAGAGATACTGCCAATTTCTTATCTCTAAAGGTTAAAAATACGACCAATGCGCCTTTAAAAGTTCCTATTCTTGATCCTAGTGGTGGGTATCAATTGATGGTGGGAACGGGTGTACCTGCTGGAATACAGCTTTCAAGTCCAACAACTAACTATCAATATTTGATTAATAGATTGGCTCGTTTTGACCTTCAAATTACACATCTACAATTACAGCTTATTCAAGGAAGTGTAACACAGTTTTCTAATACGATTTTAACCTATGGTTATCGTGTGGACTTTGATGCTCCAATTCCTTTGGGTGTGATTCATCCTACGGTATATCAGCATAGTGGTCAGAATAACCCAAATATCATAGATTATTTCGAGTTTCCTGAAACAATGGATCAATCTACTACACTTGTAACAACAATTGAAGCTAACACTTGTATCGTGTTTAACTTCAAGCTACAAGGAGAGTGGGGCAGAACATTATAGTATCCTCATTTTCTAAATTTTAAAATAAGGTGCTATGAGTTGGAGATTTCAAAATCGAAATGTAAACTATAATAATTACCCTGATGGTGGATACTTATGTGATCCCTCAATAGAAAATTGCGATGACTATGAGTTTTGCACTCAGGCTAATAATTGTTGTGGTCTAGGTAGTTCCTTTTGTGATGGTGGGAGTGGAAATTCAGGATCAGGTCTTGGAGGTTGGGTAGATGTCTTGGGAGGGATTCTAGGAGGAATCTTAGGAGGTAATAACTCCCAACAGCCTTACCCTTATCCATACCCACAACCACAGGCTCAACAAGCAAAGAAAGACAATACAGCCCTTTATTTGGGAATTGGATTTGGAGCATTACTGATAATCTTATTACTCATCTTTTTCCTTACTCGAAAATAACGAATGGATTTTCTAAAAAAATATTGGCTGATCATCGCTATCATAATCCTTGTATTAATATGGGTTTTCGGTTCAGCTTCGGGAGATAGTGCAAAACGAAAAGCAGATGCTAGTTTTTGCGACGATGTGGACAATTATCGAAAGACACATGGAGCGTATGATCCTACTACCATAGACTGGGGAGATATAGCAAGTGGAATAAGAGATCAGGGCTTCGATTATGGAACGGAATTGAGGTACATTTTAGCCTTTATCAAAGGATATGATTTAGCCATTAAAGGCTGGACGATTGGAACATTCAAAAACGAAATTACAACCTATCTAAAAAGTGACTACAAAGTAGATTGGGATAGGGTGAAAATTGGCGAATACTGCACACAATGAAATTAAACAAAACAACATATTGGATTATTGGATTGGTGCTTTTACTGCTTATCGCAGTCTATTTCTGGGGGCGTACAAGTAATAACGAACCAGTTAAAATTGATTGGGATGGTATAAAGTCACCCGATGGTTTGGATTTGTCGCTTAATGAAAAACAACTCATTGAAAGTCTACTGATAATAACGAGAGAAAAATTAACAACAAACTATTGGTGGGATGCGTCATCTCGATGTGATTTATATAAAGAACTATATGAATTGGATGCAGAATTGTTGATTGCTTTAGCTAGTCTATATAGTCAAACTTACGAAACAACAATTCGACAAGGTATGGATAACACTTATACAAGTGGATGCACACTAACACAATGGGACGATAAATTAATAGAGAAATTTGATTTTTTAAATATACCATAAAATTAAAACAAATGGGACTTAATTGGAAAACGGCAGCCTTTGTAGTTGCATTGATCATCGTAGGTAGTGTTTTAGCAACTTATGTACAAGATCAGATCGATAAAGCAAATAGTGTTGCTACAACTACACCGCCTGCACCTACAAACGGCTAACTAATGGAGGAAATCTTCGATATACTAAAGGGGGATAAGGCTATCAAAACCGAAAATGAGATAGTCTTTGATCCAGCTACAACTTTTCTCTTTTTCATGTTGCTCCTATTGGTTATAGGACTAAGTATTTTCATTTATAAAAAAGTATAATATCATGTCAAACATCGTACAAGGTGGACAAATCATTCATGCTTATATGAATAGAGGTAATTCTAATACTTCAAGTTCAATAGTCAATATCAATACCAATATTTCTACTTCGACAACGACTATTCAAGATGATGGTTTGATTGGTAAGAATGCAGTTCAAGTATTCTTGGAGGGTTTTTTCGTCCATATCGGTACGGCACGGGATGAATGTACTTTTGACAGCTCCACAGGCACTATAACCTTTACAACAGCAATTCAAACAGGACAACGACTAAGCATTTTTGGATTTTAACTTTAAATTTTAAAAACAATGAAACGATTTT
>JAHDBJ010000058.1 GCA_020630435.1 Saprospiraceae bacterium
GATAGGTAAGCTCCGTCTTGTCCGGTAACTCCTGTAATGAGGGCTTTTTTCATTTAATAAAATTATATATACATAAAAGTTAAAAGTTTCTCTTAGGTAGATCAGGAAACCATTTAAATACAATTTCACTAGATGGGAATAAGACAACCCATGCAGTAGCAAAAATGATTTTTAAATCTGTCCATGTTGATTTGTGTTCATTATACCACATTTCAACTTTACCTTTGAAAGGTGCAATTGTTTCTTCATAATAGTGATGCGGGGGCAAGTCGCTGTTAGAAATTAACTCCTCTTCGTCCCTAAAAATAATGGACCCAATACCAGTAATACCTGGTTTGCTATTGTATATTTTATTTTTAATCCCTTCTGGATAAGCATTGAAAGTTCTATCCACTAGAGGTCGTGGCCCAACGATACTCATATCACCTTTTAGAACATTAATAATTTGCGGTAATTCATTTATTTTCGTCATTCTTAGGTATTTTCCTAGAGGAGTTACTCTTGGATCATTTCTTAGCGTAATAGTTCCTGTCCCTAAATTAGGGCTATCTTTCAACATTGTAGCAAACTTCCAAATGTTGAAATATTCGTTATTTAAACCTATTCTTTTTTGGAAATAGAAGATATATCCTTCTCCGGTAAATCGCTGAATAACTATTATCGGAATAAATAACGGTAGAAGAAATAGTAATGTGAAGCAAGATACGAGTATGTCGATCGTACGTTTAATTAAAAGGTACATGTTACATTTTTTGGTCTAGACTTTTACCAGTTTCAATATGCTTGAAGTCGGGTAAATGTTTGTTTAAAAGATGGACAATATCAGATTTTTGAATTTTACCCGTTTCAAACAAAGTTTCGAATTCATTAATAATTCCATTCACATCTTCCTTTATAGGAATGTCACTATTGTGAATAACACCTAAGGCCGAAAATAGATTTAAATTTATTTGATCTTTAGACGTATAAAATTCTTCAAAGGTCTTTTCCCCAGAGGTATCCGTTTTAAAAAAGTGTACGGGGTATTTTTTATTCTCTGGAGTCCAATTTTTTGCCTTTGTTCGAGCCTCATTATCTGTAGAACAATAATCAGGCTCTAAACCCAACTGGTTTAAATAATTTTCAGCAATGCTAGAAAATGTCATCATTTGAGATTCATCAAGTTTAGGAAAAAAGATATCCCCTGTTTCTCCTAAAATACAGGCAAGCATACATAATTGCCCAGATTCTAATGGAGATACAAAGTATCTTTTGATATCAGCAGGAGCAGAAATAGGTTGCTTTTTCATTAATCTATTATTAAAACCATACAATAAACTACCGTTTGAGAAGGCTACATTGGCAAATCTAGCGGTGCATATTTTTAGATTCTTGGAGTACGACATTAACACTTTTTCCATTAACTTCTTGCTTGCTCCCATTACATTTACCGGATTAGCAGCCTTATCTGTTGAAACAGAAAAGAAATGTTCAGGAGGGTTTTCGCAACAAAGATCAAGTAATGACTTGGTATTAAAGACATTATTTCTGATCATGGCTTCGATGGCTAAATGATCTTTTTCACTTCTAACGTGTTTATGAGCAGCGAAGCAAGCAACGATATCAAATTGATCACTTCGGTATAATTTTTTAAAAATGTTACCACCGAAGTCAAAAGGGTAAGTAATATAATCTTCAGGGATATTTTTGTTATAATCGCTTCGCAGATCTCGTGTTAATTCTGTTAATTCATTTTCGCTGTAATCTACTACGATTAATTTTCCCGGTAAAAAGGGTAGGACAGCTTTAATGAAGGATGATCCGATTGTTCCAGCGCCGCCGATTACTAGGATTGATTTTCCTCGAATTTTTTCTTGAAGCTTTTTTTTGTGTTGAAGAATGTCTTCATCGAAAAAACTTCGTTTTCTGTTGGTGATATATTCTTTAATAAATGCACTCTGGTTATAAAAAGTATTCATATATATTTTTCTATAAAAGGAATCACAGGGTTTGGCTTCCAATTTAACTCACTCTGAGCTTTACGATCGTCAAAAGTGAGAGAAGTAATTATTTTATTTAGTTTGTTTGATGTAAAAGGAAAATTAATTCCCACTTGATTAAGAATGTCTCCAAAATTGGCAGCAATTCTAAGAACAAATTTAGGAATTGTCAAACTTATTTTCTTTCCTGTTCGTTTTTCTAAGGCATTTTCAATTTCTGCAAAACTAGGGTGATGCTTATCTGTTAAATTATAGATTCCTGATTGACAAGAGATTGATTCAATTAGCTTAGCTACATCATCATCAAGAACGACACTTTTTTTCGCCAGATTATTAAGAACCCGAGGATATCTATTTCTTGCAATAGCTTTTTTCATGGCACCTAAATTCCCAGGAGGGTTAACTCCAGCGATTAGTGGCAACCTTAAAATAACAAATGAACTATGGTTTTTAGTAGCCCAAGAAATAATTTCATTTTCAGCATCAAGTTTACTTATTCCATAAGGTGTTTTTGGTAAAGTTTCATGTGATTCAGAAATGTTTAATCCTTCTTCTAGCCCATAAACAGCAACGGTACTTATAAAGATAAAATGTTTGGGTTTAAGGGATAGCCCTTGAATTGCTAATATTAGATTTTTTGTGCCATCTAAATTAATCTTAAAAAACTCGAGTTCTTCTTCTTCTGTTTTAGGAACGATATGTGCTTTTCCAGCAATGTGAATTACTTTCGAAAACTCAATATCTTCAATCTTAGGAATGTCATTAGAGCAATCCCAAAAAATATGTTTTGTACTATTGGTTATTTTTTTCCTACCAAGGGTAAAAACATTATAATTTTTTGAGTTAAAAGATTTCAATACACTTGATCCAAGAAAACCACTTGCCCCGGTAATTAGTATGTTCTCTTTTATAGAATTCAAAAGAGCTGTTTTATTTTTTTCCAGGGTCTTTTAATGTAAAACTTTATTGGAGGAGTTAAGTTGTTCATTCGCCAAGCTTGAAGGACTTCTTTGTTGTTTAAAAGTATATTATGAAGACCACTAGTGCTTTCTCCACCTAATCTCATTTTCACCAGATTCTTTTCTAAATATGTTGCTTTGTATTTATGAACCTTTATTGCTCGAAGCATAAATTCATAATCAGAAGCAATTTTGAAATTAGGATAATATAATCCTATTTCATCATAGACCTTTTTTCTTACAAAAAGGCAAGGATGGGGTGGAACTTCACCATCTTCGAAAAAATCATCATAGTATGGTTGAGATATCCATTTACGTAAGGTTACATCAAATTGATCTTCTTTAAAAAAAGAGATGTTTCCATATACCAAGTCAGTGTTGTTATCTGATTTAAAGACATCTTGTACCTCTTTTAGAACAGTTTCATTTTCATAGATATCATCGGAATTTAAGATTCCAACAATATCTCCAGATGCAAGTCTGATTCCTTTATTCATAGCATCATAGACTCCTTGATCCTTTTCTGAGATGACTTTGTTTATATGCGAAAACTCATTTATAATAGCCAAGGATTTATCGTTGCTTTGCCCATCAATAATAATGTGCTCAATATCAAGATACGTCTGTTGAGCAACAGAAGATAGCGTATCTCGAATTGTTTTTCCGCTATTATAAGAAGTTGTTATTACAGAAATTTTCAACAGAAAATGTTTTCAAAATCTTTAGATAAATTGATGATGTTTTTGTTGTATTCAAACGATGTTTTGGAAATTTGTGGATTCTCAACTACCAACATTATTTTATTTGCTAAATCATTAGCATTGGAATGGTCAAATAGCAAGCCGTGATTTTCTAATTGTTCTTTATGTATTTCAATATCCGAAGCGATGATATTCGCGTTTAGAGACTTTGCGTCTTCTACAACAGTGCTCCACCCTTCAAATAAACTTGGTTGAATGACTGAAAGGGAATACTTCATTAGGCTCAATTGCTCATCTCTTGGTATTACACCTAAGAGATCAATATTATTGCTAAGATTATTTTTACTAATCAGCTCTTTTAGTTGATGAATATATTCTGGAGATCGATAATCTTCCATAAGCCCAGTCATTAATACTTTAATAGGGAAGTTTTTCTTTTGTAAAAGGATTATGGCCTTTAACAATGTTATGTGGTTTTTGTGTTTATAAAATTGGTTTGAAACCAAAAAGTAAGGTTCATTTATTTCATACTTCTTTAATAAAGTCTCCTTGGCAATAAGTGATTTTTTATCCACTAATGAAACAAAAGGCATGACAGTTGTTTTTATTTTAGAAAGATCGTAGAACGTATTAAAATGATTTAAAACATTTTGACTTGATAAAACAAGATGATCTGTATTTTTTAGTAGACACTTCAGTTTGAATTCTCGTAGACTTAGATCACTAGACTTGAAATATTCGGGATAAAACTTATGCTGTAAATCAGGGTACCACGAAACTAAAGGGAAAGATGCTTTCGTTGTAACAGGGATGTCATTAAATGGGTACAAACCATCAAGGTTACTATACCGATACACCTTTTTATAAAATAAATTTTTTCTAGTAAACGTAGAGAGAAGAAATGTTTTTCTAGTATTATATTTACCTAAGGCTACAAATTCTACATTTGGAAAACTAAATAGATTTAAGAATCGTTCGGATTCATTTGAATAAAAAATCACAAAAGTTGGAAGATCTTTAATAAATTCTTTCCTAAAATTAAAACTGTTAATTAGGTTCACAATATAGTATACACCACCTAACCATTTATCTGTAAATGTGAAAACGATTCCTATGCGTTTTGTTCTACCCAATTGTAATATTTATTTAGTCCATGTTTAAAATCTACAGATTGTTTATAACCAATTTGTTGGAGTTCTTTTATATCTGCAACCCAGTTAATAGGGTCTCCTTTTCTATTACTTCCCGAAAATGAATAATCAATTGAGTTTTTAAAATTGGAAAAATATTCCATAACAGCATCTTTAATAAAAATTTCTTTACCATTGGCTACGTTTATCGAGCGACCATTAAATGAACCATTGAGGCTGAATAGATCAATTATATTAATAATATCATCAACATGAATGAAATCTCGCGATTCTTTACCCGAACCAAACAAAGAAATTTCTTTTCCCGAGTTAGCTTTTTTATGTAAATCCCAGAATAGTTGTTTTCTCAAGCCTTCTCCGTAAGCAGAGAATATTCTAAGCGATTTAGTTTTTAAATGATAGAAATCAAAAAACATTTGACAAATCATTTCTGACATTAACTTGTGTCTACCATATGGTGATACCGGATTTAGGGATTGGTTTTCTTTAATTGGCAAAGTATCAGGATTCCCATAAACAGCAGCACTAGAAAGATTAATGAACTGACATGTGGGATTAAAATCTTTTATAGAATTTAAAATTTTGAAAACATTATGGGTGTTAAGATTAAAATCTCTCATCGGATTTTTCAATGAATCCGGAACACTAGCTGCCCCAGAACAATTAATGCATAAATCAAATTCTTCATTTTGAAAGATTGTGTTGTAATTAGAATTTCCTGCATCAATTAGAAAGTAATTTTCTGCTTCGTAATCAACCACCACATCACAACCATAGCAAAGTGTATTTTCTTTATTAGAAAAAAAGGTTAATGCTTTTTTACCGATAAACCCTTTTGAACCAATGACTAATATTTTCATTTTAACGCTATAAATGAGTATAATCTTCCAGGTAGTTTATTCCACCTCCAACATAGAACAGTCCAAGCTAATTTAGAAACAAACGGAAGCTTTGATATGAATCCTAGTTTTTGGTTTAACCTGTCTACGTTCCAAGGATGATAGTTAATGGGACTTTGGCTTGGAGTTAAAACCTTTTTGATTTTAAAACCTGCTTTTTCCATAGCACCTCGATATTCTTTTATTGAAAAAGCATTTTCGCCCCCGTAGTATTTGTGAAGAGGGTGATTTTTGAAAAACAATTCTTTTTCTCTTGGGCTTTCAACAACATGATCTCTTACAGTAAAAAGTATACCTCCTTGATTTAATGAACCATAAGCAGCAGCAATAAAGTTATCTAAATGATAAGCGTGATGCATTGCTTGCCTTGCAAAAACTACATCGTAGTTAGATTTTTCTTTCGGTATGTCCTCGGCATAGCATTCCAATATATCAACATTATTTAATTGATATTTTTCTTTGAGAATTTTGATAGCACCCGCACCAATTGTATCACTCTTATCTGGTTCTAAAGCAGTTACAGAATGTCCTTCTAGCGCAAGAGAAATAGTTGATATTCCATTACCTGCACCTAAATCAAGAATCTTTAAGGGGGATCCTGTTTTTAATTTTGAAAGTTCGGATAACGTTTCTTTAAATTCGCTAGAATTCCTATATTTTTCAACATTTGACTCGAGGTTTGCCGAAAAATAAGCATTTTCTACAAGCGATTTATAGTTGTTATTTGTCCTAATATGTTCTATGGTTTCTTCCCAAGTCATTTTTATCAATTTTTTTAATTACTACAGCTGGGTTTCCGCCAACTATGGTGTAATCTGGAACATCTTTTGTCACGACACTTCCCGCAGCCACAACTGCTCCTTCTCCAATTGTTACCCCTTTTAAAATTATTGCATTAAAACCTATCCAGGCGTTGTCCATAATATTTATCGGTTTAGATACGACGGTATCCCAGTTTTTACCAGATAAATAATTTCCGTTTTTAGTATTAAAATCACTTAAAGTCTGACGAATATCTTCCTGTCTAAAAAGATGGTTTAATGAATGAGAATTATGGTCGTAAAAGGTTACTCCCCAGGCCACTAAAATATTATTTCCAAAACTAATACCATTTTTACATATAATCTTACTATCCCCTATATAAACACTATTGCCAATTGACACTAAGGCATTTATATGTTCGAAAATAATTTTTGCTCCAATAATAGACTGAGTGCCTATTATAACTTTATTATTATTTTCATTTGTGATTGAAAAATCATTTAGGAAAACGGTATCCTTCCCAACGGTCATTGTTTTTTTGTATCGAACTTTGGGAGAAATAATTTTATTTAGTATGATATTGATTACTTTTTTAAGCATCTATTTATATGCTTTAAGACTAAAGACTAAGCTTATATTTTAACTATTATATCTTTCAAAGACTTTATTATAAAAGGTACACTCCGGTTCTAAAAATTTCGACAAATATGCTATTTCATTATCGGTAATTGTTTCCTTATGGCCGTAATTTTTTTCATGAAAGGGTGATATTTCAATCCCAATTTTTGCATTAAGCAAAGTTAAATCATGACCATTTTTGCCTAGAAAGATAACGTGATCTAAGTTTGCAATATTTTTAAGAGCAATTTGAACGTCAAACTTAGAAGAAAACATATAAAGTTGGTTCATTGTGTGCTTTTTGGGCATCGAATTTAGATATTCAATGAGGTTTGCTCCTAAATGTTTTATTTCACTTTTTAACTCTGGTCGTAGATTATTCTTTCGATAATAACAGAGCATGTTGTAATGGGATAAAACACGTTTAATTGGATCTCTAAAACAAGTAAAGCTAAAAGTGTTTTTAGGTAATTGAATTTGATCAAAGGGTTTATGAGAAAAGCCATAATGGAAAAGCCCTTTGTTAATAAGGTTTACATCCCATCCAATGATTACACGATCGTTAATGATTTGTCTTAAGTTGAACCTATTAGCGGATAGTTTTGAATAAGTTTCTTGTGGGTTATTTTTTAATATATGTTGAATGACGCCAAGATTTATACTGGTTCCTCCTGTTTTTCTAATATGAAAATGATAAACTCGGTGAACTTTTTTTGAAAAAGATAGTTTCATTAAATCCTTCGCCTTCCTATTTTCTTTTGAAAAAATAAGGGATTGATATAGATATTTGACTTTATTCTTCATTATTAATTATGATGTATTCATATATAATTCTACGGTTAAAGTGTCGCATTAAAGTTTCATGAACTTTTTGATTTTTTTAATCACCCTAGAATAAATGGATAGTTCTTTTTTCAGATATTTTTTTAATAATAGAAAATCTTCAGTATTCGTTTTTATTTCAGAAGGGAAATGTTTTACACGATAGGATTCATTCCAACTGTCAACACCAAAAAGTTCATAATCATCTCCGTGTCTTCCGCTTCCGTCCCAACCAATGTTTTTCACTAAAGTAAAATCAGGGTATAGAACTAGACCGTTCATTCGAAAAACATTCCACCAATACCTGATTCCCCAAGAATTTACTCTACCGTTACTCTCCATTTGGTGAAGAAACATTTTAGAGTAATTATAAGAATCATCTAGGTTAAATTTACGAAATAGGTACTTGTTGTTTTTAAGCAAATGATAGTCTTTACACTCAAAGTCGATTTTATTCCATCGATCTTTCCACGTGGCCCACCCCCATGTTGTTGTTAAAGGAATAAAACTCGCAGTATTTTTTTCCTTAAGGTGTATAGGGAAATTGTATCCGGAAATTTGCATTACCTTTTCTTGGTTGCTATAGTTGTTTAGCCCGGCATTCATAAACTCTAAAAACCCCCTTGAGGTAATTAGGTCATCTTCTAGAACAATAATTTTTCCATGCTTATTAATTAACTCTGAAACTCCATTTATTATAGATTCTGCTAATCCTTTATTGCCAATCGATTCTTTGATAATTACATTTTTACACCATTGTTGTTTGCGAATTACTCTTCTAACGTTTTGTACACGGTTGAAATTTTGATCATCTTTGGTATTGGGGCAACCATCAGCAAAAATATAAAGGTCACTGAGTTCCGCTAATCGATTATTGCTTAGGGCATCAAGAGTACGCAAAGTGTGCTCTGGGCGGTTGTAAACAAATAAAACTATAGGTGCGAGGGTACTATCCATTTTAAGAGGTTGGTAGATTTATGTTCTTATTACAAATAATTAGGTCTTTTGAGGGTTCTTTTTTGATGGTCAAACAAAAAGCCAATAAAATCCAAAAACGAGAAGATGCAAATAAACTTCCTGAGGTAAAATTGCCTAGCATGGCGGTTAACAATAGTAAAGAAAATATAATTAGAATATCTTTATTATAATATTGTACTACCATTTTTATTAAAACATAAACGACTAGAGCAAAGAAAATACTGCCACCGATTAATCCAGTCGCCATTAAGGATTCTAAATAGATATTATGAGGATAGTAGTTAGCGTAATTTTCTAAAAATTGATCACCAATGATCGGATTTTGAATGAACTGATTCCAAGCCGCACTCCATTGGTAATCTCTAACCTCTAAGGATTTGCCTCCAGTAGATTCAAAAAGGCCTATAATACGATCAATAATAATGATGTCTAATGACAATAGTTTTGGAATTAACCAATATGTAAAGAAAAAGATAAAAAGACTTAGGATACTCGTTATTCTGACAAAGTAAGGACTAGTCTTTTTTGAATATTTAATATTCGTGAATAATAAAACAACAGAAAGTATAACAAAGGTTAGAAAAGGTCCTCTAGAAGCTCCCATAATCATGACATAAATGCCAATTGTACAAGTCAAGAGATATAAGAAAACTCTTAAAAAAGAATTTTTTTTTAAGAAAAGTAAAGCTAAAGAAAATAGGGCAAGAACTTCTCCGTAATAAGAAAGTGTAATGGGATTTAAAACACTAATTTCATCCCCTCCGTCGAGTTCCACTAAAAACATTGCACGTGCAGCTATTAAAACTGGATTCAAAGTTCCATAGATTTTATACAAAACTAATATTATAGTAATATTCGAAAGCAGCAATGAAAAGAAAAAATACTTCGCGGCTTGCTCCCATTTTACATATCGGCCAGTAAAAATAACGGCAAGCGTAGAAGAAAGAACAAGACCAAAAGCAATAGAATAAAATTTAAAGTAGCTCATTCGAGCAAATTTCAATCCGACAAAAAGGGTATCATAAAATAATCTTCCGCTATATATTATCCAAAAAAGTAAAATTAGAATACAACCCCAATTAAGATATCTGGACTCTTTTCGTAAAAGAGCACCAAATAAAAGAAAACCACTAAGTAACAAATAACAAAACTTCAAGGCAAGGTTAATTGGAGTAGAATTAACTTTTAATAAAACGGGCATGGAAGAAGTTATTGGAAAAGCAAAAACAACTAAAACAATAAGCCATACGCATGTACTTCCCAGAACATGTGGAGTAAAAAGTCTATTCAAGAAATTCCTACGTGTTAAACTACTTTCCAAGAGTATTTGAACAGGAGTACACA
Source organism: Saprospiraceae bacterium (assembly GCA_020630435.1). GTDB lineage: Bacteria > Bacteroidota > Bacteroidia > Chitinophagales > Saprospiraceae > JAHDBJ01. Next base: position 10,214 of record JAHDBJ010000058.1, read on the forward strand.
ATTAATTTATTTATCTCATATAAATAAGAAAAATAATATCGACTAAAGTATTCTTCAAATGTTTCGTTTTTAAAAACCTCTTTCAATACGTTTTTTTGTTTGATGTTATAGTAATAACGGTCGGATCCCCACCAAACTAAGGATTCTGCTTTTTTCTTTTCGTAATGCACTTCTAAGATTTGTTTAACGTGTTTTTTCATTTCCTTCAAAGGAACAAGACTTAAGCCTCGTTTTTTATTTCCGACAGCATAACGGTGCCAAATTACGGGGTATACGGGTCTGTTGGATTCGACGCCTAAAGCCAATGCTCTAGTTACATTGTTTTGAACATATTGTAATTGGCCTTTTTCGTTAGTATCTCTTTCGGAATAGAGAAGATAAAGTGAAGGAAATAATATATCAGATGCATTGGCAATGTTAACGAAATCCGAATATTTTTCTTTCCACTCTTGTGTAATTTTCCAATATTTCCTGCCGGGTATAGCGTAGAAACCAAATTTGACATTTGGTCGATGATTCTTTGCTACCGATAAAACTTCTATAAGTCGTTTTTCAGCATGTCTAAATTCGGGCGAATCCCCCTTATTTTTGTTTATAGCTTTATAGTGTTTACCTTCCCAATCAAGCATTACAATTGCCTCATCCAGTCTATTTGGAAAAAGCTCTGTCAGGCGTTGTAAAAACTCAATTTTATTGAATACTCCGTCTTTATCGGGATCAATATATTTACGTCCTACAAGTATAACTTCATTAATTTTATTGTCTTTTGCATATGCTTTAAAATCTCCACTACCTAAACCTTGTAAACAAAGATAAAGTTGTTTGCCACAACTAGGCTTTTGTAATACGGGCCGAGGCTCACCCATATATTTTTGACTTGAGCAACTAAGGCCAAGAAAAATTAAAAAAGAACTAATCAAAAGGTTAATTCTCATAGCTTAAAGGTTTAAGGATGTCTTTAAAAAGTTCATTCAATTGAATGATGGTTGAGTGCTTTAACTTTTGTTTATGATCACCAGGTTGAATGTTTCGAATATGAGAATGTTTATCTTCTTTTTTTACCTTAAAACTTATGGTCTTTTTAAACGTCTCTATTGCTTCTGTCTCGTGATTTAACTTTACATGAGTTGTTAAACGATCTAACCAAATTGAAAAATCTGAAACCATATCTTCATATCTAAGGAATAGTACAGATGGGTTAGATATTAAGTTTTCAATGTATTCTGTATATATTCTACAGATATAAGACGCCTTAGTTAGAACAAATTCATCTATACTTAATTTTGTAACCTTTGGTCGATTACTTACCATTGATTTACTAACGGGACTATGGCTAAAAGCACTTGAAAAATACATTGACGTTAATACATCTCTAGGGTCGCGTAGAATCAATAAAACTTTATAATCATCTATTTTTTCAATCTTCCGAAAATGTCTCCATGCCCCGTAATAATAACCACGTGACTTCATGGATTTCTGCTGGAAGACTTTATCATTAAATAATTTATATTTTTCTGGAGAAACAGTAGTAAAGTAGCTGTCAAAATCAATATGAACTAGATTGGAATTTTCGGAAAGTTCTTTTAAAATCTTAGTTACTAGGGTCGATGCACACTTTTGGATAGTAAATAAAATAATACTAGGATGTCCGGATTGACTAACAGATATTCCCTTTTCTAAGTTTCTTTCATTTTTATATCGAAAGTAACTTATTGGTAGATAAATTGTGTAATAAGCTAATTTCGGAAAAGTGCTTGAAAACTTTTTTAAAAAGGCCTTTTTTCGATACTTCTTAATTAAACGTTCTAAAGAAGTATTCATATATTTTGAATTTTTGTTGTTGGATATTTAATTCCTTTTGCTCTATTGAACAATGATCGAACTAATGCAAGAGGGCCAAAATTAGAGACTATTGCTTTATAGCGGCCAAGTCTTGTTGACAGTTTTCTATTAGTTGTTTTTCCATTTCCACCAAAAGTAGAGATGGCAAGAGGAATTTCAATGCAGGCGTATCCTTTGTTATAGATTCTACTTACTAAGTCGTAATCATCGGATAAAACATATTTTTCCATGTATATTAAGTCTTTCCCTAAAACAGATTTATTAAAAAAAATGGACTGATGGCAAGCCATAATAAATCCGGAGCGTAAACTCTTTTCAATATCCATTGGGAAACTAAGACGCGAATTTTGTCTTATGGTTCGTCCGTAAATAATACCGACAGATTGAAACTTTTGAAATGATATATCTTGTAAAGTTGTATTTGAAACAAAAGAATCTCCCGCATTCATGAAGTTCAACCAGAGACCAGTAGCTCTTTGGATTCCCTTATTCATTGCATTATATATTCCACTATCTGATTCACTTATCCAATAGTCAATTTGATCTTCATATTTTTTGATTATATCTATCGTGCCATCACTACTTGCTCCGTCAATTACGATGTACTCTAAATCGCAATCCTTCTGATTAATAACACTTTTAATAGTATCCTCAATGAAGTCTTCTCCATTGAAGACAACTGTAATAACACTTATTTTAGGAAGCATGGGTTTTCATTTTATTTCTCATAAGTACCAAGTCCATGATTAATTATAATGTCTTAATAAATTTTGCTGGGTTACCACCCCAGATTTCATTCGGAGGAATAGATTTTCCAACAACTGATCCTGCGGCAACAATACTCCTTTCTCCTATAGTTACTCCTTTTAAAATGATGCAAGAGGTTCCAATAAATGCACCTTCTTTAATTAAGACAGGAGAAGATTTAGTTTTTTTATCTCCTTTTAGTATTCTATCCTCATATTGTAAGGAATGAAAGTCATTATCCAATATTTGACAACCACCACCAATCAAAACATTGTCCTCAATTATAATTTTGTTTTTCGAATAAAATAATGAAGATGATATACCGACATTATTTCCAATAGAAATACTGGCTTGTTTTGCAATGCAAAATATAGTTCGATAGGCTAAACCTACAGGGTTTGTTGTACGGTTGCTATTTATTTTTACTTTTGATCCGAAAGATAATTTACCCATACCACTAATTACTAATCGACCGTTAATTTCTGGAAAACGTATAAACTCTACATTGCGATATTTTATTATCAAAAGGTTTAAAAACTTATTGGTTAATTTTATTATTGTTTTAATTAAAACTATCACTATCAATTTATCGCTTTGATTTTTTTTTTAATCAGAAGAAACTTTACAATGAATTATTTCAAATTCGGTTAATTTACTTTTCATAACAATTTACCGTTGCTTTTTACGGTTCAAGTATGTTTTTCAATTTTAGCTTGATTTGATGAGTGAATTATATATGTTATGAACTTGATTAGAAATATATTCTGGGTTATTAACTTTAATAAATCGTTTACGGGCTTCTTTACCCAGACGTTTTCTAAGACTAGAGTCGTTTACAAGTTTTAGTATCGCTTCTACTAATTGGTCGGGAGCTTGTTCATCTATCAATAATCCGTTAACATTGTTTTCTATTACGTCCTCTACCTTATCTTCCATTGAAAGTATTGAAGGCATCTCATATAGACCAGCCTCACAAACACTTCTTGGGGGTGAATTTAAACGCATTGGAGCTAACATGACATCACAGTTCTTTAATAAAGAATCTATGTTATTTACATGTCCTAAAAGTTCAATGTTTTTTAAATTTTTTGTTCGAATTAAATTTTGAAAATGTTCTGCTTCTTTGAAGTTAAGTACCCCTAGGAATTCTAATAATTTTTGTTTAGAAGTTAATTTAGATCGTTCATATAAATTTACTTTTCCCGCGATTTTTATTTTTATCCTTTCATCATGAATAAGTTGTTCTGCGGCTTCGATCATTTCGTAGACGCCTTTAGATTTACGAAAAGCCGCTAATGATAAAAACAAGACTACCTTGTTATTTTTCTCCGGTACATTTTCAAGATTTGGTATGTTTTCAACGGGATTGTATATTATACTTTTTTGAGGAATATTGGACAAGAAATTTCCTATACTCCCAGAAATACATATAACGTGATTGGCATATCTTTTAATTTTATTAATAACGTATCGATTTAAGCGTGGGTAATTTTTATTGTGCATTGTTCTCGCATGCATTATCACAGGGATACCGAGATTTTTAGAGACTTTTGCAACATTTAGTAAACCAAGTTCATTACAGTGAACTATTGCAGGATTAATTTTTTTGATTATATTTTTAATCTCCGAGGAAAACTGACTTCTGAATAAAGCTCTAAAGAAAAGTAGTGGAGCATTGGAATAACCAACGATAGTCTGTACAACAGCTAAAGGTTTTACATCAACGATATAAACATTTGATGTATATTTTCTATAGTAATTTGCGGCTCCACCTTCAGGGCAAATTATATGCGGCTCAACGCCCTTTGCCATTAAAAAAGGTAGTAAGAGTCCAAGGCTTCGACAAGGACCACCATAAGTAGCGCAATGGTGGACATAAACAACTTTAACAGGTTGTGCTTTAACCATTTGTATTATTATTTTCTTGAGCAATAATCGACTTCTGAATTTTCGACCAATTTTTATAATCTTCAATCGGGATAGCGGGACTTCCTATTACGGTAATATTTTGCTCTACATTCTTAACAACAATGGCTCCAGCTCCTATAGTAGCATTACTACCGACGTTAATTCCGTTTCTCGTAATTGCTTGGATACCCATATAAACATTATTACCCAATTTGGTAGAACCACCAGTTACGCATTGACATGTGAGGATCGAGTTTTTTCCTATGATACAATTGTGGCCGATGTTTATAAATGCACCAAGCTTAACACCGTCCTCTATAATGGTATTATCTAGTGCACCTCTTCTAATTGTCGCACTAGGACCCATAACAACATCATCTCCAATTTCAACACCACCGAGTTGAGGGAATTTATTCCAACCATTTTCATCTTTCTCGTAACCAAGACCATCCGTCGCAATTGAGCAGTTCGCCTTAATAATACAGTTTGATCCGATTGTTGTGTTATTGTGAATTACAACGTTGGGATGTATTTCTGTACCATTACCAATTG
>JAHDBJ010000027.1 GCA_020630435.1 Saprospiraceae bacterium
AAAGAGCCTAGTAGAAAAGTGGTGCAAAAGTCACTCCCTATCAGTATAATGGGAAGGAATTGAATACTGATTTTGACATAAATTTGAATGATTATGGGGCTAGGTGGTATGATTCGGCTATTGCGAGGTGGACAAGTGTTGATCCACTAGCGGAAAAGTATGTTAATTTGAATTCATACAATTATGTTGCTAATAATCCATTGATATTTATTGATCCAGATGGAAAACAGATTTGGATCCATTATAAGGATGATAATGGTAAAAAACAAAAAGTTCAATATCGAGAAGGTCAATTATATAATAAAAAAGGTGTTCAAGTCGATGTTAATAATGAGTTTGTGTCCCAAACTGTTGAATCATTAGATTATGCAAGAGGTAGGGATGTTACAGGTGCTATTGATTTTGTTTCTAATAACAAAAAAAAGATAAAGATAAAAAGTAGTAAGAGAACAATCTTCAAAGGAGGGGAAAAAACAATTTATTATAACCCCTTATCAGGCGCAGCAGGAGCTTCCTTAGAAGGATACTCTGACGGAAGTTTTATAAGCCCTGCTACAGCACTATTACATGAAGCAGGACACGCAAGGAACTTTTTAAAAAATAAGAAAGATTTCCAAAATGCAAATGTTACACCTGATGAGCAATATGGGAATAAGGAGGAAAGGAGAAATATTACTGAGGTAGAACATCCAGCCTCAGAAAAAGGAAAACGCACCACTCATAAAGCCCAGAATTACCAAACAATATCTCCTATATCAAATCAACCAGATAAAAATGCTCCTACATATAATGGAGATTTAAAGAGTATATTAGATAGAGCATTTCCAGATTAATTTTGAATTATGAAAACGACACATCTATTAATTTTTATTTTATTTAGTTGTATCCAAATTTTTGGACAAGCAACTGATAGAAATCTAGGCTATTTGATAGCCAATGCAGAGTATTTGAGTTATGATAAAAAAGATATAACCAAACAAGAAAAAAAGATACTGAAAGATTACTTTGGAATGAGATTTAAGATATGGAATCCAAATCATAAATTAAGTACAAAAAAAAGTAAAAGACTATTAATTGTTTTAAAGAATGAGAGTAACACAATTATTGCCTATCAACTATTTGAGGGCGTAATTAGTTGTAATGAACTAGTTTATATTAATTTAGAACGTAAAAAAGTAGAAAAGAGAATTCAGTTCTTAAATAATATTTTTACTCAAGAAGAACTAAGTATTTTAGTCACAAACCAGAAGTATTGGGAACAACCATGATGGTCAAAGTCTTCAAGACTAGGCAATACAAATAAAAAGAGCAGGATGAAAAAAGTTTGCAACTTTTTCTAAATCTACGCTTACAAAGGTCACATAAGGATAAGACACGCTACCGCAACAGAAGATAAAGCAAAAGCCAAGCTCTAGAGATAGGGTTTGGTTTTTTGTTTAAAAATATAAGATTATTTGTTTGGAATAAAGCTCTGATGGCACAAATCTTCAAGACTAGCTAGGAAAATAACGCTAGTAACAGAAGAGATACAGAAGCCAAGCCCTAGGAATAGAGCTTGGCTTTTAAATACTTGTCTCTAAATAAGATTTATAAACTGAAGTGTTTTTTAAGCTTGTTTAATCACAACTATAATAAAAAAGTTCATCAAAAACATCTTGTGTTCCCAATGGAACAGTTATTTGCATATAATCGATAGTTACATTACATCTATTAAAGTCATATGCGTAAGAGTCTGCATAGTAATTATTTCCATTAGAGTCTAAAAACTCTGCGGAACTTTGAGCGCCTACTGCTGAAGGTGCGGACTCAAAGCAATCATCATCCCAAATTAAAGCAATATCAAAGTTTATTGAGACTGGCTCGCCGTTTACACTTACAACTGTTTGAAAATTTGTATTACCATTTGGAAGATTATAAAAAATTGTCTCCATAGGTATATTATGATATTGGTAAGTTTGACAGTAAATTTCACCAACGACCGCAAATGCATTTAATATTTGTACAGCTTTATCATAGTCTGAACTATTTTGGAAATCAATAGGGGTAAGTCCTTCTCCAGAGATAACGCAGTCAAAAATTCCATTAATATCCTCTGTACAGAAAACTAAATCTTGTACGTCCATAACATCACATAATTCATATTCGTATTCAGATGCTTCTAGTTCGTCTGGAGCACTTATGGCTACTCCAAAGAGAAATAAGAATTCTTGAAAAGAGGAAAGACTATTTAATCCCTCTGAGTTACAATCCAAAGTAGTATTTACAGATGGAGACATAATAAATTCGAAAATATCCATCACCAAATATGGATGTCCATACAGCCATGTTTGTATATCTGGGTTATCTTCTAATTTTAGTTCATATATTAATAAAATCATTGCCAATTCAATCTGTGTATCTGGATAAGCATCTAGTACATCTATGAATGATTTTGTTAAGAGTTTGGGTTCTGGACTTACACAATAAAAACTACGACTAAAACAACAATCTTTCGCAGTAAGATATAAATCAAGTGGTATTTCTACATTTCCATCAAGGATGGTATAAATATTCCAACCACCATCAAGATCATTGTACTGCAAATAAAATAATTCAAATCCTACATGATTATTTAGCCAATTAACATATAAGGATAAATAATCATTTATTAAATACTCTATACAAGGCTCAGTTGTGATTGGAGAGATATAACTAGATGGGGCTATACTTGATAATATATCAAGATCGTTTTCTAAACTGTATGGAACGGTTTCTTTAATTGTTATTTTTGCTCCTTCTTTAGTAACAATTACATCGTTTTCCATCTTTTTGCTAATTGATGATAATGAAAAAGATGATAATTCTGAGGGGGCTATTTTAAAAATATCTTTGATATACTTTGATAGTTTAATATCCTTTAGATCCGAATAATAAAACACATTTGTATTATTTATAATATGTAACCTAGATTCATTAGTAGCTACAAATAAATTAGCCACTTTTTTATCTTTAATGATAGGAACTATAGAGTAACTATTTCTACCTGAAATATAATTAATCTCAGTAGAATGAGGTTCACCCCATATTTGGACAAAATCTTTTCCTCGTACACTACTCGTTGCATCGTCAAACCAAGATTTCCATTTAAATATATCAAAATCAATTGCATCTGTCCTATTAGTTCGTTCAGTTGTAGAAGATGTTTCTAATGTTATATCATCAAGCTCATCATTCTGGCATGAAACAATTGTAAATAATGTAATAAAAGCTATTAGCTTTAGAAAAACTTTACTTGTCATAATAAAATTATTAGGTGATTGTGATGAAATTTATTCAAAAAATGAAATGATTTTGTGCTCAATTTTCTTTATAAAGTATTTTAAGCATTATTGTGTGACGTTGAGATGAGAAATATGATTAGAGGGACTTGATGATACAAGAAGGTGAGGCTAGTATAATAAAAGGGGAAATGAGAAGGAAGAGAACGTACGAATAGAGAGTTAGTACAGGGAAAGTTTTAAAAACTACACTTAACAAAGATTACATAAAAATAGTAGAAAATCTACCAAAGGAATCTGTTGGTAAAGTTTGTTGTTTTGTTTGAAAAAATAAAATAGAACAAACACAACAATATTTTCGGTAAAAAGCAATAAACGTGTGTTATTATAACACTCAATAAATTCTTTTAAATATTATGCAAGGGGGCAAATTATCAATAGACTCAAATGGAGATCCTCTAAATGCAAATAAAATTTCTATTTTACAATTTTTAAAAAAGAAAATATGATTAAGGATAACAATTCCAAAATATTTTTTTCTTTACTTTTTTTCTTTTATTTGCCATAATATCAATATCTTTTCAAAATAAAACGATTTTCAAATTAAAAAACTAATGTATGATGAAGCAAAAATCTCACTATTTTTTTCTATTCTGTTTCATGTTATTCAGTAGCTTATTAACAGCCCAAACAATATCAGGAACAGTAACAGATGAATCAGGAGAACCTTTGATAGGTGCAAACGTCGTTATCAAAGGTACAACAACGGGAGTCATCACCGATTATGATGGTAAATTCAGCTTGGATGTAGGAAGTTTACCTACTACTTTAGCTGTATCCTATACAGGGTACAATGATAAAGATGTGGAAGTAACCGATAACAGTCCATTAACTATCACCTTAGCAGAAGGGATAGAGTTAGAAGGTGTTGTTGTTTCGGCTTCCAGAAAACCAGAAAAAGTTCAAGATGCTCCAGCCTCTATCTCTGTATTGGGGGCAAGGCAATTAGAAGCATCTCCCCAATCAGATGCTGTTCGAAACCTTGTAAATGTACCAGGAGTACAATTGCAACAACAATCAGCAGCTAGAATCAATATCGAAATGCGTGGTGCCTCAGGTATCTTCGGAACATCCGCTTTCCCGATTATGGACTATAGAAGTTTAGTCGGCCCAGGGCTGGGTGTTTTTCAATCGGATGCTTCGGGTATTAATACGATTGACCTTAAGACCATTGAGGTCGTCCGTGGTCCTGGTTCTGCGCTTTATGGGCCAGGTGTAACCTCTGGAGTTATCCACTTTATTACAAAAAATCCAATTGATTATCCAGGAACAACTGTTCAAGTAGGATATGGAGAGTTGAATACTTTAACAACAGCATTACGTCACGCTTGGAGAAATGAAGGTGAAACATTTGGATATAAAATTACAGCCTCTTTTAATCAAGGGGATGAGTTTACATTGGATGGTACAGAAGGTACTACGGATGCCGCTGGTGTTTTTACACCCCAAATCGATAAATTTGCAACTCAAATAATTGAACCTGCTGTAACCAATGAAATAGTAGATCTAACTCAACCTGGAACAGTATTATTAACACAAAGTGATCTTGATCCAGATGGTGATGGCAATATGATGCAGAATGATTTTCAAAATTATAGTGCTGCGGCACATTTAGAATTCCGACCACAAGATGATTTAAGTATTAATGTAGGTGGTGGATTCAACTATGCTTCTGCTGTTTTTTACAATGACTTAGGTGAAGGTTTATCTCAAGCAGGCGAGTATTGGTTACAAGCAAGAGCTCAAAAAGGAGGTCTTTTTGGACAAGTATTCTTTGTAGATAATAATGGAGGGTCTAATGACAAGCCAACCTTCCTTTATCAGTCAGGGAACAGAACCAATATTGGTCGTAAACAAGTAGAAGGGCAATTACAATACAATTTTGATGTGGATAACCTTTTCAAAGGAACAGATATTACCGTTGGTGCAGATTATCGTCTAGCTATCAACGAAACATTAAATTTGACTTATGGTCGTCAAGAAGATGATGATAACTATCAGATCTTTGGTGGATATGCCCAGGCTAAATTTGCTTTAACGGATAAATTAGATTTCTTGGTAGCAGGTCGTTATGATAACTTCAATTTTTTAGATGAAGGTTTCTTTTCACCTAGAGCGGCTTTGGTATTTAAACCAAGTACAAATCATACAATTAGAGCATCCTTCAATAGAGCAGGTTCTCCTCCTACAGGACTTCAAATGAATATCGACTTTCCTGTGAATGCACCCGTACCAGGTGCTTTAGACTTCTGGCTAGCAGGTATGTGGGATACTCAAAAGTTCGATGCTAATGCGATGCAAGAGTTTTTAAATCATGGTGTATCGGCTTTAGGAATTTATCAAGCTTTAGGCGGAGAAAATGGACCGTTTACTTTAGGGCAGCTTCAAGCTATTGCAAGCCAGCTTCCACAAGAATTAGCCTTAGGAGCATTAGGGCAAAGTGGTTTGTCAGGAGCTTTAGTACATGATGTAGCTTATAATACATTATTAGCTCAATTAGGAGCTGATCCAACAACATCAGGCTTAGTTCCTCTTGTTCAAGCATATTTCTCTGATCCTGCAAATGTCCCAACTGCTGATATTGGTGTATTCTATGGTGTAAATGCATCTGATGGAACACCATTAAATGCTTTAATTGATACAAATGCGCCAGAGTTAACCACTTCGAATACTATAGAACTGGGCTATAAAGGATTGATAGCAGAAAAGTTTTCAGTATCTTTAGATATCTATAATACAACACAAAGAGGATTTAATGACTTTACACAAATCGCTCCGTTTATCCAGTTAATAAACAAAGACTATACAGGAACAAATGCTGTTGCTGCGGGTCTAGGGAATTTTATAGCTACACAGCTAATCGCAGGAGGGATGGATCCAACTCAAGCCGCCGCTGCCGCTGCCGCTGTTGGAGAAGGATATGGAGGAATCTCTCAATTAGTACCTGAATATTTTGGAACAAGTACAGTTGAAACAAGTAGTATGCCTCAAGGAGATGGTATTACACACGTAGCGATGGGCTATCGTATTTTTCCTGATGCTGAACTTAAATATTGGGGAGCTGACCTAGGTTTAGAATATTATTTTAATGAAAATTTCTCAGCTTTTGGTAACTACTCTTGGGTAAGCAAAAACCGCTTCGATGCAGAAGATTTAGATGATGATACAGGAACTTTGAGTTATTCTCTAAATGTTCCTTTAAATAAATTCCGCCTAGGGGTGAATTACTCTCAGGGGGAAACTGGATTTAGAGGAAATTTATCATTCCAACACGATGATGCTTTTGAAGCAGCCAATATCGGACAGTATTCGGGTGATGTAGTAGCTAAAAACTTGGTGGATTTAGGAATCGGTTACAAATTTCCATTTGGCTTAACTTTAGAAGTTGCGGGTAATAATATTTTTAATCAAGAATATAGAACATTTACAAATATGCCTATTATTGGGCGTCGTATCTTAGGTAAAGCAACTTACCAATTCTAATAGACGAAAGCCTACCAATATAATTGTTTTCAATGGATATTGAAAATATGAGAAGCCGAGCATTTTGTTCGGCTTCTTTTTTATAACTTCTATTCTGAAAATAGATAGAAAACGTTTTAATCCGTAAATTTGACTTGTTTTACATAACTTCAAAAAATAATAAATGGCTTTTAAAATATATACAAAAACGGGAGATAAAGGAGAAACAGGGCTTTTTGGAGGACGCCGATTACCTAAAAACCATCTACGAATCGAAGCCTATGGAACAGTAGATGAACTTAATTCTTATATAGGCTTACTAAGAGATAAAATTAATTTGGATGAGGTAAGCGATTTATTAAAAGATATTCAAGATCGATTGTTTACACTAGGCGCAAATCTAGCAAGTGATCCCGCAAAGAATATGGCTGTGCCTGATATTCAAGATACCGATATTGAACGATTAGAACAAGCAATGGATAAGATGGACGAAACATTACCAGCTTTGAAAAATTTCATCCTCCCTGGAGGGCATTCTACAGTCTCGTTTTGTCATATTGCCCGTTGTGTTTGTCGAAGGGCAGAACGCTTAGTTGTTGCGCTGCATCTTGAAGAAAAAGTAGATGCTATTTTGATCCAATATTTGAACCGCCTATCCGACTATTTGTTTGTATTAAGTAGATATATTGGTCAACACCTTAATGCAGAGGAAGTTGTTTGGATTCCTAGACAAAAATTATAATTTATGGAAAAGTATTGGGAAATATTTATTAATGGTTATAAAGGATATGCAAATTATCTCTGGACTGAAATTACACAGCCTACATGGCATAGTTATTTTTATTGGCTGATTTTGGTTTCTGTATTTTTCTTTGTACTAGAAGTTGTTATTCCATGGCGAAAAAAGCAAGCTATTTTTCGTAAGGACTTTTGGCTAGATGCCTTCTATATGTTTTTCAATTTTTTTCTCTTTTCTTTAATCATTTATAATGCAGCATCCGATGTTGTGGTGCATTTACTCAATGATGGCATCAAGGCCGTGTTGAATTTCGATTTGCAAGCCATGAATCCGATGCAAAATTTCCCACTTTGGGCAGTTTTACTAATTGGAATGCTTGTACGAGATTTTGTGCAGTGGTGGATACATCGATTATTGCATCGAGTAGACTGGCTTTGGGAATTTCACAAGGTACATCATTCCGTTGAAGAAATGGGTTTTGCTGCTCAACTTCGTTACCATTGGATGGAAAATGTCGTGTACCGAAGTCTCGAATATATTCCTTTGGCGCTACTGGGGATTGGTCTATATGACTTTTTTATTATTCACATTTTTAGCCTAGCATGGGGGCATTATAATCATTCTAATATTTCGATTTCTCCTAAGATTACAAGTGGTATCTTAGGTGGATTAATAGGTATTATCCTTGCCAATAATTTACTGGATGTTCATATTTTTAATACAATATCTTTTATTGGAAAAATAGGAGTAGTGCTAGGCACTTCAAGTCTGGCAATTTTATTGCTAAGTCCTATAATGAAAATGATGTTTAATAGTCCAGAAATGCACATTTGGCATCACTCTTACCATCTGCCAGAAGAACGAAGGTATGGGGTTAACTTTGGTCTAACTTTAGCAATTTGGGATTACTTATTTGGAACAGCTTATATCCCTCACAATGGGCGAGATATAAAGTTGGGATTTCCAGATGTAGAGGATTTTCCGAAGGATTTTATTAAACAAAACCTCAATGGTATTCGATAAAGAAATCAATATTACGTCACTTCTTCAAATACTTTTTTCAAAGCAAGCTGCATTGTTTGTTTTTCTAATTTATCGTTTACGATTCGAGCATCAGCCGCACGAACTTTACAGTCCATAATATCACAACGTTCACAGGTCGTATTGACAATTTTGGAAGGAACAGAAGGATCATCCGTAAAATTTAGTTTTTCACGTAAAGCATCATTTACTAAATAACCTACAGTTACACTTACATTATTTTCAGGATTGTTATGGGCGGGGCCCGCAAGACTCATACAGATATATTCATCTTCTGAACCTTTATACTTAGAGCGTTGGATAGCTACAAGATATTCATGATCACTCTCTGATAATTTTTTTAAAATATCAATAGAAACCCATCTACGGCAATAATGCTCATTTAGACCACTACGATGTGGATGATGCTGCCGATTAAGGTGTAGTACCCTAGACAAGAAGTAATGCCCATCATCGTTCTCATTCATTCGCAAAAAGAAGAGTTGTTTTAAGTTGAAAAACTTAGGAATAATATTCGTAAGGCGATGAAAAATGAGTTCGGGAGCAGCATTATAATTTCTACCAATTTTTAGAAACGCTATTTCCTTCCATGTACTATTACTTGAAAAATTTCTAATATCTTCAATTAACCTATCTCGATTAACAATTAAGGCAATGGAGAAATAGTTTGATTTAAAATTATTCAAGACGACTTCAAAGTTATTCTTAGATTGAATAGGAGATGTGTAAGAACGCTCCTTAATTTCCATAAAATTGAAAGCAAGTTCTTGACCAAAAAGAAAAGTTTTTTGTCGGTCATTTAATCCTTCTTGAAGCAATAATTTTTTTCTATTGGGAATATAAACAGAGCGTAATTTGTTCAGCTCAGGATGAGCAGATAAACCACCATCATCAATTTGATATTTATATTCTTTTATTAAAATTGTTTTAAAAAAATTAGAAGTAAAATTCCCATCTGTAGGAATATTAAATTGTTCAATACATTGATCAACTTGATATTCAATTTCTTCAAAATAATTATAGTGCATTTCTTGATAAGCTCTTAATGCACCAAAATAAAAATTCTCATCTTGAAGTGCATAATTTCTTGATAACTCTACAAGCGTCGAAATAAATGCACCAACTCTAGTAGGAGAGTTAGCAATGATTTCAATTACTTTACCCAACTCAATTCCAAATAAATCTAGCGGCAATTCACTAAGGAAATTCGATTGTAAAAGTTCTCCAACCGCAGAAAGACTACCACTTAACTGGTCAGAGACCAATTCTTCGGGACTTACACCCAAGGTTTTAGCTAAGGAAACAATCTTATCTTGTTTTGGGAATTTCTTACCTTTCTCTATCTCATTAAGATAGGAAACAGAAAGAGAAGAGGCTTCAGAAAGTTCTTTAAACGACAAGCCGTTCGCAGTACGTAACTGTTTAACCTTTAGCCCAAAAATAATTTTTCTATTTTGTTCTTTAATGTTCACGTGTGGTATAGTCTTTTGTGTTTTCCTATGCAATAGTTTTAAAAATATACGCTCAAATTGAGAAAACAGTATATTAATATAAACGATTTTATTACGAATTAGTGAATTTTCGCTGCAATTTAAGGCTTTTTTGTGAAAGTTTTCGATTCATGGTTCAAAGTTCAAACAACATTGATAACTTTGTCCAAAAATTATTTTGCTTTGAAGTTTATATTACAATATACAGATAAAGTCTCTTCGGCAAGAGCTGGACAAATAGAGACAGACCACGGAACAATAGAAACACCGATCTTCATGCCTGTGGGTACGGTAGCTACCGTAAAGGGAATTCATCAACATGAATTAAAAGAGGATATTAAAGCCCAAATTATTCTAGGGAATACCTATCATTTATATCTACGACCAGGAGTAGACATTTTACGCCAAGCAGGTGGTTTACATCGTTTTAATGGGTGGGATGGTCCTATTTTGACCGATAGTGGGGGGTATCAAGTCTATTCATTAAGCCAACGTAGAAAAATAAAAGAGGAAGGAGTGACTTTTCGTTCACATATTGATGGTTCAAAACACTTTTTTTCTCCAGAAAATGCAATGGATATTCAACGAATAATAGGAGGAGATATTATTATGGCATTCGATGAATGCACTCCTTATCCCTGTGATTATCATTATGCCAAACGTTCTATGAAAATGACGCATCGTTGGTTAGAACGTTGTTGTAATCATTTTGATAAAACAACTGATTTGTACGATTATACACAAACGTTGTTTCCCATTGTACAAGGGAGTACATATAAAGACCTAAGAAAAGAATCGGCAGAAACTATTGCTTCTTTTGAACGTGAAGGCAACGCTATAGGAGGTTTATCCGTTGGAGAACCAGCACCTGAAATGTACGAAACAACAGCCTTAGTTTGTAGTATTTTACCAAAAGATAAACCCCGTTATTTGATGGGGGTTGGTACACCTACAAATATATTAGAGTGTATTGCCCTAGGAATCGATATGTTTGATTGTGTATTGCCTTCTAGAAATGCTAGGCATGGATTATTATACACTCGTCGAGGAGTTATGAATATGAAAAATGCCAAATGGAAAGATGATTTTTCGCCAATTGATGAGGAATCTACCTGTAAGACAAGTCGTTTTTATACAAAGGCTTATCTTAGACATTTATTTCAAAGTCGTGAACTATTAGCAGCTCAAGTTGCTACCTTACACAATTTAAGTTTCTATCTTTGGTTAGTTGGAGAAGCACGAAAAAGAATTATAGACGGGACTTTTTTACAATGGAAAAATAAAATGGTACAATCACTTGAAGTAAGATTGTAAAACAAATGAAAAAAATTGATAAATATATTATTGGCAAATACCTCAAAACAATCTTGTTTTGTATCCTTATCTTTTCGCTAATATCGGGTGCAATTGATATAAGTGAAAAACTGGATGATATTATAGAAGACAACCTAAGTTTTGGTTTTTTTGTTAAAGAATACTTCATTTATTTTATTATGTTTATTAATGGTCAATTGATGCCATTATATGCCTTAATTGCAGTTATATTTTTCACCTCTAGAATGGCCTATAATTCAGAGATCATTTCTATTCTAAATGCTGGCGTGAGTTTTGGTCGTTTGCTTCGACCTTATATTATTTCGGCTATTATTGTTTGTATTGTTCACTTGTGTCTAAATCATTTTATCATTCCTTTAGGAAGTGAAAAAAGGGTCGCTTTTTCAAATAAATATCTAAAATCGAATAACGACAAAGCAAAGACCAAGCAAGTCCATATGTTTATCAATCCCAATGAAAAAATTTATTTGGACACCTATAATAAAAGAGATAGTTCAGGTAATAATTTTAGTTTAGAAATATTAAAAGATGGGAAAATTGAATCTATCCTTTCAGCTACCTCCATTAAATGGAAAGAACCGCCAAGTTTATGGACTTTAAGAAATTACAATATACATACCTTCAATGGTTTAAATGAAAGCATCGTTAGTGGGATGAAAATGGATACAACAATTAATTTTACGCCAGAGGATTTTGTGAATTTTGGTGACTCACAACAAGCTTATAGTAGCATAGAGCTTCAACGATACATCAATAAACAAAGGGCAAGAGGTGCAGGAGGATTTGAGCGTTATCAAATTGAGTTACATCGACGGACTTCCGATGCCATAACAATTATTATACTAACGCTGATTGGTGTCGCCTTGGCTTCTCGAAAGGTTCGAGGAGGAATGGGATTGCATTTGGCTTTAGGAGCAGGTATAGGTTCTTTATTTATTGTAATGATGCAATTTTCAGCAACCTTTGTAACCAATGGTGGGTTGGATCCATTATTAGGAGTTTGGATTCCGAATATAATCTTTTCAATTGTGGCTGCTTTTTTGGTTTTTAATGCCCAAAAATAAGTTTTATAACTTATTTATACTTTTTCTATTTTAGAATAATCTATACTTTATGTGTATTTTTAGAATGTGTTTTGTAATAAATACAAAGAAGTTGTTTAATAATGAAGGTTTATTTTAATTATAAGTGCTTGTATCTCAATACTTCATCATTCTATTTTTAAACAGCTTCAAATCTAAAATACTATGTCAAAGTCCCTTCAAGCGTTATTATTTGAAAAGATTAAAACCTACGTGCCAGAACATTCGGTACTAGAATTGGAAATTGCCAAAGTATTAGGTTGTAAAGCAGAAGATATTTTTTCAATGCTTCGGGGGCAAGGAGAATTATCATTAAACGATGCGCAGAAACTCGTTCAACATTATGCAATATCATTGGATCATTTACAAGAAGCTAAACCTTCTGTAATTCCATTTCGTTTTCGAGCAATTGATTATAACTTGGTGAGTCTAGAAGATTATTTCAAAGCTTTACTTAATGAATTAAAAGCAGTAGATGTATTTGGACCTAGGAAACTAACCTATGCGGCTAATGATTTTCCTATCTTTTCCTTATTTCAATTTCCACTTTTAGCGGCGTTTAAGCTGTATTTTTGGGGGAGAACGGTTTACAATTTACCCTCTTTTCAAAGTGAGCCTTTTGATATAAAAAACATAAATACAACCAATCTCAAATTAGGAGAACGAGCTTGGCGCCAATATTTGAAAATGCCTTCTGTAGAGGTCTGGAGTTCTGATATTGTCAATAATGTATTAAAACAAATTTTTCATGCCTGGAAGTACAATTTTTTTAAAGATAAAAAAGATGCTTTAGCAATTTGTGATAAGATAACCGCATTATTAAAACATATTGAAAAGCAAGCCGAATTAGGTCGAAAATTTCATCCTAAAAACTATCCACCCAAACGTGAAAATTTTCAATTGTATTATAATGAAGTCTCCATTTCAAATAACACTATTTTATTTGCAACAGAAGATTTAAGCATTGCTTTTGTGTTACAAAATACGCTCAATTACCTCGTGACAGACCACCGTATATTTTGCTTGCAAACAGATGCATGGCTAAAAAATTTAGTTCAAAAATCAACACTAATTAGCCTACAAAATGAGGATTTACGCAAAAATTTTTTTGAAAAGCTAAATCAAAATATTGAATTTGTCAAAGCAGAAATTGACGGCTAACTAATGCTCAATCGCAGCACCTGCTCCCCTAGGAATACGAATATTCTCTACCAATTCTTGAACGTCTTTAGGTGGTGCAGGTGTAAACCTAGAAACAATAATTGAAACAATAAAATTGACCAGCATTGCAATTGCTCCAAATCCTTCAGGAGAAATACCAAACCACCAATCTTCTTTTCCGCCGCCACCAAAATAACCGAGTTTAAATTTTAGCATATAAAACAACATTAAACTAATACCGACGACCATTCCCGCTACGGCTCCTTCTTTATTCATCCTTTTGGAAAAGATGCCTAATATGATGGCAGGAAAAAAAGAGGCAGCAGCTAGTCCGAAGGCGAGCGCAACGACCGCAGCGACAAAACCAGGGGGATAAATACCAGCTAGCCCAGCAACAATAACGGCAAAAATAGCCGCCATCCTTGCCCATATCAGTTCTCCACGCTCACTAATATTAGGGTTGATTTGTTTTTTTATTAAATCATGCGCAATGGAAGTAGAAATGACCAATAATAAGCCCGCAGCCGTCGAAAGGGCAGCAGCTAACCCACCTGCGGCAACTAATGCAATAACCCAATTGGGTAACTGAGCAATTTCAGGGTTTGCCAATACCATAATATCTCTATCAATTGTAAGCTCATTAGCTTTCGTGTCAGCTACATATTGTATTTTGCCATCTTGATTTTTATCTTCAAATGTAAGCAATCCAGTATCCTCCCATTTTTTAAACCACTCAGGCATTAAGGTATATTCTTTATTACTGACGGTATCAATCAAATTGGTACGAGCAAAAGCTGCAATAGCGGGTGCAGTCGTATATAAAATAGCAATGAAGATTAGGGCATAACCCGCCGACTTTCGAGCATCTTTAACTTTTGGAACGGTAAAAAAACGAACAATTACATGAGGCAATCCCGCAGTTCCTACCATTAGTGCTAGTGTTATCGCAAAAACATCTACCATCGATTTTGTACCAGAAGTATATTCGGCAAAACCGAGTTCGGTATGAAGTCCATCTAATTTGTCCAAGAGATAGATGCCTGAACCATCACTTAGAGTACCTCCAAATCCTACTTGAGGAATAGGATTTCCTGTCATTTGTATAGAAATAAAAATAGCAGGTACCATAAAAGCAAAAATCAAAACACAATATTGAGCAACTTGGGTATAGGTAATCCCTTTCATTCCTCCTAGTACCGCATAAAAGAAGACAATCGTCATTCCAATGACGACACCTGTTGTAATATCAACCTCCAAAAATCGTGAAAAGACCAATCCGACGCCACGCATCTGTCCAGCAACATAGGTGAAGGATACAATAATAGCACAAATTACAGCAACAGTTCTAGCCACATTTGAATAATACCGATCTCCTATAAAATCAGGTACAGTAAACTTTCCAAATTTTCTTAGATAG
Source organism: Saprospiraceae bacterium (assembly GCA_020630435.1). Taxonomy (GTDB): domain Bacteria; phylum Bacteroidota; class Bacteroidia; order Chitinophagales; family Saprospiraceae; genus JAHDBJ01. The sequence goes on from JAHDBJ010000027.1 coordinate 15,045, forward strand.
GGAGCAAGTAATAATGCCAATAAAACGTAGCCACCCGTCCAGCCCATTAGAAATACAGCACCATCATACCCCATAAATGAAATAAGCCCTGCCATAGAAATGAAAGAAGCCGCAGACATCCAGTCGGCAGCCGTTGCCATACCATTAGCAAGAGGAGAAACACCACCTCCTGCGACATAAAAATCTTTAGTAGAGCCTGCTCTAGACCAGATAGCAATACCTATATATAGGGCAAATGTTAAACCTACTATGATAAAAGTCCAAGTTTGAACTGTCATTGTTTTTCGTTTTGTTTTTTAAATATTAGAAAAATGATTTCATTTTTCATCTACATCGAATTCCTTATCGAGTTTATTCATCAAATAGACATATACAAAGATGAGTAACACAAAAACATATATTGATCCTTGTTGAGCGAACCAAAATCCTAATTTGAAGCCGCCTAGGCGAATTTGATTGAGTTGTTCTACAAGTAGAATACCAAAACCATAAGAAACAATAAACCAAATGGATAGTAAGATGACGAGGTATCTAAGATTTTTTTTCCAATAATTATCTAAATTTTTATTATTCATGGTGTTCGAATTTAGGATAAGGAGTAATTGCGAATATAATTAAATAAAACCTTACTTTTGTAATGATTAAAAATAATAGTGTGGAACAATTTGGCATTTCCTTAAAACAGTACAATACATTTTCTATTGACATTAAAGCAAAACGGCTAGTAAGGATTCATAATGAAGAGAAACTAGTTGAGTTTATAGATTCTAATGAAGAAGAACTCTTTATACTTGGAGGAGGGAGTAATATCTTATTTACAAAAGATGTAGATAAAACGATTTTGAAAAATGAACTTAAAGGAATAAATATTCTTGAGAAAGATGAATCGACTGTTAAAGTAGAAGTAGGAAGTGGTGAAAATTGGCATGAATTGGTGTTATGGACACTAAAAAATGATTTTGGAGGAATTGAAAACCTTTCACTTATACCAGGAACAGTGGGTGCGGCACCAATTCAGAATATTGGTGCTTATGGAGTAGAACTTAAAGATGTTTTTATTGCTTTAGAAGCTATTCATATAAAAACAGGAGAGCGGAAAAGATTTTCTAAGGAAGATTGTAAATTTGGTTATCGTGAAAGTATTTTTAAAAAATCTTTTAAAGGACAATATTTTATAATAAAAGTCATTTTAGAATTAACCTGTAGTAAACACCAACTACATACTTCCTACGGACCAATCCTAAAAACCTTAGAAGAAGAGAGTATAGACGTTCCAACAATTCAAGATATTAGCCAAGCGGTTATAAAAATTCGTTCTAGTAAATTGCCAGACCCTCAAAAAATAGGTAATGCGGGGAGTTTCTTCAAAAACCCTGAAATCCCTATAGCTCAGTTTCAGGATTTTATTAAAAAATATCCAGAAGCACCCCATTATATTATAAACGAACAAAAAGTAAAAATCCCTGCAGGTTGGTTGATACAAGAATGTGGATGGAAAGGTAAAAGAGAAGGAGATGCAGGATGTCATAAGTTTCAGGCATTAGTTCTTGTAAACTATGGAAAAGCTAAAGGAAAAGAAATTTTAAATTTAGCAAAACGCATACAAAAGTCTGTTTTTAACAAATTTGGAATAGAGATTGTGCCTGAAGTGAATATATTTTACTAAAACAAAATACATCGTCAAATTGTTATCGTATATTGTACGGTGTTAAGAGTCTTTGAATTTGTTAACCAAAGTAATTGAAAAACAATCCCCCCAATCAATTTAATTGTTACAAATGTTTTTAAAACAAATTCTAATTCTCCTCTTTTCACTCTCTGCTTGGGCTGTTTTTGCGCAGCAAAAGCAAGAACAAATTATTGTGTTCCTACAAGAAAAATCGACTGACGTAGAAGAAGACTTCAAAGAAAATATATTGCCATCCTTAGAAAAATATGCTGCTGATGAACATATTGAAATTATTGTTAAAAAAGTAGAAGAAGGAATTCCTAAAGAAGTTTTTTTTACACCTGCTGTCGTATTTCAAAATAAATTAGGGCGTTCCTTTTATACAGGGCGATTGAATCAAGTTTCCAAAGTCAAAAACTTTATCCGTACCTCTAGACTTATCCCTCAAAAAGGAAAGGGAATCCCCAAAAAAAATATTCTGATATGGCAAAATGAACGGATGAAAATTGCTGCCCCAATTAAAATCACTGAACTAAATGGCGATTTACCTGAAGACTTTGACATGAAAGAGTTTTTAGGTAATGCTAATGCAGCTGCACAAAAAGGAACAGATAATTTTAAATTAGTATCCTCTACTACTTTAAATAGAATGGATAGGAGCTTTTATATGGATATGTATCCTCATAGAGGAAAAGATAATCAATTATATATTACGTTAGCTCTATTCTCTCAATTCCATTGTGTAGAACCCATTTACACCAATGAGGATAACCCGATTAAAGGGAGCTATGATGATTATAAAGCACTATTTCACTTGGCTACAGCACAATTAGAAAAAGAAATTATAAAACGAATGATTTCACCTGAGCGAGGGGATGGTTTTGATATAATTAGTCAAAAAATATCTGTCAAACCATGGTCGTCACTAGGAGTGGGGCTTCCTACAGGGAATCGTAAAAATGTACCTATTGCTTACAATATTCCTCAAGAACGACCTCGAAGACTTTCCGATAAAAAAAATTGGCAATTTTTAGGAAAGGTAGATGAAGATACCCCGATTATTCAATTCTCATTTCAAGCACCCTTAGATTTTTATACTGGAGAAGTAGATATTATGGAAGGGCAGTTACAACTAGAAGATAGTTTTGATATTACAAGTGGAAAAGGAGAGTTTAGAATTCCTGTTGAAAAATTAACAATGGGTGATCCAGATTTAGATGCTGCGATTCACTATTTAATATTAAAAGCTGAGAAATACCCAGAAGCTGTTTTTAATATTAATAAAATCATAAGCCAATCGAAGGGCATGATGATGAATCAAGTCACTCCTTTCACAATGGAAGGAAATTTAGAACTTAGAGGTATTAAGCAACCAGCTTTAGTAAAGGGACAAGTTGAACCTATCTTTAAAGAAGGGAAAGAATTGCTGCGGTTTTTTGCCACATTATCCATTAACATACGAGAAGGGTATGAAATAGAAAAAGGACCTGATGGACCTAAAGAAGAACGAGAAACAATGGTCTTTTATCTTAATTTTCTATTAGATTAGCATTTATATCATCATCAAATATTAAAAATGAGAACATTTATTTACATCCTAGTATTAGGACTAATTTCCAGTTGTTATGCAACAAAAAAGGCAACAACAGATACGACTACGACTGCCAAAAAAGTAGAGCAAAAAGCTGCAACCGCAGCGGAAGAGACAACAACTAAAAGTGGAGATGCGCCAGGTATTATTCGATTTGTAGCGAATGCAGGATGGACTGCTATCGGTACATTTGACAAGTGGCGTTTTGATAAATGGAATTTACCCGATGGGGATTTTACAAAAGTCAAAGCCCTAATTGTGGTAGATATGGCATCAGTCAAACAAGAAAAGAAAGGACTAGAAGATCACCTCAAAGAAGATGATTATCTTGATGTAAAAGGCTTCCCACAGGCTACAATCCTAATAGATGGGGCGAGCAAAGTTGCAGAAGGCACTTATACTACAGAAGCTATTATGGATTTGAAAGGAACTCAAAAAGAAGTACCCTTATCCTTTACAGTAGAAGGGAATACCGTAAGTGGCACAGGAGAATTATTACGAAAAGAATTTAATGTCGGGGGAAAAGGTCCTAAAAATGAGGTAGGTATTGAATTTACCTTTACTATTCCTGCACAATAGTTATTTTTTGGAATAAAAAAGAGTTGTCCCGAGTTTTCGATGCCGTCGAAAACTCGGGATTTTTATAAAGTCATTTTATGCCGTTTTTACCTTTAATTCACTTATAGATGCAACGCTAACATTTTTTCAGAGTCTTTCATTTTATGAAGTTACTTAATAATGAAGGTTTATTTTAGTTATAAGCACTTATAACTAATTGAGCATTCTATTTTTAAACAACTTCTATATCAGACTTCATTTTAAAGTAGTTTTATGAGTAGAAAAGTAGCGTTTATTTTCTATTCGAGACACACTCGCAGGCTAATAACCATAGCTATTAAGGCGAGAATGGGGCGAAGAATAGGAATTAAAGACAATTTTGCTACCATATAAAATTATTTAGAGTAAAGTCTATTAATTATAATTTTGGAAAAACTACTTTCAAATAATATTCTAAGATGTTCTGTACATCGATTTTGTCTAATTCTAGAGAATGAAGGAAGTGGATCCTACAAAAAAAATATAGATCTTTATGAAAGCTACAGTTCTTTTTTTTCTTTTCTTATTAAGTTGTAATTCATACAATTCTGAAAATATCAAATCTAGTGATACTATTTCTAAGGAAGCCATTGCAAAACATGCAAATAATTTGCTAAAAGATGCAATGATAAACTCTTTGAGCATAGGTATTACTTATAATGGAAGTGACTACATCGAGCATTTTGGTGAATTAGATAAAGGTCAAAACAACAAGCCAACTAATCGTACTATCTATGAAATTGCTTCTGTAACAAAAACCTTTTTAGGTACCCTTATCGCACAAGCCGAACTAGAAGGAAAGTTATCGCTAGATGATGATATTCGAAAATATTTAGATGGGGATTATGACAATCTTCAATACGATACCAAACCTATTCTCATTAGGCATTTATTGACACATACTTCGTCACTTCCAGGTGGAATACCTGGTATAGATGAACTATTCAAAGAATTTAATGCAGCATTACCATACAAGGTACATAGAATAGAAAGTAAATATACTAAAGAACAATTCTTTAAAGATCTTGGTGAATTAGAATTAAGTATAATGCCAGGCACAACCTTCAATTACTCAACCATAGGCACCGAGTTAGCTACGTACATTATTGAAAAGGTATATGAAAAGACCTTCGATGAAATTATTGCTGAAAAAATAGGTCGTAAGATCCAAATTCCAGACACTAGAGTAGAGCTTAATGAAGAACAATTAACTAGGCTTGCCAATGGATATGGAATGGATGGAAAAAAAACAATTCATATGGAGTCCAAACTATGGGGAGGCTCAGGAGCTGGAAAATCGACGCCTGCTGATCTCATGAATTATATGAAGTTTCTATTAAATAAAGAGAACAAAGCAGCCGTCAATACTTTTAATACCCTTTATGATGCTGAGACCATATATGGAGATAGCAATAATAAGGTCGGATTCTTCTGGATTATGAATGAAGAAGCTAATTTCGGAAAAGCTGTTTCACATCATGGAGGTGCATTCGGAATGCAAAATTGGTTGCATATTTTTCCTGAATCCAACTTGGGCTTATGGATAATTACAAACCAAAGTGGATTGGAGACAAGTGGAAAATTAGATGGTCTTAAACAAAATATTTTAAATGAGCTTCGTAAAACGAATTCCCATTAGTTATTCTATGTATATTCCTTTTACAAGATTAGACAAGCTCTTACAATTAACAGCGAGTCACCTATAGCTCCAGTCCTTTTTAGATTGCTGTTTCAATTGACTTATTTCTAATGGGTGCAACGATTAGCTAAATTCAATTGAATCAGGATAATTATAAATAAATAATTATATTAAGCCTTTATTTGCCTTGATGATAAAAATATAAATAATGAAAATATCATTTAACATAAATGGACAGGCAAAATCCATAGAGATTGAAGACGGGAACATCCCTCTATTATGGGTTATTCGAGATGTTTTAAACCTAAAGGGTACAAAGTTTGGTTGTGGGAAAGCGGCTTGTGGTGCTTGTACTTTACATATTGATGGAGAGGCTATCCGTTCTTGTTCGTATGCAGTCAAATTTGCTGAAGGAAAAAATATCATTACAATTGAAGGACTAGGAACAAGAGAAAACCCTCATCCTGTACAACAAGCATGGATAGAACATATCGTACCACAATGTGGATATTGTCAACCAGGATTTATGATGGCAACAGCCGCATTATTGAATAAAAATCCAAAACCTACAGATGATGATATTGATAATAATATTGTCAATGTTTGTCGATGTGCAACATATACTCGAATGCGTAAAGCAATACATCGTGCTGCGGAATTGTACCAATCATCGAATCCTCAAAATCAATAAACCATGACTAAAAAGAAGAAAATATCTCGACGTAAATTCTTACTTCGGGGAGGACTAGGAACGTTAGGGGTAATCGCTCTAGGAACATATGTTTTTAGAAACCCAATGAGAAGGGGGGCAATAGAAATGTTTGAAGATTTAATCCCCCCATATGCTGGTAAGGGAACAGATGCTAACTTGTGGTTTGAAATAACAAAAGAAAATAAGGTCATATTACATTCTCCTAAAGTAGAAATGGGACAAGGAACGTTTACAGGACTTGCTCAAATAGTAGCGGACGAATTAGATGTTGATATAACTCAAATTGAAGTTATTGGTGCAGCTACGGCTACTGGGATAGTGGATATGTTGAGTACTGGTGGGAGTCTTTCTATTGCTCAGTTATTTATTCCCTTACGGGAAATGGCAGCAACGATGCGGGAAATGATAAAAGGAGAAGCTGCTAAAAAATTAAACCTTACAATAGCTGACTTGAGTACAGAGAAGGGAATTGTATCTGGTGGAGGAAAGACAATGACGTATGCAAAAGTGGCAGAAGGCGTAGAAGAATGGACGATTCCAAATACACCAGAACTTCGACCAATGGACAACTATAAATACATTGGAAAGCCGATTAAGCGGATTGATTTAGAGTCGAAGGTATTTGGAGATCCGATTTTCGGGATGGATGCAGAAATGCCTGATATGCTTCATGCCTGTGTCATTCGCCCTGAACATATTGGTGCGAAATTTGAAAGTGCAGATACTACTAAGGCAGAAAAAATGCCTGGTGTCGTAAAAGTTATACAAAAAAAAAATTGGGTTGGCATAGTAGCAGAAACGTTTCCTCAGGCTTTAGCCGCTAAAAGAGCTATCAAAGTAGAATGGGATATTCCTAAGCAATGGACAGAGGAAGGAATCCGAAAAATGCTTGAAGTCGGGAAGGGGAGTCGTATGATTACTCAAAAGGAGGGAAATGCTTTAGAACCAGATGAAGAAGGAGTGATCTCTATGGAATTTAAAAGTCCTATAGGCGCTCATGCTCAATTAGAACCCAATGGAGCTGTTGCATATGTAAAAGACGGAAAAGCAACCGTTATCCTTTCTACTCAGGTTATCGGTATAACCCAAAATCAAGTAGCAGATGCCTTAGGAATAGCCTTAGAGGATGTGAATATAATTCCTACTTATCTAGGAGGTGGTTTTGGACGACGCTTGAATACGGTTCATGCCGTAAAAGCAGCAGAAATGTCAAAGGAAGTAGGACGACCCGTAAAATATTTTTTCACCCGAAAAGAAGAATTTCAGAATGATACCTTTCGTCCACCTACGCACCATATCATGCGAGGTAAACTAAATAAGAATGGCTTATTAGAGGGATTGGAACATCATTATGCGAGTGGTGATGTAGCGATTAATTCTGTACTTATGCCACCAATAGCCAATACAGTACTAGGCTCAGACATGGGTGCAATGCGTGGAGGAAATATAATGTACAGAGGTATTCCAAACCATCGCTCAGTACAATGGCATACGACATTACCTTTTGCGACAAGCTGGTGGCGTAGTCTAGGGCTATTAGCCAATACTTTTGTGATAGAAAGTTTTATGGATGAAATGGCGATGAAGGCGGGTAAAAATCCTGTTGAATTTAGATTAGCTCAAATTAATGATGAAGGGCAAGGAAAACGCATCAAGGCGGTCATCAAAAAAGCGGCTGAGGTAGCAAAATATAAAGATAAACCTGCCGATGGGGTGGCTATGGGATTTGCAGCTTCTATTGATACGGGTTCGCCTTGCGCTCATGTAGTAGAAGTCTCGATTAAAAATAAGGAGATAAAAGTTCATAAAGTTTTTTGTGTTCTAGATTGTGGGATTGCTGTGAACCCAGATCAAGTAATCGCTCAATGTGAGGGAGCAATAATAATGGGGATGAGTGGAGCGATGCATGAGAAAATGACGATAAAAGACGGAAAATTATACCCGACGAATTATGGCGCATATGATATGGCCTTAATGAAAAATGCTCCTAGAGAAATAGACGTTATCTTACTACAAGGCGTAGATGTTCCTTTACCTGTAGGAGAACCACCTATGGGACCAATAGGTGCAGCAATAGCAAATGCAGTTCGTAGATTGACAGGACAGCGTCTAACAGAATTGCCATTAAAACTAACTTAAAAAAGGAGACAAATTCTTGTTCTAGTATATTACGATAGAAATATAAAGCATATTTTTCTGTGAAGTAATGCAGCCTTTGTACGACAAATTTATCTTAAGCATATCTTCAAAATTTGTCAAACAACTATATTTTTATCAATTTTGCAGATATTTTTGAGTGATTACCAAACTATAAATAATGAACCAAGTCAGTCCTTACCAAGCTACAATTAACTACTTGTATGAAAAACTCCCGATGTTTCAACGACAGGGAGCAACAGCTATAAAAAAAGACTTAGGAAATATCCGTAAGTTTTGTATGCAATTACAAAATCCTCAGGCAAAATTTCCTAGTATTCACATAGCTGGGACAAATGGTAAAGGCTCGACGGCTCATATTCTAGCGGCATTATTACAAGTAAAAGGGAAAAAGGTAGGTTTATATACTTCCCCTCATTATAAAGATTTTCGAGAGCGCATAAAAATAAATGGGACATATATTTCTGAAGAAGAAGTTGTTGATTTTGTAGAAAAGCATAAATTGTTTATTGAGAAAGTTAAACCGTCTTTTTTTGAAATTACAGTAGCTATGGCATTTGATTATTTTGCCAAACAACAAGTGGATATTGCTATTATTGAAACAGGGTTAGGAGGGAGACTTGATTCTACGAATGTAATTACACCTATCTTAAGTGTGATTACCAATATAAGCTACGACCACCAATCAATATTAGGAGATACTTTACCGAAGATCGCAACAGAAAAAGCAGGAATTATTAAGGACAGTATACCTGTAGTCGTAGGGGAAAAGAATGAAGAAACACGCCCTGTTTTTGAACAAAAAGCAGCGGAAGCCAATGCAAAAATATATTTTGCACGGGATACATATAATGTCTTACATACAGTTAATGCTTTTACGCATTCTATATTTAATATATATAAAAATGGGCGATTGCACCATAAAGATGTGGAAGCGGATATTGCTGGGCATTTTCAAGAACAGAATTTGACAACAGCCATTCAGGTGGTGGATGTTTTAAATCAAAAAGGATTTCAAATTGAAGAAGAAGATCTAAGAAAAGCCTTATTACAAGTCAAAAAACTTACGGGATTTATAGGGCGATGTTATATTATTGGAGAGCGACCTTTAATACTTTGTGATAGTGGACATAACGTGGCGGGTATTCATTATATGATGCAACAAATGAAGGACGATAGGTTTAGGGATAAGCATTTTGTGATAGGAGCCGTAAAGGATAAAGACCTAGATGAAATTATGCGCTTGTATCCCAAAGATGCAACATACTATTTTACCAAACCAAATATTCCTAGAGGCTTGGATGCGAATGAATTAAAAGCAAAGGCTGAAAAACTTAATCTAAATGGGGAGGTTTATGATTCTGTAAAATTAGCCCTAGATACTGCCCGAAGTAAGGCAAAATCTAGGGATCTTATTTTTGTTGGTGGTAGTACTTTTGTAGTAGCTGAGGTGATTTAGTGGTTTATTTTTTTCTAATACCTACTCTACTGCCATCTTTATATATTGCAATATAGGCTCTATCAAAACCTCTTTTTCTAGCTTGATACATTATTTTTCTAGCTTCACTCAAGCTATAAAAATCAGCTATCATAATTCTTAATAAGTCTTTCTCAGGAATATGCTCAGTAACAATATTTCCTAGACCTTCGATCGCAGTATAACGATCTGGTTTGTAGGTTCTCATCGCTTGAACTTGAACCGTATAATACGTTCCCGTTTTGAAATCCATAACAGGTAATGTTCTTCGAGTTGGATTATGATTGCCTGTATAGCTTGGAGTAGTTGTCGTATTAGAATGATTTGTTGAAGTTCTTATCGTCGTATTAGAATGACTACTTACACGATTATAATTCGCATTGTTATTTGTTACAACGGTTGTTCGATTCGTAGAAGCTGTCGTCGTATTCGATGGAACTGTTCCTAAGTTAGTTGAACGAATAATATTTCGTTTTGGCTTAGATACAGTAGTCGTCCTTCTTTTCGGAATAATAGGTTTTTCAGGATTAGGCTTTGTCGTAGACACGATAGGTTTACTAGAAACTATTCCTGTATCTGTTGGAGCAGGAGGTAGTGTCGTTTTTTTCTTTTTAGGTTTGAAGACTGGCTCATTACTTGCTATCGCCGTTTCTTCTATTCTTTTTGCTAGATAAACATCTTCGCCATATTTTATTTTTGTAGGATCTTCTTCTGTATTGAACTCATAGGTAGAATTAACATATCCATTTTTGATAATTTCTACTCTATAGTCTTTATTCGGCATTAAATTAAATTCATATTTACCATTAGTAAAGTCTTTAGAATGCAATAATCTTTTTTGACCACTAAAAATAATTTCGTACAATTTGGCTTTAATAGAACGTAGAGGACGGTCATTAATATTTTTATCATATACTTGACCACTAACTAATAATTGACGACGAGGTTTATTAAACTTGAAGATGTCTTCGTCTGTTGTTACAATTTTTTCGGTACCGTAAAGACGATTAGAAATAAAGTAGCCCGTATATTCATCTCCAGTAGTTATAAAATACCAATCGTCTGCACTTGAATTAAACGGCTTGCCCATATTTTCAGGCGTTTCCCAATAATCGCCTTTACCTCTCGTTTTAAAAATATCAAAGCCTCCGAAACTTATATGACCATTAGAACTAAAATAGAGTGTCTTAAGATTTACATCATAAAATGGAGAAACTTCGTCTGCTGGAGTATTAATTTTTTTTCCTAAATTTTTTGGAAAAGTAAAATCTAGTGCCTTACTATCAATACGTTTAGAAGCCATCCAAATGTCCAATCCTCCTTCTCCTTGGGTTCTATCTGAAACAAAGAATAAGACTTCTTTATCATCTAAATATTGAACAAAAGGATGAGTCGTAGTTGTTCCAGCCTGATTGATGTAGTCGGGCAATACTCTAGGAGATGTCCATTTGCCATCTTTGAAATTCATAATAAATATTTCGCAACGACCCTGTGTACCATTTGCTTCATTATCACATTGTGTAAAGTAGAATTTCTTATTGTCAGGACTAAATGAACCATTTCCAAAATGTACTTTACTAATCTTAGCAGCTATTTCTTTGGGGATAATGGGAGATGACCACTCTCCATTAGCTCTTTGAGCACGGTATATCTTAGATTTGCCACTCATGGTAGAAGAGTAATATAAGATATCTTCTCCAAAAGGAATTGGCGCATATTCAATTCCCATCGAATTGATGTTGCTATTAAGGTGTTGGTATTCTACATCAGAAGTCTGTGTTTTGGCAGAAGCAGTAATTCCCATTTCACAACCTCTAATTTCATTCTGAACGATTTCATTAATTTTAGAAATATCTTTCCCCGAATAGCTACTAATGAAATATACAAATTCTCGATTGGCCTCATCGTATTGCTTATCCTGTTTTAATGCTCGAGCATATTTAAATTTGAGCATCGGATCTTCTGTCTCTACATCTTTTACAAAACGATAAGCATTAATGGCTTTTTTGTAATTTTTGATAGCTAGAAAACAATCTCCAGCTTTCACGGCTAGGTCTACTTTCTTTTGTTTTTGCTTCCAGGCTTTCAAATAATGCTCTCCAGCTTCGCCAAACTCCCCTTGGTTGTATAACTTTTCAGCAACTTTTAGGTATTGCCTCCAACTCATATCTTGAGCATTAACGCTTAATGTTATTATACAAACTAAAATTACAAATAAAGTTCTAACCAATAAATTATTCATCTTATTACTGTTTTCGTATAACTATTTAGTCATTGACACTACTCAAAATGGATGCTTCGACAACTGAAGGAAAAAAATGATGTTCTAGTTGTAGTACCTTTTGAGCAATGTCTTCAACAGTATTTGTTGGTTCAATACTACATTTTGCTTGAAATATAATATCACCTTCATCATACTGTGCATTGACATAATGAATGCTTATTCCCGATTCTTTTTCATTTGAAGTCTTAACCGCACGATGGACATTAATGCCATACATACCTTTACCACCATATTTAGGTAGTAGTGCTGGATGGATATTGAGGATTCTATATGGGTAAATATTCACTATGTACGCTGGTACTAACCACAAAAAGCCCGCCAATACTATCCAATTAACCCCATTTTTAGATAATTTTTTTAAAATATTTTTATTTTTATAAAAATCATCTCTATTTACTACGTGATTTTTGATATTATGTTGCTTGGCAATATCTAGTACTTTAGCTTCTTTTTTATTAGATATTATTAAAACGACTTTTATTGTCGGATGGGTTTTTAAATGTTCAATAATTTTAAGGGCATTACTTCCCCTTCCTGAAGCAAAAATTGCAAGATTTATCATATGTTTTTTTCAAAAAAGCGGAAATAAAATACCCTTATTTTATTTCCGCTACATTCATAATATGAAGTTGTTTAATAATCCTTCATTATTAAACAACTTCTATCCCTATATAAAAGAGTTTGCTATTTATACAACACTAACTTCAGAATAAAGTGGGAAGGCTGCCATATAATCGTTTACTTCCTTTTTTACTTTTTGAATGAGTTCTTCATTTTCAAAATCACTGATAATTTGATCAATCCAATCGACCACCTTTACACAGTCTGCTTCTACAAAACCTCTAGTCGTAATAGCCGCAGTTCCTATTCTAATTCCAGAAGTAATAAATGGAGAACGAGTATCAAAAGGAACCATGTTTTTATTAACGGTTAGATCGGCATTTACTAGTGCTTTTTCTGCTTCTTTTCCTGTAATGTTTTTATTTCTGAGATCAATAAGCATCAAGTGATTATCGGTTCCTCCAGATATAATTTGATAATCTTTATCTACAAATGCTTGCGCCATAGCTTGTGCATTCGCAATGACTTGCTGACCGTATGTTTTAAATTCGGGTTGTAATGCCTCATAAAAAGCAACAGCTTTAGCAGCTATAACGTGTTCTAGAGGTCCTCCCTGCATACCTGGAAAGACACCGCTATTTAAAATACTTGACATTTTTATGGGTTTCCCTTTTTTCGTTTTTCTGCCCCAAGGATTATCAAAATCTTTACCCATCATAATCAATCCACCTCTAGGCCCTCTTAATGTCTTATGAGTTGTAGTGGTTACAATATGACAATGAGGAAGTGGATTATCTAGCAAACCTGCTGCAATCAATCCTGCTGGATGAGCAATGTCTGCTAATAATAAAGCACCTACTTTATCTGCTATGGCTCTAAATCTTGCATAATCCCATTCTCTAGCATAAGCAGATGCTCCGCAAATAATTAATTTAGGATTTTCGGCAATAGCAATAGCCTCAACTTTATTCATATCTATTCGACCTGTTTCTTTTTCAACACCATAAAAAACAGGACTATAAACCTTTCCTGAATAATTAACAGGAGAGCCGTGTGATAAATGTCCTCCATGAGATAAATCAAATCCCAAAACTTTATCACCAGGATTTAAGACAGCGAGAAAAACGGCTGCATTAGCTTGCGCTCCAGAATGTGGTTGTACATTTGCATAGGCGGCACCAAATAGAGCTTTTGCCCTATCTATAGCTAGCTGCTCTACCTTGTCTACTACCTCACAACCACCATAATAGCGTTTACCAGGATAACCTTCTGCATACTTATTTGTCAAACAAGTTCCCATTGCATTCATAACTGCTTGACTTGTAAAATTTTCAGAGGCAATTAATTCTATACCATGTCTTTGACGTTCTAATTCTTCTTGAATTAGTTGCTGTATTTCTAAATCCTTTACCATTTTTGTTAAGATTAAAATAAAATATTTATTATTTGTGAAATGTGGTATATTTTTATAAGGCATTATTGGTTTAAGTCTAAACCATCAATCTTTGATTTGAATTACAAAAGTACGATATTTAGAATTAAGAAAGAAAGAAACCATTTTTTTAAACTATATTGCACCTAAACTATTTAAGTTCTTTTTAAAACTTCGATCATACCATAGTCAATCAAAAAAATAATCGCTTGGGTTACTATTATTATACGACAAAAAAAAAACAATTCTACCCATTTAGGTATTTGCTGATATTTTTTATCAGTACTTTTTTTATTAGTAATAATATACTTTATGCCAAATGTGAAAAGTTTCGCTGTATGTGGAGAGATGATCCTTCTACCACTATGGTAATAGGCTGGCATCAGGTATCTGGCAATGAACCTAAATTATACTATGATATTATCGATCATGGTAAAAATTTTATTGCTTATCAATATAGCCAATCAGCGGATCATGTCATAGATGCGAAGGGAATGAGAAATCATTTTGTTCGCTTGAAAAACTTACTTCCCAATACAACATACTATTTTATTATTGTAGATAGCGAAGGTTTAAACAAACGATTATCATTTAAAACTATGCCTGATGACCCTGAAACTCGTTTGTCTATCGTAGCAGGGGGGGATTCTCGGAATAATCGAAAATCTAGAAAAAATGCAAATATTTTAGTTTCGAAACTTCGTCCAGATTGTGTACTCTTTGCAGGAGATATGACAGGTGGAGATACTGCTGGAGAATGGAAAGCATGGATGGACGATTGGCAGAGTACCATCACAGAAGAGGGGCGATTGATACCTATTATAGTAGCTAGAGGAAATCATGAATTTTCCAATCGAAGCCTTATCGAATTGTTTGATGTAAAAGAAAAAGAGTTATACTATGGATTTACGTTCGGAGGTAATCTTCTAAGGGTATTCACACTAAATTCATTGATTTCAGTAGGCGGTGAACAAAGGAATTGGTTAAGACAAGATTTGAAGAATCATCAACATATCCGTTGGAAGTTTGCTCAATATCACTTTCCAATTAGACCACATACTGCTCGAAAAAGTGAACGCAATGAACAGTTGAAGCATTGGGCGAACTTATTTTATCATTATAAAGTAAATGTTGCTATTGAATGTGATGCCCACGTTGTAAAAACGACTTATCCTATTCGTCCATCTAATGAAAAAGGTAGTGACATGGGGTTTATTCGCGATGATGTAGGAGGAACAATATATGTAGGAGAAGGCTGTTGGGGGGCACCTTTGCGTAGAAATAATGACAATAAAAAATGGACAAGAGCTAGTGGAAGTTTTAATCAATTTAAATGGATATTTGTAGATAAATATAATCTTGAAATTCGTACAGTAAAGACGAATAATGCGGTCATGGTAGATGCGCTTACAGAAACGAATCGTTTTGACTTACCTCGTAATATTTCAATATGGGAACCACCAACAGGAGATGTCATTGTTGTGAATAGTAAAGAAAAAGAGGAAGAAGTATTACAATTTGTGAAAGCACCTAAAAAACCCTCTTTTATGTTGCCCCAAAGTGTTCTAACAGTTGCTGATGAAACGACAACTATTCCACAACCCCTACAAGTATTTGATTATATTGCTGTACCTAAAGCCAAAGATGTTACAGTTAAGTGGTCTGCTAAAAATGAACCCTCGGGTTTAGTTTTTGATGTAGAACGTGCTAGTAATGATGAAGATTTCAGGACGATCGCTCGAATTAATGCATTAACAGATTCTCCAAATGGAGACACTAATTTTTATGAATTTTCTGACAAAAATATTGCCTTCTTTGCAGAGAAAGTCTTTTACAGATTAAAGAAAGTCTTACCTAATGGGAGTACACAAATATATAAGACAATTGGCTTAAAAAATAAACAATGGGAGGAACAACAACCACTTATCCCAGATGAAGAAGGACAAGTTAAAGTACGCTATAAACTCAAAGAACCTACGATAGTAGTCTTTACGATACATAATGATACTCAAAAAAAAGTTTTATCGAATAAAACCAATCAACAAGCAAAAGGAAATTATTTGAAGTCATTTAACTTTAAGGATTTTCCTGCGGGGCGTTATCTTTTAACCATTCAAATCGGTAATACTATTTCTCGTGAATTGATTCTAAAACATTAAATGAATTCTTTTACTGAAGTTGTTTAATAATGAAGGTTTATTTTAATTATAAGTGCTTGTATTTCAAGATAAAACTCCATTCTTTTTTCGTAGCCTTAGTTACGGTAAAAAGAATTAGCTGAAATATTCAGATACAATGACTTGTAAATAATTCATCATTCTATTTTTAAACAGTTTCTTTAACAAAAAGTATCTTCAAGGGTTATATTCTTGGATTATTTGATGAAAAAAATAAAAGATGGAACTATCATATGATTTTATTGAAAAAATAGAACAACGATTGCACCAGCCACTTCCAGGTAAAGCCGCCCAGAATAAAATGGCACATAAAATACGAATGAAGGTTGGTGAACCCTCTTCTGATGCTAAAATTGCTTGTGTTCTAAGTTTACTCTATCCTAAAAATAATGACTGGTATATCATATTGATGAAAAGGGTTTCAAAATTTAAAGAAGATAAACATCGAGGTCAGGTAAGTTTCCCTGGAGGAAAATTAGAGCCAACCGATGAAAGCCTAGCGGCAGGAGCATTACGGGAAGCACAAGAAGAAGTAAATGTAGATCCTGCACAAGTTAAATTACTAGGGCAGCTCACCTATCTTTATATTCCTGTTAGTAATTTTTTAGTATATCCTTTTGTTGGATATACAAAACAAAGACCAAACTTTATACCAGATCCCAATGAAGTAGCATCAATTATCGAATTTCCTTTAAACCATTTATTTGATTCAAATAATATAAAAGAGATAGATAAAAAAATCAGCCCAAATCTAATCTTAAAAGGCGTGCCTTATTTTGATATTAAGGGTGAAGTGGTATGGGGCGCAACGGCTATGATACTAAGTGAACTTGTCGAAATTTTAAAGCCTATACAAAACGAAATTTTAGTTCAATGAGGAAAATAGTTTTACTCAGAGGGATAAATGTAAGTGGAAAAAATAAAATTAAAATGGCAGCCTTAAGGCTGCTTCTTGAAAATCTGGGCTTTGAAAATGTGGAAACCTATATACAGAGTGGTAATATAGCATTAGATACGGAGGAAGAAGAAGCTGTAATCATTGAAAATGTTAAAAATGGAATTAAAAAACAATTTGGATATATAGTAGAAGCGTTAGTATTAAGTGAAAAAAGTATAAAACAAATATTATCAAATAATCCTTTTTTAGCGCAAGATGAAAGTAATATTGGTCGTTTATACGTGACTTTTTTACAATATGACCCCAAACAAAATGTTATTGAAGCGAACAAATATCTACCTGATGAGTTTATAATAGAAAAGGACGTTGTATACATACATTGTAAAAATGGTTATGGACGAACAAAACTCAATAATACTTTCTTTGAAAAAAAATTAGGCGTTGCAGCAACTACAAGAAATTGGAAAACGGTAAAACGCTTATCCGTAATGCTAGGAACTAAAAATTGAGAAGATGAAGCATAAAGAAGATTTAGATCAGTACAAGAAGCAATATTCTGAAGAAGGTTTTTGGAAAAAATTGCAGAAACACGCTAAAAGGCTAGGGTTAAAAACAGTATACACTATACTGCTACTCTATTACGCTTTCAGAAGAAAAGATACACCACGTTGGGCAAAGAATATTATTATTGGAACATTAGGTTATCTTCTTGCACCTATTGATATGATTCCTGACCTTACACCTTTTATTGGTTACACGGATGATATTGGCTTATTAAGTCTAGGGCTGGTGGCTATAGCATCTTATGTAAATAAAGAGGTAAAAGAAGAAGCCAAAGCAAAACTTTCGCAATGGTTTGGAAGGTATAATGAAGATGATTTAAAGCCTGTGGATGATCAGCTTTAATTTTAAAAGCTTAAAAATAAAAAATAGGAAGCGATGCAGAAATGTATCGCTTTTTTAGTATCCTTGTGTATGGAGACGCATCATATCCAAATTCAGAAAACAGCACACTATTATACGATAGGGGGTATCGGCAAACACATCAAAAATCTGATATTGGTTTGTCATGGGTATGGGCAATTGGCAAGCCGTTTTATCTATAAATTTGACGATTTGGAGGATGGGGAAACATTTATATTAGCACCTGAAGGTTTATCTAGATTTTATTGGAAAGGTTTTACAGGAGAAGTAGGAGCATCGTGGATGACAAAGGCAGATCGTTTAGATGAAATTGAAGATTATAGTCGATATATTAAATTACTTTATGACAAATATGTTTCAGAATGTGCGGATGATGTGAAAATCACCTTACTAGGATTCTCTCAAGGTTGCGCAACACAATGTCGTTGGATAATGCGCTATCGACCAGATTTTGATAATCTTATATTATGGGCAGGGTCTTTTCCGAAGGATATAAATTATTTGGCAGCCAAAAGTTATTTTTCCAATAAAAAGCTGTTCACTATCATCGGAAAAAATGATGAATTCTTAACGGCGAAAAACTTAGATAATCAAAAGAAGTTCATCGCTTCTCAGGAGTTAGACAATGAACTGATTTTCTTTGAAGGAAAACATGAAATTGATAGGGAAACATTAAAACAACTCATTGAAAAATTATAAGGAATGAAAAGTATAAAAGAATATAATTTTACGATTAGTTTTCCAGTACATTGGGGGGAGATGGATGCTTTTGGTCATGTTAATAATATACAGTTTTTAAAATACCATGAAACTGCTAGGATTTCGTTTTTCAAAAAAATAGGATTTAATACCGATCACAATACATCAATTGCCCCAATTTTGGCTCATATTTCTTGTCAATATATACAACCTATCACCTATCCTGATGAAGTGACTGTTGGTACGAAAGTTAATAAAATAGGAAATACCAGTTTCGTGATGGAATTTAGTATTTTTACTCAGAATAAAGGCTTAGTGGCAAAAGGGGAAACGGTTATTGTATGTTTTAATTATCAAACACAACAAAAGACCGTTATACCAGACGATTTGCGTAAAGCTCTAGAAGAACATTAACATAAATGATTATAATTAAATGAATAAGAAAATATATCATTTGGCAAGTTGCTCCACTTGTCAACGTATTATTAAAGAATTGAACATAGGGGAAGATTTTGTACAACAAAATATTAAAACGGAAAAAATAACAGTGAAGGAATTAGAGCTTATGGCAAATAAAGTAGGTTCATACGAGAAATTATTTTCTAGGAGAGCTATGAAATATAAATCAATGGGATTAAAGGATAAAGTTTTGAGTGAGGAGGATTATAAGGCTCTAATCCTAGAAGAATATACTTTCCTAAAACGACCTGTTATCATTGTAGGAGAGGAGATATTTGTAGGAAATGCAAAAAAAATAGTGGCTGCAGCCAAAGAAGCCATTGAAGGTCTAGCATAATTCTGATCATAGATTAGTATAAGTCCTAGAGCTTGATTAAATTTATTGTCCAATAGTTTACGACTCTAATTTCAAAACGCTCATAACCTAATAGCACTATGGAACGTCACAAGCCTTATCCGCACGTCATCGAGGAGATCGAAGATTGGCCCATTTACAAATTATATCAAGACAGAGAAGGATTTGTAAATGAAATTATTGAATTCACTCTTGAACGATTTTCTAAAAAATCGAATGAAGAGATCAATAACATCATTGCTCGCTCGATTTATTTGGAACGAGCAAGAATTAAACGAGAACCGTGGAAAGTAGATCGAGCAGATGAAAAAGACTTTTGGAAATGGGTTAGAAAGAAGCTCATTAAGAAATCACTTGATAAAGATGATGCAGAGGTCAAAGAAAATAATGAGCGTATTTTACGAGAAATTATTACTCGGTATGCAGAGGAAATTGCAGGTGGTTTTAAAAAATCAACCTTCCTTTTTGCTCGTAAATTTTTACTAGCATTTTTCAATCGTTTGTTGAATACAGCAGCAGCAAGAAATCTTCGACGATTGTATAGTACCAAATATCGTTTAGTTGAACGATTAAGAGTATATGGTGATATCCACAACATTCGGAGTTTAGCGACTAAAGGTACGCTAGTACTTGTACCAACACACTTTAGTAATCTGGACTCAATCATTATTGGTTATGCATTAGATTCTGCAGTGGGCCTTCCTACATTCTCTTATGGGGCTGGATTGAATTTATATAATACAGGATATACTGCCTATTATATGAATCGTCTAGGAGCATATCGTATTGATCGTCGTAAGAAAAATCCAATTTATTTGGAGACCTTAAAAGCAATGTCCAACCTTTCTATTCAGAGAGGTACGAATACGCTGTTTTTTCCTGGTGGAACACGTTCTAGAGCAGGCTCAATCGAAACGAAACTTAAAATGGGACTCTTAGGAACGGCTGTTGAAGCACAACGCCATATTTTTGAACAGGGTCGAGAGGACAAAATTTATGTTGTACCACTCGTTCTAGGCTATCAATTTGTATTAGAAGCTCCTAGTTTAATTGATCAATATTTGAAGAAAGAAGGAGAGGAAATGTATTTGAAAAATACGAAAGATGAATCTTTTAGTTTCAGAAAGATTTCGAAGTTTATGTGGCAACTATTTTCAAAACGATCGGATATTACATTCTCACTAGGCAAACCAATGGATGTACTCGGTAATTTTGTAACAGAAGATGGTTTGAGTGTTGATAAATATGGTCATGCGATAGATGTGAAAGAGTACTTTATGAAGAATGGAAAAATTGATCCAAATACGCAAAGAGAAAGTCAATATACTCGGCGTTTATCTCAAATCATTGTAGATAGATTTTTTAAAGAAAATATTGTATTAAGCGGTCATTTGGTTACGTATGTAGCCTTTAATTTAATTCAAAAACAAAATCCAAATCTAGATATATATGGGCTGTTAAGATTACCTCCAGAAGATTATGTCATTCCGTTTAAGACATTTTGCGAGGCAGTCGATGCCCTTCGACAACGGCTTTTCCAAATGGAAAAAGAAGGCAATGTACAACTCGCTGAAAAGCTGTATGAACCAATTGAAAAACTGGTCAAAGATGGGATTATAAATGCAGGGATTTACCATTCAAAAGAGCCTTTAAAACGCAATAAAAACGGAGATGTTATTAGCGAAGATTTAAAACTATTGTATTATTACCACAATAGGCTAGAACATTATGATCTAGCGAGACACGTAGACTGGACAAACTATAGGATAAAATACACAGATGAAACACAATCTCAAGTTGAAAAAGAAAAAGTCGTTCTAGAAAATGAAAGTATTTAAATTTGGAGGAGCTTCTGTGAAAGACGCAGAGGCTATAAGAAATGTTGCTAATATTTTACAAAAATATAAATCAGAAAGTCTGGTTATTGTCGTATCTGCGATGGGTAAGACGACAAATGCTCTAGAAGAAATTGTAAATGCATATGTTGGTAATAAGGGGACAGCGTTTGAGTTGTTAGAGGTTGTTAAGCAACAACATTTTGCTATAATGGCATCATTGTTTGATGAAAAACACGAAGTTTTTGGGGCAATTAACGATACTTTTGTAGAGATCGAATGGGTGATCGAAGATGATATACAAGACACTTACGATTATATCTATGATCAAATTGTATCTATTGGCGAAATGGTTTCTACTAAAATATTATCTGCTTACCTTAATGAAGTTGGTTTACCTTGCCAATGGCTAGATGCCCGTGATGTAATATTGACAGATGAGACCTATCGAGAAGGTCGTATTCAGTGGGAATCGACACAAAAAAATGCACAAAAGACTATTATTCCACTTGTAGAAAAAGGAAGCTTTGTTCTTACACAGGGGTTTATTGGCGGTACAATTGACAATCACACAACAACACTAGGACGAGAAGGGTCTGATTATACAGCAGCTATATTATCTTATTGTCTTGATGTTGAAAATATGAGTATTTGGAAAGATGTTCCAGGTATTCTGACTGCTGATCCTCGCTTGTTTAAGAATGTTACTAAAATAGATCGTTTATCGTATAAAGAAGCCATAGAAATGACATACTATGGTGCTAAAGTTATTCATCCTAAAACAATTAAACCCCTTCAAAATAAGAATATTCCTCTTTTTGTGAAGTCGTTTATCGAACCAGAAGGCGAAGGTACTAGCATATCTGATGGAGTAGAAGTGCTTTATCCTCCTGTTGTTGTCGTTGCGTCTAATCAAGCACTTCTTCATATTTCCGCTAAGGATTTTTCCTTTGTAGCAGAACATCATTTGAGTCGCCTGTTTCAATTATTTGCAACACATCGCATCAAAATTAATATGATGCAAAATACAGCTATTAGCTTTTCGGTTTGTGTCACCTATAACCGATATAGGATAGAACAATTTATTCAGGCAATAGAAGGTGAATTTAAAATTGTGTTAGACAAAGATCTCGAATTGATTACCGTTCGCCACTATCACAATGATATTGTGAAATCCTTAAAAAAAGGAAAAGTCGTAATGTTGGAGGAACGCATTAGAAAAACCTTACAAATGGTGCTAAAAAAAGTTCCTATGATGGAAAGGGTGGGGTAGAAGAATTACTTATTTGTCGGCACAATGTACACACTTAGAGCTTTCAGGCATAAACATCAAGCGCATAGGTGGAATATTACGTTTACAACGTGTACAAACACCAAAACTAGGAGCATCAATTTTAGATAATGCCATTTGCAATTTTGCTAATTTTTCTCTAGCTTTTCGCAGAACAGCCTCATTGACCCCTTTGGTATTAATGGCATCCATTCTGCTGACTCTGCCGATGGAATTTTCAGGTGTAATGGGTTGAGTCATTGCCTCCATTTCCTTTATACTTTCTGTTGTTTTTGTAATCTTTTCTTGTATTTTTTGCTTGAGTTCTTGCCGTTCTATGTCAGTCATGTTTTAGTTTTAATTCTATCCAAAAGGATAAAGTTACTAAAAAATAGAAAGGAAGACAAGGAGCGCAAAGTTGCTTTTTTATTTAAAAAGTTCACCTTGTGTGGATTCTGGTAAGAGTCTAAACGATTTTCGATGGTATTTACAAACACCATGTATCTGTATGGCCGCTCGGTGCGCTTTGGTAGGGTAGCCTTTATTTTGGGCCCATCCATAAACTGGAAATTCTTGAGCGATTTGCTCCATGTATTCATCCCGATGAGTTTTGGCTAAGATGGAGGCTGCGGCAATTGATAAATACTTCCCATCTCCTTTAATAATACAATGATGAGGGATATTGGGATATGGTTTAAAACGGTTACCATCAATGAGTAATGCTTCTGGTTTTAGTTGTAGTTTTTTGATGGCTCTATGCATTGCTAAAAACGAAGCATTAAGGATATTAATCTTATCAATTTCTTTGGGTTTCACCTGAGCCACAGCCCAAGCAATGGCTTCTCGTTCTATTATAATCCTAAGTGTTTCTCTTTGATTTTTTGTGATTTTTTTTGAATCATCCAGATCCGTATTTTTAAAATCGGGAGGTAAAATTACAGCCGCAGCAAAAACAGAACCAGAAAGACAACCTCTACCAGCTTCATCACAACCAGCTTCAAGGACATCTTTTTGAAGAAAAGGTAATAACATGAATATATTTTCAGATAGCTGATTTTATTTATGGTAAAAAGCAATAAGATCAAGAATTTCTTCATCTTCTTGTAAACTAGGAAATAGTTCAAATAAAGCCGTATGAAGATCGTAGTCTTTTTCCAAAGCAAGAGAAAGCTTTAGAAGAGCGTCTTTACGAACACCCATATTGAACAAACAGGCAGCCTCACAATAGTATAATTCAGCAGAGGACATATTATCAGCAGCTTCTTCTAGAATATCTAGTGCTAGTTCATAGGCTTCAATATCAATCAAGAAAGTAGCGTATTGAATCCAGTAAATAGACTGATCAGGTGCTAAATCTACCGCTTTCCTAAAATAAATAATTGCTGTGTCATAATCGTCTGTTCTTAGATAGGCTTCTGCAATTGAAGCAACATACTCCTCTTTCCTAGCATTTAATTCTATCGCTCTCTTAAAACTTTGAATTGCAGACACCCAATTTTCTTCCTCCATATAACATTCCCCCATTCTAAAATGAGCGGTCTCGTTATTTGGATTTTTACGAATTGCCATTAAATAATAGTGCTTCGCAAGATTAATATCTTCTAGGTTTTCGTGACAAATGCCAATGTTGACATAAATATCACTATCGGCTTTTAAATTATCTAGAGCTTCTTCACAACATTGCAAAGCTTTGTCATAGTTTCCAACCTCTACACAAGTCGCAATGCAATCTTTATAAGCATATTCAAAGTCTGGCTTGATGATGTAAGCATATTCAAAAGCCTCAATAGCACTATACATCTCATTCATGCAATAATAAGCCTGTCCTAGATTATACCACGCTTGGGCAGAATATGGAAAACGATCGATAAATTTCTTATGAAAAATAGCACTTTCTTCGTATTTCTTACACCACTCGACACATATCCAAATGCGCTCCAAGGCTTCTTCGTTTTTAGGATTGGCATTAAGGGCTTTTTTTAATACACGAAACATATTGCTGTATTCTTGATTGCTTTCAAAGGCATGAGAAAGAGCAAGGTAAATCTGACTTCGTTCAAGGCTCTCACTATTTTCTATGCTAGAGTATAATAAACCAATAGCTTCTTCATATTTATTAGAAGCTAATAAAATATCAGCACGTACCAATGTGATATTAATATCTGACGAATCATATAAATGAGCTTTGTCTAGATTTGCAAGTGCTTCAGAATTCTGCCCATTTTCTAAATGTAATCTTGCTTTACGGATATAAAAACCAGCAGAGAAACTATGTTGCTCTGTTGCCATAGTAGCTAGTTCTAAAGCCTTGACAAAATCTTGTTGATCTTCAAAGTAATCAATCATTTGATGAAAAGCCGATTTCTCAAAAAAAGCGACCGTTCCATTTCGTGACATTGCCTCTAGGCGATTTAATAGGCGATTTATGCTTTCCTCTTTGTCAAAATCTTGTGGGTACATAGGTTATGGTTAATGTTTTCGTTAAGATAAAGGTACACAAAAAAACGAGATGCTTACTATTTTTTGTCAGGATTTTATCAATTTTATTTTTTAATATTCAATCTCATTATAATTTCATAAGCTTTTAATTATTAACAAGTTAGAAATTTTTTTTATTTGAAATTAAAGATATTATGAAAAGTATTTATTTGAAAATCACTATGTGAAATGACAATGAACTTCACAAAAAGAATTTATTTAACCCCTTTATACTGTGACGTTTTGCATTTTTTAGTCCTAAAAAATAAAATTAGAAATTAGATTAATTTGTGACTTTTTAAATTTGAAATAGATTATATTTTGTCTCGTATGTGCACACTATAATTTTAAAGTTTATCAAACAAAAACAAGTTAATAATGATAGTATGTCTACTCTCTATATATTCTTTAGAGTCAAAATGTAACCAGCAATGTAAAGATTTTTTTAATTATTTATAGATTAGCTATTAATAGGAATTGCTGAAACCCTTGTAATGTTATTAATATTTGTGTAATCAAATTGATAGACATTATCTGGTCCGACAACAAGTAATAATCCATCCAAGGGAATTACATCAAAAGTAGTAAAGCCTTCCTTATGTTCAATTAATTCAATCGAAGAAGGGTTACTAATATCGAAAATCATTAAACCTGATGTACCCACACATACAAATAAAAGGTTACCATCAAGTCCAACGCCTTTTGGTGTAGGAAGTTCAATTTCATTAATGAGTTGGGGCTGGGTAATATTTTTTACATTAAAAACTTTTAATTGATTGATACTAATAATTCGGTTGCAACTACCTCTAGTTTCTGTATTTAGCGTTACGAAAGCTAAACTATCATTGGCTACTACAGGGTCACAAGGATATATCGGATAATCATAAGAAACACTAGAAGCTTGGACAGGAATTCCATCATCTCCTATAGTATAAATATATAATCCTGATCCCGAACCAATAAAAAGTTTACTTCCCAAATTGTATATGGTTTCAATATTATCTCCTATTGATTGTTGATTGATTTTGCTGGGATGTGTAGGATTCGAAAGATTATAGGTTATTATATTTGCATTGTCTACAACGTATAAAAAATGGCCTACCGTCATAAATCGAGCGTAAGAACCTGCAATACCTGAATCGGATGAAGAAGGAACCGATAGACTACTATCACTTGATTCGCAACCAACAAACGTTATAGCCAATATTGATAAAAAGAAAATAATATTTTTCATGGTATACATAATATATAGGGATGAAAAAATCGCTATTGAACAGCTTAAATATATCAATTTTTAATTTTAGAAGATATTTTTTAAACCACTTCTAATTGTAAACTACAGTTTTTATTTTTACAACGAAAAATCGAAGCCATTTGTCTATTGAAAGTAAGGGATAATTTATTTTTTCAAATTCATTTGGATTGTACATTTTAAGCTTATACTTTATAATAACAATGACACCACAAAGAGAAAAACGCTTTAGAGAAGTTGCTTCACGTCGACAGGCCAATCTTGCTGTTATTTTAGAAAATGTTCATGATCCACATAATATAGGTGCGGTATTGCGAACTTGTGAATCTGTTGGTGTTATGGAAGTCTATATCTTATATAACGATCCTCAATTACAAGGCAAAAGAATTCATCTAGGACATAAAACGTCTTCAGGATCTCGAAAATGGTTAGAAGTTTACAAATATGAAAATACCCAAAAATGCTTTGAAGCTGTTCAACGTAAATATGATAAAATCTTTGCTACCCATTTGGATAAACAAGCTGTTTCTTTACATGACTTAGAACTTACATCTTCTGTGGCTTTATTATTTGGCAATGAAAAAGATGGTTTGACTGAAGAAGCCTTAAGTTATGCAAACGGTAACTTTATTATTCCTCAAATGGGATTTGTTCAGAGTTTGAATATTTCAGTTGCTTGTGCTATTACTTTATATGAAGCCTTAAGACAACGACAAACTAAAGGCTTTTATACTCAAAATCCCACACTTTCACGACAAAAACAAGAAGCTCTTTACCTTGAATATAAACGACGACATGACGATGGTGAAAGTAGAAAATATGCAATAGATATAAGTTAAAATTATTCTACTTCAAAGCCTAGCGTTTTTAAATCATCCCAATATTCAGGATATGATTTCACGACAACCATTGGATCTTCTATCGTTACAGGAAAAAGCATTGCCAAAGGCGCAAAAGCCATCGCCATGCGGTGGTCGTGATATGTAGGGAATCTAGGCGTTTCCTTTGGTCGTACTGCTTTTCCCTCTTGCATATAAAATTCTTTTTCGGGATGCTTACTATGAAATTTTGGGGGCATCTTCGAAATATAAACTTGAAGTTTACCTAACTCATTTTGCAATGCACTGATTCTATCGGTCTCCTTAATTCGTAGCGTTTCTAGTCCTGTATATAAACCCATAATCCCTTGCCCAGCACATATCACCGATAAGGTTTGAGCAATATCGGGGCATTCTAAGAAATCCCATTCAAATAGTTGTTTCGCTTCACTAGTTTTAGATAGATGGAGTCCTTTTTTATTAAATCGAGTAACAATCCCGAACTGTGTCATCATTTCCGATAAAACAGCGTCTCCTTGAACAGAATTTTCAAATAATCCATTCACCTGTAGATCCAAATCATTGCCTGCAAAGGCAGCTAAGGCATAATGATAAGAAGCTGCTGACCAATCAGCCTCTACTGTAAATAGTTTAGCTTGATATTTTTGTGGTGCAATGGTGATTGTATTTCCATCCCAAAGATGTGTGACACCAAAATGTTCCATCAAATTGAGCGTCATCTTAATATAGGGAATGGATACAATCTTCCCTTCAAGGGTCAACTCCAAACCATTTTTCAATACAGGAGCAATCATCAACAATGCAGAAATAAACTGGCTGCTTGTAGAAGCTGCAATACTGACCTTATTTGTTTCACCTATATTTTTTGGCGTATTGATTTTTAGAGGCGGATACCCTGCTTCCCCCAGATACTCAATATCCGCTCCTAGTATTTTGAGGGCATCAACGAGTACCCCGATAGGACGTTGTAACATTCGTTCAGAGCCTGTAAGTACCTGTGTTCCTTCTTGTAAAGAAAGATAGGCTGTTAAGAAACGAAAAGTCGTACCTGCTGGACCTACATCAAGTGTTGTATCTTTAGAGGTCAAAAGAGCGGACAGTGTTTCCGTATCTTTAGCAGAAGCTAAATTATGAATGACAAAATCCTCTTCGCACAGTGCTTGAATGATTAAGGCTCTATTACTAATGGATTTTGAGCCTGTCAGGGTAATCTCACCTTGAATTTTTTTATTCTTTTTTGAAACGGTATATATCATAGTCCTGCCTTTGCAGAAATCTCCAACATCCTGTCAATCGGTTTTACGGCTTCTTTAATAATATGTTCAGGAAGCGTGATTTCTGGTTGTTCATATTTCATGCAAAGGTATAATTTTTCCATGGTATTTAGCTTCATATGCGGACAATCATTACAAGCACAAGTATTATTTGGTGGTGCGGGTAAGAATGTTTTATGAGGCGATTTTTTTTCCATTTGATGAAGTATACCCGCTTCCGTTGCTACGATAAATTCGGTTGCTTCATTTTCAATGGTATAACGCAATAAGCCACTCGTAGAACCAATGTAGTCTGCCATGTCAAGAATATGTGCCTCACATTCAGGATGAGCAATAAACTTTGCATTAGGATGCCGTTGTTGAAGTTTGACGATCTTTTCGTGAGAAAAAATTTCATGTACCATACAAGCACCATTCCAAAGTAACATATCCCTTCCTGTTTTTTTCTTCAAATATGCTCCTAAGTTTCTATCAGGCGCAAAAAGGATAGGTTTATCTTTAGGGATACTTTCTATAATATGGACAGCATTTGTAGAAGTACAAACAATATCTGTCATTGTTTTTAAGGCGGCTGTACAGTTGATATAACTAACAACTACATGATCAGGATGTTTTTCTTTAAACTTCTTAAAAACAGGAGCAGGACAAGACTCTGCTAAGGAACATCCTGCTTTTAAATCAGGTAATAATACTTTTTTGCTAGGAGATAAAATTTTGGCGGTCTCTGCCATAAAGTGAACTCCTGCAAAAACGATAATATCGGCATCAGTTTCGGCAGCTTGTTGAGATAAGCCTAGGCTGTCACCAGTATAATCGGCAATGTCTTGTATATCTCCTTCTTGGTAATAGTGTGCCAATATGATGGCATTTTTTTCCTTTTTTAATTTTTCAATTTCTTCAAAAAGGTCAAGGGTTGGATCAACTTCCAAGTCCAAAAAACCTCTTTTACTTAATTTACCTTGTGCTTCTAGCAGTTCTGCTGACATTCTATTCATTTTTTATTAGAAATTTATAAACAAGTCCTAATTTACAATATTAACATATAATAATCAACTTAGTTTTATTTAAAAACTAAGTTTTATGAAAATATTAATAAAATATTTAAAACCAATTTAACATGAAGATAATTATTACAATATTAGTTATCGTTTTATATTTTCTATCAGCTTGTTCACAAACGAACAACTCAGAACAGATAGAAGCCAATCAACCTTTGCAAACTGTAGAAGAAAATGAAAAGCTAGTTGATCTTTCTCAGCATGGCTTTAATTTTTCATTGACTTGTATTCTTCCCAACAATATTGAAGTTAATAAAAAGTATGATGAATATTCTATCGATCTTAGTCCTAGAGTATCCATAGAGACGATTACTTATCATCCAATAAATTATTATAATTTAAACACTAAAACGAACGAGGTTCGAACAGTAAAACAACTTATTGAAGAAGCTAAAGTGATAGAAAACCGTTCGGAATTATGGAAAGAATACATTATGGAAAAAGAGGAAGAGGATGGATTTGTGGCTTACAAAAAACATTTATCTGGAAAGAAGATCTATTGGTTTAATTACTTTCTAGAAAGTGATGAAAATATTTATGAAATCGTTTGTGCTCCAATTATTCCTTATACAAAAGAAGAATATGATTTAGTTTATAAAACAATTAAATCGTTCAGAGTTATTCCAACTTGTTATGCTCTTCCTAAAAAAATAGCTTCTACAGATTCACTCCTTGATCTTAGAGATTTGGGATATGCTTTGCAATTAGCTTTACCTAAAAACACCCAAGTTGAGGCAACAAAAATGGCTCAAAGAGCATCTTTCAATACCCCTATAAATGGCAATATTGAATATACACACTATGAGTTTTATCATGATGTAAACAATAAAATCATTGAGCAAAAGAAAGCGATTCAAGAGAAAGAAGGTTTTATAAAGTTTATCCATAATGACAAAGAAGGGTACTTAGCAGCATTTGATCCTACAATAAATAATGATCACCCTTACGAAATGTGGCACATTCATCGCTCAAATGCTGGCGCACACGAGTTTAAAGTCTATTTCCCTAGATTTGAAAAAAATAAAAAATTAGCACGACCTTCTCTGAAAATAGCAGAGGCTACGTATAATTATATTCGGAATGCAGTAGCTGGAAAAAGGTGTAGTATGGAATAGATAAATTTTTTATTGATGCTTTAAACCGTTTTATTATCATAAAGACCCATTAAAACCTTTTCAGGTGTAATTGGAGCCGAGAAGGCCATTTGAGTATTCGGATTAAATGCCTTAACAGCATTTCGAACTGCAAAGTATGCCCCTATACCATACATCAAAGGAGGTTCTCCCACCGCTTTTGATTTAAAAATAGCTAGGTTGCTATTATCGGTATTTAAAAAATGAACATCAATTTCCTTAGGAACAGCATAAATATCTGGAATTTTATAGGTTGATAGAGCATTCGATAAAAGTCTGCCTTCTTCATTATATAATAATTCTTCCATTGTCATCCAACCAATTCCTTGGACAAGCCCACCTTCCGTTTGTCCTAAGTCAATGATACGATTCATACTCGTTCCGAAGTCATGCACTATTTTTACACAATCAAAATCGTATCGCCCTCTTATACAGTCTACTGTAGCGACGGTGATGGCTGTACCATAAACATGATAGGCAAAAGGATGTCCTTTTTCTTTTGTTTTATCAAAATGGATTTTAGGTGTTGCATAATGGCCTTTAGCACTTAAATTTTCTCGGCGCATAAAGGTTTTGTGTACGAGTTGCACCCATGTAATATCCGTTGCTTTACCATTAACAAAAACAATCTCATCCTTCAAAATAATATCTTCAGGTTGTACACCTAGCATATCGGCTGCTATGCGTTGTAGACGAGCTAAAATTTGATTACAAGCATCTTTAACAGCTTTCCCATTTAAGTCTGCGGTAGCACTTGCCGCTGAAGGAGAAGTATTGGCAACTCGAGTCGTATTGGTTGTTTCTATTTTGACCCTTTCAGGATTAACGCCTAACATGAACGCTGCAACTTGGAGCATCTTAGTATTGACACCCTGTCCCATTTCTACAGCTCCTGTACTGACACCCACACTACCATCACTATAGACATGAACCAATGCTCTTGCATTGTTCATCTGTGTATTGGTAAACGAGATACCAAAACAAATCGGCATCAAGGCAAGTCCCTTTTTTAAATGTACATTTTTATGATTAAAGTCTTCTATTTCCGCTTGGATATTTGCTAAGTCGTATCTTGAAATAGCATCGTCCCAACAACTAACAGCCTCACAATTTGCTACAATTTGACCATAAGGAAATTCTGAACCTTCTTGGAGCAAATTTTTTCGTTGAATATCTATCGTAGAAACGCCAATTTCGCTAGCAGCCCGATCAATTGCAACTTCAATAACATACATTCCTTGTGGTCCTCCAAATCCTCTGAATGCCGTATTCGGTGGAGTATTGGTTCGACAACTATAGGCTGTTGCTAAGACATTAGGAATAAAGTAAGAATTAGTACAATGGAATAAGGTACGCTCCAAAATTGCAGGCGATAAATCGGCTGATGCTCCAGCATCTTGATAATATTGAGCTTCAAAGGCGATAATTTTTAAATTTTCATCTAGACCAATTTTATAATCAGAGCTATAAGGATGGCGTTTGCCCGTCATCTTTAAGTCTTCCAAACGATGTAAAATATACTTTACGGGTCTACCTGTACAATATACTCCAAAAGCAGTTAATGCCGCCCAAAGGGTTGCTTGATCTTCTTTCCCACCAAATCCACCACCCAGTCGAGTAACATCGATTTCGATTTTATGCATTGGTATACCCAACATTCTAGCCGTCATCCGTTGTACTGCCGTTGGTCCTTGTGTAGAAGAGATGATGCGAATATTTCCGTTTTCTTGGGGTTGGGCATAAGCCCCTTGAGTTTCTAAGTAAAGGTGTTCTTGTCCTCCTGATTCAGCTTTCCCTTCAAAGATATATTTGCATTTTTCAAAGGCTGTTTTGGTATCCCCTAGTGTAAAGGTCCTGACTGCTCCAATAATATCACCATTGGCATGAGCTTCACGAGGGTTAGTAATTATAGGAAGCGGATCTATATCAACTTGAATATGGTGGACTGCTGCTTGAGCTGTTTTTTCATCTTCTGCTAAAACCAAGGCAATAGGTTGTCCTTGAAAATGGACATGATGTTCGGCAAGTAGGGGTTCATCTGGAATAATCCCTCCAATTTGATTCTCTCCAGGAACATCTTTATAAGTCAAAACACTGTGTACACCCTCTATTTCAGTTGCTTTGGAAGTATCTAAATTTTTAATGACTCCATGGGCTATGGGAGAACCAAAAACACAGGCATAAAGTGTGCCTCTTACTGTTGGTACATCATCAACATAAATAGATTTACCTTGAACATGATTATTAGAATCGATATTCTTCATTGAATGCTTGGACTGAGGTGTTTTATTTGTCGTCATATGAAATAGTTGAGAAACACTATATGAATAGGGTAATTGAATCAAAGATTTTGCACATTGTCTTTTCAAACAAATAGAAATAGCTTTCTAAGGTAGGATTTTTTAGTGAAAAAAGCTTCTATATTTTATCAAATATAAAAATTAAATACTTTGGTTTAATCTCTTTTAAGATTTGTTTTTTTTTGTTTTAATCATATTTAAATGTTTCACAGTATTATGAAAGAGTTTGATTTAGCTTTGTTTTTTAAAACATTTTATTTAAATTGTGTTTGATTTATTAATTTTTTGTTTTAAAAATATAGAAATGGAAATAACTCAAAATGTTGTAGGATGGTTTGAAATTCCTGTTAAAGATATGGAACGAGCCATGAAATTTTATGAAACCGTACTGAATGTGAAATTGGATAGGCATCAAATGGGACCATTTGATATGGCATGGTTTCCTTTCCCTAAAAAGGAAGCTGCATCAGGAGCAGCAGGAAGTCTAGTTTACCATGAAGAATTATATGAAACAAGTGCCGCAGGGGTACTGGTCTATTTTTCTTCGCTTAGCGGGGATTTGGATAATGAATTAAGTAGAGTAGAAGCCGCAGGAGGGAAAATTCTTTCTCCTAAAACCTTAATTACAGAAGATATTGGTTATATGGGTATGATATTGGATACAGAAGGGAATAGGGTAGCTTTTCATTCTAAAAAATGATCAGAAATATGTTCGATTTTATTAAAAAGGTCTACGAGTCTTTTTTACAAACTTGAACAACTACCGTGATTTTTTTAACTTTACATCTTTTTCACTTTGATTTAATTCATGGCAAATATAACTTATACTGAAGATAATATCCGTTCATTAGATTGGAAGGAGCATATTAGAATGCGCCCTGGAATGTATATTGGTAAACTGGGGAATGGTTCAGCACCAGATGATGGGATTTATATTTTGATAAAGGAGGTACTAGATAATTCTATTGATGAGTATGTAATGGGGCATGGAAAGCAAATAGATATTTCTATAGAAGATGGAACAATAATAGTAAGGGATTATGGTCGAGGTATACCTTTAGGGAAAGTTGTAGATTGTGTTTCAAAAATCAATACTGGAGGAAAGTATGATTCTAAAGCCTTTAAAAAATCTGTAGGATTGAATGGGGTTGGAACAAAAGCCGTCAATGCCCTTTCTTCTTATTTTAAGGTACAGTCTGTCCGTGATGGTAAAACAAAATTAGCAGAATTTTCTCTAGGAGAAATTACAACAGATGCTAAAGTCAAGAAATCTGATTTAGCCAATGGCACAATCATTCAGTTTAAACCAGATAATAGTATTTTTAAAAATTATAGATTTATAAATGACTATATTGAAAACCAACTTTGGAATTATGCTTATCTGAATGCAGGATTGAAAATTAATTTCAATGGAAAGATACTTCAATCCAAAAATGGTCTATTAGATTTATTATCTAGAAAAACAAGCACAGAAGAGTTGAAGTATCCCATTATCCATTTAGTTGGTGATGATATAGAATTAGCGATGACCCATGGGCAACAATATGGGGAACACTATTATTCTTTTGTAAATGGACAAAATACAACTCAAGGTGGTACACATTTGAATGCTTTCAAAGAAGCAGTAGTGAAAGTATTGAGGGATCATTTTAAAAAGAACTATGATCCTAAAGATATACGAACATCCATCATTGCGGCGATAAGTGTAAGAGTCGAAGAACCTGTATTTGAATCGCAAACTAAAACCAAGTTGGGTTCTACAGATGTTGGTCCGAAAGGGCCTACTGTACGCACGTTTGTAAATGATTTTTTAAAGAAAAAACTAGATAACTTTTTATATAAAAATAAGGAAGTTGCGGAAGCGATAGAGAAAAAAATAAAACAATCGGAGCGAGAACGTAAGGAGATTGCGGGCATTAAAAAAATTGCAAGGGATAAGGCAAAGAAAGCTAATTTACACAATAAAAAACTTCGAGATTGTAGGGTGCATTTGAATAATAAAAGGGGAGATGAAGAAGTAAAAAAAGAAACAACAATCTTCATTACAGAGGGAGATTCTGCTAGTGGTTCTATTACCAAAGCACGTGATGTACAAACACAAGCGGTTTTTAGTCTTCGTGGGAAGCCCCTAAATTGCTATGGTTTAACAAAGAAAATTGTTTATCAGAACGAGGAGCTTAATTTATTGCAGCATGCGCTGAATATTGAAGATGGTTTAGAGGATTTGAGGTACAATAAAGTCGTTATAGCTACAGATGCAGACGTTGATGGTATGCATATTCGCTTATTATTATTGACTTTTTTCTTACAGTTTTTTCCAGATTTAATAAGAATGGGCCACTTGTATATTTTAGATACGCCATTATTTAGAGTCAGAGATAAAAATAAAACATTTTATTGTTATTCTGAACAAGAAAAACAAGAAGCGATAGGTAAATTAAGAGGCAAACCAGAGATTACACGCTTTAAAGGATTAGGAGAAATTTCGCCTGATGAATTTGGAGATTTTATTGGTGAAAATATGCGACTTGACCCAGTTATTTTACAAGAGGATACCAAAATTGAAGATGTTCTTTCTTATTATATGGGTAAAAATACACCAGCTAGGCAAGAGTTTATTATCGACAATTTAAGAGTTGAAATTGATGATGCTGTAGAACAAATAGTGAATTAGGAGAGTGTATTATTTTTTTCAGTTTAAAAGAAGAACCTAGGAAATACTGGAGCGTGATTTAAGAAATTTTACCTTTTGCCTATTCCTGAAAAGATATTTTCATACTGTTCGAGGTAGCAAAATTGTGGTTTTAGAATTTTTATAAGAAAACCTTTTAAATAGCGTCTTTTTATTAGGAAAAAATATTTTAAAACGATATTTTTACTAGACAATTAATTAACTGTCAAGAGGTATCTTCCTACGATTTCGTCAATACTCATAATGAAAAAAATTTGCTACGGTTCTTTTCTGCTCTTTTTTTTAACGAGTTGCCAAACTAGTAAGGAGATTATACCTTTACCTAAAATAGTGCTTCAGGAGACACCTAGTGAGCTAGAGTTATTGGTTGATGAAATAAGAGAAACCTATAAAATACCATGTTTAGCGGCTGCAATAATTAGAAGTGATAGTATTGAGGAAATAACAGTATCAGGGTATAGGAATATATTGACAAAAGAAAAAGCAAAAGAAGTAGATAAGTTTCATTTAGGATCAAATACTAAAGCATTTACATCTATCTTAGCCGCTTTGTTGATAAAACAAAACAAACTGAGGTGGTCAACAAAGTTATTGGATATTTTTCCAGAATTTAAATCCAATAGTAGAGCAGTATATCAATCTATTACTCTACAAGATTTGTTGAGTCATCAGGCTAGAATTCAACCTTTTACAGATGGGCTAGAATTTAAGATGTTGCCTAAGTTTGAAGGAAATCCTCAAGAACAAAGAAAGGCATTTTCATTTTGGTTGGTTCAGCAAAAACCAATGGAAATAGATTCAACTTGTTCCTACACTTATTCTAATGCAGGGTATACAATAGCCGCAGCAATGCTAGAAAATGTAACAGGACAATCTTGGGAAGAATTAGTCAAAATAAATATTTGTGTTCCATTAGGAATTAGTTGTAATTTTGGCTGGCCTGAAAATATAGAAGGTCATATACGACCTATAGAATGGGCTTATAATGAAGGAAGAGAATTGATACCTTTGCCTATAGATTTAGATTATAAATTAGATAGCTTAATCGTGCCTTCTGGCGATTTAACCTTGTCGCTTAAAGACTATGCACGATTTGTTCAAGAGCAATTAAAAGGATTTAGGGGACAGAGTGTTTTAGAGCTTAACTATGAGGACTATGAAAAACTGCATTTTGGGATCAATGATTATGCCTTAGGTTGGGGAAATAAAAAAGAAGAATATATTTCTTTCCATGATGGAAGTGCAGGTACGTTTTATTCTCATACCAGTATTCATAAAAATCATGATCTTGCTATAACAATATTGGCAAATGCAGGTAATGCAGAAACTGTAAAAGGCGTTTATGTTCTAAAAGATGTTTTAAATGAAAGATTAGGTATTTAAGTATGAAGTGGTTTAATAATGAAGGTTTAGTTTAGTTATAAGTGCTTGTATATCAAGATGAAACTCCATTCTTTTTTCGTAGCCTTAGCTACGGTGAAAAGAATTAGCTGAAATATTGAGATACAATGGTTTATAAATAATTGAGCATTCTATTTTTAAACAGCTTCTATAAGTGTTTGAGCTTTTATGAGTACTTAGTTGAAAAAGTAAGTAAAGAAACTTATATTTAAGTTATTCCATAATCCTCTTAAAATGCTTTAGTTGAAGTATGCGAAGCATTTGCATAATATTTTGTATCCTATTTTCTGCATTGGCAACAAATGCCCAATTGTATGGTATAGAGATAGTAAGTGGTAAAAAAGAGGTAAAAGTCCCATTTGAAAATTATAATAATTACCTTGTTTTTTCTGTCTATCTCAATGAAACACTCCCACTAAAGTTTATATTAGATTCTGGGGCAAAGTCTTCTATTTTAATTCACAAAGAATATGTTGATTGGTTGAATATCCCCCTAGAAAGAGAATTGTACATCTATGGAGCAGATAGAACAACAAAACTAAAAACCTTTCTCGCTAGAAATATAAATCTAACTCTAGAAGGACTTAGGGCTAAGCGTCAGTCTATTTTAGTACTCGATCAAGATTATTTTTCTTTTGAAAAGTATCTAGGTATTCCCATTGATGGTATTTTAGGAATCGATTTTTTTAGACGGTTTATTGTAAAAATTGACTATGAGAAAAATTATATCATTTTTACAGAAAGAGAGCAATACAAGTTTGCCACTCAAAAGTTTGAAAAAATTCCTTTAGAAATAGACGACGGCTATATGTACGTTAAAGTGCCTATCAAAACGTCAGAAGCGGATAGATTAGATACTAAATTATTACTCGACACAGGTTCAGGACTTCCACTAATTGTTAGTGTAAATAGAAAAGACAGCTTGCTTATTCCTAAAGATGTAGAACTTGGTCAAGTAGCAAGAGGATTGGGTGGTTTTATAACAGGTTTTTCAGGGCGGATCGAAAATATGGATGTTGGCACTTTTCAATTTTCTAACTTTGTGGGCACCTTTCAACAATTTAAAGACTCCTTAGCAATTGAGGTGAGCTTAGATCCTAATTGGCGAGGAGGAATCTTAGGAAATGAAATCCTTTCTCGCTTTTCAATAATAGTGGATTATAATGACAGTGCAATCTATTTAAAGCCTAATAAAAAGTATAAGAAAAAATTTAAATATGACAAAAGTGGTTTATTTATTATTGCTACAGGAATCGGTTTAAGTACATATATTGTAGATTCAGTCGTGCGAGATTCTCCTGCAGAAGAAGCTGGCATTCAAAAGGGAGATCTAATAAAAAAAATAAATGGTATCCCAATGCCTTTTTATTCTCTAAATGGTATTTTTAAAAAATTAAAAGGAAAAACAGGAAAGAAAATAAAAATAACATTGCTCCGTCAAGGAGTCAAGCTAAAGAAAACGATTGTGCTGAGAGACTTATTATAGAAAATAATAACACTAAATTTAACTAAATTAAAAAAGGAACATTGACAAATACTAAGCAATCTTTTCAATTAAGACGAACCGTATTTCATGGATTTGAGCAATATATTTTAGAAGATAAAATCAATAAAAATTCTTTTGCAATAATGCCTCAAAAAGGGGCTAGTATTACAGAACTACAATTTGATGGAACTACGATATTAGATGGTTATCAAACACTAGAAGAAATCAATCAGCGAAGTTGGAGCAAAAGCGCAATATTATTACCGTTTCCGAATAGACTGAAAGGGGGGAAATATTCTTTTGAAGGTAAAAACTACCAATTTCCATGCAATGAATTTGGTCGAAATAACCTTCATGGATTCCCGTATGATCTAAATTTTCAAGTGAGGCAAACTTATCAGAAAGAAAATTCGATTGGTATTGTACTAGGACATACGTATAACGCAATATATAATTACTATCCATTTTTCTTTGATATAGAGATAGATTTCTCTTTACAAAATGTTAATCAATTTAAGGGAAAAGTGAAAATTCAAAACCAAGGGAAAAATAATATGCCCATAGGCTTCGGATGGCATCCATACTTCCAATTTGGAAAACAAGTTGATGAAATCGATTTAGAATTACCATCCTTAAATGAGGTTATAGTGGATGAGGTGCAGATTCCAGTAGGAGAGAAGAAAATTAATAAAGCGTTTGAAGAAGAGCGAAAACTTGAAAGCACCTTATTGGATACTTGTTTCAAGCACTATGGGAATAGTAAAGATATTGTCGTAAAACTTTCTAGTGAAAAATTTCAATTAGTGTATAGACAGGATGCTGATCCTTTTAAATTTGTGCAACTCTTTATACCACCTTCTAGAAAATCAATTGCAATAGAACCAATGACTTGTAATGTGAATGCCTTTCAGTCAGGAGATGGTTTAAAAATTTTAGCTCCCCACGAAGTATTAGAAGGGAGCTTTGACGTAACATTTGTAAAAAAAGAAATTTAGAGTCCGCTCATACTACCTGCGAATATCGCAATCCCAATAAACATAAGGAAGTATAAAATAATCATGACAATAGTAAAAATGCCCATAAACTTGAACATTGATTTTAAACCTTCTAGTGATTGAGTTAAGTCTTCTGGATGATTCGTATTATGGTAACGAGTAGCTTTACTAGAAAATTTATACAAATAGTAGGATGGGACGAGGTAAACAAGACCCAACAAAAGGTATACGATACCAATGAGTGAGGGGGCAAACGGAAAAGCACCAAATTCATCTCCCATTCCCATTGCTCCGCCCATTACAGCCATTCCTAGACCTGCTAGAATGATTAGACCTGAGAATAGAAATCCCATGATAGCTAGAAATTGACCCCATTTTCCTGCAGTATTTAGATGCACTTTGGAGACTTCATTAAGTTGGTTTTCAGAATTTGCATAGTTTTCATCAATAATTCCTGTATCCATGTTAAGTTGATTTTTTGATTAAGTAATATTTTGTAAAAATAAAAGATTATTTGAAATAATTCCAGTAGGGAGAACGGTTAGAATAGTTATTAGTTGAAGAATAGAATGTCTAAGAAAACCCAATATGTTAATTATCGAATTTGATTGACTTTTCTATATATTTTTAAGCATTGAATTCCTTCGACAAACAAAAGAAGCACAATACCTAAAACTATAAACGCCATCCATAAATAACGAATATTCTGAGCATAAGCGTTTAAGAAAGAATTACCAAGTAGAATATCAACAAGAATGATAAGTATGGCTACTAAATAGAGCAGGACGCTAATAGCTCTAGCCTTGCGCACAAATGGCACTTTCTCTTGAGACATTACCTTTCTTAGAAATCGTTTAACCAATTTATTTTTAGGATTAATTTTTACTAATTCTACTAGGATATGTTCTGCTTTTTTATAGTGATGTATTTGATAATATGCTGCTGCTTTTTGGTATAAAGTATGTTGATAAATATCAATATCCTTATGATATTGAATATTATGATAAATCGATTGTTCGATAATACTATTGGATACTTTAATGAAGGTTGTATAGTCTCCGATTTTAAATAGAGCATCTCCGTAGGCAATGAGCAATTCAAAAAATTCATGGAATTCTAAATTCAAGATTTCATCTTCTCGACGTTCAAAAAAACGAATAACTGCCCTATGAGCATCAGGCTCAATTGCCTGAAACGTCTTATAGATTTGAGAAGGATTAGTATCTTGACGTAATTGCATTGTATTATAATTCAAAAACTAAGCGGAACTATAAATTTACTAAAATCTAAGAAAAGATGCTGTGATTTTTATGCTTAAAGCTAGATTTTTTACAAAAAATAAACATTTATATAAAACATATAAAATACAAAATAAAAAAACGATTACTTTGCTAGCGTTAGTCTATTTTTTTACCTGGGAATACCTTTACTGCTGAACCTTCTGCTACTAATAAATTGTAAGGTATTTGTCCATTTAAAAATTCCCATTCTTCTCCATACAATTGAGCAAAATCTATATCGAGATAAAATCTTGTTTTTAGAGGATAGATACGCCATTTAGGATGTTCCACTTTATATTCAATTAAAGCTCCTTTTTTAGTTGTACCAAAGCCCCATTCATGTTCTTTGAAAAAATGTTCAGTAGAATATTCATCTGGATAATAAGGGGCATTTTCAACTTTAAAACGCCATTGGTGTTCTATGCTTTTATATTTTAAAAAATGTTGAA
The DNA here is from genome assembly GCA_020630435.1 of Saprospiraceae bacterium. GTDB lineage: Bacteria > Bacteroidota > Bacteroidia > Chitinophagales > Saprospiraceae > JAHDBJ01. The sequence goes on from JAHDBJ010000027.1 coordinate 56,418, forward strand.
TATTAAGTTGTTGTTGCTCATCTATAAGCGTTTTAGAAGCCATATTAGCTCGTTTATAAGGTTCGTTATAGAGCCGATTAGCTACCCAAGCAATGCAATGTTTGGGAACCCATTCTCGAATAAAAACGACCCCTCTTTTATAACCTTCGGGTGTTGTGCGGCGGACGTAAAACCGTAAATTGACTTCAGGGAAATTGATATGGAAAGGAATCTTTAAACCTCTGACCTTTGTATTTAAAAAATCAAAAGCAACAAAACTGGCAAAAGTACGCCCTTTATATTGATCCAGTTGAAGCCCTTTGGGTAAATATTTTTCTAATAAACTTGCTTCAACTTCGTAAGTTATTAAAATAAGATTTCGCCACTCTGCTGTTAAAAATGGTTTCATGGAGTTTCAATCAGTTGCTTTTGAGAATTCTGTTGATTATATAAATCAATATTGATAAGTAGGGCAATATTCATAAAATAAAATGTACCAACTTTATCGGTTTCTAGCATATCGTTGATAATTAGAATCAAATTAATGGCAATTAATGAAAGTAATATAGCCATCACAAGTGCTTTGATTTCAGGGTTTTGGCATTGATGATATATTTGTTCACCACGATATAACGTAAATATAGTAAAACCAAGGAATAGAAGAAATCCAATAAATCCTTGTTCTACTAAGACCATGAAAAAGTAATTGTGAATACCAGATTTTTCGGGATTATCGCTGACGTAAGTGACAAATGAATTAACCGTATATTTTTTATAAAAATTATAAAAATTACCAGGACCAAACCCTGTCCATGTTTCATCCTTACTCATATGAAGCCCTGCTACCCAGCGATATACTCGTTCCATGGTAGAAAGATCTTCTCCTTTAGTGGTTGCTGAAAGTAAGTCATCAAATTCATAGTGAGTAATTGTTTTTTCAAAATTAGGAGCATATTCTAAATACTGATTTTTCTGTATTAAAAAATGAATCATAAAACCCACAGATAATAAACCTATTAGCATTGTATATTTTAACAATTTCCACCGAATGATGTATATGCAGAAGGGCATAACTAAAGCCGAAATAATAGCCACTCGAGTATAGGACAAATAGATAGCAGCAATAAAAATGATGAAGCTGCTAAGCATCCACCACCAAGGAGCAGAAAATTTTTTACTTCTATGTAATAGAAGCCCCACAAAAGGCAAGAATAGAACTAAAATACAAGCATAATCTACATGGTTACGGTAGATTGGTCGTAAAGCTTTATTGATATAAGCAAAAGAAAATCCTTCAGGAGCATGCCAGAACCAAACATAAAAGATACTAATTAAAAGAGGAATGAATACAGTATTAAAAGCAATTTTTAATGCTTGTTGGCCTCTGAGTATATCGGCTACTAGGAAGAAAAAAACTATAATGTACCAAAACTTTGCGAGCAAGTACTTTAGTGAAACTATAAATAGATTGGAGTGTATTGTTGTAAAGATTATCCAACCAAGATGTAATAGAAGGAGTAAACTAATAGGATGTGTTAAAAAAGAAGCAGCTATTTTTTGAGGATTTTCTATTAGTTTTATAATGAAAATCCCCATTAAACCTATCATTAAAAATTCAGCAGGAAAATCGGTTGATAAACTTGAAGAAAAATCTAGTTCAACAGAAAAAGGGATAGAGAGTAATAGTAAATAAAAGATTTTAGTATAATCAAAGATACTTTGATAAACAACTAAAATAATTAGAGGTATAACGAAAAGAAAATATAATTCAAATGCTACACCTAATAAGATGCTTATGATCAAAATACAGGAAAAAGCAATAAACAACCACTTGGTTATAAGCGGGACAGAAGGAAAAAAATTAAGCTTTGCTTTGTGCTGCTCTGAAGGCATTTTCTAAGAATTATTCATGACAGAATCCCAATTGGTATGTTTATATCTATCCAATAACAGTACGGCCAATACACTAAAAATAAAAGCAAGGATTATAGAACTTAAAACGATAAGTGTTCGAGCAGGTCTTGATTTGACTAGCGGTATATTTGCTTTATCTTGAATATGTAAAGCTGAAATCCCCGAATTAAAAGCTGCTTTTAATTTATCATGATGTTCAATTTCTTCTGCCAATTCTTTACTCTTACTTTCTAGGAGTTGTGTTAATACTTGTACATAAGACAATCCTTCATTGAATTGTTCGATGTTGTTATCTCTAGGACGAATATTCAGTAGATTACCAGCATTGTTTTCTTTTTTAAAATCTAGATATACCCCGTATTTGTACCTCAACTGTTTCAGACTATCGTTTAGTACAAAGATGTCGTTTTGTTTGTTTTTGATACTGGTTTCAAAGGTAGATAATAGTTTTTGTTGAGAATGATAATTTAAACGCAACGCCAATTCATCAATCTTGTCTCTGGCAGCATTAGCCATTTTAGCAGCGAGCAGTGGATCTTTATCTTCTATTGTCAATTCTATACCGTTTCTGGCGTTTTTAATGACTTCGTAAAATTTTAAAAATTTTATACGCACTTTATATGCTGCTTTATCTTGAAATGTATCAATTTTATAATGTTTGTAAAGGTTGAAATTATCAATCATAAAATCAATCAATTCACCTGAACTGGCGATTGAAATCAATCTGTCAATATCATCTGCATCCCCATAAAAGTCTAAGTCTTTTTGAGATGTGCCGAATATTACACTAGGAGAATTAAGTGCAGGGTTAGAAGGGTAAAAAATAGTAGTGGCTCGATAATAAGTAGGTAACAATAAACTGATGATAATACTTCCTAGAGCTACTAGGCTACAAGTAAAAATAATGGGTTTTCTCCACCTATATAAGATACCGATGATATTAAGTAGATTATCTTGGTTTTCATTCATAGAATTAGAGGACTTATGTGTGTTTTTTGTAAAATGGCAGCTTGACAATTTTTGCTTTTAGTTTCTTATTTCTTACAGCGATAAAAATCTCCTGATCAATTTTCGCTAATTCTTTAGAAACATAGCCTAAACCTATTGGCTTATCTAATGAGGGAGACTGTGTACCAGAAGTAACTTGCCCAATTTCATTTCCATCTATATCTTCAATAAGATAACCATGACGAGGAACACGTCGTTCTAAAACTTCAAATCCAACAAGTTTCTTTTTGATACCTTGTTTTTTTTGTTGTTTAAAAATAGACTTACTATTAAAATCGTCTTTTTGTAGTTTTGTTATCCATCCTAGTCCTGCTTCTAAAGGAGAAGTGGTATCATCAATATCATTTCCATACAAACAATAACCCATTTCTAAACGTAAAGTATCTCTTGCTCCTAGTCCTATTGGTTTTATTCCATAATCAGCCCCTGCTTTAAAAATGGCTTCCCACATTTGTAGCATATCCTTATTGTCAAAATATAACTCAAAACCACCAGCACCAGTATAACCTGTAGCAGAAATCAATACATTATCAACACCTGCAAAAGTTCCCTTCTGGAAAGTGTAATATTTCATAGCGTGTAGGTCAATATCCGTTAGCGATTGAAGGGTTGCTGCCGCCTTAGGGCCTTGTACCGCTAAAAGTCCCGTATTATCCGATATGTTGATAAGATGTGTCTCAAAAGTATTATGTTGACCTATCCATTGCCAGTCTTTTTTGATATTAGAAGCATTTACAACAAGCATATAGGCTTGTTCACCTTTAGCACATTTATCTTCTGGAAGCCTGTATACTAGAAGGTCATCTATAATTCCACCCGTAGCATTAGGAAAACAAGAATATTGGACATCACCAATTTTTAATTTGGATGCGTCATTAGAAGTAACTTTTTGTACAAGTTCTAAGGCCTGTTTTCCCTTTACAATAAATTCTCCCATATGAGAAACATCAAATACGCCTACATTTTCCCTAACCGTTTTATGTTCTTCTTGAATATTTGTATAAGAGATAGGCATATTATAACCTGCAAAGGCAGCCATCCTAGCTCCTAGTTCAATATGTTTAGATGTTAGAGCGGTTGTTTTCATTTATTTTATATTTAGTTTATGGTATATTCATAGTTGCTTCTTGTAAAAAAATGTCACTATTTAATCACAACCTTTGCAATTCGATCTCCAATTTCTAATTCATGAACGATAGTCATGCCCTCTACTACTTTACCAAAAATAGTATATCTACCATCTAGATGTGGAGTAGGAGAGTGGGTGATAAACCACTGTGTTCCTTCGGTATCTTTTCCCGCTGATGCCATACCAACATACCCCTCATTATCATATTTTAAAGAATTAAGCTCAGAACGAATAGAATAATCTTCACCACCATAACCGTCTCCTCTAGGACAACCTCCTTGAACAACAAAATTAGGAACTACACGATGGATAACTTTACCATCATAAAATCCATCATTAGCGAGTTGGATAAAATTAGCAACAGAACCTGGAGAATCTTTATAAAATAATTCTAGGATAATACTACCTTTTTCCGTCGCAATGATAGCACGAGAACGCTCATTGAGTTTTTCAATTAAAGCCCAATCAATTGGATGGTTAAAGTCTAATTTTTTAAGATTGACTTTATCATTTCCAGCGATATAATCAATTGCTTTTTGTAGTTCATTATACGTTTCTATTTCTTTAGGTAGCGAAAGATTTTCCTGTGCCATCATCAAAAATGTTGAATCTGCCCAAATCCTTTTATAATTATTTTTAGGATTGGCAACAGCTCCAGATGCTAAAGCTATCATAGCAGGATCTTTACTTAAAATAGCTTCTCTCAAGTAGAATGAAATCTCTCTACGTACCCTATTACGGCTACCTTGGAATAACTTGTCAAAAGCTGGTGTTTCAAGTATCTTAGTGATTGCCCCTACTCCCGCAGTTTTTATGATTGGAATATCGGCATTAAATGTTTTTTCATAAATGCGACGATAATTCCAACCGAATTCACCTATGGCCGATAAAATAGCCGCTTTTTCGTAGTTATTATTGGTTTCACCATAGCGTTTCCAAAGCTCACTACTTAGTCTAGATTTTGTTTGAGTCGCATAAAAGGGGAGCGTAGCCATTGCTGCTTCATAGAGTAATGCTTTTATTTGCCATCGAGATTCAGTCGCTGCTTTTAGAGCATAGTCCCGAGCATCTACTTCTAAACCTTTACTTTTTAAAAACTGAGCCGCAGTAGTTGCTACATGTATATTTTTATCTTCAAGAGCTTCATAAATTAATGGACGAACAGAAAAGTAATCATAGTTTTTTAAGGCTCTAATAATATTACATTTTACACGATAATCGGGTTCTGTTCTAAATATATTAACCAATGTTTTTTTAGAGGTTTCTGTTTTAGTCTTTCCTAAAATAATGGCAAGATTCATTCGTAAGAAAGGATCGTTTTCTTGAAGCATATAGTTGTCAAAGGTATATTCAGAACTATCAATTTGAATATTTTTAGCACGGGCTAAATAATTAGAAGCAATATATTTTACACTCTGAGGAATATTAGGATTGATAAGATGATCAAGCATCTTTTTTGTGCCTGTTTCTGACGTTATTTGCCTTAGGGCATAACGATATATTCCCCAAGCTTGACCTTCTAATAATAAAGTATCGGTCTCTTGATACGTACGAATAGTTGCAAGATTTTCAAGCTGCTGTTCGCTGCCACATTTTCCAATGGCTTCTAATATGGAAGCATTAAAACGTTGGTTTTGCCCTAAACTATCAAATTGAGCAAAAGATTTTATAAGAATACTTTCGCCTTTAGAATGCCGAGTTTGTCCTATCGCATAGGTTGCAGCAGAACGTATTTTTTCTACTTTGTCTTTTGTGAGTAATGCTAGACTATCGAGTGCTAGACTATCCTGTATAGATGCAAATGCCATACAAGCAGCATAACGATAGGTTGCAGTAGGATGTCTCAAATACTTGTACAAACTGTCTGTCTGCTGTTTATCTTGTAAACTATAAATATGTTGTAGAGCCTTGTCCGAAAAATTGAGGTCAACTTCAATACTAGAGTCATTTTCATAAGGCATACAACTAGCCCATATAACAATTAATGTTAGGGGGAGTAGATATTTTTTCATATACATAATCGTTTCGCCGTTCCTAAAATAATTATATTAGCATTGTTCATTTTGGTCGTATTAATACAAATGCAATAGATAAAGGGGATATGTACTATATTAAAATTCGCACAAAAATAGGGGCTTTAAAGTTATATTTTGATTTTAAGGACTTTTATTTTGGTCTTTGGTAAATATTATCTGTAGGTTCGTCGATAAATCACATTATTCGCTCCTATTTTTTGAGGTGATATGAAGAATTATTTCTATTTTAAAAGTATATTTTTACTTTTGAGTTGTACTATTACTTATCATTTTTTCATTATAAAAAAAATAATATGGACGGTTTATTGTATATGGTTTTAATTGGAGCAATAGCAGGATGGCTTGGTGGGCAAATTATGAAAGGTGGAGGGTTTGGTATTATTGGAAATATTATCGTTGGTATATTAGGTGGAGTATTAGGCGGATGGTTGATGCCATTGTTAGGGGTATCATTTAGTAGTGGAGTATTAGGGCAAATCATTACATCAACAATAGGAGCAGTATTACTGATATTTTTAGCAGGGTTTATTAAGAAATAATTCAGATTTTTGAAAATCTAGTTTTTAAAGAGTCAAATCTAAAATCTTATCTCTACTGAGATAAGATTTTTTTATGAAAATTAATTTATAACGTAAAATTACGTTATAAATCGTATAAAATAGTTTGAAAACTGAAATAAACGTTATATCTTTGATAATATATCGGTATCATATTCCATTTTTATAAAAAAAAATGAATGAAAAAATTAACTAAAGTCGAAGAACAAATTATGCAAATTATCTGGCAATTAGAACGTTGTACTGTAAGTGATATTAGAAAAGAATTAGGCGATCCTGATGAAATCCCACATAGTACAGTCTCATCAGTTGCTAGAATTTTAGAAAAAAAAGGATTTCTAGATCATAAAGCATATGGACGCACTTACGAATATTTTCCAATTATTAAACAGGAAGAGTATAGCAACCAAACCTTAAAGGGTTTTATTGATAATTATTTTGAGGGCTCTTTTGAGCGTTTGGTTTCCTTTTTTGTAAAAAAGAATGATATAAATCCTGAAGAAATTAAGGATTTATTAGCAAAAATAGACGACTCTGAAAAGTCAGAACCATAAGAAACTGTCACAAAACATATCTCCATCTTTTATAAGATAGTAGTATGATTTAAAACAGTTTTTAACAAGGTTGCCAAAGATGGAAAAGAAACCAAGTTTGACAGATATTAAAAAAAAGTATTATGAATAATGTTTCTTTTATAAAAAAAGCTAGCCTCATATTTTTACTATTAGTAGGTTTGATTAACGAAACGAAACTAAATGCACAAGTAGAACAAGGTGAGGAAGAGATGAAAATACTAGATGGGTGTCGAGAAGCTAAGAAGCTAATTACATATTATCAATTCGAAAAAGCATTATTACTTTTAGATGCTTGTCAAGAGCTAATGCCAAACGATGAAAATGTCCTTTCAGATATTGCATTATGTCATTTTAAACTAGGACGGAATATAAAAGCTAAAACAGTATATAATAGGATACTTGAATTGAATCCTGAAAATCTGAATGCTTTAGTACAACTGGCAACAATCTATACTAGAGAACAGCGTCTAGAAACAGCGTTAGAAACTTATAATAAATTATTAGAGTTGGATAATACAAATAGTTATTATTATACAAAAGCAGCACTATTACAATACAATCTTAATAAACACAGTGAGGCTATACAACTCTATGAAAAAGCCCTCGTACTAAATCCAGAAGATTTGGAAACGGCAACTTCTTTATCTAACTTATATATTAGATTGAAACAGTACGAATTAGCGGAATATCGTATAGAGAAAAGCCTTTTAATTGATAGCTTGAATCTTAGATTACTCCGAACAAAAGCAAAACTATTCTACATCCAAGATCAGTATCTTAAAGTTCTAGAAATTGGAGAGAAATTAGTTGCTCAAGCAGATACTACAGACTTTACTAGGAGAATTGTAGGTCTTGCTGCATATCATGAAAAAAATTATCCAAAGGTAATTGAGTTCTTTGTGCCTTTATTGAAGCAGGAAGAAGAGGAACACCTATTACATTATTACTTGGGAATAGCTTATCAAAAGATGAAGCAATGGGCAGAAAGTGAGGTAAGTTTCAAAAAAGCGATTAGTGCAGGAATAGCAACTCATATTGATGATTACTTTAAACAATTAGGATATGTGTATGAACAGAAAAACCAATTGAAAGATGCAATTCATCATTATAAGAAAGCGCATTATTATTCAAAAGAAAGTCTGCTTTTATACCAATTAGCAAGGACAAGTGAGACCTATTATAAAGATAAAAAAATTGCACTGAGATACTATAAAGAGTTTTTAAAAAAAGACAATAAAAAGTATCCTGATTTCCGAGAATATGCAGCCTATAAAGTGAATGAACTAACGGAACAGTTGCATATGAGTAGAAAGTAAGCCTAAAATCAAATCTATGGAATCTTATATTATTGAGCTTAGTCTATGTTGGTTAGCATTTTATTTGATATATATCATTTTTTTAAGCAAAGAAACCTTCTTTGTTGTCAATAGATTTTACCTGTTATCAACATTAGTGATTAGTTTCTTTATTCCTGTGATAACCATCCCAACGTCCTCAAACGAAGTGCTTCCTATTATAGTTGAACCAATAAACATAGAAGCATTGATTATAGCCTCTCAACCTGTAATTGAAGAACGTAAATTTGATTTTACATTTCTGTTTTGGATAGTTTATGGAATTGGAGTACTCTATATGTTGTGTAAGTTTCTTGTAGGACTATTACAGATAAAAAGGATTTATGACTCAGGTAGAAAAGTAATTGCTAAAGGATATTTTTTGATAAGAAGTGAACTAGAGCATATGCCTTTTTCTTTTATGTATTATTTGTTCTTTAGTGAAAAAAATAAAATACCTGATGTAGAAAAACAGCAAATCATTCAGCATGAAAAAGCACATATCCAGCAATGGCATACTTTCGATATTTTATTGCTAGAATTTTTACAAATTGTTTTTTGGTTCAATCCTCTAATTTTTTTTTATAAAAAATCAATAAAAGAAAATCACGAATATCTAGCAGATAAAGCTGCTTTGAAAAATACTTCTAAAAAAATATACGGCCGTTTATTGCTAGAGCAAGCTCACCCGGGAATTGGCTTAGCACTAGCAAATAATTTTAATTATTCACAAATAAAAAAACGCATTTTAATGATGACACGTAAAAAATCCAAACGGCAAGACGGATTGAGGTACCTTGCTGCTTTTCCTGTCGTGATCGTACTGATACTACTCTTTGCGAATCGTATAAACAGTCAATCTCACGATTATGGACAAGAAACAGTTAATATTACAGATGACTTAATAATTACTTCGGATAGTTTGAAAAACGTTTTTACCATCGTAGAAAAGATGCCCACTTTTGGAACTTGTAATCATATCTCTGATATGAAAAGTCGAAAAAAATGTTCTGATGAGGGTATCCTAGATTTCATGTCTAGAAATATAAAATATCCTGAAACAGCAAGAAAAAATGATATACAAGGGATTGCAGTCGTTTCTTTTGTAATTGATAAAAATGGATATGTCAATAATGCTAAAATTGTGCGCTCTATCAATAAAGCTTGTGATGAAGAAGCACTCCGAGTTGTTAATTCAATGCCTAGATGGAACCCAGGAGAACAAAGAGGCGAAAAAGTTAACGTAAAGTTTAACCTACCCATTCGATTTAGATTAAGTGAAGCACAAATCAAGCATACAATTCCAGCACCACCACTTCCTAATGAGGCAAGACCACTAGTATCAAGCCTAGAAGGAGAAACTTATAAGATTGTGGAACAAATGCCTGTTTTTGGAAATTGCGATAATAGAGGAAAGGAAGCACAGCAAGAATGTTCTAATAGGTCGGTTTTAGAATATTTATCCTTTAATATTAAATATCCAGCTAGAGCACAAAAAGACGGGAAGGAAGGAGTAGTTATCGTATCATTGATTATTGACAAACTTGGAAACGTCTCAAATGTGGAGATTACCCAGAAAGGAGATCCCGAAATGGACGCAGAGGTCTTGAGAGTAGTGCGTAATATGCCAAAGTGGAAACCAGGAAAACAAAAAGGAGAAAATGTAAATGTACAGCATTATTTACCAGTTCGATTCAATCTGAGAGAAGATGAGCAAAGTCCAAGCTTAAATAGAAAATTAGTTGTTAAGAATTATAAAATTGATCCTAATCCGACTACAGGTAGTTTTAATTTGAGATTTAGCTTAGATAAAAAAGAAGGAATAGAAATTCGAGTCTTTGATATGATAGGTCAAAAACATTATTTCGAAAAAGTAACATCATTTAGTGGGGCTTATAGTAAACGACTAAATTTAGAGAACTTACCAGCCGGACCATACTATATACAGATAAAACAAGGTGAATTAATGCAAACCAACAAATTCGTTATCAAATAAATAAGTTCTAATATTGAAGAGGAGGCTGTTTTATGAAGCCTCTTCTTCAGTATAACTCTAGTACATATCTAAAAATAACCTTATTTTTTTGAACTTTTTTATAAAAAAGGGCATTGTAGAATCATGTGGAAAAAAATAATCCACCTCCTTAATAAGCACCTCTTGTCTTTTAAGGCGTTTTACTTTATTTTGATATAAAATTTTTTTTAAAAAAATCTTCAAGTTTTTTTTTGAAAAAGTAAAAAAAGTGTAGCTTTGCAATCGCTTTCAGGAAACGTCCTAAATAGTAAAGAAAAATATTGAAGTAGAAATGCTTAAATGCCAGTATAGCTCAGTTGGCCAGAGCAGCTGATTTGTAATCAGCGGGTCGGGGGTTCGAAT
>JAHDBJ010000028.1:0-46967 GCA_020630435.1 Saprospiraceae bacterium
ACGCTGCATAACCAAAATCATATTCCACATCTTCATAGACTTGTTTGAAAATATCAACCGCAATGTCCAAATGCTTTTTAGCATCATCGTATAAACCCATGTTGATTTCTGTGAGGGCTAGGTTTTGGTGGGCAGTAGAGTTATTTTCGGTATAAAAAAGAGCAATTTTCCGATAGTTAGAAATAGCTTCTTTATATAATTTAAGTGATTTATTTGAATCAATTTCACTCCAAATATCCGCTAAGTTTACAATCGTAATAATATGGTTGTAATCCGAAAGAGATTTATCAATAAGCAATTTTTCTAAAATAGAAATTGCTTCTAATTCTTGTTTGTTATCAACTAATGCAACTGACTTATTTATAAGTGTTTTGAATATTTCAATATCTGCATTAATCTTATTATAAATAGAAATTGCTAAATCAAAGTTTTCAATTGCTGCTTTATAATCACTTTGGAAATAATAATTTTCAGCTATTAATGAATAGGTTCTAGCTAGATGAAATTTTTTATCCTTATGATGATTTTTACGAATATCTTGACAATCAATGGTATATGCTAGAGACTTTTTGTAATATCCTAAAGATTTAAGATAAACTCCAATATTATATAAACTACGAGTAACATCAAAATGGCTAGGTTCAAATATTTTCTTCCTTAGTTCTAAGGATTTTTGTGTAGATTTTAAAGCAGAATTAAATTTATTAATAAAATAGTACTCTGTTCCAATATCATGTAAAACCTCTGCAATAATCGAATCCTGCTCATGAGTTCTAGTGGGATAACTGCTAATTATATTATGGATTGACACTTCAGCTACTAATGGATCTTCTTCTATATATTCTAGAGTAAATTGTAGTAATATACTATCTAAACTAACTTCTTGTTGGGTTTGAGCAAATAGCCTAAACCCACATAATATGAATATTGAGAGTAGTGAAATACGAATTTCTATCATATTGACTGTAGCCCACATTTATGTAAACATAAATAGATTATTTTTGATCTACCATACATATTTAAAAGTAGTTATAATTTTTGAAATTTAAATCCTTCTTGATAGTCTTGGTATAAAATATTCCCTAGATAAGTACCACTTGGTAAATCTGAAATATCAATGCGCAATGTTTGATTTTTGGCTATATTTATATGTTCTATTTTCACAAGTTTACCAATAGCATTATAAATATGAATACTTCTATTTTTTATATCTTTTGTAAATTCTAGCGTTAATTGGTCTTTCACAGGATTCTCTATTATAGAAACTAATGGAAGCCTCATCCGATTATCTATTTTTAAAATATCCGAATACCAAAATGTACCATCTCCTTCCAGTATTTTTAAACGATAATAGAGAGTATTAGAAAGTCTATCATCCTTGTCTATATATTTGTATTCATTATGAGGTAGATTTTGAGCTTCAACAAATCCAATTTTACTAAAATCATATCCATTAGAAGAATGTTGTATTTCAAAACCAGTAATGTTGATTTCCGAAGCAGTTGACCAATTCAGTTGAATTTGTTCTGAGCGATTTAGTCTAGCTTCAAAGGACAATAATTCCAAGGGCAAATACATATATTCTGGTAATTTCCCATCGGTAGAACACATCCCTACTAAAGAGGGTGGATATTGCAACTGGTCAAAAATGCTATCTCTTAATACCCTATAAGATATATCAGGGTTGCGGAGTTTTATCATGGCTGCAAACTTTGTAGTATAGGCAGTAGACATGGATGTCCCTGATTTTATCCCGTAATCGTTTTCAATATCGACACCTTTTGCTGCTAAATCAACATTAGTGACACCGATATTTGAAAAATCAGGGATTTGGTCATTATCATCAATTGACATGACCGAAATAATATTATCCAAATCATAACTAGAAGGATAATGTGGAAAAGAATCGGTTAAAACGCCATTATTTCCTGCGGATGAAATGACTAAAATATCTCCATAAGTTCCAGAGCGTTGAATTGCATTATATAAGACGGTAGAGGGCAGTCCAAAATAACTCCAACTGGTATTGATAATATCCGCCCCTTTTTCTTTCGCATAGTAAATACCACAGGCACTATTAAATAAACTCCCCCAACCCTCATCATCATGGGTTTTTACAGGAATCAATTCAACTGCATCCGAATTCAATCCTGTGGTTATGAGTTGTCCAATATGACTACCATGACTGTTGTCATCATTGGGGATTGCTTGTCTATCTTCTATATAAATGCCATATTGGTCGGCATCATAGCAATTATTATCACTATCTCCACCCGATTCATCAGGGTTTGTCCAACGATAGGGATACAAAGGCGAATTTGTATCAAAAACATCTAAGCCTGTGTCTAGTACAGCAATTTTCAATTTAGAAGAAATGTTATTTGATTGAATCTCACTTTTTTGGAAATTGTTTTTTTCTATACTCTTCTCTCGAATTTTACTTTTTCGACTTTTCCAATTATCAGGCTTTATGATATAGTTGAAATCGACTCCATCAACACCAGTTTTTCCTTTTGTCCTTTTCTTTTTCGTATTATCATCATGGACATATTGTATATCTCCACCAATATCTAGGAGGATGGTGTCAGGTATTTCCCAGAGTTCGAGTTGTTGTCCGCACATACAGGAGTCGAGTACCGTGGCTTGGAATTCGTCTCGGAGTGCCTGCCGAGTTGTAGGGGTAGCCGAAGGTACAAACTCAATGACATACTCATTGGGATAGTAAACGCCTCCTAAGCTATCGATACCGTAGACGGCTACTTCGAAGTTGTAGGAGTATTGGGTAATACCTGGCACTACAGAGTTGGTTACATTACAGGTATACATCCCTCCATCATTAACGTCTATTTGAGGGATTGTGATAAAGGTATCCTGTGAGACGGGTTTCACACAAGTCCCGTCTTTGAACCATTCGTATTGGGTATAGGTTCCTGCTACTTTATCAACCGTTATTGTTAATGTGCTGTCAATGTAAGTTCTGCCATTTCCTAGAATTGGGATGGTGTTTAGGACTTGATTCTCGTAACAAAATCCCATGATAATATTACTACAATTTTCATTAAAGTTAAAATATCCTCCTGCTTTTTCAAGTTCAGAAAAGGAGAGATGGTTATTATCTACTTGTAAACCCATTAGATCAGGAAAAGCACTCATATCTGGTAATTTATTTATTTTATTATTAGAACAAACAATACTTAAGGTCAAAGTTGGCAATGGAAATTCTGGAAGTTCTATTAAATTGTTGTTATGAAGAAAAAGTTCTGAAAGAACTGTGGAAGATAAACTCGGAATTGAATCCAGATTATTATTATGTAAATATAATTCTTCTAAAAACTGTAAATTTGATAAACTTATTATTGAGGTTAATTGATTGTTTTGAAGCTTTAAAATTTCTATGTTATCTGGTAGTTCTCTAATAACTTTTAAGTTATTATCATAAATATAAAGATCAATTAATGCATTAAGATTAGAAATATCTGGAAAAGTATCTATTAAATTATTATTACTTAAATCTATCCCTATAATTCTCCCATTATAAACAGTAATTCCATGCCATGTAGAAAGATAGTTAGTCGTCAACCAATTGTTATTATTCGTCCAATTCGAGCCTCCTGTACTATTATAAATATCTACTAAGGTGAGGGAATCTTGTACATTGACTTGGGCTTTGGAGTAGTAAGGTAGTATAGAACATAGAATGACTACTAAAAAAAATAGCTTTTTCATAGTTTAGGTTTAAATGACAAATAAATGCGTAGCATAACCTTAGCAAGGTTTTTTGCTAAACGCGCTCTATTGGGTATATCTAATAAGAAGTTAAAACGTAATCACTCACTTTTATATAACAAAAATAATTCTTTTTATAACAATAAAAAAATATTATTTTTTGTAATATGTCATTTGATACATTGCATTTTATGGTATAAAAAATAATGCCATAAATGATTCTTTATTTCAACTTTAGGTAAGAAGATATTTTAATGCCTTAGAAAATCATAAAGACTAGGAGATACTAACTAAGCCAAAACAAGAAGAAATACCAATAAGGATGACTAAAGCAGTACTCAAAAGGTAAGATTTTGCGATAGGGTTTTGTTTTCTTCGGAATTGAACAATGGAGATAATAATACAAACAATTACTTGAATAGCAAGGCATAGCATCATAATAAATGCAAACCCTAGTGCATCATAACCTGTTGCTCCTCCCATCGTCATAAAAGCAATAGCGGAGTAAATAAAAAGTATTAATAAATTAATGCCCAGTATTTTTTGATTGATCATATTTCTACTAAGTTGGTTGTACTAATAAATAAGCCAAACTTAAGCCTATCAATAAAATTAATACAATACTGATAATTAATGATAATATTGTCTCGTATTTCTTTTTAAATAATCGGATAATTAATAGAATACTATTCACTAGGACTTGACCTCCAACAGCGTAAAAGATATACCCAAAAACAAATAGTCTAAGCCCTATCTCAGCATTTTTAAATAAAAGAAAGGGGAAGAATACTAAAACAAACAAAATGATGAAATTGACAATTAGTATTTTTCTATGTATTTTCATTTTGGGGAAGTATTCTGCTTCGAATATGCTCTAAACGGTCTTTAAATTCTTCCCGATAAAATAGATTCATCGTTTCAAAAGGAATAACTTTTCCGTCTTTAGAGACAATATGGACACAAGATTTTTTAATCGCTCGGACATCAAAATCATAAGCATCCATAAAGTTCATAATAATAATTCTGAATAGATTGTCGTATTTTAAACCTGCTCCTGAAACATTGGGCAAGCAGCAAAGCAATTGTTTAAATTCCTCCTGTATCGTATCGACCGCATTTCCTGTACTAAATACCTTATAAACGTATTCCTGAAGTTGCTCATCTTGTTCGTAAACAATGGTATTCTTCGTACCATTTAAGAGTAATTCAGGATCGACCAAATGGGTTAAAGGTTGAATACAATCTTGATATTTTAAGGCGTATGCCATTGCTAAAGCATCTGGATTGCAAGGTACTGGAACAATATCATTGGGCTGGAAAACAGTACTTTGTTCTATGATTTTTCGGCGAACTTCTGTAAGGGTAAGCCTATCTGTTGCAGGATTAAAATGCTTCAATCTGCCACTAATTGTTGTTGGTTGAAAAGTGACACCTCGAACACATTTTTGCCCTAAGGCAAAATCAAGAATCTCTCCAATTTCATGATCATTTAATCCTTTTTGTAAGGTGACGACTAAAGTAGTAGAAAGGTTTAATTGGTTTAGATGTTCTAGGGCTTTCTGACGTATCACACTCAAATCCTCTCCTCGAAGAACTTCTAAGGGATGTGCATTCAAAGAGTCAAATTGTAGGTATATTTCAAAATCTGGAGCATAAGTCGCCAAACGTTTTACAAACTCAAAATCCTTGGCGATACGGATGCCATTGGTATTGACCATCAAATGTTTGATGGGTTTGCGTTTGGCAATGTCCAGAATCTTGAAAAAGTCAGGGTGAATGGTGGGTTCTCCGCCGCTTATCTGTACTACATCGGGTTCTCCTTCACTAGCTACAATAATATCGAACATTTTCTCTATTTCTTCTAGGGTTCGATGTCGTCCATAATGAGGGGAAGAACTAGCATAACAGGTTGGGCAGGTTAGATTACAGCGGTCTGTTACTTCAATTAGAGTCAAACATGAATGTTGCTCATGATCAGGACAAATACCACAATCATAGGGGCAACCATACTGTGTTTTTGTATGGGGTTGAAGCGGATATTCTGAAGGTTTATTGTAATTTCTTATTTGTTTGTAATACTCGATGTCATCCGCAATTAAGACCTTTTGATGTCCGTGTGTTGGACAGTGTTTGGATAGAAAAACTTTATTGTCTTCAAAAATTATCTTGGCACTAATTGGAAATAAGCATTCGTTGCACAAGCTCGTCGTGTGATCATAGTAAATATAATTCTTGGTTGGATGCATATTCAGTTTTTATTAAAAAAGTCCCTTCATTATTTTAATAATAGTCTTGTAATAATACAAAATTCCAAGTAAACAGGTTATTTGAATCGTCGTCAATCCAAAATCAAATCGAAATCCAGGTTTGATATATTCTATAAAAAATCGAAAAATCAAATAGGTGATAAGAAAGAGTTTAAATAAATAACCATTTTCCAGTGTGTTATATTTTTTTATATAAAAAAGACTAATCCAAAGGATACCTAAAAAGATGATTTCATAAAGAGAGGTAGGATGTCGAATAACACCATCTCCTAGATCCATGCCCCAAGGTAAATTGGTTGCAATACCATAAGTAGGTTCATAGACACCACTTAAAAAACAGCCTATTCGTCCAATCATCATTCCTAAAATGATGGGAAATGTAAATAGATCACCCGAAGATTGCTGCTCGCCTATCATCTTCTTTGTCCATTCGACTCCAAATAGACCTCCTAATAAACCACCTACTATCGTTTTACTTTGATAAAAATGGATAATAAAATGATTCGACTGAAACCAAGCAATAGGACTTTCCAAAGCGCCTATGAGGCGTGAACCTAAAAATGCCCCAAAGGCAGCACCTATAATAATCCATAAACGATTATCTTCATTAATATGGTCGTGTCGGTTTTTTCTAAGGGATAAGTAATATCTAAACCCTATTGTAAAGGCTAGAATTTCGAATATAATGTGGGCATTGATTTTATATTCTCCATATCCAATTTCTAAAGGAAAATCCATTATTACTATTCTAATAAAAACAAAAAAAAGCGAAGTTTTTTACAAAACCTCGCTATATATTTTTCTATAAAAATCATTATTTAGGAATCACCACTTTTTCGTTGTTTTATTTCATCTCTAATTTTTGCGGCTTGTTCGTAATCCTCTTTTTCTAGCACTTCATTTAGCATTTTATCTAACTCTTCAAGCGATACATTGGATAAAGTTTTCTTTTCTTTCTTTTTAGCCTTTTGGGGGCTTGGAGTGCTAGAACCTTCTACTGTATCTTCAAGTACAATACCCGCAGCATCTAGTATAAATTCATAGGTGTAAATAGGACATCCAAAACGAACTGCAAGGGCTAGTGCATCAGAAGTACGAGAATCAATTTCTATGATGTTTCCTTCTCGTACACATATCATTCTAGCATAGAATACACCATCTAAAAGATTGTTGATGATGATTTCTTTCAAATCTACATCAAAGGTCAATAATGTATTTTTTAATAGGTCATGTGTTAAAGGACGGTTGGGTGTCATACGTTCCATCGCAATAGCAATAGCCTGTGCTTCTGCTCCCCCAATAACAATTGGCAATCGTCTAACCCCATCTGTTTCGCCTAAAACTACAGCGTAATTATGAGATTGGGTGACGCTATGAGATAAAGCCACTATGTCCAATTCGATTTTCCTCATGTTCATTTTTAATGAATTCTAAAAAGATTGCAAATGTACTAAATAAAGATAAGAAAAAAAACAGGTTTTTCCTATCGATGGTATGTATGTGTATAATTAGTATTATCGAAATATTTTATAAATACTAAATAATACGATATGCTTTTTAAACCTTTACTTTTGTTTTAACGTAAAGTCTAGCATTTAGTTTTATGAGTTTATTAAATTATGATATTTAATAATAGCTAAGAACTCCAATAAAAGCCATGATAGAAAATGCAATGTCTTCAACGCTAATACTCAAGATAGGAGCATTAACAACTTAAATGTTTTAAACTGTTACTTGATTTTCAAAAGGGGGCGTCCACGTTTTCTGTTTCATAATGGCTTTGACCTCTTCATAAGAGATAGGATAAAAATCGTGGCTATCAACGCCCACATCAAAAGCTAGCTGGTCTTGCAGATCAGGCAATTCACCATGACTATGACCATACAATTGCCATGTTCCTCTATGACTACCATTCCAAACCCGCATCGCATAATGAAATAGGATAATGCGCTGCTGTACACCATTTTTCAAGGTTTCGTCTTTGACTTTGAGCTCATAATAATCTTTGACCCATTGGAATTTTTTCTTATTGGAAAGTGCTGCCCCTTCGTGGTTACCAGTCACTAAGTGTATTTTACCGTTTAATTGATCGATTATCTCGGCCATATTCTCACGATTCGTTAAGCCTAAATCTTCTAGATGGTAGACCATATCATTGGCTTTGACTTTCTCATTCCATCGTTCTATCATTACTTGGTTCATCTGTTCTACAGTTTCAAAAGGGCGATTACAAAACCGTATAATATTAGCATGACCAAAATGATGATCAGATGTAAAAAATATGGTGTTCATTGTTTTTTGATTTTAAAAATAATTTCATGAATCTAGAATCGCTACAACTCTTGCAGGAGCGGCAGATGCTCCTACAATTTTTAAGGGAAAAACAGCAACTTTAAATCCTATATAGGGCAAAGCATCTAAATTAACCAATTGTTCGATATGACAGTATTCTTTTCGACTTCCTACAAGATGTGCTTCCCAAAATAACTCTGGATTATTGGTTTCTTTGGCTTTTTTTATGAGGTAGGGGAGTGGCAAATCCCAACCCCAACTGTCAATTCCCATCACTTTTATACCCTTATCAATCAACCATTCTGTTGCTTCTGCACTCATACCTGTTCCAACTTTATGAAAGTCCTTTGTACCATTGTATTTATCTCGACCTGTTTTTATTAAAACGATCATTTTAGGCTCTATGGATAAATTATTTTTTTCTAAAAAAAGTTCAATATCATGTATTGTAATAGGATTAAAATCTTCTTTGTGTTTCATATCAATGATGAGTCCCTCTCCATAACACCAATCAAGTGGTACTTCATCTATGGTTTTTGCTTTTTTACCATTAACGCTTGGACTATAATGCCAAGGTGCATCAATATGAGTTGTGGAATGAACACCCATTTTTTGGATGGTATCATCAGCCCAACCTATGAAGCCTTTTGGAAATAATCTGAAAGGAAGCCCTAGAAGCCGAATTAACCATTTTGCTTTTCGATGAGCTTTATGTTTGATTTTAACCTTCATAAACCAAGGATCTGTAGCATTATATTGAATAGGTTTAGAAAGATCAATGATTTTCTGAGACATAGCCATTTTTAAATTAAAAGAGGATACCATAAATATATGATATCCTCTCTAAATAATAGGGTGTTTATAATAAAATATCTAAACGTTAGATAATAGAAAGTTTGATATTTTCCGTTCCAGCTTGATGTGAGATAGAGATAAAGTAAATGCCTTTACTCAATTGTTGTTTGGAAAGATTAATGGTATTAACACCTTTATCTAAAGATTGATTTAAAGACATGACTTTTTTTCCTGCACTATCAAAGATATTGATATTGACTTCTTGTCTTGTCTTCGTTTCTAATTGTAAGATAGTTGTACTGCCATCGGTTGATGGATTCGGAAATACTTGAATGTCAAATGCACGAGCGAATTCAACAACTTCTACATCAGTATATTCTGTCGTTCCATCAAAATCTTCTTGTGCTAAACGATAATAATTATAACGACCTCTAGGAGCTTCATGTAAGAACTCATATCTTGTAATTGAGGAGGTTGTCCCTTTTCCATTGACCCATCCGATGCGTTCAAAATGGCGTCCATCAGTACCATATTCAATATGGAAACCTTTATTGTTCAACTCACTAGCTGTTTCCCAATGTAGTCGTACATCTTTTCGTTCTTTAGATGCCTTAAAATAACTTAATTCTACAGGGAATGGAACAGGAGGAGCATCCGATAAAGCAAACCCTGAGAATCCTGAATTAAATGTTGCTGTAAATTGATAATCAGTTCCAAAAGCGGCTTGGCCATCTGCTTCGGCAAAAGAGTTAGAAGCATTATTAGTAGCGTTATTGATTTCTATAGCTCCTTTTACCATTGAGGTAATACTAGGTAAGAAAGCAGGAAGTTCAGATGCTTCATAGTATAGTGTTATACTATAAGAGCCTGTAGGATTATTATTAGTAGGAGTGACTTTAAATGTTTTATTGGTAACATTATAACCTAATATCCATCCTGTATCATCTATACCTTGTCTATCAACTTCTACTTTGGTACAACCATAATCATGACCAGATAATTCTTGTATAGTAACCATAATATTGCCTGTTGCTTGGTCATAGAAATGTACGGTCTGATTAGGTCCTAGATTATGTTCTGCAAAACCTGCACCTGTATTTACAACTGTTTGAATAGCTGTTGCGACAGATGTCTTCGTAACTTGAACATTATCTACAGCCATACCATATAACCAGCCACCGCCATCATTATATCTCCAAGCAATTCCAACTTGGGTATTACCGACATAAGCAGATAAATCAATTGTATTTCCAGTAACCCATGGTGTAGAATAAGAACCTCCACCTAAGGCTGTGCTAGTGTTTGTAATAGCTCCAATAGAAGTGTAGGTAGTACCATTATCTGTAGAAATTAACACTTCTGCACTTTCTGCCCCTACATTTGAAAAAGCATGATCAAATGTAAGAGAAGCAGAAGTTGCTCCAGATAAATCAAAAATAGGAGTACGTAATTGAGCATCCGACAAATCACAATTACAAGCATCATCACTAATAAATCCAAAAGTTGTTGCATTACCAGTCGTAGTCCAGTAAGTACTAGATAAAGTAGCATTATCGCCTAGCGCCCAAGGATCACCTGAAGATGCTGTTTGGAAACCTCCAGCTCCTGATTCAAAGTCAACATCCAAAACGGTAACAATCCCTCCAGTTGTACTAGGGGCATTATCATCATTTACTACAGTTAAGGTAACTTTTCCACTTCCTCCTTCTATAGCATCACTACCTGTGACTGTTGTAATATCTAATACAATTGTTTCATCTGTTTCAACAACAGCATCTTCTTCAATTGTAATCGTTAAAGTTTGAGGTGTATTCCAGTTTGCTGTTGTAAAGGTAAAATTGGTAGCACTAACAGTAAAATCAGTACCATTAGTAGCTGTTCCACTTATGGCAACAGACACATTTGTTGTTGCACTTGGCTGTAATGACATTGTCATATCAATAGTAACTGTTTTAGTACCACAACTCGTTCCTTCTTCTATATTAGTTGCTGAGACATTTGCAAAATTTGCAGATGGAATAGGAGCACCACATTTGGAAGAAGTTGTTGTAAAACCTGCTGAAGTAACTGTAGCATACATAACATCTGCTTGCCCAGAAGTAAACATCCACATACAATTATCGCTTACATATGACATATAATTGAATGGCATATCTGGCTCAGCATCATTGCAAGTATTTGGTAAACCGCCACAACCACTACCAGAAGGACAAGTTGTAGTACTGCCTAAGTGGCTAGTATTCATATTAGGAGTATCTGCGATCTGGTCTTGACCACCATTACAAGTAGAATTATCACCCCATATATGATAAAGACCTAAATAATGACCAATTTCATGTGTTAAGGTACGACCTTCATCATAAATTCCACCACAAGAGTCTCCTGAATCGACTCCTGGACAAGTAACAGAAGGTCCAGAAGCAGTACCTCCGAAATTACAAGCCTCAACAGTAACGCCAGTTCCTGAGAAATTACCAGGAATTCCATTTGAAATTCCAAGTATGCCTGTACCACTTTGTATGAAAATATTGAGATAACCCGCCCAAGCTGAATATAAAGGAGTAGATGTTGACCAGTCAATGTTTGCACCAAAAGTAACCGCAGGCTCTCCTTCTACTAAACCACTACCTGCTGGATGATTTATTGTAGCAAGACAAAACTCAATACATGAGGCTCCCGTTGTTGTACTAAAACAACCAGCATATGCTGCCCAGTTAGATATATCAGCATTTGTACCTGCAAAATCTTCATTAACTGTTGTAAGCTGTTGATTAATTATGTCAAGCGCACAGGTTTCTGAACCTGATGGAACAATACCTGGAGCATAATGTATCGCTACTGGAACAAGAATAGGATCTGTACAACTTGGATTTCTTCTTCTAGATTGATCTAATAAAATTTTATTTCTTTTAGTTGTAATTTGTTCAACATAGTTTCTGTAAGAAATATCATTTCTCATTCTTTCCTCATGTTTCTGAATTGTACTGCCACAGCCTCTTATCAGATCCTCTTTTTCTATGGTTGAATTATTTTCTTCTAAAGAAGAGTTAGATTTTTTTAATGCTGGATCAGCATAATGATTCTCTTTTTGTTTATAAGGTTGTAAATCTGTTTGAGCTATAAGTAATATAGGTGCAAACAAAAATAGCGATATGGCTAAAAGTATACTTTTATTCATAGCGTAAGTTTTAATTAAGATTAGAAAAATTAATTTAGTAGTAGTTAGTTATTTTAAAAATCGTTCATTTTAATAAACTAATCGTCCAACGAAATTAGAAAAAAAACAAGTTAAAATTGAAAAATGTGACAGTAATTAAATGATAGTTTATAGCATTGAATTATTTGTTTTTATTTTGAAAACATCTGTTTGTGTGCTTAATGATTTGAATATTAGGTTATTACATTTTTGTATATGATAGTTTTTACGGAAAAAATAAAAAAAAAACAATTCATATTAAAACAAAATATTATCCTTTTTGTCATCTAAATGACAAAAAGGATATAGATGAAATCTTACCTATAAATTAAATGAAAAGTAATGCGTGTGAAAATTGTTTTATAAAGCAAATAAACTATAATTTAAAAGTTAAAAGAGGATACCATAAATATATGATATCCTCTCTAAATAATAGGGTGTTTATAATAAAATATCTAAACGTTAGATAATAGAAAGTTTGATATTTTCCGTTCCAGCTTGATGTGAGATAGAGATAAAGTAAATGCCTTTACTCAATTGTTGTTTGGAAAGATTAATGGTATTAACACCTTTATCTAAAGATTGATTTAAAGACATGACTTTTTTTCCTGCACTATCAAAGATATTGATATTGACTTCTTGTCTTGTCTTCGTTTCTAATTGTAAGATAGTTGTACTGCCATCGGTTGATGGATTCGGAAATACTTGAATGTCAAATGCACGAGCGAATTCAACAACTTCTACATCAGTATATTCTGTCGTTCCATCAAAATCTTCTTGTGCTAAACGATAATAATTATAACGACCTCTAGGAGCTTCATGTAAGAACTCATATCTTGTAATTGAGGAGGTTGTCCCTTTTCCATTGACCCATCCGATGCGTTCAAAATGGCGTCCATCAGTACCATATTCAATATGGAAACCTTTATTGTTCAACTCACTAGCTGTTTCCCAATGTAGTCGTACATCTTTTCGTTCTTTAGATGCCTTAAAATAACTTAATTCTACAGGGAATGGAACAGGAGGAGCATCCGATAAAGCAAACCCTGAGAATCCTGAATTAAATGTTGCTGTAAATTGATAATCAGTTCCAAAAGCGGCTTGGCCATCTGCTTCGGCAAAAGAGTTAGAAGCATTATTAGTAGCGTTATTGATTTCTATAGCTCCTTTTACCATTGAGGTAATACTAGGTAAGAAAGCAGGAAGTTCAGATGCTTCATAGTATAGTGTTATACTATAAGAGCCTGTAGGATTATTATTAGTAGGAGTGACTTTAAATGTTTTATTGGTAACATTATAACCTAATATCCATCCTGTATCATCTATACCTTGTCTATCAACTTCTACTTTGGTACAACCATAATCATGACCAGATAATTCTTGTATAGTAACCATAATATTGCCTGTTGCTTGGTCATAGAAATGTACGGTCTGATTAGGCCCTAGATTATGTTCTGCAAAACCTGCACTTGTATTTACAACTGTTTGAATACCTGTACTACCAACAATAGAGAATCTTGTCTGCGCTCGATTTCCAGTAAGATATTGTGTCCCTAAAGTACATCCAGAAGCACCATCAGCTCTATTATAACTTACAGCATCATAACCAACATCGTCATAACCTACAATGTCGCTATCTGTCCAAGAGTTATTATCCCAACAGACTTCAACAATGATAGATGATGTACCATCCCATGTAAATGGAGTACCAAGGGTGAAGGTATTCCAACCTGTAACAGTTGTTACAGTAGAAGTGTAAACATTGCTTAGTCCAGTATAATATGAGGCTCCAGGGAAAGCAACATCTGTAGTTGTTCCCATATTAATATTAAAACTGCTATATGGTTGAGTACTTTGTTTAGTAATGATATTGAAGGCAATCGCTGTAATATCTCCAGCAGTTGCTCCCATTGCTAGTAGTTCGGAAGCAGGATATATCAATTGCATTCTTTCATCTTCATAGTATCCTCTAAATGGAGAATAGAAAGTTTCGGCTGAAGTTCCGCCAGCTCCTAATGTGAAATCTCCAGACGCACCTGATGCTGGCGCATTATCATCGTTAACTAAAGTAAAGGTCAATTGATTTGAGCTACCAACAAGTGAACCACCACCATTTGCAGAAGTGATCGTAACGATAATTGTTTCATCTGCTTCTACAACACCATCTTGCTCAATATCAAGTGTTACCGAATGAGGTGTTGACCAATTGGCTGTCGTGAAAGTATGACTTGTTCCTCCTGTCACAGAATAATCAGCTCCATTAATAGCTGTTCCAGAGAAACTCCATGTTACATCGGCATTTGCACTAGGAGATTGAGATATAGAAATGTCAAAAGTGACACTTTTTATAGTACAAGCAGTACCTTCATCTATATTAGTACTGGAAGAAAAAGAAACATTTGCTTTAGGTCCGCTTGCCTCAATAGCAAAATCATTATTGGAAATATCGAAAAAGATATTGTCTGAACAAACAACCATCACACGGTTCGTTGTACCAATATTATTCGGCACAGTTACAGGATGTGTTCCATCGTTTGGTACGCTGGCTGCTAATGTTATTGGATAAGTATTTCCACCATCTGTCGATAATAAAATATCAACATTTGCACAGTTTATTGGTGCTGCTGTTGTTCCTGCTACATTCCACGTTACATTTTCAGTCGTGCCAACATCCCATACCTCGCCTCCATTTGGAGCATTTGTTATAAAAGGACCTGCTGCATTTATAGTTGTAACAGTCATCAAATCACTTGCTGTACACCCTGACGCAGAGTTATTATCTCTCACTAAAAATGAAAAATCCATTGAACGCCCTATAGAAGGTAAGACTTCCCATGTAGGACTGACATTGTTAATTAAATCAGGCAAATTTGGAAAATAACGATAAGGCACAGCTACTGGGGATAATGTTCTAAACATAGGCCCTACGGTACGTGTAGGAGAAGGAGCAGCATTTGAACCAGGGTTTTCAGGGTCATTTTGTTCCCAACAATAGGTTAAACCTGTATCATCGGCATCTGTACCAACCCCTGTCAATTTAAATGGGGTCGATTTTGGAATAGAATAATCTGAACCAGCATCAGCAGTAGGACCGCTATTTCCTGAAGTGATGACTTCTGCACATCCACTACCATTACCAGAATTAATACTTGTAACAATATCTCTAATATTTACATAGGCAAAGTAATCATCACTATTATTCTGAACATTGGCATTACAGATACCAGCATATCCCATTATAGAACTACCACTTCCTGTCTCTACTTCTGTATTACCACTTCCTGAGCGACAAGAACTATTACTTTGAGTGTGGTATCCTCCAAATTGATGTCCCATCTCATGAGCTACATAATCAATGTCAAATGGATCCCCTATAGGTGCAGCTCGACCTGTATATCCCCTTCCTTTGTGCGTCCCATTTTGAGAAACATTTAAGCAAACACAATCAATACATCCTGCACTACCACCACCTGTCGTATTGAAATTGTGTCCAATATCATAATTGTTTACGCCAATTTGTGCATCACAAGTTTGAGCAGTTGTCGTATTGTATTCATTTGTCCAAGGATCGGAATTCCCATCTAAATAAATGACTAAATCATTATTAGCAACGACTTGCATCGTGATACCTAAATCTATTTCATAAACACCATTCACACGATTCATTGTTACATTCATGGCAGCTTGTACTATCGCTTTATCTCCTGCTGTTGTACCCGTTGTTCCTCCTGCTTGCCCAATATGATATTGAGCATACTCTCCTGTACAAGATAGAGCCAATCGGTATCTTCTTAGATTACAGTCTCCTGTTGCGGGAACAGATCGTTCTGTCTGACTTGGTTTATCTATGAGGTTCTCTTCTGTAAAGCATTGGAAATCTAGTTCAGGTTCTGTTAACTCTGAACGGTAATAGGTCATGTAGAATTCATTATCTTTTGAGATAGGATCAATGTATACAGTACTGTGTTTACCAGACATTATCATCCCACTAAAACCAAAATAAGGAGAGTATGTTACACGTAAATTTGCTGTTTTATCTTTCACTCCTTTACCGACGTAGGACTTTAATTCGGGGAATTTAGCCGCTAAATCAGGATGCATTAACTCGGACTCTTCTAGGATAAATTCTTCATAACTGCCGTCAGGAAGCGGTACAGAGAATTTTACATTAGCGGTTCTTCCTGTTTCAATGTTTTTGAATCTTGGAGTAGTTTTTTCTGCAATATTCAAAAAATTATCAATGTCTAAAGAGAGTGTCCTGTAAGTAGAAGGAGTAGATATTCTATCTTTTTTCTCTATTCTTTTATTAGATAAGTCAACGTCTTTCCAAAAGCTTTCTTGTGCAGTAATGGAGAAACTTAATAAAAGACAAAAACTAAATAATAAAGAGTTTGTAAAAATTCGATTCATAGTAATAGTATTTTAATTATTAAAAACTTTGTTAAATATTAAACTATTTAGATTTATATCTAGTGTATACATTTTAATTTAAATATAATTCATGGGAAAAAGTATTATCATTGTTGAGTGTTTGAAAAGGTACAATTTTCTTCATATAGAGCAATTAAATATAAAAATGCTCTAATGCAAAAATAAGTTATTAACTTGAAAAAGTTATTTATATGTAAAATTATTATTTGTGCAAGAAGACATACTTTATAAAAAGAATATTTGATTATTTTAGAAGTCCTTCAGAAGCAATAAATGCGCCTGTCCAAGCTGCTTGGAAATTAAATCCCCCAGTCAAAGCGTCAATATTTAAGACTTCTCCTGCAAAATAGAGATCAGAAACCAACTTACTTTGAAAAGTTTTAAAATCTACCTCTTTCAAGTCTACACCACCAGCGGTTACAAATTCCTCTTTGAACGTCGTTTTGCCATTAATAGACCAAGTAGATTTTTTTAAAAGGAGGATTATCTTTTGAAACGCTTCTTTATTTAAATCTGCCCATTTTCGGGTAGGCTCAACACCTAAATGTAACAGGAAGTTTTGCCATAGTCTTTTAGGCAATTTCGTTATTTGATAATTTGAAAGTTGCTTTTTCGCATGGTTATTTTTCCAATCATTGATTTCTTTATCAGATATATGAGGCAACCAGTCAATTTCTATTTGAAAGCGATACTCTTTTTCATTTAAGTGCCTTGCGCCCCAAGCGGATAGTTTCAAGATCGCTGGAGCACTTAAGCCCCAGTGTGTTACTAAAAGAGGACCTTCTGTAATTAATTTAGTTCCCAATAGTTTTATGTTTACATTTGGAACAGAAATACCTGCTAGTCCTCTCAATCGAGTATCTTTTGTCTTGAATGTAAATAAAGAGGGGACAGGTTTGATGATAGTATGTCCCAATGATTCTAATATTTTCCATATTGCAGGATTACTACCCGTACCAATAAATATTTTATCGGCTTTAAATGTTTCATGTCGCAATGTTTTTATTATAAAACGAGTAGCTTGCTTTTTACTTTGTTGAATGTCTACAACTTTACATCCTGTAATAACTTTTACACTGTTCTTTATAGCATTTTCTTTTAAACAATTGGCTATAGTTGATGACTTATCTGTAATAGGAAACATTCGACCATCGGCTTCAGTTTTCAGTTTTACATTATGACCATCTAACCATTCTACCATTTGACTAGGTCCAAAATGATAAAAAGCACCAAGTAATTCTTTTCCTCCTCTAGGATAATATTCTATTAAATGTTGAGGATCAAAACAGGCATGTGTAACATTGCATCGTCCTCCTCCTGAAACTAAGACTTTACTTAAAACTTTTTTTCCTTTTTCTAGGATGGTAAAGCGTATATTAGGATAGAGAACAGCAGCATTAGCTGCAAAGAAAAAACTTGCAGCTCCTCCTCCTATAATGATGATATTTTTTACTTTACCCATTATCTAAGGTTATCTAGTAGTTCAATTAATGCAGCTTTCTTCCGAACAGCAACAGGGATATTGTCTCCATTCTTCATTTTTAGATATCCACCTTCCTTACGGACATATTCTTGTATATGTTCGATATTAATTAAATGAGATTGATGAGTTCTAAAAAAAGAATGCTCTTCAAAAAGTTGGTCGAATTGTTTGAGCGTTTTGGTTACAAATATTCGGTCACCAGATTTTAAATAAAATAAGGTGTTATTTCCATCGGACTCACATCGAATGATAGTTTCAATATCTACAATTACGATTTTTTCTTGAGTATGAAGTGATATTCTCTTCGGTAAATCATCAGGGTGGCGTATGGTCTCTTTAAGAATATCAATATTCTCATTAGAGAAGGATAGTTGCTGCTTGGCTCGTTCAACGGCTCCTTTTAAATTTTCGGGATTGATGGGTTTGAGTAAATAATCTACTGCTGCAAAGCGAAAAGCTCGAATGGCATGCTCTTCATAAGCAGTTACAAAAATGACTTTAGCACTAAGGTTTGGGAATATTTCTAGAAGGTCGAAACCAGTCCCGTCTCCCAACATAATATCTAAAAACAATAAATCGGGTTGTTGTTTATTCATCAGCTTTGCTGCATTGATTACACTATCGGCTGTTCCTAATATTTGAATATCGGGACAATGATCCTGTAAGTCTGCTTTCAAAACATCTAATGCTTGTGGCATATCATCGACTAGTATTGCTGTTGGCATAAACACATTTTTTAGAAATGAAGACCAAAATTAAAGAATTTGACACAATAAAAACAATTCGTAGTAAGCAGGACGACTCAATATTCAGTAATTTTGCAAAAAAAATAGTAACAATGAAGAAATCACACATCATTGGAATTGTAATGATATTAGCCGCTATTGTCATTTTGACATTAGTGGCTGGAGATATGAGTACTTATGCTACCTTCAAAGAAGCGGCACTTCAACCTGATATTTCGGTGAAATTAAGTGGTGAACTGGTCAAAAACAAAGAGATTGTGTATCGACCTGAAGTTGATGCTAATCATTTTAGTTTCTATGTAAAAGATTCAGAGGGTACTGTCAAAAAAGTTATTCTTCGAGCTGCAAAACCCCAAGATTTTGAGCGGTCAGAGACGATTATTCTTACAGGAAAAATGCGAGGGGATGAATTTATTGCTTCGGATATGCTTATGAAATGTCCTTCGAAATATAAGGATGAAGAAGTTTTTGTTAAAGCGAGAAGCTAAAATTTTTAATCAAAAGAACCTTCCTAAATGGAATACATTGGCGAACATCTACTACCTGGAAAATTAGGACACTTTTTTATTCTGCTTGGTTTTGTCTCTAGTCTACTAGCAGCTATAGCTTATTTTTTTGCAACCAATAATAGAAACCATCCAAGTTATACTTCATGGTGTAAGATTGGTCGAATTGGATTTATGGTTCATGGATTTAGTGTTTTTTCTATCATAGCTATCATTTTCTATATCATGTACAATCAGTACTATGAATATAGTTATGTTTTTGCCCATGTCTCTGATGATTTACCCATGCGTTATATTCTTTCTGCTTTTTGGGAAGGGCAAGAAGGGAGCTTTTTATTATGGATGTTTTGGAATGTAGTGCTAGGAATGGTATTGATATTTACAGCTAAATCATGGGAAGCGCCTACCTTATCGGTCATGGCATTAATACAGTTTTTTATTGGTTCGATGCTGCTTGGACTATACATTTACATTGGTGACGAACCGATGAAAATCGGGATTAATCCTTTTACGTTATTAAGAGATACCCAAGAAGGACCTATTTTTGCTAGTGCTAATTATATAGAGACGGTTGCGCCGATGGCAAATGGTTTGAATGTCTTGCTTCAAAATTATTGGATGACCATACACCCACCGACGTTATTTTTGGGTTTTGCTTCTACGGCTGTCCCTTTTGCATTTGCCATTGCAGGACTATGGACAGGACGTCATAAAGAATGGCTTAAACCCGTTTTAACTTGGAGTCTGTTTTCTGGATTTATGTTAGGCACAGGCATTTTAATGGGAGGAGCATGGGCTTATGAGGCTTTAAGTTTTGGAGGCTACTGGGCTTGGGATCCTGTTGAAAATATGTCTTTAGTGCCATGGTTGGTATTGGTGGCAGGAATTCATACCGTAGCTGTTGCTAAGGCTACAGGCCAGTCTATCCGTAGTTCTTATATTTTTCTAATGCTCTCTTTTTTATTGATTTTGTACTCTACTTTTTTAACCCGTAGTGGTATTCTAGGAGATTCTTCAGTTCATGCTTTTACTGAATTAGGATTAGAGTGGCAATTGGTCTTCTTTATTTTATTCTTCTTGTTCTTGTCTTTTGGATTATTTTTTATAAAAATGAAATCTATTCCAGCACCTCAGAAAGAAGAAGCCTCAAGTTCCAAGGAATTTTGGATGTTTATTGGTTCGATAGTCTTGCTTTTTTCAGCGATATTGATAACATTCTCAACATCTATTCCTGTTTATAATAGTATTGCGACGTATTTTAATCCTGATTTTATAAAAATTGCCTTACCGGCTGATCCTGTAGCTCATTATAATAAATATCAACTTTGGATAGCCATATTAATAGGGCTTTTTAGTGGAATTGCTCAGTTTTTAAGATTTAGAGAATCGAATTTTAAAGCCTTTTTCTCAAAAATAAAAATTCAATTATTACTAGCAATTTTAGGGGCTTTGGTACTGACAGTTATCATTTACACCCAAGAATGGATTTATCTTAGAGCATGGCAATATATCGTGTTGACTTTTGCCTTGTTATTTACAATATTTTCTAATTTAAACTATATCCTTACGTTTTTAAAAGGTAATTTAAAATTGGCAGGAGCAGCATTAGCACATCTTGGTTTTGGTGTGATGATTATTGGTTCGCTTGCTTCGGGCTTGAATAAATCTTACGTTTCGAATAATCGTTTTCTAGGCGAAGGCATTCTCGAAAAACCCGATAAAAACGTATTGCTGATTAAAGACAACCCCACCTTAATGAATGGTTATCGGGTAACCTATTTAAGGGATACGATCGTGTCAAGTTATACAAAAGAATACGAGTTGCAATTTGAAAAACTAGATAAATCTGGTGAAGTAGAACAGGCATTTAGTTTATATCCAAATGTATTATTTGATAAAAAAACAGGTAAGTTAGCGGCTAGGAATCCAGATACAAAACACTATTGGTTAAGGGATATTTTTACACAAATATATCTACCAGAAGTAGAATCTGATCCAGAAATAGCGAAAGCCTTTCAAGATAGCCTTGAATTTAAGATCTATGAATTGGCAGTTAGCGATACTTTCCGTACGAAAGAGCATCTTACGTTCTTAGAAGCGATTGATTATCATCCGACCCAAAACCCGAATTATGAAGCCAAAGATGGAGACTTAACAATTGGGCTAAAAGTAGGGGTGAAGTCTTTAAAACGAGATTCCGTCTATTATGCTTATCCAATGGCTGTAATTCGAGGAAATCGCATTGTTCGCTACCATTCTCAGATAAACCCACTAGCGGTAAAAGTCAAAATTGGTGACGATATTTTTGATCGTTTGTTGATTCCTGAAAATGAATTATCTTATAAAGAATTTGTATTAAAACAAGGAGAAAGTATTACGTATAATGGGTATAAGATGACGTTTGAAAACTTTAATAATGCGCCTATTCATCCGAGTTATGTTCCTAAAGAAGAAGACATAGCCGTAGGGGCAAATATTAAGGTGGATCATCCAAGATTATCCGAGTCTAGAACCGTCGAACCAGTTTATCTCATACGAGGTAATGTCCCGTTTAACCTTAAAGATGAAATTAAAGATTGGGGCATTCATACTCGATTTACAGAAATTAATCCGAGTAAAAAGACGATTACTATCAATGTTGCACAAACTCCAGTAAGACAACAAAAAGTAATTGTAGAATTAGCGGAGAATTCCTTACGATCCGATTTTGTAATTTTGGAATCCATTATTTTTCCTGGTATTAATTTCTTTTGGTTGGGCTCTTGTACAATGTTATTAGGGATGCTTGTAAGTATGGCGCATCGATTAAAGTAGAAAAATATATTTCCTAGCTAATTTCTCCGCCACAACTAGAGCCAGCCCCTGCTGTACAACCATAGCAATGTTGATTTAAGATAATATCTCTTTTATTGAGTTGTTCAATGTCGAAGTTCGAAATATGGTTGGAAGACTTTGTTGCTACTTTCAGATCGAGCATCTGATTGAAGTCACAATCGTATAAATAACCATCCCAACTGACAGAAATCGTATTACGACACATCAGGCTCTTGACAGTAGAAGGATTATAGGCTTCTAAGAGTTTTTCCATATAGCTCTCATAATTGCCAGAAGCTAATAAGTACTCTAAAAAACGGCTAATGGGTAGGTTTGTAATAGCAAATAAATTATTGAAGACAATATTAAATTTTCGTTTTAATTGACGTTTAAATTCTGCTTCTAGTTCTGCTTGACCACCAGGTAAATATGCTCCTTGGGGATTATGCACAAGATTAAGAATTAATCCACTATCATCTTTTCCATAGCCTACTTCGTTTAGCATTTGTAATGCCTTAATAGAATCTTCAAAGACACCATCTCCTCTTTGACTATCTGTTCGTAATTTACTTATGGCTGGTAAAGAAGAAACGACTTCAACCTTGTGTTCAGCTAAAAACTGAGGTAAGTCATTAAACTTTGGATTGGCGACGATTATCGTCAAGTTACATCTATCAATTACTTTTTTATTTAGCTTACGGCATTCTTGAACAAACCAACGAAAATGTGGATTCATTTCAGGCGCTCCTCCTGTAATATCTACAGTATGAATGCTTGGAACAGCAGCAATGATTTCTAGGCACTGTTCTAATTCTTTTTTTCCCATATTTTCTTCCTTCCTATCAGGTCCAGCATCAACATGACAATGGGCGCAAGTTTGATTGCATAGTTTACCAATATTTAATTGAAAAATTTCAATACCTGAGGGTTTCAATGGGAATAGACCTATGGCTTTTACCTTCTCTGTAAAAGAAGGAAATTTGCTTTCAGTAGCTTCTTTTCCATTCAATACCTGTAATTGATAAAAAGTATTGGATAATTGATTTTCTCTAGCTTTTAGAGATTTACCGATTTGCTTAATTGCCATTAGTTAATTTTGATATTTTATAAATTGATAGGTCTAAGGTTATATGGTTACATAGATTGATCCTTCACATGATTCATCATTTGTACGCCGTATACAAGGGTTGCTCCACCTTTAATGGCAGCAGCAACATGAACAGCTTCCATCATCTGCTCTTCATCTGCTCCTTTGGCGAGACAATCTGTTGAATACGCATCAATACAATAAGGACATTGAACGGTATGAGCAACTGCTAGGGCAATAAGTGATTTTTCCCTTGCAGTCAAGGCTCCTTCTTTAAAAACTTCTCCATACCAATCGAAGAATTTTTTCCCCATTGCTTCTTGAAACGCTGTGATGTTACCAAATTTTTTGAGGTCTTCAGGATTAAAGTAATTTGTTGAATTAGACATTATACAATTATATATTTTTAAAAAAGTAAGTTATAAAAAGGATAAGAATATCAATAAGAAAGTTGTCTTAATTGTATTGGCTAGGACAAATTAAACTTTCTTTCATTCTGGTTGGGCGATTTTACTCCCGATAGATAAAGGTTATGGGTTTATCTTTTTCTTTGATATAACCTCGGTACATCCCATTGGTATTAAATGGCATTGCTATATTTCCATTTTTATCTACAGCAATAACACCTCCTACACCACCTTTAGATTTTAGTTTTTTATTAATAATAAAGTTTGCGGCTTCCTTCAAAGATTTACCACCATATTCCATCATTGCCGAAATATCATAAGCGACTACGTTTCTAATAAAATATTCTCCATGCCCCGTACTAGAAACCCCACAAGTCTTATTATTGGCATAAGTACCTGCTCCTATAATTGGAGAGTCACCAATTCTACCAAATCGTTTATTGGTCATACCACCTGTAGACGTTCCAGCGGCAATATTCCCTTGTTTGTCAAGGGCAACAGCACCTACTGTTCCATATTTGTAATCTACATTTTCTTCTATAAAACCAGTTTTTTTTTTATTTAAAAGATGTTGTAAATAGTCCCAGTTCTTTTGAGTGTAAAAATACTTAGGATCAACAATCTCTAGCCCTTGTTCCTTCGCAAAATATTCAGCTCCCTCTCTTGATAAGAGTACGTGTGGAGAATTATTCATCACTTTGATAGCTGCAGATATGGGATTTTTTATAGTCTTTACTCCTGCTACAGCTCCTGCATTGAGATCACGCCCATCCATTATCGATGCATCCAATTCATTCTTCCCATCATTTGTAAAAACAGAACCTTTCCCCGCATTCGTATAGGGAGAATCTTCTAGTAGCCTAATAGTTTGTTCGATAGCCTCTAGACTACTACCCCCTTTTTCTAAAATCGCATACCCTGTATTTAGCGCATTTTCTAAAACGTTTATTCTATCTTTTTCTTCTTCTAAAGATAGTCCTCCCTTGGTAATAGAGCCAGCACCAGCATGGATGACTAGAGTAGGGGAAGGTGCTGTAACATTAGAAGATGAGGTGGATTGGTCGGTATGTTTAGGCGCACAAGAGATTGCAACAAATAAGAATAAATAAACAATTGAGTAGGATAGAGAAGGTTTCATGTATTTGTTTTTAAAATATATTTAAGACCGCTCCGCTTTTAAGAGAAAACATTTTATATGTTACTAATGAATTCCTTATATGAAACGAATTACCTTTTTATAAAAAAGGATATTAATTATGCACATAATTGCAGTTTAGATATTCTATAAAAAATGAATAGAAAATGATTTAAAGAAAAACTAAACGGATTATTTACTCAATTATAAACAAAAAACATGAATAAATTTAAATTCATGCTAGTGATTTCACTAGCGTCCTTACAATTGTATGCCCAGAATTCAACGCTTGATAAAGCAGTATCCTACCTCAAAGAAAATAATGTTTATCAATTAGATAGTGCAGCTTTAGCCTTAAATATTATTTCTGAACATAAACCTGTCAAAAATAGTGAGCTTTGGAAGTTATATCATTTCTATTATGCTAGATTTTTAATTAAAACAGGAAGTACGAGTGAAGGTATAAAATATTTTGAAGAGGCGCATCAAGTAAATATTACGACTTCTGTTACAGATTTCCTTTTTCCATGTATTAATGGTCTAGAGTTAGCTGATAGGTTAAGCCAAGTGAATCGTTCTGATGAAGCACTACAAGTATTAAAAGAGGCTATTGAGTTTTGTGAAGTATATAACGATAAAAAAGAACTCGCAACGGCATACTTTATTGCTCATGTGATTTATTACGAACGCTCAGATTTTGCTCCCTC
Organism: Saprospiraceae bacterium; assembly: GCA_020630435.1. Lineage (GTDB taxonomy): Bacteria > Bacteroidota > Bacteroidia > Chitinophagales > Saprospiraceae > JAHDBJ01. Next base: position 25,593 of record JAHDBJ010000028.1, read on the forward strand.
TTTATATTATATAGAAAAAGCCTTTGAAATTGATAAGGTACTAGGTGATAGTAGCCTGATTAGTTCGGACCTTAATTCTATGGCTAAATTAAATTTTCATATGTATGATTATGAAGCTAGTCTTGATTTGAATAAGAAGTCAATTAATTACTTAGGTAAGAATGCTAAACCACTCAAGTTAAAGAATAGATATGGTAATCTAGCTATTAATTATTTGGTCTTGGAGCAATTAGATAGTGCGCTTATATACGTAGATAAAGCATTGTATTATGCCCGAAAACTGCAACAACCAAACGAAATGTTGCTAGTGATTAATCAAAAGTTACAAGTATTAATTAAGCTGGAATTGTATAAAAAAGCAAAAAAATTAGGTAATAAATCACGCTCTCTTACAAAACAAGTTGAGAATCAATCGGCACTTGCTGAATTTTATTTGCATATGGGAACTATCTATAGCCAGTTCCATAAAGATTCTAGTCGTCATTATATTCAGTTGGCAGATAAAATTGGTCATCAACAACAGAGTAAACTCATTAAAAATGAAATCGCTTGGGAAAAGGCAAGGGGGCTTTATGAGCAGGGAGCATATAAAAAGGCTGCGGAATATTTTAAAAATATTATCGATTGGAATAAGGAACAGTTGAAAGTAGAAAATAGAAAAATTGCTAAAAACCTAAAAGCACAATTTGATCTTTATAAAAAAGATCAAGAAATAGAAGTCATCCAATTAGAGAATTCTATCAAAACGGGGGAACTCAAAAGACGAAAAATAATCAGTTGGTCGCTTACTGGTTTAATAGGTTTATTGTTGATGCTATTTATGGTTTTGTATCATTTTTTACAGCAAAGACGAAAAATAGCAGAATTGGAACTTCAAACAATGATTCAAGAAAAGGAAGTTGAAATTACAGATTTACATAATCGAGTGCGAGAATTATTAGAGGTGACTCCTAAAAGTATGGTGCTTCCATCATTAGATCATCTCAATGAGGTATTGGAAAATATGTTGACCAAAAAAGAGTATAAAATACTAGGAGAAATCGTTAAAGGGATGTCAAATAAGGAGATTGCAGCACATCAATTTATCTCCATTAATACTGTAAAATACCATTTAAAAAACATTTATAATAAGCTGGATGTCAATAATCGGAAGGCAGTTATCCATAAAATATCAGATATTCCGATGCGTTCTTCAGAATAAATATTGTTATGTAAGGTAAAACTCACCCAAGTAGGGTGGTTTTTACAAAACTACCCCTAACGGGTAGGGCAAATGAGCAAAAATATCTTGACTTTTGGATATGCTTTTTAGTAAGCGAGTGATTTTTTTCAAAATATATTAGTATCGACTTTTAGAGCGGAGTTGAATCTAATTATTGGTTTTTAGGTTCAGGAAAACTTTGGAGAAACCCTATCAATTTCTCAGATTGAATAGAATGGTTTTTCTAGGTTCTTGGGCTGTATTATTTTTTTATTCTTAAAAATCACTCAATGAAAGTAGTACTCCACATTTTGTTAACCTTATTTTTTACCAATACAGTTATGGCACAAATTAATTATGATGGACCACTAGTGGTCTATGTCAAATCATTTAATACCTACCTTGAAAAAGGGAAAGTAGATAGTAAGTATTTTAAAAGTTGTGAGGGCAAAATCAACTATGTAAAGAAAAGAGATCCAGAACTAGCTGCAAGAATGCAATCGGCATTGGATGAAGCAAGAGGGAGTAGCAATGCTAATGCAACATCGACAACTCCTAGTGATTTAAATCAAGGCTCAAGGAATACTCGGAGTACTTCAAATACGAGCGATGCCGTTCTACAAAAAACAATAGATAAAAATTGTAGAATGTTTGAGGACTATTTAGCGAAATGTAAAATTAATGCTGCGGAATGTCAACGGTATTATGATCGAGCAAAGGACAAAGCCATTTATGTAAAAAGTAAAGATACTCAGAAAGGAAGTGCGATGCTATCAAGGTTAGAAGCTGTTTCCAATAAGTGGGAAAAGCAAGCTGTAGGAGCAGCAGATTTAAAAAAGAGAGTATATGAGATGGATCAAGCCTTCAAATACTTGGATACAAATATTCCGAAAGGAGGATACGATAGCGATAATCCTGATGGAGCAGCAGAAAGAACAGAAGCGAGCGTGCAATTATTTAAGGCTAAAACCGATTTTATTCTTCAAAATTACAGCGATTTGCTGGAGATTGCTTACACGAAAATTCAGTCAGTAGATGTAGGAGGTAGGCGTGGTGCTTCTATGCAATTTGGCGATTTTACATATTCAACATACTTGCTTCAATTTTATAATCAAACAAAATCTATTTTAGGTGATAGTGATAATGATTTTCGAAATATAGAGTCAGGTTTGAAGGATGGTGGCAATAGTCCAGAGATTTCATATAACCAGTTGATTAGTCGTATTGGGTTTTATGAGTCCGTATCGAAATTGTTTCCTTTTGAGAAAGGATTTAAAGTGGCTTATAATAAGTATAAAACCTTAGAAGCAAATAGCGGAGGCAGAAGTAAGGCAAGAGCAACTATGGCAGCATCAGAAAGAAAAGAATTAGAAGATCGACGTATGCCTAAAGCTGTTCGTCAAGATCCTGTTCTAGAGGCTAAAGTTAAGGAATACTTTATGTATAAAAAACCTGAACATTGGGGTGCTCCACTTCGTATAACGCTGAATTTCGCTAATTGGAATATTCACAAGCATCCGCTTACAGGAATACCATTGTACAAAAGAATGAATGCTTCTATTGCTTCAAAAGACAATAAAACAGGGAAGGTTCATATCCGTAGTATTATGATGCGGAGTGAGTATAATGGTTCAGGTTGGGAAGCCGCACAAGGAGAAACACTTCACCCTTTAGGGATGGAAATATTACCAGAGAATGTACATAAATAAATAATCATCAATTACTAGGCGAGTGTTGTGGGTATAAGTAGAGACACATCAATGTAATATCAAGCAAAGCATAAAGCTAATATTGGAAAGTTTCATCGTATTATTTGATTTTCGCTAGATATTATGATGTCTCTACTATTCCCCCTTAATCCAAATTACATGAAAGTTTCATCTAGTATTGTTGGTATCAGTAGAGGTAAATCAATTTAGGTTTTAAGCAGTATATCAAGCGTTAACCCAAAAAGATATATCCCTAAAGTAAATTGTCATAGGGATATGGATTCAACATTGTAAAGTGATTCCGCTTTTAATTACTATCCCTATGCCTCTACTATATTTTTAATCCCGAAAATTATAAAATTATTATCTAATTATAAACAAAATAAATATGAAAAAAACGATTAAACTGACAGTTGTATTTTTATTTTTTGCAATGGTCATAGAGGCTCAGATTACAAATATAGATGATTGTGTTACGCTTTATAATGGTTATCTAGAAGATGCTATTAGTACTACATCGCCAGCTCCTAGTCCAAATATGCATATGTTATACGATACGTATCGTAATTTTTCAGTATGGGATGCAAAAGAGGATACGATAGGAACTCAAGTAGAATTAATATCGTATGATATAAATAATGGAAATATAATATCATTTGAAAACACTCTTCAAGCAGCTACAGATGTACATTTTGCTGCAACGATAGTTTGGGAATATTTCTTGAGTACTCATGGTAGATATGGATGGGATGGTTTAAATGGTCATATTGAATATTATATAAATCATGTGCCTAAAGATGCACCTGGAGGAGATAATGATAATGCGTATAGCCATTTTAATGTTAATATATTTACTAATGAAGAATCTTTTGATTCTAAAATATCTTTCGGAGTTGCGTCTTTACCAAGTACAACAATAGATGCACTTGCACATGAATTTACTCATGCTGTAGTCTTTAAAGATACTAAAATTAGTATTGGAGGATACGCTTATATGGCTGGACCAATAGTAGAAGGACTATGTGATATTTTTGCATTATGTGTTGAGAATTATGTAAACAAAAACCCTAAATATGCTAAGTTGAAAAAACAAATATGGTCTATAGGAGAGGAAGCATTATGTTATGATAATCGAAGGCATGATGCTCCTAAATTACATGGCTTTCCAGATACGTATGAGGGACAATATTATGTAGATCATACTAATTTAGATTGGAGTGACGAAGTAGAAGTTTCATACTTTGAACATCGTAATGCAACTATTCTTACACATTGGTTTTATTTGTTAGCTAATGGAGGTAAAGGAATAAATGATAAAGGAGAACAATTTAATGTTAAAGGAATCGGTATTGAAGCCGCTGCACAAATTGTCTATAATGTGATTAATACTAGAATTATAGTTCAGCCAGGTAGTGACTTTGCTCATACCAATTTTCATGATTTTGCTTCCCTAGCCTATCAAGAGGCTGTAAGTTTTGGTTACCCTAGTTATAGAAGAGCAGTTAGAGAGGCTGCTCATGCGGTCAATATAGATAATAATATTGTTCCATTTCAAGAGGGACCTGATCCATCTAGTAATGAAGAATGGATTTACAAATATATTTATATCTCTGACTTTGAAAATTGGGGAATATGGAATGATGGAGATGCTTCAGGAGGGGCTGGGAAAAATTGCTATCGTAGTATCAATAATGCTCAATATGCTACGGGAGGTACAGGAATATGTGTGCAGTTAAAAGATAAGACCTCAGGGTCATTAATGTATTCTGATGCTTTAGATTTTAGCTTTTATAATTCAAATTTTGAAAAAGTGCAAATGTTTTTTGATTACACCATCGTGCCTGACTATACAACAACGGAAGTTTTTGAGGCACTAATAATAGAGCGCTCAATAGATGGGATGAATTGGTATAAAATTGATGAATATACTGATGTCGGAAGTTCAATAAATCAAGGTGTTACAGATATTATAGGCTCTCTCGATCAACCAGTATATCTACGGTTTCGCTGTGGGGCAAATGATGTTAGTGTTTATATCGATCAAGTAGAATTTGTAGGGGGAGTAACACTTTGCAATGATTACGTTGACAATGCAAATTATCCAAATACTGAACCAGTAAATATAGGTATACCTTGTAATTGTACTAAAATATCTTCTAATAAGTTTGAGGGAGGCTGGTCGATATTTGAAGAAGGTGAAGGAGATTGTATAAGATATAATGATGATCTCCATGGTACAAATTTTGCAAATAGTGGGGATTATTGTATTCGTTTAAGAGATGATTCGGAAACATCCGTTTTGACTTCTGAAAATTTGGATTGGAGTCATCTAGATGCGGTTACAATAGATTTTACATATATTACAAAGAGTATGGATTCTGAATATCAACAAGGAGAAGATTTTTGGTTACAGCTATCAACAGATGGAGGAACTAATTATCAAATAATAGATACGTGGGTGAAAGATAAAGATTTTAAAAATTATGAAAGACATTATGAAACAGTTGTTATCCAAGGGCCATTTTCATCAACTACTAGAATACAATTTCGTTGCGATGCTTCGGGAAATTATGATTGGGTATATTTAGATGATATCATGATCTGGGATTGTAATAAAGGCGATAACTATATAGTGTATGCACCTCCCCCTTTTCAAGAATGTGTAGATAATTTAAATAATAATAGAGAAGTGAATGTAGTGAATAATATGCCTGAATATTTTCAAAGCAAAATCAAATTATCGCCCAACCCAGCAAAAGATTTTATTGAGCTGAATTATGAATTAACAAACCAGCAAAATATCAAGCTGAAAATAATAGACATCCAAGGACAAGTAATAGCGGAAGAGCATTTAGGGCAGCTAGATAAAGGAAGGCATTCTCATCGTATCAACACGTCCAGTTTTGTATCAGGAACCTATTTCTTACAAGTCTTGAATAAGGAGGGGCAGTTTGAAAATAAACGCTTTGTCGTAATAAGATAACTAGGATTTCTCCTAGAAATTAGCTTGAGTTTATTCGTTATACTTTATATGTCTTGAGTAGTAGATAGGGTTAGCTATCTACTTACTTGAGACGTTTAATAACGATTGAAAATATATGTTTTAGTAGTAGTTTTATATTTAAAAATTTGAACTTAGATAGAAAGTTTAAATTTAATGTTTTAGGTATACCATAAAAAGTTATTGGTATGCCTTTTTATTGTTGATTAATTTTTCTATAAATAATATGCTGAGTTTTACCATTATTCATTTTTATCTTTAACGTATCTCTTGAAAGTTGGTCAACTTTAATAAAAAATTCAGGTAGCTCATTTGCCTTTAAGTAAATGCGATCTGTCCCAAGACTATACGTTCCTTCTGTTTGTATATTTTGAAATGAACGATGGGTAAAAGAATCATCATTATAAAATGTTAGAGACATTTCTGATGGATCACGGGGATCTAACTGCCCTTCATTTAAAATAGTTACAGCAACCCATGTACCCTGAAGTAGTTGACGGTCTAATTGTTTCGCTTCTTTACATCCATTATTTAATAATAAAATAAGAATACTACAGATAAGAAGTCTCATGTATATTTTTTTTAAATAGTACTTAATGGTTTTCCTAGCCCTAATGTCCTCAATACTCTAAGATGAGAATTTACAGCATCAATAAATTTAGGAAATTCATAATAAGGTAATTCAAATTCTTTGGCCGTTTCTCTCACAATTTTTGCAATATGTTTATAATGAACATGGCTGATACTAGGAAATAGATGATGTTCTACTTGGAAATTAAGCCCACCTGCAAACCAACCAATAATTTTATTATCACAAGCAAAATTTGCCGTTGAAGTCAGTTGATGAACCGCCCATGTATTTTTCATACTTCCTGTCTGAGGAATAGAGAAGTGTTGTGGTCCTTCAACAACATGAGCGAGTTGGAAAATAGTGGTAATTAAAAGACCTGAAACCATATGCATCAATAAGAATCCAAGCAACACCAACCAAATCGGTAAGCCTACAAGCACAGGTAATATCAAGAGGATGAACCAGTATAATGATTTACTAAAAAGCAAAATGAGAAACTCCTTCTTCGGATTACGACCTAGCTTTTCGGTCATTCCTGTACGGTTATAATGCAAGAGTTGTTTGAAATCTTTTTGCATTATCCAACTAAACGTAGCAAAACAATATAAAAATAAAGCATAAATATGCTGAAAGCGATGGTATTTTTTGAGTTTACCATTTGGTGAAAGCCTTAAAAATGGTTTGTCGTCTATATCTTCGTCTAGTTCGTATACATTTGTATAGGTATGATGCAATACATTGTGTTGGACGTGCCAAGTAAAAGCACTACCGCCTATCACATTCATAGAATAACTCATCAATTGATTGACCCATTTCTTGCTAGAATAAGAACCATGCAAGGCATCATGCATCACGCATAGACCAATACCCGATAGTCCTAATCCCATAACCATGTAGCTAATAAGCACCAACCAAATAGGTAGATTAAGTGTCAATACCAATACAAAAGGAGTAAGATATAAAATATACATCACCAGCGTTTTGATGTACAACTCAGAATTGCCCGATTTACTGATATTATTTTGTTCAAAGTATTGGTGTACTCTCTTGTGTAATGTTTTGAAGAAATTCGCAGATTTGGCCCTAGGGAATTTTACATTAGGGTATGTCATTATAGGTTTATTTAGTCGTTTATAAAAAATTGTAATGGCGAATATACAAATAAAAAAGCCGTTCCAATCGAGGAACGGCTTAAATTTATGATAGTTAAAGTTTTAATTATTTTGCTATGATTAATCTAGATGCCATAGGTTCTTGACCTTCTATCATCATTTGAACGATGTAAATCCCACTTGGTAGTTCGGATAAGTCTAATGTTTTACCCATATTTAGATCAAGTTCTACTTGTTTTACTAACTTTCCTACACTAGAAATAATATTAACTGTGGCAATTTCATTTATGCTATGTTCTAATAGGATATTGACTTCATCTTTTGCAGGATTAGGAGCTAAAGTCATTGAAAAATTAGTATCTTTTTCCTCAGCCATTCTTCCACTATGCGGGAAATATTCCCAATCTTCATATTTAACAACTGTTTTTCCTTTTCCAATGCAATTTAAATCGCCCTCAATTACTTCACCTGTACATGTAACTACATCAATCTTATATCCAAAACATTCTAATGAACTACTTCCTATTCTACTTAAAATAACTTGGTTATCGGTTACATAATATGTATTAGGACGGTAAGATGGAAGTGTTAGATCACCACAACAAACACTAGATTGTAAATAAATTTTTACAATATATTCTTGTGCATAAGGGATATTACTCCACGAAAGAGTTTTTGTGCTTGCACTATAATTACCTTCTGTAACTGCTGTTACTGGTGTAATCCATTTAAATTCTGTAATATTAGAATAACAACCTTCTAAAGATATTTTATGTACTAATTTGTAATATTTAGTTTCATCAACTGGCCCCATCACATTAGTTGGATCATTAAGCGTTTGATAAGGTTGAACTCCTGATACATTAGGATCTGAATCAACAGTTGCTCCAACGTTAATATCGTATTCATATAGTTCCCATTGATGACTAATATCTTCATCAAAGTTACTAGAAGCTACAGTTAAATAATTAGTTCCTTGCGAACAATGTCTACTATAATTAAATGAAGCATCAGCATTATTATCAAAAATGACCGCAATTCTTTTTTCTTCCCATGTATAACAATCGCCTAACCAAATTCCATGTTTTATAACATAGTGTTTGGTTGATGAAAGTGTGAGATAATCGTTAAAATTAACCGTTGGATAATTGCCTACAATTTCGATAATCCCCTCATTTTGTGGTGTTAAAGGATTAGTATCAATGATATCGGTTGTAGAACCTGGTACGCTCGTTTCATATAAAGTCCAATGGTGATTTGTATTGATTGTACTTGCTTCTACCATTAATTGCGGTTCATTGTCATCTAAACATGAATTGGCTTGTACGATGAAATTGGGATTTTGACCTGTATTGCAGGGATAGTCAATATTGAATGTTTTTTCAAATGGATAGCCAATACAATCATTTGCATTAGCAGTAACTAATTTGATTTTATATTCATAATTTTTTTCTAAAGGCTTACCTACAGATGCAAAAAGAGCCGATAAATTGATTGTACCTACAGAGGTGTTCACCCATCCAAAATCATGTACTTTTGAAAATAATCCATCCGTATTTTTAGGTTTTCTATAACCTATAAGCTGATATTTTGCATCATTAGACGAATTGCTTCCGTTCATAACTACATCCTCATTTTCAAAATAAACGTCATCTTCAAGCGTGAATGCTGCGGTACTACAAGTACTTTTAATTACTTCTATTCTTGAAACTCGATTTTTAAGGTTATCATCTTCGTAATAGTTGACTTTCAAGTAGTCGTTCTCAAAACTTTCCTCCACATAAATATATATTCCATTTAAACTCACAATATCTTTTTTAACACGAATAATTAAATAGTCATCATTATAACTTCCACTACTATCATCATATAATCTAATGACAGTTCCTTGTTTTGCTCTAAATATCCTCATCGATGCTATATTATCATTATTCCATCCTCTTCTACTTGTCAAATCAATAAATTGATTAATGTCATCTGTTGTCGAATTTTGAACATTTGTTCCCTGAGTATCATTATAAAATACGAGACCTCGTCTTTGGTGGGGATATTCATCACTTGTCCAGCTATCTTTAACAGTAGGGCCATAAGGCGCAGAGAAAAAAGGTCCTATTTCTCCCCAACGACCAGTATAACTAACCCAATTTTTGATAGGTGTTTCCAATTGAACAGGCGTTTCAAGTTGATACCCTATTATTTCGAGTCTATTCCATCCATTAATATACGTTCCGCCATCTGCTGTTTTATCACTAGGAAGCACACCACGATCAATAGTTCCTGCAAAAGGATAACTTGCGTGTGAGTGTTTTGAGGAATAGACGATAGGATGAGTTCCGACATAACTTAATTCTCCTGGGAAATACCAACGCCCTTCTCCGTAATGAGCAGAATAATACACTTTTTTAATATCGCCACAATCGCCATAAAGCCTTACTGTGATATGTTCCCAATCGCCCTCATGCTCTCCTAAAGTCATCATAGGACCATTATAAGGATAGAAAAACCAGTATTGTAATACTAAATCTTCAGAATTTATTTCTTTAGTAATATTGACGTAAACTTTCATGGAGTTTGCATCACCTTCCCTTGTATCGTCTTCATCATTGTCATTGGGAATCTGCATAAAAAAATCACTTTTATATCCATTACCAGAATATTGATTTTCAGCATATCTATTGGTAATGTTAGATTCGTTTATTTGACCTTTATTTAAGATATGAAGGTCGGATTGATTTTTTCTATCAAATCTCATGTGAGAGCGTTCAATAAACCATTCTGCAGAAGAAGGTTCATATTTATCATCTGGGTGTAATCTAATTTGAGGGGCATATTTTTCGGCTAGGGCTAGGGGAGAACAATCATCCTCTGTGTTCATCATAGTATAGGAAATACTTGAAGAATTAGCATAGATAAAATTTATATTATAAATTAAAACAATTAAAACTGATAGTATATATTTTGTAGATCTCATGGTATTATATTTATGAAGTATCATTTGAATGAATATTAAAAAAATGGGAGGATAAGGACTAGGAAGTTGTTATATCTTCCTAGTCCAATATTTATGAATGTGTCTATAAAAACACTAAAATTATTTAGCTAAAATTAGTTTTGAAGCAATAGGAGCTTGTCCTTCGAATTGCACTTGAACGATGTAGACGCCACTTGGTAATTCTACTAAATCAAGTTTTGTATTAGAATTTAAATCAATTACCTCTTGTTTGACAAGTTTACCTATGCTAGAAAGGATATTAATGGTAGCCAATCCTTCTATTGCATGATCTAGTAGAATGTTAACTTCGGATTTAGCTGGATTAGGTGCTAATGTCATTAAAGGTTTTGTGTCCTGTTTATTCGTTAATCTTCCTCCATGTGGAATATAATCCCAATCTTCATATTTAATAATAGTTTTTCCTCTCCCTTGACATTTTAGGGTGCCTTCGATTAATTGACCAGAACACGTAATAACGTCAATTTTATATGCGAAACAAGCTAATGAACCGCTTCCGATTCTATTTAAAGATAATTGATTATCCATTAAATAATATACATTAGGCTGATAAGAAGGAAGCGTCAATTCACCACAACAAACATTTGATTCTAAATATACAGTTACTTTATATTCTTGTGCATGTGGAACATCACTCCACGATAGAGTCTTCGTATCTGAGTTATAACTGCCTTGTGTAATGGCTGTTACAGGAGTGATCCATTTAAACTCAGAAATATAATCATCACAGCCTGAAGGCATAACTTTACGAACTAATTTATAGTATTGAGTTTCATCAATTGGCCCTATTACACTTGAATTTGTATTATCCGTATAAAGTGGTTGCACGCCTGTTGTATTAGGATCTGAATCAATTGGCATACCTGCATTAATATCATATAAGAATAATTCCCAAAGATGATCATCTGAATTGTTAGAATTATAAAATAAATTGATATAGCTTTCATCACCTGAACAAATTATATTATAGTCGAAAGAAGTACTAGGTAAAGGATCAAAAGTTACTGCAATTTTCTTTTCTTGCCATCCATAGCAACTATTAAAAATCCCGTGTTTAATAAAATAATTTTTAGAACCAGATAAGGAGGCATAATCTGAAAAATTAACATTTTGTGAAAACCCTTCTAAATTTACTACAGGATCAATGCCAGTAGTTAATGGATTAGCATCAATTATATCAGCGGCAGCAGTTGAACCTGGAACGGATGTTTCGTATAGAGTCCAATAGTGGTTTGTTATACCAGCATCAGCTTGTGCTGAAATAGTAGCATTACCTGGACAAATTTCACTGTTTATCGTAAAGTTAGGAGTATCCGAAGGATTACATGGTAGGGCATTAATTACAGCATGTTTAACATTTACCCATCCATATCCAAAATGAGGATGTCTATTGGTATCATCAAATGCTGAAGCTGCTTTAATAAAATCCAATACTTGTGTACTCGTATAACTAGGATTTACGCCCCACACTAGGGTGGCTATTCCTGCCATTGTAGCTGTTGCACAAGAAGAACCTCCAACTCTTACTGGTGTGCTACTTGGATTATCAATTCCTCTTGATAAGGTGTACCCCCATCCTTGATCAATATCGCCTCTTTCAACAACAACAGAAAAATCTACTTTATCACCATAGTGACAAGTAGTACACTCTTGATATTTATCATAACTATCATAACTAGAATTCTCTCTAATACCTGTTACGGCTTGTGTTTCATTCATATTTGCAGGGAATACAACTAAATCGAAAACATTATTAGTATAGTTTGCAGATGTACCTGCTGCACAGAACATTAGTTTACCTTTACTATTTACAGCATATTTAACTGCATCTGCTATTTTTCCTATTGAAGTCAATCTTCCTAAAGACATACTTATAACATTTATGCTAGGAGAATTTGCTGCTGCATAGATAGCGTTTTTCACCCCTTTTTTTTCAGTTTCTCCCCAGATATATACATCTCTAGTAGCTCTATATCCAACAATATCACAATCATAAGCAATTCCTGTAGTAGGAGAGGAACAACTTCTTGGTGCTCCAATTAATCCAGCCATTCTTGTACCGTGTCCACATTTGTCATGAGGTGATTCAACATTAGTAGTAAAGGCATGTTTAGGAAGTGTGCTAAATCTAGCAAAACCCCGACTTGTAGAACTGCAAGAAGACTGAAATTCTGGCCCTACTAGATAATTCTGATCGTCCGAAATGCCTGTATCAATAATTGCAGCACCAATATCATCGCCTTTGTTATATCCAATATCATCTAAAACACTCCATGCTTTTAAAACATGGTTAGAACCAAGATGCCAAGAAACTAAACTCCCATCATTTAGAACAGTAATATCTGGATTATTATTAATGTATGGTAAGGGATTTTCATTCTCGCAGCCTAGTGGGCTAGAAATTAAAGGATCTGGATCCGTTTCTGCTACTCTTGCAGTAGTATTTTCATTTTGACCTAGTTCAATACTATATTCTTCAGGCTCTATGTATCTTATTTCATCTAGCTCTTTTAAAGCATCAATTGTCGCAGGATTGTTAATTTGAACTGTGATGAAAGGTAATTGAGGAGAAGTATGCTTCACAACTTCTGCTTTGGTTAAGCGAGTTCCCATAGGAGAAGTCTCGTTTTTCAAAATTGTATCATATATTTTTTGAAGTGCATTTTTCCATTCAGTTTTTTCTAAATCAAATTCGTGCATTCTATTATCAATATCTACAAATCCCTTAGGTTGATAACCAATTGATACCTTCCCTCCAGATTGAATGATTGCGCTTTTCAATATTTGTGTTGGTTGTTTATCCCAATATATTAACTGACCACCTTCTAAGGTCTTTTTCAGCTCTGTATCTATTGTTTTTTTATTGAGTATATAATTAGATTGAGCATTTACATTTGTTAGTATAAATAATAACAATAAAGTGATAATATTTTTCATAATATTTTTCATTATTTAAGTATATAATAAAGTAAGGAGCGTAACATGGAGTCATTCCATATTATTAAGTGGTAAAGCTTGAAAATAATAGACAGGATTTTAAAAAATGTCTTCTACTTTATGAGCTATAAACCAGTGTTATTAAATGTTCTCGAGATAATTAATAAGGGTAAGTTCAATCTTTTTCTGAAGGTATGCATCTACATTATTAAGCACAATTCAAATAAATAAAAATGTTTTATAATGTATAAATAATTGATTTTTTTGGGATAAAATGATTTTTTTGGGCAAAAAATATAGAAAAAATTGATTTTTTTTAAAAAAAAGGTTGTTCCAACAACATAGAACAACCTTTCTAAAAAAAGCTAAGATAAATCTTAGTTATTATTTAGTATGAATTTTTGACTTTTAGTTCCATTTGCGCCCGTTATTTTGTAATAATACACCTTTTCATTAAGGTTAGACAGATTAACATCAATACGGTGTTTACCAGCATCCATGACTTGATTACTTATCGTTTTTACATATTGACCGTTTTGAGTGAAAATATCAATTCTTACTTTCCCTTTTTTTGCCGTTTCAAATTCTAAAGTATTCGTACTATTTGAAGGATTTGGGAACACCTTAGAATTCAGGTTTAGATTAATAGGAGATTTATCCTCTGTATCTATTACCTGATCTACAGGCATCAATAAGAAACCAATATTTTTATATAAACGTTTTTCATCATTCCCTTTTTTATGGGCTTTTCTTTTTTGGCAATCGTCTTTTCCTTCACATTGTTTCTTACCTCTTTTTCTATGATGTTCTTCACCTTTAGGAGCATATTTCTCCTTAATGGCTTTAATATCATTATGCCAATTGTCTTTTTTTGTTTTTAATTCTTCTTGTAATTGAGTAATTTGTGTGTCGTATTTTTGTGCTAGAGACCTTGCTGTTTCAAATGCATCAGGATGTACTGTTTTGAAATGGTGAAACATACCTTTAGCTTTGTCTTTGTGTCCCCGTCTCTTATGATGTGACATTGCATCAGATTTCGCTTTTCCCTTCATCGCTTTATTTTTTTCTTTAGCCTCTGCTTTAAGTTTTGCAGCCAATGTTCGCAGTTCCTCAATCTTTACTTTATCAGAAGCGGCAATAGAACGATCAAGTTTAGCACGTTGAGTATGCAAGACAGGGAGTATATTCTGCTCTTTATAGGCTTTTATCTCCTTATGTGCCGCTTTGAAGTCGGCTTTCCGAGCTTGAAATTTTTCTTTGCGTTCTGCAATTTTTTCAGCTTTTAAAGATTCTAATTTTTGTAATTGTTTAGCGGTTAAGATTGCTTCAAATCTTTCTTTGTTTGAAGCACGGATAGCTTTCATTTGAGCTTTTTTAGAAGCTCTATCACCTTCTTGAGCTCGAAGTTTTTCGAATTGTGTTCTAGTTTCTTGTTTTAAACTATTGATTTTTTCTACTTGTGCTTCACTAAGGTTCAATTCCTTTTTTAGCATCTCAATAGGTGGCATCCGATGTGGTCGATGTTCGGGCTGTGCATTGATTGTATAAGTGCTAGATAATAGTACAATGAAGCTCAATGCAAAAATGATATTCTTCAATTTCATATTAATATAGATTTTAAATTTATGAAGTTGTTAGGACAACTTCTATGATAACATTTAGATTGAAAAAATTAATAAAGGTTTAATACAATGTAAATTAAGTTAATTGATATTTTTGAACAATGAATTTTTATTCAAATTGAGGCGTGACACAGCCTGATAGCCTTAGCTATCAAGGCGAGTACACAACGACAAGTTGGAGAAAAAAGCATGGTCAAAAGTTTAAGAAATTTAGTTTACAGTGTATTTAAAAACAGTCAATAAAAATTCTTTTTATAAAAATCTAATTCGAATTAATTTGATTTCTACCTATAAGACAAGATGGATTTTCTTTTTTTTTCAAAACATTGATAAAAAAAGAATGTTTTATAAAAATGAACAATTATTAAATAGTTTTTAATCATACTCTTAGTAACTTACACCGCAGTTAAACAAATAGATTTAATGATAAATATACCAAGTACAGCACAGAAAAGAATCGTCATTATTGGAAGTGGCTTTGGTGGACTAGAATTGGCAAAACGATTGCGAAAATCTAATTATCAGGTTGTCATTATTGATAAAAACAACTATCATCAATTTCAACCTTTATTCTATCAGGTAGCAACCTCTGGACTAGAACCGAGTTCTATTTCTTTTCCTTTACGGAAAATGTTTAGGGATTATGATAATATCCATGTTCGAGTAACAGAAGTGGAATCGGTGGATACGCAAAAAAAACAAATTTATACGACGATAGGGGAGTTGGACTATGATTATTTGGTGATAGCCATAGGAGCGGATACCAATTTTTTTGGAAATGAAAATATTCAAGATAATGCAATACCCATGAAGTCCGTTTCAGAAGCATTGTATATTCGAAATTCTATTTTTGAAGATTTTGAAAGATCGGTTACGACACCTGATTATGATGAGCGACAAGGTTTAATTGATATTGTAATTGTAGGAGGAGGCCCTACGGGGGTAGAGTTGGCAGGAGCTTTAGCGGACATGAAAAATTTTATCTTACACAAAGATTATCCTGAGTTAGATACCAAAGAAATCGATATTTATCTCCTACAAGGAGGGGATTGCCTACTTAAAGGAATGTCAGAAAAAGCATCTGCGGCTGCTTTAAAATACTTAAAAAAACTAGGCGTAGATGTACGATTAAATACTAGGGTGACGGATTATGATGGGGAGTTTGTAAGTGTGAAGGGAGGGGATAAAATTCGGGCTGACAAAGTGATTTGGGCTGCAGGGATTTGTGGCAATAAATTAGAAGGTCTACCTGAAAATACCTTAACTTATGGACGTCGTTTAAAAGTCAATCGTTTTAATCAAGTAGAAGGTTTTACAGATGTATTTGCGATTGGGGATGTATCTTATATGGAAGAAGAAAAATATCCACAAGGGCATCCGCAAGTGGCACAGGTGGCAATACAACAAGCAAAACGATTAGCAAAAAACTTTTCATGTTTAGTAAAAGAAAAATCGTTTGAACCTTTTTCCTATAGAGATTTGGGTTCTATGGCGACAATTGGTCGAAATTTAGCGGTCGTAGATTTGCCTAGATTTAAATTTCAAGGTTTTTTTGCATGGGTCGTTTGGTTGTTTGTACATTTACTGGCTCTGATTGGTACAAAAAATAAGATATTTGTCTTTTTGAATTGGCTTTGGAATTACCTGACATACGATCAATCGCTACGTTTAATTATTCGACCATTTATTAAAAAGAATAAAACAAAACACAAAAATGAGGCTACTTAAATACTGTTTATGCTTAATGCTTTTTTGCTATTCTATTCTATCAGAAGCGCAGACACCACCTTCTAACCTAGAAGGGCTTGAATTGCGACAATGGTTAAAAGCAAATTATTACGATGGAAAATTTTCGGCTTTAACTTATCGAGAGGCAAGAGAGAAAATGTATGCTTTTATTGATAATAAAGATGGAAAAATTACTTGTGTTTATTCAGGATATGAAAAAAGCAATCCTTATGGTAATGAAACGACAGGTGTTAGTCCGATAAATACAGAACATACTGTTCCGCAATCTTTCTTTGGGAGTGCAGAGCCGATGCGCTCAGATATTTTTCACCTTTTTCCAACCTATAGCAATTGGAATACAGAACGTTCCAATTATCCGTTTGAAGAAATCTCGGATAATCGAACCGATAAGTGGATCTATTTAACCAATAGTCAGAATAATATTCCTAGCTCAAATATTGAACGATACAGCGAGAAAGAAAATGGTGGAATGTTTGAGCCTAGAGAAGATCATAAAGGCGATGTAGCAAGAGCTGTTTTTTATTTCTATACCATGTATCCGAATGCAGCAGGAAGTATCCATGATGTAGGCGATTTAACTACCTTTTGCAATTGGAATGCACAAGACCCTGTTAGTCAAAAAGAGATAGACAGAAATAATGCAATAGAAGAATATCAGGGAAATCGTAATCCCTATATCACCCTAAATGACTTGCCTCATAAAACTTGGGGTTGTCCCACAACTTCTACTAAAAACGTAAAGCCTTTTTCAGGCAGATTAAGCCTCTTTCCAAATCCTACCAATGATATACTTTATGTACAAATTGAAGACATTATCTTGAAACAAGATGCTCGGATTATCCTTCAAGACATTGAAGGGAAAATATTAAAAACTCAAGAAGTTCGCCAAAAGTATTTAGAACTAGATATTGAAGGTTTAGCTCAAGGGGTTTATATTTTAAAATTTGAGCATCAAGGAGAAGTGGCTTATCGTAAAGTAGTGAAATTATAGATAAGTATCTAGTAAGAATGAAAGTTATTAATAATAAAATTGCACAAATCGGTTTAGCCTTGAGGGCTGGTTTTTGTATGGTTTTCTTATTAATATTAATATCCTCTTGTTCTAGGAATACTACTTTAGGAAGAGTTGTGAAATACGGCAATTCTGATATTAAAGACCATAAAATATTTTCAAAAAAAGAGATTAAAAAAGGGGCTAATGTTTATCATTACCCAAAACAGGAAGCTAATTTCAAAGCTATAAACTCTAAGCTTGAACGAGCGGAATCTACGGCTTTTATCGTTATAAAGAAGGATACAATCCGTAATGAAATATATTTTGGAGAACATAGACGTTCTGATGTATGTACTTCGTTCTCTTCTGCCAAATCTATTGTTTCCTTGCTGGTAGGTTGGGCAATAGATCAGCAACATATTGGTAATGTTCAAGATAAAATTGTTCAGTATCTTCCAGAATTAAAAACTAAAGCAGGTTTTGAGGATCTTACGATTGAAGATCTACTATTGATGCGTTCACCGATTAAGTACGGCTCATTAAAAGACGATATTCTAAGCTATTATCATCCCAATCTTCGAAAAGTAGCCCTAGAAAAAACGAAGGTACTCGATAGCCAACGGCCCTTTACATTCAATTATAATAATTATCATCCCTTACTGTTGGGATTGATACTAGAACGTAGCACTAAAATGACGGTTGCACAAATACTAGAGCGTGCTTTTTGGAAGAAAATAGGGGCTGAATACGATGGCAGTTGGAGTATGGATAGTGATGAGCATCAATTCGAAAAAATGGAAAGCGGCATCAATTGGAGCGCAATCGATTATGCTAAAATGGGTAGTCTGATTCTACATGATGGACATTGGAATAATGAAACAATCGTATCCAAATCATGGATTCGACAATCAACTCGAAGCCCTAAAAATGCCAACGTTAAAGAATATAAAGGCAGTTTTATAGAAGGGATGAATATACAGTATAGATACCTTTGGTACAATAGAGTGAATGCTAGGGGAGACCATGAGATTTTTGCGATTGGGAAGTATGGTCAATTTATCTTCATCAATCCCAGACAAGAGACCGTTATTGTCCGTTTTGGTAGAAAGATGGTTTTAGAAATAAACGAGTGGGTTGACTTATTTTCATCTATTGCATACAAGGCATAAATTTATTATTTACTCCTCCGACGTTGAGCTACGACTTTTCTTAGGAAATTTAGCAGCTTCCAACCATTGGTACGGAAAGAAGACATCGAAAATTTATGTTCGACATTTTTATTGGTCGTTATCGTCAGACTGACAAGCCCTCCCGTGATGGATTTTATATCATTATAGGGCAGGGATATTTCTTTTAGTTCGTTGGTACTTGCTTGAATGCCTGCAAAATCAAAACTATCGTTATAGACTTTAAAATCCCCATAGTATTGCTTGAGTCCCAGCCAATCTTCCCAGAATAAGACATTCGGAAAAACGTGTACAAGTTTGGTGCTCTGCTCAAAGGCTTCCATCGTTTTCGGATCAAAGGTAAACATACAATCCATACTCTTTAAGATACGCATACGGTGCTGAAATCCTATTTTACGCACCCCAAAATCATTGAAAATAATCGGAATCCAATCTTCATTTTTATAGGTTTCGGCGATGCTGGTACTTCGGACTTTTTCCAATACTGCCATTGGGTTTTCTTGGAAAAGTTTTTTCATCTTTTCAGGTGTTGCAATTAGCGGAGATACAAGGATGATATTGCCTAGTTCTTGCTGTACAGGTTCTAATAAAGGCAACAATAAATCGGCTTTTCTGTAGTAGCGTGTCGTTTTTTTTGAATTGTCAAATAAGGCTTTAATCTTATCAGCTAAAAAGATTTTATCGTTTAACTGACTGATACGACTGTGTGGATTGTTTTCTACAAAACGCTTTATGGCTTCCTCGCCTTCTATGGTCAGGCAGAGGTAATCGTAATCATTGCCTAAGAGGGCAAGGTAAACTTCTATGATCATTGTTGCTCTATTTTAAAAAGCAAGTTAGGAAATATATCCGAAAAGTTAATATCGAATTTTATAAATGTTGTTTGTGCTTTTTACAGCTATTCTCGCTTTGATTTTTAATGAATATGTTTTTCAATATTATATCAATTTAGTACATTGAGTTTTATCTTATTTGTTCTTTTTCCAGCAAAAAAGAACCAAAATGCCGTCGAAACCGCATATTTCTCAAAACTTTTGACCTAGATTTTTTAAATTTTTTTGCTATCGCTGCAAAAACTTAAAAAATTCTCCCCTTTGGGTCGGTCAAAATTTTGGAAATTGCTTTTTTGCGACAAAAAAAAGCCAATTATTATCACTTTTCAAACAAAATACATTTTATAATATTCTTTTTATTTCAAAGCGAGAATAGCTGTGCTTTTTAGCAACTCCAAACAGTCTTATCTTTTTTGTGAAAACCAAAACTTAAAGCGCATAAGCTAGTCTCATTTCTTCCACCTTATCAATAATCTCTTCCACCGTTTCTTTGAGCTCATCGCCCATACGAAGATATTCATTAGGATATTTATCTTGCATATAGTACATCAAAGCATAATAAATAGGCTTCAAACGATCTTTGATTTGCAGCTCTTCCGCTTGGGGAGTATTGAAATAATCATATAAAAAGGTATACTGCGACTTTGCTAGAAGCAATAGAAAATAAAGATGCCATTCTCCATTATCATTAGTGATACAAATGTCTTCGTATAAAAACGATTGGGCTAATGTTGTTGATTGCTCAAATTCATTTTGCCATAGGTAAATACAGGCTAGTGTATGATTGACATATAGACTATTAGTATCTTTTTGCTTTGCCTCAATCGCTAACTCTAAGGCTTTTTTAGGATTTTGATATTGCTGGAAATATAGATAGGCTAATCCATTTAGAGCATTAATATTTTCTTTTTCAATGCCTAATAGATAATATTTTTCAGCATTTTTGAAGTCTTTATTTCTTGCATAAATATTTGCAAGGTTTATTATAGCATTAGAATCTCCTTTTTCGATACCTTTCAAAAGGTATTCCTTCGTTTTTTTAAGATTATTTTTTTTGTAGTAAAGTTCAGCAATGTTATTAAGGGCATTAATATTTCCTTTTTCGATGGCTAGTAGATAATATTTTTCTGCTTTTTTGAAGTCCTTAAATTTATTATGATATAAATTCGCTAGATTATTTAGAGCATCAATATCTTCTTTCTTAATAGCTAATAGATAATACTTTTCTGCTTTTTGGAAGTCTTTAAATTCGTTTTCATATAAAATTGCTAGATTATAAAGAGCATTAATCTCTTCTTTTTCGATAGCTAATAGATAATATTTTTCTGCTTTTTGGAAGTCTTTAAATTCATTTTTATATAAAATTGCTAGATTATAAAGAGCATTAATATCCCCTTTTTCGATAGCTAATAGATAATATTTTTCTGCTTTTTGGAAGTCTTTAAATTC
>JAHDBJ010000028.1:47067-66691 GCA_020630435.1 Saprospiraceae bacterium
TTTGGAAGTCTTTAAATTCGTTTTCATATAAAATTGCTAGATTATAAAGAGCATTTATATGTCCTTTTTTAATAGCTAGGAGATAATATTTTTCAGCTTTTTTGAAGTTTTTAAATTCATTGTGATATAAATTAGCTAGATTATTGAGAGCATCAATATGACCTTTTTCAATAGCTAACAGATAATATTTTTCTGCTCTTTTAAAATCCTTAAATTTATTTTGATATAAATCTGCTAGATTATTTAATGCATTAATCTGTCCTTTTTCAATAGCAAGAAGATAATATTTTTCAGCTTTTTTGAAGTCTTTAAATTCTTCTTCATATAAAATTGCTAGATTATAAAGAGCATTAATATCCCCTTTTTCGATAGCTAATAGATAATATTTTTCAGCTTTTTTGAAGTCTTTAAATTCATTTTCATATAAAATTGCTAGATTATAAAGAGCATTTATATGTCCTTTTTCGATTGCTAGTAAATAATATTTTTCTGCTTTTTTATAGTCTTTAAATTCATTTTCATATAAAATTGCTAGATTATAAATAGCACCTAAATATCCTTTCTCAGTAGCTAGAAGGTAGTATTTTTCTGCTTTCTGATGATTTTCTAAATTATGGTAACATAGCCCTTTATAAAAAGGAAAGACTTCCTTGGCCTTTTCGATTATTTTTAGGGCTTTAGCATATTTATCTTCATCAATATATGTTAGTGCTTCTTCTAAGAGTTCGTTATCAGATTTAGATAAATGCGTTAATAGGTCGCTGTTTTTCTGACTTAAAAAATGCCGAGTTTCTTTTATTAGTTCATCTTGTATTTTTGTTGGAAGATGTTTGGTTGAGGCTAGCGCTTGTGTCATATAATAACCTCCTTCTGTATGATAACTGCCCGCTTTTAGTGCTTTGATGTGTTTCTTGGTACGGGTTACAATCTCTGTTTCATCACACCATTCTTCTAGGAAGCGGATTAGCCAAAGTACCCTGTTTTTATCTCCTCTATTCCCGTTTCGCATTAAGTACCAGATATTGAAAAAGCGTTCGCTGATTTGATAAAGATGGTTTTTGGTCGTAGTTGGTATTCGAGTGATAAGGTCGTTGTTTACAAGGGAGTTGAGTTGTGCCGAGATGATCTTACTTTCAAGTCGAGTACTTTGCCGAATTTCTTTTACGCTCATGGCGTCCCATCCTAGAGCGATGGCTTCTACGATTTCCTGTTGGTTGCTGGGCAGATCATCCATGCGGTGTTTGTATAAGGGCGTAACTCGGTCTAATATAGATTCTAGATCGGTAAATGCGCTGCCATTTTTTTGATCTACAAAAATTTCAAACAACAAGACGACGGTTCGTATGACGCCTCCCGTCAATCGTCGAAGGGATTCTACCCGTCCTTTTTGGGTCTTTAAAATATCCTTTATTCTATCTGTTTGCTGGTATGCTTTTCCGAGTTGTAATAGTATATCATCGGTTTCTTTTTTACTTAGTCCTTTAAGTTCTTGAATTTTAAAAAAATCATAAAAAGGATGATTGTATTCGAAGAAGGTCTCGGTCGTTTTGGAGGAGGCGGCAAAGATGCGTATATCAGCGGAGGTTTGTAGTATTTTTCTGAGCCGCTGGGCTTCATGTTTACTAAACTTAGAAAACATATCACCGATATTATCAATAAAAAGAATAATCTTTTTTTGATGTGTTGCTAGGGCTGTACTCAAAAGTTCAAAAAGAGCTCTTTCATATGCATCATCATCTTTAAGCTGTGTAGAGAGGGTTTCCATTTCCTCTGAAATACCATAGAAGGCATTGTCTTTATCTTCCAATAGTTCGGCTATTCGTCTCCAAAATTTATATAATTTTCGAATACTGTATTCTTCCTCATTGAAGATAATTGGAAGAAGCCAATCGTTGAGTTTTGCGTTGTTTTCAACCTCGTAAGCCAGTCGAAGTAGTAGAGTCGTTTTACCCATACCCCGTTTCGCAACGATCATATAGTGTTGTTCAGGCGTTTGCATCTCGGAAGAGGCAATGTCCTTGAACAATAATTTGAATGTTTTCAGACGCACCACAAAGTTTTCAATCAAATCTTCTTTGCTTTGATTTTGTGGATTATATATTTGGGCGACTAGTGGTCTATGAGACATAAACATTGAGTTTTAAGCGTATTTTTTCCACCAATCTCTTAGAATAGGGGAGTTGAATCTGTATTTTCCTTCAAATAAATTAATATAACCGTCGATTTCGAGCATTTCTAAGATGCCTTTGGTTTGATTTGAGCTACCAAGATTTCCTTTCGGTACTTCACTCTGTTGAGCAATTGATCTAAGGATATCTTGAGCAATATATATATCGGGTCGAGAAAGCGATTTTTCTAGTCTTGTCCAATAATTTTCAAAATATAAATTCGAACGATGTGAACTAGATTTTTGGATAGCTTTATCAATGGCTTTTATATCAATTGTCTTATCGGATTCGAAGGCTTCATCAATAAGAACTTGAAGTACGAGCTGAATGTAAAAAGGCATTAACCATTGTAGTTTTTCTAGTAAATACTTTATAGCATCTAGCTCATACTTAATATCGTAATGGTCTAGGATTTTTTGTGCAAATAGCGTTGCTTCATCCCTTGATAAGGGCGGGATTTCAACGGTATTCAAGTCATTGAGTGTAGAAGTGGCTTTTAAGCGTCCTGCGATGGTTGGCAAACCAATAGAACCTGTATAAATGAATTGGATGCCTCTACTAGCTTCTTGTCTTAGATTACGATTGGCTTGTAAGAAGTTAATTGCGGCTTGCTCATCTTGGGTGTTTTTGATGTTTTCAATCGTTACGGGAAACTCATCAAGCATGATGATGATTTTGAATTTATCGGTATCCAATTTCTTTAGCAATTCACTCAACTCGGTTTTATAATTTGATGGTTTTTTTCCATTAAACTCGACTTCTAATGCGCCAAGTTTTATTTTATTAAACTTGTCAATAAACTGGGCAAAAACATTTTTAGAGTCTTTGGAGGCTTTGATCATTTCTACTAATGCTGTACTATTGACTAGTTTTTCAGATACGAGTTTGAAGAAATCTTCAGCGTCTTGGATGTCTTCAGTATTTGCATAAATGAAGGCATATCCATGATTAGGGGCATCTTCCAAAAAACGCATGATTGAAGTTTTTCCTGCTCTACGAGGAGCAGAAAGGAATAAATGATTGCCTGCATCTAGTCTTCTGTACGTCTTATTGATGATGTGATTTCGTTTGAAAAAATCTTTACCTCTAGGGGTCTGTCCTACAATATTTTTCATGTTTTAATTTTAACAATAAATATTTTGTCAAAACAAAAATAGATAAAAAGAATTTAAATATCAATAGTTGACAATATTTTTTTTGTCAAAAAAATAAAATATAGATTAAGCAATTAAATATTGGAATTAAGGTAAAAGGGGAGAAGTCGGTCATAAAAAAACGCCCTACTTTTTCAAATAGGACGTTTTTAATAAATTTTATTTTTTAGCCTTCGCTTTTGTTTTTTTCTTAGGTTTATCAAAAGCGGTAGGGTATTCTGCTAAGACGAGTTTTTTGAAATATTCCAGCTCCATTTCGGCGGCTTCTTCGGAAGTAACCCGTTTGCCATCGTCGTTTTTAGGAATAGAAATATTTTTCTTCTTCCATTTGACAAATGGTCCCCATCTACCATTTTGGACACTTAGATCCAAATCATCCCAGCGATGAACGTAGCGGTTGGCTTCTTTTTCGACTTTTGCCTCTATCAAACTGATCATTTCATCTTGCGTGAGATTTTCAGGATCGTAGCGTTTGGGAATATTGACAAACAAACCATCCCATTTCAAGAATGGTCCAAAGCGCCCTTTCCCTTGAGTAACGGGTTTGCCTTTATACGATAAAACAGGTGCATCGGCTTTCTTACGCTCTTCGATTAATTCGATGGCTCTATCCATAGACAATTCTAGAGGATCTTCCGCTCTAGGAATAGAAATGAATTTCTCACCAAATTTAATATAAGGGCCAAATCGTCCTGATGCGATACTGACTTCTAGCCCGTCATAATTTGGTAATTTTCTAGGCAATTTAAAGGCTTCTAAAGCCTCTTCAAGAACAATATCCGTCATGGAATGCTTGGGACTGAGATTGGCATATTTCGGCTTTTCACCTTCTTCTAATTCTTCTGAAGTACCAATTTGTAGCACAGGACGCCCAAATCGAGAAAGACGCACTAAGACGGTACGCCCTGATGCAGGGTCTTTGCCCAATATTCTTTCGCCCGATGCTCTTTCTGCATTTTCGAGTGTATCTTCAATTTTTTTGTGGAAAGGCTGGTAAAATTTACCCAGCATATTTGACCATTGCAATTTTCCTTCTGCGATGTCGTCAAATTCTTCCTCTATTGTTGCTGTGAATTTATAGTTCATAATATTATCGAAGTGCTCTTCTAGAAAGTCACTAACGACCATTCCTAAATCACTTGCAAAAAGGCGATTCTTTACAGCTCCTGTTCTTTCGGTGGCGGTTTTTTGACTGATTTTTCCTTTTTTAAGCGATAATATTTTATAAGCTCTTTCTTGCCCCTCTTTGCTTTCTACCGTTACATATCCTCTAGAAGCTTCTGTAATTTTGCTGATGGTAGGCGCATAGGTCGAAGGACGACCAATGCCTAATTCTTCCATTTTTTTAACCAAAGCAGCTTCTGAATAACGAGCAGGTGGACGAGTAAATCGTTCCGTAGCTTTCATCTCGTCGAGGGCAAGGCTTTGTCCTATTTTTAAAGGAGGCAGTATGCCTTTGGCCTCTTCTTCATCGTCGTCGTCTGTTGATGCTAGATATACTTTTAAAAAGCCATCAAACGTTAAGACTTCTCCTTCTGCTTTAAGGTATTCGCTTGGAATGGTTGAAATATCAATTTTGACGGTTGTTTTTTCAAGGACAGCATCTGCCATTTGAGAAGCGATAGTTCTCTTCCAGATTAGTTCGTACAACCGTTGTTGATCCCGATCACTGGTTACTTCCATCCGATCAATATATGTTGGTCGAATGGCTTCGTGTGCTTCTTGGGCTAGATTTTTCTTTCCTTTGAATCGTCTAGTTTGAACGTATTCTTTACCGTATTTATGTTCTATTTCATTGGCAATTGCTCCTAGAGCTACTTCACTCAAATTGGTAGAGTCAGTACGCATATAAGTTATGAATCCTTGCTCATATAATTTTTGAGCGTTGATCATGGTTCGCTTAACAGCGAAGCCTAGTTTACGACTGGCTTCTTGTTGTAAAGTAGACGTTGTAAAAGGAGCAGTCGGTTTACGTTTTAGCGGTTTAGTTGAAATATCGCTGATATTAAAAGCGGCACTTTTGCATTTCTCTAGAAATGATTGAGCATCTCCTTCAATATCGAATTTATGAGGCAATTCGGCGGATAGTGCTACTTTTTTACCTTGCTTGTTTAAAACATCAAAAACAGCAGCAACCTTAAAGAACGGTTTTGCATTGAATTCTTGGATTTGTCGTTCTCGTTCTACGATTAGTTTTACTGCAACGGATTGTACACGACCTGCTGAAAGTTGACCTTTGATTTTTCGCCATAGTGTTTCTGATAACTCAAAACCAACAAGCCTGTCTAATATTCTTCTTGCTTGTTGTGCATTGACAAGGTTGATGTCAACGGTTCTAGGATTTTGAATAGCTGCTTGGATGGCGGGTTTTGTAATTTCTCTAAAAACGATTCGTTTTGTAGAGGCTTCATCTAGCCCTAAGACTTTGCAGAGATGCCAAGAAATGGCTTCTCCTTCTCGATCCTCATCCGTAGCGAGCCAAACTTCATCTACCTTTTTTGTCCATTCTTTTAAATCTTTAACAACCTTAGATTTGTCGTCTGAAACTTTGTATTTGGGTTTGAACCCATTTTCAATATCGACAGCGTCTTTGCCTTTGTCCAAATCTCTAATATGACCGAAACTTGATTTGACTTTGAAACTGCTTCCTAGTATTTTTTCAATGGTTTTTGCTTTGGCAGGGGACTCAACAATTAATAAATTTTTTGCCATTGTATTTTTTATAGTTAAATTTTTCCTACTCGCCTTTATTGGATAATAAAGTATAGTACGGATTTGCGAGATTTATGGATATTGGTACTATGTATGAATATTTACTTTGAGCTACTCCTATCAAGTTGCTGCAAAATATACTTTAGTTTTTCTCTTTATATTTATTAAAAACTATACCAATTTTGATTTAGTTTATAACAAAACGCAAAACTATAAATTTTCTTTTTCTAAAAAAATAGAATTGGTGTTACTTTTTAAATTGTTAGGGGATTCTTTTTTTTGAAGATAATAAAACGAAGTGCATAATGTATTCAAGCATTATGCACTTCGGAATATTTTAGAATAAAATATAAGATCAGGGAAAAATTATTTTTTCTTTTTCAAATTTAAATAATCTAAATAATAAACAACTCGAATGGAAAGGCTATTGGTTTGAGGTAAATCGAAAAGCCCTTTGATATTGTCAAAATACCTCAAATCACCATAATTAATACTAGCGTCATCCCCATAATCTAGAATAGCATTTTTCCAAACAATAAAAATATCACTACCTGGAGCAAATCGCCAAGAATAGACCATGTCGATGTTAAAGGCATTAAAATTCCAATCATAGTTGCCTGTAAAATCGGTATTACCAAGTGTACCGTCTTCTTCTAAGAGATAGAAAGAATCGTTGTTAACTACTTTTGTCCAATTGTGTCTTAGACGGAATGTTAAACTCATTTGTGGAGTGAAGATATAATTAGCGTTGACGATATTGGTGATTCCTGTAAGCGTTCTACGACCGAAAATACTATTATCACTTTCATCAAAATCTACAAAACCAGTGTCTACAAAATTTTTATTCCCTCTAAAATTCCAGCTCATGTTAAATTTATTGCTAAATCGGTATCGAGGAGTTATTGACCAATTGAACCCATGGCGACCTTTCTCATTTACATTATATACGTTTGCATTTAATCCAACACTTAGTTTTTTTCTTCTATCTGAACCTACCCAAAACCCCGTATTTATAAAAGCAGGAACAATAAAATAACGACCATCATATCTTGGTTCAAAATAGTCGTAGTTATTGGTAGGCTTGGCGAAAACCCAAGCATTTATATTCCATTGACTTTTGGTTTGTGCCCAAAATCCAATATTCATTTCAACTTCTGTGAAGGTATTGGGAGTATGGAGTCTATTATAGGAAACACCAGCCCAAACATTTGCTCTATTGAAGGACCAAAAAGGTTTTGTAAATTGGCGATTAGCGAAAAAACCGATTTCACGACGGTTGGCTCTATTTAGGAAACCAAAGTCATTGGGATTGAATTTATCGTCCATTTCAATATATTCTATTTCCCAATTGAATAAGCCACTCGTTTTTTCTAAACTAATATTATAGGTATAACCATATTGATCTTGTTCATTGGAAAAGTATTCTTGGCTTAGAGCAGCCGTACCAGAAATGGCATAAGAATTTTTCTTATTTCTCAGTTTGAAAGTTGTACCCGAAACATTAGAGTCATAATATTCACTACCACTTCGCCATACATTGGTATTCATAAAAGTGATGTAAGAATTATTTTTGAGATTTTGATCAAATACAAGGACATTGTAATTGGTTAAGGGAGCTGTTCGAACCGTTCTTTCTTCACCTGTAACGGTATTTTCAATAGTTGCTTCCATTTCTGCTCCTACAGCATTGAGTAGACCTATGCCTAGTCCTTTGGTAGTACGTCCTGAGATTTTCGTGGCATTGTAGAGTTGCGTTTCTTGTGGGTTTTCAGTGATTTCTTCATTATCGTTGGTTTCGACGTCCCAATAGCCAATTGGCCGCCCTCCAATTCTCCTAGAGTAGAACATATTTCCGTTATTAAAGGAGAATTTATCAAAGAGTTCTGTACCTTCTGTAAAGAAGGGACGATTTTCGTTAAAACGAACCTCAAAAGGCGAAAGGTTGAGGACTTGATCATCAGACTGTACTTGTCCGAAGTCAGGAATAAGTGTCATATCTAAGGTAAAAGCATCAGAGATACCGTATTTGACATCCATCCCTGCACTATAAGAATATCCAGTACTATTTTTAGGGTCGGCATTTTTATCCCTAAAGTTTTCAACATATCCCGATAAATAAGGTGTAGCGGAAAGTCTTAGTGGAGATTTAATATTTTGAATATTAGAAAGCTGCCCAAACTGATTAAGGAAACCATCAACCTTAGGATCTATTTTACTCCAAAAGGATTTAACGCCTGTTCTTCGTTGCATTCTACCAAAATTGAGTCCCCATACTTGTTCTTTTTGGTCGGGAAACCGTATAGCAGAGTAGGGAATTTTAAGTTCAGCATACCAGCCGTCATCTGTTATTGTGACGGCATTATCCCACACAGCATCCCAGCTTGAATCTTCTCCACGGGTTGAGTAGACTGCATCAAACTGTCCGCCAGTAGCCGAGATGAGGAAACTTACACCATTGATACCATCTCCATAAGGATTGAGGAAAATTCCAAACCAGTCGGCATTTCCAAAATTATCTCTTTGCGCTAATTCAACCATGACGCTATCGGAGGAAACTTCTATCATGTAGGCGCCCACATATATAGCACTATTGTCGTAGAGTACTCGTACTTTTGTTTTTTGTTCTGGACTTAGATTAGGGGTAGGGTCTAAGGTAATAAAATCTGTTGCAATTGCTGCATCTGCCCAAGCTGCTTCGTCTAGTACACCATCAATTTTAATGTCGGTGTCAATACGACTAGCTTTTAGTTGTTTTTTGAGTGGATCGATTTTTTGGCTGTAGCCAAAAAAAGATAAAAGAACGCATAGGAATGGAATGATTATATTTCTCATTATGAAATTTCGATTGTTTTAAAGTTTTAAATATTGATTTGCTTAGTAGGATTGAGAAAAATAAAATGATCAACTAAAGTTTGAACTACTTTCACAGAGGCAGCACATTTAATTCATTGAATTTTTTCTTTCAAACCAAAATCGCCTTGTATAGACCTCTTATAATCTTGCTTATAAATAAGTATGTGAACATTTTATTTGAAATAATTACCTGAAAAATAACTACTGACTATCAAAGGTTTAACAAAAATTATTATATCCTTTTTTAGGTTTATTTACTTGCTATCATATTTAATCTGATTTCTCTCTACTAATATCTTTGTAGGTTTATATACGGCAATTTTATTCAGAAGTTCTTCTAACTTCTGTTGTCTTTTAGGGGTGATAATATCAAATTCAAATTTGGGTTTATAGATTAAGACCAAGATTTACAAAATGGAAAGTACCAAGTACTATCACTTTACGTTTATGCTTCCCTATAAACTCATTGGGATCTGGTAATGCAATTCGTAATTATTGGATCAAAATGATCGACTTCTGTCTCTTTGTGTTGATTGTAGGATAGTATAGTAAGAATAAATGCAATTCTTAGTGTTGACTTTACCATTGTGATGTGTGTTTAGGTCAGAAAAAACATACAAACAGTAAAGACAAAAAGAATACTGCAAAGTTGCACTTTTATACTAGCAATTGACTGTTAAAATCGATAAGCATTTATTATTCTTCGATAAACAAACAATTTTAACAAAAAATCAATCTATACTTTTGAACTAAACAGGATGCTACCATATTTAAATTAATTCATGTATTTATTTTTATCCTAAAAAAACAGCTTTTGTTTTACTTTATATCTTCTATGTCTAGCGATAAATCTTACAAAAACAACCTTTGTTGAAATTCGCTTAGGCTTATTACGCAAAAGGCTAGGAGCATAAAAGGATGCTAAAACTAAGGCATGATTCGTTTTGAAACAAGTTTAAGTCTCCTTAAAAAGTGACTAAAAAACCAATAATGCATTAAGACTGAATATAAAAATGTATTGATATTTTGAAAAAAATGATTTGTGGATTCTTTTTAAATAGAAGTCTATACATTTGTTGTATTTGGGTTTTATTTTTTGCTATTATTGTCTTTAAATTCTTTAGCCCAATCTAAAATTGAAGGATATAAGTCCGCTACTGTCGTACCAGAAGATTTTGTAGTATATAATTTGATTAGATTTTGATTAAAGGCTTGAAAATGAGTGAACCCTCTTCTTGATGTTTGCCAGTTTTCAATTCCTTTGATTAATTTTTGAGCACTTTTTTGTGGCGCATTATCTATCAAATATAAACTAACCAAAGCCCAATTCATCATTTCGTTAAATATTGATTGAGAAGAGCCATAGTGTTTTTCTGCTACACCATCTTTTTCAGCCCAGAACGAAATATTAGCAAATGCATCATGGAATACTTGAAGGTTAAAATATTGTTCTGCTTCAGGATTTATAAAAGCATGATTAAATTCTGTAAAAAGAATTTCACCATCGTGTAAAATATTTTCTTGTTTTGTTCTTGTTTTATTAGATTTTCTAGGATAAGGAAAGTTTACATGAGCTTGAGCTTCTTTAAATCCATCATTTTCAAACCAAGCTGCGGATTGATTCCAAGAAACAAGTGGTGAAAAAATCACTTTAAAGCAATCATATTTTGTTTTAGGAAAATTTTTATTGAGCCAAGACTGCATATTGGCAATATTAATCTCATCTTCATAATAACTTATTTGACTGGAATAAAAGCTTAAGTGAGCACGATAAAATTCTTTAAAATTTGAGACTTTACTAAAATCTTCTAAAGCTTCAAGAAGGACAGAAGATATTTGACTCTCGCCTATTTGATAAGCAATGTTATTATATATTCCTTTTGATACAATCTCATCACCATCAAATTTATAAATATAGGCATCCATTTTTAAACTAAAATACATATTGAATTGCTTACGTATTGTGTTATCTATTATTTGGACAGCCTTATGATCTTGATGAGCTCCAAACCAGTCTTTTACTTCGTCAAGATAAGCAATATCTTTCATGACAAGTTGACCTTTCTTTTCATCTGCTATTGGTGTTAATGCAAATACTATATTTATCAATTCGTATACTTCTGGAATTTCTATGATAGTTTTATGCCTATTCTCTTTTTGGTACGCTGGACTAAATTGCGCTTTTTCACCTACACCTTTAATTCGAGTTCGGGCTTTTTTACCATCTTTTAAAATAACATCAAAGTCATAAACCTGATTTCTATAAACATCAAAAAATATAGAATCTATATCTGTGATAAAAGTTGCCCGAATAGACTCATTGAGTTTGGGTCTTACATACCAAGTATCGGGATTTAATTCTGGATTTATTGTCCAGACTTTATCCCAATAATTATCTCCTAGCCTTAAACTTGCTAATTCACTATTGGAGGATATTGTTTTTTGAGTATTCGAAGATGTAATTACTTTATTACTGTTACAAGCTGTCAATAGAATAAAAAGCAATATCAAATTGAATATATATTTCATTTAATTCAAATTTTTTTATAAAAAAATACCTCTCACATAGAGGTTTGAGGAATAAACTAAGTGAATAGTATATTCTTTTTTGTCTCAAAATCGTGAGAGACAATTTATTTTGTGATCATTAATAATTTGTATTGGAATTCTACCAAGAGCTAGCGTTGATTTTTAAATCAACATATTTATCGAGATCATTGGATTTGAAGCCTTTTTCTCTAGCTCTTTTGATATAACTAGCAGAAACACCATGTATTTTAGCATTGATGAAATCTCTGATAGAAACATCTTTAAAACCTAAGTCTACAATCCGTTCAATATAGGTTGGCGTAACTCCATGAATACCTGCTTGGATAATATCTCTGTTAGAAAAGTTTTTAAATCCAGCTTCTTTGAAGGCTTCGACATAATCTGCATCAATACCATGAATGGCAAATTGAATAATGTCATTCATATCCATATCTTTTAAACCAGCGTCTTTAAAGGCTTTTATATACTTCGGATTAACCCCATGAATTTTGGCATTGACAATATCTCTACAACTAATATCGTCATAGCCTAAATCTTTCATGCCTTTGATATAATTGGCGCTAACACCATGAATGGCAAATTCTGTAATTTGTCGCATTGATATATCCTCGAATCCACTATCTTTTATAGTTTTCACCAAATTGGGATTAACCCCATGTATTCCTGCATTGATAATATCTCTGTGAGAAATATCTTCAAGTCCATTTTCCCTAAATGATTTAATATAATTTGGACGAATACCATGAATAGCGAATTCAACAATTTGTCGAATAGAAAGATCTTCAAGTCCAGCGTCTTTGATAGATTTTACGTAATCAGGGGTAATACCATGAATAGCGACTTCAACAATGTCCTTAGCCCTTAAATCATCATAACCAAGTGCGTGAAATTCATTGATGGTTTCGGCATCTATACCATGAATTTTAAAGTTGATTAAATCTTTTGCATCAATACTTTTATTATTTAATTTTTTAAAAGTACGGGTATAATCTTCTAATTCATCTCTATCGATACCATGAATGGCGAATTGTTTTATCGACTTGCTTGTAGGATTAAAACCTGACTTTTTTAAATAGTTGATATACTCCTTATTAATATCAGTCATAAATAAGAAAAACATATCACTTTCTTTTATACTAATGTCTTGTTCATCAAGGTAATTTTTAAAAGCATTATTGGACGCAAACTTAAAAGTTCCTTCCGCCTCATTATTTTGAAAAGCACCATTAAAAGTTACGGTACCAGCATCTCTTACTAGGTTGAAATCTTTAGGCGTATTTCCTTTAGGAATATTATCAAATGCTGATTTTTTAAAACATTTATCACTATTCCACATCGAATTACAATTTCCATAAGAAGAACTCGATGAATAATGCATACGAATACATACTTCGTTGCCAACTAGCTCACCAATCCATTCGCCAGAACGCAATTTATTGGAGGAACAAGATTTTTTCTTATTGGTATCTTTTGTAGGAGAACAAGATTTTTTCGACTTGTTTTTTCCCGTATTTGAAACTAATTTCTTGTTCGCTTCAGAAGGTTTTTGATTGATGATTTTGCGTTTAACCTCTGGGCTAGGTACTTTTATTTGAGGTGAATTATCGGGTAAAGTGGTTCTTATTTCAGGAAGTTTGTTTGGAACTTCACTAATACTATTTTCGATAGCATTGTTTTGTGTCGGTTTGATTACGGTAAGATTAGTTTTATCAATCGATTGCGGTTTCGTTAGTTCTGTTTTCGTTGTTTGTGTAGTTTCTTGTATATTGGATTTTATTTTTTCGTTTTTAGCAATTCGTTTTTTTGTTTCTTTCTT
This sequence comes from Saprospiraceae bacterium, assembly GCA_020630435.1. Classification (GTDB taxonomy): domain Bacteria; phylum Bacteroidota; class Bacteroidia; order Chitinophagales; family Saprospiraceae; genus JAHDBJ01. Next base: position 60,321 of record JAHDBJ010000028.1, read on the forward strand.
TTCAGGTTTTACAGTTAGTGATTCGCTTTTCTTTTCAGTATTTTCTACGAGAGCGGTTGAACTATGAATATCATTAAAACTAATCATCGTAAGTGCAACAAGCGGTAGAAGCAGTATATATTTCCAGCTACAGCTGATAGAAGATTTTTTTGAATTCATCATTTTTATTCTATTTTTTAAAACAGATTGATTGTAATTTGTTGCTAGACCCATTGGAAAATTAGGAACAGCGACTTTTAATAAATTGACTTGATAAACCTTTTTGTCTACACCGTCTTTAATCATGCTTTCATCGGTGAGATATTCAAGATTTGTTTCAATGGTTTTTCGGTATAGCCATGCAAAAGGATTAAACCATTGAATAATGAGGAACAATTCTGCTATTAGAATATCAATGCTGTGTTTTTGATTTATATGTATTTTTTCGTGGTTTAGTATTTGATTATATGTCTCCCAATCATAGAGTGTTGGATTAATAAAAATATTATTCCAAAAGGAAAAAGGAGAAATATTTTCATCTACTTCAATAATATTTACATTTTTATCTTTTATAGCTTCAGTACGTATAGACTTATACAAAAGTGTCAAAAACTGTATGATGAAATTCATTCCAAAGACGAATAGTCCTATGAGATAAATGTATTTCATTATGGTAGAAAGTGGTAAGTTTGATGCGATTTGCCATAGTTTGTAAGGGTCTTGTTTTTTTGCTTGTTCAAGTATCCCACCTTGGGTCAAATCAGTTCCATTCTCACTATTTTTTTTAGCTTTTATACTCGATATCTTTTCTTGTTGTATACTTGTAGACGGTGTAGGTGATATTTCTTCATCAAGACTAGCATAAGCCGTTTGAAGATGATTATGTAGGGACCAACCAGCTGGTATCGTTATTATTGGTAGTGAAATAGCCATAGCGATATAACCAATCAATAGGACTCTATTAACGTTGAAAAAAGTTTCTCTTTTAATTAATAGAATATGAAACAGATAGAAAACAGCGATAAGGATCGCCATGTGCAAAATGTATGGAATCATTAGTTTTGTTTTTTTATCATTTCAAGAATATCTTCTAATTCAGATTGACTAATCTTATCTTTTTTGGCGAAATAAGTTACCATTTTAACGTAGGAGTTATCAAAGTAATTGCTGATAACTTCATTTACAGTTTGTTGTTGATAATCATTTTTTTTTACCACAGGATAATACTGATAAGTATTGCCAAAACTATGATAATCTATAAAACCTTTGTCTTTAAGAATTCTAATAATAGTGGCTACTGTATTATAATGTGGTTTAGGTTCTGGTAATTCAGCTATGATTTCCTTAACGAATGCTTTTTCTAAATTCCAAAGCACCTGCATGATTTGCTCCTCTTTCTTAGTTAGTTTCTGCATGACTATAATTGTTTGTACAAAGATAACTAAAAAATTAGTTTAATCAACTAATTTTTTAGTTAATGAACTAAATTGTTAGTTTTTAACACTTTTTAACATTCTTTTACGAAATTGGTGGTCTTAGTAGATTTTTTGTATAAAGAAACTGCTCACTCTATGCAAGGAAAAAAATACGTATAATCATGTATAGAAAAGATGTTGGATAAACAAGATTTTACGATGAAAAGGATATTTGTTCAAACATTTGATTTTTTCAATGCACTACTTTTCGTTTTTACTACTGTTTTGTGTCACTTGATCCTGATTGGTATAGGGGGATTCCTATAAAATGAAATAGTTTACATTATACCTAATTACATTGCTTTAGCTTTTACATAATTGTATACTCTAAAGTTTTTTATAAGAATAAGCGGAGTATTTCTATCTTGAAAGGCATAGTAGAGGTATTTGTTATTAATATGATTATCCAAAGTTATAAATCGAGTATTAATTTTATTATATTAAATTTAATTCAATATACAAACAAAACACTTTTTTTATTCGTTACCTTTGAAAAGAAACATTGTTATTTAAAATAGAATCTTACAAAAAGAGTATCTTATTTCGAGATAATCATTTTATAAAAATAATTTAAATGAAGTTTTACCCCTTATTATGTTGTATGCTATTATTGAGTCTCGTTAGTTTATATGCACAAAATCCGTACGACGAGTGTGGTAGTGCGTTTCGATTAGAAAACGTTTTAGATTATTGTTCTGAATTAGGTGAATTTAATAATCAAAATACAGGAGATTCCCAATTTAGTGCTTCGACTTGTTTTTCAGGGAATAGCAATGATGTTTGGTTTGAGTTTATTGCATTGGCAACAGACGTAACAATAATTATAAATGGGGATGCTTCAGGAATTAACGGGGGTACACTCAAAAGGCCTGAAATTGCTTTTTATAGAGGAGATTGTACAGTATTGAACGAGAGGGCTTGTTCGGATAATAATAGTGGGGATATAGTAGAATTATATAAAGGCGGATTAATACTAGGACAATTATATCGTTTTCGAGTAAGAGGAGGTAGAAACAGCGTTGGGACATTTCAAATTTGTATAAAAAATTATTTCACACCTGCCGAACCAGATTCGGATTGTATTTCAGGGTCTTTACTATGTGATAAATCTTCTTTTACTATACAAAGTGTGGTAGGTGCTGGAAATGATAATGATGAAGCACCGAATAGTTGTTTGGGAACATCAGGACCTTCGGAATCTAATTCTACATGGTTTAAATGGACGGCTAAAAATACAGGGTCGCTTACATTTATACTGACTCCTAACAACCCCAATGACGATTTAGATTTTGCAATCTATGAGTTGTCTAATGGTATTAGTAATTGTAATGGAAAGGTTTTGGTAAAATGCATGGCTGCTGGGGAATTACGTGAGCCTACAAGCCCTTGTATGGGGGCTACAGGTTTAAGAGAGAATGCTTCTGGAGATATTGAAAATCCGGGTTGTGGAGGTGGTAATGACAATTGGTTAAGCCCATTACAAATGATAGAAGGGCGTAGTTATGGATTATTAATTAATAATTTTACTTCAACAGGCAATGGATTTTCAATAGAGTTTGGAGGGACAGGCGAATTTCAAGGCCCTGAGGCTGATTTTAGGACATCTACCGATGAAATATGTGGAGGGCAACCAGTTGTGTTTACAGATAATTCTAGTGGTGGTGTTTCAAATATTGTTAGTTGGCTCTGGAGCTTTGGCGTTGGAGCGGATATTTCTTCTGCTAAATCTAGAGGACCACATACCGTAATCTTTGATTCTCCTGGAGAAAAGACAATAGCGTTAGTTGTAGAAAATGACTTGGGGTGTAGGATAACTACTGTTCAGACTATAATAGTTAATCCTTGTTGTGAGACAGATAATAAAATCACAGCAATTGCTGATATTGAAGATGTAGAATGTAGTGAGGATATGGATGGACGGATAGATGTAATGGCTAGCACTAATTTTCCTCCTTTAGCATTTTTGTGGCAAGATAGTACGACGAACGCTGAACTCACTAATATTGGGCAGGGCAATTACCAAGTGACTATATCGGATCAGTTTTGCGAAGAAGTACTGAATTATACTGTTGATGGTCCTCCGAAGACTGAAATTGATACTATCTTAAGACTAGCAACTTGTGAGGGTGGACAAGATGGTGAGATTGAACTTAATGTTAGTGGAGGCACACCTCCTTATGAGTTTATCTGGTACGATGGTCAAGTAATGCAGCCAAATAATATTAGAAGAGGATTAGCTATAGGAATGTATGAGGTAACTGTTCAAGATGCTAATAATTGTCAAATTCCAATGGAACTAGAAGTAAAAGAGTTAGAATTGATACTAGATCCAACTGTTGAAGCCAAGACCAACCCTTCCTGTTTTGGATTTAATGATGGTTCTATTGTGTTGAACATTGACAATGGTTTGCCACCATATGAATTTGATTGGAATGATGGACAAGGCTTCCAAGATGAGAGCTCTTTGTTTAGTATTGCTTCTGGAAGTTTTGAAATTGATGTTAGGGATGCAAATGGTTGTTTTGGTCATTTTACTTTTGAAGTTGAACCGCCACCACCCTTAGAAATTTCTACGGATTCGGTAGATGTTTCTTGTTTCGGAGAAGCTGATGGAATTGCTACAGCAATAGTTGTAGGAGGAACAGGCGATTATTCATTTACTTGGAGCGATCCAGATGCTCAGACGACTCCTTCTGCATTTAATCTTCTTGCTGGAATTTATACTGTAACGGTTAATGATGAAAACGATTGTGAAATTATAGGGCAAATAGAAGTAGTACAACCTCCAGAAATACAAGTTGTAGAAATACTTAAAGAAGATGTTATTTGTTTTGGTGATGAAACAGGAACCCTAGATATTATAGCTGAGGGAGGTGTCCCTCCTTTTCAGTATAGTCTTAATAATAAAAATTACCAAGAAGAAACTAGCTTTACAAATCTATCAGCAGCTTTATATTATGTATATGTAAAAGATGCTTTTGATTGTATTGCTATAGATAGTATTGAAATAATAGAACCTAACCAACTTATTGTGAATGTTGAAACGGATACGATCATTGATCTAGGGCAATCGTTTCAAATATCTACAAATATTTTTCCTAGTGGTCGCCCTGTAGAGTATCAATGGTCTGATTCTTTATCATTAGATTGTACTACTTGTCCTAATCCTAATGCAATGCCGATAGATAATACAATCTATACAGTGACTGTTACCGATGAGACAAACTGTATCGCCAGAGATTCAATACAAGTGCGTGTAAATAAGATTCGCCCAATATTTATACCTAATGCTTTTACACCCAATGCTGATGGAAATAATGATTTGTTTACAATTTTTGGGGGCTCAGCAGTAAGAGAAATTAAATCTATTCGAATATTTGATCGATGGGGAACGTTGATTTATGAAGGCAATAACCTTCCTAAAAATGACGATTCACAGGGATGGGATGGAACTTATAGAGGAGAATCAATGTCTTCAGCTGTTTTTGCTTATGTGATAGAGGTTGTCTATATAGATAATGAAGTGGTGCAATTTGAGGGAGACGTTACAATTTTGAGATAATAAATTATAAAAAAGGGCTATCTCTAATTATATCGTGAGACAGCCCTTTTAGTGAATGTTAATGTTATAATAAATCTATTTTTCTTTTACATCTTTACTTTCTGTAAGTGTGATATTCAAGCCATCTTTTTCTTTATTCATAATGGCTTTAAAAGTAGCACCCTCTTCAGGATTTTTTTGTAAAATAAATTCGGCTAAAGGATCTTCCAAATATTTTTGAATGGCTCTATGTAATGGTCTAGCTCCAAATTGTGGATCAAATCCCTTTTCAGCAACAAATTTTTTCGCTTCCGCACTTAAAGTAAGTTTATACCCCATGGTATCTAATCGACCGTATAGATCTTTCAATGTGATGTCAATAATTTTAAATATATCTTCTTGTGCTAGGCTATTGAATACAACGACATCGTCAACCCTATTCAAAAACTCTGGTGAGAATGTACGTTTTAAAGCGTTTTGTATAATCGTTTTGGAATGCTCGTCAGCTTGATCTGTTCTAGCACGAGTTGCAAAACCAACACCTTGACCAAAATCCTTTAATTTTCTTACACCAATATTAGAAGTCATAATGATAAGGGTATTTTTGAAGTCAACTTTTCTACCCAATCCATCTGTCAACTGACCATCGTCAAGCACTTGTAACAATATATTATAGACATCTGGATGTGCTTTCTCTATCTCATCTAAAAGGATTACAGAATAAGGTTTTCTTCTAACTTTTTCTGTAAGTTGTCCTCCTTCTTCATACCCAACATATCCAGGAGGTGCACCAATCAATCGACTGACAGAGAATTTTTCCATATATTCGCTCATATCGATTCGAATCAATGAATCTTCTGAATCGAAAATATATCTTGCCAATGCCTTTGCTAATTCAGTTTTACCAACACCTGTTGGCCCTAAGAATATAAATGAACCGATTGGTTTAGATGGATCTTTAAGACCTACTCTATTTCGTTGGATGGCTTTCGTAACTTTTATGATAGCTTCATCTTGACCAATAATAGCTTTTTGTAAATCCTCGGTCATTGACACTAACTTAGAACTTTCACTTTGAGCCACACGTTTGACAGGAATACCTGTCATCATAGAAACAACTTCTGCGATATCTTCTTCATCTACAGGATAACGCTTCGTTTTAGATTCTTCTTCCCACTCTACTTTAGCAAATTCAAGTTTTCTGGAAAGCTTTGATTCCTCATCACGAAGATCAGCTGCCGTTTCATATTGTTGATTCTTAACAGCTTGATTTTTCCGTTCTTTATATTCTTCTATTTGCTTCTCCAATTCCTCAATATGTTTAGGAACATGGATGTTTTTCAAGTGTACTCTTGCACCAACTTCATCTAATACAT
>JAHDBJ010000003.1 GCA_020630435.1 Saprospiraceae bacterium
TACACGCACACACGCAGTAAATTACTTTTTTCAATAGAATATCAACTAATATATATAGAATAAAAGTACCTGCCTTTATATTCATCAAATTGACAGGTACTTTTTATTATTTTATTTGAGTACTACAAATTTTTCTGTGTAAATTCCTTTATTTGTTTCCAATATTAAGATATAAACACCATCTGACAAACTCGTACAATCTAAAGCTATTTTATTGTTTCCCTTTTCCATATTCTTTTTCATGATCTGAATATGTTTTCCTGTTATATCTATTACGTGTAATTCAATTTCTTCCTCAGCAGCAATATTAATATGTAAATCTGCGAAATCAGTAATAGGATTTGGTTTTATTGTTATATTTGTTTTATCAAAAGTTTCATAGAAATCTTGTGTATCACTTCTAAATTTTGATTTGTCAAAATGTGGAACATAAAATACATCTTTCAATCCACTTTCTAGATATATACTATAAAATCCTGCTTCCAAAGAGCTGATGTCTTCTCTTTCGGATTTATACGTTTTGGAACCTATCCAATTCTTAATTTTTTCTTGACCATATATAGAGATATTAATTGCGCCATTTCTTCCTTGTCTACGTTCTGGTTCTATTTTATCTAAGATTATTTCAGAACGCTGAAAATCTTCAATAAACTCTTCACATCTACCTTTTGAGATTTTAAACTTCCAGCCTTTATTAATATCGTATTTGAGGTTATATGTTGTACTTGACAACTGTTTTGCTTCATATGTATCAAAAAAGTCCAGTTTAATATCTTTATAGTCTTTAGTAAGAATTTTTATCTCTTTTGTCACTATCCCTTTTTGATCGATGTCTATTGTACGTGTTACAAGTTTAGATGCACATTTTGTTTCATGATATTGATGTGTTACTACTTTTGAACAAAATACTTGTTTCGGATCGAGGTATTCTGTATAGATTTTCATTCCGTTAGAAAGTTCTTTTATTATACTTGGATGACCATTCTCATATTGCTTTATCTGCCCTTTCATATCGACGCTATAATTAATAATGTCTAACTGAGGTTCCAGTTCTCCATATGAATCTAAAAATAAGCCCATGTCATTATCAGTAGAGAATAAAACATATTCTAGATCTTTGATAATATGGCAGTCATTTCCAGAAGGCATTTCATTAATATTTACAATTTTACAAACTTTATCTGTACACGTTGGGTCAATATTTGAGATGACATCTAGACATACTAAATAGTCATTATATGTTGGGAATGAAAACGTTGGAGAATCTCCATTACTAAAATGACCAATATCAGATATTGTCCAACTATATGAAAGATCTTCATCTATAATATTAGGCGTAAATGTCGCTGATAAATTATTCTGATTAAAACTAAAATCAATTTGGTTGTCATCCAACAAACAAGAAATATTACCTGTAGGATGATCAAAATGAGTGTAAATGCAAAGTGTTTGGCAAGAAGTTTCTGCACAAATGGTATAAAAAGGTCCTGTATTATAAAACGGGCTAAGTGAATTCGTTGTATGTATATCATCAGAATTTAACTGTACAGGATTTCCATTCCCTAAATCATACGAAATAGGGTTAGTAGTTAAAATACCTGTTTCTCCGCCATTATCATAGATGCTCCAATTAAGAGGAAAATTTAGGGGTGAAGCATACGCAATATTAAAAATATTGAGAACAGACGGATCCCAATTCACTTCTATTTCATCATCTGCTATATTACAAAAATCTGTAAATGTGCAATTTGTTTCATCAAATGCAAAAATACTTTTGTATTCATGTGAACAAAGATAGCCCCCATAATCAGGTAATTCTATACTTACCTCAAAGTATGGTCCCAATCCAGAAAATTCTGACTCAGGAACGCTAATTTGAATAGCACCATCAACTAAATGGGTATTATAATCTGAATAAATTAAAGGAGCTGTTCCAAGATTGAAAGGATTATTTCCAAAATTTCGAATTCTCCAATTGGCATATAATAAGGAATTCACTTCTTCTGGGAGATAAATAGTTTGGTCTATTTCATATTCAATTGTAATCATTCCTGTATCGCATCCTACACTAAAATTTTCTCCTGTAAAGTCACATAAATCAGGTTGTAAATCCATATAATAACATAATCTATTGCTGCATCCTGTTGAGGGAGATTCTATTTCTGCACAAATATAAAATTTACTTAAGCCATACACGCTCAGGTCAATAATTAATTCATCTGTATTACTTGTTAGAACATCAATAGGATCACCAAAGAACGGATTACTTATATTTCTGATTTCCCAAGTATAATTAGAACCGCTCCATCCATTAATATATTGAAATATTAAGGTACCTAAATCACCAATAAAATCAACGAATATAAGTTCATCGTCATTATAATCACAATAACAACCATAATCATTTGTGTTAATGCAAAATTCGTCAAAAGAATCTGCTGTTGTAATTTCAAAACAATTTTCACCAGAAGTTAAATTTATATCATCAAATGAAAAAGAACTTGTATTTTTTGCATATGACTCTCCTGTTGTAATGTTGGTCAAGGTAAAACTCTGTTCTTCACAAATAAAAACTTGACTACATATACCACTATTAAAATCCGATAAGATTCTATCAACAATACCATTTATAGGTAAAGGTTTTGTATACTCTACTGTTCTGCAAATTGTTTTCGGGCATATAGTAGTAGACAAGGTTGCACAGACCTCATATATACCATATTCAAAATCAATAATGGCATCTTGACTAGCAGGTATAACTTGTGTATTTGAATATATATCTGTAATCTCCCAACTTACATCAGAGGAAGAAACGGTATTTCCCAAACGAATATAATTACAAGATATTTGTGGGTTATTTGGATCATCAATTTGCTCAATTGAAATATAGTCATTTTCAAAACTACAACAATCATAGAAAACAAAATAAACATCTTGCATAATTAAAGGTGCTAGGGCTGTACCATTATAGTTTGCTACAGCAGAAATTGTATGGTTTGCAAATACATCAGGTATAGTGTACGTGAGAGTAGAACCTGTAGACGTAATCGAAGGATAGGAAGTACCTCCTTGAGGTGTTATAGTCCATGTAATATCCGTAAGACATGTTAAGTAATTGCTATTAAATGTAAGTTCATATTCATCAGAGGAATTACAAATTTTCTTAATAGAAATATAATCACTACTATGATCGCTTTGAACTCCACAGCAATTATTGAGATCGGTTGAAATAATGGGTGATGTAGATAGTGCTTTATTTTGCGTTGATTCGGCTATCATGCTTGCGGCTCTTATTCTATCAGCCTGTCCTTGTGAGATATATCCCATACAATAAACTTTAGAATAGGACATTATGTTATATTCATCTGGATAAAACTGTATTACATCACTAAAGGCATAATAACTATCTGTACTTGGATTTGCAGCATATTCACAATCACTGCTTACATTGCTAGGACTTAAACCAGGATCAAATGGCGTATCACATACATAATCCCCTGTAAGGTTACAATCTATACAGTTGGGATCATTCCCTTCTAAGCCTGTAATCATGTGGGTATGTAATAAAGATAGACAATGCCCCATTTCGTGAGCATAAACCGCTGGAGCCGCTGATTTTATCCACATATTGGCTTCTCCTTGTCCTGAACCTCCTCCTGGATAATTTGTAGGTAATACATATATATCGATGGCATCTTCATGATCATCAATACTACCTTCTTTCTTAAAAGAACTAGCACTTACGGAACTAGGATCAACGGAAATTTCATTGATGCATCCATTCCAATCAAAATAAATTCCATGCTGTTCATAGACTAAATAAATAGCTTCTATTCCTTCTAATACAGTACTTATAGGTTGCCCTCCATTTCCATTTTCATCGGTAACAATATGAACTGCAATCCTAAACGTAATCGGTGTGCTGCTACTTCTTAATGTACTTAGACTTAAATACCTGTCTAGTTCTTTTGGAACGTTTTTAGTAGCACATTCTTGTGCGTAAAGTTGGAAGCTTAATAAATACAATATAGTCAAAGCGACTATCTTAACTATTGTGTTATTCATAGTAATGTGTGTGTTTAAAAAAATTGTACTAAATAAATGTTTTTGAATTGTAAGGTAATACTTTAACGCAGAACTTAAGCTAATAGTGCCGTAAGATTGAGAAAACAAATTATGGCTGAAATAGTGACTTTACGAAGAGTAATCCCATCTATTTATACATTTAAAAAAATGATTGTTCTAAACTTAAATAGTTTGAGATTTTGCAAATAGTTTTTACTTGAAATTGAGTTATTTATTATTAACAGATTTAGTATATACTATATTTATAAATTTGAATAATCCTAGAAATCGTAGATTCATGTTTTCCCTTATTTCAAAATAAATTCTTATATACGTTTGCTAAAACATAAAAAAAGATGTTCGGATAAATAGTGTGTTCTATTTATCCATTTTATTGTTTTGCTTGTATTTTGTATGTATTGTAGAAGGACGTACAGATAGGTTTTGCAGTCATTGTTTTATTATGAACTTTCTAGAGTTCCGTTAGATATAAACCTCTCATTTTAATTTGCTTTTTTGTTTTTAGCTCACATTCTATACTCGGGATAGCATTTGTTACGTATGCTTCATAAGCTTTGTTTTTGAATTTAAAAGCTAAACTAAACCATTGATTTTTATCAAACAAATATGAATCCCATTTCTTATTTTCCGATATAATTTTGTACGAATCCCAAAACATATCGGAAAATTCATATTCAACTAACTCTCCAATTATTTCATTTTCAAATTCAATATACCAACCATATTCTCTTCCCCAATTTGATTTTCGAAGTTCCCTTAAGTCCCTCCAATGTTTTATTTTATTTTTAATTTTTTGTATCAAAATGAGGTAGTTTATTTTAGTGATCTAGTTTATGCCATTCTGGATTTAAGAGCATAAAGAATGTATTCTTATTACCCAGTATGATTTACTTTTTAATCAATTAGTGCTTTTAATTCCATCTTATAGTCATATTGTAAATCCTCATGGAGTTTTTTAATTATCTTTTCTATATATTCAATTTGTTTTAAGTATATATTTTTTAATACTCTGTTTTTATTTATTGAGGGATTGAATTCATTCATTTTTTGACAAAAAAAGAGTAAGATTTCTACTTCACTTTCTTTTTTTGAAGAGTACCTTATGTACTTTTTTGCCTCTCTTAAAACTTTTCGAACCCCCTTTTTTATAAAATAAAAACTCTTTTTATTTATCTGTTCAAATTGTGTATCTAATTGTCTTTTTACACTATTTATGTAATTCTCTTCATTTTCTGACTCATACAATAAATATGTTAGAAGTTCTTTGTTTTCTTTTTTGAACTTTGATAACCTCAAACAAATATTTACTAAATCTCTTTGAGCGTATTTTGATAGTTCTATTCTTAATTCTTTAACTGTTGCTGCTTTCATTTATTTTTTTCTAAAAATACTGGTTAAAACTTCTTTGTGTTTTGTATATTTATAAAGGTCTTCATCTTTCATTATTGAACCAAGTAAAAGATCTCTTAACTCATCTTCAGTTCCTCCTTCTTTATCTAAACATATTAAGTGAGAGAGTAAGTTCTCATAATATTTATCAATATAATACGACTTATAACTTTGCTTTCCTTTATCGTTAATTATCACCATTTCAAAATCTTTAAAATATAAATCCGTAAATTGATAATATGGTCTTCCATTAAATTTTGGATATTTATTGATATATGATAAGGCTTTTTTTGTGTTGGGGGGATTCGCAATATTCATATATCCCCAAATATTAGTGCCACATAAATTCATACATTTTAAAAAGAAAATCCCTTTTTCAACTTCATCTCTCAAAGCGTATTCATCAAGATTAAAATCATTTTTTGTAAGATCAAAGGGCTGATTTTTATTACCAACACCTGTGAATAACATACTATAATAATTATCTATTAATTCATATCGAGTAATTTCTATTTGTTGTAAACTATCAATTAACTCATTTGGAGTAATTTCTGTTTCTTCTCTTAACAACAAGTTTATTGCCCTAGTTATATATATGTTTTTTAAAACACTTTGGCTTGGTATCGTTAAGAATTCTTTTTCTAATAATCTGTTGTTTGCTGAGATTGTCTCCTTAATAAACTTAGCTTCTTGTTCTAGTGATTTTGGATATTTTTTCGTAAATTTTTTTAGATATTTTTTTTCAGGTGAATTCCTAAACATATAATCTTTATAGGTTCTTCCTAATTTTATAAGTTCTGAATTTTCGCTTGATTGAGCAAAGCCATTGAGAGTGAATAGAATTGCAATAAACAGCATGAATATCTTGTTCATATTTTATTAGTTTTTAACGAATTTGAGTAGATAATAGATAACACTTGTGAGTATACTATTGATTTTTTATTTTATCCAACCTACTGATTTTCTCCAAGCATCAAATTGCGCTTTTCGCTTCTTAATATCTTTTGGTTGTAGTTGATTTTCTTTTAAGGCTTCTTGTCTTATTATTTCTTTTTGTTCTTCAAGACTGTTTAAACCTATCAATTTTCTCCTTTTATCTACACCAATCGTGTCTGTAATCTCATTGGGACTTAATTCACCATTTTCATCCCAATCAAATTGTGTCCCATATAATTGTGGTCTTCCTTCTAGAACTGCTATCCGATCCATTAAATAGGCCAAATGCCTTCGACATCTTATATTTTCATCTACTTCAGCCTCCATTAGTTTGGCACATTTTTTCATAAAATCAGGTTGCTCTATTGAGTGCTGTATTACTAGCCATGCTGCATTGTTTGCATCCTCTCCTACTTTTTTTATAGTGGGGTATCCAATTTCATCAATTATTTCATTTAATATCGTTGCATTTTTATTATGCAGTTTTTTCATTTCTGGATTATAAGCATTTCCTAGCTCTCCCTTTTTAATAAGATTAGTTCGTAATTCAAGATCTCTGTTTTTAAGTTCAATTATTTTTTCTGCTATATCATTATAGTTCATTCTCTTGATTATATTTTTGTTCGTTCTGCATATTCTGTCCACGAACCATCATATAAATAGTTACTTGTTTTAAATGCTATTTGGCATGCTAACATTACAATACATGCAGTCATTCCAGAGCCACAACTAAATACTATTTTATCAGTTTTTTTGATTTTCGATTGAAATATCTGTTTTAGTTCTTCTTTTGATTTATATTTTTTATTATCTAATACTTCATGGTATGGAATGTTTATTGAACCTGGTATATTTCCACTTTTGAGGTGTTTTCTTGGTTCTTTTTCCACCCCTTCAAAACGACCTTTTGAACGAGCATCTGCAACTAAAAACTCTTCTCGCTCAATATTTTCTATGATGTTTTTATACGTTATTAGCTTTTCGCTTTGAAAATTGCTCTTGAAATTACCCTGTTTATCAACTTTAGGTAATTCTGATTTATTTACTGTTTCATATCCTTGCTTTTTCCATTCAATTAAGCCTCCATCTAATACTTTTACATTTTCATGTCCCATCGTTTTAAACAACCACCAAATTCTTGGACTCGAATAGATTCCTAAGTTGTCGTATATAACTATCTCAGAGTCTGAGTTTATTCCTAATAATCGGCATTCCACTTCAAACTGTGAGGGACTAGGTATCGTATTTGGAAAGTTGCTATTCTTTTCAATAAAATTTTCTTGGATGTTTACTATTCTTGCATTTGGGATATATTCTCCACTATGTTTTGATGTTTTTCCTTTTACCGTTGATATTGGACTCGAATCTAATATCACGATACTATTTTTCATGCTATTGTGTTTTAACCATTCTACGGATACAATCTCGTTTTTCATCGTTTAAATTTGTACATTTTGTCTGTGTTAGCCACAATTACATAAAAAGTGTTGCACAATGCTAGAAAATCACCCCTCTCTATAAGTATAGAAGTTGTTTGCAAAGGACTTACTACACTATAAAGCAAACAACCTTTTAATATGAAAGTTTTCCTAGTAGAATACAAAGGACTTTATTCTAATTTTTTAAGTTTATTCTCATTTCCATCTCATATTGATCAAGGGTATTTATCAATCCATACTCTTCAAAATCTTTTATCCTTTTATCTAATTTTTCATCAACATTAATTATTCTTATCTCTTTTGAAAGTTTACTCACTCCTTTTAATATTTCGGTATAATTATTTGTTGTTGATTCTATTTGAGCTAGATAATTATATTCTTTATTGATTACAAAATATCCGATTGGCTGTCGTTCTCCTTTTAGTACTTCATACGTTTCATATTTATCCTTCAGTAGTTTTATTGTCTTATTTTTATGATCCCATGAATATTTATTATCTATTTGTTTTTTATGTTCAAAGTTAACTTCTTTGAGTTCTAAGTTATTAGATTCCTCCTTTAATTCTCCTTTATAACATTTTAATTTTCTTTTAACATCAAATCCAATTCTTTCGTACACTCTAATCGCTCGCTTATTCGCTTGTATTACTTCTAACTCGCAACGTTCAATTCCTGCGGTTAATAAATAAGGAAATGAATACTTATATAATTGATCAACGAGTTGTTGACCTCTATATTCTTCTATCACTCCTGTTCCTGTATTAAAAGCGGTAAGTTGACCTTCAACTTCACCAATTCCATTTATTATAAACCCTACCAGTCTATCCTTTTCAAATGCGCCATACGATAATTCGTAATTAACTCTTGCTCCTTTGTACCTCGTTTCCCAATAAGACAAATTTGATGGCATTGGAACAAAATAATTTTTAAATGATTCTAGTAGACATTCTACTATCTGATCTAGCCCAACTTCTTTTAGATTTCTTAGTTCCATTTTTTGTTTTTTTCCTAGAACTTAAATTTATCAAAATTTTCTGTCCTAATTTTTAGATCCATTTCAATTTACTACAACATAAGTATGTTTTGTAACAGCTTAATTTTATAGTTTTATTAATTCCAATTTCCCTATACCTTAATAGAACAACCAATTGCTTTTGTTTTTCTATATGGTGGGTTTTCATTTTTTATTAAAGCATCAATTACCAATTCTACATATTTTTTATTTACAGCAGATTCATCCCTAACATTATCATCAATAGCTCCAATGTATTCAACTCGATTGCCCTCTTTTGTCTTCTTTAAAATAAAAACGTGAGGAGTTTTCGTTGCACCATATTGAGGGTATATTTTTTGTTTTGTATCTACGAGATATGGAAAAGTAAAACCCTTGTTTTTGGCACGTATTTTCATATTTTCAAAGCTATCTTCAGGATAATATGTAGGATTGTTTGGATTTATAGCAATTACGGGATACCCTTGTTTTTTATATTTTTTATCTATTGCAATCAGGCGATCTTCATACGCAACTGAGTAAGGACAATGATTACAAGTAAAAATAACTATAAAGCCTTTTGCTTTTTTAAAATCTTTTAGTGAAACCATAGAACCCGTTACATCCTGTAACGAAAAATCAGTTGCAATATCACCAATATCATATCCCTGTTGAATATCTTTGATAGAGGACAATACTTTCTGAATAGGTATTTCATTATCTTTTGCTGTTTTTTTTTTGAGACAAGAAGTTGTCGCACTTCCCATTATGATCAATGCTAAAAAGTTAATTAATTTCATTATTAATTTTTTATGTAAATAAGTAAGTGTACAAATACTCTACCCGATTGATTTGAGAAAGAGATTTAATTTTATGAAGTTATTCAAATTTAAGTTATTTATTATTCTTCGATTCTGAAATTTCCCTATAAGTATAACTTTTTTGTACTATTTTCCAAGTTCCTTCATATTTCAATAATAAAAAATAATCCGTATAAATTCTCCAATTAGGGATTACAATTTCTACTTTTGCGGTCGCAGCATTCTTTTCATAATCAATCGAAATTATTCGTCCAACCCGATTAGATTTTTCTCCTTTTTTAACATTTGATATATATTTTTCTCCTGATCGAATTTTCAATCTATCTTCAATTGTTACTGTATATAGATTGAAATCAGAGTGAAATGCTTTTCGTAATCTATCTGGTTCACCATTTGAAGTTCCTTCAATATAGTCTGTTAGCACTTCTGTTATTTGTTCTATTTCTGTTTTTTCTATTTTTTCCTGATAAGAATTTAAACGGTCTGAATATGTATCAAAAATAATTTTGGATATCGCATCCAATACATTTCTTCGGAGTTTTCTTTCCTCCCGATCTAAAATATATACTGAAATAGATGTGTTAATTGACGGAAAATACAACATGATTGTACCCCAAAAACCTCCATGTCCATAAGCTTTCATTCCATGGTAAGTATCTTCAGATAAACCTAAATAGTAAGGATATTGTTCTGTCTCTTTAGTTGGTATGTAAGTAAAAATCAAATTTCTAATTGAATCGTTTTCCACAATATTCCCATTAAAAAAATGTTGAATAAATAGTGCTAAATCTTTAGTAGGACAAGCAATACCACCGCCTCCATATAAATCCCATGAAACATCCATATTATATGAATCCCAATCTTTTTCTCTCCAATATTGATGTACAAGTTCTTTGGTATTAATTGGTGTTTTTTCTAAGGTAGGAAACCATGTGTTTTTAATTCCCAATTCATTAAATTTAAGCAAGGTTCTCATTGCTTCATAAAAAGGGAGATTCGTTGAATCTTCAATTATTTCTGTCAACAGTAAATAATTTGCATCTGCATAGCTAAACTTTTCTCCAGGTTTTCCTAATGGATTTCCCACTTCTGTAGTCAGTTTCAATTGCTCGTCTCTTGTCCATCTATAGGTAGGATATTTATCCTTATGCTCTATATAGTCTTGATTAGCATAATCTTCTATCCCACTTGTATGCGACAATAAATGTTTTACTTGAATGGCTTCCAAGTTATAACCATCTTTTTCAAATAATTTCTTGGTTTTTTTTGATACAAGATTTTCAATAGATTGGTCAAGTGTAATTTTCTTTTCTTCTATTAGTCGAAGTATTGTAGCAGAAACATAAGTCTTGATACTACTTGCGATTAAAGCTGGTTGATTAGGGTCTAATTTTGTTTTTAATATTCTCTCAGAATATCCGCTTGCCCCACTCCATGAAATGCCCTTTTCTGGTGCTTCTACATGAACCATTATACCTACAGCATCTGGATGTGCTTGATAAATAGAATCTATGGAGAATTGAAGTTTTGCCTCTATATTGGGTTGTGAATAAAGATTTTGTACTACTAAGTATACTAAAAAAGCCATCCAAATTTTCTTCATGTGATTTTGTTTATTTTTATAATGAGAGTTAACAATATGATATACCTGCTTTGGTACACGAAACCTGATATGAATAGGTATGTTTTATTATTTTTCAATATTTACATTCTTTATTGATAAAAGTAATTTCGATGCATCTAATTTAATTTTTTCTGTGCGGCTAAACCAATCTCTATTTATTCTTTTTCTTAATCGTTTGGCACAAAATATTTAATACTAACTTCAAACTCTGTACTTTTTCAACAAGTCATTCTTTGAGAGAGGTTTAATATTCTAATTTACTCATCAGTAATTTTCCATTTCATCCTTCTTTTAGTTTATAATATTTTAGATTTGGCTATATCTTAATAATTTACTAAATTTTATAATGAAATCGTTTTTATTTTATTTCTCTATCGCTATTTTTTCAATTTTCATTGGTAGTCAAATTACAGAGGGGGTTCTTCTTGTTCCTTATTGGAAATCATTATCGCCAAATGATTTTTATTCATATTACAAAAAATTTGGTCCCTCTATCAGCCAATTTTATTCAATTCTAACTGTAATAGCAGCTCTAATTCCTATATCAATTTCGATTTATTGCAAACTTATCAATTCAACTGCTCTTAACCTCGCGTTATGTTCTTCTTTTTTTGCAATGCTTTTTATTGCTTGTTTTTATATCTATTTCAAAGATACCAATGAATTATTTTATCAAGGAATCCTCTCTGAGGTCGAATTAAAAAAAGAATTAGTTACTTGGAGTTATTGGCATTGGGGAAGAATTATCATAGAATTTATTTCACTCGTCTTTTTAATGTTCTCTCTGATTAAAATTCAAGGTAATTATATTCCTAGAAATTAACCTTTTGCTTTTTTTATAGTTCCCAATGTACTCGTGCAACTGCTTGTAACAGACAGATTTTATTTGATTATTCGTCTTACTTTAAATAGTTTTCTATTCTTTTTAAAGAAAATTCTTCTAAAAATAGATATATTGTTATAAAATTATAATTTCAGTATATTTTTCAATAAACTTTTTCAAATTAATGAAAGTCAAGTATTACCTACTCTTTATTGGATGTTTTTTTTTAAATAGCACTTTGTTTAGTCAAATAGCTCTCCAAGATTCTCTTGCATTAATTTCTATTTACAATAAAACCAATGGATCTGAGTGGACAAATTCTTGGAACTTATCTACACCAGTAAATACTTGGTATGGAGTTTCTTTAACTGGCTCTGGAGTAAAGGTTACACGAATTAACCTTAACAATAATAATCTACAAGGATATATTCCTGATAGTATCAATTTACTAACTGGATTGGACAAACTATTCTTGAGGTTTAACAAGATTGACTCTATTCAAAGTTTAAATAATTTAATCAACCTTACAGCCTTAAGTGTAAATGGGAACAACCTTACAGAACTACCCAATCTTGAAGGGTTAAATAAATTATCTGTGTTAGAAGCTACAAACAACAATCTGATAACGGTAGATAATACACTTGATGGTATAGATTTAAATGCTTTACGTTTGGGGGGGAATAATTTGTCCGAATTACCTGATATTTCTCATATGACAAGTTTAACAGAATTAAGTTGCCAATACAATCAACTTACTGGCCTACCCAACTTAGATAACTTAACTCAGTTGACTGCTCTAGATTGTTCTTTCAATTGTATAGATAGTCTACCGAATATGTCAAATCTCACAACATTAAATAGTTTTAAAGCTCATTTTAACAAATTAACAACTATACCTGATATTAGCAACTTATCTAATTTGACCCAGTTTTTTGTTTATGAAAACAACCTTCCAATTAATGAGCTTGAAAAATTAGCCTTATCTCCGAGCTATTCTGCCTGCGTAGGAGGAAATAATAATTGTTTCAAAATAGCATACCAAACCTTAGATAGCATCCCGATACTAGGTAATGGTCGGACGTATATAGATAGTACTTTGACTATTAGTGTAAATGAAATAGTTGGTGATAGTCTATACTATCAATGGTTTAAGGACGGTGCTCCTGTATCCGAATTATCTAGAGATACTTTTTTAACCATTGATACGATAGTGGTTCAAGATAGAGGTTTATACACTTGTAAAGCAACGAGTTCAATATTTCCTTTTGTACTTCAAGACTCTTATGATTTTGAGGTAGCAGTATATGGAGTCGATAGTTTAGGAGGCGTCTATTATCCCAATCAGTATGTTGTTCAATTTGCTAATGCCATATACGACTATGATACTAAACAAGAACTAAGAGAAGAATTCAAAGCTACTGTTTTAGACTCTTGTATGTGTGGTCAACAATTAGAACTTTGGGAAATACCTGATACGATTAGCCTATCTATTGATGGAGAAGTACAAAATGTCCATGATGATAATACAAAAAAGAAAAGTGCAAAGAGAAAATCCAAATTAGATGGTTGTGATTTCAATTATATTGTACGGACAGATGGGCTTCAACAAAAGCAATCTTCTTTTGAAGATTATAACAATTTTTCTAAAAAAGAGAATGAAGGCATCAAAATTGCGATTCTAGATTCTGGTATAGATGCTTTTGATCCAACTAGTAATCTACTAGATTATAAATGGCAAAATCCCGATGAGTTGGGTAATGATGACGATGACAATTGTTATGAAAATGACCTTCATGGTATTCATATTAAAGAACGAAATTTTTTACCTAATGATGATCATTATAATCTACATGGCAGTAATATTGCTCAATTAATATCCATTGGTCTAGATCCGAATGATATTGAATTAATTTCTATAAAAACGCACGATAGTGAAGGTTGGGGTAGTCTATTTGAAGGGGTATGTGCGACTTATTATGCTAAAGAAAAAGGGGCTAAATTAATTAATGCAAGCTGGAGCTATCGGGGTGAACCTTCTACCATTTTATACAATGCCCTAAAATTAGATACGATCAATCAAACAGGAGCTGAAAGAAATGATGACTTTCTTTTTATTACGTCGGCTGGTAATAGCAATAAAGAGTTAGTGGATACACTTTTTTATCCTGCAGGCTATGAACATGACCATATTTTAGCCGTCATGTCTGTTGATAATGAGGATAATATTCCTATCTTTTCTAATTATGGTGTTGAACATATTGATTTAGCCGCTAGAGGTGTAAATATCCCTAGTTATTATGAAGACATCAATAACCTCAACGGTACATCAATGTCAACTGCTTATGTAACTGGCTTTGCTGCAAGATTATTAGTTTTATATCCTGATTTAGATAACCAATCTTTAAAAGACAGCATCTTTGCTCGATTACAATATCCTCCTAGTTTAGAAGGGAAATGTAGCACAAATGGGCGCTTACCTGAATATCTTTATGAATCTTTTCAATCTTTAATCTATGGTGTAGAAGCTAAAACCGATAGAGTGATCCTAAATTGGGAAACAACGTTTGAAGTAGATATGTTGGGTTACGACATTGAAGGTTCTTCTAATGGAATAGATTTTACAAAGTTAGGTTACGTAACTGCTACAAACCAATCTCAAAATAAATATCAATTCATTGACTGGTGTCCCCATGAAACGGGTGATAGATTTTATCGTTTAAAAATGATTGCGCAAGATGATGAAAAATATTCTGAACAGAAAAAAGTGTCCATTCAAGAAAATAACAGTCTTGTAACTATTCTTGGTAATGTCATAGATAAAGAATTGACAATTGTTTTTCGTGGTAGTTTTGCCGAAGGAATAATCGAACTATATGACAGTATTGGAAAATTATATTGGAATCAAAAAATTTCTGGAGAAAAAGGTAGTCTTCAAAAAATCAATCTTGAAAGTTTATCAAAAGGTATCTATCTTGGGCGAATAATCGTCGAAGATGAGGAACAAGTATTTAAAATTCAGAAGCAATAGGTTTTGTAAAAAAAATGCTATTTATATTAGATATTGTTTAGTTATATTATTGTTCAATTTATTGTCTACTTCTGCTCTCTGTCAGCAGAATCATATTGGTGATATATTAAATTCTATAACTATTGATTTCATTGAAGAAAATCCAAATAAAGTTGAACGAATACTGCATTCTTTATTAAAAAAATATCCAAATCGAACCTTCGAACAAGATTCCATTTTAGCTGAAGCCTTACATAATTTGGCCAAAGAATATTATTATTACGATCAGTATTCAAAATGTATAGAACTTACCAACCTTTCTCTGCTTATAAAAGAAAAAATTTATCCAAAAGAGCATTTTAGTAGAGCTAGAAGTTTATATAATTTAGCTGTATTCTATAAGGAATTAGGAAGATATAGAAAAGCATTAAAACTAGTGGAAAATCGACAAAGGATATTGATTCAATATTATCCTGACAGTATTTTATACATTGGAAAAGGCTATCAAGAATTAGCCGATTTAAATGATGGGTTAAGTGATTTTAAACTAGCTATTGAGAATTATGATTTAGCACTATCTATTTTTGAAAAGACAGATAAAGAAGATGTAATATATGATATAAAAATAAATAAAGCTATATCCCTATATAAATACGGAAAAACAGAAGAGTCCATTAAATTTTCAAAAAAAATACTTGATTCTCTTCCCTATATATATGAAAAAACACACCTAACTAGTATTTATACTAATCTGGCCAATCTTTATGCGCAATCGAACAAACAAAAAAGTATTACATACTTAAAAAAGGCAATTGAAACGAATAAAAAATTTGGAGAATACTATACACAAATTAATATAGCTATCTATAACAACCTTGCTGTTGACAGAATAAAATTGGGTTTATTTAATGCTGCAAAAAAAGATATAGATATCGCTTTATCCATCAGTAAAAAGGTTTATGAAGATGCGCCTTACTTTTATCAATACGCCTCTATGTATGAGAACTATGCGGATATATATTTATCCCAAAAAAAATATAGAAACGCTATAGAAAATTTTCACCTAGCGATCCTCAACAGTACTTCTAACTTTAGAGATAGTTCTATTTACGCTAACCCTGATTTTAGCCAACATATTATTGTCGGTCCTAAAACCGACTTATTGACATATCTTCCTTCTAAAGCTCGTGGATTTAAGGCTTGGTTTGATGCAACAAACAATAAAAAATACTTAAAAGAAGCATTAAAAATTCTGCACATTACAGATAAATTAATTGATGATATACGCTTTGAACATCAAGAAGAAAAATCAAAACTCTATTGGCGTAAAGTCGTTTATCCTATCTATGTACAAGCAATTGAAATTGCATATTTATTAGGTGATAATGAAGCAGCGTTTCACTTTTGTGAAAAGAGCAAAGCTATTCTTTTATTAGATGAAATCCGAGATACACAAGCAAAAGAGTTGGCTAATCTTCCAGACAGTATAGAGATGTTTATAAAAAGCAACCAAGGAAAGATATACGAAAAAGAAAAAAGTTTAGCCTACGAAGATGATATAGAACTTCGGAAAGAAATCCTTGAGCTAAAACAAAAATTACGTCATTATATCAATGAGCTTGAACAACAATATCCCAATTATTTTAAATACAAATATGATACTAAAATACTTTCTATTAATGCTGTTCAGAAGAAGTTAGAAAAACAACAAATTTTGATGGAATATTTTATAGCAGATAGTGTTCTATATTGCTTTACGATTTCCAATGAAAATTTCAATATTCATAAACTAACTATCGACACAACATTTAGAGAACATCTCCAATCTCTTCGAACCGCAATCTCTGATTTGTCTTATGTATTGAATAATCCTGAAGAATCTATTACTAACTATACTAAAAATGCTCGGTATTTATATGAGAAAATAATACCTGAAAATGTTAAGCAACTTATCTCCAATTCACCTAAAGAATTGTTGATCATTCCTGATGGTTTGCTCAATTATATACCTTTCGAAGCATTACTCACTAAAGAGCTAAAAACGAATCAACGTAATTTTCAAGCCTTCCCGTATCTATTATTTTCTGCTAACATTAGCTACGCCTATTCAATTAATACACTATATCAGATCAAAAATCAACAAAATCCCACAAATATTTATTTGGGAATTGCACCAAGTTATGAAAATGCAAATGAACTTCAAAATTCTTCTACCCATTCAGATACCCTAACTATGCAGCACAAATTAGGAACACTCAAAGCCAACAAAATAGAAGTTAAAGGTGTGGGGAAGATCTTAGGAGGAGATACTTGGATAGGGGAACAAGCTATAGAGAGTAGTTTTAAAAAAAATGCATTCGCTTACCAGATACTTCATCTAGCAATGCACGCAGTTGTCAATATTGAAGATCCCATGCAATCTAAGATGATATTTACACAAGAAGACGATAATCAGAACGATAGCTATTTGAATGTTTATGAACTCAATCAGTTGAAATTACAAGCAGAATTGATTGCATTGAGTGCTTGTAGTACTGGTGATGGCAAATTAATACAAGGAGAAGGTGTAATGAGTTTAGCAAGAGCATTTATTCGTTCAGGTTGCTCTAGTACCATAATGAGCATGTGGAAAGCAGAAGACCAAGCGACTTCAACCTTAATGCAGCTCTTTTTTAAAGAATTATATGAAGGGAAAAAGAAAAATATTGCTTTACAAAATGCTAAAAAACAATACATTTCTCAGAAGTCATCCCTTGACGCCCATCCTGTATTTTGGTCTAATTTTGTGCTTATTGGAAATACGTCACCCATAGAGTTTATATCAAAAGGATTTTCTACAATTCAGATTGTGTTTCTGCTTTTTTCTATTCTTCTTGTACTAATTCTTGCTTATTTTTTATATAAAAAAAGGAATAAAAAATCTTAAGCTGTTCTTACTCTACATTTTTTTGATAGAAGTATTTTTAAGGTACTAATTTCTTCCTCTGATAAATGTTCGACTCTAATACAATTTGACTGTCCTTTTTTGGTATTTATAACAAACATCCAATTTTTATTAAAAAAGCATTCATCAATATCTTCCCATTTATAAAATATCTTTTCAGAGCGAAAGCCTTCTTCATTAAAAGAAACTTCAATTGCTCTGACTTCTTTCATTTCATCTTTGGTCAAGGTTTTGGGTAACTTAATTATAAATTTTATCAATATAATCCATAATACTAAAAAAAGGATAAGCGTAAACAATAAGTCTAACCACCATGAGAATTGAGTGTATGTTGAAATTAAATAGTATGGCAATAAA
This sequence comes from Saprospiraceae bacterium, assembly GCA_020630435.1. Classification (GTDB taxonomy): domain Bacteria; phylum Bacteroidota; class Bacteroidia; order Chitinophagales; family Saprospiraceae; genus JAHDBJ01. Next base: position 18,418 of record JAHDBJ010000003.1, read on the forward strand.
AGCAAAAAGATTAATCCTAAAAGAATGATAAAAGTTCTTACAAAAGCAATACTTTTTTTAATAGGACTCAACTTTTTGGAAACATTTGTGTCATCAATGTAAAATTCATTGAATGCGTTTAACTGTTCTTCATAGGAAGAGGTTTGTATCGTTTTCCAATCTATTTTATTTTTATCAGACATAGACGCAAAAATAAGAAAACAATTTCAAAATGAAATTTGACACTTTTTATAAAAAACAGATTTTTTCATCTCTAACTCTATTGATATTTTAATAATTTTCACACTTTATTAGATTTTTTTTAAAAAAAATCATCATTTTTGCGTCTGTTTCAGAAAATAAGGCGTATACATAACTCAAACTAAATGTATGGCTATGAATATTGAAAAATTATTTTGTACTAAAAAATGATACAAAAATCACATAGATACTAAATATACTTCAATATTTTTTGTACAAATCGCTTCAACCGAAGCATCTCATAATTTTAAAAATTAACTTAAGATGGAAACAGCAGAAGTACAATTATTGTCCAACCGAATCCAAAGATTAAACGAATCTGCAACTATCAAAATGGCTCAACTGGCTAGAGACCTACGAGCTAAAGGACATGATGTTATTAGTTTAAGTCTAGGAGAACCAGATTTTGACACTCCGCAACACATTAAAGATGCTGCTATTCAGGCATTGAATGAAGGGCAAACAAAGTATACCCCAGTTCCTGGATTACCTGTTTTACGTGAAGCTATTGTAAATAAATTCAAACGGGAAAATAACTTAGACTTTGAACCAAGCCAAATTGTGGTTTCTAATGGCGCAAAGCAATCTATTGCAAATCTTTGTATGACCCTTTTAGATAAAGGAGATGAAGCAGTCATCCTTACTCCGTTCTGGGTTACATATAGTGAAATTGTAAAGTTGGCCAATGCAAAACCTATAGAAGTCTCTGCTGGTATAGAACAAGATTTTAAAGTAACCGCTGAACAGCTCGATGCTGCCATTACGGATAAAACACGTATTGTATTATTCTCTTCTCCTTGTAATCCAACAGGCTCAGTTTATCTTGAACATGAATTAAGAGCTATTGCAGATGTTGTAGCTAAATATGAAAATATTGTAATCATTTCAGATGAGATATACGAACATATCAATTTTACAGGAAAACACGTCAGTATCGGTACATTTGAAAATGTAAAAGATAGAACAGTAACCGTAAATGGTTTTTCAAAAGGGTTTGCTATGACAGGGTGGCGACTGGGCTATTTAGGAGCTCCTCACTGGATAGCAAAAGCCTGTACTAAAATGCAAGGTCAAATCACCTCTGGAGCTACTGCCTTTGGTCAAATTGCTGCTGCTCATGCTCTTAATTCCGATATGACTCCTACGTATAAGATGCGTGAAGCTTTTGAAAAAAGAAGAAATCTTGTTGTAAGTTTAATGCGTGAAATTCCAAAATTTAAAGTTAATAATCCATTAGGTGCATTCTATGTTTTTCCTGATGTAAGTGCCTACTTTGGAACTAGCTATGAGGGGCAAGCTATAAATAATGCTAGTGACTTATGCGAGTTCTTACTGCAAAAAGCACACGTTGCTTGTGTAACAGGATCAGCATTTGGAGCAGACCGATGTATTAGACTTTCGTATGCCGCTTCCGAAGAACAACTTACCGAAGCTATCCAGAGAATAAAAGAAGCTGTGGCAAAACTAAAATAAGCTCTTTTTTTAAAAAAGAATATATTAAAATCGACAGTATCGTACGATACTGTCGATTTTTTATTCTTGCTATAAGAAACTTAAGTATTATTATGAAAAAGAATTGAAATTATTTTACATTTGTTCAACTAGAAATTCATTTCAAATCATAATCTTAAAACTATGGGACTTTTTGATGTACTAACAGACATTGTAAAGAATGTAAAAAATAAAAATAGGGAAAATCCTGATGTAAGAACAGCCGATAAATCTGTTTTTGACGATTTAACGGACAAGTTTAAAGATCTTTTGGATAAAAAGAATGAACCAGAAGTAAAACCAACTGCTCCAAAGCCTAGAACAACAGTTCCAGATGTACCTTTTTTCTATGAAGATTTGGTAAAAAAGGTAGATGAAGCAAAACGAGAAAATGAAACTAATCCAGAAGTAGAAACGGCTGATAAATCAGTCTACGATGATCTAATGGGTGAGATAGAAAATCTTAAAAGGAAACTAGCAGAACAAGAAAATGAGGCAAAAGAAAAAGACCTAATAGAAACTACAGCTAAAAATGTAAGTGAAACTACAACAACGCATCAAAACGTAGAGACCAATAGAAACGAAACAAAACGTGCCTTAGTTGCTGGTATGCAAGCGACAACCAATAGTTTTGGCGGTTCACTCCAGATGCGTATGAACCCTGATATGGCTGCTGCTACTAATTCAACTCGAATTCCTGATAAATCGCTGATTACAATTCTTGAAATCTCAGATAAATCAATTCATTTAGATGGTCAAGTAAGCTATTTTGTGCTTGTCGATTATCAAGGTCAACAAGGCTGGCTACTAGATAGTTATTTGTTCTAGTCCGTTTTTAAAAAATGCCTTATATATGCTAAGAGTATGTTGAAAATTAACTTTTGGAGATAAAAAGAATCATTTTTTGGGTTAAACTAAACAAGGCTCAAAAATGGATATTTTTAGCCTAAAGTATTAAACATAGAAGTTGTTCAAAAACAGCTTGCTGACTTCTGAAAAAACCTTTTTGCTTCCATTTTTACTTTTTTTCGCTATGTAGCTCTAAAAAAAGTGCGATAGAAACAAATATTCAATTTTAATAAGTTCAACAGCCATTCTTGAACAACTTCATGCTCTAAATCTAAAATTCAAAAGAATAAGTTACTTGTTCTACGATTGGATAACCTGTTTTAGGATCTTCTCCTTTTAATATTATATCAATCATAACCGTCTCGGATTTTTCTTTTTCTGTACTATCAAAAATAGCTTCAATTGTCCCTTTACCACCTGGAGGGATAGGCTTAGTAGGATAATCAAGAGTAGTACAATGGCAAGAAGATGCAATTTCAATTACTAAATCAGCATTTCCCTTATTCGTGAAAGGATACGAAAATGTCCGTTTATCTCCTTTTGCCACTTTCCCCAGTTCGATATGCTTTTTCTTAAAAACCATCTTAGGAATTCCATCTTTCGATGAATTATTACTTGTCATTTTTTTTGTTGTATCACAAGCAGCAAATAAAAAAATAATCGTACAAAAAGTAATGATCCGATACATATTTAAATATATTTTATTTTATCGAGTAAACACAAAATTCTTATCAGAGGATAAGTCTCCATTGAAACGGTAATCCTCCCAATCAAATTGCTTTAAAGCCATTGGTTCTGTCAAACGATTTTGAATAACATAACGACACATCAAACCTCTAGCTTTTTTAGCAGAGAATGAAATGACTTTATAAACACCGTTTCTATTTTCCTTAAAACTTATTTCATATAAATCTCCTTTGAGTATTGATTTATTAACTGATTTAAAATACTCTTTAGAAGCAAGATTTACAATAAATTGACTCCCTGAATCTTCTAGATCTGTGTTAATTAAGTTTGTAATTTCATCTGACCAAAACTGATACAAATTTTTATATCCATTCACACTCAATTTAGTTCCCATTTCGAGTCGATAAGGCTGCATTAAATCTAGGGGTTTTAAGAGACCATACAACCCTGATAAAATTCTTAATTTTTTTTGTGCAAACTGCATTTCTTCACTAGAAAAGGTTTCAGCTTGTAATCCTGTATAGACATCTCCTTTAAACGCTAAAGTAGCGATTTTTGCATTCTTAGTAGTGAAAGGTCTACGAAATGTTTTAAACCTTTCTTCATTAAGTATTGCTATTTTTTCGCTTACTCCCATCAAATGCTGAATATCACTAGCATTTTTATTTTTTAATACATCAATTAAACCCTGACTTTTTTCAATTAGTCGTGGTGTAGTATAATTATTGGTTTCTACTTCAGAAAAATCTAAGGTCTTAGCGGGAGAAATCAATAAAATCATATTTTTTTCTTTTTTAAAAAATTATCTAGAAAAAAAATGTGAGACAATTTTTTAGTTTTTTTATAAAAAAATTAAACACAAAAACAGCTATCAAAAGCTTTACATACATATAATTTTATCAAAAAACAGCTTAAAACGATGTCACAAAAAAATAAGCTACCCCTGTAACTAATTAAAATTATAACTATCTTGTGTATGTAATTTATTTAAAAGTAGTTTTTGTGTTTATTTGTTTGGGTTAGAGACCCTAGTTAAGTAATTAGCTAGGGTTTTTCTTTTTAAGATTGCTACAAAAATAAAAACAATTACGGCTTTAACCAAATTAGTTCATCATCTCCAATATCTTCTCTCTTTATTTCTACACATTGGCGATTCAGTAATAATGGTGGAGCTTGTATACCTTTATAAAAGTTCTTTTTACCAATAAAAACACGTGCCTCATCCCATATCCTATTTTCAATAAAATGGTTGATTAATGTTGAGCCTCCCTCAACAATTAAAGAGTTAATTTTTTTATGATTAAGCACTTCGATTAACTTAGGCAAAAGTTCTTTCCTATTTTTTATATCAACAAATGTGGTCTGTTGGAAAGCTATTGAACGATTCTTATTGGATGTAAAAATTAGTGTAGGCAAACTATCATCTAACAAATGATAATGTTCGCCTAACTTCTTTTTTAAATCTATCGTTATACGTAATGGATGCTTTCCAAAATAAAGTCTATTATTTAGCCTAGGATTATCTATTAGTGCCGTATTTGTCCCTACAAGTATAGCCCCTTCTTCACTTCGCCATTTATGAACTAATCGTTTTGAGATAGAATTTGTAATCCAAACTTGTTCATTATTTTTTCCTATAAAACCATCGCTACTCTGAGCATATTTAAGAATAATATATGGTCGTTTTTTCAACTCATAAGTAGCAAATCTCTGAATCAAATTAAGTCCTTCTTCTTCCAGTATACCCACTTTTACATCAATACCATTAGCCTTGAGTTTTTGGATACTCTTTCCACCTACTTTTTTCGTTGGATCTACACAACTAATAATCACCTTCTTGATATGATGTCGAAGCACAAGATCAACACAAGGAGGCGTCTTTCCATAATGAAAACATGGCTCTAAGGAAACATAAAGGCTTGAGTCTTTTAAATATCGTTTATCTTTTTCTTTAACGGAGGCAAAAGCATTGACCTCAGCATGAGCACCACCATAAATTTGATGAAATCCTTCTCCTATAATTTTATTTTTATAGTAAATCACCGCTCCTACCATTGGATTAGGTGTAACTTTTCCCAGTCCCAATTTAGCTAACTGGAAACAGCGTCTCATTATTTTTTCATCAATTGTCATTCAGATCGCTCTTGAGGTAGGTCTACTTGATTATTGCTTTTCTGGCTACCTTCATTGGAATCCCTATGCACTTTTTCTCCATATAAGAAAGCATCTTTTCGATAAGCTCTTTACTAGAATCATCTAGTTCTTCTAATTCTTTCTTAAAAACCTCATTCATTGCTTTTTCTTTCACCGCTTTAATTTTTTCGGGGATATCCTTCATTGCCTTTTCCAATTGGCGTTGTTTATGGATTGGAATAAACTCCTTAAGATTACGTTTTATTATCTTTCTAGCGTTTGTTATCTCATTCTCACGGAAAGATAGGTTTTTCTTTGCTAACGTCTTTAAATCTTCGATTTCTATATATTGAACATCAAAGTTTTTAGAAACAGTTTGTTCAACATTATTTGGAATGCCTAAATCAACAATTAATTTTTCATCCTTCTCTCCTTGTAATAAGGTTTTATAATTTGTAGAATTAACAATTGCCTGAGTAGCACCAGTACAAACAAAAAGAGCATCAAATCCTCCTTTGTAATCTTCTAAACTATCTAAACCAAATGCTTTCCCTTCTACAAAACCCGCCAATTTTTCAGCACGTTGCACATTTCTATTAAATATTGCAATATTAGTATACTGATGTTTTTTTAAAAATTTGCAAACCAAATTATGCGTTTGTCCAGCACCAATTAAAATGATACGAGCATCTTTACTAAGCTTATAGTGTAGCATTTTCTGAATCGCTAAAGAAACAATAGAAACAGGCTTCTCTCCTATCTTAGTTTGATCATATACTTCTTTTGCCACTTTTACAGTAAAATCCATTGCTAAACGAATATGATCGCCTGTAAGCTTTCGCTTTTTGGATTGTTCATAGGCATCTCTCAATTGTCTAAGGATCTCTCTCTCCCCTACAACCATAGAGTTAATAGAACTTGCCACTTCATAAAGGTGTTGTATTGCATATTTTCCTTCATATTGTTGAACGAGTTCTAAATCATTTTTTTCAATAGTAGGATTTAATCTTTTGAAAAAATGATTTTTAAAACTAGGATCTAGTATTCTTTTGGTATAAAAAAAATAGGTTACTCTATTGCAGGTAGGAAGATATAAAAGCTCATCTATATTTAAACTATCCTTGAATTTAGACAATTGTGTCGCTATAGGAACTTGTTCTGTGTCGCTAAGAACAAACTGTCCTATTTTTTGCAAACTGCATTGCTGATGAGTAACGGTAAATATTTTATAATGATCTAACATTCGCTAAGCTTAATCTTTTACAAAAGTAAAGCCTATGCCGCATTGATTTTGTCATATTTCTGTCATCAAAAAATAAAAGATGTCTAATTTGGAAGACATCTAAATTAAGCGTAGTTTTTTTTAGCCATTACCATAAAGTATGATCTGTATTCCAGCCTTGATTTTGAGCATTTTCTTCTTCTTTCAATCGTTCTTGCTTTGTTTTTTCAAAAATATCTCTTGGTAAAAAGTAGCTTTTTTGACTTTCTTCTTCCTCAGACCATTTGTATTCTAGAGCTGCCAATTCATCAGGTTCAAGTTCATCACGATATGTAAACGCAATTATAGCACCTATAATTAATCCTATAAGATGTGATTCCCATGAGATATTCTCTTCTGGATTGGGAACTAATCCAACTAACATTCCACTATATAAAATAATGATGATTAAGGATAAAACCACAGACTTCATATTTCGTCTAAATACTCCCGTCCAAAAGATAAATGAAACAAATCCATATACAATCCCACTTGCTCCAATATGATAGACTTGACGTGCAAATAACCAAATAACAATTCCTGTCAAAACATATATTAAAAGAAGGCTTTTTTTCGCAATTTTAGGAAAAAAATAAAGTATAATTCCTGTTGATACAAATAATGGAAAGCTATTATTAAAAAGATGATAAAAATCGCCATGAACAAAAGGACTAGTAAAAATTCCTAGGAGTCCATCAGAATGTAAAGGGTGCATCGCTAGAAAACGTAAATCTAAGCCTAAGAAATACTTTAAAAGATGAACAATCCAGATTATAACAACTAGAACAGTTGGAAGGGTTAAGCTATTTTTAAATTTTAAATTCACATCAGACATAGCTATTGAACAAGGATTTATTAAACTTGTTCATTTTGGATAGAAATTGGTTACTTTATAACGTTTACTTGTATTTTATTGTACTAATATCTTATAAATTTTAGGACAACGATTTCTTATTCGGTCTCTCACGTTTTCATTCAAATCAAATTCAAAGGCATTTTTAGTTTCGACTTCTTGAACACAACTTTTCATTTTTCTCACTTCCTTATCTAAAACATCAAACGCTACAAACAATTTCTCTAATTGTTTGTCTTTTTTCATTTTTTCCATTTTTAAGTTTTGTGTTATAACCCTCTCTCCACAGCGGCATATATCAGTAACTATTGTATCATAATTCAATCTTTTTTCTTCTTGTTTTTGGGGTGTAATATCACACGCTTCTAAACAAATAAAATTACTTAGGAGTACCAGTAATAACAAGAAGTTAAAGCTTTTCATTTTTTGTTTGTTTAGAAATCACCTTATGAAGTTGTCCAATAATTGGCTGCTGAGCTTATTAAAATTGAATTTTTGTTTCCATTGCGCACTTTTTTTAGAATGGAAGCAAAAGGCTTTTTCAGAAGCCCGTAAGCTATTTTTGAACAACTTCTATATATACCAAAAAGATAGATTACAAAATCAACTGTAATCTATCTTTCCAAAGCTAATCTTTTTTATAATAATTTTACATTTTTTAAATGTATTTTTTTGATTAACCGTTTCTATAAATAGTGCTTCGTTTTAACGTCAAATTATTGATTAAAATTTTGTATAATGAACGAGTTGTCCCTCGTATTTAAAGGATTGTTTTGTATTTTTTTCTATCTCTTTTATAAAATCTTTTTCTAAAGATTTAATCTTACGCTGCATTGACGCTTCTGAAACAATAACTTTTTCACCTTTTGTGATTGCATCAATAATGTAGGAATGTAGAAGCGAATTGATCTGTTTACTAAATAATTCATTATTGTTAAAAATATCAACAGCCATTACCTTTCCTCCTGAAACAGCCATAACGCCGATAGCTTTTTTATTTGTTTCAAACTTATCTTTAAAAAAGGCTAAGTATTCGTTTCTATTTCGTGTAAATTCTTCAGAATTTTCAAGATTCGTATACGTTTTTGTTTCACTTTCTGCGTTATTCAAAGAGGTTAACTCCCCTACTTTTGCCCAAACTTTATTCTGGTTTTTTGTTATTATGGCAGTTCTTCTCAAATCAGCCGAAGCGACATTATAATAACCAGAAAAGGCAAACATTTTACGTTTTTTCTTTGCGGCTTCATCCTCTTCTCCTTCTGACTGTTTATACCGCCATCGACCTTTTTCAACACAAAAAACAGGTATATCTCGTATTGATTCAGGCAATACAATCATATCTTCAGCTAATAATCTATCCTGATTTCCTCCTTGTACAACATCTCCTGCCATCAAGAAAATTGTATCCTGTGTCTTGTTTTGGATTGTCAAAGCATTAACAGCACCACTATCTTCAAAACGTCCATAAGGCTTTTTTTCTGTAATAAAAAACCGTGGCATTTCCATTGCCTCTGATAAAGTTTTCAGACCTGAAAGTGTCTTATTTTTTTCATAAAATTTTGCTGTTCCTTCTACTACATATAACCTTAGATTTTTATAGTCTAACATATCTTCTTTTTGAGGAGATATATTTAAGTAAGTATTAGAAACAATAGCAGAATCCTTTGCCTCTTCATTAGGAACAGCATCCTGTTTACAAGAGAATAGCCCAACAAGGAATGTTGCTAGAAAAATAAATTTAATTTTTTTCATGATTTAAGGTCTTTTATAAATAAAAAATGTATCAAAAGCAATTAGACTATTGCTACATAAAACAAATTTGTTGTTATAAAGATAATTAAATATTTAGGGATAAGCAAACCTTTAAGTATCAATTCCTATTTCAGCACGTTCTTTAGCTTTAGCTATTTTATAGTTTTGCCAAGTCTCACCTAATATTCGATTCATCCCTTTATCAACAACATAATGTGTCGCAATGTTCCATAATCCTCTTGCTCTAGTATATAAAGAGTCATTGGCTCTTAAAGATATTGAATAACCACCATCTAAATAAGTAATATGATGCCAATACCCTCTAGGCATAAAAATCGTTTCTCCAGGATACAAGATACATTCATATCCTTTGGCATTCTTCAAAGCTGGAAAGCGGTCATAATCTGGATTGAGTATATCTACTTCACTTTTTACTGTAAATGGTTGATGATATATATTTTTCGATTGTTCGGGTGGAAAAAGAATCACTCGTTTTCGACCATGAAACTGATTTAAAAATACATGAGACATATCAATATCAAAATGCATCGCTACAATTGAACCTTCTCCACCAAAAAACATATATGGGAAAGATTTAATAAACCCATCCATAATTGTTGGTGTGCAAAAATCATTACACAATTCAGGAGCATGCCGAAAAATATTATATAAAAACATTCTTAAATCAGTAGGGCCTGATTCTAACTGTTCTAAAAACGATTTGAATGAAATTATAGCATCAGGTTCCATATATTTTTTCCCAGGTTTGCTATAATTAGCAGAGAAAACTGGAACACTCAAATGACCATATTTTTTTTTAAAAAACTCAACTGTCCATTTGTTTTTTGCAGGCCATTGTTCCATAAAATCTGTAAAGACGACAGGCTTTTCTGGTTCTAAATACACTTTAGCAAATGTTTGTCTATTTAGCCCGCTTCGCCTATCGATTGGTTGAAAAGAAAGCATAAGCAAAACTGTTTAAATAAGCATCAGTTAAAGTAGTTGTGTTTTTGTTTTGTAAAATTAAACACAAATATCCAATACATTAATGATTTTAACAGTTCAAAAATGTTAAAATTTATCAACACCAACCAAGAATTCTTTTTTTCTATATAACGTTATTTTTTATCAGGTATTTGGCTCTATTTCTACCACCAAATCATCCTGTTCTACTAGTGTTTTTTCTGTAAGAAAAATCTGAGAAATTTCTCCAGCAATTGTTGATGTAATTGTACTTTCCATCTTCATTGCCTCTATGATAAATAAAGGTGTATTGACTTCAACTTTATCCCCTCTTTTAACTAATATTTTAGCCAAACTACCTTGCAGAGGTGCGCCAACTTGATTGTCTTTTTGAACTTTCGCATTTGTAATGACAACTGATTTTGCTGAAGTATCTTTGATTTCTATTGAACGATTTTGACCATTAAGTTTAAAAAAGCAAATCCTAGTTCCAAATTCATTTGGTTCGCTAACATTTAAAAATTGAATTAGTATATTTTTACCATCATCAATCTTTACTAAAATTTCTTGATTGGGTTTAAGCCCATAGAAAAAAGCAGGAGAAGGTAATGTACGAACAACATCATATTCCATGAAATGCTCATGATACGCTTTGAAAACTTTTGGATACAACTTATAGGATAAGAAATCTTTGAAATCAACATATTTAAATGCTTGTTTAAATGCTTCAAATTCCTTTTCTATTTCAATAGGTTTTAGATGCGCATTTGGTCGTTCGGTATATGGTTCTTCCCCTTTTAAAACCATCTGCTGCAAGTCACTAGGGAAACCACCAAAAGGTTGTCCTAAATCCCCCCTAAATAAGGCTTTAACACTATCAGGAAATGCCAGCTTATCTCCTCGTTCTAAAACCTCTTCTTTTGTCAAACCATTTGTTGTCATAAACATTGCCATATCACCAACTACTTTAGAAGAGGGGGTTACTTTGACAATATTTCCAAAGAGTTCATTAGCTGCTTTATAGTTTTCTTTTATGGTTTCAAATTTATCTTCTAGTCCTAACCCCCTAGCTTGAGGTCTTAAATTAGAATATTGTCCCCCTGGGATTTCATGTTCATAAACCTCAGCTGTCCCCGTTTTTAATTCTGTCTCGAATGGATAATAAATTTGTCTTACGGCTTCCCAATAATTAGAATATTCATTTAAGGCATCAAGATCAAATTTATTTTCTCGCTCATGCCCTTTCATTATACTCACCATCGAATTAAAATTGGGTTGAGAGGTTAAACCAGACATTGAACTGAGTGCCACATCTACTACATCTACTCCTGCTTCTATGGCTTTTAGATACATGGTACTTTGAATAGAAGACGTATCGTGGGTATGCAAGTGAATAGGAATATTTACAGCCTTTTTCAATGCTTTGACTAAAACTGTTGCAGCGGATGGCTTTAGTAATCCTGCCATATCTTTTATACCTATCATATGTGCCCCCGCAGATTCCAATTCTTTTGCTAAATCAACATAGTAAGCTAGTGTATATTTTTGCTCATTGGGATCACTTATATCACCCGTATAACAAATACAAGCCTGCGCTATGGCATTCGTCTTGTCTCGTACTGTTTGAATACTAAACCGCATATTCTCAACCCAGTTTAAAGAATCAAAGATTCTAAAAACATCAATACCCGTCTCCCATGCTTTGATAATAAATTGTTCTATCAAATTATCAGGATATGCCGCATATCCTACGGCATTAGAACCTCTTAAGAGCATCTGAAGCAAGGTATTTGGTACTGCCTCACGAATTAGTTCTAGGCGTTTCCAAGGGCATTCCTTCAAAAAACGCATACAAACATCAAAAGTTGCTCCTCCCCAAACTTCCATAGAAAAACAATCATTTACTCGACGACCAAATCCTTCTGCAACTTGTAACATATCATAGGTTCTCATCCGAGTAGCTAGCAACGATTGATGGGCATCTCTAAAGGTAGTATCCGTGTAGTGAATTGGCTTAGAATTTTTCAACCAATCTAAAAAGCGATCTCTACCCAATTCCTTATATAACATTTTTGAACCCCTAGGATAAGGGGCTGCTTTGTCGAATTTCGGAATAACAGGTGTTCGAAAAACCTTTGACTTATCGATAAACTTAACATCAGAGTTACCATTGACAATCACTTTCGAAAGATACTTCAACATCTTTGTTCCTCTATCTCTTCTTCTAGGTAATTTAAAGATGTCTGGATTTTCTTCTATAAATTTAACAGTAGCTTCTCCTTGTTGAAATTCGGGATTTGTCAATAAATTAAGTAAGAAGTCAATATTCGATTTCACCCCTCTAATTCTGAATTCTCTTAATGCTCGATGCAGTCTTAGTGCTGCAGATTTTAGATTTAATCCTCTAGCTGTAACTTTCACTAACATACTATCAAAAAAGGGAGAAATCTTTGCACCAGCATAAGCACTACCAGCATCTAATCGAATACCAAAACCACTCGCACTACGATAAGCTAATAATTGACCATAGTCAGGTTTAAAACCATTGGCTGGATCTTCTGTTGTTACCCTGCATTGAATAGCATAACCATTGCATTTTACATCTTCTTGAGCATTGATATAGATCATAGGATGTGATAAAGGATAATTCATCGCTATCAAAATCTGAGTACGTACAATATCAATCCCTGTAACTTCTTCTGTAATGGTATGTTCTACTTGAATACGAGGGTTTACCTCAATAAAATAAATATCATCTCCCTCCACTAAAAATTCAACAGTTCCTGCATTGCTGTATCCTACGTGTTTTGTAATGCGGAGTGCATATTCATATAATTTATCTTTGACTTCTTGTTTTAAGGTAGGAGATGGTGCAATTTCTACTACTTTTTGAAACCGACGCTGTACCGAACAATCTCGCTCAAAAAGGTGAATTAGATTCCCAAAATTATCCCCCAATATTTGAATTTCAATATGTTTAGGGCGTTCTATAAATTTTTCTAAAAATACAGTATCATCACCAAATCCAGTCAATGCCTCTCGCCTAGCCTCATGATAAGCTTTTTCCAATGCTGCTTCATTACGGACAACTCTCATACCTCGACCACCACCACCTGAAGCAGCTTTTACAATTACAGGGTAGCCGATCTTAGCAGCTTCCACTTTTGCAATTTCAAAAGTATTTAATTCTTCTTCACTATCTTTGATCAGTGGGACACTACAAGCAAGTGCAATATTTTTAGCTTGAACTTTATCTCCTAATTTTTCCATTGCTTCAGGAGAAGGACCAATAAATACAATACCATTTGCTCTACAAGCTCTTGCAAACTCAACGTTCTCAGATAAAAACCCATAACCTGGATGAATTGCCTCAACTTCGTTTTCTTTTGCTACACGAATTAATTCTTCTATATCCAAGTAGGGTTTGAGCGGATCATCTTTTAAACCGATTTGATAAGACTCATCAGACTTATATCGGTGTAGAGAATATCTATCTTCATATGTGAAAACGGAAACCGTTCGGAGTTGTAACTCAGAAGCTGCTCTCAAAATTCTAATGGCTATTTCACCTCTATTGGCAACCATCAACTTGTAAAATCTTTTTTTCTCTGGCATATCTGTCTTAAATGTTGGTTTTTAACAATACAGTAATTACGTTGTTCAAAAATATTGGAACAATATGCAATAAATTCCTCTAATGTTGAGATAAAATTTAGATTTATTTTAAGGTAGGTTAAAAGCAAGGGCTAAGTTACAAAAAAAAAACTATTAGCATATAGTCAAAATAGATTAGGCTACTTTTTGCATCTTAATATAAGGAATATAGTCCAGTTAACAACTTATAATCATTTCCCATAGATTAAACATTTTCTATAAGGCTCAATCAATTATTTTAACTTTGATCGGGTCTTTTTTTGTTCAAGTTATTTTATAAATTTATTTTTGGATTTTATTAAAAAAATATAATCAATTGTAATATGTCAGTTCATAAAATCTTTTCAATAATTATTTTAACTATCATCTGTTTTTCATCCTGCGACATACCCAACAATGATAAAAATAATAAAGACAACGATACAGAAGCTGCTAGTAAATTTGATGCTACTCAATTTGCTGACGAAATGTGTAAGTGTTTAAAAATAAGCCATGACTACAGTGAAAATGTAAAAAAACTAGAACAGGAGGAGGATAAAATAGCTTTTGAAGCATTAATTGCCCAAAGAGATAGTATTCAAGAAATTTCAAATGATTGTATAAACGTTTTAGAACAAAATTATGGCGATATTGTTGATGAAAAAGAAGCAGAAATTAAAGCATCGATGGAAAAAAATTGTCCCAAAATTGCTTCTTTTATAAAATAATTTTAACGAAATGGATTTAATTGCTTTGGAAGGTATGCGTTTTTATGCATATCATGGGTTTTATGAAGAAGAAAGAATTATTGGTGGAGAATTTGAAGTGGATATATATATTCATACAAGTATAAAAGCAGCCTCTGTAGAAGATGATTTATATAAGACCATTAATTATGAAACTGTATATCTCCTCTGCGAAGCTGAGATGCGGAAACCAAAAAAATTACTAGAAACGGTTGCCCAGTCCTTGGTTTTTCAGATGAAGTATCATTTCAACTCCATTCAAAACTTGAAAGTGAGGATTCGAAAATTGAATCCCCCTCTAGGTGGAATGGTCAAAAATGCTTATGTAGAAACAGAAAATAGCTATCTTAGCAAGTGTGGGAAATGTGGAAAAGGTATTGCTTGTTATAGAGATGGTACTTGCTGGTGTTTCAATCTTAATATTCCCTCCAAAACTCAAGAACATTTACAAGATCAATTTGGCTCTTGTCTCTGTGCCTCCTGTTTAAAATACTACATTGGAGATACTTTTTAACGCTATTCTAACGAATCTTAACATTTTGATGGCGTTATTATTTTAATAAAATTGGTCTAAAGGTATAGAAGTTGTTTAAAAACTACTTGTTTTTATTAATAATAAAATTTTTAGTGATGATAAAAAAAATAGCTATCCTTTTCGTTTGCTTTAACTTGATGTCTTGTACAGCAACTCAATTAGCTGATGCGGCTAGTATACTCCTCAATCAAGCTGGAAATGGTAATCTAAGCAATTTAGATATATCCAATGGCTTAAAGCAAGCTCTAGAAATAGGAATCGGTAAGGGTTCAGAAAAATTAGCCTTGAAAGATGGATATTTTAAAAGCCCGTATAAAATATTACTTCCAGAAGAAGCTCGTAAAGTAACAGACAAACTAAAAGATATTCCTTTATTAGGCGATGTTGAAAATATACTTATCCAAAAACTAAATTCAGCAGCAGAAGATGCAGCGACAAAAGCAAAACCGATTTTTGTTAATGCCATTAAAGGAATGACCTTTCAAGATGCCACTAATATTTTAATGGGTTCTGATAATGCAGCTACAAATTACTTAAATAATGCAACGAATCGCCAGTTATATAATGCGTTCAATCCAGTTATTAATAATTCTTTGAATAAATTTGGTGCAATCGAATATTGGGAAGACTTAGTTACAAAATACAATAATCTTCCTTTTGTAAGAAATAAAGTCAACCCTAGACTAGATGACTATGTTACCAATGAAGCACTTAAGGGATTATTTAACATGGTTGAAAAACAAGAAAGAAAAATAAGAACGGATGTAGGTGAAAGAACGACCGACTTGTTGAAAAAAGTTTTTGCTAAACAAGATGGTAATCGTTAATTTTTTTTTAAATAAACTTTTTTTGGAAAATAATTGTTTTTATTTTTGTCTTTTAATTTCCAAATTTTTTAAACAATAAAACATGTCAAAAGAATCAAAATTCCTTAAATCTACTAATCCTGCTATGGGAGCCTTCAAAAGGATGCAACCTCAAGCAGCAGTATTAGATGACTTTGCAGTACAACAAGAAGAGCAAATGTCCATTCAAGGAGCAATTAATAAATCCATTTTATTGGTACTGATGATGATAGCTTCTGCTGCTGTTGCATGGTTATTTCCTAGCAGTATGTTATGGTATGGTGGAATGTTTGGAGCGTTTGCGATTGCCTTAGTCATTTCTTTTAAGCCTACGTTAGCACCTACATTAGCACCTATTTATGCTATTTTAGAAGGTCTATTTTTAGGATCTTTCTCGGCAGCTGTCGCAGCCGCTTCACCTTTTCTAGTATTTCAAGCTGTTGGATTGACTTCCTTTACTTTACTAGTAATGTTATTAATCTACAAGTTTAATATTATTCCAGTCACCCAAAAATTCAGAACTGCAATTGTAGCTGCTACAGGAGCTATCATGTTGATGTATCTTGTTGCGTTTATTATGAGTTTCTTTTTTGGTATTCCTGCTTTATACTTACATGATGGTAGTTGGTTAGCTATTGGTTTATCCGTAGTGATTATTGGGGTTGCAGCTATGAATCTACTACTTGATTTTGATATGATTGATAAAGGAGCAAGTATGGGTTCTCCAAAATATATGGAATGGTATGGTGCTTTTGCACTTATAATGACATTGGCTTGGTTGTACTTCGAATTTTTACGCCTTTTATCAATGCTTAGTAGTGATTAATATTTAATACACTGTAAATTAAGTTTTTCAAAATATTTTACTGAAAAAAGGGTTATCTACATTTGCTTAGATAACCCTTTTTTCATTATATCTAATTTTTTGTATAATTTGCCATAAAATATTTTCAATAAATAAATCTAAAACACTCAGATGAAAAAACTGGCATTGCATTGGCAAATAATGATAGGAATGGTACTCGGCGTTATCTTTGGTCTATTAATGACGAACGTTTCTGGAGGTGCTAACTTTGTAAAAAACTGGATTTACCCTTTTGGTAAAATATTCATTAATTTATTACAATTGATTGCTATCCCCTTAATCATTGCGTCCCTCATCAAAGGAATTTCTGATTTAAAAGATATTGCAAAGTTTTCACAGATTGGAGGTCGAACAATAATGATCTACCTTTTTACTACAGTCATTGCTATTAGTATTGGTCTTTTGCTCGTAAATATCATACAACCTGGAGATGGAATTTCTCAAGACACCTTAAATAATCTTTCTGCGACTCATGCTGATAATGCCAGTATTACCAATAAAATAGATCAAGCTCAAAAAACGAAAGGCGCTGGTCCCTTACAATTTATTGTAGATATGGTTCCTAATAACTTTATTGGAGCAGCTAGTAGCAACAGTAATATGCTACAAGTCATTTTCTTTACTATCTTTTTTGGTATCTGTATGTTGCTGATTGATGTAAAATACTCTGCTCCACTCAAAGGTTTCTTTGACGGATTGAATGAAGTGGTGTTAAAAATGGTAGATATTATTATGTTGATGGCACCAATAGCCGTTTTCGCTTTATTGGCAAATGTGATCGTAACGACTGATGATCCTGGTGTACTCGTTGCTTTAGGATATTATACATTTACTGTTGTATTAGGATTATTATTAATGATATGTGTGTATATGACTTTTGTATATTTATATACTGGAAAGTCTCCGATTGTCTTCTTAAAAGGTATTAGTCCTGCCCAACTCCTAGCATTTTCTACGAGTTCGAGTGCAGCTACACTCCCTGTTACAATGGAGCGTGTTGAAGAGCATCTAGGAGTTGAGAAAGAAGTCACTAGTTTTGTCTGCCCTGTAGGAGCAACCGTAAATATGGATGGTACAAGTCTTTATCAAGCTATTGCTGCTGTTTTTATTTTTCAAGCTTTAGGTATTGATTTGAATTTTAGCGATATGCTTACCATTGTTTTAACAGCAACATTAGCCTCTATTGGTTCTGCTGCTGTACCTGGTGCGGGTATGGTCATGCTTGTTATTGTTTTAGAAGCTTTAAACCTACCTAGTGAAAAATTAGCACTCGGTTTAGCCTTAATCTTTGCAGTAGATAGACCATTAGATATGTGTCGTACAGTCGTAAATGTTACAGGAGATGCTACGGTAGCTATGTTGGTTGGTAAATCTGTAGGGAAACTTGGTGACCCCAAAGTAAAAGACTGGGATGATCATTATAAAAAATAGTCGTTTATTATTCATCTTTAGGCCTTGCATCCTATTTTCAGATTAATTATAACTTAATATTATAAAAGCATACAATTTTTCAATTAAGATTAAGGTTAGTACTTTCGTATTTTAAATTATTAATCGTTCAAATTAATTGATGAAATCGAATATCCTAATATTAGTCGCTGTTTTATGTTCCTTCTGCCTTTCTGCTCAAACCTATAATACTGCTGGAGGTTTACGATTTGGAACACTTTGGGGCATTACCGTCAAACAACGGATAGCAAAAAAAATTACGCTAGAAGGAATCCTTCAAAACAGTTATAGGACAAATGAAACTTTTGTTACTTTGCTTGGTGAATTTCACGCTCCTGTACTAAGCAAAAGGTTTAATGTTTATACAGGAGTAGGCTTACATAAAGGATGGCTAGAAGATCCTGAATTTAAAAATCCTTTTGGCATAAGTGTGATTGGAGGTGGAGAGTTTACTATTGCTCGTTTTAATATTTCTTATGATATTAAACCCGCTATTAATCTCGTTGGCGGAGACAAGCAAATCAATTTTCATACTGGTGTATCTATTCGGTATGTCATCGATAAAAAAGAATGGAAGCCGTTTCAAAATAAAAAAAAGAAAAGAAGGAAAAAAGATAAAAAATGGTGGGAGGTATGGAAGTAAAAAAAAACAATCTAAGAAGAACCAAAATCCAAGAAATAAATTTTATTTTTGGAAACTAATTTATTTTAATCAAATTAAAAATTTAAAAATGACGGCTAAAGATTTTATTACTGGTTTGCCTGACAAAGTTAGCCCTGATGCTATTGATGGTCATAATACCCTTTTTCATTTTGACATTCCTGGAGATGGTGGTGGAGCGTATACGCTTTCAATAGCTGATGGAAAAGCTACTGTTACGGAAGGACATGAGGGAGAGGCAAAGTGTGTAGTTACAGCTAATGATACAGATTTTGTTGATATTGTATCGGGAAAAACCAATCCTATGATGGCATTTATGATGGGAAAAATTAAAGTAAGTAATCAAGGAGAAATGCTTAAATATGCCAAAATACTAGGACTCATGTAATATCATAGACTTTATACTGTATTTGCTAGGGAAATCACCTTTGGTTTTTCTAGCAAATATCCTATCCTTCCAATATCCAACCTTCTTTTATACTTCCCTATTCTATTCATTATGAAGCTGTTAAAAAATAGATAGCCCCACTTCTTCAAAGAAGAAGCGGGGCTATCGAATGATATTTGTATTGAACTGAAAATATCCAAAGCTAGCGAAGCAACTCTAGGTATCCTTGATACCTTCGTTTATCTTCATCATTTAAATCTAGGATGTAGAAGTAGGTACCATCTGGTAAATCTTTATCCGCATCCCAGACTCCATTCCATTCATTTTGATAACCAACTCGATCATATACTTTATTCCCCCATCGATTATAGATACATAATCTATTATTTGGATAGGCTTCTATCCCTGAAATATAGAATACATCATTGACTCCATCGTTATTTGGAGAGACCGCATTGAAGATAACTAAATCATCACATTCAATCCAAATAAAGACTTGGGCGGTATCACATCCATTGGGATTACAGACATAATAAGAGAACATATCTTCTCGTTCACAAATATTCCTATCCTCTTGTACATAGGTGACTGTACCATCCATGTTTAAGGTGACCTGTCCATCTCTGGGTTGCTCCACTATTCCAAAATCTATTACCCCGCCAAAGACGGTATCGTTTTGTAGGATATCTATCACTAATGGTATCAATACTGTAGTGGTATCATAATCTACTACAGCAGTAGGCAATTCTAAGAACTCGTTAACAGTTACTTCAAAGATAGTCGTATCACAAATACCATAACTATCACATATTACATAGCAGGCTGTATCTGTTCCAAATTCTATCCCTTCATAAGTAACACAATATGCTCCATCGAGCGTATCTAGTGTAAATAAAATCATCCCATCAGATTTTTCAGGACATATATTTTCAACAGATACTATAGTTCCTCCTAATTGAGTAGTATCCAAACAATGGACTACTGTTTGGTTAATAAAAATAGTATCGTTAATATAGTCCGTTTCTGGAGGAATAACATTTACATTAAACTCTATAGTGCCAATATTACCGAGACTATCGGTGACTACGATACAAGCTCGATCAGGTCCTCCCAACTCAATTCCTGTATATGTGATGCAGAAGTTTGTGGAATCAATGGTAAAGATGACATATTCTCCAGAATTGATAGGACAAATATTTTCAATTGTCTCTATTTCGGTTTCAAAATTAAATGAATCCTTTTCAATACAATAGGTTATGGTGTCTGCATAAATATAAATCTCATCCGTAATGGTAATATCTGACTCGTCACTACAAGTGATAACAGTATAGATAGTATCTGCACATTGATTATCTATATTTCTGATAATCAGTTCATGTTCTCCATTTTCTAAAAGAACCGTAA
Organism: Saprospiraceae bacterium; assembly: GCA_020630435.1. Taxonomy (GTDB): domain Bacteria; phylum Bacteroidota; class Bacteroidia; order Chitinophagales; family Saprospiraceae; genus JAHDBJ01. The sequence goes on from JAHDBJ010000003.1 coordinate 39,173, forward strand.
AACCTCTTGCCAATAATTTACTATTCAGTCCTAGAGGTACAGTCATATTAGTGCTTAATTGTGTAACAGACATATTACTATAAACAGACAATGGTTCTCCTCCCACAATTGACAGTCCTTCTGTATCATTTTCCCAGTCTCCATCAGGATCCCAATTATTCATAGCCGCAACTAATGCATCAATATCTTGGAATTCTCCTGAAAACGATTGTCCATTGACTATCCAAGAATTCAACATATAAGGACCGCCATTTCCGACATCAGGCAAGGCAAAATAAGCATAGGTAAATAAACTATCAAAATCACAACCACCAAAACCATTCATATAAGGCTCACCATCTAAGAATATTTCATAATCAGGTCTTTCATCTAATGGAATATCAACACAATAATCAATAAAATCTTCACAAAGCAAATTTGTCATATAAATTGTATCTCGACCTCTAAAATACTCACAACTTTCTCTACAATCAACAATAATTTCTGGAACAATGATCATACAATTATTATCATCCGATACGGTTACAGCATATGCTCCTGAAGCTAAACCTGTTCTATCTTCTTCATTTTCTTCTCCTGGTATATCTTCCCAATCATAATGATAAGCTCCTGTTCCTCCTGTAGTTGTTAAATCAAGTTCTGCAGCATCTTCCCCCGAATCACAGACATTTTGAGTAAGTACAACATCTAATTCTAATTCTTCTGGCTCTTCTATAGTGAAACAACTAGAGCCAGCAATACAATCATTAGCATCTTTAATAACAATACAATAATCTCCTTTAGGTAATGCTCCATTTGCTAATACTCTATTATCACCATTATAGATAATGGTATCAGCAGGTGCAACAAAGCCATTTGTATAATCTACGGTAAAATCTATGCTACCATTGGTATCTCCATTACATGTTGTATTGTTTATCGTAGAAATATCTATTATAGCTGCTGGAACATTATTATTGAGGGTAAATACAAATTCATCGCTACAACCACGCTCGACATCTGTAACAACTACTTCATATATCCCAGCTTCGAGATCTGTTCTTGAAGCATTGGCATTCCCATCTGACCAAAGGTAAGTAAAATTGCCTGAACCTCCATCTATAGTTATCGTTACTGCACCATTAGACGCTCCACAATCAGGTTCTGTATCGATATTTGCATTGATTGTAAAATCAACACTTTGTCCAATTTCAACTTCTAATACATTAATACATAATGTATCTGTAGGAGCAGTAAATGTAACAAAATATAAGCCTACCCCCAAATCATCTCTAGCAGCTCCTGTTAACCCATCACTCCATGTATAATTAAGTGTATCTGGAGATAATATTGCTATTCCATCATTCACACCGCAAGTTGCATCTGTAGTAGATTCAATACTTGAAATCGGCCCATTTTTATTTGTTACAACAACTGGTACTATTAATCCACAACTTGAATCATTTATATCGTTTACTTCTACGATATATGCTCCTGCTGGAATAAATGAACGCTTATTTCCTTCATCGTTTGGGGTACCCAATTCTGGTGTCCACGTATAATTATAATTCGCTTCATCCTCGGCCAAATCAATTAAAGCAATACCATTATCAACACCGCATTCTGCTTCTACAATTAAGGTATATAATAAAGTAGGATTTGTACAGCCATTACAAATAATAGAGATTGGATTTTGACTGTCTTCCCATCTACATCCATTTTCATCTGTGATCGTAACAAAATAATCTCCTACTGCTAGTCCTGCTCTATCTTGTGGATCATTATTTCCTGTTATATCTTCCCAATCAAAATTATAATCTCCCGTTCCTCCTGTGACAATAGTTTCAATAGTTCCATCATTATTGCAACCAGGTGTAGTTGAGAAGAATATATCCAATTCCTCTGGTTCTTCGATTTCAAAACAAGCCGCCCCTGCTGTACATCCATTAGCATCTAATATTAATACACAATATTCTCCAGCCCCCAGTGTTCCATTCGTTTGTTCAAAGAAACCATTTGTTAGGATCGTATCAGCTGGTGCAACAAATGAAGCAGAATAATCAACTGTAAAATTAACGCCTCCATCTAATAAACCATAACAACTGATGTGCATCGTATCGGTAATTGTAACAGTCGCTGAAGGTACATCACCATCGACTATTGCAAATGTTTTACTCAATTGACAGCCATCTCCAGCGTTATCCTTAACATTAACAACATAAGCGCCGCTACGTAAATCCGTTCGGGATGCTCCAGAGCCCCCGTCGCTCCACTGATAATCATAATCTCCACTTCCCCCTGTCGTTGTCAAGGTTGCTGCTCCATCAGCATTACCACAAGTAGCGGTTTGATCTATCACTACTTCTACATTCAAAGGATTGTATTCCCCTATTGTTATAATATCTACATTTGGACAAGCTGCATTAGTAGGATCGCTGAACGTTACAAAATATATTCCAATACCTAAATCGGTTCTTGTAGAACTCGTAGAGCCATCTTCCCATTCATAAGTATAATTATCTGGTAGTAAGGTAGCTGTACCATCATTACTTTGACAAGTAGCAGGTGTTGTAGCTTTTGATATTAATTCTGGCCCATTCATATTACGGATAATAAATTCTTCCACAACAGAACAACTATTATCACCACTATCACTTACGGTAACTCTATAAGCTCCAAAAGGTAATTCTGTTCTTACATTTCCTGTTGAATTAGGTATTCCAATATCTGGTGACCAAGTATATGTAAACAGGCCAGCATCTCCTATTATATTTATTGTAGCAGCACCATCTGTATTTCCACAAGTAGACTCTAAAACGACTACACTTGCTACTTCTGGTGTTGTACAGGGGCATTCTGAGACTTCAATATTACTATCGTTTATTAAGGTACAATTATTTTCGTCTGTTATTGTTAAGCTATAAAAGCCATTTTCTAATCCAACTCGATTTTGTTCTGTAGCACCATCCCCCCAATTATAAGTATACTCTCCCGTTCCTCCTGTCACAATAGTTTCAATAGAACCTCCATTTTCACAATCTGGTGTAGTAGAAAAGAAGGCATCTAATGGGTCAGGTGATCTAATTTCAAAGCAAGCAGCACCAGCTGTACAACCGTTCGCATCTATTATTAAAACACAGTATTCTCCTTCTCCTAAAATACCATTTGTCATTTCAAAGAAACCATTGGTTAAAATCGTATCGGCAGGAGCAACAAAATCATTTGAATAATTAACTGTGAATGAAGCTCCTCCATCCATTAGACCTGTACATGAAATGTGCATGGTATCTGTAATGGCAACAGTCGCTGAAGGTACATCGCCATCGACTATCGCAAATGTTTTACTTGTTTGACAACCATCTCCTCCATTGTCTTCTATATTTACAACATAAGCACCACTACGTAAATCCGTCCTAGTAGCTCCTGTACCACCATCATTCCATTGATAATTATAATCTCCACTTCCTCCCGTAACCGTTATAGTCGCTGCTCCATCGGCATTACCACAAGTCGCTGTTTGATCAATTACAGCTTCCACATTTAAAGGATTATATTCGCCAATAACTATAATGTCTACATTAGGACAATCTTCTCTAGCAGGGTCTGTAAACGTTACAAAATAAACACCTATCGCCAGATCTGTTCTACTAGCACCTGTTGTACCATCTTCCCAAGTATAGTTAAAATTACTTGGTGTTAAGGTAGCTGTACCATCTGCACTTTGACAAGTTGCAGGCGTTGTGATCTTATTCGTTAATTGAGGACCATCTGTATTTCGAATAATAAATTCCTCTGTAGCTTGACAGCTCAAATTATCTCCATCACTAATCGTTACTCGATACCCGCCAAAAGGTAATTCATTTCGTTTATTTCCTGCAGGATTAGAGACTCCTGTATCAGGTATCCAAATATAATTGTAACTAGCTGGATCTCCTTCTACATTAATAGTCGCTTGTCCATTGGAACTATCACAAGTTGTCTCCGTTACTACGGTACTCGTAATTACAGGAATAGTACAAGGACATTCGAGTACTTCGATATTATTATTATTAACTAAAGGACAATTATTTTCATCTGTAATTGTAAGACTATAAAAGCCACTTGCTACATCAGTTCGATTTTGATTACTATTGCCATCGCCCCAGTTAAAAGTATAATCACCTGTTCCACCTGTTACAATAGTTTCTATCGTTCCACCATTGCCACAAGCAGGTGTAGTAGAAAAGAAAGCATCCAATTCTTCTGGTTCTTCAATTTCGAAGCAGGCTGCTCCAGCCGTACAACCATCTGCATCCCGAATCAATATGCAATATTCTCCAACACCCAATTGACCGTTTATTTGTTCAAAAAATCCATTGGTCAAAATAGTATCTGCAGGAGCAACAAAATTAGCAGCATAATCTACTTCAAATTCAATTCCTCCATCTAACAGACCATAACAACTCACATGGCTTGTATCTGTAATTGTAACATTAGCTGAAGCAACATCGCTATCTATAAGTGCGAATGTTTTACTTACTTGACAGCCATCTCCTCCATTATCCTCTACATTAACAACATATACTCCACTTACGAGATTGGTTCTTGTATCACCTACTGCACCATCTAACCACTGATAAGTATAATTTCCGCTTCCTCCAGTTGTGGTTAAAGTTACTGCTCCATCGGCATTACCACAAGTAGGTTCTTGTGTTACTGTCACATCTACATTTAAAGGATTGTATTCTCCTATAACTACCAAATCCACATTAGGACAATCTGGTTGTGTTGGGTCTGTTAATGTTACAAAATGCACTCCAATAGATAAATCACTTCTACTTGCTCCTGTTGTACCATCCTCCCAAACATAATTAAAATTATCAGGAGATAAAGTAGCGGAGCCATCAGTACTCTGACAAGTAGCAGGCGTTGTTTGAGCATTAGTGATTATTGGTCCATCTGTATTTCGAATAATAAATTCTTCTATTGTTTGGCATTCATCATCACCTTTTTCTGTAATGGTTACTCGATAACCACCAAACGGTAATTCAATGCGCTGATTACCCGCCATATTAGACATTCCTAAATTTGTAGACCATGTATAGTTATAATCAGCAGCACTTCCCACCATATTAACTGTTGCTTGTCCATTGTTTTCTCCACAGTTTGCTTCTGATACCACAACACTCGATACTTCTGGAGTTACTTCACAAGCACATTCTTCTACATCCAAAACGATTCTGATATTTTTAGCTCCAATACATCCTTCTTCATCTATAACAGTTAATGTGTAATTGATTGTTTCTGTAATTGTAGCTACTGGATTAGGGATATTTGGATCGTTGAGTCCTGTATCAGGATTCCAAATATAAGTCAAGTCTCCTGTACCACCAGTTGCTGTTCCAATTAATTGTACTTGTTCGCCAGCATCGCAGATTTGGGCTTTATTAGTTGTTATGTCTACTCTTAATAGGTTCGCTATTGGTAATGGTCTAAATTGTTCACCACCTTCTGTATGCGCAATTTCAATATTACAATCAGCATCAATTAATGCACAACCGACAAATTGTCTATCAAACGTTAATAATCCAACTTCTATATTTTCAGAGGTACAATCCAAATCTGATGGTGCAACAATATCAATCGTAAATCTCGCTCTTTCATTTCTAGCCATACCTTCTGGAAGATTCCACGTCAATACATGAACACCATTATCAATATCTATATCGGGTTCTCCTATGGCCCAAGAAATCGGCTCTAAAACGGCTACTGTTCCATTTGTATAAGTTGTTCCAATAGGTAATTTAACCTGTACAAAATCATTAGGGCTAGTCGGTGTGCTTGTCAAGTTTGTCACATCAACTTCTAAAATCCCTGTACCATCATCTGCTACAAAACTTGAGGGGCCAAGCTCTATGAAAAATAACTTCGTTAAATCTTCTTCAATGCCATCTATAAATAAGGGGAGTGTTTCTCCAAATTCAATATTGGATTCTTGTCCACACCCTGCTACTCCTTGATAGTTATAAGAAACAAAACCAGCATCTACAAATCCACAGGAAGGAATAAATTGGAATTTCAATTTAAATTCGTTACTGTCATTTGGATTAACAGCGTCGAAACCTGGCAAACCAAACTGATCGAGATAGGGATGATAGGAATCAATATTTGTTAACTCATAAACTTCTCCTCTAGGTGATGCTCCTGTTAACACAGGATCAGTTGTGATTGGGACATAAGCAGCCGTTGGAGGAAAAGCGATCTCTAAACTATTTGGAACTATTTGAGTTCCAAGCAAGGGTAAAAAGAATTCTGTTCGAATATCAAAAGCATTCCCTTGTTCTGTATTTCTAACTAAAATTTCAAAATCGATAGGTTCACATAAAGATATTTTGTCATCGGGTTGTAAAGCTACATCAGCGTCTAAGGATACTAATAAAGCTGTTAAGGATAAGGGTATAGTGACATCATCACAAGGATCATATAATTCAGGAGTCCAGTCAGGCTCATCATAGTCTGTGCAATTCCAACCTGCTCTAGCTATAAATTCAGAAAGTCCACATTTTTTAAATATCACTTTTATTCTGAAGGTATTACAAATTTCAGCAGTCGAATTACTGGTAATCGCTCTTTTTAAGCCTGAGGCATAAGCAAAATACCCTTGTCCATCCTCATAATTAATAACATCCAAATTTATAGGATTAGTAGGATCGCTTATGTCTTCTATTACAACAACCTGAATACTAGTATCTTCATCTTCAAACGCAATCCAGTTTAGTCCTGCATCAGAATCTACAGAGGTATTACAATGTCTTATAATGTATATTCCTGTATCTACTGAAATAAGAACATTTGGATTGCTCAAAGGCATTAAACTAAAGGTAGGTGGTAAGGTATAATTAATATCGTTATTCCTTGTTTCTACGTTAACATTTGAACAAGATCCATCTCCTATTTCTTCAGAATATAATTTATCTCTAAAGTAGATAGTAGGATCTAGATTAAATACATTATCTCCATCTGAGCTAGCCGATTCAGAACCACAGTTTGCAAGTGCTTTAATTCTAAACGTAAACGGATTTATTCCAGAATTTAAAGAAGGAACATGAGAAAGTGTATCAAACGTTGCAGTATAATGACCGTCAGGAAATGCATCAAACCCTGGTAATGGGAAAAAATCATTGCCATGAACAGGGTGTCCTGGTATAGAAACACTTACTTCAAACTTGCTAAAAGCATCTACAATAGCCAAATCAAAATCAAAACTAATAGAATCAACAAAAGAAGATTTTCTGTACTCATTTTCAAAGAAAGTATCAAATTTTCTAATATCTGTTGTAATGTAATAATCGAGATTAGCTTCTTGGCACCCTTTAGGGAAATTATCTTGAGAAGGATGCAAAAATCTAGAATTCGTTTTCGCTACTCTATAATTTACACCATAATTATCACACGCATTTTGTCGACCATCAACTATAGAATAAGCAGCGGCTCTGAAGTTTGGAATTAATTCAAAATTATTTGTATATGGACCATCAGGATTTACTGAAAAGTGTCCCTCAAAATCAACAACATCACCTGGAGAAAGAGTTATATCAAGGTCTGCTAGACATTCATGCATATCAAAAGTCAACAGTTTAGAATTGTCACCTATTTGAATATCAAGATTGCTAGAATTCACATCACACTTAAAGGTATTACCTCCTGAGATTATCGTTACCTCTCCTTCACCAAAGAAGAAGATTTCTTCATCAGATGTTTGTCCAAGTACATTGTCGTACATGATTGTAAATCCGATACTATCTGTAATCGGATCATCACCAACAATACTTCTAATAGTCATCTTTACAGAATCACAAGAAATTGCAATATCTGTGTTTACATTATTTGGATTAACTTTAGTTGTATAAGTTTCATCGGTATAGCCAAATGTTGTCCGTTCTACATCAAATCCTGTTGTTCGCATGGATTCAGTACAATCAATATCTGTAATTTCTTCACATGGTGGAATGCTAGGGTGAAACCTTGGTCCAGTAATTTCACCACAGAACCAAGAGTGGCGACAATCACAGTCTACACAGTAATGATCAAAAGTAGTGTAAAACTTAGTATCTCCAGCTTCAGCTTCACAGTTTGTTCTAAAAGCCATTTCTATAAAATAAATACCATTCAGAAATACCTCTTCAGATACATCATAAACCATTGTCCAAACATTTCCATCTATATTGCTCGAAATTCTGGGCATTCCAGGAAGCTCATTCCTGTATAATACCGTTTGCCCCGGTATAGGTGTTACTCCATCTGGTAATTCTACAGTTACAATTAATTGTTCTCCACTACTACAGTTTCTATCAAAATTTGAAACACTTCTTTGTTGAGAATGCGAAATGATAAAAACACCATCTGTAATATCTGCATCTGGATCAGTATAATTTTCAAAATTTGGTCGTTTATTATTAGGATGTTGAAAGTTTTTTAGTGTTTTGAAAAGCCTTTCATTACAAGAATTGGTATAATTTGTAGATGCACTAATATCTATATCAATATTATTTGCGCAATAGTCTTCGTCTCCTACGACATCTTCACCTACGCAAGTGAAATTATACATAGCAATTAATTCTACTGATTCACCAATTCCTAAATCATCGTAAAAACCATCACCATCTATATCTTCTAATCCTCCTGGGCCATCAGGATCATTTATAAAGACTGGATGATTATCTAGCATTATTAAACTATCAAAATTTGGAATATCTATTCCTGCTACACTTATTGAGACAATTTCAAATCCATTTTCTTTTAATACAAAAAACTTCCCTAAACCTACACCTACTTCAACATCAATCATAGCTCCAAAACCTTCATCAATCTCATTTCCTTGATTACTATACGTAATAACTTCTGTACCTTGTTGACAGTATCCTGCATCAACATTTGGGATAGAACCTGTATTTGTTACGACTGGATTTGGAGATCCTGTTCCTAGTGTTATAAAATCATTAATTTCTGTTGAATTACACGTTTGACCATAACATCCCCACGTAATAAAGTGATTACTTGCTCTATCTAAATCACAGCTAATCACACATACCTTTTCGACTATTGTTACCCTTTCATCAGGATCAAAATAATTATCTCCATTTCCTGGATTACTACCAATAGTGTTTCTAATAAATTCCTCATCTGTTATGATTAGGGAAATCATGGTATCGCCCTCTGCATTAACTTCTTTATCAAAGGGAATGGATTCACCATTAATTAGAATTTCGGATATAGAGCCTCCTGCACCTTGAGTATTTGTATATCGAATGGTATCTACTCGTCCTACCAGACCACTATTAGAAATCAATATCTCTCTATCAAAACAATCATTGATACGATAAACACTACTTGGGGTATTATTAAGCGATGAAATTATAGGTACGAGAAAGGCATCTTTATAATCTGCTGTCTGATCCGATTCTTGCATATCAATATTGTTCATATTGTACGAAAAATTCCAGACATCAAAAACCCTAGCATCATTATTTACTTCGATGGTATCAATATAATTACAATCAGCTTTTATGGAGAATACAATATCGACTGTTAATATCCCTTCTGGACTCATATCTGGTAATTCAAATATAGGTTTATTTATGTTAGAGTCATCTATAAGGTTAACACCAGAAGAAGAATTGGTAGCGTCAAAGTCTTCAAACCTTACTCCTTTAAAGAGATTTAATTCTGCTGTAATATTTTCTCTTGTAGCAGACTGTAAACCAGCGAGTTTAACTCGTACAGTTACAAAATCTGATTCTCCACATATATTTAAGTGATCAGGTACTGAGGATGAGTTCAAATAATTAGCCTCCAAATTATTTTGTCCTTCTAGTACATTTGTAACACCAAAAAATAAAATAAAGCAACTTAGTAAATGTAATAATTTTCTCATTAGTGGGATTTAGTTTTGGTCGAAAACAACATTTAATGACCTTTTAACAAAATTTAAAAATACTTCACCCAAAAAATATCAAATCATTGTTATTTCTATTTTATAGACGAAGATATGCCTAACCTTTAATAAGGCTAAACACATAGGTTTTCTCATAAAATGTCATTACCACGTTCCCAATTATTTATACATATATTATTTTTTGTATAGCAAATAAAAAGGGATCGTTTTATTAACTTTTTTTATATAACCAAAATCATACCGTTTTTAATAAGAAATTAGAGGTGGTAGTTTTATTGAGAATATAAAGCCCGAAAGGGCAATTAGTGTGACATACAAAAATAGCTACTCTTTGATTACTTTAAAGAGAATTTTTTTTATGTAATGCTAAGTTTTAATTTTACTAATTAACTTTTAATTCTAGTAAATTTGCCGTTTCTTTTTTGCACAGGGAATGCCCCATTATAACCTAATGTCATTGCTTTTTCAGATACACTTTTAGCTTTATCTAAACTCATATAATTGCCTAAGAAAATAACAGTAAGACCATCCGATCTTTCTTGTTTTTCAACAATACCTAAGCCTTGTAAATTTGACTCATCGAAATTTTCAAGGTTCTTATATGTTGCTATTTGTACTTTATAATAGGCTTGATCGGGTTCAAATTCTCTTGCTAATCCTTTTAAGTTTACGCCTCTCACTATTTCTCTTTTGGATAATGTTTCAGTGGTTTCTTTCACAATAAAACTCCGTTCATATCCTTGTTTATCAATGATAATTTTCATTTCTTCAGCCTCTTTTTTTGTTGCAAATATTCCAACTCGATACCGTTTCCAAGTTTCATCAGAATACGTGTATATCTCTCCTAAATCAACTATACCCCCAAAAAATGGAATTTTACGGTTTGAAGGTTTTACAGAAATCAATTGAACAGCATATCCTGAACTTAAAATAGGTGGCGCATTAGTTTCTTTTTGAATTTCAGCTTTATCTTCTAGAGATGGTTTTGTTGTGGTATCATAAGCAGTTGGATTTTCTTCTTTTTTCTTTGGTGGAAGTGCAACTTGAGTTCCAGAAGGCAAAAATTGATGTATACCCAAATTAGGATCAAGACCATCTTTTGTTTCTACGATTACACTAGTTTCGGTATAAAGTGCTTTGGAATATTTAATAACATATTTCGATGTTGGTGACAAAAAAACGGTATAATTGCCATCATTATCTGTAAAACTATCTTGTCTTTCCTTGGTGTTTTTATTGGTTACCCTTACTAAAGCATCAGAAATTGGATTTCCAGAATAAGCATCAACAATTTTTCCAGAATAAGCTTTAGCTGAAACAGCTGAACTTGATTGTGATTTATCTTTTTCTTTTGGCTTGACTTTGGGTATCTGTTCGGTATAACTTTCAGCAACTTGTTTTTTATTAAGCAATACTTTGACATTTTGGACGCCATTACTATTCTTTTTTATCCGCATTGTTTTACCTATATATCCTACCTTTTTCACTTTTACATTACAATCTAAACCATTTAAAGCATGAAACTGATACATCCCTTTATCATCTGTCATATAGGCATTTTCACCACAATCTCTAAAATCAAGAACGGCGTCTTTTATTGGTTTTTGATTCGCTGCATCTAATACATTGATCGTAAAATCTAATGTTGTTTTTGTAAAACTATAAATATCTTCAAGTCCTTTGCCTGATTTTCGATTAGATACAAAATAACCGACGCCTGAACTTTCATTAACAATAAAACTATATTCATCATATCCAGAGTTAATATCTGTACCTAAATGTAAAATAGTGTTCCATTTGCTATTTTGTTGAACTGCTTTGAATATATCTAAGCCGCCAAAACCTTTATGAAAATCTGATGAAAAGTATAGTGTTTTCTGTTGTAAAAATGGAGAAATCTCATTGCCTGCAGTATTAAGGGGTTTTCCTAGGTTTTTAGGTGTAGTCCAAGTATCTCCTTTTCTATAGGAAACATAAATATCAAACCCACCAAAACCATCTGGTCTATCCGATGAAAAATGCAATGTATTGCCATTATCTGATAAATGAGGGTACCCTGTTGAAAACGCACCATTATTAAAAGGAAAAGCTTTTGCTTCTAACCATTCACCATTGGTACTTACTTTAGCAATATAAAGATCCATCTTTATATTTTTATTGCTATTTTGGCGTACCCCTTCTATAAAATTGTTTTTAGCAAAAGCGACCCATTTTCCATCTTCAGAAAATGATAAGGGGCCTTCATTCATATTTTCTTTTATTTCACTATGAAAAGCAACAGGTTTAGTTAATCTTCCAACAATATCTCGTTGAGCCATCACAAGATAATTTTGATTTTGCCCTGTCCAATTTTTAATAGCATTTGCTCCCCTAGGAGTTAGGTCACCTCTAGAAGTTGCATAGACTAACTTATTCCCCCAAAGAGAAGGACTAAACTCACTAGCAGTTGTATTAATATTTTCTATATTAATAGAATAGATCGGTTTTAGTTTTTGATTTGCCATTGCATAATCACAACTAGCAGCATAGTGATTTCCTATATTGGGAGAATGCTCTGCATACGCTAAAAACCAATTCTTGGCTTCATTATACTTTTCTAAAGATTTTAAAATCTGTGCATAACTAAGTATACTTTCACTTGGCAATCCTGAAATAGAAGCCGCTTTTTTGTACCAAAATGCGGCAGATTCCAATGTATTGATACAATTATAACTCTCTGCTAGACGCAACATTGCTTTTTGATCGTTCGTGGATTCGCCTAGATGTTTTTGATAATTTTGAATCGCATCTTTATAATGATTTAATTTATATGCTGTATCAGCTATTTTCAAATAGTCGGATTGAGCTTGTAATATAAATCCAAAACAGAAGAAAAAAATAAAAACTAAAATAGGTTTATGTATTGATCTCATGACAAAAGTTGATAACAATTAAAACAAAAGTTATTTCCATAAATTTGTTGTTTGGACAAATCTCTTTGATTCTCAATACTAGAGTTGTTAAAAACTACTTACTAGGCTGCAAAACGATCTTTAAACGAATATCTTTCGCTCTTAGTCCTAATTTTAAATGACTTCACTATAGACGAATAAAACTTAATTTTAACACCATTATACAGCGATACCGTCTTTATGTATCGGTCAAGAGTGTATGTCCAAGAACTTAAATTTTTAATAAAATCCTTTTCTATAATCTATATCTAGACGAAACGATGTATTATAGTTTCGTATTATATTCTACTAATAATATCGAAAAGTGTTACTAAATATTATAAAATAATAACAAATATTAAGTCTTATTAGTAAAATAATAAGCATTTATAATAGAATCAAATATCAAAAACTTTGCCTAAATAACAAAAGGTGAGTTCTTTTGTATAAGAAAAAAATAATAGGAATAGCTTAATTAAATGAAAAAGCAGAGTTTAACATTAAACTCTGCTCCTAACAAACTTTAACAAAGAGGGATCATTATCTAATAAATAATGGTTTTTTGGGATTATTGTAATTAACCCCAAGGTTTTAAACTAAATAGGTTATTATTACTAATATCAATTCAAGTCATAAAAAATATAAACTTTAATTACCATATTAAAACTACTAAAATGATAATTTATAAGTATGAATTAAACTGAAAACTATTCTTTACATTGATTCTCTTCATTAACGACAACTAGCCAAAGTTAAAAATTTGATTTTTTTGATACAAATTTTAAACTGTTCATAAAATGTTTTTATCTTTAGTTAACTATTTTGTTGAAGTATTTCGTTTAAATTATGGAGGGCATTATGTTAAAAAACAGCTTTCTATTTTCAATTCTAAAAAAAAACATCTCTAATCATATTCAATTAAAGTCTTTAGGATTTCCTGATATTAGTCAATGGAATCAAAGCAACTTTGTGCATTTAAGCAAAATAATTGCAAATCATATCAATGACTCCAATCTGATTTCTGAAGAAGAAAAGGTAAATATTGGTAAGACCATTTCAGTTGCAACACTAAAACGTTATTTAAAATATACGAATGCTGAAAATATTCCTTCTAAGTTAGATGCTCGCATTCTCAAAACATTTAATAAATTATGTTTGTTTGTAGGACATAAAAACTGGTATGCATTTGCAATAGCAAATCAACAACCTTCCAAAGAACATAGATTCACAATCTATATAAAAAAATTAGTTCAAAATGCTTTGGAAGCAGAATTTATATCCTACCAAAATTTATCTTATGATCATCTTGATAAGTTTTATATAAAAGGCGAATCTGCATACTGCAGAATAGTCTCTTCCATTGAGCGAAGTATTCGGAAAGGTAGAATTATTACTAATAGAAATAATCCTTCTGTTTTTGAGCTATTGAGTATAGATATAATATCCAAAACAGACAAAGAAATCAGAGTGACCACCAAAGAATATTGGTTACTACAATGGGTCGATAAATATACTGAAGAGCCTTTACACACTTATAATTATCTGAACGATCAATTGTATATCTTAGATAAAATTGGCGATACTTATAAGATAAGAATAAATTTTTACGATACTCAAAATGCAACGTCTTTTAGTTAGGTAAAACTTAAAGTTCTAAATCAACTAAAAACAGGGCGTTCACAAGTAATGTGTTTATTTTTTTGGGGTTACTAAAATATTTTTAATATGACTAGGAATAGAATTCGTAAAATAGTAGTTGGTTAACGCATAACGACATCCTTCCCTAAGTGGCGCTCCTCTATGAATTCCTGTTGTATCTGTTAATATTATTGTTCCTTTTTGGGCTGTATAAGTAACGAGTTCATATTCACCACTATTTAAGATAGTATCTACTTCTTTTTGACTAATCCGATTTTGAAATGCTCCGAGATTAAATTTAGATACACCTTCCAATTTAGAACTAGCTTGATGTGTTGCTTTTATATACTGAAAAGGGCCATTTTTTTCGGAGACATCTGTCAAATAAACGATAGCTTTAAATTGTTTACCATAAATTGTATCTCTATGCCATCCTCCTCCTGATCCTAAATTTCCTTCCTTCATTTCAATTCGAGCAGCAAGGGTAAATCCTTCGACTTCAGTTCTTCTGAGATAAGCATTACGAATATCCGTCAAAAACTCATTTGTATAAAAAGTATCAATTAAAGATGAGATATGATTTGCTCCATATATTCTATTATCTGCCTGTTCGTTGTCTTGTGTTATTTTTTCTCTGTATTGAATAAGCGATTCATCTATTTCTTCAATCATACTTTCACAAGTTACTTCATCAAAAAAACCATCTATACATATTACTCCTTCCTTTTTTATAACTTCCAAAATATCTTTAGTTTCTAAGATATTATTTCCAACATTTGATGATGCAATTTCATCCAATATTTTATATCTAGCGGTCTTATATACTGCTTTACTATACTCTACAATATTCATTATTTTTTTCTTTTGAATATTTTTAATAAAAAATCTCTTACAGGAAGACTTATAGATTTGTATACGTTTCTCAATCTATTTTGATTCCATTTTTGTTGTCTAACTTTATTTAAATGTAAAATATAATCAATGTTATTTAGAGGATAGTATTTTTTTAATTCTTCCTGATATAGTTTTTTCAAGCGACTAGTTTTTTCAAAAACACCTTGAATTTTTTCATTAATAAAAATTGGTTTAAATAATGCTTGCCGCATCATATAATCTAGGTGTACTTTTGAAAAATGCAATAAATGAGGAATTTGTAAAAAACGAATAAAATTTCCTTCATAATTATCCTCAATTTTTCTTATCCCTGGAACACCAATGTAAACTATTGTACCTTCTTGTAAAACACTTGATAATAGATTTAATTCTATTTTAGGTGCTGATAAATGCTCTAAGACTTGTTCATAAATTACAAGTCCTATATTTTGCCATTTTCCTTCTATATAATTATCGATGTCTTTAATAGTTCCTTGTATTAAATTCAGACCTTTATCAATCCCATAATTTAAATATTCTGCTCCTAAGTCACATCCCATAACAGAATAGCCTCTTTCTTTAAAATATTCTAAAATTCCCCCTGCTCCACATCCAATTTCAAGTATCATTTTTCCTTCAATTTTATCCAATATCATATTATCTTTCAGAAAGGAATATATTAACTGTCCTTTATATTTCTGAAAAACATAAAAATCATCAATCGAAGCACCATCTAGCCTATCTAAATTTCTATATTCTATATTATAAAATGTACTTAAACTTTCTTCTGACAATCGGGGATTAGTATACAATAAATCACACTCATCACACACAACTGTTTTGACAGGTAATCCATACATATCTTTTTCTGCGATAGTCGTATACCTTATAGAATCGCATAGTAGACATTTTGAGGTTTCTTCTTTATAAATTTCTTTTTGAATTTTGTCTAAAACTTGATTCCTTACTTTTATTCGTGAAGGAGAAAGATGTAAGACAGGTTTTGAGGAATATTTATAATAATCAGGTATTTTTTTAATCATATTTAGAGTTTGAGTGCCATCAAAAAGTAATTCATTTGTTGTCGAGTTACGATGTCTGCCGACATATGTCTATTGATAGACCATCTTACATCAAGATAATGCCCAGGTAATCTAAAATTCAGATAATCTGTATTAATCAATTTATTATCAAACTGACTATTATGTTCTTTGTATAGTTTTTCAAAATATTGTTTCAGTATTCCTAACGAGTAGATTTCATTAGCATCTTTCCTAACACTTTCAGTATCAATATTAAAATCTGATAAATTCTCAACTGTATGGATTAATGAGCGGTGTGCATTATCAAATACATCAAAGAGGTATGAGTTATCTTCATTTAAAAAATCTCTCCCTCCTCCTTCTAAATCAGCTTTAACCACAACTGGTAATCCACACATTAAAGCCTCTGAAATCACTCGAGATTCTCCTTCTCTTTTTGAGAACAATGTAAATACTTTTGAGCTTTTATAAAAATGTGAGAGTTGAGTTTGAGATATTCCTAAAAAGCCTAATTCATGATTCAACTTTAGGAGGGTAAAATTTTGTCTTTCTTCAAATGAAAACCAATCATAATAGTCTTGTACAATCGTGCTATACATACGGGGAGTAGATTCATTTGCCTTACTGGTATTTAGTAATAAGACTTTATATTTATACCCAAGTTCATAGATTTTTTTTATCTCTTTCATGAAGAGGTCGAGATGCTTATGTTTTGCGATATTAGAAACACATATAATATCCCAATATTTTGAGGGCATATTATTCGTATTAAATTCACTAGGAGTAAACGAACTACTATTCAATGGTATAAAAAAAACTTCTCCTTGAAAACTTACAGTTCCTTCTCCTCCCATATAAAAATCGACAAAATCCAAAACAGGATAATTCTCATGATACCACCCAAAATGCAAACCTATAAAATATTTTTTGCTGATTTCTTCTATATTTTTCCTATAAAAGCTGTGGAGTTTTTGCGGAATTTTAAGTTTAGATTTAATCCTATCAATGTATTTATTAGAACTCTGAAAAGCTCTTATTTCTTTATGTGTAAAGACAACGATTCCTTTTTGTCCGTTTGAGGGATGTTTGAAAATATGTGCCATATTAAACAGGTTCTTCTTTTATACTACCATCAGATAATTGATATACCTTATCACAATATTTTAAAGTAGATTTTTTATGTGTTACAATAATAATTGTTTTTCCTAACGATTTAAGTTTACGGATAGTATCTAATATTCGTTGTTCTGTTTTTTCATCCAAGGCGCTAGTTGGTTCATCAAAAATCAAGATTTCTGCATTTTTATACAGGGCTCTAGCAATGCCTATTCTTTGTTTTTGCCCACCTGAAAGATTAGCACCATTTTCTTTAATTTCATGGTCTAAAGCAATATCTAAATCTCCTAGTGCTGCTTGAGAAATAACCTTATTAAGTCGTTCAATTTCTTTTTGTTCTCCTTGAATATTCATGGTTATATTACTTTCTAGACTCGCATCACGAATAAAAACATCTTGCCGAACATACCCAATATTTTTTTGAAACGCCATATTCGCTTCTTTCGTTAATTGTTTTCCATCTACATATATTCCTCCTGCTGCTTCTTTCAAAAATCTTAGGATAATATATAATAATGTACTTTTTCCAGATCCCGATTTTCCTATAAATCCAATAGTTTCTCCTTTTTTAATATGGAAATAAATATTTCTCAATACCCACTCCCCCTCTTCATTATATTTATATGAAATATCTTTTCCTTGAATGGATTCTTTTATAGTCATTTTTTTAATCTTTTCAAAAGAACTTACCTTAGTAAGTTTCAAATGCCCTAGCCTTTCATTTAAAAATGAAAATTGTTTAATAACCATTAAGGCATTTACTATTCGATTAACGGATGGCATTACCCGTATAGCAGCTGTAGCCATAATACTTAGCATTAGCAGTAAGTCAGATTGGTATTCTCTAAAAATTACAGCAAATAGAAAAAGTGCAAATATCCCCATTGCTAGAATCACTTCATTCATCTTTTGGTAGATCTTACCATATACATTCGTATTTAAGACTTCAATATCATTAATCCTTTTTTGATACCGACTATATTTATCCAAAAAGTCTTGCTCTTTATTAAAAAGTTTGATGTCGACTAAACCTTTCACTCCCTCAATTGCACTTCCCAAACTTTTAGGTAAAATCTTGTCTTTTTCATCACCTAAACGTTTTACTTTATTTCTAGTCCACATATAAATAATTAGGAAAGACGGAATTAGGACTAAACCTAAAAAAAAGACTAATGAAGGGCTGTATATAAAAAGACCTATCAGTATCATTAACACCACTACAACTTCAATAAAGAAAAATAATAGAGGCATAATATATAGGTTTGCAAATTGTATAGGGGCAGAACAAATAGTATAAATAATTGTGCCTGTATCTATCTCTTTTGAAAATAAATATCCTTGATTATAATAATACTGATACTGACGTTGACTTATAGAAAGTGCAATATCAAAAGCATATTTGGACTGAAAGTATTGTATATATAGACTTATTGTATTTTTTAATAAAAATATGACTACTAAAAGAAAAGATAAAAAAAGTAAGAAGCTAAGTTTGTCTTGAATGCCAACAAATTGATACAATGTATTCAAATAATAATTTCCTTCAATCACACTCATATCTTGAGCAATATAAACTATTGGGATAATACTAGTTAAGCCCAAGACATCTAAAAATGCACTTAAAAGCAATAATAAGATAACATTTACTCCTTTTTTCTTTTGTGTCGCAGTTAAGAAAGAAAGAATATTATTTGTGGTATTGGAAATTATATTGTCTGTTAATAAGCGCTTCAATATTGCCATTCTTCTATAAATCCCTTTATATATTTTATTGCCATTTCACTAGATTTTCCTTCTTGTTCCGTAGTAATAAGATGATTATAATATTTCGCTTTTTCAAATATATCAGTTTTTTGATTGATTTCAGTTTTTATTTTATGAAAGAGTATTTTTTTGGTCTTAGCTTCAAAGGATAATCCTTTTTCGATATAACCATAGTAATCTTGAAATTTTGGTTCTACTGGAGTTATTTCAAAATGAACTGAAACGACATTCAATAAAACGGCTTCTAGATGTGTAGACGTATTTCCTGCTATCAACAAATCTTGTTTTTGTAAAAACTCAAAGATAGACTCTCCCTTTTTAGAAATATAAATACTTGAAGGGAGATTGATTTTTCTTATATCATTAGGATGAGCACGATAGCTGAATTTAATCATTGGAAAATGTTCTATTAATTCTTTCATCAATAATTCAGCATTTTCAATTGAATCTAATACGTTAGTGCATATTCCGATTTTTTCAACTTTTTTAGAGGTATTTCTACTTTTGAAAAACTTATCGAATTTAGGCATTCCAATAAACTTAACTTGCCCCTTAGGACTTCCTTTTAAGCTATAAATATCTAGAGACGCTTGCCCTTCCAGTAAAGATAAATCAAAGTCTAATCTAGGATGAAACTTACTAATAGAGGCATGTTGAATATAAACTACAGGAACTGTATATTTTCGAGCGGCAGCTCTTAAGGCTCTTTGTTTTTCACTATGATCGTTCGCTAAAATTAGGCATTGAGGTCTAAACTTTCCAATCGCCTTTAAGGCAACTTCATATAAACCAACTATCCTAAATATTAAATCAAAATATTTTATGGCCTGATTTTTATTTTTAGCATATAGATGTTTCCATATTTTAAAAAATTTGAAACTATATAAAAAAGAACGATGAAAAGGAATATGGGCAGTTTTATATCCTAGATTTTCACGTCCATGACCAATCCATACTGATTCTTCTAAACCTTTATCTAAGAATTTTAAACTCTCATAATTATTATTTGAATGATAAAAAAGCCAGATTTTGGATTGTAAATATTGTGTAGAATATTTATTCGATAATTGGGTTTTAAAAATTATACCTTGTTTGAGATACCTGAATGGTCTAGAAAAAACATTGAACAATTTAAGAAATACATTTGCTCCTGAAAATGTTTGTGTCATCTGTCCAGGACCATCTTCGAGATAATTGTTATCGAAATAAAATTCAAAAATATAATCATATATCTTTAATATCTCCCTTGAATTATCTTCCATTTTAATCATTAATAATCTGCTGTATAGTCTCTTCTAGTAAATTCTCCTGTTCCAAAAGTTTTTCTACAAATTCTCTAAAAGCACCTTCTCCTCCTTTTTTTTTCACAACAAAATCAACTTCTTTTTGAATATATATTGGAGCATTGGATGGCGCACAACTTATGCCTACTTTTTTAAGTAGTTTTAAATCATTCATATCATCTCCTATAAACGCAACATCCTCTAAGGTAAGCTTTAGCTTTGTACATAATGTCTTTGCTTGTCCTAATTTATCCTTTTCTCCTAAGAATAAATAGTCAATTTTTAATTTTTCTGCTCTACGTTCAACAGCCTTAGAATTTTCACCTGTCATTATTACAACAGGAATGCCTAATTTTTTTAAAAAAAGGATTCCAGCACTATCGGATGTATTAAATTTTTTAAATTCATTTCCTAAATCATCATAATACATTCCTCCATCTGTCCAAACACCATCTATATCGGTAATTACTAATTTTGGCAACATCTATTTATAAATTAAAAATGACTGCATACACCCATATTGATTTCGTTCAATACTGATATTATTCAAGCCTAAGACTTCTTCCAATGCTACTGTCTCGCCAGGAAATTTAGGATCGTTTAATTCGTCAAATCCTAAGATCGATCCTTTAACCAAATGTTTTTTTATTAACTTTAGACACTCAACAGTTGGTTCGTATAAATCAAAATCAAAATATGCAAAAGCAATAATTGTTTGAGGATTATCTTTAAGATATTTTTTTAAAGTTTTTACTGCATCACCCTTTATAATTTCATGTTTTTTGATATGGCTAAGTGGAGATTCTTTCTCATGGTAATTCAAAATATCATTTAATTGTTTTTCATATTCTTTTGTTACTGAAAAAGCTCCTTTTTTAATAATTTCATTTGTTCCATCTTCTTCTGATATATTTAAAAAACCCTGAAAAGTATCAAATCCTATTATTTTACGATTATAATTATAAGGTTCATAAATCGCTCGTAAGTTCGATAAGGTTACAAGATTTTGTCCCCAACGAGTTCCTAATTCCATGATAACACCATGTGTCTTCATTATTTTAGGGTAGAGATCGTTAAAAAACAATATCTTCATTAATTCTTGCCTTTTTAAAAATAGCCCAATGTTTGCTAACTGCTCATCCTCTGGAATAGCATTATTTAAAAAAGTTTGAAAAAATTGACTTCTATTATTTCTCTCTTCCCTAGAAGCCAAACTACTTATTTCAATATCATTTTCTTTGTTTTGCATTTTCACTTACTTTAGCATAGTTGTAGCAATCAATTCATTTTTAGGAATATCTACCTTTGCAGTCTTCCCGATTATTTGTTCTTTTTCGTCCCATCTCAATCCCGTTCCTGGACTCAACAGATGAATGTCTTCTGAAGTAATTATTTGACCCGCATCTATAGATTTATTAGTAGCGATTGACCGCTCTAATTTTTCTTTAGCTAGTTTTACACTATCGTCAATAAAAAAATTTTCTTCTCCAAGCGATTGTTCAAGAATACGTATATCTCTAACCATTCGCCGAACACCATCAGGACCAAGTGACCCTTTTTGATCCGTCCCTTTCATGTTTCGATCTATTGTAATATGCTTTTCAATAATTGTTGCGCCCATTGCTACTGCCGCAACGGGTATCATAATACCAATAGAGTGATCTGAATATCCAATAGAATATTCACCATATTCTCTTTGTAAAAATTTAATGGAATTCAAATTAATCTTCTCATGTTCTGCAGGATATTGAGACAAACAATGTAAGATGCTTACCTCACTATGGTGCTTTGTAATTGTATTTAGCGCATTATCTAGTTCTCTAGAACCAGCCATACCTGTGGACACAATCATTGGGATTTTGGTTTCTGCCATTGCCTCTAAAAGAGGTAAATTGGTCAAATCTCTAGAAGCTACTTTTAATTTATCTGGATAAAAATATTTCAAAATACTTAAACAACCTATCCCACAAAGCGTTTCAACAAAATCGAGATTTTTACGCTTAGCATGCTTATAGACTTCAAAGTGCTCTTCATCAGAAAGCTCCAGAAAAGCCCTGTGTTCGCCATATGTCTTACCAAATGAATTTGGAGAATTATATGGACGACTCATTGCAGAATTTGTTAGTTCCTGATTCAAATCTCTCTTGGTTAATTTAACTGCATCCATAGGTTTAAGAGCAGTACCGAACAATTCATCTTCGGGAGTTCGACTCGCCAAATCAATAATTAATTTTGCAATATCAACCGAACCATTATGGTTCTGCCCTATTTCTCCAATAATATATGTAGCCATATTTTATTTACTGTTTTTTCGAATTTGCACCTTCATTCTTTCAATTAAAGATGGATGTTTTTCCAAATAATTATCAATTTCTTTTATATCAAAATCCCACCCATACTGTTGAAATAATGCCCCAAAAATTTTACGTGCTGCTTGGAAATCTTCTAACGTATCAACTGTTAAACGTATATTTTCGTCCCAAAAAGCATTATCCCCCAATTCTACAAATTTAATTTTAAATTTATCAGGATTAGTATATAAAAAATTTGTAACGTGTTCTCTATATAATGTTTCCGAGGTATACTGGCTTATTTTATCTAGTGCTTCTGTTTTAACAATTTCTACAAAAAATCCAAAATGTGTCAATATTGTAGGTTTTCCTTTGTAAGTAAAACTCAAATAATCAAAATCATATTCTAAACACCTAGCTTCTAACAACAATTTTTTCAATAAAACTATACTCAAAAAAGGATTATCTGCACAAACCCTAATGTTGAACCTAAAGTTATATGTCTTATTAATTATCTGGAATCGACTCAAAACATTTTCTTCATCTCCCCTAAAGACTTCTATATTATATTTGGACTTAAATTCTAGGAGTGCTTCATCATTTTTAGAATTTGATGTAGCTAATATTATTGGGAAGTCTAATCTTTCCAACTTCAATAAAATGATGTCTAAAATATTCATTTTATTGAAAAAAGGTAGTACTACTTTTTTAGGTAACCGAGTAGATCCCGTTCTCGCCTGTAAAATAAAAGCAATCGATGTGTTCATACCTAGAAACTTACACGTAAAGCCTAATACCCCCCATAATACTTCCGTCCAAACCACTCTAAACTTAAGAGTCCTAATAAAAGGAAAAATATCCACTTTAAATTAATAATCGAACGTGTTTTTAAAGTACTATATAATATAGGTTTGACCGTATCCTTTTGGGCAATAATTTTGGGTAAAGAATCTATTTCTGATGGATAGACCAAATTACCACCATATTTATCACTTAATATTTTGAGAATAGAATGATTTGCTGTGGTTTCAAATATTTCTAATTGGATGGGTTTTACACTAAATTTCCCATCATAAGTCAACTGCTCCCCATTAGAGTTTACGACCCCCTTGAAAGTATAATTTCCTACAGGAAAAAACCCCGCATTTAAAGTATAAGATTTATTGACTTTATTAAAGGTGAACGGAAAATCTTTGCCTTGACTATCTTTAATCGTTAAACTAGCATCAGGTTCATTGATCAATTCGTAACTTTCATTATATAGTTCAGCATCAAAGTAAATACTTTCATTTTCTTTGAAGATATTCTTATTCACACTCACCCTAAATTTTCGTTTATCTTCTTTTAAGGTCAAATACTGAACCGTCTTCCCTAGTAATTCATCAAATAATTGATGATTCTGATGCTGCATATAATCAAATACCCGCCATTTCCATATGCCTTCACCACATAATACGCCTAATTTTGTAGCTTCTTTTTGCCCAATTGCCAATAATGGGTATTTCGTTTCAACTTTTCCAATGCGCTGATTGAGCAATATATTTGCTTCTGGCATAGGCGTAAACTCCCCAAAAGGCGATAATAATGGTGCAAATTTAGGCAGCTCAGTTAATAATCGCTCATCAATCGTAAATAGGTTAAAATTATTTTTAACAACTGCTTGTATGTCGTTATGGTTATTCCCCCTACCTGTTATTTTCACTAAGTTCTGTGCTTGGCTTACCGCATTTAAATCGCTTTGAGTGCCTACAATAAATAATCTAGGAATTTTTCTTGTCTGAAGCGTTTGTAAAATACCTGAAATATTATTCTTTTTACTTGGTAATTGGTGTAAAACCACAAAATCAAAACCCGCAACATTAACGGATGGTTGATTCGCATAAGCTACCGTTAGTTGATAATTTTTATTTTTAGAAAGACTAGTCTTAATCGCTGAAATATCAGGGTGTGGTGCTGCCGCCAATATCAATATCTTTTGTCTAGCATCTAATATATCTACAAAAATCTCTTGTGAATTATTTCGAGTAGTTACTTCTCCATTCACCTTATTGACGCTAATCATATAACGCTGAACCCCTGCCCTATCTGCATTAATGATGATTTCTTTTGTGGTGAAAAAATCATTCTTATTGATGGATATAGCTTGCTGAGATAAACGGGTAAGACTACCATCTCCATTCACTTGAGCTATTTGCAATATAGTAGAGTTTCCAGCACAATTCAATGCTGAAATATCCACCTGTATACTAAATTTATCTCCTAAATAGGTAATTTTATTATGAAATACACGCTTAACAATCAAGTCTTTATTCGGAGTAGTATCCCCCAAAGCAATAGTAAAAATCGGAGCAGACAACTTCGTCCCTGAATAAATGGGGTTACTCCCTTCGTTGTATATCCCATCTGTCGCCAAAACAATTGCACCTAAATTTTGATTACTATATAAATCATAGACTTCTGTAAAAAATTCAGAAATATTACTAACCTTATCCTTATACTTAAAGTCAATTCCTTCTCTAACATCTTCACCAAAAGAATAAGTCTTCAAATCATAATTATCTTTTAGTGTTTGTTTCAATCGTTCAAACCGTTGACGATATATTGACGTATCTCTCATCTCCGCTAGTACCGATTCCGACTCATCTTGAGCTAAAACAACTACTGGTTTTTGTGTTTCATTAATTACTGAACGAAGCAATGGTGACAGTAACAACATACTCAAAAGGCTTACAGTTAGAAACCTTAAAACACCAAAAATCCAATTAAGTATTTTTGATTGTTCTCTGAATCGACTGTCTCTGAAATATAAAATGATGGCATAAACCAACCCTAGCAACAAACATAGTCCAAAAAACCAAAGAGGGTACTGAAAGCTAATATTTGACATTCAAGTAGAATTTGAAATTTGTAGTTTATGAATTTATTAATTAAAATCCTAAACCGTCACAAATGTATTATAATATCAAACAATATGCCACTAAAAGTTTTGTAATTTTTATATACATCGTTATTTTTTAAGACATAAAATCACCTTTAAAACAAAAAAATAAATCTGCTTATCTCTTTTTTGAGTAAAAAATCAGTTGAAAAACAATACAAGACTTGCATTAAATCCTAGAAAGGTAGTACCTTTGGCACGCCTATTGAATAAGATCCAATATTTTTTAAAATTATTTAATAATAGTAATAATGAAAGTAGCTTTAGTTGGAGCGACCGGATTAGTTGGTCAAGTAATGCGAGATGTGCTGGAAGAAAGAAATTTTCCAGTATCTGAATTTATACCTGTGGCTTCTGCCAGATCAGTGGGTAAAGAAATTGAGTTTAAAGGAGAAAAGTATAAAATCATCAGTATGACTGATGCCGTCAACTTAAAACCTGATGTTGCTATCTTTTCTGCTGGAGGAAGTGTTTCCTTGGAATGGGCTCCTAAATTTGCAGAGGTTGGTACAACTGTTGTAGATAATTCTTCTGCTTGGAGAATGGATAAGGATAAAAAATTGGTTGTACCAGAAGTAAATGCTAAAGTCTTAGAATCTACAGACAAAATTATTGCTAATCCAAACTGTTCTACCATTCAGATGATTGTACCACTTGCACCGCTTCATGCCAAGTATAAGATTAAAAGATTAGTAATTTCAACATATCAATCTATAACTGGAACTGGAGCAAAAGCTGTAAAACAATATGAGGCTGAAAAAGCAGGAGTACCTGCTGATCAAGTAGAAATGGCCTATCATTATCCTATAATGGATAATTGTCTACCTCATTGTGACATCTTTTTGGATAATGCTTATACAAAAGAAGAGATGAAACTCGTAAATGAAACTCGTAAAATATTAGGCGATGATAATATTAGAATTACGGCAACCGCAGTAAGAGTCCCCGTTCAAGGTGGTCATTCGGAATGTGTCAATATTGAGTTTGAAAATGATTTTGATATAGATGAAATAAAAGCTTTATTAAGCAATACTGAAGGTGTGATCGTTCAAGATGATATAGCCAACAACAAATATCCTATGCCTAAATATGCTAAAGATAAAGATGAAGTATTTGTTGGAAGAATACGTCGAGATCATTCCAATCCTAATTCTCTTAATATGTGGGTAGTGGCTGATAATTTACGGAAAGGTGCTGCAACCAATGCCGTACAAATTGCCCAATATCTTCTAGACAAAGGCATGATAGGGTAATATTTATTATTCATAGTCTTAGTATTGTTGTAGAAAAATAGTATATTTAGGTAGATTTTTATAAAAAGTGACATATATTATACTTTTTTAATTATCATATTTTAGCCTAATCAGAAATAAATTACTTGTTAAAAAAAGAAGGACAATGAAATCTAAAATTGTACTCTGGGGTAATGATGAAGCAGATAAAAGGATTTTAGTTGCGATGGAATTACTTGCAAACGAGAATAAAGTTGCGATCTGGACTTTTCCAGAAGAAATTGCTACCGATGAACTGGCAAATGCTTTAATGAATGAATGGAGAGATGGTAAGGAAGTTCCGTTTCCTGAAGGACATTCTAAAATAGAACGTGAACTAACCGTTGCGGATAGTGTATTACCCGATGAAATAAAAGTTGAACGCACAGACGTCGTGCAACGTGCCCAAACAGAATGGCATTTCATGGTACTTTCTTCTAAACTGAATGCTTCTTACCAAGCAGAATTGGAAGAATTAAAAGAAAAAGTAGAAAAGCTTGAGTCTTTTGATAAACCCATGTGGGAATCACTAAAATCCTATTGGTCAAAAGTTCAAAAACAAGTAAGGGATCGTAATTTATTTAGAGAGCATGCAGATTCTTTAAAAGAAGGTACAAATGAATTATTTTCAAAGATGAAAACCTTAAAAGCATCTCTAGATGCTGAATTTAACGAGTTGGCTAAAAGCAATTATGATCGTTTCATGGGGGTATTAGATAATTTAGAAGAGAAAATCAAAGAAGGAACACAACTTTCTGGTGTTTTCAATGAATTGAAGGATCTCCAACGCAATTTTAGAAATACAAAGTTCACTAGAGAATTTCGTTCAAAAGTTTGGGAACGTCTAGATGGTGCATTCAAAACCGTTAAGGAAAAACGCTTCGGGCCTGATGCAGTGAATGATAATTCTCCAATGGAACGCCTTAAAAGAAGATACAATGGTTTGTTAAATGCCATTGAAAAAATGGAACGCTCTATTGCTAGAGATAAAGATGACCTGAAATTCGAAAATTCTAGAATAGAAGATACTGATGGTCAACTTGAACTGCAAATACGTCAGGCTAAGTTAACTATGATAACAAGTCGTATCCTCTCCAAAGAAGAGAAGTTATCTGAAATGAAAGCCACCCAAGCCGAATTGGAGCAGAAAATGGTTGTACAAAAAGAACGTGACGTCAAAAGAGAAGAACGTGATAAAATTGAAAAAGCAAAAAAAGAAGCGAAAGCTAAAATAGCTCAAGATATCAAAGCCGAGGCCGAAGCTCGTAAAGTTGATTCTGAAAAACTAGAAAAAGCGGCAAATGCTATCCAGTCTCAGAAAGAACCTAAAAAAGAACTATCTACAATTGAAAAAGTTAAAGAAAATATCGAGCACGCTGTTGAAGATATTGTAGATACCGCTAAAGCCGTAAAAGAAGTGGTAGGGGAAAAAATTGGTGAGGTCATTGATGACATTACAGATAAAGTTGACGATGCTAAAGAAGCGATAGTTGAAACAACTAAACCAATGGCTGAGAAAGTAGAGGATGTTAAAGAAGCAGTAAAAGAAACTATTTCCGAGACAGTTGAAGAAGTCAAAGACAAAATCGATGATACTTCTGATGCTGATGCTTAATAATCCAATCTAATAGCATTAAAATAAATCCAACTAGAAGTTAACTTTAGTTGGATTTTTTAGTTTAAAAATCTCGTATATAAAAAAAGATCAGGAGACAAGCTCCCAACCTTTTTTTTATTTTCAGCAAATTATGCTCATATCAAGTCTACCTTATATTAGTATAATCTTCTTTTTGGTTGGTCACGTAATGACGACTATGATTAAAACCGATACTCGAAGGAGCTGAACCAGAAGAAACATTTGCAAATCGCTCTGCTTTGCGCCTAAAGAAATTATCCCATCTATTCGTCAATCCGTTCCAGAATAAACTTAAAATCCCAGGTGCTTTTTCTTCTTCTTCATATTCAATCTGAATACCACTTCCCCTACGAAATACTTCTACACTTACAATGCAAATGAAAGCTAAAATAACACTGAATCCTACAAAGAAGGAAAATAATCCCCCCCAGAAATTAGCATTCGTATGTTTAGAATCATGGATTTTTGCTAAATCTGTCTGCCCTTTTAGAATAGCCTCTTTAAGTTGACGCTTTTCAGCAGTGATTGCTTTATCTTTTTTAGCCTGCCATACGTCTAACTTCTTAGAGTAATCCGATTGAACAGTAGAAAGAACTGTAGTCTTTTCCGTTTCATAAGCACTCGCTTTTTTCTGGTATTTATCAGCTTGACCTTTCGCCCATTTTGCACCTTTTTTATACTTGTATTGGTAATGCTTCACCTTTACATTTGCCGCATCAATTTTAGCATCAAATTGCTTTGATGTCGTACTGACTTGATTTTGGTAATTCTCCTTGACCAATTGAAAATCTTTTTCAAATCGGCTAGAAATATCTTTTACTGATTGTCGATATTCCTTCTTCAAACGACTATCATCAAATTGAGCAACTACTGGAACATTCGAAACAAAAGCATGTCGAATACCATTTGTTGACAATCTAAAAGAAAGTATGCCTATCCCCACAGTAATCGCCATTACGATGGCAAACAATGCAATGTACCAAGCGTTTTTGAGACGCTTCCAAACAATTGCCCTCGTCAATACCTGTAGAAACTTTCTTCCTCCTAGTTCTAAAATCGCAATGACTAAAATCATTGCTAGGATTGAAACAGCGATAGATATTGCCTTTGAATAACCTGCCATTTCGCTTTGTGTGATATACCATATTGTCACACCCTCTGTCAAGGCACTTATGACTTGCGCCACCTTTCCTATCTTGTCGATAGCAGGTGCAATAGGACGAAACAAATTAAAAAAATCCGAATTCGTTGCAGAAGTTTCCTTGACCTTTAATCTTACATTTTTACTATTCATGATATTTATAAAATTTAGGTCGAGTTTTGATTAATGTATAGCAAAGCTACTACCAATACATCCGAAAACGTTTGATAAATGCTTAACCATCCACAAACAAATGCTCTAGATTAAACAATACTGATAGCACCTCTCATAAGGAGAGATTATCAGAAAATCCGCAATAAATTTAATTGGTAAACTCTATATTGAAGCGACTATATTTAGTCTAAAAAGGTAAGTACCGAATAGGGAAAAATTACTACCAAAAACATTTAATACACTCTTGTAACGCTAGTATATTAAAAAAGTTACCTAAAATGTTAAAAAAGTTTCATTTTTTTTTGAAAAAATTGATTTTTAGCCCAAAACCCTAGTAAAGTAAGGCATTTTACTGCCCTAATTTTAATTTTTGTTTGCCCAAATTTATCAAACCATTCTTTAATTTCCCTGTTAGTCTTGAAGCCAATGCTATATTATTAAACTTCCTTTCAAAGCGAGGAACAAGCTCAATTAGCTTACGTGCATAAGGTTTTCTTATCATTTTAAGCCCTAGAGTCACCTTCTCCATATCTGTCATATTAGACTGCCATTTTGCAATATCTTTAAATATTGCATCAATAGATTTTTCATTCTGCTTGGCAAAATCTTGAATAAACTGAGTACCTTTTTTAGGATTGAGGACATCTAGACTCTCGTGCATCATATTTACAAAACTATTGGCAAGCACATCCATTTTTTCTTCAGGAGACATCATTTTATTTATAGCCGTTTGAGAAAGTAAATTTTGGTGTGCAGCTAAACGATTTAAGTATTGTTTGCCACAGGATGTAGAAAGCAGTAAAAGCACTAAAATTGAAATCCCTGTTTTTATTTTTATATATTTTGTTTGATTACATCTTTTAATATAAAACATTTTATTTGATTTATAATACATAATTTTGTATTTTTGCATTTTGCGCAAAACACAATTTTAAATCTTAAAATTTGCTTCTAAGATAAGTTTTGTCTGTAAAATATTCTAACAAATGAATAAGAAAACATGAGTGAAGAAAAAATAAATCCAAATGGACAAAGTGATAATGCTATTATTCCATTAACAGGAATGTATGAAAATTATTTTTTGGATTATGCTTCTTATGTAATTTTAGAGCGTGCTGTTCCTGAAATCAAAGATGGTTTAAAACCTGTACAACGTCGTATACTTCATGCCTTAAAGGAAATGGATGATGGTCGTTTTCATAAAGTTGCTAATGCTATTGGTCAAACAATGCAGTTTCACCCACATGGAGATGCCGCTATTGGCGATGCATTAGTCAACCTAGGTCAAAAAGATTTACTAATTGATACACAAGGGAACTGGGGAGATGCTAGGACAGGAGATCGTGCTGCTGCACCTCGTTATATAGAAGCTCGACTTACAAAGTTTGCACTAGAAGTTATGTTTAATGCGCAAACAACAGAGTGGCAATTTTCCTATGATGGTCGAAAGAAAGAACCCATTTCACTACCTGCAAAATTTCCTTTGTTATTGGCACAGGGGGTCGAAGGAATTGCCGTAGGACTGTCTACTAAAATTATGCCTCACAACTTTATTGAATTAATAAAGGCATCTATAAAAATTTTACAAGAAAAACCTTTTAAAGTCTACCCTGACTTCCAATCAGGAGGAATGGTAGATGTATCTGATTATAATGATGGAAAACGAGGAGGCAAGATAAAAGTAAGAGCCAAAATAAAACTACTAGATAAAAATGCTATAGCTATTACAGAATTACCTTATGGAGTAACAACTACTTCAATGATTGACAGCATTTTAAAAGCAAATGATAAAGGTAAAATTAAAATCAAAAAAGTCGTTGACAACACGGCTAAAGATGTTGAAGTTAGAATTGATCTTGCTTCAGGTATTTCTCCAGAAGTAACCATTGATGCTTTATATGCATTTACAAATTGTGAAGTCTCTATCTCGCCCAATGCCTGTGTCATTGTTGAAGAAAAACCGCATTTTCTCACGGTTTCTGATATACTCAAAGTTTGTACAGAAAACACAAAAGAATTACTACGTAGAGAGTTAGAAATTAAGAAGGGAGAAATTGAAGAAAAGTGGCATTTTGCTAGTCTAGAAAAGATTTTTATACAAAATAGAATCTATAGAGAAATTGAGGAATGTGAAACGTGGGAAGCTGTATTAAAAACAATTGATACAGAACTCAAAAAGTATGTCTCTACGCCCAAAGATAAGGCTGCTAAAAACGATACAAGGTTACGTTTAAATCGTGATCTTACAGAAGATGATATTATCCGATTAACAGAAATTAAGATAAAACGTATCTCTAAATACAACTCTTTCAAAGCCGACGAACTAATCGCAAAGCTAGAAGCTGAACTAGAACAAGTAAAACATAATCTAGCAAATCTAACAACTTTTACCATTACTTATTATGAAAATTTATTAACAAAATACGGCAAAGGAAAAGAACGAAAAACGGAAATCACTACTTTTGATAGCATAGAACGAACACAAGTTGTTGCTAACAATGCTAAATTATACGTTAATAAAAAAGATGGCTTTTTTGGAAAAAGTTTAAAAAAGGAAGAATTTATTTCAGACTGTTCGGACATTGATGATGTCATTGTTTTCCTTAAAAACGGGAATTTCATGGTCAAGCGCATTGCCGATAAAGTATTTGCTGGTAAGGATATCATTCATATTGATGTTTGGAAAAAGGGGGATGAAAGGACAACTTATAATATGGTTTATCTTGATGGTAAATCAGGCACAACTTACGTAAAGCGTTTTAATGTAAAAGCAATTACTCGAGATAAGGAATATCCGCTGACAAAAGGGACACCTCGCTCAAAGATTCTTTATTTTACAGCTAATCCTAATGGTGAATCCGAAACCGTTAGTATACAATTGACACAGGGTTGTAAAGCTAAAAAGAAAATCTTTGAATTTGATTTTGCTGATTTAACAATAAAAGGAAGATCCTCACAAGGTAATATATTAACAAAATATCCAGTTCGTAAAATCACTCAATTAGAAATTGGAAAATCAACACTTGGAGCACAGAAGATTTGGATGGATGAAGTAAGTGGGCGACTCAATACAGAAAGTAGAGGGAAATTCCTAGGGGAATTTGATACAGGAGATTCTATTCTAGTAATTTTCAAAGATGGCTCATATCAAATGACAGATTTTGAGCTAACCAATCGCTTCGATATAGGAGATTTAATGGAGATTTCAAAATATAAGAACGATTCCATTATAAGCGCTGTTTACTATGAAGGGCAGAAAAAATGGACGATGGTTAAACGTTTCCAGATAGAAACCTCAAAATTAGGACAACGCTTTAATTTCATTACAGAACATCGAAGCTCGAAACTATTATTTGTCAGTACCAAACCTAGCCCTCGTATTCATTATATAATGAAAATAAAATCTCAAAAAGTACCAGGCGAAATCAATCTAAATGAGGTCATTGATGTTAAAG
The DNA here is from genome assembly GCA_020630435.1 of Saprospiraceae bacterium. Lineage (GTDB taxonomy): Bacteria > Bacteroidota > Bacteroidia > Chitinophagales > Saprospiraceae > JAHDBJ01. The sequence continues at coordinate 72,639 of JAHDBJ010000003.1, forward strand.
GATGGAAAGCCCTTGGCAATAAATTGAGCGAGCAACGACTGACGGGTATCAAAGAAGTAATATCCGAAATTCCTGATAAATTAAAAGTTGGAGATACGATTGAATTTGATATTGAAGACAAGAAAAATGGGCAAGGCAAATTATTTGGAAATGACTAAACATAATTTCTAAGAGATGGGCATATCTCGTAAAATTACCACTTTTGTTTTATTTGTTATATTGACAGGATTTTTAATACCGCAAAATTTGCAGATGCCCGTAGAGGGTGCAGATGCCTCTAGTTACAATAAAGATACTTTTTGGTACTACCCTTGGGGTTCATCTGTTACTCATAAAGGGATTGATGTTTTTAGTAAAAAAGGAACAGCCATCAATTCATCTACTAAAGGGCTTGTTCTATATTCAGGGACTATCCAAAAAGGAGGGAATGTTGTCATAATTCTAGGTCCTAAATGGCGAATCCATTATTATGCACACCTTCATAGAATTACTGCATCAAGGTTTTCTTATGTATCGCCCAGTACTAAAATCGGAGAGGTTGGAGACAGTGGAAATGCCAAAGGTAAACAGCCACATCTTCATTATTCTATAGCTACTATTTTTCCTTATTTTTGGAGGATTGATAAGGATAAACAGGGTTGGAAAAAAATGATATACCTCAATCCTATTGATTATTTATAAGGCGCTGTATAATATTAAATTAATCTTCTACCTCTTGTTTTTGATTTCGCCACCAAAGGTATGCTAATGTTCCCACAAGTAAATAAGGTGTCATCAACATATATAAAATCCCTTTATTTAAACCTGCTCCATCTGTTCCTCCATTTTTCAAATTGGACTCAGCTGCCATCTTACACATTGGACATTGGGCAGTTACATCAGGTGTAATAAATAATACTATTCCAATAATTAGAATAGATACTACGAATAGCTTATTTAATATATCCTTCTTCATCGTTATATCCTTTATAATAAAACAAAAAGGCGAACCGCTTGTTCAACGTTTCGCCTTCGCATTTCTTAGAAAATATGTTTCGTTTCTTTTTCTCGTCTTTCATCCAACATTCCCGTTTTCTTTACTTCTTCTATACTTTGCTCATCCTTATCTTTAATTAACTCTCTCCTGTCTTTCCAAGAATCTCCTTCTTGGAAAAAGGCAATTGCTCCCCATATCAACAAAGACATTGGTAACAAAACAGACCATGCTAAACCTCTATGTTCATACGCCATGTGCATAAACTCAAATATAATATACTTTGCTTTATAGATGGATAAGATAATAATCAATAAAGCTGGAATCGCTAGAATACCATAGGATAACCATGAATGATCATTTTTAAACATTGGATGTAACCACAATTTCCAAATTAAAGATACCGCAACTTCTGCCAATGTTACTATCAATAAAATCCAGAACCCTTTATAGACTAATTTTACTGAATCTTCGTATGAATGATGTCCCATTTTTATAGTTTTGAAATTTAAGATTTAAGGTTTTTTACCCGATTTTCCTAAATATATTTTTTAAATCAGATTTATAATAAATAAAATACTAAGAATACAAATACCCAAACCAAATCGACAAAGTGCCAGTATAAGCCAATTTTTTCCACCATTTCATACTCATTCTTACGTTCATGATATAATCCAGTAGCCACATTTATCAGGATAATTAAAAGGAAAACTACTCCAGAAAATACGTGAAATCCGTGAAATCCTGTAATACAGAAGAATAAAGCACCAAATGCTTTAGGGCCAAACTTTTCTGTTTTAAGATTACCTCCTGCATCTTTGTACGCTCCGTATTGATAGGCTCCGTGATGATAGGTAACTAGATATGAATCGCCTTTATCAAAAGACTCTCCCCCATATTTGTGTCCATGATGATCAACCTTTTCAAAATACTTATTTCCATCTACATCCTCAAAGTAGGTTACACCATGATCCTCATGCTTAGTAAGTCCAGGGAAAGCCGCAATTTCATCTAACTTAAGATACGTCCCTGATTCTGTTTGAACAGAGAACGGATTTTTAGAAATAGTTACACCTTCTACACCAATCAAATTTGACCATTCCCATGCTTGACATCCTAAGAAACCAAAACCACCAATGATCGTTAAGAACATCCACCATATTACACCTCGCTTGTTGTAGCGTTTTCCTTCTTGCACTGCACGCACCATCGTAACAGAGCTGACAATAAGTAAGAACGACATGAATGTTACGAATATCAAAGGAGCTTTTCCTCCAGGAAACCAGTTATGTAATCCAAAAGGTGCTGTAGAAAACACAAAATCTGGAACAGGCCAAGTCGGACTTGAAAACCTTAACGCTCCATAAGCTATCAAAAATCCTGCAAACGTAAAGGCATCTGACAATAAAAAATACCACATCATCAATTTACCATAACTTGCCTTAAAGGGACGATTACCTCCTTCCCAAATCTCTTGAGCTTCTACTTCATCATGAACAACTGTTTCTGTTGCCATATTTTTAATTATTTAATCTTTAAAAATCTAGTTTTTCGATTTATTTATTACGATGCCTGTAAGACAAAAAACACAATCAAATACAACCACAAAAAGTCAACAAAATGCCAATAGGTCAACGTTAATTCAAATCTTAATTTACGTTTTTCTGTTACCTTATGGCTTAAACCATAAGCGTGCATTAATGCAACAAATAAGACTCCAACTCCTCCTAATACATGTACCGCATGAACTCCTGAAATAATGTATAAAAATGAACCCGAAGGATTTCCTGTCAGTTCAACACCAATGCTTACTAAATCTTGCCATCCCAAGTATTGCATTACTAAAAAAGTCAATCCTAATACAAACGCCAAAAGCAGTAATTTTTTGTAAGCTCCTGTATTGTTCTTTTTGAAAGCAGCATATGAAGCTTGCAGGCTTAGACTGCTTGCCAAAATAACTGCTGTACTGTAAAAAAACATATTTGGAATCCTAAATTCCAACCAATTTCCAGCTGCTTGACGAACAACATATGCGCTTGTAAAAGCAGCAAACATCATCACCAAACTTGCTAAACCAATCCACAAAAGAAACTTTTGAGGATGGATTTTACTTCTATTATAGTTTTGTGCTGCCAACTCAGACATTTATATTTTTTATAAAAGATCAATCAATAATACAAGCAATGCTACTGGTAAATAAATAAAGGAGCAGAACATTAATTTTAAAGCGGCTTCTTTAGTGCATTGTTTGTACAAATTCCAACTATAATAAGCATATATTATTCCGACTATCGTAAGCACAATTACTGAGATGAAGCCTGTAACTCCCATGAAGTAAGGCATCAAACTAATTGCGATTAGTACAATAGTATATAATAAAGACTGAAAACCAGCATTTTTATCTCTCTCTCCATCTTTAGAAGGCAATAAAAAATAGCCTGCTTTAGCATAATCTTCGTATCCTACCCATGCAATTGCCCAAAAATGAGGAAATTGCCAAAAGAATTGAATTCCAAAAAGCACAATAGCTAGTTCTGTAATTCCTCCAGAAAATGCTACACATCCTATCATTGTAGGCAAAGCACCTGGAATCGCTCCAATCAATACCGCAATAGAAGAGACTTTCTTCATTGGAGTATACACAAAAGCATACAAAATCAAAGAAAAAGCTCCTAGTAATGCCGTAAGTGGATTAAACATCGCCAAGAATATCAACCCTGCAACACTCATCAAACCAGCGTAAAGTACTGCTTTGGAAACCGTCATACGCCCCGATGCCAAAGGACGGTTCTCTGTCCTTTTCATCAATTTATCAATATCTTTCTCTAAAACTTGATTTAGAGCGTTGGCAGCTCCTGTTACTAGAAATCCACCTAAAGACAATACAATTAACTCTATCCAAGCAAAACGTCCTCCTGAAGCAATTAAAAATGCAACTACCGCCGAAAATAGCACTAATAAATTTAATCTGAACTTTACCAATGTTTTAAAGTCGGTAAGTTTCTGACTAAAAGAGATATTTACACTATTTGTTTTCACAAAAAAAAATTGTCTTTATTAAAATCTATTAATGAGATTCACTTTCATTCTCTCCTAATGGTTCCGTTTGAGGAATAAAATCCCTACCATCTTTACCATAATCGTATGCCCAACGATGAACAACGGGGATTGCTCCTGGCCAGTTTCCATGTCCTGGTTCAATAGGCGTTGTCCATTCTAATGTTGTAGCACCCCAAGGATTAACCGTAGTTTGTTTTTTCCCATTCCAAATAGAATAGAAGAAGTTTATAATAAATAAAACTTGTGCTGCAAAAACAACAACTGCTGCTATCGTTATGAATTGGTTGATTTCACCAAAGTAACTGAAAGCTTCAAAAGAATCAAAACGATAATACCGTCTAGGTACACCCGCCATTCCTGTATAGTGCATTGGCCAGAAAATAGCATAAGCCCCTATCATCGTTACCCAGAAATGTATTTTTCCTAATACAGGATTCATAAATCTTCCAAACATTTTTGGATACCAATGATAGACTCCTGAAAACATACCAAAAAAGGCTGCAACTCCCATTACAATATGAAAATGCGCTACAACAAAATAGGTATCGTGTAATTGAATATCAATCGCAGAGTTTCCTAGAAAAATCCCTGTCAAACCTCCTGATATAAACATAGATACAAAACCAATAGCAAATAGCATCGCATTTGTAAATCTGATATTCCCTTTATACAGAGTCGAAATCCAGTTAAATACTTTTACGGCTGATGGTACAGCAATAATCAATGTAAATAATACAAAGAAATTGGAAATAAATGGGTTTACACCTGACATAAACATATGGTGTGCCCAAACAATAAAGGATAAAAACGCAATAGCAGCAATCGAATAAACCATCGCTTTATATCCAAAGATTGGCTTGCGAGAGTTTACAGAAAGAACTTCTGATACAATACCCATTGCAGGTAAGATAATGATATATACTTCAGGGTGTCCTAAGAACCAAAATAAATGCTGGTATAAAATCGGACTACCTCCTACATAATCTAGAGCTTGCCCCCCTATATATATATCGCTCAAGTAAAAACTTGTACCGATTGCTCTATCAAATATTAATAATAGTACACCAGAAAATAATACTGGAAACGATAATAATCCAATAATCGCAGTAATAAAAAATGCCCAAATTGTTAAGGGTAATCTGAACATACTCATCCCCTTGGTACGCATATTTAAAACTGTCGTAATATAGTTAACTCCTCCGAGAAGTACGGAGACAACAAAGAGGATAATACTCACTGCCCAAAGGGTCATTCCTGCTCCTGACCCCGACATGGCTTGGGGCAAGGCACTCAGCGGTGGATAAGCTGTCCAACCTCCAGAGAACGGACCAGTACTAAGAAATAATGAAGCAAACATGACCACACCTGCTAGGAAAAAGAACCAATAGGATAACATATTTAAAAATGGCGACGCCATATCTCTAGCTCCACATTGAAGGGGGATAAGTAAATTACTAAACGTTCCACTCAGTCCTGCTGTCAATACAAAGAAGACGATGACCGTTCCATGTATTGTCACTAAAGCATAGTAAAATTCAGGATCAAGAGAACCAACCCCTGTTTCGCTTATCGTAATCCATTTTCCAAGCACTGGCTTTAACCAGGCCAAACTTTCTTCAGGAAATCCTAATTGCAAACGGAAAACCAAAGACATTAAACCTCCCATGATTCCCCAAAACATACCTGTAACGAGGAACTGTTTCGCTATCATCTTGTGATCCATTGAAAAAATATAGTGTGAGATAAAACTCATTCTATATTTATCGTCTCCATGATGGTGATCATGAAAATGCGGATCATGTCCTTCTTCTAGGATCAATAACTCTTCTTCCTCTGTATATTTTACTGCTGCCATGTTTATTATATTTTAATAAAAACAGAAAAATTATTTCAAATTATTAATGTGCGTTTTCAATTACAACTACTGAATCTTTAACCACTTCTACCGCAGTCGCTTCTTGTGTCGTAGGCTCTTGCGTTACGGGGGGAGCTGCTACTTCCTCTGCAGCCGCAGCCTCTATTTCATAAAAACGCTTTTCAATATCTAGTTGCTTTCCTTTATGTGGATCATTTTTCTTTCCTCTAACATTATTTAAATAATAAGAAGTCTGCTCAACTCGATTCAACCATGCCTCATATTCTTCTTGAGGAACTACACGAACAAATTTATGCATACTATAATGCCCTCTACCACAAAGTTCTGCACAAGCAAGTTCATATTCAAAAGTCTCCCATCGTCTAGGACCATCTGGTTCTTCTGGATCAGCTGGTTCTAACCACATACCACCATATTCTTTTAAACCTTGACGATATTCTTCAGTCGTTTTGTCTGGAGTAAATACAAAATACGTCGGGATACCTGGAACAGCATCCATTTTTACACGGAAGTGAGGCAAATAAAAGTTGTGCAACACATCTTTAGCGGTTATCCTTACACGTACTTTCTTATCTACAGGTAAGAATAAGGTATCCATAATAAAGTCATCAATATTTTTTTCATCTCTCCAATCTTGCCCTAAAGGATTTAATGCATTAATTAACTTATAGTCTCTAGCTCCTAACACTTTATCTTTACCTGGATGTCTCAATTCCCATAAAAACTGTGATGCGACTGCTTCAACTTCTACGATATCTTCTCCAGGATCAACGTCAGCCATAGTATTATTCCATACAATCAGACCATTAATCACTAAGTAAGCCATCGTAATTGCGGGAACAACTGTCCATACAATTTCTAAGGTATTATCATGAGAAATAAACGCTGCTTTTTGTCCTTCCTTGGCTGCATATTTATAAGAAAACCAAAATAGTGCGATATGTGTAAGGATAAAAACAATGCCTGTAACAACTAAGGTGATATTGAACAGATGGTCTAGTTCTAATCCATGAACTGATGCAGACTCATGAGGACCATAACCTAACATATATGGATAGTAGTATATTGCGGAAGCAATACAACCAATCAAGAATATTGGAAGAAAGGCTAGAAGCAATCTAGCACTCCAATTATTACTATCTCTTTCCGCAGCTTCTTCTCCTCTAATACTAGATGCTAATTCCGACACCTTCCCTATTTGAACAATAATAACTGCGATTAGGATGATGCACAATAATATGATTAGAAAGTTCATATTAACTTGATATTATTTTTTAAAAATTCTTTTTCAATACTTATCTATATAAACCATTTTTGGAAATTCCAAGTTTAGGCTTACGACTTATCTATATTCAATCTAATTAATGGTGCTCTGCAGGAGCATGTTGTTCAACTTCATGGTGCAAGCTCTCTTGAATATATGGATCAAACTCTGGATATAGTGGTGCTTTTGCTAATGCTGATAATACAACAAACAAGAATAAAGCACCAAAACCTAAGAATGTCCCAATTTCTAATAAACCAGGAATATCAAATCCCATGAAGAACGAACCAGCTTCCGCTGCGTGTTCAGCCACTTCGTGTCCACCTCCTCCCATAAATTGTGCTTTAGCTTCTGTTCCTTGCTGAATCAATAATTCGCCATGATGATCGTGACCACCCTCTGAACCATGTCCTCCATCGTGACCACCATGTCCATGTTGAGCCGCTTTTAAAGAACCTGGTTTTATCATATTAAAGAAATCAAACCAATGCCCAAATAATACAGCAACTGCTACAAATCCTAGTGTACCAAATTTACGTTTAGTGTCATTACGCATTAAAACTAAAAATGGTAATACAAAGTTTATCAATAAGTTTCCATAAAATAATACAGGAAACTCTCGAATTCTATCTTGGAAATAAACCGTCTCCTCCCCTACGTTTGCATACCAAATTAACATATATTGAGAAAACCATAAATATGTCCAGAAAACACTAAATCCGAATAGATATTTACCCAAATCGTGTAAATGTTCCTGTGTAACAAAACTATAGTACCCTTTAGATTTCAAATAAATTAATAATAAAATAATGATAGCCACACAAGAGACTAACCAACTCGCTGTAGTATACCAAGCAAACATTGTACTGTACCAGTGTGCATCAATCGACATAATCCACAACCAAATAATACCTGCACTTGTAAAACCACCTAAAGGTAAGAACCAAGCTGCCCACTTTTTCATTCTTCGATATGCCGTGAAGTTATCGTCTTCTCCATCTTCATCTTCTTGTAGCGATAAACTTCTAAATTTATAAGCAAATATTATCCACATTCCGACAACTAGTATCGTATAAATAGCATAAAAATTACTGTTTAGGAAACTTGCCTTGCCTTTTAGGATAGGATCAGCTTCTACTGCTGCTGCATCCGTCCAATGGTATAAATGATGAAAGCCAAGATAATTCCCAGCAATGATAATCAACATAAATACTAGACCATATGGTAAGAACATCGAAATTGCCTCCATTACTCTTTTAAATGCAGAATGCCAACCCGAATATGCCAATACTTTACAGGCGTATACAAATACGGCTAGGAATGAAATCCCCGTAAAGAAAGCAACATTATGCAAAAAATTGGTCCAAAAACGCTCATGAGCGAACTGACCTCCTGCAAACCACGTCAACACCATACAAACCAAGCCCAACACCATTAAAGCGATTAGTGTTGTTTTTTGTTTTCCTTCGAATGTGAACTGTTTGTTCATATCTTTTTAATTATTGATTGATAAAAATGGCAGTTGCCACTTTTGCTAGTATTAATTTTATAGTAAAGTAAATTCTGTTCTTCTGTTCTCTGCTCTTCCCTCTGCTGTATCGTTTCCTGAAACAGGTTTCGTTTCTCCATACCCAGCACTTTGCATTCTTTCACCAGCTATTTCTTGTCCTATTAAGAAATTTCTAACGGACTCGGCTCTAGCCTTTGATAAGTTGAGGTTCATTTCAGGATCTCCTACATTATCCGTATGACCACTAACCTCAATAGCTACCTCAGGATATGCTTTTAAGATATAAGCTAGTTTTAATAATTCTGCTCTTGATTTCCCATCTAACTCTGCACTACCTGTTTTGAAAAATACATTATCTAAGCGTAGCGTTCTAGAATCATCACTTTTATGACTTCCTCCATGATGACTATCATGTCCTTTGCTTGTAATCATACTTTTCACTTGTTTTGCAAAAGGATCATTTTTGAAATCTGGACCACCTGGCTTTGCATATGCATTCAAAGTATTTTCTAAATTATTATATTCCGCTTTTCTTTCTTTAGCTTGAAGCGATCGTATATAATGTATCACATTCCATCGTTCTTCATAAGACAGTTTGTCTTTGTATGAGCCCATTACATTACGTCCATGCATAATTGTGTGGTAGTATCGTCCGTTTGATGCGTCTATCAATTCATCCTGAGTAAATATAGTTGGTTGGTTGGCATACTTTACATTGGGATTTTCGTCCGCTACTAAGTAGCCATTTCCATCTCCTTTTTCACCATGACAAATACCACAGTATGTATTGTATAATACTTTTCCTTCTTTCAAACCACTAGCAGTAATTGGTACTGGATTATACAACAATTCATTCATTGCTCTAGTACGCTCATCCTCCGTATTTCCATAATAATAAGGAACAGAACCACTCATCGGAATGGATTTTGTATTTAGGTATTTCGCCCCCAACATTTCTGACATAGAGACTTCTTTTTGTGCCTTATTTTTAGCATAAAAAGCACCTGCATAACCTCTAGGCACTGTACCTTCAACGGGTAGTCGAGGCATTGACATCGCCTTACGACTAACGACAGAACCATCCGCCTCTGTCCATGTATTATACCAATATTCAGAATAGGTATTGGCCTCATATGCAATAGAGTGAGCCATATCAGGCATATACTCCGAGCCTGTATAATCTCCCTTAGATGGTGAGCAAGCCGTAAAGAACCACATGACGCCAACTAGGACTATGACTACTAATAAATTTGAATTTTTATTCATTTTTATAAAATCTATTTTAAAAAATAGTTTATTTCTTTTGACTAAATGAATATCTTTTATGAAAGATTAATTAATCTTTTAAAAATACTCAAGTAGAATTATATTACTTTTTGATGTACTTCAGAAGCACCTGTTCTCTGTAAAAATCCTTTTAAAGAATTAATTGAATCATTTGATGCCCCATTTGTTTGAAATGCCAAACAAAACTTATCATCAGAGATTCTTTCATCCAAAACAGGATTTGTTACACCAGGTCCCAAACCACATATTGTATAAAAGGTAACCACCATCCCAATAGCTGCAAATAATACGGTCAACTCAAACGTAATTGGAATAAAAGCAGGAACAGACCAGTATGGTTTACCTCCAAATATAACGGGCCAATCTCTAGTAAATACCCACGTCATAAATAAGAATGCTGTTAGTGTACCTAAAGCACCAAAAATAAATCCAGCAATATGCAAACGTGACTCTTCTAAGCCTAAGATTGGATCTAAACCGTGAACGGGAAAGGGTGTATATACATCCATAATATCCAGATGCTCTGCTTTTGCTTGTTTTACAGCTTCAAGCAATTCAGTCTCATCATCGTATAATCCAAAAAGTACTTCTTGATTCTCTTTCATTTTTAATATGATATTGTTTAGAGATTATGCTAAATTTAATATAAAAGGATTATTCCTTTCCGCCATCCAATTCATCCTGCCATTTCTGCAACTCTTCCCATCTTCCTTCTGCTGCCATTTTTGCCTGTGCAGACCAAGTAGCAGGATCATGAATTCTATACCGTGGTCCCGCATCGTCTAATATCTTTTGAATAGCATCTAAATCCGCTCCTGCTAAAGCAGCAAATGTTTTAAATCCTCCTGCTTTCAATAGACCTTCTATTTTAGGACCAATTCCTTCTATTTTCTTTAAGTCGTCCTCTACATCATCTATAATACCAATTGACTCTTCAACAACTTTCTCCATAGTGTTTTCTTCAACAACTTCTGTTACTTCTTCAACTTTCGTCTCTGGCATAGGCGTCGCCGCTGATAAAGGTGCTGAATCTGCAGTATCATCATACTCTACTTTATGAGTCGTTTCATGGTGGTGACCGTGTCCATGACCATGTCCGTGACTATGAGCATTTTTACCTGCATATTGATCTCCTGATGTTTTCAAAATACTTTTCACCTCTGCTGCTGCAACTACAGGAGCAACTCTAGTAAATAGTAAGTATAGCGTAAAGAATATTCCCATCGTACCTAAATAAATACCGATCTCAACCCACGTAGGATCATACCAACTCCAACTTGAAGGAAGATAATCTCTAGCAAGCGTAGTAGCAATAATTACAAAACGCTCAAACCACATCCCAATATTAATGAAGATGGACATTACAAAGGTTACAAAGATATTTCGACGCATTTTCTTTGACCAGAAAATCTGTGGTGAAAGTACATTACAAGACATCATCCCTACGTAAGACCACCAATACGGTCCAAATACTCTATTATAGAAAGCGAACTGCTCATAAATATATCCTGAATACCATGCTATAAATAACTCCGTCAAATACGCTACCCCTACAATTGTTCCCGTCAGTAGGATAATTTTATTCATTGACTCTATATGGGCAATGGTAATATAGTCTTCTAGATTCAAGATTTTTCTAGTAATCAACATCAATGTCAATACCATCGCAAAACCAGAGAAGATCGCTCCTGCAACAAAATAAGGTGGAAAAATAGTCGTATGCCACCCTGGTATAACGGAAGTGGCGAAGTCAAAACTTACAATCGTATGTACTGAAAGTACTAGTGGTGTTGCTATACCTGCAAGGATTAATGACAATGATTCCCAACGTTGCCAGTGCTTAGCAGAGCCTGTCCAACCAAATGAAACAAAGTTGTAAATTTTCTTTCTAAACCCTTTGGCACGGTCTCTTACACTTGCGAAATCTGGTACTAAACCTGTATACCAGAATAACAAGGAAACGGTAAAATATGTACTAATGGCAAATAAATCCCAGAGTAATGGTGAGTTAAAGTTTGGCCAAAGTGGACCTCTAGTATTTGGATAAGGGAAGAAATAAAATACGACCCAAGCACGTCCTACGTGAATACCTGGAAATAGTGCTGCACAAAGTACCGCAAAGATAGTCATTGCCTCCGCTGCACGGTTTACCCCTGTTCTCCATTTTTGCCTAAAGAGTAATAAAATGGCTGAAATCAATGTTCCTGCGTGACCGATACCAATCCACCAAACGAAGTTTGTAATATCCCAACCCCATCCAATCGTACGGTTTAAGTCCCAAGAGCCAATCCCGAACCAAATCGTCCATGCTATACAAAAGACACCAAATGTCAAAAACGCAATGGATATAATAAACGCTATTATCCACGCCAGATTAGGTGCTTTTTCTGTAGGTCCGCAAAGATCCTCAGTAATTTGATGATACGTTTTATTCCCTGTAATTAAGGGTTCTCTTATCGGAGAAACAACTGCACTCATGCTAGTTAGATGTTAGATTTTAAAAATAAGAACTTGGCTTAAAAATTAGCTTTCCAAATTCTATATAACACTTTAGTATTTGACCAAAAGCGACGTATCACTAATCGTCAATTATCATATTAAGCTAGACTTTCGTCTTTGTTATTTATTTTTGCTGAATATGTAACAGAAGAAGCCACATTAACCTCTTCAAGAGCAATATAATTTAATGGTGAATTCAAATGTTCTGCTAATTCGCCACTATGGTTATTCATATCTCCAAATACTATCGCTCCTGTAGGGCAAGCTGTCTGACAAGCTGTTTTTACATCTGCATCTCTCAACTTACGTCCTTCTTTTTTAGCTGTTAATTTTCCTTCTTGGATTCTTTGTGTACAGAAGCTACATTTTTCAATTACCCCTCTAGAACGAACGGTCACGTCTGGATTAAGCACCATACGAGTTAAGTTGTCTGCCCCAAATGGTGTCGCTTCTCCATTAACCAACTGTTCGTTATAAAATAAATCCGCAGTTGTAAAATCATACCAATTGAAACGACGTACTTTGTAAGGACAGTTATTCGCACAATATCTAGTTCCTACACATCTATTGTATGCCATCTGATTCAAGCCTTCAGAGCTATGGTTTGTCGCATTTACAGGACATACGTTCTCACAAGGCGCATTATCACAATGCTGACACATCATTGGTTGATAAACCGTATTCGGATTTTCTATATCTCCATAGAAATAACGATCGATTCTTAACCAAGTCATTTCGTGGTGACGATGTACTTCTTTCTTACCTACCACAGGAACGTTATTCTCTGCCATACAAGCTACTGTACACGCTGCACAACCTGTACAAGCCGTCAAATCAACATACATTCCCCAGTGGTGTCCACTATTATATTTATAGTCATGACCAGGGTATAAGGTATAAGAGTTTAGTTCTTGAGCAAATTTTCTTTTTTTGCCAATTTTCTCTGTTAACTCTCCTATTTCATTTACATTCGATTGATATATAATCGATCTCTCTGTTAAACCTCCTTGAAAACCTTTTGCTAAAGGCATTACTTCAATTTCATCCACATATGTTTTCTTATCGTCACCAGAAGTTAATCCCATTGAATGATGATACTGGACACAAGCAAATTCTTTATCGACTCCTACTTTACCCGATACTTGTACATTAGCATTGAAATATTGCGTAAGACCATCCTTATTCATTGTCATCCAAGGATAAACATTCTTTCCAACACCCTGCCCTGCAAAACCACTTTCTTCTCTACCATACCCTAAACCTAGCGCAACGGTTTCTTTCATTTGACCAAATTGAGGAACAATAGGTAGTCTATTTGTGCTTCCCTTTACTGTTACATCAGCTAAGTCCGTCTCATCCATATCACTCTTCAATCCATTGAGTGTTTTATAACTTCTATTCCCATCCCATTCAACGGGTACGGTTAAGTAATTGCCCCAAACCGTTCTCATTACAGGATCAGGCATTTCTTGTAACCAAGGATTATCAGCATACTGTCCTGCTCCAATATTTAATGTTTCATAAAAAGAAATTTCCAGTCCACTACCACTAGGTTTAGCAATTTTTCCTGAAGCACCTCCTGCATCTCCAGCAAACGCTATTGCCCCTCCATCACTAACAGGCATTTCTAGTACACCATCGTGTAATGTGCTATCCCAAAATGCTTGGAATGAAGCAAAACTTGATTGATTGGCAAATACTTTTTCTTTCCAACATTTTTTAAGGTAATCAAAATACGGGCGGTCTACCGTTTTGTCTAAATTCGGGCTATCTGCCCAAGTCAACAGACTAAGCTCTGCTTGTCTAGTACTAAATAATGGGGCAATAGTAGGCTGAATTAAACTCAATTGACCTCGTTTAGCTTCTGCATCTCCCCAAGACTCTAATAAATGATGGTTTGGTGCTTTAATCCCACAAAGGGCTGTTGTTTCATCAGGTACACCAGCAAAAGATATTTTAGTTTTAACTTTATCCATAGCAGCTTTGAAGTCTCCTGCATTCGGAAGATCAAAAGCTGGATTTGCACCAAAAACAATCAAGGCATCTACTCTACCTCCCCGCATCTCTTTCAATAATGCCTGTACTTCTCTTTCATCCCCTTGACGTTGTAACGACGCCTTACCAAAATCAATGGTAGAACCATAGTTCCCTAATAGTTCATTGATTTTATTGACAAGAATTTGTTCATTAATGTCATTAGAGGCAGAAATAACAAGTGATTTTCCTCTATTCGCTTGAAGCTGTCTCGCTACTTTCTTCAGTGCATCTGCGGCTTTAGCATTAACAGAAGAAGCACCTCCACCTGCTAAAGCATTATAAAGTGCTAATATAGCTGCGCCTTGTTCAGAAGGTTTCACTAAAATACGATTGTCTGCGTTTGATCCTGTCATTGACATATGACTTTCTACTTGTATGTGTCTTGACATTTTAGGATGAGCAGCATCTTTTATTTTACGCTTTTCTGCATATTGTGTCGCATATTCAACTGGAGAAATCCAAGTTCCTAGGAAATCTGCATTGAAACTTACGATTAAGTCTGCTTTATCGAATCTATAATTCGGAATTACTTTTTGTCCGAAGCATCTTTCATTTGCGATAAGCATAGCTGCACTAGATACAGGATCATAAGAGACAACCTTTGTATTTGGATATTTTGCTTGGAATTCAGCAAAAACAGCCTTAGTCGTTGGACTCAGTACTGTATTCGTAACAATACGAATCGTAGAACCTGTGTTTAATTTGCTTTTAACCGCTTTATCAATAGCTGCCCATTCTGCTTTTTCACCATCTATCGTAGGATATTGAAAACGGTGTGTGTCGTAAAGACTTAACACGACAGCCTGAGCTCTAGCACTCGTCCCACCTTTGGTAATATTTGATGACGGATTACCTTCTATCTTAATAGGTCTTCCTTCTCTTGTTTTCACCAAAATAGGACAAAAATCGCCGCCATTTACGAAAGTAGAAGCGTAATAAGTTGCTACACCTGGCACAATTGCATCAGGTTTCACAACATAGGGCATTGCTTTCTTTACTGGAATTTCACAACTAGCTGCGACGGTAGCTGCTCCTAGTCCAAAGCCTAAGTATTTCAAGAAATCTCTCCGAGAAGTCTGTGTATTCATTACATTTTCATTACCGAGATTTTCGACTTTTGAAATGTCTTGAAATTCTTGTTCAACAGATTTGACAAACTCAGGACTATTGGTCTTATCCTCTACGCCTATCCAAAGATCTTTGTTTTGATGCTTCATATCTATTATAAAGATTTTAGATGATTTGATTTTAGATATTTTCTAAAATACTTTCTCTAAATAATTTGAATTCAAATTTAATTTTAACGACTAATTAATAGTGACATTTCTGACACTCCAAACCTCCGATATCTTCTACGGTTACCTTATCCCGTTTTCCTTCTTTAATCTCTTTATGATATTGTTCAAATGCCTCATAGTATTCATTATCACCAAATTGAACTTTTGTTTCTCGGTGACAATTGATACACCATCCCATAGATAAAGGAGAATATTGTTTTAAAACTTCCATTTCTTCCACCTTACCATGACATGTTTGGCATTCAATCTTACCAACAGTTACGTGTTGAGCATGATTAAAATAAACATGATCTGGCAAGTTGTGGATTCTATTCCACTCGACTGGTCCTTGAACTTTACCATCAGAATCAGCTAACGAGGCAACTATTCCTTTCCATTGCTCGTCCGCTACTTCAGCTATATCTTCAGCCTTTTTATTCTTATATTTTTCATCTTCTGACAAGGTACTCTTTATCCAATCTTTATAGATGGCTGCTACTTCTTCTGGTGTTTTACTATCGTAATCTTTAATATATACTCCTTTTTCAGGATCGAAACCAGAAGCCGCATATATCTTAGTAATCTCTGCTGTACCAAACTTAGAACCATTTTTGACTACCGCATGACAGTTGATACAAGTATTGGTCGCTGGAATTACAGCGTGCTTGGAACGTCTAGCTCCGTCGTGGCAATACTGACAATCAATTTTTTGATCCCCTGCATGAGTTTTATGAGAGAACTTAATCGGTTGTTCAGGTGCATAGCCCTGTTGTCTTCCTAAGTCGATTGCATTGTTTACTGTTGTATAACCACCTAGAATGACTAGGGCAAAAATCACAAATGAAATAACTGATTTGCTTGTTAAAATGTCTATCAAGGATTGGCGTCCTCCAGTAGCCTCACCTCTCTGAACCTTCTGCATATGATTCAGATTGGCAATAATTCTCGCCAAGACTAATGCCAATAGAGCTAGTAATCCAAAAAGTAGGATGTAAAGTAGATTGCTAGAACCAGCTGATGTTCCAGCAGCAACTCCTACACCTGTAGCATCTGGTGGAGGTGTAGCACCTGGACAATTCCCTAAATTTTGACAATTAATATAAGCTAGAATATTATCAATTTGAGCATCCGAAAGGTTGGGGAAGTTTGTCATAACGGTTGGCTTCCACTCGTCCCAAAGTTCAGTTGCTTTGGGGTGTCCAGCTTGAACCATTTGTTGAGAGCCTCGAATCCAAGCATAGAGGTCTTCTTTTGGATAATCTGCCCAGCGTTCTTCAACACCTCCTAGAGCTGGTCCTGTACTTTTAGTTTTCATGTCTTTGGCATGACATGTAGCACACTGACCTTTAAAAAGTGTTTTACCTTCTTTGATAGCTGCCTCATCTTGTGCTGAAGCTCCTAAGCCCATGAACAAAATACAAGCTAATGAAAGTAAACTTCTAAGAATTATTTTTTTATATAACATGTTGCGAGACTTTAGTAAATCCTCTGTTTCGTTTTGTTAAATGAGAATTGTCATATTTTTGTCACGCAAAGATATAATTCAAGTTGATTTTAAACAATGAAAGTAGGATTGTTGCAATTATTTAGAGAGAATCTAAATAAGTTAAAGAAAAGTTAATACCCATTTTACAATAAGTCTATTTAAGCTAACACTATTTTGCAACAAATTTTATTGGGCATTTTATACGAATGATCATGTTTTTAATCTAAAAAACATGAAATAAGTAAAACAAAAAAGTCGGCCCAAGAGCTGGTACCGACTTTTAAAACACTAACTATGAAAACTTATAAACCTTAAAATCTTTTAAATAGGAAGCATTTAAAAACAATTCTAAAAAGTATACTCTTTAAGCTGCTATACTTCTTCCATTTGGTATATACCTTCTAGAAGCACTATATCCTACCTCAATGGCTTCATCTGAAATAGTCATGCCTTTCACTCCCTCATCTAATTGTTCCCATTTCAAAACAATCATATGAAAACCATGTTCTGCTTTAACAGCAACCCATTGCCATGATTTACCATCATTACTTTTACCAGAAAAGGTATACAAAATACAAAAGTTAATCTTTTGATTATTTTTAAAAATTCTTCTTTCTGTTTTTACTTTAAAGTTGATGATAGCTTGGCCATTGGGAGTAACGAGGGGTAAATTACTTAGCATGATTATTCTTTTTTTATTTCAAATTGTTTATCAAATACTTACACCTCAACAAAGTCAATTACTGTGCCAAAAAAGGATATGCCATGCAACATAAATAAAGGTTATTAACACTTTTTTTGGTCAAAAAATACCGTTTCCTTAGCTGTAGATCCGTATTCTAGTATTTTGATACCGTTTTCTTGATTTGATATTTTTTCAAACTTTTTTAATTTTAACAAATTAGAAAAAATTTAAAGATATTCTTAACGTCTAAATCTCCAAAACTTGGAATCTATATCCAGTATTTGGAAGGTTTTATAAAAGCATCTCTTTAAAAACTAACATATGTAAAGGAGAGACCGCCTCAAAATATGATAGACAGTCTCTTGGACTAGTGAGGTTATAATGGAGAATATATTATAGAATTAAAGTCATCAAATTTCATATTGTAGGTTATTTTATAATGAAGCTGTTTAAAAATAGAATGATGAATTATTTACAAGTCATTATATCTCAATATTTCAGCTAATTCTTTTCACCGTAACTAAGGCTACGAAAAAAGAATGGAGCTTTATCTTGAAATACAAGCACTTATAATTAAAATAAACCTCCATTATTAAACAACTTCAATGTATTCCAAATGATGGTTTTTAAAAAATATCGGCTTTAACTATAATTGGGTTAATATTTTTTTTGCTTTTGGAGCATAGGCACTATTGCCATCTGAAAGAATTTGAAGTAGGCTTTTTGCCTGATCAATAGCTGACAATTTAAGGTAGACTAATGCTTGATACCATAATGCAGAGTTTTTATATTTTGTAGATTTTTTGGAAAGGTCACTGAACTCTTTAAGGGCACTCTCAAATTGACCAGTTTCAAATAAACTAATTCCATAAGCTAATTGAGCCTGTTTATCTTTTGTTTTAATAGCTTCAAAAAAAGGAAGGGCATTTTCAAATTTTTGCGCATTATAATATACTCTACCTTGTTTAAAACTATTACCAATACTTTTGTCGTCTCCTCTTGAAAGTTCAAGTGTATATGGTTCAAAATATTGGTCTGCCAATAGTTGAGGAGTCTTCTTTTCAGAAAACAAATATAAATAACCAATTATACAAAACAATATCACTGCTGCTACCGCCAATATTCGCTTCAATATCACTATCCGACTTTGTGTAGGAGGTTCTTCTTCTACTTGCACTTTTTGAGAAAGTGCCTTTATTTTGTTTTTCCAATATACATCTCCTACATTTTCGGCTACCCTAAACCATTTTTTTTGTTCTAGTAAATGCTGCTGTAGTTGTGCATCTTTGTCTAGTTCTTTTTCAAAAAGAATTCTTTGTTTTGGTTCTAATTTTCCTAATAGATATTGCTCTATTACTTTTTGGTTATAAAAATCCATGTTTACTTTTTAAGGTAGGCTTTAAAAAAATTTGATTGCTGTACGAATGTTTTAAGGGCTTTCATACACTTAGCCTTTTTATTTCTTGCAGTTTGTTCATTTTTATAATTCATTTCTTTTGCTATTTCTGCCATCTTTTTTTTATAAAAATAAAACCCCATAATTACGCTCCTACAATCCTCTTTCATATTATGGAGTAGCTGATCTATTATTTCTTGACGTTCCTTATTTAGCATTACATCCAAATAATTAGTGTCTAAAGGGATAGTATTTTCTGATGCTGTAAGTGCTAGTAGTTTTTGTTTTTTTTGATATTTTTGGTAAGAAATATTTTTACAAATACCGATTAAATAAGGCTCAATTCGGCTATCATCTTTATCCAATAGTCCTTTAATAGCATTTTTCATCAAAACAAGAAGTCCATCATTAAACACTTCCTCTATTTCTTCTTGGGGCAATCCCCTATTCTCAATTACTGAAACTACTTTTTTTCGGTATTTTCGAATAATAAATAATAAACCTTGCTCTATACGTTTTTCATCCCCTGACTTCAATATATTGATCAATGCTCTATCCTTTATTTCCTTCATAGTACTTATTATTAATATACTGATTGTTTTATACAAAAACGTAATCGCTGTAAGTCATTTTTTTATAAACTCTCATAGTCATTAGAATACTACGAATCTTAAATGTAAAAATCGACTTGGTAAATTTGCCCATTAGTCAATTTATAGATGTTTTGAAATATAATTTTCATAGAAAAAATCAATTCTAGGTTACATTTTCATATTAAAACAACACAATATAAGTAAATCATATAATATTTAAAGCAGCAAATACCTACTACACCAAGTTATACTTAACATACCTACAGCATTATTTATATATAATAATAATTTATGTATAGTTTATAAAAAGTCACTTCAAATCAGTGTTCTATATCCTATACATTAGTTTAAGCAACTATCAATGGTATTCCATTCTATACAGATAGCTCAAATCATTAACCTTTCTACTTATGACCACACTATTTAAACTCCCGCTACTAAAAATTTTCCTGTTTTTCTTTTGTACCTATACATCAGGAAAAAATCAGTTTATTGATAAAGATTCTACCTCCTATTGGGTTCGGTATATTCATTCCTTAAATTTAAAAGCGTCAGATGAATACCATAAAGGACAATTAGGAAAAAGTAAAAATACAGCTTTCAGAGCTTATACGTTGGCACATAAATACTTGCCAAAACACGAAAGTGCTTATAGGGATGCTCTATCCAATTATGCGACATTTCTAGACTCCAATTTCAACTATAAGTTAGCTATTGAGAAGGGTTTAGAATTAATAAACTTAAATGAATTTTTAAACACTAGCATCGAAGAAAAAGCGATAGCTTATAATAATCTAGGGCATACTTTTGAAAAAATTGGAGATAGATATAATGCTATAAAGTACTTTAAACAAGCTGTCACTATCTTACAAACCTATCCTCAAAAAAAGGATATTGAGTTTGCTAAAATAGTCATAAACTATGCTAGTTGTTTATCAAGAATCAACCAGCTAGAAGAAGCCAAGAAAAACTTCTTTTTAGGGTTAAACAACATTAAAAATTCATTTCAAAGAGACTCGAACAAAGCACAACAAACAGCTTTATATGCTTACCAAGGATTAGCAAAAATTGGATACAAACAAAAGCAACCTCAGCATATGATTATGAGCTATTTACAAAATTGTTTAAAAATCGAACAAAACTATATTATTCAGCGAAACTCATACCATACTCACGAGTTGCTTGGTAATTTTTCCTTAAAGAATAAAGACTTAACCAATGCTATTAAATTTTATAATAAGGCTATTGAATATAGAAAAAAAGAAATAGAAAATAAAATAAATGATATTCATCTAGCTCGCCTATATACATCAAAGGCTGTTGCCTATAGAAAATTAGAAAAGTATGATGAAGCTCTAGAGTTTCATCAATTGGCACTTCAATTAAGTGCCGTAGATTTTATCCCTGATGATGTACTATCGAATCCAGAAAGCTCACAGTTTACAAATAAACTTTATGCTGTTTATGTACTCAATCAAAAAGGCAAAACGTTAAAGAAACTCTTCAAAAAAAATAATACTATAGACAATCTAGTAGTAGCTTTTAAGACCTTTAAATTGGCTTCAAATTTAATGCCCCTCATTAGAAAGAAGTATAAAGAGGATAATTCTAAATATCGCCTTTGCAATCATTCAGTTTATATTTATGAAAACGCTATCCGTACTGCCCAGCTCTTATTCAAAAAAACAAAAGATATCAAGTATTTTGAAGCTGCCTTTCAATTTGCTGAGTCCAATAAATCTGTTTTACTACAAGAAGAAATGCAGGTTAAAAAAGTCCGAAAACATCAATTCTTACCCCCAAAATTAGCCCATGAAGAACAACAAACAGCTATTGAAATTAATCAATTGGAACGACAAATTACTAGTTTAGAAATCATCCATAAGGATAGTCTGACAAATGAGAATAAAGCTAGACTTGAAAAATGGAAAAATGCACTTCGAAAAAAGAAAGAACATTATCATCATCACTTAAATAAAAAAATAAGACAGTATCCTAAGTTCCTAGCACTAAAAAATGAACTTCCTAGGGCTAGTTTAGAAGCTATTCAAAGAAAAATTATTAAAAATGAGAAGGTCGCACTCGTAGAATTTTTTGAAGGAAAAAAAAGAATTTATGTATTTTTAATTAGCGAAAATCACTACAAAATCCATTCTTTACCAAAAGAAGAAGACTATTTAAATGCCATAAAGGAGGTACTCCAAATTGTTCAAAATCCGCCTAGTGAGGATTTTCATTCTACTTATTCCTCATTCAAGAAAAATACGCTGTGGCTCTACCTGAATTTACTAGAACCTATACTTAAAGACGTCCATAATTCGATCAATCGCTTGATCATTATTCCTGATGGGGAATTACACAATATTCCTTTTGATATTTTATTGTATAAAAATAATAAACAGCATTCTTATGCCATTGATGACAACGCTTATCTCCTTAAAAAATATGCGATAAATTATCATTATTCTGCTAATTTATTTGTATTCAATGACAATATAAAGACTAGAATGAATAAGCATAACTTTATTGGATTTGCTCCTAGCTTTGAACAAAACGACCAACTTGAAAATCTAGAAAACACAATCCCTGAAGTCCAAGAAATTGCTCAAGTCGTCAATGGGCAAGTTATCATCGGAGAAAAAGCTACAAAGGCTGCTTTTTTAAACAATATCCAATCCCACGACATTATCCATATTGCTACTCATGCAGAAAAAGATACAGCTAATATAAAAATGAATCGCATCTATTTTTCGGATGGTTACTTGACCAATTATGATTTGGATACCATCACTATTAATGCGAGTCTAGTTGTTTTAAATGGCTGTGAAACAGGTACTGGAAAAATTATGGAAGGAGAAGGAATTATGTCCTTATCCAAAAGTTTTATTTTTTCAGGTAGTTCTAGTGTCCTCGCCAGTGCATGGAAAGTTGACGACAAAGCATCTGAACAAATTATGCGTTCTTTTTATAACTATTTAAATCAAGAAGTTCCTAAAGATAAAGCACTCCAAGATGCCAAATTGGAATATATGAGTGCTCCTTTTGAGAATGACTATCGATCGCACCCTTATTATTGGTCCTCTTTCCGCTTAATTGGTTCTAGTGATAATATTAGCCTAACTAACAAAATCTCCTATCTTATTTACATACTTAGCCCACTCCTATTTATACTGATTTTTTATTTTTTAAAAAAAGCCTTTCTTTAATTTTTCAATATTTCCTGCTAAAATAATTTACTTTATAGCGAAAATTCGCTAATATTGTCAAAAAATAATAATTTTCTAATTCTACAACCAAATTGTATATCTATAATGAGTAAAAGAATAAAGAAAGTAGCGGTATTGGGTTCTGGTGTAATGGGAACTGGTATTGCCGCACACTTTGCGAACATTGGACTTGATGTATTAATGCTAGATATTGTTCCTTTTGATTTAAAAGATGATGAAAAGGATAACAAAACTGCTCGAAATCGAATTGCTGATGTCTCGTTGAAGAAAGCCCTGAAAGCTAAGCCTGCTCCTTTTTACAATAAGGCTTTTGCAAGTCGTATAAAAACGGGCAATTTTGATGATGATTTTGAAAAAATTAGTGATGCAGATTGGATCATTGAAGTTGTAATTGAACGTTTGGACATCAAAAAACAGATTTTTGAGAAAGTTGATAAATATCGTAAAGAAGGTTCTTTAATCACTTCAAATACCTCTGGTATTCCTATTCATCTAATGACGGATGGAAGAAGTGATGATTTTAAAAAGAATTTCTGTGGAACGCACTTTTTCAATCCTCCCCGTTATATGCGTTTGTTTGAAGTTATTCCTACACAAGATACTGATCCTGCAGTTATTGATTTCTTTATGAATTATGGGGATGTTTATCTAGGCAAACAAACCGTCTTGTGTAAAGATACACCAGCCTTTATTGCAAATAGAGTTGGGGTATATGCAATGGCAAAAATCTATCAATTGACAACTCAATTAGGTCTAACCATCGAGGAAGCTGATAAATTGACAGGAAAACCACTTGGTCGTCCTAATACAGGGACTTTCCGTTTAGGAGATCTTGTAGGACATGATACGGCTGCCAAAGTTATCCAAGGGATTAAAGATAATTGCCCAAATGATGAACAAGCAGGAGCATTTGAAATTCCAGCCTATTTAAAGTTTTTGTTGGATAATAAATTTTTAGGAGACAAAACAGGACAAGGTTTTTATAAAAAAACAAAAGAAAAAGACGAAAAAGGCCGTCGTGTTATCCTTTCTTTAGATTTAGAAAAATTAGAATATGTTCCTAGACGTTCAGTCAAATTACCTAGTTTAGAAACGGCTAAACAAATTGAAGATCTCGATAAGAGGGTTCGTTCATTTTTCAAAGCAGAAGACAAAGGCGGTGAACTTGTACGTCAGTCTCTTCTAGGACTTTTTGCATACGTTTCTAATCGCATTCCTGAAATTTCAGATAACATATATAGTATAGATGATGCCTTAAGAGCTGGCTTTGGCTGGGATGTAGGACCATTCCAATATTGGGATATGGTAGGTGTAGAAAAAGGGATTGAAATGGCAGAAGCTCAAGGAGAATCCATTGCCCAATGGGTAAAAGATATGGTGGCTGCTGGTCATACTTCTTTTTACAAAATAGAAGATAATGCGAAGAAATATTTTGATAAAGCGAGTATGTCTTACCAAGTTGTACCTGGAACAGATACATTAATTATTTTAGACAATTACCGTGAGCAAAAGCCTGTTTATGAAAATCCCGAAGTGGTCTTGCATGATATAGGTGATGGTGTATTGAATCTAGAATTCCGAAGTAAGATGAATTCTATTGGCGAAGGCGTTCTTAGAGGTATCAATGATGCGATACAAATAGCTGAAGAAGGCGAATGGAAAGGCTTAGTGATCGGTAATAATGCACAACACTTCTCTGTAGGTGCAAATTTAATGATGATTGCGATGTTAGCTTACCAACAAGAATATGATGAGTTAAACGTGGCCGTAAATCTTTTCCAGCAGACGACCATGCGTTGTCGTTATTCCTCTATTCCAGTAGTTGCTGCTACACAAGGTTATGTCTTTGGTGGGGGTTGTGAAACCATTATGCACTGTGATAGTGTCTGTGCTTCAGCTGAATCATATATTGGTTTAGTAGAAGTTGGTGTAGGCCTTATCCCTGGTGGTGGTGGAACAAAAGAGTTTGCGTTAAGAGCTTCTGACTCTTTCTTTGAGGGAGATGTACAAATCCCTACACTCATAGAAAAATTCAAAACAATCGCCATGGCAAGTGTGGCAACTTCAGCATACGAAGCCTATAAACATGGCTATCTAAACACAAAGGACACTGTAATTGTTAATACTTCGAGAGCGATTGCTGAAGCTAAAAAGAAAGTATTGGCTTTAGCTGACAATTATACTCAACCTGCTCCTAGAAACGATATTCATGTGTTGGGACAAGGTGGAATGGCAGCCTTAATGGTGGCTGGACATAGTCTAAAGTTGGGTAAATATGCTAGTGAACATGATATAAAAATTGCGAACAAAATTGCTTACGTTTTATGTGGTGGTGATTTGAGTTCTCCACAAAAAGTTTCTGAGCAATATTTACTAGATATTGAAAGAGAAGCTTTCTTGAGCCTTTGTGGTGAGCAAAAAACCCTTGAACGTATTCAACATATGCTACAAACGAACAAACCATTGAGAAATTAAGAGGAAGCGTGTTAAGCATTTAATTGTAGTTTATTATTTATTTAAAAAATCAAGTAAATTAAAATGGAAGCATATATAGTAAAAGCATACCGTTCTGCGGTAGGTAAAGCGGGTAAGGGCGGATTTCGTTTTTACCGCTCTGATGATTTAGCTGTTGATATTGTCAATTATATGATGGAACAATCACCAGATGTTGATCCTCAAATTATTGATGATGTAATTGTTGGTTGTGCCAATCCTGAGGGAGAACAAGGCTTACAAATAGGTCGTCAAATATCTGTACGAGCATTGGGGAAAGTTGTTCCTGGTATGACTGTTAATAGATACTGTGCCTCTGGCTTAGAAACCATCTCGATAGCGGTTGCTAAAATAAAAGCTGGAATGGGTGAATGTTACATTGCTGGCGGAACGGAAAGTATGAGTATGATACCAATGACGGGTTATAAACTAGCCCCTAGTTATCAAGTGGCTAAAGATACACCTGACTATGTCGTTGGGATGGGATTAACGGCTGAAGCTGTAGCTGGTAAATACAACATTAGTAGAACAGCACAAGACGAATTTGCCTTTAACTCTCACCGTAAGGCAGCAGCAGCAATAGATGCAGGAAAATTCAAAGACGAAATTGTTCCTGTTTCAGTTAATGAAGTTTATTTAAAAGATGGGAAAAGAGCCGAAAGAAAATATGTCGTTGATACGGATGAAGGTGTACGTCGTTCAACAACTGTGGAAGCGTTGGCTAAATTAAGAGCTGTATTTGCTCAAGGTGGTAGTATCACAGCAGGTAATTCTTCTCAAACATCGGATGGAGCAGCATTTGTAATGGTGATGAGTGAGCGATTGGTTAAAGAACTTAACCTTACTCCTATTGCACGGCTTGCTTCTTGTGCAGTTGCGGGTGTTGAGCCTTTATATATGGGGATGGGACCTTGTGCTGCTATTCCAAAAGCTCTAGCTCAAGCTGGACTAAAACTCAATGATATTGAACAGATAGAACTTAATGAGGCTTTTGCAGCTCAGGCACTTGCTGTAATACAAGAAGCTGGTCTAAATCCAGAATTGGTTAATGTCAATGGTGGTGCTATTGCCCTAGGACATCCTCTTGGATGTACAGGTGCAAAATTATCGACTCAACTGTTGAATGAGATGCGCCGTCGTAATCAAAAATATGGTATGGTAACCGCTTGTGTCGGTGGGGGTCAAGGGATTGCTGGTGTTTTTGAGTTATTGAATTAAAAAAAGATTAAACATTATAGAAGCTGTATCAAGAATTTGGTGCAGCTTTTTTTTGGTTTATTTGAAAATCATTTATTCAAAAGACAACCCTTGTATTTGGAAATACATTGACCCAAGCAAACCAAAAAGATTCGTGTGCGGGGATACGAGCAAGGGATACTCCATTTGGACCTAAGATAGCCGATTCCGTAACTTTCCAAATCTGCTTTTTATTATCCAGTAATAGCCCTTTTTTATACGATTGAAATTGCTGATGACCAATCTCAAACGCTTTACTAGCACCATTCCGTTCTGTAAGGATTAAGACGTGCTGTTTCCCTATTTGATCCTGATGAATCCTTTTTTGTTTTAAGTAATCGACAGCAATCGCTAGTGGGTAATCTTTATATTGTTCTGTTCTAGGAATAAATACCCTAGCTTTATTCGGTAAACGTAAGTCTTGTTTAGGGACAGGAAACATTAACGCATCATCCGCAAAATACGTTTTATATGCTTCTCCTTCAGCATAATTTCTATCATATCCTGTTTCTAAAGAGAGGACTTTAGTTTGAGGATGACGGCCTCGCCATTTCTTCCATGTAGTTGTTTCAACAGGTAATGTCGCTAGTTCAATATTCTCTTTGACTAATGGACCTACAACAGGTTGTCCAAGCATTGTACTCCATAATGATTGAGTTGCCTTATCGTACATGAGTTTATTAGAACGATATAGAAAACCACTTGTTCCTAATTCGTGTTTTCTCCCATCAACTTCGGTATTATATATAATTAATGTTCCACATAATGTACAATACACTCCCGCAATAGATTGCCCTCTAATATCATCCGTAAACATTTCGTGCCATGCCAAAATACGCTTTGGATAAGCAAAGGTATATCCGTTGATTTCTATTCCAAAAACAACATCACTATCGGATAAATAGGAAGCCTCCACAGCCTTTATCATTTTGGGTGAATGAAGTGGTGGAATGCCATCTTGTTTTACTCCTCCCCAAACAATTTCATCTAAACGTATCTTCGATTCTTGTTGTCGTTCAATAAAATATTTATAAAATACGGTATCAATCGCACGATAAAGATGCGCCTTAAAATTAGCATAGTAATTACCATAATTCGGTTCTCTCTTCCATAGCCACTGAATCCCATCATAATATTCAGTTTTAGTGTCAGGAACATTTTTCTTTAATAATGCGCTTATTTCTTTTTGAAGCCATTTATCGCCACTCAACCTCAATATATCAAGCAAAGGAGCTATATAACTTTCTGTCCAATTATTATTCAAAGTGGCTATCGCTTCTTTTTGTTTCTGCTTTTCTATTCCTACCAGTTGCTTAAAAATAAGCAATGTATCAATTGAAGAAGTTCCAAATTTTGATAATCTTGGTAAATCAAAATCTGAAAATTTCTTATAATCTATGGGTAAAGTCGTTGCTAAACGTTGATTAGCCCAGTAATTATATTCTTTTAAATCAGACTTATTGATAATATTTCCCCGAACATCAAAAAGCAAAAAGGGTTTTATCTTGTATAATCTAGAAACAGCGACTTGTCTGCGTGATCCCATCGATTGTGAGGGGGCGGCTCCAAATTTTTGTTGCTCAGCTGTAGAAACGGCAACTTGATACTCCGCATTTTTATTCTCTAAAAGGTTTTTATGTTTTATGGTAAGGAATTCTGAAAAATACAGTTGGTAAAAGCCTGATATTGAATCAAAACGTATAAGTTCTCGGGGTTCTGGTGATATTAAAGTGGTAAATTTTCCGCCTTTGTATTGTTCAATTGAAATTTCATAGCCCTGTTCTTTAAGTGCTTCTTTATCTGGATTCTGCATTAAACTACGTAAAAAATGAGCTAGGCTATTTTGGTAAACTGTTTCTCTTCTTTTCCTTTTTTTTCCGTTATCACCAGTCTCTAATTTATCAATAAAATGAACATTCCCCTTGTAATACCTAGAACCATCCGTTTTAATATGTAATTCTTTCAACAAAAATTGAAGTCTATAGCCCAAATAATCATTCTCAATTTGTAGCTGATCTCTAGCTGTAACAAACAGCCCTTTATCTCTTTCTTCAAACCGTAGAGTTTCGGGATTTAAGATTTTACATTTCGAAGCAGCTTCCCCCTCCCCAAGTAAAGCTCGTCGAAATCTTCGGAAATTTTTCTTCCATTTATTACTCCGTTTTGCTGTAATTTGAAATTCGGTTATATCTACACCATTAGGTTTCATTTTCACCACAACTCCTCCTAGCAATTGTGAATAACGTTTAGCATCAATTACTAAAGTCTCATAAGCTATATGAGAGATTAATAATGTTTGCGTTTCTTGTCTAGCGATGTTCATTTCACACATTCCCTGTGCATTACTAATTGTTCCTACACTAGAACCATTAATAAAAACATGAGCATCCGATATTGGCTCTTCGGTTAATTCATCTACTAATTGAAACTGTAATTCAAGCTGTTGACCAAAACCTATCTGGAAATTTATCAATAAAATCGAAAAACAAAGGTATAGACATTTCATTTTCCAAATTTATAAAAATAATGATATGCGCTCTGTTAAGACAAGAGTTGTTGTCTTAGAAACGACTAAGTTTTAAAGGTCACCCATATCAAAACAATCACCATAAAATATCCACTAAAAAAGTTGTTTTTAAAAACGATAGCATTCTGATAGCATTTTTTCCACAATTTGATCAACGAGCCATTTGGAATATATTTCACGACCTTTCGGATTTAAGTGCCCATAGTCCATAAAGTCTTTAAAATACATTTTTTGACCTTTATATCTCCAATATTTTACATTGAAATTATTTTTATATTTCTTTAAAAGAAACTTAAACTGGGTTTCTAATAATGTTGAATGAATAAATTTCTCAGTAATAGGAGGTCTAGGAATATCCAATAACAGAACATCAACTTCACTTTTCAATAAGTGTTGTAAGTCATCATAAAAATAATTGAATTCATTATAGTCTTTAATATATCTATCCTTAGGAAAAAAGGACAATGTATCTCCTTGAGATTTAAGATAAGTGTAACTACAAACATTCAATTTCCTTGTTTTTTTTCTATACTCTTTATTCAGAATTTTATTTTTGACAATTTTAAAAAAGAAATGCCTATTACACCTTACTAAATCTAAAAAAAGATATTTTATATAAGTATAACCTCTAACTCCTTTTGGGCATTTCTTCATATCAAATCCAGTACTTAACCATTCACTTTGTATTAATAATAGATTTGGTTTTAACGCACTTATTTTTTTAAAAAACGATACTTCTTCACTCAAAAAGAACAATTGATCGCCTGATAAAAAAATAGTATTAAGTTGAATTTCTTTATTATATTTTTGGAGGGCATATTTTTTAATTGCATTAGGACATTCTACTGCCCTTCCAACGAGTGATGATCCCACAACTATAACTTTATATACAGAATCCGACGCTATATCAAAATCATGTACTAAAGCTTGATAACTTATGTGATATTGTGCCTTAACTATATCACTAAACTCAATAGCTATTTTATTTTCTTCTTTTAATACAAAAAAAACAATGATTAACTGCAATAAGCTAAAGATTATTAAGAAATAAAACCAGGTTTTAAGGGGGGTGGGGGTTTTCATATTAAGTTCATTCAAGTTTTTGACTCAACATAGTTTCAGCAGCTTTCAGGCTATTCATTGTCATCATTTCTGCTGTAGAAAAACGAGTCTCAAACTGATTTTCTAAAAGAGTAATAAATTCAAGGTGTGCCATTGAATCCCATCCGTCTAAAGTTGCTGAAGTATCTTTCATGGTTAGCTTTTCGACAGGTATTTTAAACGCATTTGAAGCCGCAACAATAACAGCTTTTTCATAAGTTTCATTAGCAGTTGCGACTAAACCTTGACTATTTTTAGAAATTAAAGCCTGAAGCGTTTTGAGTTGCACTTTCCCTGAAAGTCCTTTGGGGAGTTCATCTAAGAAATGAACCTGTTTAGGAAGCTGGTTTTGTTCTAACAAAGGGCGTAAAAAATCAAAAAACGCCAACTCGCTCAACGTCTCCCCTGTTTTTATTTGAACTGCTGCTACTAGTTTTTCACCGAACACTTCATCAGGTATTCCAAAACAAATTCCTTCTAATATAACAGGATGCGTATTTATCATTTCGGTTATCTGTTCAGGATAAATATTGATCCCTCCATAACTCACCATATTTTTTACTCGTCCTGTAATTTTATAAAATCCATCTTCATCACTAGTCGCTAGATCACCCGTATCAAACCAATCACCATCAAATGCCTTGGCAGTCGCTGTTTCATCATTCAAATACCCCACAAAAATATGCTTTCCTTTCAACCATAATCGCCCATCCTCTGTAATTTTAGCTTCACAATCCACAGGCTGTCCTATCGTACCTCTCTTTCGAGGAAAATCCCCTACTCCACAAAATAAAGACCCCGCAACCGTTTCCGTCAAACCATAAACATTTACAAGTTTTACCCCAAATTTTTGTTCAAAGGTTTCCCAGAGATTGAGTTCTAGTTTTGCGGCCACCGAAACGATAAACTGAAAGTCGGGTGTATCAAAGCTATCCTCATACCCTTCTGAAAACTTATTCATAAAGGATAAGATAGTTGGAACAGCTATAAAGTGTGTAATCCTGTATTTATAAATAGAATGAAATAAATCAACAATTTTTGTTACATCAAAAGTTGACGGGCGATTCCATGTACACTCGTTGTATAAAGACAATAGTGGTCCTTGAATGATCCCATCTGCATGATATAACATTAGGATATTTAGGATTTGGCTATCTTCATTCAAACCATAAACTTTACTTAGCGTTTGTAGATGTGTTGAAAGATTTTCATGACTTATCATCACCCCTTTGGGCTGAGAAGTTGTACCAGAAGTAAACATTACATAAGCTGGTGTACTTGACTGAATCGTTGGTATATCCGTTGGCGCACTAGAAAGTTTTTCCAAAATACTAGGAAAAGTATCTTTCTGTGCTGCATCATTTGTCATTTTTTTACCTTTCAATAAACGACTAAATAAGCGTCCTTTTTTGGCTTGAGTTGGTTTAACTTTAAGTATAAATGGCGTTTCGTCGATTCTTATATTTCTATCATTAAATAATTTCTCATCCATAACAAACCCTTGTACGTCTGCCTTTTTTATCAATGCTATCGCTCTCAATACAGGCACATTAGGATCAATCATTACCGCAGTAATACCATACCTCAAGAATGCTAGAAAAAACAACGAGGTATAGTAGTCATTATCAATAGACAAAACCACTCTATCGCCTTCTTTTAAGCCTTTTTGATTAAAGAGATGATTGAGTTTATAAATGTCTTGAAGAACTTGCCCATAGGTATATCTTTGGCTACCTATCTGTGCAAATACTTTTTTAGAATTTTTATTACTATCTAAATGGTTATATAATTCGGAAATATATTTATGCATTTGGGAGTTCATTTATTAATAATTTACCACTATCTGAGTATGGTAAGGAGGATTGAAAATTTATAATGTTTGGGATTTTTTTTGTTCCCAGTTGTTCTTCTATTGCTTTTTTAATTTTGACTTTATGCTCTTCTGTTGGACTTGTTTTTAATACAATATAGGCTATCATTTTTTCAATATCCTCTTCGTTATATTGTTGTATGGTGACATCTTCAATCCCTTCTATGGTTCTTATGAAATTTTCAATTTCTTTAATATAAATAATTTCTTCGTTTGCCGTTTTTAAAATTTGTTTTTTTCGCCCCATTAATAAAACTCGCCCCTCAGCAGTATATTTAGCAATATCTCCAGTATAAAACCAACTATCTTGAATAACACTTTCACTAAGAATTTTTTGTTGATAGTAACCCTGCATTATATTTTCACTAAAAATCCTAAGTTCACCTTCTGTTCCAATAGGAACTACAGATTTATGCTCATCTACAATTTGTGCAATACACGCAATTGGTTGACCAATTGTACCTAATTTAGAGGTATCATCTAATGGGGATTCTGATAGACAAATCCCTGTAGTTTCCGTCAATCCGTAATAATTACAAATAGAATGTCCAAAAATATCTTTAAAGGTTTTCCTAAGTTCTTGAGTTAGGTTATTTCCTGTACAAATTACTTTTTTGATACTTTGTAATTGTCGTTTTACTCGATACTCAAATTTCACTAATTGCCGTAACATCGCAGGGTTACTTCCTAGAATCGTTGCTTGACTTTCTTCAATTGCTTCAGCAACACCAAAAACGCTACTAACTGCCATTTCGCTAGGGATTACAACACTAGCTCCTATATGTAACGGGGCAATAGCCGAATTTCGTAAACCACTCATTATTTCCAGTCCCCCTAAAGCAAAAAACGCATCTTTCGATGTCCAATGAAAGGTTTCTGTAATCAAGCGTCCACTACGGTATAAATTTCCATGCGCCAATTGAACCCCTTTAGGTATTCCCGTCGATCCCGAAGTGAATAAAATAACGGCTGGGTCATTATGCCACACTTCCACGTTACTATATGTACCTTCTTGCTCCTCTAGCCAATCTGCAAAATAGTTTCCTTTTATTTCTTCTTCCTCGTCATAAACGACTATATCAATGTCCGATAAGTTATTTGCTTTTTCTTTAAATACTTTTAAACTTACAAAACATACTTTTGCCTTTATAGTATTGATGATGTGTTCTAGAATTTTGGTAGGCAAATGTGCTGCTACAGGCACGAATACCAGTCCTAGATCCATACAAGCCCAAAATAAGAATATGGACTCTGTGTGTACTCGGCTACAACTAATGACCTTATCACCCTTCTTTAGTCCCATTGCTTGTAAGCGGTTAGCTACCATTGTTACGATTTCAGCACAATCTTCATAAGCAAACACACTTTCGTCTGCTAATGATTTTATGGCCACCTGCTCTGGGAAAAGTTCAACTGCATTGTTCCATAGTTTTTGAAGTGTTTGCTCTTCTTTTGGCACAATATAATCCTGAGACATCAAATATTGTTGCAATCGCATTCCTGCTCTTGATACAGGTAATACTTGTAAAACTCCTCGTTTTTCCAAAGGGATGATAGCCTCTACAATCGCTTGAATAGATATTGTCAGCTTATCCGAAATTTCCTGTATCGTATAGGCTTTTTGCGCTAAATATAGAATTTGACAAACCCTAGAACTCAATTCAAAGCCATCTGCACTTTTAATGTATTCCACATAAACGGGATGCCTATCTAAAAGATGTTTCACACTTCCATCTTTATGATGATCGTCAATTGTTATTTTTTGTTGATGCAAATCTATTTTAAACAGCAAATTTACAATAATAAAAGCTTGTTCAATTGACTCAATATTAGTAATATCAAACTTTGTTAACACCTCTGAATCCCAAGATTTTGGTAGTAAAGCGAGAAGTGCATTATAATCATTGGTATTAGGAGTAGAAACAAGCGGAATTTGTTCTTTACGCTCTACATCATTTGCTAAAAACAAGGAAGGTTCTGAAAACACATATCCTTTCCAATCTGTTTTCGCTTCTATTGTGTTAAACACCGCTGCATAGTCCTTGCCGTGCATTTGTTTGCACCCTCTATCAAAGTAGGGTTCTGGTTCAGAATTTGTGAGATGGACGTGTGGAAAAATGATAGCGCCATCAGGACGAACAACACGCATTAGTTCATGAAGTAATACTTGTTGGTTAAAACGATGAAAAGCATCGAAGCCAATCGAAAAGGCGATTGTATTGTCTAAGAAGGGTAAAGGAGCATTTAAATCGCAAAAAAGTACTTTTACATTCTTTTGTTCTTTAAACCAAAAATGATAGCCTTTATACCCCAATACATCTTTATTCCCCTCCCAGGTTGTAATAATTTGTTGTTCTGGAAATAAACCTGCTAATAGCGATGTTCGCCAGCCTGAACGATCCCAAAGATTTAAAATAAGATCATCTTTTTTTACTATTTTTTTTAATTGTTTTAAAAAAGGAAATAAGGCTTTAGAGGCTTCGTTGAATGGTTGAAAACAAGCATAAATATCAAAAATAGGACGCCTAGCTTTCTGTTTTAAAAACAACTCATAACGTTGTTCATCTACTAATATATTTTGTATTTTAGGAAGCTGATTTTCTTTTATCTTTTTTTCAAAAATGTCTGCTTCATTTTGAAAAACCAAATGGTTGACATAAGGGATATATTGAATGTGCTTAGAATGTTTTAGTACACCTTGAATATTATTTCCTTGATTATTATACTGTTTGATATAATCTTGAAATGGACTCATAAATCATAATTTTAGTGCTTGAACAAAACTACAAAAAATCGCCTTAATATCTACTGTAATTTGTTTCCCCACACTACTTTGTTTGCTAATAGCGTTTGGTAAACATTTTGCGCCTTGTTTTCTATATCATTATTAATCGTTTCTTCCTTTCGTTCAGCCTTTCTTTTATATGCTTTTTGCTCTATTTTTTTCAAACTTATATCCAAAAAACCCCCTAGAAACCTTTTCACCTTAGAAGGCTCATCTGCCAAATCTTCATAATGGATTAAACAAAGATTCTTATCTTTTAAAAAAGGGATTATATAACTATAATAATTAATCCAGATGACCAACCAATAGTCTAAAGAATTTTTATCACTCAATAGAACGTTTCCATCGTTGAAATCGATTTCTTTATGATTTAAACCAAATTCATAATGTCCTAGCCAATTCATATAATCTAAGATAAAATTATCCTTTAATTGCCGCTTTGTAAAGTTCTCATGTTGTCTTCTTAAAGAAAAAGCATGAGCGATTGGCTCTCTAAAGAGTAAAATTATTTTAAAATTAGGATTTAACCGACGTAAACTTTTATAACGTAATATAAAGTTGTTATTTTTTGCTAGATATATAGTATCGCCCTTCTCTTTGTTTTTAAATAGGGATTGATACGAAATATAGTTATTATACAACTCTTCATCGACCTCATGTAGTTTTAGTGTCTTTTCTTCAATATAATTATCGTTCAAAAACACTTTAAAAAAATATTCTTCAAAGGCTTCAATAGCCGTAGTACTAATTGATACACTATCGTTATGCGCTCTTTCTTTTTGTATTCCTTTTTGGGGATTATATATTTTTTTCCAAAGATTTGGTGCCATCAAAAAGGGCATATTGGCATAAGATATTGAATGGAAGACATTTGGTTCATAAAGTAAATTTGTGAGAGCTGTTGTTCCAGCACGAGCTAAACCTGTTACGATTACAAAAACGTCGTTACTCTCTATTTGGTTTTTAGCTATTGGCTTTATTTCTTTTCTAAAGAGGTATTGTCCAATATGGTAATTATCTAAAACGATTGTATGTATTAACCTTGACCAATAATTATATTCAGATGTTTTTTTATTTTTTAAAAAAAATA
Organism: Saprospiraceae bacterium; assembly: GCA_020630435.1. GTDB lineage: Bacteria > Bacteroidota > Bacteroidia > Chitinophagales > Saprospiraceae > JAHDBJ01. The sequence continues at coordinate 108,911 of JAHDBJ010000003.1, forward strand.
AAGAGCAAGAACCTACAACTAAGCTCAAATAAAAGTACATGGAAGTATAATCAACCGTTTCTAAAGGATATAGTTTATCATATATCCAGATAGGAAGGACTCCAAGCAAAAAACAACAAAAAAGAAGGAAAAGACTTAGAAAAAAATAGCCTAATAGTTTAAAAAGATTTTCGATTAGTAAGCGATCCTTTTCTTCCTCATTAAGGCTAGAATTAATGATATTATCCAATTGTTTAACGACTGTAGTTGCTAATTGATAAAATGGTTTTTTAACCAAAAAAACTAATCCAATACAGAACAAAACCGTTCCTAAAATAACTAACACATAATAAATATAATTTACCACCTATCGCATTTTAATCTTGTCGATAAAACGTTTGATCGGTCTCCATAAAACAACTCCTAAACTAGCAAAAACAATGAGAAGGACTAGTACAACTAGAATGACAGTAGCAACGCTAATTCCTGGACCAATGTATAATGTCATATTTCATTTTATTTAATAAAATTGATGTTTTCATAAAGTCTTATCCAATGAGGAGGCTCAACAAACTCATCTTTTGGCTCATTGATGTACCTTTTCAATAGAAATTCTTTATCATTTACAATATACAGCTTTCCTGAATTTTGAGATTCAACAAACAAATCTCCATTTGATAAGAATTCATGTAATCCCTGTGTATTTGTAAATATTTTTTCTTTCAAAAACTGCTGTTTGTAAACAACAGTAAAGGTAGAGTCTCTCAAATTATAAAGCAAAATTTCAGTAATAGAATTTAGTAATGAATCCGACTCATTAATTATTGGGGTGAAATTCGTATTATCTGCATTTCGATAGCTTGACAAGCTAGAGACATTATTATTAAAAAGTGAAATTATTGAATCCGATTCGATATCTATATCGTGCTGGTTATAAAAAGCTCCTTGAATTACCCTCATAACCTTATTCATGGAAGGTCGATATAATAGGATTAATGATTTATGTCGAATACTTAAAAACAGGTCTCCTTTTTTCCAATATTCTCCATCGTTTAAAACGGGTTCTATATCGTTTAGGTGTAAAGGATCTGGATTTTCGGTACTCGCTCCATTCCCTAGACCATGTATAAAATAGCTTAGATCATTTTCAAATAATATTTCGGATATTGATTTATTAAAAATAGTCTTTCCCGTTTCACTATCTATCTTTGTTAAATAATCATCCCAATATTTTAAATTTAAAGAACTTAAAGCAGTCAATCGTTTAGTACAAGTCCAAATATTTTTATCGTAATCTAGATTAATTGTATGATGATAATGATGTTCTTTGTTATGCCAAAGGATATTGGACTTTTTATCTAGTTTATATAAATTGTAAGATTCATCGCAAGCAAAAATGACAGATTTATTTGCTAGTAAAATTGGTTCTCTTGGTTCAGCATGACTAAATACTCTACCTGTATTTTTATAATTTTCTTTTTTTAAAAACCATTGGTGCTGTAAACTATCATTTTTCAAATTGATCAAACGAATAATCCACTGTGTTTTATCGTAGTGACTACTGACTGCATACAAATCATAATCCAGTTTATTCGTTGTTTCAAAACCTGGATCAATTGGCACTAACCTTTCAGGTTTTTTAATATTTTCAAATGTATTTAAAACAACCTTAGGAAAAGCTGCAAATGATTTGAGTGGCTGAGTAAAAACACCTAGTTTTTGACCTCCTTCATGTACATGAACTACAGCAAAAGCAAAAACATTTAAAAGTGCAATAAATAACACAATTTTACTTACAAGTTGGATAAGTTTTTTCATAGCCTTTGTAATTCACAAGAAACTATTTTAGGAGCTGTTAAAAAATAGAATGATGAATTATTTACAAGTCATTGTATCTCAATATTTCAGTTAATTCTTTCCACCGTAGCTAAGGCTACGAAAAAAGAATGGAGCTTTATCTTGAAATACAAGCACTTATAATTAAAATCAACCTTTATTATTAAACAATTTCTTATTTAAAAGCTAAATATAGCATTTTTTATCAGATAACTATTTTAATTGAAATAAAGCTAAATATGAATAGATATAAAATGCTACAGTTTATTCATAAACTAATTTCCTACACTTATAAATTTACAATAGCTTTGAAGCCAAAAAAATCATATATTGCTTTGTTAAATTGCCAAATAAATATTCCAAAATCTATATTTAAAACTAAAAAACATGAATAAGAATATTGCTAACTTCTGGTCTTGGTTTGAGCAGAACCAAGAAAAGTATATCAATTTTAATAAGCGTTATCAAGGACAATGGGATACCATAAATCAGCTCTTGGATGAACTCATTACTGAACTCAAAAAATATTCTGAAGGCCTTTTTGTAGAGATTGGTGGTAATGAAACACCTTTTGAATTAATTATTACTCCTCAAGGTGTAAAAAAATATTTTGCAGATGCCTTGGAAGTTGTAAAACACGCTCCGAAAATAGAGGATTGGAAATTCTTTGCTACAAAACCTAGACATGAGTCTGAGTTCAACTTCAAAATGGGCAATGTAGAATTAAATCAAGATTCAATCTCTTTTATCCCACTACAAAATGAAGAAGCTCCTGATGATATAGTGATTCGATTATTCCATAAAGACTATCCTGAAGAAGATGGAGAGCTAAAAAACGCTATTATTATGGGGATTTACCAATGTCTAGATATTTTACTAGGTGAAATCAGTGTTACGTTTGATATTAATCATCTGGAATTTGCGAGTACTCCCAATGAAAATGATCGTATTCTTCCCTTAAAGGAGTTAAGGGGCTATATCAAATGGAAGAAAAAAGAAAGAGACATCCATGGGATAAAATTTCCAGAAGATAATATGTCTATACTCAAAGGGACTTATCAGGAACTTCCTGTAATGATTATTGTCAATAGGAATTTCAAGCACTATGAATTCAAAAGCGATTTCCCCTATCTTCTTGATATTGACTTGAAGTTTAATGAAACTCAGGATAATGGCTTACCTGCTGAAGCAATGGAACCCATCTATGATTTTGAAGATAAAGTAAACCAGTTGGTAAGTGCTAATAACGGGGGGCATTATATTTGTTCAGAAACACATGGAGGCAATCGACGTATTATTTTTTATGGTGATTCGAAGGAACGTTTAGATGGTATTGTGGAGCGGCTTAAACAAGATGTTCAATCTCACCAAATTTCGTTTGAAGTCTCTTATGATCCTTTTTGGATAAATTCAGAAGCCTATATGTAATTCATAGCTTATGAACAAGAAAGCTGTACTAGTATTTGATTTGGACAATACCCTAATACTTAGAGATAATGCTATGATTGACTGTATAAAAATACATCTTTATAAATTTTTAAGTGAAGAACAAAGATATGCTATACTTCAACAAGATAATCACGGCCATAGCAATCGAATAGAATTTTGTAATTGGTTAAACGATTTTTTGAAACTTGAAAAATCTGCTGCTGAGATTTGGAAAATTATTAAAGAGAATATAGCAAATTTTGTTATTTTAAATGATGATGTTGAAGTAACATTAACTCAGTTGGAAAAACAGTATGAATTAGCCCTTCTCAGTAATGGGGGTTCTAGAAACCAAAGAAATAAAATACGACGAGTGGGGCTAGAACGTTTTTTTAAACATATTTTTATTTCGGAGGAAATTGGCTATGCTAAACCTAAACGAAAATCTTTTTTTTCTGTTCAACAGAAACTCATAGAACATCAGATTTTTTACATGATTGGTGATCATTTAGAAAAAGATATTTATGGTGCTAAAAATTTTGGTTGGGAGGCTATTCATTATAACCCAAGTGGAATATCAAGAAATAAAAATATATCATACATAAAACATTTATCTGTACTAGAGCAGTTATTAACATGAAAAATGATGACTATAATATGAATGATATTGTAAAGCATTCTAATATCCTATTTTTAGTATTAGATGCCCTACGATACGATGTTGCACAAGAAGCCTTTGAAGAAGGCACATTAATTCATTTAAAAAAATATTTGCCTTCTACAGGATGGGAGAAAAGATATTCTCCTGCTACCTTTACCTATCCTGCACATAAAGCATTCTTTGCAGGTTTTTTGCCAACTAAAACTCAAGAAAAAACTACACCTAGACTATTTGCAGCAAGATTTCAAGGAAGTGAATCTACTACAAAAAATACCTTTGTATTTGAATCGTCAAATTTGATCACCGCTTTAAATCAGTTTGATTACCATACTATATGTATAGGTGGTGTCGGCTTTTTCAATAAAAAAAATGCGATTAGTCAAGAATTGCCCAATTTATTTAATGAAAGTCATTGGTCAGAAATCATGGGGGTTACCGATTACAATTCGACACAACATCAATTTGAGTTAGCAGCTAAAATACTGGAGCAGACTCAAAACCCATTTTGCTTGTTTATTAATGTCTCTGCTATTCATCAACCCAATTATTTCTATTTTAGAAAAGAAAAGAAAGATGATTATCATAGCCATAAAGCAGCCCTTTTATATGTAGATAGCCAATTACCTATTTTGATGGAAAGTATTCAATCAAAAGGGAATTGTTTTTGTATCATTTGCAGTGATCATGGAACAGCTTATGGAGAAGACGGACATTGGGGACATCGTAATGGACATTCAACTGTACTTGAAGTTCCTTATATCCATTTCAAAATAGAAGAAGCATAACTTTATCAAAAAAACTTAAGTAAAAACGTGAAGCTAAATATATAATGCAAAACATTTACCATCAATATACCTATAATTACCCTCACAAACATACCTATAGGCAATTATATCGACCTATAAAATTAGAGACAGCATGGGCAAAAGAAGATTTAAAAAATTTATTTGCATATCTACACCTTCCTTTTTGTGAAATGCGTTGTGGTTTTTGTAATTTATTCACTATCTCTAATCCTAAAAATGGCGTAAGCAATTATTTATCAGCCTTAAAACGAGAAGCTCAAACTTATAAGTCTCTGTTATCTAATTACTCTTTTGAAGCGTATGCTATTGGAGGTGGGACACCAACTTTTTTATCCATAAATGAGTTAGCTATCATGTTATCCATTTTTAAAAATGATTTAGGTGTTCCTATAAATAGTAGATATGGTAGTATTGAAGCCTCTCCTAAATCCTTAACACTTGATAAAATACAGTTGATTGAACAATATGGAATTACTAGGGTAAGTATGGGGATACAATCTTGGCTAAAAGAAGAAACAAAATTACTAGGACGCCCCCAATCAAATATTGAAGTTACTAAAACTGTTGAGCAGCTAATAGATTCAAGTATCCCTGAACTCAATTTGGATTTAATCTATGGTATCCATGGTCAAACACCCGACTCTTGGCTATATTCTTTAGAAAAGACAGTTGAATACTTACCCACAGAAATTTTTCTTTATCCATTGTACCAACGCCCATTGACAGGACTCAGCAAAATGCAAAAAAATAGTACCGATAATCGTCTAGCTTTATATCGAATTGGTCGGGATTTCTTACTATCAAAAGGGTACAAACAAAATTCAATGCGAAGTTTTAGAAGAGATGATGTTTCCAGTATTTTAAATCAACATCAATTAACAAAAGATGGGACGATAGGTCTTGGAGCTGGTGCTCGTTCCTATACAAAAGAGTTGCATTATAGTAGCGATTATGCCGTTTCTAGGAAAGCAACGAAAACCATAATCCACAATTATTCAATGAATAAAGATTTTTCAAAAATACAATATGGGATTTATCTTAATAAAAATGAACAACAACGGCGTTATCTTATAAAGGGGTTGATGGATGGTGGAAAAATAAACGTGAAAGATTTTGAAAAAACATTTGGATATGCTGTATTTGATATACCAATTATTCAAGAATGGTTAGAAAAAAAATGGCTGATGGTTCAAGAAGATAATTTAGGTTTAACGATATTAGGAATGGAACTTGAAGATTATCTAGGCCCCTTATTATTTTCAACAAATGTAAAAACACTAATGTCAACCTTCGAATTACACTAATGAAAAAGAGCTTAAACATATTATATCGAGGTCCTTTAGAAAGTTGCAATTACGATTGTCAATATTGCCCTTTTGCCAAGAAACGAAATACTCGTCAAGAGTTAGCTTATGATAAAAATTGTCTGGAGCAATTTGTAGAATGGGTAGCTATCCAAAAAAGAAAAATTGGAATTTTATTTACCCCTTGGGGCGAAGCATTAATTCGGAAATACTATCAAGATGCGATTCTTGAATTAAGCCATATTGCTCACGTTGAAAAAGTCGCAATCCAAACGAATTTATCGAGTCGTTTAGAATGGTTACTGCACGTAAATAAACAAAAAGTAGCCCTCTGGACAACTTTTCACCCAATGGAAGTCGATATTGAAAGATTTATCCAAAAATGTTTGACCTTAATCCAAATGGACATTCCATTTAGTGTTGGTATTGTAGGCAAACATGAGAATTTCACTTTCGCTCAACGACTCCGTGAACAACTTCCCAGTTCTATTTATGTTTGGATAAATGCTTATAAAAGAACTCCGAACTATTATACGCCAAAAGATATAGATTTTTTGCAGCAAATAGATCCCTTATTTCACCTGAACAATACGATCTACAATACTAAAAACAAAGCCTGTTTTGCAGGGGAATCTAGTATTTCTATTGATGGAGAAGGGAATATTAAAAGATGTCATTTTATTAAAAAAAATATTGGAAACATTTACAAACAGGATTTAGAAAGTATATTAAAACCTTCGGTTTGTACTACAAACAACTGTCGCTGTTATATTGGTTATATGAATTTAAAAGAATTGGAATTGGATAAAATATATGGCAACAAATTATTAGAAAGAATTAAAATATAGAAGAATAATCTTTTATGAACGTAGAATTAATTTTTCAAGATAATCGCATTCATCGCTTTTGGAATATTGAAGTTAAAGGACATTCATATACTGTTTATTATGGCAATATGGGCGAAGAAGGGAATTCTTTCACAAAAGAATTTCGATCAGATGATGAAGCCCTAGAAGAAGCCATTAAGTTAGTAAATGTTAAAAAACAAAAACAACGTTATATCCTAGCAACAGAAGCCAATTGGGAAGCATTTAAATTTGCTGGCAAAATGATAAAAGAATTTACAGGCACTTTTAAAAATCATAATGCTGTAAAAATAAGTTCGCAAGGATTTCAGGCAGATGATCCTTTTGTAATTGATAAACTTGAAAAATTAGCTAACTTACCCCATATAACTGATTTGGATACCCTAATTATTGGAGAATGGAAAAACTGTTATGAAAAAGATTGTTCTGAAATAGTGGAAAAACTAATCCAGTTAAAAGATATTTTTTCAGGCTTGAAGCATTTATTCATTGGAGATATGAATTTCGAGTCTTGTGAAATCTCTTGGATTCAACAAGTAAATTACAGTGGTTTTTTCCAACATTATCCTCAATTAGAAACCTTTGGTGTACGAGGCGGACAAGGCTTACAACTAGGTATTTTAGAACTTCCCAAACTCCAACATTTAATCATTCGAACAGGTGGTTTAGATAAAAATGTTATACACTCCATAGGACAATCTAGCCTCCCAGAATTAACCCATTTAGACGTTTGGCTTGGAACGACAGAATATGGCGGAAATATTGAAATACAAGACTTAAAGCCTATCTTAGCAGGTATCTTTCCAAAACTAGAATACTTAGGACTAAAAAACTATGACCATCAGGATGCCTTAGCCAAAGCATTACATGATGCGAATGTCCTTAACACTATCAAAACATTAGATATTTCGATGGGTACTTTAACAGATACAGGAGCTAAAGCCTTGTATAAAAATGAAAGACTATTACAACTTAAACATATTAATTGTCGACACCACTACCTTTCACGAGAATGGCAACAAAAATTAAAAGAAAAATTTGAAACTCAACTTATTAACTTAAAAGACGCAAAGCATCAGAAATGGTGTTTTGTTGAAGTAGGAGAATAAAAAACTTAATCATAATAAGATGACAATAGAATTAATTTATCAAGACGAAAAGAGTAATAAATTTTGGAAAATAACCGTAGAAGGAAATCAACATATCGTAACATATGGTCGTGTAGGGACTGATGGTACTTCCAAAACAAAAACCTTTGTTGATGAAGCAGCAGCTTTAAAGGATGCCCAAAAACTAATCGCTGCCAAAAAGAAAAAAGGCTATGTAGAAACAGCAAGAAAAGCAAAAATCATTCGAGATAGTTATACTTTGGCGGGTAAACCTATCAAGAAATTTGGTGCTACTTTTAATCCTAATACAGCTGTAAAAGTTTCTACAGACTCTTACGAAGATGATGACCCATCCGTTATAGAAAAGTTAGAAAAACTAGCAAACCTTCCTAATATTAATGAACTAGACACCTTAGTTATTGGGGAGTGGAAATATGCTGGAGAAGAAGAAGATAGTAGACCAAGTATTGAGAAATTGATTGAACTAAAAGATGCTTTTTCGGGGTTAAAACACCTTTTTGTAGGCGATATGTCCTACGAATCTTGTGAAATTTCTTGGATTCAACATGATGACTTCAGCCATTTTTATCAATATTTCCCCAATCTAGAAACTTTTGGTATCAAAGGAATAGGTGGACTAAAATTAGGGAAAATACAACTTCCAAAACTCAAGAATTTAATTATCGAATGTGGCGGTCTTCCGCTTAGAACACTCAAAGAAATTCTTTCTTCTGATCTACCTAATTTGGAATATTTAGAAATTTGGTTAGGAACAGAATATTATGGTTTAGGGGTAACTGTAGATGATTTGCAGCCTATATTAGATGGCCATTTTCCTAAATTATATCACCTAGGGCTTAAAAACTATGATTTTCAAGACGAATTAGCAAAACGACTGCACAATGCTCCTGTTTTGAAAAATCTAAAAACACTTGATTTTTCAATGGGTATTTTAAAAGACGAAGGAGCACAAGCCCTTTATCATAACGATGCTTTACTTCGATTAGAACATATTAATTGTCGTCACCATTATATTTCTGATGAATGGCAGAAAAAATTGAAAGAACGCTATACCACTCAAAATATTAATTTAAAAGACTATAAAAAACCTGATGAAGATTATTTCTATGTAGAAGTTGGTGAATAATGCATTTTATAAATAATTATCTTACGATCGGTGTAAAGAATTCTCGTAGAATAGCATTTTGGGAAGATGCTTTAAAAGAAAAAAATCTTCATTATACTTTTCATTCTTATGAAGAGATTATGAGCGATCGTTTTCCAATAATTTCAAAACCAACAACACTAAGACTAAGTTCTTCAGGTGAAAATTTTGAGGTATATAAAAAAATTCTAGCACTCGGTTCTTATCCTAATATAGAAAATTTAGTTTATCAAAAAGGTCAAATTTTACCCAATGCTTTTTGGTATCAAGGCTATTGTATTTTAATGAATAAAATTGAAAAGTTTCTATATCAAAATCCTCAATTAAAAGTTCTTAATACTCCTAGTGCAATAACTTTAGTCTTTCATAAATTAAAGTGTCAATTATTTTTAGCATCAAAGGGCTTAAGCATTCCTAAAATTATTTTAAAAAAAGTAAATAGTTATGCTCATTTAATAGCAACCTTAGAACAAGAAAATATTAACGAAATTTTTATCAAACCATATCATGGTTCTTCAGCATCTGGTGTGATGGCTTTTCGACGTTCTTTGAACAAACAAGTCTTATATACAACCATCAAACTTAAAGAAAATAAAACACTTTATAATAGCCTATATTTACAAAAATATATCAATAAAAATGATATAAAAACGATTATCAATACCATACAACCCGCTGGATTAATCGTAGAAAAATGGGTCAGAAAAAAGTCATTTCTAGGAAAGAGTGTAGATTTTAGGGTCTTAGTAATTGATGGAAAAGCCACTTTTGTTGTCCCTCGTCTAAGCAATCATGTTATTACAAATCTTCACTTAGGAAATATTAAAGGAAAAATCGAGCATATTCAAGCTGAATGGGGAATTGAAGTCATTGAAAATATTAAGAAAACAGCAGAAAAAGCCATCCAAAACATTCCTGAGCTTTTTTATGCTGGAGTAGACATAGCTGTTAGCTCAAATGGTCAAGTATACGTACTCGAAATTAATGCTTTTGGAGATATGCTACTTGATGTTTTTTATCATCAAAAAAATACATATCAAACAATTCTTGATACTTGGATAAGAAAACATAATAGGTAGTAGTATTTAGAATGTGCTTTAGTCTATAACAACCCTACAAAAGCTATCAAGGCACTTCAACACGTGGATCCTTGGCAGGTTGCACAAGAAGTTTTTCAAGATAAGTTAACCTTAACTACTAAAAGACTTCATCTATTTGATGAAGATGAACCTAAACTGAAAGCTCAACTAATTTCTATTTTCGCCAATGCATTGTACAAAGAAGTCGATAATATGACCAATTTTTTAAACGAATGGTTAGACTTTTTGTCTAAAATCAAAGATGGATATGACTTGGCTTTTAGAACACCAACACCTCTCATAGAAATTGCCTTGCTTGTTTTAGCTCGAAGCAATAACTTATCCTATCTTAAAAGATTGTAAAGGTCAATGGGTAGTTGATAAAGTTAAAAAAGCAGCAGTAACTTGGAAAGAAATCAACCTAAAATATTCCATATACTGTAGTAGGAGATCCATTTCCATATCAAGATGCTATTGATATATTAAAGAAACAAACGCTTTTTGATAATGAATTTTTCTATCAATTATCTAGGTATTATTTTTTTTAAACACGCCACTTTTCACAAAAGATTACCAATCAAAAAAACATACTCAATTATCTAATTTAAAACAGTATACATATGTAAAAAACAAACCTTTATTTTGATAAAATAAAAGGCCTGTACTTTCCTACTGCTTTAATTCTTTTCAACTTGCCAATAGTAATATAGCTATATCAAATAAATAATTAAACCTCGTCGAGTTTTCATCTACATATGCCTAGTAACTGGAGTATATGCAGCCATTTCTATAATTTTTAAATAGCAACACAATGAAACTAAAAATAATTATCCTTTTAATATTAGTTGGCTTCTGTAAAATACTAGAAGCTCAAAGTAATTTTGACAACAAGAAAGCTCCCTGCTTAATTGATGGAACAGATCCAGGTTTTACTTATGAAAAAAATGCAAATCAAGTAATAGTGACAAACCAATTACAGATTTATGGTAATGCTTCTACCATCATTTGGGATATGGGAGATGGCACAACCTTTTACGATGAAAATACAATTAGTTATTCATATCCCAGTTCTGGCATATATACAATAACCTTAACTGCATTGTCAAAAGATGGAACTGGTAATTGTTGTACTGAAAAAATTAGCAAAACAATAAAAATAGCTAAGATTCCTCCATCAAATTGTGCTGTTCTAGATGTTGGTTTTAACTATGAAGTAATAAACAATACTATAAATTTCAATGTCGATTATGAACTTAGTCCAGGTACCAATTTACTATCTATTTTATGGGAGTTTGGAGATGGTTCATATGCTACAGGAAGCAATCCTTCACACTCTTTTAATTCAAATATTGAAATTCATTATGTCTGTGTAACTGTATTTGGAAAAGACCTCAACAATAATAACTGTTCTAAAAAATATTGTAGAAAAATCTCTACAAAGATTACTAAATAAACTTTAGCTGCCTATCATTTTTTATTATAAAAAATAGAAATAAAAAGTCATGAAAAAACATATATATATCATACTAATTAGTTTTATAATAACTAGTTCTATTAACGCTCAAATCGTTTCAGAAGATTTTGAACAAACGTGCAACAACTATAACCAACCTTTTTTTAATGGATGCATCCAAGACTGGATTAGTGTTAGTGGTAACCCCTCAACACTACATCAAGAAGACTTGCAATCGTTACTCAATGGTGCTCCAGATTCCTACCAAGATGAAGGTGTAAGATATGTGCAAATGTATGCCGATTACAAAAAAAATTCTCCTTGCGGTGATCAAAGTTTTTCAGAAACGATAGCACTAGAATTTGATTTTCAGCCTGAGGTAACCTACAATATAAACTATAATCTTCGTTGGCAAAGGTTAACAGCAAGCTGCGATAATCTAGATATACAATGGGTTTTAACAAAAGATAGAGCAAATGTAACGGCTCAAGCAACCTGCAACTCTACTAATACTATATCATTAACACCTGATTTATATGACAATGATATTATTATCAAACATTATGATAATGTATCTACGATTTATGAATGGCAAAATGAGACTGTAACATTTACCCCTCCTACTGGTAGCAACTTCAATCAATTGTGGCTTAGAGTCAAGAGTACCCCTAAATCAAGTGGATGTTATCATATAAACAATTTTAGAAACTACGTTTATCTCGATAATTTTGAGCTAGAAGAGGCTTGCGTTAATCCAATCCTAACAGTAGTTACTCCTCTAGCTAACCAATATTGTCAAAATGATAATGCTGGAATATTAATTGATCCAGTAATAGATTCTGGCAATTCGCCAATAATCGTTTCTATAGACGAATCCGACGATCAAGGAAATATAATCTCTGGAGGATTTTCTGATTATACGATACGTTACAATTACGACCCTTTTGAATTACAAGAAGCTTTTTCACTAGAATGCGATAGATTTTATACCATCAGAATGAATCCTTTAGACGATTGTGGTACTTGGTCAGACAATCAAATTTTCAGCCATACATTTTTCTATAACTGTGCTCCTGAAGCACCGATATTTACGTATACTCAAAGCGATATTTTTTGTCTCTCTAGCGAAGAGAAATATATTGAATTTTGCTTTGATGGTCCTAGCATATCTTCAACTAATTATAGTTGGATTTTCAAAACCATTGATAATACAGAGTGGAATTGGGAATTTATCAATGGCACAAATGAAAATTCCGAAAACCCATGTATAAAAGTAGACATGAGTACATTTGATGGTAGTGGAATATTTGTAGAATTATATACTCAGCAACTTTGCGGAGATGAAAAATATAGTACACAAATAACTGCTCAAGTAGATTGTGGATGTTTTATACCTACTGAAGAAGTACCTCTAAATATAGAACAAGTTCAAAATCAAGTCACGGTTAGTCACTTATTAGATCTTAGTACTACACAGCAAGCAACTGTAATTTGGAATTTTGGAGATGGAACCGTAGTCAATAGTCTAGATCCTGTCACACACGTATATTCTGAACTAGGTGACTATTACATATACCTAAATGTAATTGGAATCGGACCTGATGGTAGTTGTTGTAGCGCTCAATATGTTCAGTTTGTAAAAGTTACTTCAATATCTCAGAATGAATGTAAGATTCTCGATGCCAATTTCATTTACGATATTACAGGAAACGAAGTTACTTTTAATAGTAATATTAATACAGATATTGGAACAATTATTAAAGACGTTTTGTGGTTTACGAGTGATAATGGTCTTGTTACAGGTGAAAATGCTACCTATACTTATCCTCAAGGTGATAATTCAACCCATCTAGTCTGTATGAATGTATTTGCTGAAAATGCATATGGGCAAGAATGTAATACCTCCATTTGTAAATACATCAGTTTAGACACAAAGAAAGATCAGACCATTTATGCTTTACAAAAAAGAGAACAACAATTACATCCCTCTGACCATACTTTCAATATTTTTCCTAACCCTAGTTCTGGTCAATGGATCTTACAAAGTACGAATTTAAAAAATGCTAAAAATATCAATATCAAAGTTATAGATATTAGTGGTAGAGTTGTGTTTCAAAAAACATTAAGAGATAAAACAAATGGCAGCTATACCATTAATAATAACAATTTAAAAACAGGTGTATATATTATAAATATATCTACAACTTCTGGTATTAATGAAAACCATAAATTAGTTATACAGAATTAGCCACCTCAATACTATTTTAATAAAACTATATGTAATGTATAAGAGCACAAATATTTGATTGTTCTTATACATTACTTAGTTACAAAACCAAAGCTTATGAAGGGTCAAGTCTGTAAATGTATCTACTGTGTTAGTGATCAAGTTATCAAAAATGGATTTTCAAATTGTAAAAATAGGTATCAAAAAATAAAATGCAAAAGCTGTGGTAAGAACTTCCAATTGAACTACACTTATCAAGGAAATCAACAAAAACACCTAAATATTAAAACGGAAAAAACTAAAGAAGAATATGTAGCAGAATTATTTAATATAGATTTAAATAATACCTTAATGGTTAGATTGGTAACAAAGATATTTGACAACACGTTTTTTTATTAACTTTTATGATAATTACTTACATTTTAAATCTGTTTATCAGTACCTTTGCCCAAATTTTTGCGCATGAAACCTAGCTTACCCAAAGGTGTAAGAGATTTTACACCACAACAAATTACTAAGCGAAACTATATTTTTGAGACCATTAAAAAGGTGTTTATAAAATATGGATACCAACCCATAGAAACCCCCGTAATGGAGAATCTTTCTACCCTAACGGGGAAATATGGAGAAGAAGGCGATAGATTACTATTCAAGATACTCAATAATGGCGATTATCTTTCAAAAGCGAATAAAGCGGCATTAGAAAAACTTAATTCTAATGCTCTAACTTCCTCTATTTCTAAAAGAGGATTAAGGTATGATTTGACCGTACCATTTGCTAGGTTTGTAGTGCAACACCAAAATGACATCACCTTCCCTTTCAAACGTTATCAAATACAACCTGTCTGGAGAGCCGACCGCCCTCAAAAAGGACGGTATCAAGAATTTTATCAATGTGATGTAGATGTTGTAGGTTCTGATTCATTGATGTATGAAGCCGAACTGGTTCAAATCTATGATGAAGTTTTTTCCAACCTCAATCTCCCTGTGATTATAAAAGTTAACAATCGAAAAGTATTGGCTGGAATGGCAGAAGTAGCAGGTATCGCCGATAAGATGATTGATATGACAATGGCAATTGATAAACTTGACAAAATTGGTATAGAAGGCGTTCGAGGCGAAATGCAAAAAAGAGGCATCTCTAATGAGGCAATTTCAACAATTGAACAAATATTGGAGATTACAAAACTAAGTCCCCTCAAGGAAGCGTTCATAAATAGTGAAATCGGAACAAAAGGAGTAGAAGAACTCGAACAATTCCACCAATATTTTGATTTAAAAACACCGACTAACGAGGTCGTATTTGATGTTACCTTGGCTAGAGGTCTCAATTACTATACAGGTTGCATTTTTGAGGTAAAAGCCAAAGGCGTTAAAATGGGAAGTATTGGTGGTGGTGGTCGTTACGATGATTTAACAGGTATGTTTGGTTTAAAAAATGTATCGGGTGTTGGTGTTTCTTTTGGAGCAGAACGTATCTATGATGTATTAGAAGAGTTAGAAGGTTTTCCAAAAGAAGACACGTCGGCATTAAAAGTCTTATTAACTGCCTTTGATGCAGATAGTCACCTATATGGTTTTAGTTGTTTAAATTGGCTTCGAGCTGCAGGTATTAATGCTGACCTCTATCCTACTCCAAGCAAGATGAATAAACAATTGAAATATGCTAATACCCGCAATGTTCCTTTTGTTGTTATTATTGGAAAAAATGAAATGGATACAGGACAGTTAAGTGTTAAAAATATGAATACTGGTGAACAACAATCTATGACGATTGAAGATTTAATCCAATTTTTATCCTAAAGAAGTCCTTATTCTACATACGTTACCTTTACAAAGAAATTCGCATCTAAAGCCTTCAATCGCCGAGCAATACCAGGAGGAATCACAACGATAGTGCTTGGATGATAGGCATTTGCTCTAGGAATATTACCCAAAACTTTTAGATAGACCGAACGTTTAGACATTGGATTATAAACTCTAATGTAAGATCCCTTCTTTGCTGTTTTATGCATTGCTACTAAACCTTGAAAAGCACTTAAATTGGAATTGCCTTTAGGCCAATAAGCTGTACCTTGTTCGGTTACAGTTCTTCCTTTTTTTCTTTGTTTCCGATACTTCTCTGCTGTTTTAAATTCATCAATCGCTTTTACATCTCGACTTTTTTGAAAACGTTTAGGAATACCATTAATATTTAACCAACCTATTCTAATACGTTGCCCTACTTCTAAGTTAGAGGTCTCCATCTCATTCTGTTCCATTATCTCTTCTACTTCCATTTTTAAAATTCGCTTAGAAAGATTATACATGGTATCCCCTTTTTTAACAATATAAATCAAAGGTGTATATGCCGTAGAATCAAACCGCTCTCCTTGATACCTCCTTATCGCTCCATTGGGCAGAGGAATTAAAATCTCATCTCCCACTTTATTAATAGATTGGGAAAGGTGCGGATTCAATCGATAAAGTGTTTTCAAACTAACACCATAAAACTTAGCCATAGAATACAATGTCTGCCCCTTAGCCATAGAATGTTTAATATACTTAAATTTAGTGCCTTCTATCCCTACAAAAATACTATCTTTTACCGTTAAATAGTTAAGACTATCTCCTGTTATACGCTGTGAAAAACCATCATATGAAAGTAAAATTAGAAATGCCAATAAAATAAGCCTCGGTTTAATCATGTAAAGTTTTATTGATTAGACGGACAAAATATATTGAATTGCACAAAATTTATAATTTATTTAATAAAAAAATTAAGGATATATAAAAAATAATTATTAGTTATTAGAATCATTCCACTCCATGAAGTCATTGATAATGAACTGCTTCAGCTTAAGTTACCCAAATAAAAGACAATTGTTCTCTATTGTCTAACATTAAATGGTTCAAAATTTGATGTATTTCTGTAATTTTACGCTTATGATAACAGTTAGTAACTTATTTGTAAAGTACGGAGATAGAGTTTTATTCGATAATATTAATATTGTTATTAAAAATAAGGATCGGGTAGGATTAGTAGGTCGAAATGGTGCTGGTAAATCAACCATGCTTAAAATCATCGCAGGTGATATGCTTCCTGACGGTGGAGATATTACCATGCCCTCCGAATCGACTATCGGTTTCTTGTATCAAGAAATGAATCTACCAAAAGGAAAAACCGTAATTGAAGAAACATTTACAGCCTTTAAAGAAGCTATATCTTTAGAGAAAGAATTAGCTGATATCAATGAACAACTCGAAATTAGAACAGATTATGAAAGTGACGCTTATGAAAAACTTATCCAAGATCTATCGGATATTAGTGAGCGTTTAGCCATTATTGGAGGAGGAAATGTCGAAGGCGAAGCTATTAAAGTATTAAAAGGACTTGGCTTCAAAGATAGCGATATGAAGCGCTTAACCGATGAATTTAGTGGCGGCTGGAAAATGCGTATCGAATTAGCAAAAATGCTCCTACAAAAACCAGATTACCTCCTTCTGGATGAGCCGACCAATCACCTTGACATTGAATCTATCGTTTGGCTTGAAGGTTTTCTTAAACATTATGAAGGAACAGTGATTTTGATTTCACACGATAAAATGTTCTTAGATGCTGTCACTAATCGAACTATTGAAATTGAACTAGGAAAAGTACACGATTATAAAGCAAATTATAGTAAATATCTAACGCTTCGAAAAGAAAGGCGAGAGATACTAGAATCTGCCTATAAAAACCAACAAAAAGACATCGCTCAAAGAGAAAAAACTATCAATCGTTTCATGGCTAAAGCTACCAAAACAAAGATGGCTCAATCGATGAAAAAACAATTAGATAAAGTTGAGCGAATAGAAATAGAACAAGAGGATTCTGCTGCAATGAATATCAAATTTCCTCCAGCGCCTCGTTCTGGTGAAATTGTGCTAGAAGCTGACAACCTCAGCAAATCTTATGGGGCTATCAAAGTTCTCAATGATGTAGAATTCAAAATGGATAGAGGGGATAGAATTGCTTTTGTGGGACAAAACGGACAAGGAAAAACAACACTTTCCAAAATATTGATAGGCGTAGAAAATGCTACCGCAGGAAATATTAAGCTCGGACATAATGTACAGATTGGCTACTACGCTCAAAATCAAGCAGAAACTCTACACTCTAACTTGACAGTTTTACAAACACTAGAAAATGCAGCCCCTTCTGAAATGCGTACTAAGGTTAGAGCAATTCTTGGAGCTTTCATGTTTAGTGGAGAAGATGTTGAAAAAAAAGTAATGGTCTTATCAGGAGGAGAACGTGCTAGATTAGCCATGGCATCTATGCTCTTAAAACCATTTAATCTTCTAGTCCTCGATGAGCCGACCAATCACTTAGACATTATTTCTAAAGAAGTATTAAAACAAGCCCTTATTGATTATGATGGTTCTTTGATTATTGTTTCTCACGACAGGGATTTTCTAGGAGGCTTAACCGACAAAACAATAGAATTTCGAGAGCAAAAGCTGCATACTTATCTAGGTGACGTTAACTTTTTCCTAGATAAAAGGCAGCTAGAAAACATGAGGGAAGTAGAAAAAAGAGATAAGCATGAAAAACAAAAACAAGTACTTAGCCAAGCCGAAATCAAAGAATTAGAAAAAGAAAAAAAGAAACTTCAACGTCAAGTGCAATACGCTGAACGTGATATAGAAATGATAGAGCAAGAAATAAGCGAATACGAAGCAGAAATGTCAAATCCTGACTTCTATAATTCTGATAACTCTGCTGCTATTTTGGAAAAGTATAATCTTAGTAAAGAAACATTAGACGTAGCAATGGAACGCTGGGAAAAAACCCAAGAAGAACTTGATAATTTTCTAATTGAGCATTCCTTGACTTAACAATATATTTATGCTATTCATATCGCCCTATTGACTCTTCAATTATGGGTTGCCATTTTCCTTTTTTAAAAAATACATTATAAAATTTTGGAGAACGAAACACCAAATAAAAGTCCCAGCTAGCTCTATAGGTTGTAGGGTTACTTGCTAAGATATGATGAATGGGGTTTTCCATATATATAACCAGTCTGGCAGAGTTGTATGGTTTGACTGTATGGATCGTTCCTTGATGAATTTTCAATATTTTTTCTCCTTCGGTTTCATAAAAAAAAATAGAGTCTTTATCTGTTATCTCGAATCTAAAATGGTTGTACTGCCAATCTGTTTGTTTTCCTTTAAAATAATTTCGATTAACAATATATTCTCCATAATAATCGTCTTTCTTCAAGATTATTTTTGAATTTAGCCAACGTACAATACCTAAAAACAAGATCAAACTCAAAACTCCACCCCATACGATGCCAAGCATTTTTCCTATTATTATTTTTCTTGAAAAAAGCCAAAACAATAACAAAATTCCTGTTAGCGGAAGGAGTATAAAAATAAAGAATAAATTAAATCCAAATCCCATTATAGTGGTTTATATATTTTCTAGAATCAAACAACAATCTGTAATACATTGTTTTCAACTGTATCCAATATTAATATTCCTTCTTTATCCTTTTCCAATAAGCCTATTTTTTCTCCTTGTGTATTCCATATCGCTGATTTTCCAACACTGATAAAATCATCACTCTTACCAATCGTATTCACCATTAAGATAGTCATTTGATATTTACGAGCAACAACTGGAAAGTAGTCTTCCGCTTTATCAATACCGCTTTGAGGTTTTGCAACATTGGCAAGGTATATTTTTGTACCTTGGGAATGAGCTGCTTCAATATGATGAGACAATAAAGATTCATAACAAATTGCAGGTGCTATTTTTTCATTCCCTATTTCGATAAAGTGTGAATGTATACCTGATATGAAATATGGTTTTTCATCTTCGTGTAAATAACGTTTTGAATAGACTTGCCTTGGGGTATTAGGAGAAAAGTAAAGATTGCTAATACATATACCTCTGCTAGAAATTGTAGGCATCCCGATACTAATAACAATATTATATTTAATGGCTAGTTCTTGAAAAATATCCCATTGAGGATCATCTGACTTCTTAGCCAATTTTTTTGCTACTGTAGGTTCGTATCCTGTAATTGATAATTCTGGAAAAACGATTAAAGTGGCATCATAAGCAGCACATTTTTCAATGAATTGTATATGCTTTTTTATATTGACAAGTACCTTCCCTCCTACTGAGGCTAATTGAGCAAGCGCAATTTTCATATCAAATATTATTTAAAAGAACAACAAAATCCGAAATTCAACATTTCTTTCTCGTTCAAAATCTATATTTAAACTACAAGCCTTTTTTTAAAATACGTAACACATAACATAAAGGGCATCAAAAAATTACACTTCTAATAAATCTCTTTTTTATAAAAAATAATTAAATTTGGATTCATTCATGCACCTTTAATTTAAATTCTGTACTTGTCGTTTTATACAAACAACAACCAAAAGCAATAAAATGCTTCAAAATATTTTTGAACAACTTCTATATAAGTCTTTTAAATTCCAAAAGTAAATGAAAAAAATCAACATCACCACAGAAAATGGTAAACTACAACTATCCAAAAGCAATAAGTTTATTGGTATTATATCTAAAACCAAAAAAAATAAGACGCCTAAAAAGTTAGAAGATAGAAAAATGACTCATGCCCGTATCGGTGCTTTTAAAGTCTTTCAATTACCCCGAGGAATGAGAAAATTGGAAGCCACACTAGATGAACTACGAGCAGAAAAAGATATACAAGTAGGTTCGCACATCTACCATATTGCTGGTGATTCGGATAGAGTAATTGTTCCTAGTGGATATATATACATCTACTTTAATGAAGAGGCAAGCGAAACGGAACAAGAAAAGCTCATTAAAAAACTAAAACTAGAACTAATCAAGCGTAGAACAGCCAAAAGTTTACTCGTCAAAGTAACTAAAAAATCGGTCAATCCTTTAAAATCTGCTAACTTATTGATGGAATCGGAGTTGGTTCAACTAGCACAAGCTGACCTTGCAGAAGAACCAACTTACTACGATTTTTCAATGCCCAACAATGGCTTATTAGATTTGCAATGGTATATCCGAAATATCGGTACTCCAAGACAGACAGAATCTCCAAGTTTATTAGTTAGTGGGTCTGATTGTAAAATTGCTGAAGCATGGATAGAATTAGGAAATAAAGGCTCAGATGATGTTAAACTTGCCATTGTAGATACAGGCTTTGATATTGATCATCCTGATCTCACCAAAAATGATAGGACTGTTTTTAGTATTTATACGACGGATGGAAATCTTGATCAATTCAATTTCACCAAAGATCATGGAACATCTTGTGCTAGTCTAGCAGTTGCTGATGGTAGTCCCAATGGGATAATAGGCGTATCACCTAATGCTAAATTTTATGCGATTGATGGCGCAGCCAAAAGTTCTTTTTTAGTAGAAAAATTATTCGATTACTGTATTGAACAAGAGATCGATATTGTAAGTTGTAGTTGGGGAAGTGTTTTAGAGGGAGATCAGCTAGACATTGCCAAACGGGAAGCCATCAATAAAGCTGCCACGCAAGGACGAAACGGAAAAGGCTGTGTTATTTTATATGCTGCTGGAAATGAAAGCCGTGAATACATCAATTTTTATGCTCAACATCCTGATGTGATAGCCGTAGGAGGTAGTACAAGCGCAGATGAACACTTCTGGCATTCTAATAGAGGTGGTGGATTATCTGTTGTCGCCCCTGCAGGAATTGCTCCCATTATTGCTGCTAGAGCAAGTTGGGATCAGGGAAGCGACCATGCTGAAGGTAATTTCAAGTATTGGTATGATGGTATCCCTAGAGGTGAACCTACACGATACAAACATTTTGAAGGGACATCAGCCGCTACCCCCATCGTAGCAGGTGTCTGTGCTTTAATGTTATCAGCTAATCCTAATTTAACGGCTAGTGAAGTAAAAGAAATCCTAGAACAAACCGCCGATAAAATCGGTAATCCTTACGAATACAACGAAAATGGTTATTCTAGGCGCTATGGACATGGCAGGGTGAATGCCTTAAGAGCCGTAAGAGCTGCTAAGGCAAGAGCAGTAGGAACAGGGCTACCTCAACAAGAAGATGACCTCTTTATTTTTTCAGCCCAACCACAATCCACCGAAGGTTTTGCGATACAAGTTGGAACGTATAGAAAATACGGAAACGTTTTGAAAGCGACAGACAAATTGCAAAAACAATTTAACCGAAGGGTTGTTGTGAATATTATTGAACCCAATAATCGTTTGTTGTATCGTGTGATGCTAGGCGTTTTCTTTGACAAGGCTACTGCCAATAATTTTAAAAATCAAATACAAGATAAATTTCCTGGTGCATTTGTCAAAAATCTAGCTGATTTATAAAAAATATAATTGCTAGACTCATTCGATAGTGGTTAGTCGGATGAGTCTAGTAAATTTTGAACGTCTTGCTCCGTTACTCTTAGTTTTTCCTTACAAAACTGAACAAGTTCTGCAGCTCGTTTTACTTTTTCACTTAACTGGTCAATACTTGTAATTTCTTGTTCTAAAGCCTGAACTATCTCATTCAATTCTTCTACAGCCGCTTCATATGTTAGTTCTTTGTCATTCATTTTTTGTTTTTTATCGTAGCTTATTTTGACGTAATTTCAGCATTCAGTTCTCCTTGGTACAATTGAATATTTACTTCGTCTCCTTTTCCAATTTCTTTTGAATTTTTGAGTAATTTCCCATCTTTACTAACCAAGCTATACCCTCTTTTCAAGACTTGTTCAGGAGAAACTAATCGGAGCTTATCTTCTACATTTTTAAGTTGCATTTTTTTAGCTTTCAATATAAAATTTGTAAAATGAGGAAGGCTCTCAGCTATATTTTTTATACGATTTTTTTCAGCAAAAACTTGCAATTTAGATAACTGTATAATCTGTTGTTGTCGATGCTGTAAGCATAAAGTCTGCCCTTTAATTCTCTCCTGACTCAATTGCTGAATTCTTAAAGCTCCTTGTTGTATACCTTGTTCAAAGTGCGCATTATGCATAATGATATAATCGGCAACAGCTGTTGGCGTCTTTAAGGTTGTATGGGCTACTTTATCGGCTAATGTCTCGTCTATTTCGTGTCCGATGCCTGTCAAAACGGGCAAAGAAATTTTAGCTATAGCTTTACAGATTTTATAATTATCAAAAGCCATTAAATCTAATTTTGCGCCTCCCCCTCGTATGAGTACGATTACATCATAAGGCTTTGAAGCTTGTTTTATTTTTTTAAATTGCTTAATAATATCTTTTTCCACGTCTATTCCCTGCATAGAAGATTCAAACAGTTCTATATTAAATTGATATTGATAAGGGTTATGCTGAATTTGAAAAATAAAATCTTTCCATCCAGCAGCTCTAGAAGAACTTAGAACAGCAATATTTTGGATGACATAAGGGAGTAGTAAAGTGCTATTTTTTTCTAGTAATTTTTCTTTTACTAAACGTTGTAGAATTTCTTGTCGCTTGAGCTCTAATTGACCAATAGTATATTGGAGGTCTATATTTTTTATAATAAATTTAAGCCCGTACCTTTCGTGGTAATCAATTTGAATCTGAAGCAATACCTGAGTACCATTGTGTAAAATCTGCTCGACTTGAGTACCAAGCCTTTTCCGAATTTTCAAATAATCATTCTTCCAAATGACAGCATCCGATTGAGCGATGATAGTATCATCAACCGTATTTTTTTCTACTAAACTCAAAAAATAATGCCCTTTTGCAAAGTTAACTTGGGCAATTTCACAATTTACCCATAAAGCTTCAGAAAAGTTTAATGCAAGCGCACGTCGCAAATATTCATTAACCTCAAAAAGAGAGTATTTTTCGTTAGGCACTATCTAAACTTTTTTTGTCTAAACCCGCCTTTGTTCCCCATTTGAGCACGCATCCTATTCGCTTGTTTTATTTGACCACTTTGCTTCATCATTTGATCAAACTGTTGTATTTGAGCTTTGATATTTGGATCTGTAATATTAAGTTTTTTCAAGTTTCTCATATGATTCTTTGCTGCATTCCATTTTCCTTTATTGGCATTCACTGCTGCTAACTGCAACTCGACCATTCCTTTTTCATTATCTGTATTTAACTTAACACTTTGTGCTTTTTTAAGCCACTTCTCCCCTTCTTCCATATCCTTGTTATTCATTGCAATTGTGCTTTTAAGCATATAAAATATCGCTTTATTTGCACTATATAATAAGTCAGGAAATACTGTCAAGTTTAACCTTTTTTCAGCACCTGCAAGATCATTTTTTTGAATAAACTCTGCTGTTGATTGTACAGTTCCTAATAATAAATATCCTATAAACAAGATAATAGCTGTCAATACAAAAGGGAGAGCATACCAAAATCCATAAAATGTCCAAAGTGCAATCCCACCAAAAAAACATAGAGCCATTAAAGCAAAACGCAGATATATATTAATTGTAAACATTACTTATTTTTTATGTTAATAAAATTCAATAACACCACCTCACAAAGATAGCAATAGATTTCTAAGAAATTGTTTTGAAATGTATGATAAAATTTTTTTACAGGGTCTTATTTTGTTTATTGAAGCACAAAAACCAGCGTTTAGCTGCAGCTAAATGAGGTTTTTCAGAACGAAAACAAGCGGACTAAAATCCATAAAAAAGTTATGGCTATAATTGAAAGCAGTTGCTTAGATTATATATTTTTTAAAGCTTTTTCCAACTCCCTGACCTTCTCCTTTAATAGTAGATCGTCTATTTTTTTAGCTTTAATTTTTTGTAGTAGCATTTTAGTCTCATTGTATTTTTTATTAACAAATTTTAGATGCGCAAGGTTGAGTTCTGCCAATGCTTGATCCTGTGGATTTTTCAATCCAATATTTATAGCTGATTGCAAATATGGTATTGCTAAACCATTTTGCTTTTTCTGGAGTAAAATTAGTCCTTTCACAAAATGATAATATCCTTGATGATTTTTTAAAAGACTATTGGGGTATTTAATTTTATTAATCAAATTTTCTGCCTCGTGGATATTCCCCTGTTTTAATTTTAGCAATGCCATTCGCACATTATGAAATAGAAAGTACCCCATCCCAAAAATGCCAGCAGCAGCTAGGAAATACCAAGATTGATCAAATCCTTTATAAGATCCAAAACCGATCCCTAAAAAAAGCATAAGAAATGCCGCAATTGCCCAGAAAGATGAAGAAAATGTCATGTTATTAATAAAAAATATTTTTTTTTTATGGAATTCTATGCAAAAACTACTCTAGTATTTAAACACTACGTATTCTAAGAAGAGTGAAAATAAAAATCCCCAAAACCATATTGTGTTCCCTCTCTCATGCTGCTAAAGAAATTTAGCAGCATATTTTTTTGAGCGAATTTAAAATCTATTTTTATTTTCTAAGGTATTTATCAACCATATCTTTTGCCCAATCTTTACCACCTAGCCCAAAAGCGATGGCCAATGCCAATCCTAAGCCCCCCAATGTCATTTGTATTATAGTTTGTATAATTTCTGTTCCTATATTTAACTGTGTCAAAACAATTGAAACCGTAAAAAACAATACTGCCGCCCTTGCCAATTTACCTGCTATATCCGCATATTCCGACTCTGCTCCTCTTAATGTTGTCGTTACTAAAGTTTTTACAAAATCAGCTAAATACATTCCTACCACAAATAAGATACAAGCAACAATAATATTAGGAATAAATAAGATAACATCATTTAATAATTTAGAGACTATCTCTAGACCAAGGCTATTAAAAAACATTACCAATACCATCAGCATAATTAGCCAATAAAAAAGACTAGCAATTAAACTGCTACTTGTACTTTTGACGCCGCCTCTTGTCAAAAAATTATTGATACCCAAACGAGTAGTCAGGTTTTCAAATTTTATTGCTCTTAATAATCGTTTGATACCCCATTTTACAATTTTTGCAATGAGCCAACCAATAACTAAAAGTACAATAGCTCCTAGTATTCGAGGAAGTGCTTCGGCAAATTGCACAAAAAAATTATTCATTGATGCTCTTATAATTTCAATAATTTCCATGATGTTTTTTTGATGTTTAGTGAATGAATAGGAAAATTAGTTTTCTCTGATTTTGTAGTTCGATTTTTTAATCCTTATTTAAAATATTATTTTTATATTCAAATGTAGTAAGAGTATATTTAAATTTAATACTTTCGGCTAAAAATGCTGTTATAAATCCAATATGCTCTAATTTTTACTGATAATAATATTAAAATCTATACTAAAGATGAATCGTTTATTTGACTGGCTAATGTTTTTTGCGATCGGCTTATTCATAATTTTTGCAGTTTTACTTGCCTATAAAGGTGTAAAATCCCTGAATAGTAGTGACCAAACCAATGAAAAAGACTATAGTGATGATTTTTTAACCAATGAAGACGATGTAATCGATTATGATTATGAAGATACTGACGATTTGGATCAAAGTACACTTGATGCCATAAAAGAAACGGCTAACGAGGTAAAAGAAGAGGTAACCGATGCTGCTCATGTGATAAAAGAAGAGGTTGGGGAAAAAGCTGAAAAAATCAAAGATGGCTTCAAAGACATTACCAATAATGTAAAAGATAAATTTGAAGATACTGGGACGACCATAAAAGAAACGATTGAATATGAAGAAGAAGCGGACTTAGATAAAGACTTAGCCGAAGTCTTAGACGATGATGAATTTTCTGAAAAAGGTGTCGCAACTCCCGAAGTTTCGCCTAGCGAAGCTCGCCCTAGCAGCTATGAAACCATTACAACAGATATAGGCTATAGATATATCGTCGTAGCAGGAACATTTAGTAAGTTCTCCAATGCAGAAGCAGAGCAAAAAAGATTTGAACGAAAAGGATACAATGGAGAGGTCGTTCGTTTTACAAACTCAAAATACCATACTCTAAGTCTAGGCAAGTTTAGAGATGAATCAGAAGGAAGAGCCTTGGTTAAAAAACTTAAAGCTGCTGGTATTGATTGTTATCTACACACTAAAAGGTAAATCTTTCAGCTATGCTCTAGTTTGACATAGCTGAAAGTGATTGAATATCTTTTAATTAACCATTCGTACTTAATATTTTTATTTCTACACGTTGGTTTTTCTTTCGACCTTCTGTTGTAGCATTGGAAGCTATCGGCTTATCTTTTCCATAGCCTTTATATTCCAATCTAGCAGAGGAAATCCCCTTAGAAACTAAATAATCTCTTACGGCTTTAGCTCGATTAGTAGAAAGGGGAATTGCCGTTTTTACTAACCGACTATTGGTATGACCTCCTATTTCTATGATTAATTTAGGATTATCCACTAAGAAGTCATAGATTTCATCAAGTATTGGATAATTCTCCTCTTGAATTTCATAACTATCTGCTGCAAAATAGAGTTTATCAATTCTTACAATTGAACCTTTTGTCAGTTTCGTTTTATCCAAGTCGGTCAATATTTTTTCTTTTTTTTCTGTTTTAGGTGGTGGAGCTTGAGGTTGTGGCTCAACTTTAACATTCGGTTCTGTCTTGGGTTGAGGTGTTGGAGTTACATCCGCTGTTTGAGGGTTCGAATGCGAATGAGCAGCATTAGATGGGTCATCTCGATGTGGTGGTTTAGGTTGTGGGTTAGGCTTGGGCTTGGGAGTCGTTTCTTCAGAAGCTTTAGGGCTTTGGTTTACCCTTTCGGCAGGCGGTTCAGCCTTTGCAATTGCTTTTTCCTTTTTTTCTTTATGTTCTGCCAATATTCTTTCAGGTTCTTTTCTACAAGGCATTAATAAGATATCAGAGGCATTATCTAATAAAATATTCCCATTATAAGGAAATAAGGTTGGCGTTTTATAAAATGCTTCTAAAATAATATACTTATGACTTTTTTGAGGTTCAAATTTAAAAGAAAATTCTTCCCAAGAAGCATTATCAACCAGAGGGGACTCTCCTAGTAGTTCAGCTTTTTCACAATATCCATTTCCGCCCCATATCCTCAATATAATTGGAGTTGTAAAACTTCGAGGTTCTTGACTTACACCTGATACACTATTTCTCACTTTTACAAAACTATTGTATACAGTAGAACGACAAAGAGAAATACTGAAAGCATAACAATTATCAGGTTGTAGTTGACTGCTTAGTCGTTGAGATACCGATTCCCAAGAATCATTTTCTCTAGTCACCATCCCCATATACGTTTTACCTTCTATTCCTTTTTTGTTTACATCGAAATAAGCTTCTGTTGTATTTGGATTAGGATGAACATCTGGTGGTGTTTCATTCGGAAATCGTGTTGCACCACAATCAAACCAACCAAGTGGTTCTTTCCCCGCTCTAGGAAAATCTTCGAAAGAAGGATTATTGAGTGTAATAACATCTTGGGCGATGCTTTGAAAAGAAAAAATTATTGTTGTAATGCTTAAGATAAATATTCTAGTAATCATACTCACAAAGGGATAATAAATTGATAAAATAACTTGAACAATTATGAAATTATAAACGTATCAAGCAATGACCTTTATTATAATTAAAATTGAATTTACTATAATTGTTTAAAAAAGTAAAGGTTTAAGAATTCATTAACGAAACCTTATCATTCTTAGCTCAAGAATATGAAGAATTCTATTAATATTTTAAAAGAAAAGATTTGAAGTATGTCTTTTATTTAAAAAACCTCATCAATGCTCTGTATTGCTTATGCTTTTGCCTAGTGTAATGAAGTTTTGTTCAAAAAAGCTTACGGGCTTCTGAAAAAGCCTTTTTGCTTCAATTTTTACTCTTTCATCGCTCCTTAACTCGGCTATGCAGCTCTAAAAAAGTGCAATGGAAACAAAAGTTCAATTTTAATAAGTTCAGCAGCCAATTATTGAACAACTTCAATGATAAAATACCTTTTTCAATTTCGAAACTTTATTATTTCAACTTCTTTGAATAGACAATTTGACTGTAGTTTTTAAACCATAAAGTTTCAAGTAGCTTCCATAAAACCATATCCATTAAAGATTTTTTTAAATGAGTAAAATAAAAGGATAAATTAAATCAAATAAATTTAATTACAAAAGTTTTTGTTTTTATTAAAAAAACAATATATTGCCTATACAATTTTTTTTAAATGAAATTAAAGGATGAAAAAGCAACATATTAATAGGATGTACAATTATCCTGATGCAGATTTATATTTACAATGCATCGAAAAACTGAAAATAGCCAACCAAGAAAAAAACTATTTTAAACAATATGGTTATTCCCTAGAAAGGATGAAGTCATTTAAAGCACTTTGTTCTAAGTTTTATCAACTTCCTAGTGATGATGAGCTAGTAGGTGATCAAATGATAACGACTGATAAAAAGTATGAAGCAGCCGAGAGTCTTAAAACGGCTATAAGGAGTGTCATGACCCGTGTTGCAATGAAATACAACAATCGCACAGGTCGTTATCGCAAGTTTGGTACTGCAAAATTAGGAGATATGACCGATGCTCAGCTACTATTTTGTGGGCGAAGAGTGGTTAGGGTAGCAAGACAACAAATAGATTTTCTAGCAGATGTAGGCATTAATGAAAATCTTCTAGCAAGGGTTTCTAAGGCGTGTACAGTCTTTGAAAATGCGCTAAACATTCAACAAGATAAAGTCTCTGAACGAGATATTGCTGTAGAACGTCGAACAGAAATGGGCAACAAATTATATCAAGAACTAATTACGCTCTGCAACATCGGTAAGGATATATGGATTGAAACCGATACTATAAGGTATGAGAACTATGTGCTTTATGAAAGCAATAACGATCAAAAAATCGCTCGAAAATTGAAAGAAAAGACCGAAAAGTAATGCTATAATAAACAAAGATTCCTAACTTTGCGCCCTAATTGCTCAGTCTACTATTGAGCCTATTTCATAACAAACTTCAATTTATGTTAAGTTCTAGTGTAATACTATTACTCGTCTTTTTTGCCTTATCCATTTGTTTTTCTTTTTTATGTTCTATTCTAGAGGCTGTATTATTAAGTGTAACGCCTAACTATGTGCGTAGAGCCCAGCAAGATGGTACATCGACTGGTCAGCTCTTAGAAAAATACAAAGAAGATATTGATCGCCCTTTATCTGCAATACTTACACTCAATACCATTGCCCATACTGTAGGAGCAATTGGTGTTGGCGCCCAAGCTGGTAATGTTTTCGATACGGGAAGTTACTTTCTAGGACTTAGTGCTGAATCTTGGGTTGCAGGGATTATGACACTAGCAATCTTAATATTATCAGAAATCATCCCTAAGACAATTGGTGCTAATAATTGGCAAGCTCTTACCCCCTTTACCGTTAAGACTATACAAATATTATTATGGATTTTAAGTCCATTAGTATGGTTGAGTCAGCTGATTACAAAGTCGTTAAAGAAAGAAAAAGAAAAAGCTGTTCTTACTCGGATGGATTTTTTAAGTATGACTTTAGACGGGGAGAAGGATGGTACATTAGACAAAAATGAATCAAAAATCATTAAAAACTTACTTGATTTCACAAAGCTAAGTGTAAGAGATATTATGACTCCAAAAACAGTTACACTTATCGCTGATGAAGATCAAACAATTGATGAATTTTATAAAAAAAATCAACCGCTTCGACATTCTCGAATTCCAACATATAAAGAATCTTCGGATAACATTACAGGCATGATCCTAAAAGATGATTTGCTAAAAATGCTTGCTGATGATAAACACTCTACTGCTTTACATCATCTCAGGCGTCCTGTTCATTTTATCCCAGATGCTTTAGAATTGCCTAAACTTTTTAAGGAATTAACCGAAGAGAGACGACATCTATCCATTGTAAATGATGAATTTGGAAATATTGTTGGTATTGTAACTATGGAAGATTTATTCGAGACCTTGTTAGGTGTTGAAATTCTAGATGAATCTGATAATGTAGCAGATTTACAAGAACTTGCGAAAAAGAGATGGGAAGAGAAAATAAAAACGAATGGTACTAAATAATTCTTCACACCATTATTTGTTTTAATGCTTGAAAAAGTTGTTCGTCTTTACTGATCTTACAACCACTTTCCAGTAAGTAAAAAATTTCCATTTCTTTTAATTTGTTATATTTTTTCTCTGCTGTGTAGATCTTTAATTCTCCTCCAGAAAGTTTTAGTTTTGCCATCATTTCTTGAGGAGAATCATTTTTTCTAAAATCCAACTGGGTTTCACCTTCTACAGTAAGCCCTATCATTTCGGCTTTGTCATCATAAAACTTGAAGACCCTCAATTCGGTAGCGGTACGCTGTTCTAGAAGCTCTACATCTTTTAGTATTTTATCAAAAACAATATCGCTGAATTGTCCAATTAAACGATCTGCTTTTTCCTTTTCAACTGTTTTGATTTTCACCCAGTCTTCTCCTGTGATAGAATTCGCAGAAAGAAAGTGAATAAACTCTTTCTCTAAGTCCTTGAGTTCTTCTAATGTTAGTTTTCTATATTTCAATTGATGTTCACTTAAGAGCGTTTTAAAATATTTTTTTCTGATATTAAATCCTGTCCTTGAAACTTTAAAAATAATTGAATGACAGCCACCACATCTTTTTCACAGTAGATAGCTATACGTGCTAGATCCTGTTCTTCCCAAAAAACTCTACTTACGTCACTACCATCAATATCATCTTTAGGTGTTGGAATATCAAATAGTGTAGTTAATAAACTTAGAGAGGTATAATGCTTATAATCTCCAAATTTCCAAAGTTCAAGTGTATCTAATAAGTGCTTTGTCTCCCATGGTTTTTTGCCCGATATATCTAAAGGACGAGGCAATTTCAAGCCATAGATTACCATTCTTCGGCAAAGGTAAGGAATATCAAATTCCTTGATATTGTGTCCACAAAAAAAGTATTGATTCGGATTATTATAATGTGTTGCTATCAAGTCAGAAAATTCAACGAGTAGTGTTTTTTCATCTTCGTCGGCAAATGATTTTAAACGCATAGAAAGTTGCCCATCACGACTTGCCACATATCCAACAGAAATACAGACAATCTTACCAAATTCAGCATAAATACCCGCCCTCTCATAGGCTTGTACGACTTCTTCAGTAGTCAACTCTTCATCATATTTTCTAAGTACTTGTCGTGCTTTCAACTTCCAGAGTGCCTGGTATTTTTCTGGTAATTGCTCAAAAGTAGGCTGGATTGGAACCGTTTCTATGTCGAGAAATAGTATATTCTGAATATTGATATGCTCTAGCATTATTTATATTTATTATTCGTAAAAAAGTATATTTAGTCTGCCTCCCTACTCTCATCACAAAGAAAATACAAAAAATATAAAAACTTGAATTAAGATTTAAATATCTATAAAATATTTCATTTTCATAAAAAATAACTTATCTTTGCAGCCGAAATTTAAAATCACGATACAATGAAAAAAGACATTCATCCAGAAAACTACCGATTTGTAGTATTCAAAGATATATCAAACGACCACGCTTTCCTAACTCGTTCTGCTGCTCCTACAAGAGATACGATAGTATGGGAAGATGGGAAAGAATATCCTTTGGTAAAATTAGAAATTTCTAGCGAATCACATCCATTCTTTACAGGTAAAATGAAATTTGTAGATACAGCAGGACGTATTGATAAATTCAATAAAAAATTCGCAAAATTCGGAAAGTTCACCAAAGAAGCGAAGTAGATTTTATACTTTGAAAAAATATTTTAGAAGTCCCTACACATTTGTTGGGGCTTTTTTTATTTTTGGCTTTTATATAAATCCCTTAATTTTTAACTAAAGTTTCATTTCTACTAACATAAGCCAATGAGTACCAATATTATCCTTTTTGATAGTGACAATAGAGAGCATCTTCTTCCACTAACTTTCACTCGTCCTACAGGAGAGATAAGAGTTGGAATTTTAAAAATTAAAGAAAAATGGGAAAAATGGCTCAATGGTAAAGCCTCCTATATCACTCAAGATTATCTGTCTGAAAAATTTCCAATTCATATCGAAGAGGATAATATCATTATTAACGGCTCTGCCTTACCCTCTCCTTATCTTGTTCGCCTAATCAAGGAGTTGGGCAATAATGAAGCTTTACTCCAAGACGGTGAATTAATTGCTGGTAGGCTAGATAGCAAACAGTTTGATAACTTAATGAAGGATCGAGAGATTGAAGAACTGAAAGGTTTTGAATTGACCGATACGCCCTTTATTCAAATCAATACTCCTTGGGATATTTTTAAATTTAATAAAGAAGCCCTCATTGAAGATTTTGAGTTATTGACCAAAGGTAGAAAATCTCAATCTTTGAGTACTACGAATAGAGTTATCAACCATGGAAATATTTTTCTTGAAGAGGGGGCAAATGTTGAGTTTTCGATTCTCAATGCCAAAGATGCGCCTATTTATATTGGTGCTAATGCTACTATAATGGAGGGGGCAATGATACGTGGTGGCTTGGCATTATGTGATAATGCCATTGTTAAGATGGGAGCAAAACTGTATGGTGCAAATACGATCGGCCCTCATTGTAAAATAGGTGGTGAAGTAAGCAATTCTATCTTTATGGGCTACTCCAATAAAGGGCATGAAGGATATATAGGAAATTCTGTCATTGGAGAATGGTGCAATTTTGGCGCAGACTCTAATACTTCTAACCTTAAAAACGATTATGGTGAAGTTAAACTTTGGAATTATCCTGCTGGTCGTTTCTTATCTTCAGGCGAACAATTTCTAGGACTAATTATGGGCGATCATTCTAAATGTGGTATCAATACCATGTTCAATACTGGTACAGTAGTTGGCGTTTTTTGTAATATTTTTGGTGCTGGTTATCCTAGAAACTTTATTCCCTCTTTTTCTTGGGGAGGAAAACAAGGTTTCAGTACTTATCAATTAGTTAAAACTTCAAAAGTTGCTAAAAAAGTCATGGCTAGAAGAAATATAGAATTTTCTAAAGCGGATGAAAATATTTTAAAAATTGTCGCTGATGCCACGAGTGAATACCGTACTTGGGATAAACAAAAGACCTCATGAAAATGAAATGACTATTCTAACCTGACTAATTCTCTAAGATCATTATCGGATAATTCCCCTATCCATTTTTCTCCAATATTAACGGTAAGATTGGCCAACTCTTTTTTGGATTGAATCAACATATCAATTTTTTCTTCAAAGGTATCTTTGGTTAATAAGCGGTGTACTTGAACATTCTTGGTTTGTCCAATTCGATATGTTCGATCCGTTGCTTGGCTCTCAACCGCAGGATTCCACCATAAATCATAATGAATAACATTACTAGCTGCTGTCAAGTTTAACCCCACTCCTGCTGCTCGTAAAGATAAAACCATAACTTTTATGGAATCATTATTTTGAAAGCTATCTACGAGCTTATCTCTTTTCTTCCGACTCAAGCCTCCATGCAAAAAAGGGGTATTAAATCCATATTCCTTTTTCAGCATATTGACTAAAATGTCTCCCATCAATTTATATTGTGTAAAAATGATAGCCTTTTCACCTGTGTCAAATATATTTTTTAGCAGCTCAAATAATAATTCGCTTTTCCCAGATAATCTAATATTATAATTATTATCTTTTAAAAAATTAGCAGGGTGATTACATACTTGTTTGAGATTTGTCAATAATTTCAGAACCGCTCCACGTCGTTGTATTCCTTCACTATTTTCAATTTCTGACATCGTTTCATTGACAATATTTTGATAAATGGCAGCCTGATCTTTTGATAGATTACAATACTGATTTGTCTCAATTTTTTCGGGTAAATCCTTAATAATCGATTTATCAGATTTTAACCGTCGTAAAATAAAGGGCGCTGTTATTTTCCTAAATTCTTGAAGCTTTTCATTATCTCTCTCCAATTCTATGGGTTTTGCATAGTTTTGATGAAATCTCTTCAATCCTCCTAAATATCCTTTATTAATAAAATCAAAAATACTCCAATACTCTGATAAACGGTTTTCTACAGGAGTACCACTCATCGCTATTTTAACTGCTGCATTGACTCTTTTAATTGCTCTAGTCTGTGCAGTAATAGGATTCTTAATATTTTGAGCTTCATCGATTACCATAACGGCCCATTCCTGTTTTTCCAAAATATTGTCTTTTCCTCGAAGCACACCATAAGTCGTTAATACAATATCAATACCTTTAAGATAAAACTTTCGATTACTGCCATGATACAACAAACTTGTCAAACTGGGCGCAAAACGGTCAATTTCCTTTTGCCAGTTGGTTAACAAGGTTGTAGGCACAACAATCAAAACCTTCCTTTCTGAAAAAGCTCCTTCTTCCTTCATTTTTAGTAACGTTGCAATTACTTGTACTGTCTTCCCTAATCCCATATCATCGGCTATCAAACTACCAAAACCTATTTGTGCATTTTTATAAAGCCATTCGTAGCCCCTCAATTGATAAGGTCTTAAGGTTGCTAATAAATGTTCAGGCAACGGAACTTCATCAACTTCTAAGATAGATTTTAAAATATTTTGGGTCGATTTATCCATTAAAATTTTAGCTCCATCATATTCTTCTGCTAAGGCGACTTTGAGCAATTCAACACCATTTAACTCTGGGGGACTTTTTATCTTTCGAATTAAAGTCTGTATTTCACTATTATTAACATAAACATACTGATTATTGATTTTAACAATGCCTGCTAATCCTTTTACCATCTTCAAAAACTCCTCTGTATCTACAAATTCATCACCAATCGCTACTTGCCAATCAAAATTTAATAAGGTATCTATTCCAAATAACGATTGTTTTCGTTTTATCTTAGTTGGATTATTTGAGATTAATTTCATTGAAAACTGTGGGCGAATCAAGTTTTTTAGAGATTTGGGAACTAGTATTTTTACGCCTAATAAACGAAGTGCAGGTAAAATATTGAACAGTACATCAGCAAATTGAGTAGGCAATATTTTAAGAGCATTTTTTTGTGTGAAAACTATTTCTTTTAGTTCGGGAAAATATGCAATCAGCCTTGTCATATCTTCGAGGACATCCAACCTAATATTCTCATAGATTTCATCATTCATCACCTCCTCCAAAGATAGAATTGCCTTAGGAGTTTGCGTTCTATCCTCTATATATAGTTCAATTTGAAAAGCTGCTCCATCATTCGAAACTTTAATAAGTGGAAGATGTGTTTTTTCCTTTGCATCAAAGGTATTATGATTTAACCAAGAGTTGATATTTTCGGGCATCTCATATTCATAGTATCTATTAAAACGCTGGACAAAGCCAGAGAAAAACAAATCGACAATTTTATCCCTTTTAGACGAGGCTGCTATTCCGCTATATTCTTGCACATAATACCCCAAAAAAAGAGATACTATCCCACTCAATTGTTCAGTAATATTAAAAAAAGAAAGCGATGCTCCGTCATTGAACTGTAGTGATCCTTCAGGTAAAAACTGGGCGACTTTAAGATGTATTTTATTGACTTTAGACTGTATTGTTGCAGGAATCCAGCGAATAATATAACCATCTTCTACTTTTAGTAATTGTGGCAAAAAAGCTCCTTTTTGAAGAAGTTGAAGCGCATACTGATAGGCTAAGATAATACCTTGTGTTAAAGGAGGATAATTATCTATCGTGGAAAAAGGAATGGACTGTAGAGTTTGAACCAAATCTATAATATCATTATAGACAATTTCCTTTTGACCATTTTTAAAAAAAATCAGCTTCCTAAATTCATAATTTTCATCAAAAACAAAAACCGCATTAGTAAAGGTAGATTGAATATCTTCTAACTTATTAAGCGACTTTTTATCTTTTATTTTTTTTACTTTCTTCTCAACATTTAGATAAACATTATAGAGTATTTCTTTAAAATTTTTGTAAAAAAGTTGATAAAATGATGGTTCATCAGCTAATATCGTAAAAAGTTGCTCTCTTGCTTCAGGAATTTTAGTAAAGTCAATGTCTTTAATACCTAAAGATTCCTCAAAAATATTATCTTCTTTAAATTCAACTAGTCTTCGGACAGTCAAAATTCCATTTTTTTGTGCTTCTTTATTCTCTTTTTTATCTCCTAGTATATACTTTAAATTTAATCCTCTCATTTCAAATATCAAGAAAGGATTTTGATTGATTTTATCTGCAAGTACATAAATAGTTGCTGCAATATGTTTACAGGGAACAGAAGAATCTGGACAATTACAAAAAGCATTTAAGCTAGACCACAGAGTAGGAAAAAGCTGGATTTTTTGACATTCACAGAAAAAATTAAGGCCTTGCGGAAGGTTTCCTTTTATTAATTCTGACAGCATCAAGGGATTTTTTGTAACTTGAGCTACGATTTTGTCTTTTTGGCTTTCTGAAAATGTAGGGACAATAAGTTTAACACGGTATGGTAAGGGATTAGATCCTAATACTTTACCATCAATAAGCCCTTCTTTTACAGTAATGTCAATAACTAAGCCCTTTTTGGCATACATTTTCCCCCTTTGAAGTCGGTCATCTTGGTCAATGTTTCCTAAAGTAGTTAACCATTGTTCTCCCCACCAAGTTTTGTCTGATTTTACTCTATTATTCAATATTTCAGTTTGCTATTAACAATTGGTCAAAAAAATACAACTCTATCTTGTTTGATAAACAGAGAAAACAATTCATTTTTTGACTTATTTTTAGGATTAAACAAGGAGCAAAGATAAAAAATGATAGCTTTTTTAATGAAATTTAAAAAAATAAAAATAACAAAGTCCTAAAAAACGTTAGAGCAATAAATTTTTGGATAAAATAAATCTTTAAAGAAACTCATAATCGAATTCTTTTTTATAATTTTACTAGGTCGTAGCTTGTTTAAACGAGCATTAGACATTCTAGAATAAAGAAAACATCTCAATATGAACTTATTTCGACAAATTCTACTTACTTCTTTTTTTGCCCTTTTAGCTTTAGGTGTCACTGCTCAAGACATCCATTTTTCTCAGTTCTATAATTCTCCTCTGAATCTCAACCCTGCAATGACAGGTGTGATGAATTGTAATATTCGATTGATAGGAAACTATAGAAACCAATGGTCAAGTGTACTTCGTTCTAATGCTTTTAAGACATATGCCGTTTCATATGATCAAAAAATCCCTGTTGGTCGAAGTGATTATTTCGGTTTTGGATTAGGTCTTTGGGGAGATAAAGCTGGTGAACTTTCCTTTTCTACAACTCAAGCTAAACTGTCTGCTTCCTACAGTAAACGTATGGGCGGAGATCGTCGGGGGACTTCACACTATCTTGTGGTAGGTGCGGAAGCAGGAATTGTACAGCGTAGTATTGATTTTATAGCCGCTAGATTTGGGTCTCAATATGATTATGATCTTGGAGAATATAACCAATTTTTACAATCTGGTGAATTCTTTGATAATGATAATATTGTTTCTGCTGATTTTGGTGCTGGGTTATTATGGTTTACAACTCTTGATAAAAATAATAGTTTCTACGGAGGTGTGGCATTTGCCCACTTAAATAGTCCTAAGGTTTCTTTTATTGACTCTACTGCCGTCAATCGTGAGGATATTAGTGTATATTCTAAATTTACGATACACGGTGGTGGTGAGTTTATGCTTTCGGATCGAATGGGTATAGTGCCTAATTTAGTTGCATTGATTCAAGGACCAGATTTGGAAATTAACCCTGGTGCTAGTCTTAAATTCCTAATGGGCAAGAATCGTCGTATCAACCAAGCTTTCCAATTGGGGCTATGGGGTAGACTAAGTAATTATGGAGAAAGTGGAATGAATATGGATGCAATTATACTTTCTACTAGATTCGATTATGAAAACTTTGGCATTGGC
Organism: Saprospiraceae bacterium; assembly: GCA_020630435.1. Taxonomy (GTDB): domain Bacteria; phylum Bacteroidota; class Bacteroidia; order Chitinophagales; family Saprospiraceae; genus JAHDBJ01. The sequence continues at coordinate 147,581 of JAHDBJ010000003.1, forward strand.
ATTAGTTATGATATAAACGTATCCGATCTTAGAGCTGCCAGCAATGGTAACGGTGGGTTTGAATTCTCACTTTTATATAATATATGTGGTAATGAACGACGTGGTGTCTATTGTCCTAATTTTTAATTTATAATTTTTATTATCGTAAAAAAGCAAGATAGTTTCGTAAGAACTACCTTGCTTTTTTGTTTAAAAGACTTCTAATCTATTATCCTTATGAAGTTTTCTTCTCCCCTACTCTTTGGTTTATTTTTTTTGACCATACTTTCTTCTTGTTCTATCTTTAATAAACAAAAACCAACCCCAGTACCTGATGATAAAACAGCTACAATTCCACCACCAATAAATACTGAAAATGAGCTAGCGCAACTTATTAAATATTCTTCTGTTTTTAGTAAAAGTTTTACTGGTTTTTCATTATATGATCCAAGTACTAAAGAATATATTTATCAGGAAAATGGCGACAAGTACTTTACCCCTGCCTCAAACACTAAATTATTTACATTTTATACTTGTCTCGAAGTCTTAGGAGATTCTATCCCTGCGCTCAAATATGTTATACAAGGAGATTCTCTAATTTTTTGGGGAACGGGCGATCCTTCTTTTCTTAATCCGAATCTACCACACGATACTAAAATTATTAAGTTTTTAACGAATCGAAAAGAAAAACTCTTCTTTTGTTCGCACAATTTTCAGGATAAAAAATATGGTTCAGGATGGGCATGGGATGATTATCCTTATTATTTCCAACCTGAAAAATCTCCCTTACCCATACATGGAAATGTAGTCTCTTTTCATCAAGATAGAAATACCGATAATTTCAACTACTATCCCCATTTTTTCTATGATTTCCTAAAAAAAGATCGAAACCATAGAACTGTCAGTAGACATCCAGACAAAAATATATTCTATTATAATCCTCGTTCTAGGGCTGGGTTTTCTAAGCAAATCCCTTTCATTTATTCAGATTCTTTGCTTATTAATGGTCTCAATCGGTTATTTAAATTAAACATTCAACTTTATACTAAGAAAGAAATGCCTCCTAAGCATCATAAAATCGTATATAGTGTTCCTAGTGATTTACTTTATAAAAGATTGCTACAGCCTAGTGATAACTTTGTAGCCGAACAGCTAATGTTACTTTGTGGTGCAGTCATAAACGATACGCTTAATGTGCGAAAAACGATTGACTTTGCTAAACATAATTTTTTTAACAACGCTCCTAGTATATTAGAATGGGTCGATGCCTCTGGTCTTTCTCGTTATAACCTAATTACGCCAAATACATTAGTCTATTTATTAGAAAAAATATATCATAAAATTCCAATGGAACGGATAAAAGAAGTTTTTCCTGCTGGTGGTCAATCTGGAACGATTCGAAGATGGTATGCTAGTGATCCTCCTTTCATTTATGCTAAAACAGGTACACTTCGCCACCGACATACATTGAGTGGTTACCTTATCACAGAAAGCAAACGAGTCCTTATTTTTAGCTTCATGCACAATAATTATGTCTCCCCAAGTAGTGAAATCAAAAGAGAAATGGATAAGGTATTAAGACATATTCAAAAATCCTATTAAATACAACCATGAGTTTTGAAAAAATAGTAGATAGACTGCTTCATCTTTTTAATCAACAAGATGCTACAAAAGATGAAATTATAGCTATTGCAAACGAGTATATTAAAGCTGCTAAAGCTATAAATAATGCTCATTCCATTGAGGAATCAATGTTAAAAATAGCTCAACTCTTTATTACTCAAGATGTAGCATATAGCAGTTTAGCTTCAAATTTATGTGGATTCATGGTAGAGCAAGGCTATGATGCAAAAAGAATCTATTCAATCTATACTGAGTTTTATTTAGAGATACTTGAGCGAGCTATTCCCTTTATGGAATATTGTGCAACCCAATTAGAAAATCTTAAAGAGGATGAAGATGAATATGAAAAACTAGATGAATTGGTAAAGGCTCACCCCTCAGAATATGAAGATGGCGTTCTAGCCTATCACCAATTAGAGAATTATTATACGATTGGTATTGCCATCTATAGTAGTCAACAAGATTATTTCAAATTCGGAAAAGAAACATTACATAAAGTCCATTTATATAGAGAATTAAATAATGGTTGTCATTGGTTTGCTACACTTTTTGATACGTTATTTAATGAGCCTATTGTTGTAATTGATATCGATCATCAAATAGGATTTGAAGGAATCATGAATGGTGTAGTCAATAATTTTCAGTTACAGTTTTTACTTATGGGAATAGATGACATTAACAAAGATAAGATGTTGACCCAAGAGCAGTTAAGTGTTGTTAATGGTACTGGACCTCAAAACCTTCCTTCTCCTGCTACATTGAAATGGAATATGTATAATTGGCAATACATACAAAATAAAGATACTGCTGAAAACAACTTCTCTAGTACCAATTATTGGATATGGGGAGAGGGAATTCCTTCACACATAACCTGCTTTGATAATAAGCGCATCATCTTGCTGGGTGAACCCTCTTATGAACGGTCAACCTCCATGCAGCGAACCTTTAGTCCACTGAAAGCATCTATTGAGGTTACAAAACTGTTGTCTTCAAGTGAGATTGATATTTGGTTAGATCTTTTTTTAAACAGAGAAATTAACTAAACGCAATTCGAAAGATAAAAGCAAAATGTTATGCTTCAAACAACAATAGTTTTAAAATTATATTTTATATAATAATATACATTATTATTAAAATTTATTTTTTTTATATATTTTTGAGATGTTTAACCATTTTAACACATTTAAATTTTTACTATGAAACAATTAATTAAATCTGGAACAAAACTCTCAAAAGAAGAGCAGAAAAATGTTTTTGGAGGGCGGCGGCTAAACTTTAACAATTGTGCTTCTATTTGCGCAACCGCTTCAGCAGGAACACCTTGTGGTCCTCCTCATTGCCCTGCTATTTGTGATGGGCATGGTGGATGGATCAACCTATAGAAAACTATTGATTGATTTATAAAGATACTTTCTTTAAGCTATCTCTTTAAATAGAGATAGCTTTTATTTTTTACAAATTCAAGCCAAGGTAAACCGCTGGATATGTGCTATAATTTCTGTATTCTTATCATATAAACCTATATCTAAATGCTTAAGGTTTTCTCTTTTAGCCATTAATTCAATCGCTGGATAAACAGGTCTATCAATTGTCCAGTATTTTTTATCTAAAAAAACCATAGGACTAGCATAACCAAATGTTTTATAATGGTTTTGGGCAATATCTTGGAAAATTTCTTGCATTGTTCCTGCATTTCCTGGTGCAAAAATTACCCCTCCTTTAGCAATCGCAAGTAAGCCTTCCTCTCTAACGCTATTCGCAAAATACTTTGCAATATGTGTAGCAAAAGGACTAGGAGGTTCATGCCCATAAAACCAAGTAGGAATTCCTAAACTCTTGTATGCAGTATCTGGAAATATTTCAAATACTTGAAAAGCTGTTTTTAGCCAATCTGGATGATTGTATTTTGGAGCTTTTGATAGAATTTTTAATACTTGATCAACGTCTTTGTCTGTCCTTCCTGCTAACCAAGCTCCTACATGAGTTGCTTCCATTGCTCCTGGTCCTCCTCCCGATGCCATTAGATAACCTTCTTCAGTCATTGTCTTAGCCAAATCAACAACTTGACGGTATCGAGCGGCTGTTCGGCTTAAATTATGTCCTCCCATTATGGCTACTACTTTCTTTTCATCATAATTGATTAAAAATTCATCTAAAGCATCCGTAATTGAATGATCGTGCAGTCGTCTAGCAAGTGTCTCTTTAATATTTAGTGTTTGCTTGCCGACACTCATATAATAGTCATAGATGACTTTATCTAGTGTTTGGGCATAAGACGCTGGAGCATTGTAGTTATAGTTGTTGTATAAACTTTCTTTATTATACAGTCGGTTGGGGTAAGTATTAAAAGGGACAGATAACTTTGGAAAAATATAATTACTAGGATATAAATGCTCAAAAAGCTGCTCATCTAACGTACATCCTAGAAATACACATTCTGAAAAATGAATTTTCAATAAACGAATTGTTAATGGTACAAGGTCTAAATTTTGAATAACAACATTTGAAATTTCTCCTCTATCTAAATGGGTTTCAAAGGCATCAATGGAATCAAATTCTAACATTTCTAATTTTTTATTTCTAAAAAAGAACTAAAAATAAATGAAAAACGTACTAGTTTCAAGTATTCTAAAAAATGAAGCCTAAAACATGAGAAAGATTTTAACTATTTTTGATAGAAACTGGGAAACCAACCGCAAAGTAAATGAAAAATTAATTGTTGATTTTGATTTTAAAAATGCTGTTGCAACAGAAAAACTTGATGGTATGAATATTCGATTGACTATTCGTCAACATACTGTTGTAAGAGTAGAAAAACGAAGGAATCCTTCTAAAATACAAAAGCAGAAAGGAATTACAGAGCCTTGGTATGTAGACGCTATTGAATCAGCTCCTGAAGATAAATGGATTTATGATGCTGTCAAGAATACTAATTTTTCGGATGTATCTGATGGTGAATGGTCAGGAGAAGCCTTAGGCAAAAATATTCAAGGTAATCCTCTAAATCTAGAACACAACCAAGTCTTTCTATTTTCGTATCCAAAATGGAGAGAACGTATTGTACTTAAAAATGTACCAACTACCTTTGACGCTCTAAGAGATTATTTAAAAAACCAAAAAAGTCTAATTGGAAATAAGGCTCCTATTGAAGGGATTGTTTGGCATCACATTAATGGTGATATGGTAAAAATTAAATGCAAAGATTTCGCTTAGTTCTTGTCTTATCTTACATATAATCCTTTTAATTATTTGTAAACGTACACAGTAATGTATATATTGGAAATTCTTACTCAAAGAGCATAACATTAAAGATAATGAGTTGGACTACTATACTATGTATCGCTGTTGGGGTTTATGTACTACTGTGTATCGTTTTCTATTTTGTACAGGAACTGTTTATGTTTCATCCAGAGAAATTACCTAAGCATTTCCGCTACAAATACCCTTTTCCACACGAAGAAATCAATTTTGATATGGAAGATGGTGGAAACATCAACGGTATACATTTCAAAGTACCTAATTCTAAAGGGGTTGTTTTTTATGTAAAAGGAAATTCAAGAAGCATTAAAGGTTGGGGTAAGTTTGCTAAGGATTTTGTAGGAAAAGGCTATGACTTCTTTATGATTGATTATCGTGGGTTTGGAAAAAGTCGTGGCAAACGTAATGAGCAGATTATTTATAATGATCTACAGCACGTCTACAAATGGCTGGCTAAGAAATACACAGAGCGCAAAATCATCATTTATGGTCGTTCAATTGGAAGTGGTTTTGCTACACGTATTGCTTCGTGGAACAATCCCAGGATGCTTATACTAGATTCGCCTTATTATAGTTTTATCCATCAAATTAATCGTTACGCTTTTATTCTTCCCGTGCGCTGGTTACTTCGTTATCACATTCGTACCGATTTATTTATTCGAAAAGTGAGTTGCCCTATCTTTATTATTCATGGCCGAAAAGATAGGTTGATTCCATATCGCTCTGGGGAACGTTTGCAGGAAGCGATGCCTAGTAATAGTAAAATATTTCCAATAGATGAAGGCGGACATAATAATTTACCTTCTTTTCCAGAATACCATGATTATCTTTATGAGATACTTAATAATGATGAACTTTATAAAAAGTACCTAAAAGAGCATCCTGAAAAAAATATAAATGCCGCGTGAAAAAAGTCTTTCAAAAGCTTCTGATCATCGGAGGTATTCTATACCTTTCCATTATTATGATAGCGAATCTTTTTCAAAAAAACATCATCTTTCGTCCTGTCAAACTCGCCAAAGACTACACTTACCAATTTAATGCTCCTTTTGAGGAGGATTTTGTAAAAATGCCTGATGATTGCCACATTAACACCTTATTTTTCAAAACAACTTTTCCTAAAAAAGGAATCATTTTGTATTTCCATGGCAATGCCGATAATCTCCAACGCTGGGGAAAAATGCATGAAGATTTTACAAGTAGAGGATACGATTTTTTGGTTATGGATTATAGAGGTTATGGTAAAAGTGAAGGCGAAGTGAGTGAACTTAAATTTTATGAAGATGCACTTTATTTATATTTGAAAGTAAAAGAAACCTATGCAGTAGAGGATATAATTATATATGGGCGTTCATTGGGTACAGCTGTCGCTTCAAATCTGGCTGCTCAAGTTCCTGCCAAAATGCTTATTCTTGAAACACCATTTGATAATATGAGAAACCTCTTCCGATTACAGATGCGTTTCATCCGTATTCCGCTATTTTTAAAATACTTCTTTCCTACAGATAAACATATCCAAAAAGTTAATTACCCTATTCATATTTTTCATGGTACTAAAGATCGCATTGTTCCTTACTCTTCTGCCAAAAATCTTCAGAAATATTTAAAACCTAAAGATCAATTTATAACCATTCCTAAAGGAAAACATAAGAACCTAGGCAGTTTTCAGGAATTTCAAGATAAACTAAACAATATTTTAAAATAAAAAAGACCACCTTATCTTTTTAAAGTGATCTCATTATTTAAAGTAAAAGAGTGATTTTTTGAAATAACACACACATTATTGGGCTATTACTATTAGATTAATAGCTTTTTCGTCAAAAACGTAACCAGTGATGCTATTTTTTAAAAAAAATTTCATCTTATAATTCATTGAGTAAAAAAAGCCTGACTACAATAATTGCAATCAGGCTTTTAAATGTTCCTTTGTTCTCATTCTACTTATCAATAATAATGACTTCGCTCTTTTCTTTAAAATGGTTTTGACTAATTGCTGCCCTAGCCTGGATTTTTGCTTTCTCCAATTCCAAATTGTCTTTGTACACTTTTGCTAAAAATTTAGCCTTAGCCTTATTCTTAGTAGAAAGTCCTTTTTCTATCTTAGCTAATGCTTGAGCTGCTGCTGCTGCACAAGGGGCATCTGGGCTTATTTGAGCGATATGTTTAAGTGCAGAATCGTACTTCTTTTGGATCATTGCATATTCCGCTTTTTGAATGATTGTATTACAACTTGACAAATAATATTGCTTCAATACCACATCTAAATCTTGTTCTATTGTTGTATAACAATCCGTATTTTTAGGAATTGTACTTAGCAAAGCGATTGCCTTTTTATATTGGTTTTGAGAAGATGCTTTTTGAGCTTGTTCTTTGATTTTAGCACAATTTTCGGTATAGTAAATTTCCATTTTTTCTTCTAGAGCCATAATATATTTTTTAACATCCATCTTGAAGGGTTTGATGGCATTGATAGATTTTTTAGCTGCCTCCCCTATCGTTTTTCCTGTAGAAGAATAGTAAAAAGTCTCTGAGGAAAAAACCTGTCCAGTAAGCAAGTTTTTGACAACTAGATTCAACTCCATCTTCGCAATATAAAGGGTTTTCATTCCTTCGATTTTACCTTCGTCTTGTGTTGTTGCAGTTGCCAAAACACCAAAAACACTACTCCTATCATTAAAAATTCCATTTTTAGAAAAAGCATTTGATACTTTTTGAGTAAGTCTTTGATTTTGTGTACGATCATACCCATTGCCAAACTTGGCTGGGAAAACGATAATCCCTAATTCATTGATAACTTCAGGCGTTTTTATCGTTTCTTCTTGTGCTATTAGACAAAGACTCAATATCATTACTACTAGTGTACTTAAATATTTTATCATCGTTCTATTTTTAAGAATTTTTTAGGTTATCTAAAACGTCATCTACATTAGGTAAATGCTCTAAATGTGTTTTCACTTTATTATAAAGATCTTCAAATTTAGCTTCGTCATTCAATACTTTCATGGTATACTCTAAAGGATATAAAGAGAGTACAATACCATTTTTATCATATTTTAAAGTCATCGTCCTCAATGGATATTCTGGTGTAAGATCTTTATACAATCTAAAGCCTAGATTTTTAGCCATGAAATCACTAAATGCTAAGGTTAGAAACATTGCGGCTGCATTTTCTTCCATTTTAAATGCCGCACAATATATTTGAAAGCCCATTCCATCCTCTACTGTTTGATCTAAGTTTACTGGATGATTGATAGGTTCTCTCACCTTCTTTTCAATATTATTACCTAAAAAATAACTATCTATCATCTTCAAACATCCTTCTAGCATAGAAGCATCAATTTCATCTTCCTCATACCTTGTTTCAAAATGCTCTTTTGTTTGAATTGAGCTCAAATTGATTTTTTCTTTGGATCTTGTTTCCTTTGATTTTGATGAGAATAATTTTTTAAAAAATTTCATATAAAATGGTTAATTAATGGTTATAAATATTTTAGTTCCCTGTACATCTCTTGTGCAATCCAATTCTAAAGATTTTAGATATTTACGAATCTTAGCTGCAAATTTGCTCGCTCTATAATTCCTCCCTTTTAAATCTCTAAGGGGAATCCGTACATCATCCAAAATCATTTTTGTTGCGGTAACACCTTGTACATGGTAATATCCTTTGTAGGCATTTTCTCCAAACCAATCTTCTAGAACATCTGAAAATAAATCCTCGTCTTCTCCAAATTCTGAATCCATATCATAATCCGAATTTTCAGAAAACCCGATATTGATGGATACGGTTCTTCCATTTTCAACAATATCATTAAATTTTTCTTGCATCACATTTAAGAAGTCTTCAATGATGCCATCTACTGCTTTTTCCGTTAGTTTATTAAAATCTTTTGTGTAAAACTTCGGTGAAGTGCCTACTTTATTACTAAGCGATTGTCCAGAAAATGCATCATAAGCAGTAACAATAACCGTCACCGAGTTTCCAGAATTGGAATAATTCACACTAGATTCTGTCTCGATATAAATATCCGCACCAGACAGTTCAATTACCTCTTGTTTTAAAGAACTTTGGTTTTCAATTTCCATTGCCTTTTCATTATTGAGTTGTTTGAGTTTTGCTCGAAAATCAACCGTCGTAAAGCCCCGACTATCAAATCCTTCTTTAACTTTGGTAGTTGCTACTCGCAAGTGAACATTACGTTCTAAGACGTTTCGCATATCTTGGTTTTCCCGTGCAAATGGTATCACCATTATTGTGGGTTGAATGGTTGGGTTTTCTGCTTTACTGGCTTCTACTGCCTCTTTTTGAGCTAGTAATAGTGTAGAGAAACTTAATAATAATAGTGAATAAATAAATTTCATCTGTTTATTTTTATTTTATGTTAAGTTCAGATGATACGACCATGATTAAGTAATCAGAACCATTTCATATTGCTAATTTTATTAGAGTCCAAATTTACGTATCACCCCTTCTTTTTCTAGTGTTTTTCGAAGGGATTGAACATTGATTTTAATATCGGCTTTTAAATTTTTCGAACGGTTGGTCAGTGGATCATACTTGCTGGTTGGTTTAGATATCATCAAAAATGTTTTATATCCTTGTCCATCAAAAAACTGTTCAAAAAATGATTGATATTGTTGTCTTGCTTTTGCCTCATCTTTGATCATTGGGATGTTATATTGTGAACCAGGTACCCCCTTAAACAACAGCACTTTAAAGGCATTGATTTCGGCATTTTCTAAGGCTAGAGCTTTACTTTGTCCATATCCTGCTGTACTTAGTAGTACTGTTCCCTTTTCAGAACTTCCTTTATAGGTTGTTTCTCCTGTGAATGATTTAGGAGAATTGCATCCCAAAAACACTAAGCCTATTAATAAAAGAATATAATATTTCATCAGCTTATTTTTATTTTATGTTAAGGTCAGCCATGATAATATAAGTAGGTTGACTTAATCATTTCCTCATGTGTTTAAGGATTATTTTATCCTGACCATTTCATCTAATGATTTTTAGTTTCCTAGATTAATGATTTTATCAACCGCTTTTTCTAAGAGATTGAGTTTTTCCTCTGCATTTATCTCTAATTCTACCCCTTCTGTAAATCTTTCGTAAATGGCTTTTTCTCCATCTTTCACCTTAAAAGCATATAAGTTTTCAGCTTCTTTTTTGGTGAGTTTTAGATTGCCTATTCTTATGCGTCTTTTGAGTGTTTTCCCGTCTACTTCATGTTTTTCTATTTCGTAAACTTCATATTTTTTAAAGAATTGATAATCAAATGCACTCGCTACTCTTAAAGCCTTGACTTTACCTTTTTTAACCTCTGTTAACTCCATAACTTTGGGATTATAAAACATATCTTCAAAAACTGCAAACCGTTTATAGCCTCTGAATTTTTCAAGGACATTATTCATTGCTTGTTGTTCTTGTTTATCAAAAGTATCCGCTTGTTGTATCTTATTATAATGATAAGGGATAGTCATCGTAAATGAATTTTGAAAAACTAGTTCCCCTGTTTTAGTTTTGATAATCTTATAATATAGTTTAACATCTATTTCTGCATTGGCTCCTAGCAATTTTTGGTAATCAAAAGATACTATTTCTCCAACAAGTACGTAGTCAGCTCCGATAGCTATTCCTTGTTCCGCAGCTAGTTTTGCATCTAGGTAAAGATCCTTTTTTTGTAATTCTCGTTCTTTACTTATCGCCCTAGTCTCTCTTTCTACTACCCTCGCTTTTCCACTATTGTATATTGCATCTTTAGTGAACCGATGTAGCCTATCGGCATAAGTCCTAGAAAGTCCTGCTTTATTTGAAAACTTAAAAACAGCAATTGTCCTATCCAGAGACTCTCCTATTTTATTGTTATATGAACAATCCCTTCTTACAAAAAAGGTCTTTCCTTCGTTGTGTGCTTTTAGGATTTTTTTTCGGCCCAGCGTCAGTTCAGCTTGTGCTGCTTGTTCTTTAACATCCGTCACCATTAATCGACCAATAACGTTCTCTCTCAAGAACTTTTGACCATCAATTTCTATATAGTCTCTTGCGTAAACATAAAAATATTCCTTTGGATAAATATCATCTTTTGCCCCTCCCTCAATTGTGACCTTTCTTGCTTTTTTTCCATCATCTTGAAGTCCCATTACATCAAATCGAGAAACCAATAAGCCACAGGCTTCCTCATTCCATTTATCCATACCATTTTGAATCATGCTTTTTATATTAGAAGGTATTTTGGCTTGAATCTCTTTCAATAAAGCATCACTAAACTTATTTAAGATTCTCCTTTTGAATTTAATATCGTTCGTTTTATAGGTCATTCGAATTCGCCCTCCTTTATTATAGTGAGAAAACGTTCCTTTTGATTTTAATTCATCTTTCGTTATGCCTAATTTTCTAAATGATAATGTAATATCTTTAGTATTACTTCTTCCTTTAGCTATCGTAGATTTCACTAATTCTATTTCCCCTGTTGCGACATTATACAATCTAAAAACATATAACATTGACCCTATTAGATCAACATGAGCTGTAAATTGCATCCCTATCGTGTCTACATGGGTAGAGATAATATCTAAACCTTTTTGGTACTGTCCAAAATCTATTTCCATGAAATGGGTAGTGCCTAATACTTCTCCTTCTTTTTCAGTTGAAAAAGAGAACTGGTTTTTGGATTTTAGATTGTTGATAATATTAGTTACAATAGGTTGATACATCGCTTTTGTTCCCACTTCAGCATTTATTATAGGCAATGATTTAATGACATACTTTTTGCTTGTTTGTCCCGTAATGTTATTGCTCAGTATAAGTAAAAAACTTATAAAGATCGGGGTTAAATAGGTGTAAAAAATTCGCATTATTTTGTTTTATATCTTTTTTAGATTTTTTAATACTTTTATTAATCTCCTATCGTAAAATAACAGTATAAAGGCGTTCCATTTTGAGTTTCAATTACAAGTTCTTTTTTACCTTCTAAAACCTCACATACTGAAAAGTTATCATTCTCAACGACAAGGATCTCTACTACCGCTATTTTTTCTTCTCTTTCCATTAATACCCCTTCTACTTCGATCATTTTTTTAGCTTTAACCACAAAGGTATTTCCCTTTTTTAGTCCTAGTTTTTTACCCCCTGCGATTAAGATTTCTTTTGCTTTATTTTTACTACCATCTGTTATTTTAATTACTTTAATAAGTGGTGTAAATAGTTCAGAAATAAACTTCCTCGTTTCTTCAGTAACTTGAGTTTTCAGAGGATCTAGTTTTAGACTTAATAACTTGACAGCCTTTAATGTAATCGTTTTTTTGGCTTTGATTTTTTTATCCGTTACGGAATATACCGTTAATGTCAAAGCCGTTTGAGCATAATTTAAGGTACCTGAAAGTAGGTATTCTGCACCAATGCTTTTCCCTTGTTCAACTACAATTCCATCAATAAAAGCCTCTGTCTTTTGTAATTCTCTTTCTTGAACAACAAAGTTCCAACTGCTTCGATCGACCAATTTAAAGCGCTTATCATTTGTAAAGACTTCGAGTACATAATCTTGAATCCTCCGAGCATCCTCTTTAGGTTTAGCCACATCCATTATCTGTTTAATCAGTCCCGCTTTTGTAGTTTTTCGAGATTTATCTTTTACGTAATAAAAGTCAATTACACCCATACTATATAATTCTGCCTCATCCTGAGCAATGAGAAGATGCGTTAAAAAACATAAAATTAGTCCCAATAATGGTTTAATGTAATACCTGTTCATTTGTCTCAAAATTTATGAATTATTTTTTTAGTTTCATTAAAAGAAATAAGATTAAAACAAGCCCTAATCCCCACCACAATAAACTTGATTGCTTTTTTTCTGTGATGGATTGGTCATTTCCTAAGTGTAAAAATGCTGCCCAATAATACGGATGTTGCTTCGAAACATCTTGCTCCTCTATATATTTAAGTTTTGCAGCTCTTAATGCAGCACTTTTATTCATCGCTTGGTTAAGGAACTCATAGTAATATTGCATTAATTGGGTGGTAGATTGATCAGAAACAGCCCAAAGACTCATTGTTAAGCTAGGACAACCAGCATAAGCAAAAGCTCTAGATAAACTCATCATCCCTTCTCCTTTTTCAAGCTTTCCAATGCCTGTTTCACAGGCACTCAGCACCACCATATCTGCATTCATTTTAAGGTGGTATATCTCATTTGTTGAAAGTGTACTGTCTGAAAAATAGATTTTACTATTTTGAGGGGATTTTACATCTAGACAGGTGTGTGTAGCGAAATGTAAGATACTATATTTTTCATAATTTTGCATAAAGTGTTCCTTGGTAGCTGCCTTATCTAAGAAAATTTCTCCACTTAAAGCATCATTTGCAATCTGTACTTCTTTTTGATTGTGTTTCAGTGGATAAAGTAGATTACCCGAGCATTTTAGTTGATGCCTAAAATTAGGCGCAAATCCACCATATCGAACTGTTGTGATTTCATTTAATCTATTTTGAAAATATACCCCTGCAGAATTAGCATACGTTATCCTATAATCTTCCAAGAGATAATCTAAATTGGCTGTACCATAATCGACTGATTGCCCTATTGGCTTTCGACTTAATAGGACTTCAAATGGAAAAAGCCATAAATAATTATCAGGGAGAATAATTAATTTGTCTTGCTTGACAAACATAGTTTTCAAAATCTCGTCTAATAATAACTTATAGAGTTCTCGCCCATGTTTAATAAAATGTAAAAAAGCCTTTTTGGGTTGATTATCAACCGATGTCGAAACCATTGATGCTCTTAGTCCTTTTATTTCATCCAAAATAAGATTGGAATTCGGTAGTGATGTAACGAAACAACGCTTATCATTTACCCCAAAAATATAAATAGAATGTTCTCCAAAAAAATAGTTGATCATAATTGAATTTTCAATAGACATTGTCTCCTTAATCTCTGATAAGTCTACTGATTCTGTCAAATACTCCCATTCATTTGATAAAGGATAGCGTTTTTGTATTGCTTCTTCTAGCTCTAATAAAGATTCTTGTAGTTTAAACAATTCTATATTCCATTTATCCATATCATCTAGAGCCTCTTCATGGGTTGATTTCAAAAGTCCCTCATAATATGCAATCTCTGTTTTCAGTTCTTTTTCTTTACGTATTAATTGATTTGGAACTAAGGCTGTTTCTTTAGATAATGAAGACATTAAAGCATCTAATAAAATCGTTGATTTCCCACGTTCTGCTAATTCAAATGCTTTGTTTAAATATAACTCATTACCAGCAAATCTATAAAGTTCTAAAGCTACTTCAATACCTGACTCGCTGAATTTTCGACTCCGATTACTAATATTTAGTTTGAGATTCTCTGTATCGTATTTTTTACGAACTAGAGCTAGTAATTCCACTATATTTTCATATTCTTTTAAGGCATCTAAAAGATATTTCCATTCTTTTTTTTCATTGTATAGTTTTCTAAGAACACTCGCTCGTCTTTCTAAAGAAGGAAATATATCTTGCGGTGCTATGATATCTTCTAAAGAAGTCCCTACACCTGACCGAGTAGCCTGTCGATAATTCGATAAAATAGATTTATTATAAAAAACTAGGGCTTCATCATAATTTTTCTTCCCTTCATAGGCTGTACCTATGGCTCGCTCTATTTTCGAAAACTGGGGATGTTTGTTTCTATTGGGTAAATTATTTTTCGCATATTTTAAGGCTCTATCAAAGTTCGTAATCGCATTATCATAGTCTCGCTTAATCAATGCTTTTTCTCCTTTTTTTATGTATAGTTGAATATTTTTTTCAGGCGAACTTTCTTTAGAAATCACCTTATTAACAGCAGCCGTTTTTTCTAACCAATTGTATTTATCGCTAATCTTTTCAATAGCTTTAGCTTCATCAAAATCTTCCATCTCCATAATATCATCATATACCTCTGAGGACTCTTCTAAAAATTCACTACCTGAATTCAAAAAATATTCTTCTAACAACTCCAAATCCTCTTGACCATAAGTCAAAGTTGATGTCAAAAACAATATTAATAGTAGAATATATACTCTCATAATCAGCATTTACAATCAACAAAGATACGTCTATTAGTACCTAGATGAAAAAAAAGGTAATCGCTTTAAATATTTTTTCATGAAAAAATTCCTTCTCTTTATAAAATGTAATGCAGAAGATTCCTCTAAATTAAGTTTTCATACTGATAATATTTTCATTAAATTATTTCTATTATTGTGATAAATCTTGTTTTGAGATAAAAGGTAATACTATATAAGATTGGCGTTGGATTATCTATCCTAATCCTTTATTTATTATAAATCCAATAAAAAATTAAAAAATAGCTCCATATTATTTTTATTTTAACCTAAAGGATTGATTACCTTTTTATTTTTTTGGTTATAAAATTACAGTACAATGCAAAAAACCCCTGATAAGGTTTTAGTTGACAAGCTCAAATCGAATGATAAAAGAAAAATTTCTGATGCCTTAAATGAAATCTATCGAAATAATTATCATTCTGTTGAGCAATTAATAATCGGCAATGGTGGAACAAAGGATGACGTTAAAGATATATTTCAAGAAAGTATCAGTATTTTCTTTAACCAACTCAACCAAAAGGATCTAGAACTAAATTGTAGTATCAAAACATACTTATATTCCGTTAGTCGTAACCAATGGTTAAATATAATAAGGCGTAAAAAAGAAACAAACGATTTAAAAGACTATCAAGAATTTGTTGATCCTACTCAAAGCTCTCTGGGGAATATCATAGAAAATGAGCAAGCTGGGTTAATTGCCGATTTGTTACAGCAGATTAGCAAGGACTGTAAAGAGATCCTGGTCAACTATTATTATTATAAAATGAAAATGAAAAAAATACAAGAAGTTATGGCCCTATCTAGTGAACAAGTGGCTAAAAACAAAAAATATAAATGCTTGCAAAGGCTTCGCAAAATGGTAGATGCTCATCCTCATATTAAACAACGACTAAATTAGATTAAGAAAAAATATAAAATCATGGACTGGACGGAAGAATATATCGATCAATATCTCGATAATACCTTATCACCTGATGAAAAAGCAGCATTTGAAAATAAAATGTTAAATGACACCGAATTAAAATCATCTGTAGAACGGCAACGCAATCTACGTGAGGGTATCATTGTTAGTGGAAGTCGTGGTTTAAAACTAGAACTAGATAGAATTCATGATAATATGATGAATGAAGCGAAGCAAAAAACGCCTCCCATTATTATTAATAAAGAAGCTAAACACAGATCTATAGTTCCGAAATGGTTAACACTTGCCGCTTCGCTCCTACTCTTTGCACTTGCTTTTTGGTATTTTTATCCCACGAATACAGATGCAAATTCTAAAGATCTTTTTGCCAACAACTACCTTCCTTATGAGATTGATCTAAGTCAAAGAGGGGGGAATGAAGATATTTTGATTGAAAAAATAAGAGCTAATTATGATAGTAAGAACTATTTAAAAACCAATGAATTAATTGATAAGTTAGCAAAAACTAGTGACCTTAATGGACAAATGCACATTATCAAAGGAACAGCCCTTTTAGAGCTAAACCAGTATGATAAGGCGATTGATAATTTCCAGACTGCTCGTTCTAAAAATGGCTTATTTAGAAATGTATCTTCATGGTATGAAGCGCTTATCTATTTGAAAAAAGGAGACTTTGAGACTAGTAAAGCCCGATTAAATTCAATTATTCAAAATTCAAAACCCAAAAATCCATATCATTTAAAAGCTAAAAAATTACTTAAAGAAATGAAGCAATAGCCTTTTCCTAATGCTCTTTAATTCTTTCCATTTTTTATTATTCCTCCCACTTACTGTCTTACTATATTTTAGTTTGTCATATCGGTTTCGTTGGGTACTATTGTTGACAGTTAGTTATTACTTTTATGCTTGTTGGAAACTTGAGTATTTAATATTAATTATACTCTCTACTTTAATCGACTATTATTGTGGATTAAAAATGAGTGGCGAAACCACTAAAACAAAGCGATTACCATTTTTATATATAAGTTTAGCTAGTAATTTAGGCTTACTTTTATTTTTTAAATACGCCAATTTTCTTGGAGAAAACATTACTCTTTTATTGAATCAAATCAATATTTCTTATACACTTCCATCATTTGAACTCCTACTTCCTCTAGGCATTTCTTTCTATACTTTTCAGACCATAAGTTATAGTATTGATGTCTATAATGAAAAGATAAAAGCCGAAACACATTTAGGACGATTTGCTGTTTTTGTTTCTTTTTTCCCCCAACTTGTTGCTGGTCCTATTGAGCGTTCCCAACACCTATTACCTCAATTTTCAAAACAACTAAATTTCGATTCGAAAAGTGCAAAATTAGGTATACAACAAATGCTTTGGGGATTCTTCAAAAAACTAGTCATCGCCGATAATCTTGCCCCCTATGTTGACTTAGTTTATGCAAATCCAGATGCTTATACTGGTTTGCCTATTATATTAGCAACCCTTTTCTTTGCTTTTCAGATCTATTGCGATTTTTCTGGCTATACAGACATTGCCATCGGGGCAGCCAAAATATTAGGGTATGATCTGATGGAAAATTTCAGGCAGCCGTATTTTGCCTATTCAATTACGGATTTTTGGAGACGCTGGCATATCTCTCTATCTAGTTGGTTTAAAGATTACGTCTATATCCCTCTAGGCGGCAATAAGACTGTAAAATGGCGATGGTATTATAACCTTATGACCACTTTTATCATTAGTGGGTTTTGGCATGGTGCCAATTGGACATTCATCATATGGGGAGCCCTATTTGGTATTTTTATTATTCTTGAAAAAACGATTCGTTTCCCCATAAAATCTTTAGTCCTAAAAACAGTATGGACATTTTCACTTGTTTGTTTTGCGTGGATTTTTTTTAGAGCGGAGTCTATACAGGACGTTATAACACTCCTTCAAAATGCCCTTCACTTTGAAAACACTCCTAGCACTTGGATTATTGTAGAGCGAAAATTAAGTTTATTCATCGCTCTATTTGGAATCCTTATTGTCTTGATTTACGATGCTTTATCAGCTTTTCCATTCAAATACCTTCCACAAAAAATTCCTATTCTAGCCCTATGGACTTGGTGTAGCTTTTTACTTTGGATGATTGTTTTATATGGTGATAGTGGAAATCAGTCTTTTATTTATTTTACTTTTTAATCCTCTATTTTTCTTGCGATCATCAACCCATCTCGTATTGGTAAGAGTATATTTTCTACTCTCGAATCATTTTGTACTTTTTGATTAAAAGCATGGATAATACTGGTATCGGTATCGTGTTCTTGCATTACAACTTTACCATTCCATAGCGTATTATCTGCAATAATTAATCCTCCTTTATTCAACTTTTCAAATACTAAATCATAATAAAAAATATAATCTCTTTTACCCGCATCTATAAAGATTAAGTCAAATTTTTCTTCAATTGTAGGAATAATGGCTTTAGCATCACCAATGTACAATGTTACCTTGTCATCCACATTTTCTGCTTTAAAATATTTTTCAATAATATATCTTAATTCTCTATTCACTTCTATGGTATGTAAATGGCCATCAGGAGGTAGAGATTTTGCAAAACAGACCGCTGCATAGCCCGTAAATGTACCTATTTCTAATATTTTTTGAGGTTGATGTATCGCAACGAGCATAGACAAAAGCTGTCCTTGAAAAGCACCAGAAATCATCTGTGGCGCTAGTGTTTTTAAGTTCGTCTCTCGTTCTAGATCTTTTAAACCTGTGGAAGGTCTACTTGTATGGTTTTCACAATACTGTTGTATCTTTTTCAATGAAAAATTCATAGTAAAATTCAGTCTATTATAGTCTTTTCCATTCTTTTTTTAATAAAAGGATAAGAAAAAACCGCAAACAAAATAATAAGTACTCCGAGATAAAAATTCGGATTGAGTTCTTTATGATCATTTAATAAAAATAAAGCTAATAAAATGCCATAAACGGGTTCTAAAGCGACTGTCAAATTAGCCGTAAATGCCGATAAATGCCGCAAAGCCTTAAACGCAAGTACATACGCAAAGGTCGTACATCCTAAGGCAAGTACCAACAAATACAATAAATCCGATACCGTATCTGGATAGAGTTTCATTGTTCCAAAAAAGGAAATGTATATAGGCATTATCAAGGTCAAAAAGACCAATCCACTACCTAATTCTACAAAGGTCATCGTTAAGATACTTGCCTTATCTTCATTCAACATTTTTTTATTTAAAATAGAAAATATAGCTGCTAAAACGGCAGAAAGAATACCTAGTACAATTCCAAAATGCTGTTCCATCGTTGTTTGAGTAACAATCAATGCCATACCAGGAATAATCATCAAACCAAGTAGCACTTCATACCATTTAAATCGCTCTTTCAAAATTAATGGTTCGAGAATAGCCGTAAAAAATGAAGTCGTTGCCATACAAATCAAACAAATCGAAGCATTGGAATATTTTATCGAGCCATAGAACAACACCCAATGTGTGGCGACTAGGACTCCAATTCCCATTAAAGGCAATAAATTGACTTTTGGCATGGACTTAATTTCCCTAAGGATAGATACAAAAAACAACAAGCTAAATACCGTAAAAAATAGTCTCCACCATACCAACACGGTTTCCTGCAATTGGATTAAATCGCCAAGAATTGCGGTAAAACCGAATAATAGTACAGCGATATGCAATTGAATATATGGATTTTTCGTCATTCGTTTATATCAATTCGTCTTGGTAATCTGTACGTTTGTCCTCTCAATAATTACCTTAATATTATTTGATTCCAAAAATTTAAAATGGTTTGCAAAAATGCTTAGTTTTAGGACAAAATTTAAATTATCCATGGAAATTTCTGAACAAACTTTAAAAATAATTACTGGAGCTATCAATGCAGGATATTTGGTTTTCTTTGATAAAGAAACGGGGAAGCACCATGAAATTAACACGATGGATTTTGAAGAAAAAGAGACAGATTTTGAAGATCCCTACCGTGCCTATCGAGATGCCTCTCGATATATTCAAATTTCTAAACCTAATTCAAAAATGACTCTTGGATGGATCAATGATTTTGTCCAAACTATCGAATCGGGAGAACTTAAAAGAAAACTTGATTATGCCCTATCTCGCAAAAATCCTCATGCCGCATTTAAAAAAGAGTTAGATTTTGATAGTGAGCTTCGACAAAACTGGTTTGAATATAAAGCAGAAAAAGGCTTAGAAAGAGTTAAATCAATATTGAATATCCGTTAAATTGCTATAATATGGAAGACAATACACCGCTTCATAATGAAGAAAACATTTTGGATGAGCAGGTCATTCAAGATACTATACGTCCAGAAAAAAAACCTTATCCTAGTATTCTTCAAGCTTTTGGACTATTGGGCATATTGCTTGTCATTAATATCGTGGTCAGTATGATTTTTAGCGGTTTGATGATGTCTGCTGACGGGGTTGTAAAATCCATTTACTTTTGTATCACTTATATTGCGACTTTTGGGGTTTGTTTACTAGCGGCTATCAAATTAAGGCAACATAATCGATTTGAATGGAATACTTATCCGAAAGTGGCTATACCCATTTTAGCGGTATTGATTTTGGCACTCATTCCTGCTCGAATTCCATTATTGGAAATTATCCCTATGCCCGATTACCTAATAGAAATGTTCAAAGATCTATTACACCCCGACATCGTCTCACTATTTACTGTAGCAATTGCAGCTCCACTACTAGAAGAGTTTATTTTTAGGGGTGTTGTGTTGGATGGCTTTTTAAAGCGCTATTCTCCCACTAAGGCAATTATTTGGTCTAGTATCTTATTTGGTATCGCCCATCTTAATCCTTGGCAATTTATTTCCGCATTTGCTATTGGTTGCGTAATGGGTTGGGTATATTATCGAACTAAAAATTTATGGCTCTGTATCTTCATGCACTTTGTCAATAATTTTGTAGGTTTTGCCCCTGCTTTATTTGTAGAAGACTTTATGGATACTAGTGTTAAACCAAGTGATAGTTTTGAAAACATTACACACTACTGGCTAGCCGTTGGAGCAAGTGTTCTAATTGCAATTGTAGCTATCATTTTATTAAAACGAGTATTTGACAACTATTATACAAATACCGAACCTGATGTTACATCGATGCCTCATTCTTAATTTTTAAAAATCATACACAATGAAGCCCTTATTTTTTTTAATTTGCGTTTTTTTTATTGCGTGTAACGCTCCCCAAAAATCATCTGTAGAAGAAGTTAAAAATCCAGTTATATCTATGACGTACCCCGATACTAAAATGGTCGATCAAAGCGATGATTACCACGGTACTACGGTTAAAGATCCTTATCGTTGGCTTGAAATTGATACCGCTCAAGATGTAGAAGCATGGGTGGGAGAACAAAACAAGGTAACCAATGGATTCCTTGAAAAAATCTCTTATCGTAAAGCCATTAGAGATCGGTACGAAGAACTTTTTAACTATCCTAAATTGAGCTCTCCTTTTAAAGTAGGTGATAATTATTTTTTTTATAAAAATGATGGTTTACAAAACCAATCCGTCATCTATATTCAAAAAGGATTAGATGGCACTCCCGAAGTTTTCCTAGATCCTAATAAATTATCTGATGATGGTACAACGGCTGCTGTATTGGCTGGTTTTTCTGAAGATGATAAATATGCAGTTCTTTCTGTTCAAGAAGCAGGCTCCGATTGGCGAAAATTTTATGTCATGGAAATTGCTACTAAAAAACGCCTAGACGATGAGCTTGAATGGGTTAAATTTTCAGGTGCATCGTGGAAAGATGATGGCTTCTTCTATAGTCGTTATCCTGCACCATCTAAGGGTTCTGAATTATCGGGTAATAATCAGTTCCACTCAATTTACTATCACAAATTAGGTGACCCTCAGTCTAAAGATAAACTAGTATACATGGACAAGAAAAATCCAAATATGTACCATTTTGGTGGTGTTAGCGAAGATAAACGATTTTACTTCATGTATGCTGCTCCTGGGACAGACGGTTATGCTACATATTATAAGGATCTAGATAAAAAAGGAAGTGATTTTGTCACCTTATTTGAAGGAGATAAAAATAAGAGTTCTGTAGTGCATAATATTGGAGATAAATTCTTAGTACAAACCAATATTGATGCTCCTAAATATAGACTTGTAGAAATTGATATTAATAATCCTAGTAAAGAAAACTGGAAAGATGTTATTCCAGAAAAAGATGAACTCTTACAAGGCATATCAACAGGTGGAGGAAAACTCTTTGCTAGTTATTTGAAAGATGCTACGACTAAGATTTATCAGTATGACTATGATGGTACGAATCAAAAAGAGATTGAGCTTCCAGGCAAAGGTAGTGCTGGTGGTTTTAATGGTAAAGAAGAACATGATATTTTATTCTATTCTTTTTCCAGTTTTGTTTACCCACCATCTATCTTTAAATACGACGTTAAAACGGGCAAATCCGAAGTTTTCAATAAAACTAAATTGAAATTCGATCCTGAAGATTATATAGAAAAACAAATCTTTTATACAAGCAAAGATGGTACAAAAGTTCCTATGTTTATTGTTCATAAAAAAGGACTTGAATTGAATGGAGATAATCCAACTTATCTTTATGCCTATGGTGGTTTTAACGTAAGTCTTTCACCTTGGTTTAGTACTTCTAGAATGATATTATTGGAAAATGGCGGTGTCTTTGCCTTGCCTAATATACGAGGCGGCGGCGAATACGGTGAGGAATGGCATAAAGACGGGATGTTACTCAAAAAACAAAACGTATTCGACGATTTTATTGCTGCTGCTGAATACCTTATTGATAATAAATATACCAATAGTGACAAACTTGCCATTGCTGGTGGTTCAAATGGTGGTCTTTTGGTTGGGGCTTGTATGACACAGCGTCCAGACCTTTATAAAGTAGCATTCCCTGCAGTGGGTGTAATGGATATGCTCCGTTATCATAAATTTACAGTTGGAAAAGGATGGATTCCTGAATATGGTTCTAGTGATGAAGCAGAGCATTTTAAAAATTTATACGCTTACTCTCCATTGCACAACCTTAAAGCAGATGTTGCCTATCCTGCAACCATGGTAACAACTGCCGATCACGATGATAGAGTTGTTCCTGCACACTCTTTTAAATTTGCAGCACAATTACAAAAATCACATAAAGGTGAAAATCCTGTGCTTATTCGTATCGAAACAGATGCTGGTCACGGTTCTGGTAAACCAACTTCTAAGATTATTGATGAACAAGCAGATATCTGGTCATTCTTTTTCTATAATACCAACTCCCCTGTCAAATATGTCAAGGGATAAAATATAATTTCAAATGTGCCGTGTTTGCTATAACATGGCACATTTGTTTTCTTACTATGCACGCCTTAGAGCAACACATCGTCCCACCACAACTTCATCCCATTCGCCTTTCAGATTATGCCGGTGGTATATTCCTCCTTAAACCATCGAGAAAAGGTATGAAGAAGGCAATTGATAAAGGATTGGTTCATGTAAATGGTCAAAAAGCGACTACCGCTAAACTCCTACATGGAGGGGAAGTGATTACGCTTTTTGAGGATGCAAATCTCTTGAAAAAGCCCCGTATTACGCTCAATTTGAATGTAATCTATGAAGATGATTCTCTGGCGATTATTCATAAACCTGCAGGCATTTTAGTAAGTGGCAATAAGCGTTTTACTATAGAAAATGCACTGCCTTTCAATCTTAAAAAAAGTAACTTAATCGATGCTTTAGAACATCCTCAAGCAATTCACCGTTTGGACTACCCTACTAGTGGATTGCTACTTATCGGTAAAACCGTTTCAAGTACAATCCAACTCAATAAACTTTTTGAACAAAAAAAAATAAAGAAAATATATCATGCCATAATCATTGGGAAACCTGATAAAAAACAGGACACAATCCAAACGGCTATTGATACTAAGCCCGCTTGCTCTGAATTTGAAGTTCTTGATTTTCAAGCTTCTGCCCGTTTTGAGTTTCTTAGCCTAGTACAATTAAGTCCTAAGACAGGTAGAACCCACCAATTGCGTATTCATATGGCCTCAATTGGTCATCCTATACTTGGAGATAAACGTTATGGAAAGGAAGATTTGATTTTAAAAGGAAAAGGGTTGTATCTTCACGCTTCGGGTTTAGCATTTAACCATCCTAAAACAGGAAAACGCCTAAGTATTCAGACGTCATTACCTAAGAAGTTTTTAAAAATTTTCAAATCCAAATAATTGAGTAATTCAATACATATTGCTCCATTTTTTCTCGCAAGAGTCGCTGGTTTCCCCTTTGAATATATACACCAACTTGAATTGTCAAATACTATTACCTTACTTAAACAACAAGTAAAATTAAAAGTCAACCTAAATTTAAAAGGTGATGCACTTCTTCAATACCTTGATCTATACATACAACAGAATACTGGACAGGATAAGATCTTTTTTATAAATTTAAAACGAGATATTTATAATAAAAGAATTATAAAAAATAAGGTATTCAATCGTATTTATGATAAACAGCTTTATAAGACTATCCTAGCTCATAATCGCCTAATAAAAGAAAACGAAAATTTAACTCAAAAAATAGAACAAGAATATCAAAAAGAACGTAATGCTTTTCAGCCTTTTCTAAATCAGATCTTACAGAATTTACAACAAACCAACACCCTAGAATTATCAGCTCCCTCCTTGTGTAGAATAGATTTAAGAAAGCTAAAAACAGGCACTAAGAAATATCGTCAAACAGAACTTGCCATCTGGAAATACCTAAGCCGAAGTGCCACAAAAACGACACCTTTTGGCGATTTCACCTCCGTAAATCAGGGCTATCTATATGATAACTTAAACTATACAGAACTGCTAACATCAATAACAGAGCGTCATACCATAATCAATCCTAGTATACTACAGCTTATCCAAAATATTTTATTAGAATATCCTTCCTTCTATACCCAAACTAAACTATGTTTAAACCCTAGCATTCACCATAGAAATGCAACCTATTGGAAATACTTGAACGAAGGCACTTACGCTGAATTCGAGAAAGATGAATTGTCCCAATGGATTTTTGATTATTTTGAATATCAAGAAAAGCCCATCATATTTACAGACTTAATAAATGATATATCAAAAGGTATTGAGGCTTCCGAGTCCATGATAACCGATTATGTATTGCAATTGATTGACTATCGTTTTCTTGAATGGGAGCTTCCTGCACTTACAAAGAATTGGCTTGAAGATTGGCTCACTTTTTTACATAATTATAATTTTAATGATAAACCTTTAGAAGAACTCAAAACTGCCCTTCAGATTCTCTATTACCGCCTATTGGAATTCAACCAATTTACGGGATTCAATTCTTTTCTTTTTTTTGAAAAAGATATTAAACGGTTGGAAAACAGCCTAAGCAACATCCTCCAACATGAGACTTCTAGAACGATGGACAAAGGCTATCCACAAGACATCGAATTAAACCGAAAGTACTTTTTTTATCAAGATGTTTTGAATAAATATAAAGTACAATCCAATAAACATCAAATCGGTCTTATTATTGAAAATTTGAATGAGCTGATGCAGTACCTAGAAATTTTTCAAGATCGCCTTGAAGAAGAAAAGCGACTCGTTTTTTTTCTAGAAAACTACAATTCAGATGAGAAGGTGGATTTAATGGCGTTTTACGAATTATACATTAAAGAAAAACTCAACTCAACGCTCCTTCAAGATCAAATAGAATTCAATATACCTACACATACAAACCATATAGTAGAACTAGGAGAACAGCATTTCCAGCAAAATGGAATCTATAAAAATGTTGAATTGGGCAATAGTTATTCCTGTCTTTTTCAAATCATTCCAGTCAAGGGAACCGACAAACTAGAAGCAGTAATCAACGAAACGGCTATTGGATACGGGAAACTAGCAAGTCGTTTTTCAAACCACTTTGAAGACTTAACTTCTACACCCTTTGAAGACAATGAACAGGAAATTTGGGTAGAAAACACGGATAATGATATATCTAATCTACATTTTCGTCCTAGTACCTTGTCTTATGAGCTTGAAGTTTCTACTAATCAAAATACTTATACGAATGAAAAAATAAATATTAATAGTATAGAAGTAGGTATATTAGATAGTGCGTTGGTTCTTTTTTCTAAAAGCGATAATCGTCGAATCTATCCTTTCAATTTGGGGTTAAAATCGAAATATCAACGCTCGGACTTTTTCCAGTTTTTAGACTTCTTCAGTAAAACAAAAAGAATAGCCCTCAAACCATTTTTAAAAATATTAAATATAAGCCTCCAACAACAACAAGCAGAAGGCATTACATATTGCCCTACCGTAATGTATAAAAATTTAGTTTTACAACGCGCTTTTTGGAAAATTGATAGTTCGGTCATTCCTGAACGAGAAAAAGGCATGAATGAAGCCACTTATTTTTCCAAAATCTATAACTGGACAAACACTAGGAAACTTCCTAGATATGCCTTTTTAAGAAGGTGGAATAACAAAAAAGTAAATTCTCCAAACAATACGCATAAACCCCAATTCATTGATTTCCATAACCCTATAGCGGTATCTTTATTTGAGAAATTTGTTCGAAAAAATACGGACGGAATTGTATTAGAAATTTTCCTTCCTAGTTATGAAGACTTATTACAATACAAGAATGAACGATATGCTACGGAGTTTCTAGTAGAATGGACGGTTTAATAAACGGTTTTATACGGCAATTTATCGCAGGGTTCTTCTTCCTTTTTTTCTAGTAGCACTTTGTTGATATTGAGGTTTTGGCCTACACTTTTAAATTGCCTAAAGCAGTACGTTCCCTTACAATCAATACCAGCGCTTACCTGAAAAATATCCTTTATAAGAGCTGGGTTTTTATAGTTTACACTAAAATAATTATAACTAAAATTACTTTTATTATAAACGAAATAAGCTACTTTTTTGCTTTTTTTGTGGCCTAATCGAATCACTTCTGTATTATCATCCGATTGGAAAACGGAACTGCTTTGAAGTTTCAATTCTCTTTTGGCGATTTCGACTTCTCTAATGGAAATAGCTCCGTTTTCATGTAAACAGGAACAAGCTAAAAAATTAAGTAAGGCTCTAGCTTTTATTCTTAGTACTTCTAGCTGTTCCCAAATTTCATCAGTTTCTAATTTTTCGTAACCAACCTCATCTATGCGTTTTTCCTTGACTTCTTCTAATTCAAGAATAAACGAGTTTAAATCGTCATTTAAGGTCTTACAAGTTCCTTTTTTTATCGCTTTGTTGCTCTGTTTTACTAATTTTTTGTATTGTTTTCGAAATACTTTCAGTCCTTTTTTTGATTTTTTATATTTAAAATAAAAAATAAACTGTTTTCCTATATCCAAAACTGGTGAATTAGCCGTTAATTGGATACTAGAAAAAAATAGTAAAAACAAGATATAAAAACGCATAATAGTTCTAGCTTAAAAGCATTAAAATTACTCTTCTATCAACAACTTAGCCCCTGCTAATTCTCCATAAGAATGATTATCATTTTGCTGTTTAGCAACGAGCATCCCTTCATCATAGGTTTTGAGTGCATTGGGCAAATCTTCAAAATGCTCATATAGTTTTCCTAAATGATAATATAATCCCACATAATCAGGAGACGTTTGCTTAAGTTTTAAATAGTATTCTTTTGCTTGTTCCCAAGATGATAAACTTTCATATTCCTTTGCAATTGCAAACAAAATAAAGGCATCATCAGGGCTATTTTCTAAAAAATGAAGTAATTGTTCTAAACGAGGAGACATTTTGTAAATTATTTGTAAAAATATTTTAGCGAAAATTCGCTATTATCTTTTTTTATGTATATTTGTATTGCAATGATAAAATTTTTATTTGAAAAAGATATTAATATCTTTGGCTGCCAGATAACAATTTTAGCGATGCACTATCTCCTTGTTTAAGTATATAACGATCTATCTTAAATAAAGTGACACAAACAAGTAGACGAACTAAATATTCTATTTTTAAGCTAGAAGATAAAGTATTGAATATTTTATCATTATTCTAACTTCAAATTCAACTAAATATATAAATATATGAAATTATTAGTCTGTGTTAGTAAAACACCTGATACAACTGCTAAGATTTCTTTTACAGCTGATGGTACAGCCTTCAATGATGCTGGGGTCAATTATATTATGAATCCTTATGACGAGTGGTATGCATTGGTCCGTGCCTTAGAACTAAAAGAATCTCTAGGTGGTTCTGTGACGATAGTAAATGTAGGCCCTAGTTCCAACGACACTATTATCCGTAAAGGATTAGCGATTGGAGCAGATGATGCTGTAAGAATTGATGCAGAACCTAAGAGTGCTTTGGGCGTTGCAAAACAAATTGCGGCATTCGCAAAAGCTGAAAATTATGACATCATTTTCTTAGGAAAAGAAACGATTGATTACAATGGTTCAGAGATTGGTGGAATGCTTGCTGAATTGCTTGATATGTCTTACATTTCTTTTGGGACAAAATTGGACATGAACGGAAATGTGGCAACGGTAGCAAGAGAGATTGAGGGTGGAAAAGAGATCGTTGAACTGCCTACTCCTTTTGTAGTTAGTGCAGCTAAAGGAATGGCTGAACAGCGTATCCCGAATATGCGTGGTATTATGATGGCAAAGCGTAAACCATTAAAGGTCGTTCCAGCAATTGATGTTAGCGATGCTTCTACACCAGTTAAATATGAACTTCCTGCGGGGAAGGCTGCTGTAAAAATGGTTGATCCTGAAAATATGGATGAACTGATTCGTTTATTGCACGAGGAAGCTAAAGTTATTTAAAAACTCGAAATCAAAAAATTATGTCAGTATTAGTATATGCCGAAAGTCCAGAAGGCAATATCAAGAAAGCTGCCCTAGAAGCAGTAAGTTACGGACACAAAGTCGCTCAAGTATTAGGTACAGACTGTATCGCTTTAACTGTTGGTTCAGTTAATGGTGCAGGAGTATTAGGAAAATACGGAGCATCAAAAGTTTATAATATAGATGGTGCAGGGCTGGGACACTTTGACAGTCAAGTTTATACTGCTGTTATTGCTCAAGCTGCCGAAAAATTAGGTGCTGATGTTATTATCTTAGCACATAATGCGAAAGGGAAAGCATTAGTAGGGCGTTTAGCTGCTAAATTAGATGCAGGTTCTGTAGCAGGTACAAACGCTATCCCTACAAATGATGGTTCTTTCAAGGTAAAAAAGAATGTTTTTTCAGGAAAAGCAATTGCAGAGTATGAGATTACTTCTACTAAAAAAGTACTCTCTTTGATTGGGAATAGTTTTCAACCAGAAGAAGTAGGAAGTGATGTGGCTGTTGAATCTTTATCTGTCGATATTCCTGCTAGTAAACTTACCGTAAAAGAAGTAGATACGGTAAAAGGTACAGTACCCCTACCTGAAGCTGAACTGGTAGTTTCGGCTGGACGTGGTATGAAAGGTCCTGAAAATTGGGGTATCATCGAAGAATTAGCTACTGAATTGGGTGCGACGACGGCTTGCTCTCGTCCTGTAGCCGATACAGGTTGGAGACCTCACCACGAACACGTTGGTCAAACAGGTGTTGCTATACGACCTAATCTTTATATAGCTGTGGGTATTTCTGGTGCTATACAGCATCTTGCGGGCGTCAATAGTTCTAAGGTAATTGTGGTCGTGAATAAAGATCCAGAAGCCCCTTTTTTCAAAGCTGCTGATTATGGTGTTTGTGCTGATTTATTTGATGTTGTTCCTAAATTAACGGAAGCTATCAAAAAATTTAAAGCAAATAAATAATTATAGAAGTTGTTTAATAAATAAAAAAGTAATGGGCATAAATACACCTTAATTTATGCCCATTACTTTTTTGTAAAAACTCAATTTACTCATGTAAGAAGAATTTCCCTTTTTCTTCTTTTATAAATCGCTCTCCTTTAAAATAAAGCACATAAGCATATAAGCCTTCTGATGCTCTTAGCCCATCATAGTTTATCTCTCTAATTTCTTGCTCTAAAAGATGTCCTTGTTGACTATGAACCAACTGCCCCATCATATCATAAACCATAAGGTTGAAATTCGCTGCTTCCCCAGCCGTTACGGTTATTGTAGCTTGCTTATTTTGATCAGAAAACACAAAAATTCGGTTGGGTCGAGGTTCAATTCTAACTTGAACCGTTGGCAAAATAGTAGTCTTACCATCAAAATCTTTTTGAATTAATCTAAAATAGTATGTCCCCGCTTGTTTTACCCTTAAGGTATGAAAGTAAGTGTAATTATAACTTATTGTCCCCTGTCCATGTATAAAGTCAACATCTTCGTATCGAGTACCATCTATTGATTGTTGCAACATAAACCCTTCATTATCTGTTTCGGTAGCAGTTTCCCATCTCAAATAAATTAACCTATCGTCACTCTCTGCATTAAAATAAACCAGTTCAACAGGAAACGTCGTCCTAGCAAAAGTTACTGCTGCATCAATTTTAACTTCACCAAATCCTGTAAAGTAATCAAAGCCTTCTATATTTAAGTCTTGTATGGTAGCATAAATAGATTGTAATGCCTCACTATCTGTTTTAGCACCTGCTTCTCGGATAAGTGCGGTTGCTGCCGCAATATGGGGTGCTGCCGCAGATGTTCCAAAAAAATTAGGGAAGGCATCGGCATCAAACCCTATATCTGATCCGAAAAATGTCGTATTCCCACCGTCTGGTCCTATCATCTCTGGTTTTTGTCGAGTAATAGCACTTACAGAATTGCCATCCTGATCAAATAGAATCGGCACACCACCAATCGAAGAGTAAGAAGTCGTTGTTGTTACTGTTCCATTATATGCCTTAGTATTAAAATAATGTGCTGCCCCAACTGCAATTGCTCCTTCAGCATTTGCATGACCGACAATAGTGCCACTTTGGGTATCGTGTTCTGCAATCGTAATCCCCGAACTATAAATAATGTATTTTATTTTACTTGGAATCGCCCCGCTTTTAGTTGTTATCATAATTTCAAACTCCGTCCCTGCTGTATTATTTATATAATTCACAACTTCTACAGGATCACCTCCTAGGTTATTTGTATATCCAGCAGCGACAATCGAATTAGTCCCTTTCGGTAAAAGATAAAAATTCAAATCAGTGCCTGCTCCAGGCGCACCACTAACTGAAAAAAACGGATTAGACCATTGGAATGAAATCAAAAATTGCCTTCCCTGTGGAATAATAATCGTCTGTCTCATATCCCCGCCTCCAAAATCGTGTAAACGCTCTACTATTCCATTTACGGTTATGGTACTTCCTGTATCGTTAAATGAATTTTCATAAGAATTATCCCCCATATTTCCAGCCGATGAAAAATAGCTAACACCTGCAGCTTTAACCGTATTAACGGCTTGAGCAATAATACCATCTTGGAAAAATGGTTCTGCTAGATAGGAGACATCATCGACAATAATATCACAACCTGCAGCCGCTAGCGCTAGTATACCATTTGCAAAAATACTTTGTCCTCCAAATGCAGTATGAAATGCCAATTCTGCTCCTGGAGCTACATCATGTACTATCTCTATCATACCTCGACCTTCATCACTAGCTGTTACGCTATGCTCTCGAATTACTTGAACCGAAGTATTATATCCATTCGGGTTAGCAGGACCTGGTAAATCACCAGATAATATCCCACTATTCTCGCCACCTAAAGTATTGTAACTATCGGATAAAACACCAATTTTTGATCCTTCTCCATCTATTTCATCTGTATATCTTGCTAGACTAGAATATTGTGCAGAATCTCCTTGTGATGTTGTTACCCCTATATGTGTAATGGGTTTATAACTAGGTCTTACTATCACTAAATTTTCTAATTCTTCTAGTTTTTCCAAATTTGCAATTCTAAGCCAACCAGTTATCATCTTACCATATTTTTCTTCTTGTTGAAAACCAATTTTTTTTAAATCTTCCGTAAATTGACTAGCCCCATCATTTGAATATAATTCTAGTAAGACTTTATCCTCTTTGATATTATATAGAGAATGACTATTATTATCAAAAATGCTTTTTTGCTGAGGATATTTTCTAAAATTTGATTCAATTTGTGATAAATTAGAGTCAAATTTTTCAGAACTTTGCCCATTGTTAAAAACAAGATCTTTATGGAAGGTTAATTGAGCAAATGATTGAGAAGAGAGTAAAATAAAAAAAGCAACAATAGTTAATATTGTTCTTATTAAATAAAGAGATTTCATAAAATTTATTTAAAGTTTCATAATTGTGTTATAACACAATAATTCAACTTTAAACTTTAAAATACTCTCCTAAAATCCTAAAAAACGTGACAAGTTTATGAACTAAGATTACATATTATCAATAACTATAAAATACACTTTTTTAATCTGCAATATATATATTTACATTGAGCTGCTCATCTAAAACATCGTATTTGTATAAACAATCAGAAATAAGTATATGATACTATCCGACAAAAAAATACTAGATGCTATAGAGAAAGGAGAGATCATTATAGAGCCTTTTCGTCAACAATGTCTAGGTACAAACTCTTATGATGTCCATCTTGGTAAATATCTAGCTGTTTATAAAAATAAGATACTAGACGCCAAAAAACACAACCAAATTCAAGAACTTGTAATCGGCAAAGAAGGGTTTGTTTTACAACCAGGAACTTTGTATCTTGGAGTAACTGAGGAGTATACAGAAACACACAATAGTGTGCCTTTTTTAGAAGGCAAATCAAGTATTGGAAGGCTAGGAATTGATATTCATGCCACGGCTGGAAAAGGAGATGTAGGTTTTTGTAATACTTGGACCTTAGAAATTTCTTGTGTGCATCCTGTAAGAGTTTATGCGGGTATGCCTATTGGTCAATTAATCTATTTTATGATTGATGGTGATATTGAAAATTATTATAATAAAAAGAAAAATGCCAAATATACCCAAAGAACGACTAAACCTGTTGAATCCATGATGTGGAAGAATAAGTTTTAACTAAAAATGCCCAACCATGAATCTAGATCCAGTACTGATTGCTATTCCAATGTTCATTGGATTGATACTATTAGAATTAATCTTTGAATATTTTACTCAAAATAAAACCTACCGTATTAGTGATGCTTTTACAAATATTAGTACAGGAATGCTTTCACAAGTTTCTGGTTTATTTGTAAAAATAGTTACGATTGGTGTTTATATCTTTTTATACGAAAATTTTGCTATTTGGAATATTCCGAATAATTGGCTTACCTATATCGTTCTATTTTTTGCTTATGATCTTTGTTATTATTGGTTTCATCGCAAAAGTCATGAAATCAGTCTATTCTGGGGCGGTCATGTTGTACATCATCAAAGTGAAGATTATAACCTTTCTGTTGCTCTACGTCAGAGTTCTACTAGTTTTTTATTTGCTTTTATGTTTTACCTACCATTAGCCATATTGGGTTTTGATCCCACTACATTTGTTATTGTTTCTGGATTAAATTTACTCTATCAATTTTGGATTCATACTGAACATATTGATAAAATGGGGTGGTTTGAAGTTATCTTTAATACCCCCTCCCATCATAGAGTACACCATGCTCGTGATCCTAAATATATTGATAAAAATTATGCTGGTGTTTTTATTATCTGGGACAAAATGTTTGGAACATTTAAAGAAGAAGAAGAACGACCAAATTATGGCATTACTGTACCGCTAAAAAGTTGGAATCCTATCTATGCTAATTTTGCTCATTATATTGATTTGTTTAAACAATCTTCAAAAGCAAAAAACCTCATAGATTTTTTTAAAATATTATTTAAAAAACCTGGTTGGATGCCACACTATCTAGGAGGTTATAAACAACCGCAAGACGTCGATAAGAATTACAAAAAGTATGATACTCCCATACCTTTTAGTTTAAAAATATACCTTCTATTACAATTTGTATTTACAATTGCTGCAGTAATGTATTTTTTAATTGAAGTCAACTACTTCCCTTCTCTACCTAAGGTTTTATATGCAAGTTGGATAGTTCTTATTACCCTAAGTATCGGCTTATTAGCTGAAAATAAATGGTGGGCATATCTCTTAGAACTTTTCAGACTCACCTCGACTATAGCCTTGTTCTATTTTATACAAGCCTACGGTTTTATGCTAGATAAAGTTTGGTTAGATTATGGTTTACCCATTTTTGTGCTATTTTCAATATTATTCCTTATTAGTATTTTGTACTTATCATATAAAGAAGGAATTTTTAGTAAAAAAATAGTAGAAGGTTAATACTCCCACATATCTTGTTCAAAATTGAAGATTTCATCTTTGATTTTTTGTCCTTCTAGTAATCTATCTGTTCCTGATAAATAGGAATCAATCTTCCTATCAAATTCATTGGATACTTTAATAATATTACTAGAAAAATAACGCATATCAAATATATCGGTCCATGACATTTGGCTTTCGTCATTGTGTGGATTATAGGCAGTATGCCTAGCCAGCGTACTTCTTGCATGAGGAAAATAAATCCAAAACATCGGTGTTTCATATCTAAATTCACCACGTTCCCCATAGACTTCTTTTAGTGGTGCGACACCTAAAATCCGAACGTTTAAGGAAGATGATTTAGAATCAAAATACCACATTTCTTTTATTCTATAACGCTTGACACTTTGATAATCCAAACTATTAGAGACGACTTTATAAGTTGTTTTATAGGTTTCAGGATCAATAACAGGAATGGTGTCCGTTTCAAAAATCATACTTTGCACTTCATCTTGACTCAAACGATAAGTAAACTTATCATCTTCGGTTCCATATACATCAATATCTCCATTTTCCACGCCATCCAATATTATTTTTATTAGGGGTTGTGGTTCATATTTAAACGCTAAGTTTATTTTTTCTCTAACATCTATAACCCTCCAGACTCTTTTTGACCAAAAAACATCATTTTCTTGAAGTTTTGAATAGTTCAAAAGCCTTCTTTCCTTACTAATTCGTCGTTCAACAATATCGTCCATAGGAGCAGCTAGAGCTACTTCATCACTCTCAGACTCAATTTGTCCTTTTACAGATAGGCACAAGGATAGTGCTAAAATGAAAAGCATTATTTCTTTCATCATTATAGTTTGTTTTGCAAAAATTTATTGATATAATTCTATAATGAGAAAGTTTAAGAAAGTAACAGTTTTTAAATATTATCAAACATAGCTTTAATCTCAGTAGCCTCTTCTGGTTTCATTCGACCACTAAGAATAAGTCGAACCTGACGACGACGAACAGCAGATTCATACCGTTTTTCTTCTTCATCTGACAAAGGAATAACTCTAGGTACTTTAATCGGTTTTTTATTTTCATCATCAATTGCGACAAAGGTGAAGTAAGCATGGTTACTCCTCCTATTCTCTTTCCCCTTAACATTGCTCGCAAAAACTTGAACATAGACTTCTACAGAGGTATTAAATGCTCTTGTCACTACGGCTTCTAAAGTTATCACATCGCCATTTAAAATAGGCTTACTAAAAGATACATGATCAACACTTGCGGTAACGACAACAGCTTCACAATGTCTTCCTGCACAAATCCCACCTACAATATCCATCCAACGCAGTAGATTTCCCCCCATGAGGTTACCAATTGGGTTGGTATCATTGGGCATAATCATTTCTGTCATTATAGTTCTTGATTCGATAACTTTTTTACCATCCATTTTTTAAATATTCTAATCAATAAATTTAATACACTGTAAACTAAATTTCTTAAACTTTTGACCATGCTTTTTTCTCCAACTTGTCGTTGTGTACTCGCCTTGATAGCTAAGGCTATCAGGCTGTGTCACGCCTCAACTTGAATAAAAATTCATTGTTCAAAAATATCAATTAACTTAATTTACAGTATATTTAAGACCGCAAATTAGGATAATTTAGGATGAAAATCGACTTTTGCACTCGAATATGAATAAAGAAATCCTAAAATTAGCCATTCCCAATATTATCAGTAATATCTCTGTTCCTTTACTAAGTTCAGTAGATACCGCTTTGATGGGGCGGTTAGATTCCGCAGCTTATATTGGCGCAGTTGGCTTGGGTTCTATGATATTCAATTTTATCTATTGGAGTTTTGGTTTTTTACGGATGGGAACAACAGGATTAACGGCACAAGCTTATGGCAATAATAATCCTTCCAATATTATTAATATTTTAGGAAGAGCTACATTGTTTGCACTAGGCAGTGCTTTCTTAATTCTTGTCTTACAATACCCTATCAGTGAAGCGAGTATATGGTTATCAGGAGCCAATGCAGAAACTGAAAACCTTGTCCGTAAGTATGTCTACATAAGAATTTGGGCTGCTCCAGCAACACTTGCTTCTTATGCAGTAATGGGCTGGTTCTTTGGAATGCAAAATGCAATCATTCCTCTCATCCTTACAATTGTTGTCAATATTGTCAATATCATAGCCAATTATGTTCTAGTAACACACTATGGAATGACAGTTGACGGAGTAGCTTGGGGTACGGTTATCGCTCAGTATGTCGGTATGCTTGTAGCCATTCTTTTATTTTATCAAAGATATGGTTATCTACTAAAAAACTTGAGTCAAAAAGCGATTTTTGAATGGCAAGCCTTTAAACAATTTATGAGTCTGAATCGGGATATTTTTATTCGAACATTTTGTCTAATTTTTGCTTTTGGTTTTTTCTATAATCGCTCATCGAGTGAAGGCGTACTGATCCTAGCCATTAATCAAGTTTTCCTACAATATGTAAATTGGATGTCCTACGGCATCGATGGTTTTGCCTATGCCTCAGAGAGTTTAGTTGGAAAATACCTCGGAGCAAAACAATACAACAAACTCAAACAAGCCATTCAATTATCTTTTATTTGGGGAGGTGTGATGGCATTGCTTTTTACATTAGGTTATTTCTTTGCTGGAAGGCAATTACTTTATCTTTTCACAAATCAAACAGAAGTCATAAAAGCAGCTCTACCCTATTTATGGTGGATTATAATATTCCCTATTTTTGGCTTTGCTTGTTATATATGGGACGGTATTTTTGTAGGTTTGACAGCTTCAACAGCCATGAGGAATACCATGCTATGGTCTCTTGTTTTTTTCTTAACAAGCTATGTTTTGAGTCGTCCTATGGGAAATAATGGGCTTTGGTTGTCTCTAGTCGTTTTTATGGTAGTTAGAGGGCTTTTACAAACCTTTTGGTATCAAAAATATCTAGTACACAAAGCTTAAGCATTTTTCTGAATATAATCGTCTACCATTTGACTAATAATATCCTTCAAATATGTTTTTTTCAAACGAGCCACATTTTTGAATTTAACGAGTTGCTCTTTATCTAAAGTAACCGTTAGACGTTTTTTACCTTTTTCCGTTTTCTCTACTTTCAACTGACTCGAATCTACGGTTTGTCGAATCAATGCATCCAAACCGCTAAACGTTCTTTTTAACTTTTGTCTTGATTTTGTACGTTCCTTTGTAGGATTCGTTTGTTTCTTAAGTTTTTGCGTTTTCTCTATAACAGCTTCCTCTATACTTTCTTGAAAAAGCACATCCAAATCCGAAGTAAAGTTTTTGCGGCTTGAACTACGTTTTTTTCTAGCTACGACTTCTTTCTTTTCAACAGGCTCTGCTGACTCTGTTGAAACTATTTCGTCTTTTTTAAAATCATTATTATTAAAAAGACCATCTAATCCATCTGTAAAATTTTTCTTTGCCAAAATTGAAAAATTTTTTTTGTTAAAAAATACTTATGCTTCAACCGCTTCTACTCGTTCTATAATTTCATGGCATAGTGCCAAATAGTCCTCTGCTCCTTTACTTTTAGCACTATACGAAAAAATATCTTTTCGTTGAGCAGGAGCTTCTGCTAATGCCACATTATCCCGAATGTAGGTTTTGAAAACCTTATCTCCGAAGTATTTAATGATTGTTTCAATAACGTCTCTATTCAATACTTTTCTAGAATCATACATCGTTGCAATAACGCCTCCTATCTGCAATTTTTTATTCAATCTTAATCGAACCTTATCGACGACTTGTTTTAATTTTGCTAGTCCTTGTAGTGCTAGAAATTGCGTTTGTAATGGTATATACACAAAATCGCTACAGGTCAAAGCATTTAAAGTCAATAGTCCTAGTGAAGGTGGACAATCTATAATGATAAAGTCGTATTCTTCCTCTACTGGTTCAAATAATTCTCGTAAGATAAATTCTCTTCCTGCCTCGTTGACTAATTCCATTTCAGCACCAGATAAATCCAATGTTGAAATTACAACATCAAAGTTTTCTTTATAGGTAAAAGGCATCAGTTCTGATTCGCCACGAATACTTTCATAAATAGATACCTCTTGACGAGGAATGCCTAAAGACAAGGTTAGGTTAGCTTGGGGATCTAAATCAACTAGCAATACTTTTTTACCTAATTCAACTAATCCAGCTCCAATATTAATTGCCGAGGTTGTTTTTCCAACCCCTCCTTTATGATTTAACAATGAAATGATAACACCCATCTTGGAATATTTCTAAAATATAATAATTTATAATAAAATGTTTAGTGTAATTGCAAAAGTAGTGAGATTACTTATTTTTGTAAAAGTAGGTAAAAAAGTTGTAATTTGAATACTGTTTATCAATAATAAATCAATCTTCTTTTTCCCAATCCATCGTTCTTTTTACTGCTTTTTGCCAACCTTTGTACAATTTTTCTTTCAGTTGTTCTTCCATTTTTGGATTAAATGCTTTATTCAATTGCCATTTCTGTTCGATGTCTTCCTTTGTCCAAAAACCTACTGCCAAACCTGCCAAATAAGCTGCTCCCAAAGCCGTAGTCTCTATAATACTTGGACGCTCTACGGTTGTGGCTAATATATCTGATTGAAACTGCATCAGTAGATTGTTCGCACTAGCACCTCCATCTACCCTTAGTGTCTTTAACTCGACGCCTGAATCTTTTTGCATTGCTCCAAGAACATCCCTTGTTTGATAAGCTAAAGATTCTAATGTTGCTCTTATCAAATGTGCTTTTGAAGAACCTCTGGTCAATCCAAATATCGCTCCTCTAGCATACATATCCCAGTATGGCGCACCTAGCCCTGCAAATGCTGGCACAACATAAACGCCCTCTGTGGTGGGGACTTTCATCGCATAAAACTCCGAATCTGGAGAATCGTCGATCACTTTCAAGCCATCTCTCAACCATTGTATAGCAGCCCCAGCTATGAAAACACTTCCTTCAAGAGCATAAGTTACTTTTCCATCTAATCCCCAAGCGATTGTAGTTAGTAATCCTGATTTCGAAGCAACAGGTTGTTCCCCTGTATTCATCAACATAAAACAGCCCGTCCCATATGTATTTTTAGCCATTCCTTGTTTATGACAGGCTTGTCCGAAAAGTGCTGCTTGTTGATCGCCTGCGATTCCTGCAATTGGTATAGCCCCGCCAAATAAGGATTCCGTTGTTTTCCCATAGACTGTACTCGAAGGTTTCACTTCGGGAAGTACACTTGAAGGAATATTTAAAATAGATAGTAAATGACTATCCCATTCTAATTTTTTAATATTATATAAAAGTGTTCTAGAGGCATTGGAATAATCCGTAATGTGTGTAGTTCCGCCTGTTAGCTTCCAAACCAACCAAGTATCAATTGTCCCAAATAACAAGTCTCCATTTTCAGCTTTAGCTCTTGCGCCTTCAACATTATCCAATAACCACTTCACTTTAGTGCCTGAAAAATACGCATCGACTACTAGACCTGTATTGTCTCGAATATAGGCTTCCTCTCCGTCTGCTTTAAGTTGGTCACAAATCCCCGCCGTCCGTCTATCTTGCCATACGATAGCATTATGAATCGGTTTTCCTGTATTTTTATCCCAAACAACAGTCGTTTCTCTTTGATTGGTTATCCCGATAGCTGCTATATCCTTAGCGGTTAGTCCATTATTTTTAAGGACATTTGCAGCAACAATAAGTTGTGTTTGCCATATTTCTTCCGCATCGTGTTCTACCCATCCTGGTTTAGGGAAAATTTGGGTAAACTCCTGTTGTTCTGAAGCGACAATTGAACCATTTTCATCAAAAAGAATAGCACGAGAAGAAGTTGTACCTTGGTCAAGGGCTAGGATATACATAGTTTTATTTTTAAATCAAAAAATCCGTTATCTAACAACTTCGCTAAAATAATATTATTTTTTAGAATGTAGTTTCAAAGACGCTATTTGTCCTTGAAATTCGCCAAATTTGCTCTTTTATTAAAACGTGTTTTTTGTCAAATTTCTCTAGAAAATGATTTTAGAAAAAATACCTTTCAACCAAATACCATATCTCTCTAAAAGAGACATTGCTTATACCACTAAGCAAAAAAATCTAAGCCCATTTTATAAATATGACGTAAATATCAAATCTTTTAAAGATGTTATTAGAGATAAACAAAAAGATCTTATTAATCGGGAAGTACTGGTAAACGCTTTAAACTTACAATATGAAGGGCTTCAAGTATCCGCAGTTTTAGAAAAAAACATACAATCTTTATTAGATAAAAAAACCTTTACAATTACAACAGCACACCAACCGAGTCTTTTTACAGGACCATTATATTTTATTTATAAAATAATTTCTACTATAAATCTTGTGAAACAATTAAATGAATATTATCCCCATTTTCATTTTGTGCCCGTATTCATAACAGGAGGAGAAGACCATGATTTTGAGGAGGTGAATCACTTTAATTTATTTAATAAAAAATATATTTGGGAAAGTGGAGAAAATGGTGCTGTGGGAAGAATGCAAACACAGAAAATCCTTCCCGTATTACAAGAATTAAAAACTACTTTAGGCGATTCAGAAAATGCGCTTTCGATTTATAAACTCCTAGAAAATGCACACACTCAACATGAGCTTTATGCAGATTCGATTATTCATTTGGTTAACGATCTTTTTGGGGAAGATGGTCTGATCGTTTTAAACCCTGCTGTCCCTGTTTTAAAAGCACTTTTTATACCTCATATCAAAAAAGAAATCTTTAAACAGATTTCTAAACCCTTAATTTCAAAAACGCAAACTGAACTCCAAGAAGCGGGTTTTAAGGCACAGGCTTTTGTAAGGGATATTAATTTTTTCTATTTAGGCGAGCAGTATCGTGAACGAATCGTTCAAGAAGGAGAACAATACAAAGTCCTCGGACAAAACTTGACTTTCACCTCTACTGAAATGGAAGCTGAAATTGAAAATCATCCAGAAAAATTCAGCCCTAATGTGGTTATGCGCCCCTTATTTCAAGAAGTTATTTTACCTAATTTAGCCTATATCGGTGGTGGTGGTGAAATTGCTTACTGGCTTGAACGTAAAACACAGTTTGAGGCTTTTGGGGTAAATTTCCCAATGTTAATGCGACGGGATTCTGTTTTGTGGATTGATAAAAATATGTATAAAAAGATAAATCAATTAGAGTTTTCAATTCAAACTATTTTTAATAATACAGATCCCTTAATCAAGGATTTTATTCATCAACAAGCCCATGAATCCTTAGAATTAAATGTTGAAAAAGGACAATTGGAATCTATTTTTAAAAATATTCAAAAAAAAGTACAAAATATAGACCAATCACTAGAAAAAACAGTCTTAGCCGAAGCGACTAAACAACTTAAAAGTCTAGGATATTTAGAGCATAAGTTGCTAAAAGCCGAAAAGCAAAAACAAGAAGTTCAACTTAATAAAATTAGAAACCTTAAACAGAAACTTTTTCCAAATGAAGGGCTACAAGAGCGACATGATAATTTTTTGGGATTTTATTTAAAATACGGCAAGGAATATTTTACTATCTTAAAGCAATTTTTAAATCCTTTAGATACTACCTTTAAAGTAATTGTAGAAAAATAATCCTTAAATAATGAGTACTATCAGTAAAATATTCGTTGCACTTGTGGCTTTTGAGCATATCTACATTTTATGGTTAGAGATGTTTGCTTGGACAACAAGAGGACCAAAAGTCTTTCGAAGTATTCCTAGAGAACTTTTTGAACCCACAAAAGCCTTAGCTGCCAATCAAGGATTGTATAATGGCTTTTTAGCAGCAGGATTGCTTTGGTCAATCTTCATAACCGATCCTCAATGGTCTTTCAATAATGCAGTGTTTTTTGTAGGTTGTGTGATTGTAGCAGCACTTTATGGTGCTTATTCGGCAGATAAGAAAATTCTGATGGTTCAAGGTGGTCCAGCTATTGTAGCAATGATTGTTTTATGGGTTTTTGGTTAAAAAATTAAATTCGATTATGCAAAATTTTCAAGGTACAGATAAATATATTGCAACTAAAGAACTACAAATTGCGGTCAATGCTGCTATCCATTTAAAAAAGCCCTTACTTGTTAAAGGAGAACCTGGCACAGGTAAGACCTTACTAGCACACGAAATCGCTGAAGCACTCAATAAACGTATCATTACATGGCACGTAAAATCAACGACTACTGCTCAACAGGGCTTATATGAGTACGATGCAGTTTCTCGTTTAAGAGACTCGCAATTGGGGGATCAAAACGTAAATGAGATTGCCAATTATATCAAACCTGGTAAACTATGGGAAGCCTTTGACTCGGATGAAACGGTTGTGTTGTTGATTGATGAAATTGATAAAGCTGATATAGAATT
Organism: Saprospiraceae bacterium; assembly: GCA_020630435.1. GTDB lineage: Bacteria > Bacteroidota > Bacteroidia > Chitinophagales > Saprospiraceae > JAHDBJ01. Next base: position 190,123 of record JAHDBJ010000003.1, read on the forward strand.
CCCGAATGACTTGCTCCTAGAGTTAGACAAAATGGAATTTTATTGCTACGAATTGCAAAAGACCATCAAAGCTAAAAATCGTCCTATCGTTATCATCACTTCCAATAACGAGAAAGAATTGCCAGATGCTTTTTTGCGGCGTTGTCTTTTCCACTACATTCGTTTTCCAGACAAAGAGACAATGCAACGCATTGTCGATGTTCACTTTTATGGTATTCAACAAGAATTAGTAGATAATGCTATCAAAATATTTTTTGATTTACGAGATATAAAAGGACTTAAAAAACGCCCTTCTACTAGTGAAATGATAGATTGGTTAAAATTGTTGTTAATGGAAAAATTACAAGGAACAGACCTTGAAAGTTTTAACATTTTAGAAGAGCTTCCGCCACATACACACGCACTTTTGAAGAATGAGCAAGATTTAGAGGCATTAGAAGATTTAATAAAATATCAAGGAAAGAGGAGGTATTAATATGGAAAGAGATTCATTAATTTTTGGAATAATCGTAGGCTTACTAGTACCTATTGGAGGCTACTTTTTATGGTTGGGTATCAACCAAATTATGTTTAATATGGGGCTAACAGATAAAGATGGAGAGATTTTTCAATTTAGCCAACAGTTGAGTTATCTAATTTCGATTTGTACTAATCTAATAGCGGTACAGTATTTTAAACGACGTCGGATGGACAAAGCCCTAAGAGGAACAATTACCGTAACGATGATATTGGTTTTTGTATGGGCATTCTATTTTAAGGTTTTATAAAAAATACGAATGAAATACTATATCATTGCTGGAGAAGCATCAGGTGATTTGCACGGTTCTAACTTGATAAAAGCCCTCAAAAATAAAGATATTGATGGTGAGTTTAGAGTTTGGGGAGGCGATTTGATGGAAGCCGCTGGAGGGCAATTGGTGAAGCATTATAAAGACTTAGCCTTTATGGGATTCTATGAAGTCGCTAAAAATATTCGTACGATATTAGCAAATATTCGCTTCTGCAAACAGGATATTCATAAGTATCAACCTGATGCTTTAATACTAATTGATTATCCAGGTTTTAATCTACGAATAGCAGATTGGGCAAAGAAACAAAACATCAAAGTTTTATACTATATCTCTCCTCAAATATGGGCTTGGAATTCTAGGAGGGTTCATAAAATCAAACGCATAGTAGACAAGATGTTTGTCATCCTTCCTTTTGAAAAAGATTTTTATAAAAAATATGATGTAGAAGTTGATTTTGTAGGGCATCCCCTACTCGATGTGGTCAATACGAAGGTTAAAACCAACGATTTCCTAATTAAAAATCAACTCGGGCAAAAACCCATCATTGCCCTATTGCCTGGTAGTCGAAAACAGGAAATTACAAGAATGCTGGAAGGGATGTTATCTATTATGCCCAATTTTGAAAAAAAGTATCAATTTGTCATTGCAGGTGCTCCCTCTATGCCCTTGAATTTTTATAAAAATTTAATCGGTAATAAAGCGATTCGAATCGTCCAGAACCAGACATATGATCTCTTGCAGCATTCCAAAGCAGCATTAGTAACATCAGGAACAGCAACGTTGGAAACAGCACTTTTCGAAGTTCCTCAAGTCGTCTGCTATAAAGGCAGTACGATTTCATACTGGATAGCCAAACGGTTAATAAACGTAAAATACATATCTCTTGTCAACTTGATACTTGACCAACTTTCTGTAACCGAATTAATACAAGGAGAATTCAATAAAAACAACCTTCAATCTGAGCTAGGGAAGCTATTACATCCCTCTCTTGTTCAACCAATCCTAGACGATTATAAACGCTTGAAACATAAACTTGGATTTGCAGGTGCATCACAAAAAACAGCAGACTTGATAGTAGAATTTTTATCATAATGATAGTCTAATCCAAATGAATAACATTCTAAAAAGCAAAGCTTTTTTAACCTTTATATTGGGCATAGCAGGGTATTTCCTGTTTATGTTCCTATCTAGTGCTATTTTTTATATTTCTATTCAAAATATTTTTCGATTAAACTATTTATCTTCTTCTAATTTAAATGTTCTTTCCTATGCAATGATGATTTTTTCTATTCTCCTAGTTGCCTTAGTTAATTATAGGGTATTAAAATTCAAAAACATTTCTATTAATTATCTCTACCCTGCCCTTTTCATTACCTTATTAATGCGTTATGTAGATTTTTATTTTGGTTCAATGTTGAATAGACTATTTACCAATTTTCTATACCTCCTAAAAGAAGACTGGGCCATCAATACGATATTGATTGCTTTTGTTTTTTTGAACTTTCTACTTGGCATCTTTTTTTATAGGATAGCCTTAAAATTAAATACGACTGTTGATCCTATTGTCAAAATTCCTTCTTCTCCTGATATACTAGATGAACAGTTTTAAATATTATTCTATATCTGTAAAACCATTGGTTTTCACAACTTTCATCCGATCATATTCATCATTGTAAATAAAAAGTGCTTCAATTTTTTCAAGAACTTGTGCTTGTCGAAATCCCTTTTCTAATCCCATTGCCATAAATCCCGTAGCAAAAGCATCGGCTGTCATACAATCGTCTGCCAAAACAGAAACACTCAATAAGGAGTTAATTTCAGGATAGCCTGTTTTGGGGTTAATGGTATGAGCATATTTTTTACCATTAAATATATAAAAATTCCGATAATTCCCTGATGTAGCAACTGCTTTATTCTCTAGGGATACTTTCCTAAAAAAAGCTTTTAAATTAGCTTTAGATTTGGGTATATTAATGCCTACAATCCAATTTCGATTTTGAGGATTCACTCCTTTAGCAAGGGTTTCTCCTCCGATTTCTACCAAGTAATTTTGAATATCTTTTTTCCTTAACCACTTTGCAAGCATATCTACCCCATACCCTTTAGCAATAGAACTAAAATCTAATTCCATACGCTTATCTTTTTTTATTAGATTCAGTTCTGTTTTCTCTGTTAATAATTCTAGCTTATCCAATCCAACGTAAGTTAATATTTCTTGAATTGTTGTACTGTCTGATGGATTTAATTTTCGCCTTTCTTTATATCCAAACCCCCAATAGTTGACTAAAGGCATAACCGTAGGATCAAAATAGCCATCTGTATATTTAAAGACTTCTTTTGAGGCTATGAAATTATCCACAAAATGTTTTTCTAAGGGCGTAGGATTAAAGAAAAAATTGTCTTTTTGGCTTTGATTAAAGCTAGTAATAAAAGAAGTTTTATTGTAGGTTGATACACTCTGATCAATATGCCATAAAATACTATCTATATCTTTTTGAATTTTGTTGGGTTTTATTGAAGACTGATAGGTAATATTATAGGAAGTTCCCATTGTCTTTCCTGATATTTTATGGTAGGAAATCGCTGAATTAGATATGGGAGTGTTGCAAGAAAACAATATTAGAGAAGCAAAAAGAATACTATAAATTGTAGAAATGTTCATATAAAAATAGTTAACGATACGTTAAAGGATAAAAACCGACTAGACATCTCGCATTTTTCGGACGTTAGCATTGGCAAAATGAGCATCAGACTAGGGAATGCTTATAAGTCAAGGGGAAATCACCTAGGAAAAATAAAAAACACACTATTTTCATCTAAATGTTGGCAGCATTTGGATGAGCCAAAGCGTTAAATTGTCGTATCAGCGTTAAAACATTTGCCATTTTAATGAATTAACAATTGCAAAATACGGCGTTTTGGTTTAATTTTAAATGATTAATCAATGAACATCGTTTTATCTTTGAAACACGAAGAGCAAAATTTCATCGCTGCCTGCATTCGTAAAGAACGCTGGGCACAGAAAAAACTATATGAGGACTCATACAGTAAGATGATGGGGGTTTGCTTACGTTACTCAAATAATAGCGAAGACGCTCGTGATATATTACATGAAGGCTATATAAAAGTTTTCAAAAATATTTCAAAATATAATCCTGGAACTTCTCTAAATGCTTGGATTCGACGAATAATGGTCAACACATCTATAGATTTTTATAGAAAAAATACAAGGCGACGAACAGAGGATTTAGAAAATGCACAGCAGAAATCCACTACTATTGCAGATGCTGATAGTCAAATTGGAGAAAAAGAAATTTTAGCTGCTGTTCAACAATTATCTCCTGCTTATCGAATGGTTTTTAATCTATATGTTATTGAAGGTTATTCCCATAAAGAAGTGGCACAACAATTGGGTATTACAGAGAGTACGTCTAGGTCAAATTTAGTTAAAGCACGATTAAAATTAAAAGAAGCGATATCGTCAAAATATACGGAATATGGAGAATAATTACTTTGATGATTTTATTAAAAAAGAACTTGAGGATATAGAGGTCAAGTACAATCCAGAGGATTGGGACTTGATGGAAGAACGACTCGAACAGGAAGAGAAGTTGAGGGAGCGCATTATACTTATTAAGGGAATTGAAATTGCCTTGATGCTTCTACTCGTGTTCACGATAACTCAGTTTTTACCTATAGGAAAAAGCAACATACCAGCCCCCCCTTTTAAGCCTAATCTTAATGTTATTTCTCCTCAATCTTTACCATCACCTATGATTGAACAATCTAAATCTATAGATAAGATTGAGCGGCAACCTACAAAAGTTCCTCTAGAAAAACAGCCTAAGACTACAGAACGACCTAAGACTATCATTTTTGCAAAAGCTGAAAATACCATAAATAGTTCAACGGAGCAGAATACAATTAGTACATTACCTGTACAAACAAAAGCTATTTCTACATATTCTACGGTAGCATCAATTCCTATTCAAGCTACTACTCCTATTCTTAAAAAAGAACGTGAAGAAAATCGCACAGTACCCATTGTAGAAAAAGTTGAAAAAATCGAAAAATCGACTTTGAGCGAATTAGATTTTGATTCTCCTAAAGTTATCATGGAAGATAAAATGATAATGGAAACTGAAGAAATTGCATCTGTTAATGATTTTGGAGGTTTTGAAGTAGTCGATAATACCAAAAGGGATATCAAAGTTATTTTGCCTAAAACCAAAAAACTTCGTTTTGGTATGTATTTCAGACCCGATGCAAATATTATCATGGCTCCTTACAAAGACGAAGAAATACAAAGTTATAAACTTTTGACTGATGGTTATACTGGAGGAGTTTCTTTTGGAGTTCAAAAAGATCGGTGGGAAATTGAAACGGGATTAGCCTATTCTTTTTTATCTTACAAGCCCAAACCGATAAGTGAAGTCACTAGTTCTGCTGTTGATATTAAGTTACAATACATCGATAATATTGAATATAATATGCTTAGTCTACCTGTTGCATTTGCCTATAATTTTGCAACAGTAGATGATTGGAAATTTTATGCAAAAGGTGGTGGTGCGATGAATCTAGTTGCCTCAGCAAAAGTAGATAAAATACTTCATATTGTTGGTGAGTCTCGATTAGTTGATAATGTTTCTCCAAGTTACGAAGTAGGATTATTTACGTCGGACACACAACAAAACCTATTGTCTAGGTTTAAAGACAATCATTACATTAGTGCAAATATTGGTTTTGGCGTTGAAAAGGTTTTAAATAATCGCTTTGGTTTATTTATTGAACCAACCTATTCACATACTTTCTTTGGAGCAGGGTTAGCTCCAAATCATGATAGAATCAATAGAGTTTCCTTAAATGTTGGTGCTAAAGTAACTTTATAAGCTAACCATACTAGGGTTTTTAAAATAGGTCTTATTGTAGAATATTGTGTTGGTATTTATTCTACAATAATGCTTTGTTTAAAATCTTTTTTCAAGATTAATTCTATATTTTTCAATACGATTTCTCCCATGTTCTTACACTTTAAAAAGCTATCATTTTTATGATGATAGGATAGTTCTTCTCGTAATTGTGTGACCTTTTCTTCATCAGAAATCGTATCTTTCATCATTATCATAATTAATTCCCTAAGTCGATCTCTTGATGCTTTAACACGAGTGGCAATTAAACTTCTTTCTTCTAATTGGTATTGAATAACCGTTTCGGGTTTCATATGTTGAATCCCTAAAAAAATAATCGGATTGTTTTCTTTAAAATACTGAGGTAGGTAGAAGCTCTTTTTGCCTTCATAAGATTGTTGATCAAAATCTATCGCCCGAATACGATATTGTGAACCTTCTATATCAGGTGTAATATCCACTACATAATTATAGGCTCTCATATCCCCCAATAAACGAACAAAACAACGCTCATTGAACTTTACAAACTCCTTAGCTATTCTTATTTTGTTAAATGGCGTTTCGTTTAAATTATTTTCTATAAATGTATCTCCTGGAATCCCAGCTATATGTTCTTCAATCAAAGTACGGTTATCTACGAGGTAGACGATTCGATTAGGAGATAAAATGTGTTCTAACTCTAAACCATATATCCTAGAAGCATCCGTCTTTTTTATATAAAAGTGGTCATAATTATCATTAAAACGATTAATAATTCTAACTCTAAAAGGATTAGTATTACCAAATAAACAATAATCAATTCTAGCCACGCCTAGATGTTCTAATACTTTTGTATCTCCATCCGTTTTTAATAAAGCGTATATTTCAGTTAATGCCTTTTCTAAAAATTGACGATCAGATTGATCGTAGTATACTGTTTCCCATAAAGTATCCTCTCCTTCCGTATTCAACAAAGGTACAGATGTATTAAATCTTAATAGGTCATCGTACTGAATTTTACTATGGCTTATCCGTCCATATTTTCTAAGGTAATTGTGCAGATCTTTATTGACATTGAAAGGTACTTTTTTCTTTGATGGTACATCACCTTGCATAGTAATTTCTTTTATAAGTATCCTATCTTTCTGCCTTTATTTATTTTTTGCTAAAACCAATAATGAGAAACCTCCTAGTAAATTTTGAGTTAGATCTTTATTTATTTTATACATTATTCTTCTTGGCAAAGACAATAGTTTTGACTTGAACGTTTTTTGCAAATCAATAGACCCCGCCGTATAAAAATAATCAATAACTTCATATCCGCAATCTTCCAGCGTACTAATAGCTGTATCCTTTGTAAAATAATGTAAATGCCCTACTTTTTCTCTCATTCGCATTGGCAAGTTTCTCAATATTCCTTGAACATGGATATCTAAAGGTATATGAAAAATCATGTATTTCGACTTCCCCTTACAGGCTTTTATAAAACCCAAGTAATCTTCAACGTGTTCAAATACATCTATCATTAACAATAGATCAAAATAAGCATCTACTTCAAGAAGATTCTCTAGTTTAAATTTAAGTCGTTCTTTTTCTCTTGGCTTTGCCAATTTGATAGCATCAGGTGCAATATCATATCCTGTATAAATAATATCATCCGCTAGTAATGTATGCAACTGATTCAATATTTCACCAACACCACAACCAATTTCGGCAACAGATTTTAAATCAAGTGAATTTCGATTTAATATTTTATGGATCTGTTTTGCTTTCCAAGGTGAATCTTCAACATGCCATGTAGGATTATCTTCTAAGTATTGACTTTTTTCTTTTTCATATAATTTTTTTGACCCCATACTTGTATGATTTTTTATTGTATTTATCAGCTAGTAGCATTGATAATGCTATAAAATATAGTATTCCTAAAACTAGATATTAATTATTTGTTTTCCTAATCTAGTATTAAAATTTTAATAATAGTTCTATTAATTATATATTGAAAAGAAAATGCAAAACAATCAAAAATGTATAGTAAAGGCTTACTATACATTTTTTGAAAAAATATAACGACATTTATAAAAGAATGAAGTTATAGCTTTGTTTACTCTATATATAAATTAAAACTCTAGCTACCAAAATCGTCAAAAGCAATATTTTCTTCTGGTACACCTAGGTCATCTAGTTTAGTCATAATAGAATTTGCCATTGCAGGAGGACCACAGTAGTAATACTCTACTTCTTCTGGTTCTGGATGTGACTTCAAGTACTCATCATATAATACTTGCATAATGTATCCTTTAAATCCATCACCATCTTCATCGTTAATGTCTTCCTTAACTTTCCAATTATCATCAGGAAGCGGATTATCTAAAGCGATATAGAATTTGAAGTTCGGAAATTCCGCTTCAATCTTTTTGAAATCTTCAATATAAAACAACTCCCTCTTCGTTCTACCTCCATACCAATAAGATATTTTTCTGTCCGTCGTTTTTAAGGTATGGAATAAATGAAAAAGGTGTGAACGCAATGGTGCCATCCCTGCTCCTCCTCCAATATAAACCATTTCTTTTTTAGATTCTTCCTTAATAAAAAATTCTCCATAAGGCCCTGAAATCGTTACTTTATCCCCAGGTTTTCTACTAAATACATATGAAGAACAAACCCCAGGATTCACATCCATCCATTCATTTTTTGCTCTATCCCATGGTGGTGTAGCAATCCGAATATTCAACATAATTATGTTTCCTTCTGCTGGGTGATTTGCCATAGAATAAGCCCTGAATATAGGCTCAGGATTATTCATTTTCAATGGCCATAAGTTGAACTTATCCCATTCCGTTTGGAATTCATCTGGTTTCTTCCCCATTCTAGGGTGCGCCTTAATATCTATCCCTCCAAAATCGACTTCAACCTTAGGAACATCGATTTGAATATATCCTCCTGCTTTAAAGTCTAATGTTTCACCTTCTGGTAATTTCACCACAAACTCCTTTATAAACGATGCTACATTATAATTAGAGACAACCTCACACTCCCACTTTTTAATACCAAAAATCTCTTCTGGAATCTCTATTTTCATATCTTGTCTGACCTTTACCTGACAAGCTAATCGTTTGTGTTCTGCTGCTTCTTTTCTTGTCAAGTGATTCATCTCTGTAGGCAATACATCACCCCCACCTTCTAGTACATGACATTCACACATCGCACAAGTTCCGCCACCACCACAAGCAGAGGGTAAGAAAACACTCTTATCTGATAATGCCGATAAAAGAGAAACTCCTGGTTGTACTAATAATGGATTTTCAGAATCTCCATTAACTATAATCTTTACATCCCCTTGAGGGACTAGTTTTTTTCTAGCGGCAATCAACATATAGGAAAGTCCTGCAATTACACCACTAAATGCAATAATTGCTGCTCCAATTTGCCACATTTCCGCTGCTCCAAAAATAGGTATCATATGAATTAGATATTTGATATTAAATATTTGGATTTTTTACAATATTAAAACGCTGCTGGATCAATTCCCATCAAACTCATAAACGCCATCCCCATTAATCCCGTCAGCAAAAATGCCATTCCTAGACCTCGTAAGCCTGGAGGCACATTAGAATATTTAATTTTTTCACGAATTGCCGCAATCGCAATAATTGCTAAAAACCAACCAAACCCTGCTCCTAGTCCATAAGCGACACTTTCTCCAAAGTTGTATTCTCTTGCAGCCATAAATAAAGATCCTCCTAGAATCGCACAATTTACGGTAATCAAGGGTAAGAAAATTCCTAGTGAAGTATATAATGCTGGTGAATATTTTTCAACGACCATCTCCACCAGTTGTACCATAGACGCAATTACCGCAATAAATAGTATAAATCTTAAAAAAGTCAAATCAACGCCAAAAACACCATTTTCACTCAATAAATACTCATTGATGATCCAGTTGATAGGCATTGTAATCGCTAATACAAATATTACTGCTAATCCTAAACCAAAGGCAGTTTTAACAGTTTTTGAAACGGCAAGGTAGGAACACATTCCTAAGAAATAGGCTAATGCCATATTTTCAATAAATGCCGATTTTATAAAAAGATTTAATAATTCCATGATATTTCGAGATATTAAGTAAAAGACATTAAAACGCCTTTTTTTATATCAATTAATTTATTTTAAAAAATGATAGTCTTTCTTACGAAATGTCTACCAATTTGGTATTCCAACTTCTTTGTATCCAAATGATAACCGCAATTACAAACATTGCAGAAGGGAATAAAACCATTAAGTTATTCGGCGCATACCATCCAAACAACCAGCTCGTTTCTGTATTAATTAGGAACTTTGAGCCTGCTCCAATAATACCAAAATCCATGATTGTTCCTTTACCAAAAAACTCTCTAATTACCGCAATGATGATCAAAATTGCACCATAACCCAAACCGTTTCCAACACCATCTAGAAATGAACGCCAAGGACGATTTGCCATTGCAAAGGCTTCTAGACGTCCCATCACAATACAGTTGGTAATGATTAGTCCAATAAATACAGACAGCTCTTTATAGATTGGATAATTGATTGCTTTCAAGGTAAGCTCTACTACCGTCACTAATGTTGCAATAATGACTAATTGAACAATCATACGCACCTGCTTCGGAATCCTATTTCTCAATAAAGAAGTAAATAAATTCGCAAAGGCACATACAAAAACTACTGCAATAGACATTACAACAGCTTTTGAAACTAAGGTAGTTACCGCTAGGGCAGAACAAATCCCCAATACTTGTACAGTAATAGGATTATTGTCATTCAACGGATCAGTAAGTAGTTTTCTTTCTTTCGACCCAAACAAGGGTTCTTTTTCTTCAACTACTGCTTTTTCTGCTACTTCAGCCATTTTTTATATTATTAATTGTTAATAATTATTTCTTATAAAAACCTTTGGATGGTAAGCATTAATTACCTAAAGGTTTAGAATTTTCACCTTTAATTTTTTGAAAGTAAGGCTCATACTTCGCAATACTTTTATACATCATAGCCGTTACACCATCACAAGTAACCGTCGCTCCTGTGATCCCATCCACCCCATGCTGATCAGCAGGATCTGCTCCTCCTTTTATCACCTTTACAGAAACAAATTCTCCTTCATCATTGTATATCTTTTCATTTTCAAAACTCTTAGGAAAATTAGGATTGTCTTTTATCTCTGCTCCTAAACCTGGAGTTTCACCCGTATGATCAAATGAAACACCAACTATTGTATTCAAGTCGCTTTTCAAGGCAATATTCCCCCATATTTCATCCCAAAGTCCTTTACCTCTTACCGTAACGATGTAATTTTTCTCACCATTATTTTCATAGACATATAAAGGCATTAATTGGTTTTCAACAGGCTTCTTTACCTCTTTTTTCATATCAATATTCTCTGCTTTCCCTCCTTTATACCCCGCAGCTTGTACGGCTGCATCATCAACAATTTCTCCAGAAGCATTGATCGCATATTGTTTTACTTTTTGATTAAAAACATCTGCAATTTTATCGTCTTCAAAGGTTGATGCTTCTTCTTTCATAACCGTAGAAAGAATGGCTCTTTTATTGAAGATAGCTTCATTTTTTTTATGAATGTCTTTCAGTCCTGTCGACAATAATGCCAATACAAGTGCCACTAAAGACGTCATGATTAAAACAAATGTGAAAATATATCTTGTACTATGCACTTTTATTTAATTTGAATGATTTATAAAAATAATCAACTGCATTTAACTTTATCCTTAGCTTGTTGCGTTTGCTCTTTTTAGTCTTCTATTAATATTACTATCTAGAACATAGTAGTCAATCAATGGTGCGAAGGTATTTAAGAATAAAATTGCTAACATCCATCCTTCTGGGTATGCAGGGTTCATCACCCTTACTATCATACCAATAGCACCAATTAACGCTCCATAAATCCATTTCCCTGTATTAGTAGAACACGCCGTAACGGGATCAGTTGCCATAAATGCCATTGCAAAGAAGAAACTTCCCATATAAAATTGGTACTGCCAAGGCACCGTCATAAATGGTGTTGCGCCCCAAAGGTTTAATAACATGGACATTGCAATTGCTCCTAGAAGCATCGACAACATAATTCTCCAACTTGCAATTCCTAAAAATATTAGATATAAAGCTCCAAATATAATTAGTGGTTTACTAGTCTCTCCTATTGAACCAGGTATTGAACCCCACCACATTTGACTTTCAGTATAAAACTGAGTGACTTTATCCCAGCCCCCTTCGTAAGCCATGGCGAGAGGGGTTGCCCCCGTAAATCCATCTATGGTCGTGGAGGTATCAAACTGACTCCAATCAAACCAACTAAATATTCCATTGAATAAACTGTGCGCCCATCCATAGTCTACTGCATAACCACCTTCTGCCATTTTTTCAAGTCCTGAGACCCAAACTTGATCACCTGATATTTCTGTAGGATAAGCAAAGAATATAAAGACTCTTGATAATAGTGCTACATTCCAAATGTTCATCCCTGTTCCTCCAAAAGCTTCTTTTCCTAAGATAACTGCAAAAGCAACCGATAATGCCAACATCCATAAAGGTAAATCTGGCGGCATAATTAATGGAATCAACGCTCCAGAAACTAAGAACCCTTCTTCGATAGCGTGTCCTTTTTTAGAAGCATACCAAAACTCTATCCCTAAACCTACTAGATTTGACACTACAAATAGCGGTAATAATTTGATCAATCCATGTACTAGTTTTAAATGGAAGGCATCAAAAAATCCAGTATGTTGTCCTAGTGCTACAAAATGTTGGTGACCAATATTGTATGTACCAAACAAATAACACAACTGCAAAGCAATCACTACTTGTACCATCATACGCTTCAAATCCATCCCATCTCTAATATGCACACCTTTTCCTGCTGTTACAGTATTCGGTGAATATAAAAAAGTGAAGATACCATCAAATAAGGTATGTAAGAATGGTGACTTCTTTTTGTCCGGTTCAATCTTTTTGAAAAAATTAAGTATCGGTTTCATATTTTGTTTATGATATTGATAGTAAAGAATTTAGGTTTAAAACAATTTTTTAACACTAAACTCCAATCTTATCCTTGTTCACGCATCATATCTAATCCATCCCGCAAAATTTGCTGTAATGGTTGCTTAGACGTACAAGCAAATTCGCATATAGCTAGATCTTCCTCTGCTAATTCATATATTCCTAGTCCTTCCATACGCTCAAAATCGCCTGTCATAATCGCTTTCATTAAGTGTTGGGGATAAATATCCATCGGCAACACTTTCTCGTATTGTCCCGTAGCAACAAAAGCTCTCTTTTCTCCATTTGTATTGGTGTTTGCTTTGAATATTAAATCTGAAAACATTGCACTAGGGAATGCTTTTGAAGCTGTTGGCTTAAACGAAGGCAACAACCATCCAAACATTTCATATTCATTGCCTTCTTCTACTACAGTAATTTGATCATCATGGAAACTCAAATATCCTTTAGCATCTATTTGTTGACCAGATAGTACATCACCTGTAATAATACGAGCTTCTTCATTTTGAAGGTTATCTTTCAAAAGTCCCTCTACTGCAGCCCCTTGATAAGTCTTTACATATTGAGGGTTGGCTAATTCAGCGCCTGTGACGGCTACAATTCTAGAAGCATCATAACGTCCATTTAAGAAGACATTTCCTATCGTAATGACTTCTTGAACACCTACTGTCCAAACTTTTTCATTCGCATTAATAGGGTTCGTATGGTGAATTTGTACTCCAACATTTCCTACGGGATGTTTCCCTGAAAAAGCATTGATTTCAACACCTTTTGCACCAGTAAATACAGAAGAAGTATTTTTGGCGTTAACCCCTAAATGTACTTTTCCATTTGTTAATTTTCTTAGTACATCTAATCCTTTTTGGAAAGCAGCGGCTTGCCCTTCAACAACGAAGTTTAAGTCAGGTGCTAAAGGAGCGGAATCGAATGTTGTCACAAAAATCGCTTTCGGTATATGAACTAGGCTTGGCACAACTTGAAAAGGACGTTCTACGATTAATGAAAGACAGCCACTATCTGCCATAAAGTCTATCAATTCTCCTCTAGACGTTGTATCTAAATTGGGTAATTCGAGTGAACGGTAAGTCATTTCTTTATCTGCTAAAATGACGACTTCTTTTATTGAGCGTTTTGCTCCTCTATTGACAGCAATGACCTCTCCACTTACAGGAGAGACATATTTAACGTCTGGTCTTTTTTTATCAAAAAATAGTTTATCACCAGCTTTCACATTGTCTCCTACTTCAACAAGCATTTTGGGAATAGGAGAAATCCCAACAAAGTCAATTGGTTGAATTGCAAATGTTGTTGCTTTTGCATGAGCTATTGTTTTTTCTGCTACTCCTTCCAATTTAATATCATGCCCTTTTTTAAGCACTTTGGTTTTGAATCCACCAATATTTGCACTTTTGCTAGAACCAAATATTTCTTCTCCTGTTGGAAACAAAGAATAGTTTGTACCATCTTTGTCAGCGCCTATTTTTTTAGCTTCTATTTGAAGTAAATTGTTAGCAACCATTATAACAGCAAAAAGCAATAAAAGGACAGCAAAAGCTAGTAAGATAGAAACGAGATTTCCTGAAAATCCTCCAGATTGAGCTAACAATAGCGTTGAAGGAGATAGGAAGAAAAGCAAAAAGACGAGTTTAATACCTATATTTTTCAAAGTATTTTGTTTTGATTTTCTATAAAAAACGATTTGATAGGAAAACCTTTCCTAAAAATCGCTGCAAAGATAAATACTTTTTGAATAATCGGTAATTTTTCGCCTTATATCGCTTCTTGTTTAGAATAATTCTGCATAAGGGCAGCATTAAGGTTGGATATAAACTTTAATCAACTATAATATTACCTACGAGATAAGTAACTGCTTGTCCTGAAATTTCTACTCTTTCCCCTAATAATTTACAATATAATTCGCCTCCTCTTTTGGATATTTGTTGAGCAGAAAGTTCTTTTTTATCTAGGATTTCTGCCCAATAAGGGGTAAGTGTTGTATGAGCAGAGCCTGTAACAGGATCTTCATCTATACCCGATTGAGGAGCAAATACACGAGAAACAAAATCAACTTGTTCTCCTTGTGCGGATACAATTACTGCTCTACATTTCAATTCACTTAGGGTATAAAAATTAGGTTTTAAGCTAGCAACTGTTTGTTCATTATTTAGAATAAACAAATAATCTGTTTTGCCTTTATACGCTTTTAATACTTCTGCTCCTAAGACTTCTGTCATATTTGATGGTATTTCTACCTCACTAATAAGATCAGTAGGAAAGTTCATGATTAGTTTGTCTGCTCCTTTTTCTACTATCAGTATACCACTTTTAGTAGAAAAATGAATTGTATCTTTTTCATACAATAAATGTTCAAATAAAACATGAGCTGTTGCTAGTGTTGCATGACCACAAAGAGCTACCTCAACTTCAGGGGTAAACCAACGAAGTTCTATATTATTTTTACTATAAACAAAAAAAGCGGTTTCAGAAAGGTTATTTTCAGCGGCTATGGCTTGAAGTACTTCATCATCCAACCAAGATGTAAGAGGGCAAACAGCAGCAGGATTACCTCCAAATTGTTTATTTGTAAAAGCATCGACTTGATAAATCGGTATATTCATAATTTTTTATACTAAAAAGGCAAATCGTCGTCTTCCATATCGCTCAAAGGAGGCGCATCGGTAGGAAAAGAATCGTTTTCACTGCTTGGAGGAGAAGGAACTGTAGTCTCTGCTACTTCTTCTACTACCTTTTCAATCTTCCACGCATTTAAGGAATTAAAGTACTTAATTTCTCCTTGAGGGCTTTTCCATTCTCGCCCTCTTAAATCAAAAAATATTTTGACTTCGTCACCATTCGCATAATCATCTAAAATAGAACATTTATCTTGTACAAGTTGAAAGATGACGGTTTGTGGATACGCTCCGTCAACGGTTAACACAAATTCTCTTTTTTGGAACGTTCCAGTAACTTGTTGGGTATCAAAAATCTTAAGTAATTTACCTTCTACTTCAAATGACATGATTAATAATTATTATGATTGAAAAAAGTCCTAAATAATGACCGCAAAGGTAGGAAATCAGATTTACATTTTTGTCTGTTCGCCAAATATTTTCATCGGCTTTTAAACAAAAATCGCCTTCAAAGTAAATTACTTCAAAGGCGAACTCATTTTGAAAAACGAGGGGTAGATTGTAAGTAATATTATTTTTTCAATGCATCGGAAGGTTCTGGTACCCAATGGTGAATTCCTCCTGCTCTTTCATCATTAAATGTATTTGGCTGTTTATCTGCTTCTCCAAAGTCTTTCCACGTTTCGTGCTTTTGTCCATCGTCTTTACGAACCATTGTGATACAATTTTCAACTGGGCAAACTAAGGAACATAAATTACATCCTACACAATTTTCTTCAATAATATAGGGGATGCGACTTCCATCTTTGTGCAAACCAATTGCTTGATGAGCACCATCTTCGCAAGCCGTATAACAAAGTTGACATTCAATACATTTTGAGGAGTCGATACTAGCAGTCACTTTATAATGTAAATTCAGATTTTCCCATGTTTTTACATTTCCTAAAGCCTTTCCTATCATATCATCCATCGTATTGAAACCTTTTTCTACCATATACCGCTCCAATCCAGGTATCATTTCTCGAATAATACCAAAGCCAAAGTGCATGACGGCTGTACAAACTTGAACATTAGTTGCTCCTAGTAAAAAATATTCAACGGCATCTCTCCAGTTTTCTACACCTCCGATGCCTGAAATTGGAATATTAACGCCCTCATGTTGAGCGCAATTTTTCAACATATTTAAGGCAATGGGTTTAACTGCTGGTCCACAATATCCTCCATTTGTACTTTTACCATCGACAATTGGATAAGGTACAAAATTATCAATATCAACGCCCACTATACTTTGAATTGTATTGATTAAAGAGATAGCATCTCCCCCACCTCGTACAGCTGCCATTGCTGGTTCTGTTATATCTGAAATATTCGGAGTCAGTTTTACAATAACAGGGATAGTGGCTACTTCCATTACCCATTTGACAATAGTTTCTAGAACTTTGGGTTCTTGTCCTACCGCTGATCCCATTCCACGCTCGCACATTCCATGAGGACAACCAAAGTTGAGTTCTATCCCATCCGCTCCAGCATTTTGTACGTCCTTTACGATTTGATGCCATTGTTCTTTGGACTCAACCATAAGAGATGCAATGACGGCATGATCTGGAAAATACTTTTTGACCTCTTCTATCTCCCTAAGATTATCTGCTAAGGGGCGATCTGTTATTAATTCAATATTATTTAATCCTATCAGTCTTTTATCACGATAGTTCACGCCTCCATATCTACTTGATACATTAACGACTGGAACTCCAAGCGTTTTCCATACTGCTCCACCCCATCCTGCATCAAAGGCTTTCATGATCTGATAACCTGAATTTGTAGGAGGTGCCGACGCCAACCAAAAAGGATTTGGAGATTTTATTCCTGCTAAATTACTACTTAAATCTGGCATAATTTGTTTCTTTTAATCGATTATCAAATACTTAAGCACTTAAAAATTTATGAATAGCTTGAGCTGCTACTTTCGCTTCGCCACAAGCGTTGACCACTTCGGCTCCTCCATTTACGGCATCACCCGATGCGAAATATTTGGGATTCGTCGTTTGGAAGCCTTCGTTTGTGATGATACGTCCTTTAGCATCTAAATCTAAACCATCAATTTGGGATAAAAACTGCTTCATCTTCTCATTTCCAGTTGCTAGGATAACCTGATCACATTCAATTATAAAATCGCTACCATCAATATTTTTAACTCGCCCATCTACAATTTCAGTACGGATAAGTTGTATCCCACTTACTTTATCTTCACCTAATAGTGCTACTGGAGAGACATTAAATACGCCTTTGACACCCGCTCCTTTTGCTAAATCATACTCAAATGGATAAGCTCCCATTTCTGCTTTAGAACGACGATAAGCTAACGTAACTTCCTTAGCACCTAACCTCGCACTTTCAGAAGCCGCATCCATAGCCGTATTTCCACCTCCGATGACAACAACTTTTTCTCCGACGTGTGTATTTAAAGGATCTAATTTTACTTTTTCAATATATTCTGTAGCTCCTATACAATTTTCAAATCCTTCCCCATTAATACCCAGTGTATTGGTATTTCCTAATCCAATGCCTAAGAAAATAGCATCGTAATTTTCTTCTAGATATTGAAAATGTTCTTTTGTTTCTACTCGATGATTGTAGTGAACTTTATATCCAAAATGCCTTTCTAGGTAGTCCATTTCTTCAAAAAGCTCTTCATTGGTCACTTTGTAAGGGGCGCACCCAT
This sequence comes from Saprospiraceae bacterium, assembly GCA_020630435.1. GTDB lineage: Bacteria > Bacteroidota > Bacteroidia > Chitinophagales > Saprospiraceae > JAHDBJ01. Next base: position 208,202 of record JAHDBJ010000003.1, read on the forward strand.
ATAGTGCCAAACCAGAAGGATGTTGATGTGCTTCATAAATATCAACTTCATATCCCAAACTTCGCAGTTCACAAGCGCAAGAAATCCCTGCGGGACCTGCACCAATTACAATTACTTTTTTACCATTAGACGGTGCGAGTTTAAAAAGTGGCTTATCCTCTGCCATCGCCTTTCTTGTTGCAAAACTTTGTAGGCGTCCAATCTCAATAGGTTTTACGTCTTGGTGGTTGTAGACACAAGCCCCTTCGCACAATTCAGAAGTTGGACAAACTTTTCCACAAGCATTTCCAAAATAATTAGAATCATAAATGGTTTTAGCTGCACCATCTACATTACCCGTATTAATCTGCCTTATAAAAAGTGGAATATCAATTCCCGTTGGACAGGCTTGAATACAAGGTGCATCATAACAATACAGGCAACGAGAACTCTCATAGTATGCCATTGTGGCATCCATAAGTGGTTTTAGTTGGGTAAAATTTTCAGCCGCTTCTTCTAATGTTTGCGGTCTAGTATATTCGGGCATAGATTTATTTTTTTATTAAATTAAATATAATTATAAACACACTAGTCCTTATAATTCTGTTAGTTTATCGTAGGTTTCTGGACGACGATCTCGGAAAAACTGCCATGTCGAACGCACTTCGTCTATCATATCTAAGTCAAATTCGGCGATGAGTAATTCATCGTCGTATTCTGAGGCTTCGGCAAAGATTTGTCCTCTAGGATCGACGAAATAGGATGTACCATAAAATCGTCCTAAGTTCCAAGGTTTTTCTTCTCCAACACGGTTGATACAGCCCATAAAATAGCCATTGGCGGCAGCATGGGCAGGTTGTTCTAATTTCCATAAATATTGAGAAAGTCCTGCAACTGTCGCAGAGGGGTTGTAAACAATTTCTGCACCATTAAGTCCTAAGCATCTCGCACCATCAGGGAAGTGGCGATCATAACAAATATAGACGCCAACTTTCGCATATTTGGTTTGGAAAACAGGATAGCCTAAATTGCCAGGTTTAAAGAAGAATTTTTCCCAAAATCCAGAGGTGTGTGGAATATGATTTTTACGATACTTGCCCAAGTAAGTACCATCGGCATCTATAACAGCAGCCGTATTATATAGCACTCCAGCCTGTTCTTTTTCATATAACGAAGCTACAATTACCATATCGTATTTCTTCGCATATTCTGCTAATCGCTCTGTTGTTGGTCCTGGCACCAGTTCTGCAGAGGCATACCAATTTTTATCTTGTCCAGGACAGAAATAAGGGGTATTAAATATCTCTTGTAAACATAGAATTTGTACTCCTTTTTTCCCTGCTTCTTCAATATATGGGATATGCTTTTGGTACATCGCTTCCACGATTTCTTCAATCGTACCTTCTCCCTCCGTCATGGGGAGACTCATTTGGATTAATCCTGATTTTACTATTCTTGGCATATTTAGTTGCTTTGTTTTTTATTTAATTATTATATGAATGTTTTAATCAAAATCTGCTCGTATTCTATCTTTATTATAAACCTCCCATTTGTCTTCTTTTTTTATAAAAACAATAGGAACATAACCATTTGCACAATGCAAGAGAACGGGTAAGGCGATAAAGGCTTTGTCTAAAGCCTTATTGAAACTAATCATTGTAATATAAGTATCTAGTCCAACTTCATAGTCATTTTGCGCTCTTGCTAATCCTTCTACAAATGAAATTTTGCGTTTAAGATCTTCATCTTGTAAATGAATTTTTTCTCCTACACTTATAAAGGTTCTTTTACCAATAAATTCAAGTAATGCCCGACCTCTTTCAGAATTTGTTGGGTAGATTATTTTATAATCTTTAAAAGCATACTGAATATCGGGTCGAAAATCCTTTATGGTCGGAATATCTTCATAAGTACCTAATGAAGGACAATACTTATATAAATAGTTGGATTTAAAGCCCCAATATTCTAATAATTTATAATTTTTAATTTGTTCTAGACTTAACGTTTTACGTCTAAATTTTAAAGGCCATTGTTTGTCGTTAATTTTGGGTACTGCAACCTTTTCAAATATTACCTTTTTATCATCTATTTCAAAGTCTTCACAAATTCGATAATGAATGTTTGTTTGAGGGATAAAATATTTATGATTTGAGTATTTTCTGTCAGCAGTTCTTGGCAGATAAAACTCCTCTATATAAGCATCATAAACCCCATAAATAGCTTTTAAGGTATCATTGATTTCTTCTACGTTTATTGGTTTGCTGTCTCTATAAACTTGATTTAAGAAGGAGTCGAGCACTTCAATTGATTGACCGTTTTTATAGCCGTCTTCTAATACTTTCAAATAGTTGTTTGAAGGTTGTGCAAAAATTGAAAATGCACTCATTGTATAGAAACAAACCCCTACGAAAATCATTTTGGACACTATATCACCTCCTTAACTTTTCCTCGTTTAACAAATTGACCATAACCTTTTTCGATTTGTACTTCTCCATTGTCAATAGCTACTTTTCCTCTAAGCAAGACTTGCTTGCATTTACCTGTACATTCCCAGCCTTCGTATCCTGAATAATCGACATTCATATGGTGTGTCTTAGCCGAAATGCTGTGTTTTTCATTCGGATCAAATATAACAATGTCTGCATCCGAACCTATCGCAATACAGCCTTTTTTGGGATACATTCCAAATATCTTGGCAGGATTAGTACATAATACTTCCACGAATTTATTGACACTTATTTTACCTTTATTCACGCCTTCTGAATACAACAATTCTACCCGATTTTCGATAGCGGGATGACCATTTGGAATTTTTGAAAAATCATCTTTCCCCATAAGCTTTTGCTCCCACATAAATGGACAGTGATCGGTCGCCACCACTTGTACTAGTCCTTGATTCAAGCCCGCCCATAATGCTTCTTGATCTTTCTTTTCTCTTAAAGGAGGACTCATCACCCATTTTGCCCCTTCAAAATCTTTTTCATATAATGATGCATCAATAATTAAATATTGGATACAGGTTTCGACATATACTTTTTGATTTCGAAGTGTTTTTTGACGGATTTGGTTTAAAGCACCTTCACAAGTCATGTGAACGATATAACCCGTTGCACCTGCATATTCTAGCATATCCGCAAAACGCCCTGATGCTTCGGCTTCCGTAACTTCAGGTTGAGATAAGTAATGATATAGAGGCGAGAGCTTGCCTTCTGATTTATGTTTCGCTATTAAACTATCAATCATATCGCCATTGGTGGCATGAACAGTAACCATACCTCCATGCTTTTTGACTTCTTTCATCAATTGCACCATTTGACCATCATCGATCATCAGCGCTCCTTTATAAGCCATGAAGGTTTTGAAGGAATTGATACCTTCTTCCTCTATCATCTGTTGGATTTCTTTTCGAGTATCTTCATTAAAATCAGTTACTGCCATATGGAAAGAGTAGTCTCCATAGCAATTGCCATTAGAACGCCCCTGCCATTGATCTAGGGCATGGCGTAGTGATTTGCCTTGTGTTTGGAGTACAAAATCGATCACCATTGTTGTGCCTCCATGTAATGCTGCAAGTGTTCCTGTTTCGTAGGTATCGCTAGAAAACGTACCCATAAAAGGCATTTCCAAATGAACATGAGGATCAATCGCACCAGGAAAAACAATTTTACCTGTAGCATCAATTATTTCATCTGCTTGGTGTTCGAGATTTAGCCCTATGGCGGCTATCGTTTCTCCTTCAATATAAATATCGGCGATGTAATCATCAGAAGCGGTAACGATTCTTCCGTTTTTGATTAGGATAGACATATAAGTTGGTTTGTTTACTTTTGTGTGTTGACCTAAATATATTAAGAAAAACCGTTAAGGTATAATTTTTTATTTTAAAATGGAATATTTTTTAGTATAAAATTTTGTGTGTACTGAATTTTAGTATGCTAAAATATCGAAGTTGGCATTTCATAAAATGCAGACTGCCTATTCAATTAGAAAATCAAATAGGCAGTCTGCATTTTATGAAGATAACCTTGCTTCTTTTAATTTTGGATACCTCCTATCAGGCCATTACTGCCTTCATTTTGAATGGTTTGTACGATATGGTTTATATCCTCATAATCCATTTTAGTTTTTAAATTAAGCATCACAAATTCATCGGTTTCATCAACTAAAATTAATAAATTTTTAATGACATTATTTTTTTCTATTACAAACAAATTGACATTTGTGTCTCCATCTCTTACTTTAATCAGTTCTTCAAAATTATCTTCTTTGATATTAGATATTAATTCGTTGTAAGCTTTAGTACTAAGGACATCTTTATTTTCTACAACTAGCAATTTTAGTGATTTTACTTTCCTAGTAAATTCTAGAGCCATTTTTGTTTCATCATCATCTTCAATAAAAGATTTTGCAAAAAATACCCCCGTTCTGATTAAAAAGCCTGGAATAGAAATTTTGGTTGTATTTTCGCTTTTATGAAACGAATTCATAAAACGAGTAACATTGGTTGTTTGTCCAAAAGATAGAACTGCAAAACTTAGTGATATTAAAATTGAAATTAGGTATTTCATCGATTATATGATTTATAGTTTATAATATTACATAAGGGATCAAGACATTGTTTAGAAATCAAACACTACCGCTCTTCCAGCGCTTTTAAATGGTCTGCACCTTTTATATCTATACTCTTCGATAGCTTACCGATCTTATCCAAATCAATATTTCCTACAAAACTGATTAATACAAATTCATCAGGACTTCCAACAACCAATAATAATTCATTGATGACATTCCCTTCATCTTTTACCAAGAATTGAACGTTTTCATTTTCATCTCTCACGGTCATCAACACCTCATATCCTTTTGTATTGATTTTTTGTAATGCTTCCTTATAGAGTTCCCTTGGATTTTTTTCTGTTGTTAAAATTCTAAGTCCACGCAAATCAGAGATAACCTCTAGTACTTCTTTGGCTTCATCATCATCCATATTATCTGTATCTATTTTGCCAAGCATTTGAAACATTTTAGGGCTTATATATACCGACGTAAAGTCTTCGCTTTCATAATATTGTTCAAAATATTTAGATATAGCATCTTCTTGTCCATAAACATTGTTAAAGACAAAAGTCGAAGCAAGGAAAAAGATTATTATATATTTCATATTGAATTTATTTTAGTTGTTAAATAAAGCGGTTTGATTAAATTCCACTAATTCTCAATTATTTGTTGAACATCCTGCACTTTCACTATACCTTTTGTGGCTTTATCGGTACCTTGATTTAGCTTAGAGGATAAAAGTAAAAGTGCTTCTTTAGTAGCAGCATAGGCTTCTTCAGGATTTTCAATTTCAATGTGTTTAGTGGTATCCATCGAATAATTTTGGTAGCTCCAAACAGAGAAAAATAATAAAATAGCTGCTGCTGAAGCTCTTGTCCAATATTTAAGTTTTTTAATTTTAGAACCTTTTATAGGTTTGAGATCATGAATTATTTCACGTTCAATTTTATCATTAATTTCTATATCTTTAGCTAGTGTATAATATTGAAATAGGGGTTTATATTTCAAAAAATCAGGATGGATATTTTGCTTTGAGAAATAGGTTTTCAATATTTTTTCATCCTGAATTGATGATTCTCCATTCCAGTATTTATTAAGTAATTGTTCAATCATTTTATAGTCCATAAGATTGAATTTTTATAAGTTTCTCACGAATTTTTTTCCGAGCTCTGAATAAATTTACTTTCACTACATTAACATCAACATTCAAGATATCAGCTATTTCTAAATAACTTTTTTCTTCTATATCTCTAAGCTGAATAATTAATTTTTGCCTTTCAGGTAAACTATTGATGATTTGATTAATCGTATTAAAAGTATCTGAAAGTTCTGTTTGTTTAGATGGTGTAATTTGTGCAGCATTCAAATTATATTGTGTATCTATATTCTCTGTTCTACGATGTTTTGACCGAGTTTTATCAATTGAAAGATTTTTCGTCATTCGCATACACCATGCTTCAATATTTTTAACCTGATATAATTCTTCATTCTTCTCCCATGTTTTAATCATCACTTCTTGTACCACGTCTTCAGCTTCTTGAATATTGCCTAGTATTCGCAAAGCAAAGCGAAATAGTTTATTTTTTAAAGGTATTATATGATGTGTAAAGTCTTTCATATTCATAATTCATCACCAAGACGATTCAAGTATTATTTTGTTACAATAGAATTATTTTTTTTTAAAAAATTTCTAAAAAAGTTCTATACTGTTAATGTAATAAGGAAGTTGTTTAAAAATAGAATGATGAATTATTTACAAGTCATTGTATCTCAATATTTCAGCTAATTCTTTTTACCGTTAAAAGAATGGAGTTTTATCTTGAAATACAAGCACTTATAATTAAAATAAACCTTCATTATTAAACAACTTCAAGATCTAGCCTATAGGCACTTAAAATGATAATAGGTTAAATAAACAATGGATATTAAATATATCAGGCCAATACCAGAAAATAATTGATAAAATATAAAAGAATGAAGCAGACCACAATAGTCTTTTCCCTTTTCTTATTCTGTTTGTCTACTTCTTGTAGGAATAAGTCTTCAAGCCGATTAATAGTATTCGATAGTTCTAATTATTTATTAAATAATGAAATAGAACATACTTTAAACGTCTATAAAGATGGAGGATTTACCGCTCGTAAATATGCTTTAGTTTCCGAGTACCAGAAGGTTCTTGAAAGTATGGATTTTCAAAAAGACTCTATAGAATCTGCTACTAGTAATTTAAGAGATTCAATCTTAAATTATTATCAAGCTGTCGATGCTATTGATTTTATTATAAAAGCATCTAAGAATCATGAATTTTTATTTTTAAATGAAGCACACTTTCGACCATACCATAAAACGTTTTTACGGCAATTGCTTGCTCCTTTAAAAGAACAGGGTTATCAGTATTTAGCACTTGAAGCAACAGGAAAGATACGGGAAGGCGATGCACGTTCCAAGATACAAGTTCAAACCTCACGAAAAAGTGTCGCTCGCAATAGTATAAAATATGATCCTACTCAGTATAGGACACTAGAACCAGAATTTGGTACACTTGTAAAAGAAGCCATTGATTTGGATTATATCGTTTTTGGGTATGACGAAGGGAGTGGAGAAGAAAGAGAAATTAAAGGTGCTAAGAACATACTAGAAAAGATTCAAAATTATAATGAAGGTGGTAAAACAATTGTCTTTTGTGGCTGGGATCATATTAAAGAAGTGGAAACAGGAACTTATTGGGGGTACGCTTTAGCGGGAAGAATAAAAGAATATACTGGGACTGATCCTTTAACAATCAATCAAACCAGATATTCAGAAAGAAGCCAACGTTATTTTGAAGATTCTATTTATCAGCTCTTTGATTTTAAAAAATCTACTATACTTATTGATAAAAATGGCAATTCGTATAACAACGAAAAAAATCCAAATTGGTACGATTTGATGGTTTTTCATCCTAGGACTCAATATCAACACAATATACCTCATTGGATAACTGATAAACAACCTATTCGAGAAATAGAGCTGCCTCCTTTGGATATAGTTTGTCCTTGTAAAGTATTTTTATTTAAAAAAAATGAAGATTATCATAGAGCAGTTCCTACTTACGTTTGTGAAACAACTGATCTTAATTCACCGATACACCTCCCGATTGGTAATATGGATTATCATATAATTGTAAGCACTAAAGATAAGAGTTATCTTATAGATTAATTTGTAATCGTATAGACCTTTCCTTCAATTGCCAACTGAGTGTTTTGGAATACCGACTTTGCTTCGATCAGTAATGGATCAAGCTCTTTATATCTAGCTGAGAAATGTCCTAATAATAATTTTTTAGCAGAAGCTTTGAGGGCTATCTTTGCAGCCTCAAAAGCAGTAGTATGTTTCGTTTTTATAGCTTTTTCAATATCCTCATGAAGGAATGTCGATTCATGGTATAACATATTAACACCTTGAATAATCGGGATAATATCTTCTTTATAAATTGTATCTGAACAATAAGCATAACTACGAGGAGAAGGAGAATCTAGTGTTAGTTCACTATTCGGAATAACCGAACCATCTTCTTGTGTAAAATCCGCTCCATTTTTTATATCTGGTATAGTTGTAAAAGGAATATTATATTTATCAATAGCCTTTTTGAGCATTTTACGAGCCTGTTTTTTTTCTTTAAAAATATAGCCTGAAGTAGGGACTCTATGTTCTAGCGGGATAGAATAAACCTCCAGTACTTTACTTTTAAATATAAGTGTTGATGTGTTTGTATCGACTTCCTTAAAAATCAATGGGAAAGGCTCATTTTCTGGCCATAATAATGGTCGAATTAACTTTTCAAGCCCTTGAGGACTGTATATATTTAAAGGTTCTGTCCGTCCGTTAAGGGCGAAAGAAGTTAGCAATCCCAAGAGACCAAAATAATGATCACCATGCAAATGGCTAATAAAAATATGGTTTATTTTTCTAGCTCGAACGCTATGCTCCAACATTCTCATTTGAGTCCCCTCTCCACAGTCGATCAAAAACAACTGCTCATGTACATTTAGTACCTGAGCAGTTGGATGAAGACCATTGGCAGGTGTTGCAGCGCTACATCCTAAGATCCTCAATTCAAATTTCATATTTTACAAATGGAATTTTATTCCTGAATATCTCCCTCTGTTTCTCTAAGTTCTCGTTCAACTTCCTCCATCAAAATATAGTCTTCACATTCAGACAATGTTGGGATAATAGTCAAGATAGAGTCTAAGCGAGAGATTTCTATTAATTTTTTAATATTATCACTTTTCACTCCTGTAAGAATAAATGTACCATCATTTTTCCATAGACGATTGGCTGTAAGTATTGCACTTAGGCCTGAAGAATCCACATATTTCACTTCGCTCAAATCAAATACAAAATTTTGGACACCTTCATTACTCAAAATTACAAACTCCGACTTCAGTCCTGGAGAAATTAAAGAGTTAAGATTTTCTTCATGTAGAGAAAAAACAGTATATCTTTCTTTTTTATCGACAGAATATTTCATATATAAATAATTATATTTCAGATAATTATTACATTATTTTGTAATATTAAATCTAATAATTCGCTTTTTTATTACTCTAAATTAGAGAATTTATTTTAAAAAAGATCATTATCATCTCGTAAAATTATAAATCCTAATCGAATAAAAAATGTATTTTTACAAAAATCAAATTATAGTTTTTTTACAAAGCATTCAAAATTATTATAAAATACTTCCCTGCCAAAATAAAAATATACGTTATAGTTCACAATATGGTTAATTTTATCAGACCATCATTTAAAAAATGATAAAGATGAAAACAGTTTTTTTGATTAGACATGCAAAATCCAGTTGGAGCGATAGCAGTTTAAGTGACCATGATCGCCCCCTAAACAAAAGAGGATTTAGAGATGCTCCATTTATGGCCAAACTATTAGCAGGGAAGGAAAACAAGCCTGATGCTATTATTTCTAGTACTGCCAATAGAGCAAAAACTACTGCGGGGTATTTTGCTGAGGCCTTTGGAATACCCGTGGAAGAAATAGTTTTGACCCCTGAGATTTATGAGGCTTACACAAGAGATGTCCTAGAAATTATTCAACATTTAGATAATAAGCTAAACGTTGTTTTATTCTTTGGGCATAACCCCACATTCACAAGTATTGCTAATATTTTTAGCCAGACCTATATTCCCAATTTACCGACTTGTGGTATTGTTAAAATCCAGGCAGCTATCAATACTTGGAGTGAATTTAACGATACAACTGCGAAACAAACGGCTTTTTATTATCCCAAACAATATTTTGAATAAAAACATAAGACTAAATTATCAAAACTCACTTCAACACTTTTCAAAAAACACCTAACTATGAACGAAAATATGCCTTATGCTATTCGAGATATTAGTTGGTTATCTTTCAACTACAGAGTACTTCAAGAAGCCAAAGACCCTAAAGTTCCTTTATTTGAAAGGATTAAATTCTTAGCAATTTATTCCAACAATTTAAATGAATTTTTTAGGGTTAGAGTAGCACATCATCGTAATGTTGTCCGAGCAAGTAAAAAAGCACAAAAAGAGATTGATACGGTAATGCCCAAAAATATTCTTAAAAAAATTCATAAAATTGTCGATAGTCAACAAGAAGAATTTAATGATATTTTTGAAAATGAGATCATTCCTTTACTCAATCAAAATGGGATACGCTTATTACGACGAATGGATTTAAATGAGGAACAACGAGAGTTTGTAGAAACGTATTTCCATGATCATCTTTTGTCGTTTGTACAACCCGTATTGCTTGTAAAGAAAAAGATACGACCTTTCTTGAGTAATGCCGCTTTATACTTAAGCATTTTGTTACAAAATAAAAATAAGCCACAGGCAGCACATCAATACGCTATTGTTAAAATTCCTTCTGACTTCTTTCCTCGGTTTTTAGAATTACCTTCTATAGAAGGACACCATGATATTATTATGTTGGATGATGTTGTAAGACACTCTGTAGCTTGGTTATTCCCTGGGTTTGATATTTTAGATACCTATTCGTTTAAGTTGACACGTGATGCTGAACTCTATATTGATGATGAATATTCTGGAGATTTAATTGCCAAAATTAAAAAGAGTTTAACGAAAAGGGATGTTGGTCCTCCTTCAAGATTTGTGTATGATCAAGAAATGCCTGATGAATTATTGAAATTCTTGATGGAAAATTTTGATCTAGAAGCAGCAGATTTGATTAAAGAAGGAAGATATCATAATAATTTTGACTTTTTTCAGTTTCCGACTTTCGGGATGGATCATTTGAAAATAAAAAAATTGACAACACTCCCCTATCCTCCACTTGAAAAAGTCAAGGATATTTTTGAGGCCATCAAAGAGCGGGATCACCTTATTCATGTGCCATATGAATCATATGAATCGGTCATTAGACTTTTTGAAATTGCAGCAAAAGATCCTAAAGTGACTCATATTAAGATCATCCAATATCGTGTTGCTCGCAAATCTCGAATTATGAATGCCCTAATTGATGCCGTAAAAATGGGCAAACAAGTTACTGCGTTTATTGAGGTAAAAGCTAGGTTTGATGAAGAAGCCAACTTAAAATGGGGAGAAAAACTTGAAAAAGCAGGCGTAAATGTTCACTATAGTTTCCCTGGTTTGAAAGTACACTCAAAACTAGCCCTTATCAGTCGAGAAGAAGATAGTAAAGTTAAATTGTATGCCTATATGAGTACTGGCAACTTTCATGAGGGTACAGCTAGAGTATATAGTGATTTTGGTTTTTTCACTTCAAATACTAGTATCACGAGTGAAGCAGCAGGGGTTTTTGGTTTTTTAGAAACCGTACAGTTACCTAATACAGATTTCAAACATCTTTTAGTCGGGCAATTTAACCTTAGAAGCAGTCTTAATGAAAAAATTGAGCGAGAGATCTCAAATGCAAAACAAGGAAAAATTGCAAAAATGATCCTCAAGATGAATAGTCTAGAAGATATGAGTATGATAGAGAAACTATACGAAGCAAGCAATGCAGGAGTAAAAATTAGTCTTATCATTAGAGGGATTTGTTGTTTGATTCCTAACATAAAAGGTTATAGTGAAAATATCGAAATCATCAGTATTGTCGATAGATACCTTGAACATTCTAGAGTCTTCCTATTTCATAATGGAGGAGATGAAGAGATTTACCTTTCTTCAGCAGATTTTATGAAACGGAATTTATCGTATAGAATTGAAACTGCATTTCCTATTTATGATCCTATTTTGAAAAAAGAAATAAAGGATTTTTTACTATTACAACTAAGTGATAATGTAAAAGCTAGGATTATAGATGCTCAAGATCGCAATCATTATAAAAAGAATGATATGGCATTGCCTATTAGAAGTCAGATTGAAACATACTATAGGCTTAAACGAAAATTAGAATCTCAAAGTATCAATCAATCAGAGTTGGAAAAAGAAAGTACAATCCAATCCTAGATCATTTTAATTTTTCAAACGTTATAGAATTTATAATAGCAAAATAAACGACAACAGAAACGAATAGATGAAAAAACTGGATAAACTGGTTCTAAGTAGCATTGTATCTCCTTTTATCATGACTTTTGGGATTGCTTGGTTTGTACTAATCATGCAATTCCTTTGGAAACAAATTGATGACATTATGGGAAAAGGAGCAGGCGTAACCATGATCTTAGAATTATTGTTTTATACTTCAGTATCGCTTATTCCTATGGCTCTTCCAATTGCTGTTCTTATTTCAACGGTAATGGTTATGGGTAATTTTGCTGAACATTATGAGCTAGCGGGAATGAAATCTGCTGGAATTTCTTTAGCTAGAGTAATGCTTCCTATGTTTTTTTTCTGTTTAGCAGTTGCCACCTTTTCTTATTTTTGCACCAATAATTTTTCTCCTGTAGCAACACTTAAGTTCAAGTCTAGGCTTTACGATATGAAAATGCAAAAACCTACATTAAGTCTTGAAGAGGGTGTTTTTAATGATGATTTTCAAAATGTAACGATTCGTATAGGTGACAAAAATAACAATACAGGAGATTTAAAAGATGTTATGATTTATAGTTTATCTGCCGGTGGTACAAAAATGAACCGTATTCTAGCTCAAGATGGTAAAATGTATGCAACAACAGATGACAAATACTTAGTTATGGAATTGCATAATGGTATACAATATCAAGAAGCAACAAAAGCCATAGCAAAAAATAATACTTATCCTTTTGTAAGAACTTCTTTTGAAGAATACACAACCATTTATGATTTAGGAGAATTTGATATGCAAAATACAGATGAAGAACTATTCAAAAAACATCATGAAATGCTTACCCGAAGGCAATTAGCATTAGCTATAGATTCTTTAGAAAATAGATTGGATGAGCGTTTAGAAAGCCTCAAGCCATATATGAATTCGTATTTTTATTTTTTAAAAAAGGAAGAAAAAGAAAATATTGATAAAAACAAACCAACAAATAAACAAGATAAAAAGAATATAAAAATTCCACCAATTTCTAAAAAATCAAATTCAACAGTAACTAAAAAAGTAACCAACCCCAATAATAGATCAAGATCTTCTTTTTCTGACAAAAAGCAAATCCCTTCTTCACCTCTTCCTAGTCAAATTATAAAGAATAAAGGAAATAAGCCTAGACCTCAAAAAGCAAGACCTCGCTCTGCTGCACATTATAAATTAATTAAACCTATTAGTGATACACTAGAAAATTTTAGTCAGCTATTCCCTGAGAAAAGAATCAAAAATTATTACTCCAAAGCTGAAACTTTATCTAGAAGTGTAAAAAATCAAGCAGAAATAACCCAAACAGCCCTAAACTCTATTAAACGTTCTAAAGTTAAACATCAATATCAATATTATTATAAATTAAGCCTTCCTTTCGCTTGTATTTTATTTTTATTTATTGGCGCACCAATGGGAGCCATCGTTCGAAAAGGCGGATTTGGTTATCCCATCTTAGTAGCCATCATATTTTTTGTATTCTTTATTATGGCATCTATAATTGGTCGAAAAGCATCCGAAGAATTTTCAATGACTGCTATGAATGGAGCTTGGCTCCCTAATTACGTACTCTTGCCCATTGGAATTTTTCTTACCTACAAGGCACTAAATGATGCTAAGTTGTTAGATTTTTCTAGAATTCAGAATTTTTTCAAAAAACTTGCCTTCTTTTTTAGAAAAAATTCAAAAAAATAATCTATACCTACACTCAAAAAATATCACTAAACAATATAAATTTAAAATTTAATACAAGTCTCTTCCTAATCTATCTGAAATATTCACACCACAGAAAGAACATACTTATTAAATCATTATCAATTACTTATAAATCATACTACAACATATTCAATAAAATAAAACTCATCTATACATTAAAATTTTTTTTTATAAATTCTAAAATCTATTAAAAAAAATAGCTGTCACAAAAGCACATTTTTTTTCACAACTCTACAAATTGTCTTCCCTTAAATTACAAGCAAATAATGAAATAGGTTATTGCCCCCATAAAATTAACTCATTTTAATATTTAAAAAATCCTATCAATTTACTTTAGAAGGAGTATCACTTTATTGATAAGTATATCAATAAAGCTAAACCTCTTTTAACCTCTATTCTACAATAGTTATTAGTACACTTTTAAAAACATTGTTTCAACATGACAAAAAATTTATTACTTTTTTCATTCATGTTATTGGGGTTATTTACCTCATACTTCAATACACAGGATGATTCTTCAACAATGGTATCTACTTCTACTGATGAAGTTGATACCCAATCTATATTAAAAAAATATAGAGATAACATTTACTTTGAGAAAAATGAAGGGCAATGGAAATCTGATATTTCATTTCAGGCTTCTACAGGAAACGCCACTTTTAGATTTATGGATGACCATGTTAAATTTTACGTTACACAAAGAGAAAAAATTGAAGATAAAATTGAAAAATCCGAAAGTAAAAAAGAAGATAATAGACTAAAGAGCTTTAGTGAAGTTATTTCAAACAAGAAAAAGTCTAGTTTTATACGAAAAGGACACGCTTGGAATATGAATTTCATTGGTAACAATGAAAATATTAAAGCAGAAGGGCAACGATTACATCAAGGTGTAAAATCTCATATGCGCAAAAATATTTTCAGAGCAAAAACCTATAAAGAAATATGGTATAAAAACATCTACGATGAAATTGATTTGAGATTTTATAGCAAAGGAAATGGTGCTATTGAGTATGATTATGTTGTATTACCACATTCAGATTACCAAAAAATCCAGTTTGAATTGGATGGTGTAGAGAATATAAAAGTACTAGATAATGGTCAACTACAATATAAAACTTCCTTAGGAAATATGACCATGGGTAAACCATACACTTATCAAATTATTGAGGGTAATGAAATCGAAATACCTAGTAATTATAAGGTAAATGGTAATATTGTGTCTTTTGAAGTCTCTGAAAAGTATGATAAAAACCATACTTTAGTAATAGACCCTACAATGCTTGATTGGAGTACTTTTGTAACACCTAATGCTTCTGAGTCATCCACCCCATTCGGTGAATCACTCTATACTGGAAACAATATGGTATGTGATGCTAGTGCAGTTTATATTATGAGTCATCATGTTGGCTCAAACTTCCCTACAACTACGGGAGCTTTCCAAGAAACTGGTGGAGGAAATAATGATATTGTAATTTCAAAAATAAACAAAGCTGATGGTACACTAGCTTGGTCAACTTATGTAGGTGGTATAAATACCGAACAGTCTTTTGGTTTTCTTGAATTATATGGTACCAATTTAGTGATTGGTGGACAAACAGTTTCACCTGATTTTCCTACGACGACGAATGCCTATCAAGGTACAATGCCTTCATCTGGACAATCTGGTTTTGTTACTGTATTGAATACAGGTACATCCGCTGCGGTGATAAGTACTTATGTTGGTAATGATGACTCTGCTATGGCTGGCGCAACTAATTTTGTAACCGATTCTTATATTGATGGTGGGAGTATTTGGATCACAGGTGTAACGACTTCAGATATATTCCAAACAACTGCTGATGCAAATATTTCTACATATAATGGGATAACTGATGGATTTATCACAAAAATTAATTTATCATCAGGGGCATTAGAATATGGTTCATATGTTGGTGGTAGCAATATTAACTATCCAAGTTCTATCACTAAATCGGGTGCAGCTATTGTTATTTCAGGTCTAACTTTTGCAAATGACTTTCCTGTTTCTACAGGAGCATTACAAACGACTCTTAATCATGGTGCAGCTAGTTATGTTTATTCAATGGATGCTGCTACAAAAGCAACTAATTTCTCAACTTATATTGGTGGACATACTATTGCAGGAGATGACCTTCTTTTTCCTTCTGTTCATTCTATAGGAACAGGAGAAATTCTTTTTGTTACTGGTCATGCTGGTAATAATAATGATTATCCTACTACTCCTACTTCATTCCAACCCAATCAAACAGTAGGAACTAGTACAGGCTATGTAGCTAGACTAGGTGCTGGTGGTAATTTAGTTTGGGGGACATATACTGTAGATTATACTGTTAATGATGCTCTCATTCATCATGGTTATCACAAAGGTCATCTTGATGCAAATGAAGATATACACCTTCATGCAAATCTTGTTTTACCTTCTCAACCAACCACAGCAAATGCACTACAACCAAGTGCAGGTGGAGCAGAAGATGCCTTTTATTTAAAGCTATCTGCGGTAGATGGTTCTGCTCTATATGCTTCATATATCGGCGGTAGTGGCGTTGATTATATCTTAGGAGGAATAGAGACCAATGGTGATAAAGCATTTTTTGCAGGTACAACTAGTTCTGCTGATTTAATTATAACTTCTGATGCCTTTCAATTAGCACCACTTAGTTTCCTTGATGCTTACACAATGGTTTTTGATCATAGTGCAGGCGTTCTAGAATTTTCTACTTTTGTAGGTGGAGGAAATGGGGTAAGTGTTGGCGTAAATGCTTGCGGTGAATCTTCTGGGAAAGTTTATTTATATTCTTATACTGGAGCTACAGAATATCCTTCTACTTATGGTGTTTACCAAGAAGATAAGCTCAATGGTACTAGTAATGGTCTGGTGGTCACTACTTTTGACCCAGGAGTGTGTGCTACTTATTCCGATAATATCATTAGTCCAGATGTACAAAATCTTTGTCCTTTTGGAACGGTTGGTCTTTTAGAAGGTAATGTAGTAGAAGTTTCTGGTCTACCTGTTTATCTAAGAGATGGTGTAGAGCAAGAATATGAGGGATTTACTGTAAAATATCAATGGCAAGAAAGTACCGATGGAACTACATGGAACGATATTGTAGGTATCACAACTAAAGATTACTTACCACCTGAATTAGGAATTGATAAATATTATAGAAGAGTCGTCTTGACACATGAAGATTGTCCTGATGAAATCTCTAATGTTGCTTTAATTGATGTTGATGGAACAAATGCTCCTATAGCTGATGCTGGTGGTCAATTTTTTACATGTGTAGGTGGTTCTGTTCAAATTGGAGCTACTGCTACGAATGGTGTTCCTCCTTATACATTCTCATGGACACCCACTACTGGATTAGATGATCCTACTTTAGAAATGCCTACTGCTACACCTCCTCCAGGTGGTGGTATATATACTCTTGAAGTAACAGATGCTAATGGCTGTTTGCACACAGATCAAGCTATTATTACTGTGCTAGATGTAGATGCTGGTGAAGATAAGTGGATTTGTGAAGGTATCCCTGGTATTCAAATTGGTACTGCACCTTTCCCTGCTGATGCAGGTATTACATATGCATGGACTCCTACTGATGGATTAAGTGACCCTACTATCGCTCAACCGATAGCTAATCCCGCAGTTCCTACAACTTATACGTTGACTATTACTGGTCCTAATGGCTGTCCTCTTTCTGATGATGTGGTAGTTACACCTCTTAATATCAATGCTGATCTTGGTCCTGATATTACTGTTTGTAGAGGAACCAATCCAACAATAGGGCAACCTAATGATCCTGAGTATCTATATAGTTGGGCGCCTAAAACGTATTTAAGTGATCCTTCTTCTTCTCAAACTCAGTTCCTTACAGACCTTAATCCTCCAAATAATTATGATTATGATCAACATTGTCCGATGACTTATGTATTCTCTAAATTACATGTCGCTTCAGGCTGTTTAGAAAAAGATACCATAGTTATGAGTGTCATTGATTATTATGCGGGGATAGATGGATGTGGACCTAGATTTATTGGTACAGACTATATTGCAAGTTCTGCGTGTAATAGTGATTTCAATATCACTTGGTCGGTATTATCTGGTGATGCCGCTAGTATTACAGGACAAGAAAGTGAGGCTAGACCTTTCGTTAATCCTTCTACGACAACTACTTATCAAGTATCTGTAGAAATGAATGGTGTAACGTGTACAGACGATGTAGTAGTGCCTCCTTGTGGAGCTACTGGTTGTGATTTAGACATAGGATTCGTTGGAGGATGTCCTTTAAGAGATGTTATGAATCCTAATGTAGATAACTATTTATATGCTATCTCTGCTGATACATCATTATATAATTATACTTGGTCTCCAACAACAGGATTAAGTGATCCAAACAGCTCTACTACTTTGATTAGTGGTGTAACTGGACCAATTACTTATACCCTAACCGCTACATTTAAAGAAAATGGTGTAACTTATTGTACTGAAACAACTACCGTTTACTCTGATAGACCTGTCGCTGTGGCTATGGGAGATACTATATGTCCTGCTGAAAGTACAGTTATTGGTATTCCTGATATCTTCGGATATAATTATACTTGGATTCCTGATGATGGCTCATTGGATGACGCTACTATCTCTAATCCAACAGCTTCTCCTACCGTGACAACTGAATATACTTTATTTGTTGAAGATCCTGTTTCTGGTTGTACTGCTGACACAACAATTCAGGTTTTTGTAAGAGGACCTATTGCTGATGCTGGTCCTGATGCAGATTTCTGTAATGGCGCAATCATTGAATTGGGTACAGATAGTTTAGCTGACCATACCTATGTTTGGACACCTTCTCTAGGACTGTCTAATCCAAATGCTGCTCAACCTACTGTGACCTTATTTGTAGATGCTGAATTTGTTGTTGAAGCTACTGATGTTGTAACGGGTTGCTCGGTTACAGATACTGTAGTCTATACATTTACTGCTCCTCCTGTAGCTAACGCAGGAGAAGATGTAACGATTTGTGATGGGGGCTCTGCTGTTATTGGTGAAGATCTTACGCCAGGCTGGACATACTCTTGGTCGCCTAGTTCTGCCCTTGATAATGATACGATTTCGAACCCAACTGCTAGCCCAACTAGTACAACTACCTACACCGTAACCGTCTCTAGTGGTGATCCTGGTTGTGTTGCTACTGATGATGTAACCGTAACTGTAGACTCTGGTAGTTCTATTCCAATTGACACAGGAGGAGATCAAACTTTCTGTGACGGTGAAACTGTAAGTCTTGGTGCACCTGATACTTCTGGTGGTACTCTAACTTATACTTGGGAACCTGCTACTGGTTTATCTTGTACAAGCTGTGCTAACCCTGATGCTACAATTACTGAAACAACAACTTATACCTTAACGGTTTCTAATGGCTCTTGTAGCGTTTCTGAAAAAGTAACGTTAACACTTAGCGAAACACCAATAGCAGATCCTGGTGCAGAATTAAGTGTTTGTGAAGGTGGAAGTGTACAAATTGGGACAGAAGATACTTCTGGTGGTACTTATACTTATGCTTGGTCACCAGCAACTGACCTAGATGATGCTACCTTAGCCCAACCAACTGTTACTGCTTCAACTCCAGGTTTAGTAACTTATACTCTTGTTGTAACTAACGAAGATGGTTGTGAATCCGCTCCTAGTACTGTTGATGTGACTGTCAATGATTTGCCTACTGTAAATGCTGGCGCAGATGCTACGACTTGTAATGGCGTAGTAATTGGTGAAACTGCTCCTTGTGTAGGTTGTACTTATGCTTGGTCGCCTAGTGATGGATTATCTAGTACTACTGGTGCAACTGTAACCGCTGACCCTGGTAAGGAAACAACTTATA
>JAHDBJ010000029.1 GCA_020630435.1 Saprospiraceae bacterium
GGCTTCACGTAAAGAACCTGCACCCGAATCGTCGGTATTTGTTACCATGCAGTTATTTATTATTTCGCTAGCACAACTGATCGAAGCTTCCCATCCTTGTTGATTTACAAATTCATCGGATTGAAAAACAAAGTAAAGACAGCCGCTAATATCTGTAGAAGTGACCGTCCCAGGAGAATTAGAACCACTGTATGTTCCAATCAATGGAGACGTGGTACTATTACCATCATAAATCAACAATTGATCAGAGAATTCCTCAAGCTCCCAAAGCGTAAAATCTACTGTAACTGATTCTCCTAAAACATCAGGGCAGATAGACCATTCAGTCATTTCAAAACTACAGTAGGTGCTATCAGATCCGCCAGAATCGGTAAATATATCGCCACAACCAAACATGTCTAACATATGAGGTTCATAGATAATAGACATAGGGCAGCTAGCATCTATACATTCATCATTATTAATATCGATATCCCAACCACATCCGAAGCCACCTGTATTGCAATCATAATCTAAGGTAACAGCTACTATCCAGATTTGGCTAGGCCAAGAAGACTCAGAAGCAGAATTCCCTGCACAATTCCGATCAGTAGCATCAAAATTCTGATCAGGATCACCATCCATATCGAGGAAACAGGTATTGTTTGAATTATAAGTAGCTGGATCATTTAAATTATAAATAGAAGGATCACAACTAAAAATGGCAAAACCAATTCCTGCGTCAAATAAACCTGCTGGAGGTAATGTATATCCTGTACTAGTAAAAGTTATATTGCTTTGTGGAGCTAAGTTGTAGGTATCACAAAGAGGTTGAATGACACCATCTATATCAACAGTTATTGTCCCAACATCAGCACAAGGTTCTGGGACACCTGCACATGAACAATCGTTTTGAATGATGTCGTTTGTTGTATTTGCATCACTGTCATCACAAACTGCACCATACTGTTCTATTTCAGAACCTCCTGTTACACAGAACTGATCGAAGTCCCCTTGCCAAGGGAGGGCTATGTTACCAGTAAAGTTGTAACCAGGTGAAATAAAAATATCGCTAAAACCTAAGGAACAAAAAATCATTAATTCTGGTGCGAAGCATCCTTCGAGTTCATTGTTTTCTAAGTGTAGATAAGATAGATTACTTAGGCTTCCTAGCTCAGGAGGAATATTGCCAGTTAAAGAATTATCGTTCAACCAGAGTTGTACTAAATTACTAAGATTACCTAATTCAGAAGGAATTGTTCCAGTTAAAGAATTTAACTCAAGTTCAAGCCAAGTCAAGTTACTAAGGTTACCTAATTCAGAGGGAATAGATCCCGATAAATCGTTAAGACCAAGATTGATTTCTTGTAAAGCAGAGAGGTTTCCTAGCTCTGGAGGTATAGATCCCGAAAGGGAATTGACTAATAGATGGAGTTCTGTCAAGTTACTAAGATTTCCTAATTCGGAAGGAATGTTTCCTGATAAAGAATTGAATCCTAGATTAAGTATTTCTAAATTACTAAGACCTCCTAGTTCAGGAGGAATATTTCCTGATAAAGAATTTTGATTAAGAAATAAATTTGTCAAATTACCAAGATTACCTAATTCGGAAGGAATAGTTCCTGATATAGTATTGTCAGAGAGGTAAAGTTCTGTCAAGTTGCTAAGATTTCCGAGTTCAGAAGGCATTGTTCCAATAAGCCCATTTCCTGCTGCACCATATTCAGAACAACTATCCCATCCATCCAAATCCAAACAAGTTACGCAACCATCTGCATTTGTCGTCACTCCATACCAATTGCCTATAGGCTCTCCAGGAACAAGCCAATTGAAACTATAATACCAGTTCGCACCATCCGTAGCATTGTATAAAGCGACTAATGCGAGGGAGTCATTTTCGACGCAAGTATTTACAACTGTTCCAGAACAAGAACAATCGTTTTGGATGATGTCGTTTGTAGTACTGGGATTTCCATCATTGCAGCTTGAACCAGTTTGTGCAAGTCCATCACAGAAATTTTGGAAATTAGGGAGAAGGGGGTTATAAATTAATTTAAAGGGAACTGAACAAAGGTTGAGGAGATTAGGGTCAAAGCATCCCTCTAATTGATTACTCTGAAGGTAAAGGTATTCTAAATTATTCAAATTGCCAATATTAGCAGGGATATTACCGCTTAACTGATTGTTAATAAGTATAAGTTGAATGAGGTTGCTTAGATTACCTATTTCAGCGGGAATATTACCACTTAAAAGATTGTAACCAAAATCAAGAATAGTGAGGTTGCTTAGATTACCCGTTTCTACAGGAATATTACCACTTAACTGATTATCACTAAGATTAAGAATAGTTAGATTACTTAAGTTTCCAATCTCGGTAGGTATACTTCCACTTAATTGATTTTCTTGTAACTGAAGTTGAATAAGATTACTTAAGTCTCCAAGGGTTGTTGGAATTGTTCCCTCTAATTGATTTCTATACAATTGAAGCGTTTCTAAATTAGATAGATAACCCAGTTCGAAGGGTATATTCCCTCCTAAATTATTGTTATGCAACAATAAGAATTCCAAGTTACTAAGTTGCCCTAATTGAGAAGGGATGTTCCCCTCTAACATATTACCACTCAGATAAAGGTGAGTTAGATTGGATAGTTGACTCAATTCAGTAGGTATATTACCCACTAAAGTATTACTGCTTAGAAAAAGGTACATTAGATTAGATAGTTGACCTAATTCAGTAGGTATATTACCCACTAAAGCATTATTGTTTAGAAAAAGCCGTGTTAAGCTGAAAAGTTGCTCTAATTCAAGGGGAATAAATCCAGATAAATTATTTGATTGAAGATTTATTATTCTAACACAACCATCCGCATTTGTCGTCACACCAAACCAAGTACCAATAGGTTGACCTTGAACTAACCAATTCGTATTATCATCCCAATTCGCACCATCCGTAGCATTATACAAAGCAACAAGTGCAAGCGAATCACTTACAGGATCACACATACAGGCAAGATCATCATCATCTGCTGCAAGGTATTCTATCTTTGAATGATTTTCAGTCGCTTTAAAAAAACTCGATAGGGTGTTCCAAATTATACCGAAATAAAAAACTGGTAATAGCGTGAAAGTAAATATTATGATTCCTTTAGGGTATTGAAGTCTCATTGTATCTGTGTAGTTAGCGTCGTTTTTTTGATTTTGATTTACAAAATACGAAAAATATAGGTTTTGCCCAAAAACAGATAAAAACAAAGCTTACTTTTCCTGTAGGCGATAAAAAGGAATATCTCGCTCTTCGTCAAGTAATTGTTCGGGGATGTAAGGTGTTTGTTTAGTTTGGTATTTTTCTTGGACAAGATATGGTACTCGTTGTTTCAAAAACTGAAAAACTTCGTTGAAGGTTAAAATGTGTTTTTGTTCATTTTGGGTGTTCGTATTGGCTCGTATTGTTTTGCCATTGGCAATGGGGACTTCTACATTATTGAAGGCTTCCTTTAGAGCTTCGGTGAAGGCCCCATTTTTCCAGTCTTCATGCTCAAAAGAAAACTCACCACCTTGGCAAGACATGACTGGTCGGATATAGCGTTGACTTTCTAGCAAGCGTTTGAGGATAATACTTTGTGCTTCATCTGGATTGTCTTTTGCTCTGAGGTATTTATCTGAATCTTCATTTTCGATAGCGCCACTATGGCAAGCATCCACAAATAAAAAGAAGTGATTGCTACTCATTTTTTTTGCTTGGTCGATAAAGATATCGCTAAAGTCGAGGGTGTAAATACTGCCATCTACATCAGAAATATCCTGCTGATAATCGGAGGCTAATATTTTGAATCGTCCACCGATATTGTCGCCATGCGAAGAAAGGTAAAGGATGACAATATCATCTTTTTGTACCTTATCGCTCGTATAGCCATGTAGCAATTTGTTGATAGCAAGCTTGATGCCGTCACGAGAGGTATTGTTGTTTTTGCAAGTACCACAGAGTAAGTGCGTATATACATTTTCAAAAAGAACACCTTCTTGTTTTTCGAAAATTGCAGCAATATCTTTCACATCTTGAGAGGGGTAGTTGAGGTTCCGAATTGATGTCGATTCGTAGTTGTCGATACCTATGGCTAGGAGGTGAAGGTTAATGGTGTTAGGTTGGTAAGTAAGTGTGAGTACATCGCTATTGAACACTTCTTTGCCTACCGAAATATCTAAACGTACATCGTGTTTGCCTGCGGGTAGGAAAATTTCATTTTCATAAATATACTTATTTCGCTTGCTCCCGGTCTTTGCTTTTTTTAATTTTCCTTCACCAGATCGAGCACCAGCTTTGTTGTATACTTCGTTATCCATGTATAGAGTGTAGTTTTCTTTTGTCAGTTCTACGGTAGAATAAATTTCGAGGACAACAGGGATTTTAATAACTGATTCTTCTAAGTCTTTAAAAGTTGTTTCACGAGGTGCATCCCAATCAACAATAATATCTACATATTGCTGTTTAGCTTCTTTGATGACGAGTGGAAACGTCTTTTTATTTTCGGACATCGAAATATAAGGTTTTTCTTTTGCAGCAAAGCTAAAACTAATATTCGTTGTTTCTCCTCTGAAAATAGGATCAATACTAAAGTCCAATTTGAAAATATGCGACTTCCCCGGTTCGAGTTTTTCGAGAGAGAAGTTATTGTCACTTAGTGCATTGATGTTTTTTTCTAGACCATATTTTGCTCTGATTTTTGTGGCTGCTTGTCCGCCTTTATTCGTGATGCGGATTTCCGCTGTTAATGGTTTACCTTTTTCTATACGATTGTTGTCGCTCGAAAAAATAGGTTTGCTGACTACCAATAAGGGAGGTGCTAATGCTTCAATTAATAATGTTTGTTGGCTAGTTTTTAGAGTGTTAGATGTAGCAATTAGTTGGCTTGATACTTGTGTTTTTGAAGCTTTTGTATCTTCCTTTATGTTGAACGAAAATAGAAAAGTATGTATTTTCCCAGCTTCAAGTGTTGCGATATTTTGTATAAGCTTAGTGGTGGCTTTAGCTGCTTCATCTAGTGATACCCTCCATTGAATATTTTGAGCAGTTAGCTCACCAGTGTTTTTAATTTCTATTTGGTAGTTGACTTCTTCGCCTCGTTTGAGAGGACGATTAGAAGGTGTTATTGTTTCTTTTGTGATGACTAAATTTGCTTCTTGAAGTGTTTCTAATTGTAACTCAAATTCTTTTTCTACACTTGTTTGTTCGTCAGCACTAAATTGAAAACGGATTGGAATAGTTGCGCCTTTATATGTTTCTTGTACCATAAAATAGTAGTCTATCGTTTGGTTTTTGCCACCATCTATTTGTTCGACTATTTGCTCTTGTTTTGAATTGCTTTGTATTGCATCATCATGCGAGAAACGAGTTTTGATATTGCTCGCTGGCAACTGTCCCTGATTTTGTAAAACAATCGAAATTTTTACCGTTTCACCTCGTTTAAGATTCTGTCCATTGGTATCGAAATTTACATTTTGTATCGTCAATAATGGCGGACTGAGAGTCTCAAGTAATAAGGTGAAGTTTTCTTGAATAGTTCCCTGTTCTCTCGTTTTGAGAAGGCAAGGAATTTGGATTGTGTTAGTAGAGTAATTTTTATCTATTGCAAAGCTGATCGTAATTTTTTCTTGACCACCCGATGGAATAGCTGAAAGTGCGACGTTATTATTTTTAATGATTTCTATAGCATCTTGAACAGGGAATTCAATACTAGCACCTTCTATTGTTTGCCCACCTTGATTCATTACATCTAGAGACAATTCAATAACTTCTCCTCTTTTAGCGGGTTTGTCTAGGGTCGAAAACTGATGATTGTTAACTATCAAAAAACCTGGTGTAGCAGCTTGGAGTTCTAAGAAAAAACGTTCGATGCTGCCGTTTGGAAAAGCAGGGGTATATTCTTTGTTACAGGTGAAACGAAATCTTATTGGGATACTTTCTGAAGTATAATTTTCTTTGATCTTAAATTGATAACGAATTGTTTTCGTAGTACCACCATTAAGGCGCTCTTCTTTTATAGTTGAAGGGCTCAAAGATTCTATTCCTTCAGGTATTGTGAAAGTCATTAATAAATCATTCGCTTCGAGTTCGCCTGAATTTTTGAGTGTTACAGATAGATTTACAATGTCTCCCTTTTTAACCTCCTTATCATTTTTGTCAAAAGTAAAATCTTCGATTGTAAGTGATGGAGCAGACAAAGGAGTGATCGGAGTCCCCAGTCGAAACCGTTCTTGAACGCCGAAAGTATAGGGCTCTTGATCAGCATAATATCGAAAACCTACTTCAGTGAAATCACCTCGATAAACTCTATTGATTTTAAATTGTCCACTGAAGGTATGACTTTGCCCCGCTTCTAGTGTTGGTATGATAAATTCTTTTTTTCCTATGCCATTTATATTTCGTTCAAAAGAATATACTCCTCGTAAATTGGTAGCTGTTTTGTCACCTTTGTTGGTAATGGTAATGTCAAGAGAAATGGTTTGCTCTCGTTGGAGTGCTGCTCCAGTTGAAGAAAAATTATGTGTTGCAATAGCAAGAATAACTTCAGGGGTCTTACGTGTCTCTACCTCAAACTGAAAAGGTGTAATGTTGGCATTATTGTGCTCTGTAAAACTAACTTTGAAACTAGCTTTATCATTTCCCAAGCCTTCTTTTCCAATCAATGGAATACTAAATGTCTTCGTTGTTTTGGCAGGTAAAAAACCTAAAGCAATTTTGGGAAAATACTCTAGTTGATTTGCTCCAGATGTCGCCTGTACATTAGCTTGAATATTAAATGCATCTTGATCACTGTCATTCGTCAGCATAAACTTGATATATCCTCGTTCTTGAGGTTGAATTTTGTTATCACCATGTTCTTCGACAAGAGAAGGGTTGTCTGTTTTAATCGTGGGATTAAACTTAGGAAAATCGTTTGGAGCTATTTTAGTGACGAAAGCATTGCTATTTATACTTTTTGTGAAACTTAGACCAGCCATTAAAATACTTCCGTCATGGAGTTGGTGAATTGCATTGAATTCGTCGGTCTGATTACCGCCAAAATAATTCCATTCTTCTTGTAGTATTTTTCCTTCTTTATCTGTACTCATCAAAAAGCCTTGGTATTTTTGAGCATTCATATCATGCGATTTACTATAGCCAGTGATATAATAATGATGATCCATACCTTGAATAAAAGCAGTCGGAATATCTTTGCCTCTGAATCCATAAAGTAGAGGTTCTTCTGTTAATAAGGTGCCTGCATCATTCATTAGTAGCAACCAAACATCTTCTTTGGTTCGCTCGCTTTTTAGTCGCTTTGAAAGTAATGCAATGTTTCCATCTAATGTTTCTAAAATACCGACTCCTTTTTCATACCGATCTCCAAACGTTTGAGCCTGACCAACTAAAGTACCATTAGATTGATACTGTATAAATAGTGTTTTAGAAAAGCGATTTTTGGTGTTTACTTCACCTGCTATGAGAATTCGACTGGTAGAAGATAAAGCGATCGCATGACCGATTACTTTAGCTCCATTGGAGGGATATGTTTTTTTCCATATCGTTTCGCCAAGTCTATTTAGTTTCAATACTAAAAGTTCATTTCCTTTTTTTCCTGTTAGAATAAAATTTCCTTCTTGATCTTGAATAAGATCATTGAAAGAACTTTCTACGCCAAACGGAAAACGTTTTTCCCAGAGGTAATCTCCTTTTTTGTTTACTTTTATTAGCCAAGCATCTTTACCTCTTTTACCTTTCCATTCTGAATTGGTGAAACCTGCAATGGCATATCCGCCATCGAAGGTAGAAACGATAGCATTTGCTCCTTCTTCTTTTGTTCTACCAATAGCCTTTATGGTTTTTATGGTACCCGTTTTGTCTATTTGCAAAAAAAGGATGTCATCATTGCTCCCATCGCCGAGCGTCTCTTTACGCTTTGTATCGTTTTCTTCCAATTTAGATTTTGACTGTCCAACTAAGGTGATAGTTCCATCAAGTCCTTGCGTGATATCATTGATGACATCTTTTCGTTGACCACCAAAGGTTTTGTCCCATTCTGAAAAAGTATTATTTTGTGAAAATGCTGAAATGGATGTGATAAAAGTGTAGATAAGTAATAGGACGAGTTTATTATTTAGTAGCATAGCGTGTTTTCAAATTGATTCTTATCTTTTTTTCGTAAAAAAAAACAGAATGTTAAATGATTTTCGGATTGCCAAAAGATTAAAATTCCTGAGAATCAAACAATGGCACCTAACGATGATCCGTAAACTGAATATCGGTGGGTTAATAATTACAATGTACTTTGACAAATATAATAAATTGGTCTACAATAAATTGGTATAAAAGTGTAAATTTAGCACAACACAACAAATTTTATATAAATAGAGGTAACGCTATCTATAAATGTATCATATTTAGATAAAATACCAATAAATCGAATGAGTTTAAATAGTATAAAGAAACGATATGAGGGGAAAGGGCGGTTGATTGTCAATTTT
Source organism: Saprospiraceae bacterium (assembly GCA_020630435.1). Classification (GTDB taxonomy): domain Bacteria; phylum Bacteroidota; class Bacteroidia; order Chitinophagales; family Saprospiraceae; genus JAHDBJ01. The sequence continues at coordinate 8,482 of JAHDBJ010000029.1, forward strand.
GCATTCTTTTATGCCTTGATTGCTTTGTTGTTGACCTTGGCGTTTAGGTACTTACCAGGTGGTGTGAGTTTAGAGAATCAGTTGTTTGATAAAATTCAGCAACAAGTAGCGATAGATAGTAAAGGGGATTATATGTATAATCGTTTTGCTCCTCATCTTGAGGATTTATTGTTGATAAACTTAGATAGTACTTTTTTTGATAAAGAAACGGATCGAATAAATAAGAAACAATTAGCTCATTTACTAGACAAACTTTCGCTTGCTGATGTGCCGATACAGTGTTTGTTTTTGGATTATGTCTATGGCTATGCATCTGAGGATGATAGTTTGCTGATTTCTAAATTAGAGTTGTTTCAAGATAAGCTCGTATCTCCCATGAATTTGGAGGTAAAAGGAGAGTTGGCTTTAGCTGGAAGAGACAGTGAGTTAACTAAATCGAAAATTACAGGAGTTCAAAAACCGATACATACGATAGGTACCACAGGTTATGCTTATACTTTCGTAGACCCTACGACCTATTCTAATCGGTATTTCAAATATAAGTTTGATGATAATAGTTATTTTTCTGTTCCTTGGCTCATGTATGAACGAGCAGAAAAAACGGATAAAGTCTATTTAAAAGAACGAGCAAATAATCTACATGAGATTCGATATGTTTTACGGAATAAAGAAGTGGAGGGAAAAGAACGAGCGATCTTAGTGTATGACGGAAATGCAATTATTGATCAACGAATGCCAAGGGATTATCTAAAAGAAAGTATGAAAGACAAGGTAGTTATTGTCGGTTTATTTGATGATTATAAAACTAAATATTTGAATCCTATTGACAAACTAATCACCCCTGTTCAACCAGATATGAGTGGCGCATTAGTTTTGGTAAATACCTATCTGAATTTAGTTGCTCGTTTAGATTATAAGCCTTATAATTGGTGGATACTTTTTGTCCTTAATTTTTTGGTCGGTGTTTTAATTACCTTAAATTACGAAAAGAATATAAAGTCAAAATATGTATCCTTAGTAACATTACTATTCAATTTAATAATTTCTATCTTTATTTTTAATGCCATTGCCTTGTTCTTTTTTATTGTTATGAATGTAAAATTGGCATTAGGAATATCACTTTTATTATACCAGAATAAATACTATTTATTTTCTTGGTTTCAAGCATGGTATTACGAAAAGAATGATTTATGAGAAAAAAATGGTTTGTTTTATATAGTTTACTTTTTTTTGTTTTTGTGGGAACAGAGTATGTTTATGCTCAGCATAAATTTGTTATCCAAACCGACTATGCTTCGTCCATTACTATTGAAGACAATGACTTAGATTCTACCTACCTCGTTCCAGAATTTCGAAAATCGAGTGGTGGTTTTTTAATAGAGTGCACCAATTTAGACCAAACATATTTGCAGAATAGTTCTAATAGAAAGGTGCTATTTAAATTGCTATGGATAGATGAAGGGCGTAGTTGTAAAACAATAGAATTAAATGTAGGTGATCGGGTTTCAATAGCAGAATGTATTGATAAGTATCAAGAAGATTTTGTATGGACTTCTTTGACGAATATTTACAATCGTATATCTGTATTTATCAATCAGGCAAGATACGGTGTTGTGAAAAAAGGTAAAGGTGCTTTTTTGCAAGGAGGAAAAAAAGAGTTTTACTTTCTGATGGAGGAAGCAGCTTTTGTCGATCCAACAACTATTCAACTAGAGTGGGGAGGAGAAGAACTTGCTAAACGAATTTGTATTCACGAAAAAGGTTCGAATAAACGATTATTGAAAATGTCAGTATCTGATAAAACTACACTAAGGTTTAATGAATTTTCCTCCAATTCAAAGTCAAAATTTCAAGCAGGGAAAGATTATATTTTAGAAGTACAGACGAAGACTAAAGCTGGGAAAAAGCACATACATCAAACAACCTTTTCTATTTTTAGTAAAAAGGAATATGAAAAAATTAATCAATTTATTGAATTGTAAAAATAAAATTATGAGAAATAGCAATATATTATTTATCGTACTAATAGGAGTCTTTTGTTTTTCTTGTTCAGGAATAAAAAAAATACAAAATGTTGCTGATGAAAACGATCAAGTAAAGAAGTTTTTAGAACGTTTTGATAAAGAAGCGTTTTTGCGCCAAGTCGAAGAACAAAGAACTTTGCATGAAGATGTCGTCAGACAGTTGAAAAAAGAAGGAAGAGAAACACAAGGCTTAAAATTGAAATATTTAGATACCCAACGTGCTTATAATAATGTATTACAAAAAATGCGTTCAGACATTAAAGGAGTCAAAAACATAGCAGCTTTTCAATTTTTTGACACCAAGTCTAAATATGCTGAAGATTTAGTCGAAGCACAAAAAGTAGGAAATATCTTTATCTCCGATGCCAGCGAACAATTAAAAACAGAACTTTTAACTGGAGGCATCATCAAGTTTGTTGTCAATAAAATATATCCATTTATAAAGAAGGTACACGAAACGTACCTTAACCACGTAAAACTTAAAATGTCTGACCGAATCCAACAATCAGAATTCCGTTTTTGGGATGATATTGAGTAGTATTGATTTACTTTCCAATACAGCAGAAAATAGAAAGTGTATATGTTTGATTTATAGCTGATTATGTGTAGTGGGTGCGTTAAAAGGTACAAATAAGGTACAAGGATCTACAGCCTAGAATTACTTTCCCTTTTAGAAAGTGATTTTAACATTTTACTATGAGTATATCAGTAGTTTTTTCGCTTGTTATTTCACAATATAGCGAAATTTCAAATGTTTAGTCAAGAAGATTACCATCCTTCCATTGTTCTGTAGCTTTTACCAACAACTGGATCTGCTTTTTTCAAAGAACCAAATTCTTTCTTTGCCCATGCTTTATATTTACTTTTGAAATCGTGAAGTGCATTTTGATAGCTTTCTTCTCTCGAAAAGTGTAACTCTATAACATCTTCTTTATTCGCTTCAGGAAAACGATAATATTCGAAAAAATCATTTTTAATATTTTTTAGAATGACATCCTCTGAGTATCCCATTAATTGGTAGTTGTTCCAAACGATACATAATTTATCTAAGTCTCGGAAATTTCCATGCAATCTTTGTGCATTTGTTTGCAACCAATGTTCTAAAGCTTCAGGGTAGGGAACTTCTTTAAATTCGAACTTGCTCCAAGTGATTTTGAAATCTTTAGATATTGTATTGGCGCATTCATTAAAGTTTGGGAATCGTACTACTAATTGAGCAATTCGATCAAAGAATTTATGTGTAAGATATTTTTCTGTATCTCGTAATGCTGCAATGCTTAGGCTTGATGTAAAGATTATGCGTATCTCATATTCTTTTGTATTGAATCCATACTTTCCATCTTGTGTTCCAATTCCATCAAATAGTATTTCTTGATTTTCTTTAGAAAGCTGCTCTACATCATTGACAAGCAATATACCTTTATTGGCTTTGTCAAATTGTTTTGTCCAGTATTCGGTGCTTGGGAGTGCTCCAATGGAGTTTATAATGATGGCCTTATCAGGTGCATCCTTTGGTTTATATTTATCGAAAATAGTATTGATCCATTTCTTTTTTCCTGTACCTCGATCTCCTAATATAAGTATAGAAAAACGTCCAGGATTCGTAATATAGGCTTCTAATAGTTTTATCTCTTTGCGTCTCTTTTGTGGTTGAGTATTTATTTTCGCCTTCATTTTGTTGTTTTTTACGTAAAATTAAGTAATTTTTGCGTTATAACATTATGTGTTGGTTGTTTCTGTATTTTTGTAGTGTTAATTTTATTTATTAATCATTTAAATTTTTCAAGATGAAAAAGAAGACAAAACAACCAAACTGGCCTAGTAAAGTTCATGGTAAGCCTTCAGGAAAAGGAAGAGATAGCAACCCTCCTAAAACAAAGCCATCTAAAAAGTCGAACTAGATGAAAATTCTAAAAGTCATACATGGCTACCCTCCGACCTACAATGCTGGGTCGGAGGTTTATAGCAAATCTATTTGCGAATCATTAGCTGAAAAACATGAAGTAAAGGTTTTTACTCGTGAGCAAAATGAATATCAATTAGACTTTGCTGTTAGAAAAGAAATACGAAATGGGATTCCAATAACTTTAATCAATTTAGCTAGAGAGAAGGATGGATACGAACACGCTCAAGTGAATGAAGCATTTCGGAAAGTCTTACTGCAATTTCAACCTGATATTGTACATGTCGGGCATCTGAATCATCTTTCTCTAGGTATCATTACTGAAGCAAAAAAACAATCAATACCGATTGTGTATACTTTACATGACTTTTGGTTGATGTGTCCTAGAGGGCAATTTTTACAGCGCAACTTTGATGGCGAAAATTTATATCGACTTTGTACTAAGCAAGAAGATAATAAATGTGCTGTAAGCTGCTACAAGATGATTCATTCTTGCCAATCAAAAGATGGAAAAGTTGATACTGCTTATTGGACGGATTGGATTGCTCGTCGAATGGAAGCGGTAAGAAATATAGTAGATAAAGTTGATTTGTTTATTGCACCTTCTCGTTATTTGATGAATCGTTATGTCAGTGATTTTCGATTGCCAAAAGATAAAGTGGTTTATTTAGACTATGGGTTTCCTACTCAATATTTGAAGCCTATTGAACATCGTGTTAATCGACCATTTACATTTGGTTACATTGGCACACATATTCCTTCTAAAGGAGTGAATCTTTTAATAGAAGCGTTCAAACAGGTAAAAGGCAATGCACAACTAAAAATATGGGGGCGACATATTGGACAAAATACAGCATCCCTTCATCGTCTTGCAGAAGGAAGTCTTAATCCGATTGTTTTTAAACAAGAATATCAAAATGAGAATATCTTAGAAGAGGTATTTAGTCAAACAGATACAATTGTAGTGCCTTCGATTTGGGGTGAAAATTCTCCACTCGTAATCCATGAAGCACAAGCTTGTCATGTACCTGTAATCACGGCTGATTTTGGAGGAATGAAAGAGTATGTTCATCATCATATAAATGGTTTACTTTTTGAACATCGTTCTGTAGAATCTTTAGCTACCCAAATGCAATATGCAATTGATCATTCTTCAGAAATGAGAGCATTTGGAAAAAGAGGTTATCTATATTCAGATGATGGAACTGTGCCCTGTATCAAAGAACACTGTAAACAATTAATTCAACTTTATCAACAAATAATTAAAACCTATGAACCAGCCAAGTGAACTTTGGAGGATCACTATTGACACAAATCCAGAGGATTGTAATTTGAGTTGCATCATGTGCGAAGAACATAGCCCTTATAGTGATTTTATTCCTACTCTTTATAAAGAGACAGGTATTAAACGTCGGAGGATGCCTTTTGAATGGATTGAACAAATCTTTCATCAAGCAAAAGAATTAGGCGTAAAAGAGATTATTCCTTCGACAATGGGAGAGCCATTATTATACAAAGGCTTTGACCGAATATTTGAATTGAGTCGGCAAACGGGTATTAAAATTAACCTAACAACAAATGGTACTTTTCCTAAAAAATCGGTTGTTGAGTGGGCGATGTTTATAGTTCCGAATACAACGGATATTAAAATATCATGGAATGGCGCAACTCAAGAAACTGCTGAAAAGGTAATGCATAAAATTGATTTTCAACAATGCGTTCGTAATGTAAAAGAGTTTGTTAAAGTGCGAGATGAGTATTACAGAGAAACAGGCTATTTCTGTCGAGTCACCTTTCAGTTGACTTTTATGGAAAACAATATGCACGAGTTGGCTGACATCATAAAACTAGCAGCTAGTCTAGGTGTAGATAGAGTCAAAGGGCATCAACTTTGGGCGCACTTTGATGAAATTAAGAAGCTTAATTTTAAAAGAAGTCAAGAAGCAATGCAACGTTGGAATCAATATGTCAAAGAAGCTTATGCTGCTAGAGATCAATTTTTGAAACCTAATGGAGAAAAGATTCTGCTAGAAAATATAATTCCCTTGAAGATAGAAGAAACAAAAGCAGTACCAGAAGATTATATTTGTCCTTTTTTGAATAAAGAATTATGGATTTCAGCCACTGGAAAATATTCACCTTGCTGTGCACCAGATAAAATGCGACAGAGTCTTGGAGATTTCGGAAACTTTCAAGAACAACAAATTAGTGAAGTAATGGAAAGTAATTTATATCAAAATTTATTAGCAACATATAAAACTCATGAACTATGCAAAAATTGCAATATGAGGAAACCACAATAAAGCACCCATTATTTCAAACGCTTTTAGATTTACTGGCTAGCAACGAAGCTGTCAATGCAGTCATCCTTTTTGGCTCAGTTGCAAGAGGCGATAATAACTATCATTCAGATATTGATCTTGCCGTTTGGATTAAAGATGGTACAACATCTAAAGAGTTAATAGGTTATATCAAAGCTTCATTAGGAGAAAAAGTCTTTCAGTTTTTGGAATTACCAAGAAGAAAATCTATGTCTATTTTTTTTGATGATTTAACAAAAGTTGATTTTCTAATAGCTAATGATTTAGAAGAAGTTGAACGAAATTATATCGGTTCATGTATTCCTAAAGAAAAGATTCAAGCATCTATACTTTTTGATAAAACCAATAGAGTTTACGATCACTTAAATACTATTGATCCTTCGATAGTAGAAATTAAAAACCATCAATCGGTTTCATATTTGATAGATTATTTTCTTTCAACGTTTGAAGGATGCTCAAAGCATCATGCGAAGAGTGATGCCTATCGTTTTTACTTTAACTATAACATAGCACTAGATGTCATAATGAAATTAAAATACCTTGCCAGCGGAAACACCAGATTTGTCTATAGTCCAAAAAATATTTTGAATAAAGCTTGGAAGAAAGGAAATGAAGAGGACTTCTATCAGCTCAAAGGAACACTTTTTTTACCAGAAGCAAATCAGCAAAAACGCTTGTTGTTGAATCAGTTTTATGAAACGGTAGAAAAATTAGTTCCTGAAAAATTGGACTCGTACAAAGTTTTCTGTGAAGCTATTTTAAAGCGAGATTATTTTTGGAATTTTAGAGATTATACTATTCATAATAATCACTTACCTAAGGAGAAACTATACAGGAGTGCAACACTAAGTTTATATAGAGAAAGGGAAGCATCAGAGAAGTTACATGAATATAAGATACAAACAGTTATTGATTTAAGAGCACTACGAGAAACAGAAGAGTTACCATATTCTAAAGATATTTTAAACGGATGCTTATACGTTAAAGCTCCTTTTGATCCTTGGAATCAGCCTGATTGGTTTAAAATAGCGTATGATGAAAAATCAGACCGAGCAACTGCCTATCGTTTTTTCTTAGTAGCCTGCCAAAGCTCTTTTCAAAAAGCAATCAATACTATTTTGGAAACAGATGGAGCAGTATTGATCCACTGTCATGCAGGAAAAGATCGCACAGGATTATTGATAGGAGCAATACAATTACTGTTAGGATGCGAAAAAGAATCAGTCATAAAAGATTATATGGCTAGTGGCTCAGATGTAGATGAAAAAATGTTTGCTTTATTGTTTGAGGAAGTTGAAAAGCATGGAAGTATAGCAGCCTTTTTTTCTTACCAAGGAGTAGATGAAACTAAACAGCAGCAGTTAATAGATAAGCTCACTAAAGTATGAAACCAATACTAGGTATTTACGGAATTCAAGATCGCTATACTCATCATTATCCAGCGTATACACACGATCATAATCTAACGATTTTGGAAAATGGTGCTATAAAGCAGTACTTACATTTGGAACGCTACACTAGGCGTAAAAATGATAATCGTTTACATCTATTTATAGAAGAACTTATTGATCAAAAAATACTTGATTTACAGTCAGACTTTGATCTCATATCTGTCAATTCTTTTGTAGGCGAATCTTTTCTATCAAAAAATGGACGTTTAAGAATAGACCCCATACAACCAATGACTGTGAGGGCTCAAGCTCAAAAAGCTAGTGCTTGGTTTCAACGATTTCCGTGGGAAGGTAAAGCGCATGATGCTTGGATTGTTTCTCATGAGTTAGCGCATGTATTTTCTTGTATCCCCTTTTTTGGTACGTTTAAAGAAAATAGTTTGTTGATTCATTTTGATGGAGGGGCAAGTCTTGGAAATTTTTCTGCCTTTCATTTCAAAAACAACCAATTACATTTATTAGAGTATCATTGGGAGTTAAGTCATTTGTCAAAATTATTTAATGATAATGCCCTTTCATTTGCATTGATGAAGGCAGAGCCTGGAGAACATTGTAGTGTTCCAGGGAAATTAATGGGCTATGCAGCAATGGGGGAGAGTAGTGAGCAACTAGAATCTTGGTTAATCGAAAATAACTACTTCAAGGATGTTTGGAACGACCAAAATTCATTTTATGAATCAGCTTTAGAGAACTTTGATTGGAACGGAAATCTTAATGAAAATAACGATTTCTTTTTGATGAATATTGCTGCTGCTTTTCAGTCCATTTTCCAACAAAAAATCCTTAAAAAGATTACTGAATTACAAGAACAAACGAAAACAGATTATTTGTATTATACAGGAGGTTGTGCTTTGAATATTGTAACCAATTCAGCATTGGTACGATCTAACTTGTTTAAAGATGTGTTCATCCCCCCTGCGTGTAATGATGCTGGTTTATCACTTGGTGCAGTTGCCTATTTGAATTGGTCGAAAGGAAATAAAACACAAGTTAGTTCTCCATATTTAAATGATATCGGTTCAGTTCAACCATTCAAATACAATGATGGAACAATCGTAAAAGTAGCAGACAGAATCGCTAAGGGTGACATCATTGGAATTTGCAATGGACATGGTGAGGCAGGGCCAAGAGCATTGGGAAATAGAAGTATTATTGCTAGGGCAGATGATAAACAATTAGCTAAAAAAGTAAGTATGGAATGCAAAGGGCGAGAGTGGTTTCGACCTATCGCACCGATTATGCTAGAGCGGAATGCACGGAAAGTTACAGGTCAAAAAGAGATACATCATTTATCTAAATATATGCTGCTTGATTTTAAAATTAAAGAAGAATATAAAAGAGCATTAGAAGGAGTAATTCATAAAAATGGAACAGCAAGAATACAAACACTTTACACAGAAAATGATAATCCATTTCTATTTGATCTACTAGATTATCTTGAACGACAATTCGGTATAATCGCACTCATCAATACTTCTTTCAATAAACAAGGCGAACCAATTGTGCAAACAACAGTAGATGCTGTCATTGCTGCTACACAAATGAAACTTGATGGGTTAATTTTAAACGGAAACTATCAAACTTTAAAATATGAACTGGAAAACAATTAAGTTAAATGAATTTGACAAAACATTCAGCTATAATGGTAAATTACTTTTCAAAGTATCTAATTTTTTAGATGCGCTGAAATTTCATGCGCCAGGTTTGGCTCCAGTGCAAGATCAATCAGGCTGGTATCATATTGATGTAGATGGTAAACCGATTTATGAAAAAAGATATGTAAGAGCTTTTGGTTATTATGAGGGACTAGCTACTGTCATCTCCAATGAAGGCAGTTTTCATATTGATACCAATGGGAACCCGATATATAAATCAAAATATAACTGGTGTGGAAACTTTCAAGAAGGACGTTGTGCTATACGAGATAAAGACAACAGCTATTTTCATATAGATAAACAAGGAAAGCAACCTTATCAAGAGACCTATTCCTATGTTGGTGATTACAAATATGGCTTTGCCTGCGTCATGAATAACCAACAATTATTTACCCATATAGATAAACAAGGAAAAAAACTCCACAACAAATGGTTTCTTGATCTTGGAGTCTATCACAAAGGTTTTGCTACCGCTAGAAATGAGGAAGGCTGGTTTCATATCAATTTTAAAGGCGAGCGAATATATCAACACACCTTTGCCCAAATAGAACCCTTCTACAATAATTTAGCTTTTTGTGAAACACAAGATGGGCAAAAGTGTGTTATTTCTGAATTTGGAGAAATGAAATTATTTATCTGATTCTTATAGTAACTATACTCTTAATCTATTTTACAAATAAGCAGATACGGAATCAAGTTAACTTCAACTTTCTAGAGATTACAGATACTAGGAAAACGCTCAGTAATAGAACTAGTAATATTACATCTCGTTTTATAAAACCTAGTAGGCTATTTTTTTTAAATTTAATCAAATCATCATTGCCTATCGAAACTAAAGAAGACCAATAGAAAGGGTGAGCTTGAAATTTTCCTTTGCGAGTTTTTAAAAAATTTAATTTAGCTTCTCGTAATGCCTTTGATTTTGAGTTACCATCTTTTAGATGTTGAAAGAAGTTTTGTGTTATTTCTGGACTTGTTTCATCATCAACTAACCAAAGGCTCATCACAGTACTTGGGCATCCTGCCATATAAAAGGACTTAGCTAAAGAAGCAACTCCTTCCCCTTTTTCGAATTTACCAATACCAGAGTTGCAAGCTGATAATACAGCTAATTCTGTACCTCTAAAGTCGGCAAATTGAAGATCATAAGCTTTAATATTTGCTTGATCATGCTCTAAAATAAATTTTGATGAAAATAGGTTTTTATCATCTACTTCAGCATGCATTGCTAGGTGTAAAATTTTTGATTTGTTTTTAGGTTTGAGAATATCCATTTTACTAAAACTATCATCAAAAAAAGTACTGCCTCCTAGAATATCTGATGCCAAACTAACTTCTATCTTAGTATGAGATAAAGTTGCATTATCTGTCCCATTATAGCTACAAGCATATCCAGTATAGTTCTTACTAGCTTGCTTATTTTGTTTAGTTGCTTTTAATAAAAGAGAGGTTGAATATGCGTATTGTATGGAATAGTCAAAGATCAAGTAAGGAAGTGTAGCATATTCTATCTCTTCGTTGGAATGAGCATCTGTTAGTAATAATTCAAAAGGAATAAAGTTTAATGCACCATCAGGCAAAATGATCAATTTATTTTTATTAGTTCCTAGGGAAGTTAATATGTTTTTCAATAATAAATCATATAAAGCACTCGAAGATTGAGTAAAAGTATCGTAGCCTTCTTTTCTAGAATCGTAAATACAGTCTTCATTACTTATACTGTGTCTAAAATCACCAATGATAAAATCTTTATTTTGCTTATATCCAATGAGTTCCATTAATCTATTGTCTTTGGGAATCGTATCAAGGAGAATCGTATCATTACTAATTCCAATAACATGGAAATATCGAGCACTTTCAAAATACTCAATAAAGATCGTACTATCATCAAGCATTTCTCTTATACCCTCTAAAGTAATATTCTTTGATTGGTATTTCATTCTGTAGTATAAAGGATTGTTTTTTTCTAATTGTTGTAACAATCGATTTCTTTGATGACTTAGCTGAGCTATACTATTTTCGATTTCAAGAATTTTAGTATTAGCTTTTGTTTGTTTAGCTAAAACCAATTCATCCCGTAGAGTATGAATATCAAGACTTAGAGAATGATCACCATAGATATCTTCCAATACCTCATTTTCATTGATGACCCCAAAATTTTGCAAATGGAATCTAGATAAATTAGTTTTTGACTTTTCCATTATGCTTAGCATCAGATCGATGTATTTTTCTTCTTTAGTAATTTCATATAATGATCTTGCATTTCTTACACCAAATACATAGATGTATCGATTCTTCTGAATGATATTGAGTCCTGATTTTCCTTCACTATAGCTCAATAACATTTTTTCCAATAAGCGAATACTCGCTAAACTATAATCCAAAGACATTTTTAAATTCTCAGTATCATTATTCTCTTTGTACATTCCATCATAAACGAGAATCATATTTTTCAAAGCATAAAATAATTGAACTGGAGAGCTAATTTGTTCTAAAGCATAATCTTTCTTAACATCGAATTTTTCTTCTTCAAGTAAAGAGGTATTGATCGCTTTATTGTAATAAAGCAGTGCAGGCTCGTAATTTTTATCAAAAGAATACAGCCTTGCTAAATTATTATAATTACGATAAACTTCTGGATGATACTTTCCTTGCACCCGTTCTCTCATTTGAACACTTTCCAGATAAGTCTTCGCTGCTTTTTCTTTGCTTTGAATTCCTTTCATCCCATGTTGATTTTGATAAGACATCCCTAAATTATTGATAGAATTAGCCTTTTGTCTATGATCTTTGGAATAGTTTAGATCCCACTTTTTTAATGCTTGTTGATAAATGTAGATAGAGGAGTCTAGCATTTCAACTTTCCAAGTGTCTATTGTCTTTACAAGTTGACCTTTATCATCCTTAATCGAACCCAATTTACTGATATCCCAATAGTATAAAGCAATATCATTCTCTATTAAAGCTCTTAGGGGGTAGGATTGATGAATGTTTTCTTGATCTAAATATGCTTTTACAGCTTTGAAGAGACCTAAAGAGTTTCGATGTTCTGTGGTTCTTTTTTTTGACGATAGCATCAACTCATATTGATAATTACTAGCTAACCAATACTTCGTTTTAGCTTTCAGCGTAGCAGGAACATTACTATATTGGTCAGCAAGATTAGCGGCATTCTTAAAATAAGGTCTAGCTCCTTCTACTGCAAAATCAAACCAAGGCCAATAACCAAGACCTAAATTTGCTTCAATCATAGTGAGTGTGTCTTGCTGTATTTTCGCTATCTCTAATGCTTGATTGTAGTGATTTAGAGAAATAACTCGATCTAGTCTAGTTCCCCTTGCCTTATGGAGATTTCCCTTTGTTAAAGAAAGTTTTGCTTTTATTGTTTCACTCGTTTGTTGCTCATTGGTCAATTTTTCAACTTGATTTAAAATAGATTCAACTTCATCTAATTCATCATTTTCTATTGCATAGTTGGCAGCTTTTAGATAAATAACTTTTGCTTCATTCAGTAAATCACATACCATGAGTTGCTTAGCGGCTTTCAGATATAGCTCAACTGCTTTGTAATGTTGTAAGCTTTGCTCAGCTTGTTCAGCCTCTATAATTATTTCCTCCGCTTTTTGTTGGCAAAGGGTGCTTGCATGAAGTTGTGGCTGTAAAAGGAACCAAGCTAGGAAGACAATAAAAAGTAGGTTTTTCATAGTAAAAGACATATTGTTATAACAAACATAGCACTTTTTGTACATTTATGGGCAAATTAGATCGTTTTATAAAATAAATGGATTCTACTATTGGGATTTCTATACTTCACGACGCTTATTAAATAAACAATGTCTCCAGAAGAATTTGAACAATTAAGACTTGATCTCATTTATCGAAGGGGTACCTCTTACAACAAACTGATCAAGAACTATCGAGATAGCTGCCTTTCTGCTCTTGTAAATAAAGGATGTGCTTTGGAACTAGCCGAAGACCTTTTTCAAGATGCTTTCATGAAATTTACTGATAAAGTCATAGACAATACATTTACTTATCGACATGAAGGCGGTGTAAAAGGCTATCTTGTTAAGAGAATGGAACTAGACTTTTATTCTAATATGAAAAAACAAAAAAGACGGAGTGACATACGCAAGGATATTGATATTCCTTTAGCGTATATTACAGATAAGGAAACCGAAAAATTACACCAAGCACTTTGGAAAGCGATTGACCAAATGCAAGGAAAAAATTGTTCAAAAATATTTAGAATGGTAATTTGTGGTAAAATGAAATTGGCAGAAATTGCAAAATTACTTGGTTATTCTAGTGGGGATGCCGTGACCGAACGAAAAAGAGCTTGTAAAAAAGAGTTAACTTTAAAGGCATTAGACATTTATGAATCATTAATGTAGGTACAATGAAAATTTCAGAGGACGATATAATGCAAATTCAACAATACCTTGATTATCAAATGAATGACGAGGAACGCAAAGCTTTTGAAGAACGCTTAGAGCAAGAAGCGGAACTTCAAAAAGCCCTTGTTATTTATCAAAACATCCCGAATGTTAGCCAAGATTATTTTGAAAATCAGAGAAGAGAGGACATAGCTAAAGCCTATCAAGAAGTCAAGCAAGAACAGCCGATCCAGTTGTCTGAAGAAGGAAAAAAAAGAAGTTTATTCTCCTATTGGCGCAGTATTGCTGCAACATTGCTTATTCTAATTATAGCGATTTTAGGATGGTCTTATTGGAACCTGAAACAGCAAAATAATAAAGTTTTAGTTGAAAACTATATCAAAGATTCCAACCAACGGTCTAGTGAAGATACCACTAGCCCTTTGAAAAAAAAGATAGATGATGGTATCCTTACACTCAAAAATAAACAATACAACCAAGCTAAAACCTTATTCGATGATGCTTTACTCGTAAGTCAAAAAGACAATAATCCTATACAATACAAAATACAATGGTACTTGGCACTATGTCATATAGGACTAGGCGAAATACCAGCAGCACAAAACATCTTATCCAATCTTATTGAAGAAAATCAACCCTCCCCAATTATTGTACAACAAGCAAAAGAACTCCAATCCACCCTACTTTGGAAAGAACGACTTGGTATAAAAAGATAATGAAAAAGTGTGTTCTATAAAATAGAACGAGAATGACGCAGATTGAGACGAATCACATTCGTTTTGGTCTGTGTTTTAGTATTCTTCCAAAAAAAGTAAAAAAAATAAGAATATAACATGGGTTTTCCATACCTCATGTTGCTAGCCTAATAGATGGCAAGCTAAAGCCTTGCTATCCCACATTCTATTTTATAACAAAAACACACACAATTATGAAACGGACTTTTCTTTTTTTGATTTTTTGGACTTTTTATTCGTTTGCTTTTGGACAAACGCATTCGCCTGTACATTCTGGTTTTGCATATTATTCAAAAGGTAGTAGCAAAGGCATAGAAGTTTATAATGACTGTGGAGGTATAATACTTTGTGATACTTGGGTATGGGTGATCGATCTTTCGTCAGGTGCTGGAATTAAAACGGCGTTACTTGGAGCTGGAGAAGATGGAATAAGAGAACACTCTTCATTGGAAAGTTTATTTAATAATTTTATACAAAATGATCCCAAAGCAAAGTTAGCTATTAACGGAAGTGTATTTGATTGTTATGATGGATTAGGTATATGTAATATCAACCAAGATCATGTATGTGATACTGAGTTAACTAATATAGAATGGCCAATAAAAGATGGTGAATTAATCATAAAAGGAAGTAAATATTTTAGAACATTTGACGGTAATGTAGAGGATGAATCTGGTGAAGTTTCAGATAGTTACTGGAAGGCTCTAAGAGTTTATGACGATTATGCAACAATAAAAAACCTTAATTTAGAGGTAAATGAAGTGGAAAATTCATTGATAAATGATAATAGTAATAGTATAATAGTTGGAAAGAATTTCGGAGTTGGTGGTCCTTTTACTCCAATTGACGGACTTACTTTAATAGGTCTTACAAATCCAAATGATGAAGGTTATGAAAAGCTAGTTGTATATGCTTCTAATAGTTCAAATCAAACTCGAATAGATGCTGCTTTTATTTTGGGTAGTTTTGGGGTTCCTTTGACTATATGTGAATTAGATTCAGAATGTACTGATATGACACAAATAATACAGTTAGATGGTGGATGTTCTACACAAGCATCTATTGTGAGGAAATATGATGAATGTAGTAACTTAGTTAATTCTAATGTAATTCAATCCTTTAGAAGAATCCCACACGCAATAGGTTTTTATGGAGTTCCTATATTATTCAATGATGGATTGGATTTAAATGGAGGTAAACCTTCTTTACCTTCATCTAGAATGACTGTTCGATTTGAATTGGAAGGTGGACCACTTTATAATGTGACAGATTTAATTCAACTTGAAGAAGTTCAAATTAAAAATAGCGATGGTGATTTTAAAGATGTTCTTGTTTATGTACAACCTCATCCAGGACATTACGAAGGTGAAAAGTATTATTGTTATCAAACAAACTTAGACTTTTTAAGAAGAAGTGAAAACATTAATAGGTACTTTTTTGAAATTGATGTATCAAATCATTCTTTTTCAAATGGATTTACTGATTTCAAATTCAAAGTGTCAAATGGTACGTATACATCTATTGGTAAAGGTGAAATTTATTTTGTTGATGGAGAAAATTTTGCAGACATATATACTTACCCAGATAAATCAGAAAGAGAATATATGATAGAATGTATTGATAAAGGGATATTAAGAGGTAGTGGAACTTCTTTTCTAACGTATGAAGAATTAACCTATGTACAGGCAGCAAAGATATTGTTCAATATAGGTAAATCAACAGTTCCGTTATTTGGTTTAGATACTTCACCTGGTAACGCAAATAATCCTTTATCAAAATGTCATCCAGAGTGGTCTTACGTACAAACCCTAATCAATAGAGGATTAGATATTTCAGATTTTGATCCTGATAATGGTATACCTTTTAATATATTATGTAAATACTTGGTAGAGTTATTTGGATTAACGTCTAATAATACAGGAACAAATGATCAATCTACAAATGATGAAGCAACTTCTGACCCTAATGTGAATATAATTCGGAATATTTTAGTAAAAAAACTAAAAGGAAATTCTACCGTTGCAGAACGGTTAGATGATGTATTTTATCTAAATGAGAACGGAGACCCTTCTCATTCAATGTATACGCCTAAAGTACGTGCTCGTGTAGCTCGAGTATTAAGTGGGGTGTTTGACCACTTAAAAGAAAAATATAATGGATCCTCGAGTTTACTTCCTAATCAATCTTATAGTGATTGGAATTTGATAGGAGGAAAATTAAACTTAGAAGGGGGGGCAGATGAAACACCGCCACCACTATTAACAGGCACTAGAAATATATTTGACAATGAAACACTAGAACTCGATCTTCCTTTACAAGATAATAGTGGGAATCCATTAGCGTTCTATTGGGCAGTTAAAGGAGGAGATTTACAACCAACTACTACAGGGCAATTCAATGCTGTCACCTTCACTCCACCGACAGTCAATAGTACGACTACTTTTGATTTATACATCTGGGTAGGAAATACCGAAGGCGAATATGCGGAGGGCATTCTCACGATCATCGTAACACCAGAAGGTGAGAATCCTACAACTTCGGATATGACCCTCACCGCTACGATCAGTCCTAATACAGCTTTTGCAAATGATCCTGTTTCCTTATCTGGAACACTGGCCTATGATACAGGTGCACCCGTGGTCAATGGTACAGTTACCATTGATGTAGATGGTAGTACTTGTACAACGCCAACCGATGCAAATGGAGCTTTTCAGAAAGTCATTCCTGCACCTGCCAATTCTACTACTGTACAAGTAACGGGTAGTGATGGAAATTTATCGGATACTGTAGATTTAGGATTAACTATAACTACTCAATCAACAGATTATAGTATAATGAATAATCAGGTTACAACTGCAGTAAATCAGGTGCCTTTGAATAATAAGATACATATTCGCAGCACTGAAAATAGAGTTTTCCATTGGTTCGAAGTAGTAAATGTAAATGATAATCTTACTGTACAATGGAATTTCATTGACCCTAATGGAGACGTTTGGTTGACAGAAGAAGGACTTCTTGTTGATAGTAATGGAGGTGGATATGCAGCTTGGGCTTATATGGATGTTGGTGGTACAGGTGCAGAAGACTTAGAAGGACGTTGGTCTGTACAGGTAAGTATCAGCGAGAATGGAGGTGCTTTTGAGCAAGTTATTACAGATTATTTTTATATGGTTTATGAATTTAATAGTCATGTAATGTGTGAAGATATAAATGAAGAGACGAATCAATATGTCAATCCGACAAATACATTTTATACCAATGATGATAGAGCATATACATGGGCTAAGTTTACAAATATAGCAGAACAAATGGATGTTAAAACAGAATGGTATGACCCTAATGATGAATTAATGTTTGATTATGAATTTACAATAACAGATCCTATTGAAGAAGATGCAGATTTTTATCCAGATTTTTATCAATGGAATTGGCTTGATATTGTTGGAAACCCAGCAGCCTATCGTACAGGAACATGGACTGTTAAGTACTTTGAAAAAGATGTAGAAAATATGTGGGATTTAATTTATCAAGATAATTTCCAAATTTTAGAAGATCCTAATGTTGATCCAGTTCCTAGCGTAAGTATAAATAATAATGATCCAACAGAAGCTGATCCAATCAACATCACCTTCTCAGCAACGGATAATACCTACTTAAATAAGGTCACTTGTTACTGGCGAATTGATAATGGCGCTTGGCAAAGCGAAGTACAAAATAGTATCAATGCATTCTCATGGTCTGGTACCAAAGACTTAGGTTTATTTACCGAAGGTACTCGTATAGAATTCTATGCAACGGCAATAGACAACTCTGGGAATATGGCTTCATCGCCCACTCAAGTCATCATTGTCAAGGACGATGATACCATTCCACCAAGTATCAGTAACCAACTTGCTGTGGAGTATAATGGTAATAACGATGGATTGATTCAAGATACCGAACAAATTCTTCTTTCAGCAATTGTCACAGACAATAAAGGAGTAGGAGAGGTGATTTTTTATATAGATGGTAATGTTGTTCCATTAACTGGAAACTATACAGCGATAGCAGGCCCTTTATCATCGGGTGTGCACACTTTTACAGTAGTCGCAACAGATAGTGATAACTCTCCATTGAGCATTGCTAATTCAATAACATTTGAAGTCTG
This sequence comes from Saprospiraceae bacterium, assembly GCA_020630435.1. GTDB lineage: Bacteria > Bacteroidota > Bacteroidia > Chitinophagales > Saprospiraceae > JAHDBJ01. The sequence continues at coordinate 27,114 of JAHDBJ010000029.1, forward strand.
TACATTACTTACCTATTATCAAGATGTTGATGGTGATAGCTATGGTAATCCCAATGTCATGCAACAATCATGTACTCCGATCACAGGTTATGTAACCAATGACGGTGATTGTAATGATAATGATCCTTTTATCAATCCAAGTGCATTAGAAGCTTGTGATGAAATAGATAATAATTGCAATGGAATTATTGATGATGCGGTGATTGACTGTCAATGCCTTATCGTAACCAATACCAATAATGCTGGCGATGGTTCTTTACGGGAAGCAATAAACTGTGCTAATATCAATCCTGTCCCTGATGTTATCAAATTTGATTTGTCAGGTAATGAACCTCATACGATTACAGTCAATAGTCCTTTACCTGCTTTGACGGATGACGGTACGACTATCGACGGTACTACTCAACCTGGGCATACTACTTGGTGGGGTATTATCATTGATGGTAATAATACCGTTGATAGAGGTATTGAAATCAATGCTAATGATTGTGCCTTGTATGGATTGCAGATACAACATTTTCAAAACGGAATTTATGTTGATGGTAATCATGCAATTATCGGAGAACCATTTAAAAGGAACTTTATATTGTCCAATGCCTTAAACGGCATTCTTCTTGAAAATGCTGATCATACGACCATTCAATCAAGTTATATTGGCACAAGAGTACTTGAAGAACGTGATGCAAACTTAGGTAATGGTATAGCAGGTATTAATGCTATTAATTCAAATCATTTGACGATTGGTGGAACAGAAAATCGACAGGGCAATACGATAGCGAATAATCAATATGCTATTCGTTTAGAAGGAGGAGGAAATAATCGTATGGCTGAGAACCAGCTTTTCTGCAATACCAATGCTATCGTTTTTAGTAGTAATAATTTAGTCAATAGTGGGAAAATTCCACCTGTTATTTCTAGTGTAAGTAACACTAATATTAGCGGTACTGCAGAAGCAAACGATTATATTGAAGTCTTTCTTCAATTATATACAGAGGATTGTATAAGTGCTGATTGTCAAGGAAAAGAATTCCTAGGAGCAACAACTACCAATGCATCAGGAACTTGGAATCTTTCAGGACCATTTGATCATTATGTTGATTCGGATGCTTCTATTGTTGCTACTGCTACTGATGCAGATAATAATACTTCGATGTATTCTGATTGCTTAGGTAATAGTCCAACGGTTTGTAATCCTCCTGTGCCTACAAGTCCAACCATTATTAGTGGGAATGTCGTAAAGCTTAATTGGTATGCTGCTACAGATGCAGATCGATATCGAATTCGTTTTAGACCTATTGCTGGTACTTGGGTTGAGAAGTTGACTGCGGCTGATGAGACTTTCCGTTTTTTGAATGAACTAAGTCCAAATACTACATATGAGTATCAGTTGAAGACACTCTGTCTGAATTTGAATTCTACTTGGACAAGCACATCAACATTTACGACTAATGCGGATATTTGTGACCTTCCTGCACAAACGAGTTCCAATATTCTTAATGCTACCGATGTTGCTTTATCATGGACTGCTTATCCTGATAATATCAAATATAAGCTAAAAATCAAACCAAGTAATAATACGAGTCCATGGACAGAATATAATAGTCTGAATACGAATACAAAAACAGAAACAGGTTTGTTTTCTGGAATGGAATATAAATACAAGCTCAAAACAAAATGCGTTGGAGGATGGACTGGATGGTCATCGAATTACTACTTTATGATGCCTAGCTCTAGACAAGATGGTAATGTTGAGGAATCAAACCCTTCTTTCCAACTTTTCCCTAACCCTGCAAAAGACCAAGTGAAGTTGACCTTTACGAATGATACTCCGAAGACCATTCAATTACTAGATATTCATGGAAAGCTGTTAGAAGAATTCAAGACTGCACAAAGTCAAATGGAATTTTCAGTTGCTGCACTTCCAAGTGGTATTTACTACATCAATGTTTTATCAGCAGAACAGACTAAGCAAAACGCTCGTTTTGTAAAGCTGTAATCTACGATAAATAACAAACAAGTTTTTGTTTGTCTCATAACCTTCTATGCCTTTTTAGGTGCAGAAGGTTCTTTTATTTTTATAAAAAACCTCCTTTTCTTTAATGGGTTTTCTATCCTTCATCATGCTATAATAGTGTAAGTCAGTTTATTATATAATAATCTACTTGCTATTATTAACTATTAAAATTTAGCATTATGATGTCAAAGAATCTATTTCGAATTTTGTTACTTATTTCTACATTTATTTTTCCTTATTTTGTTATGGGGCAAAATACATTTTATCAACTGAAGAGTCTTACTGAAACCGATGTGAGTAAGATTGATGATGACAATAAACAAGTGCAAGCAAGAGTTATTTTAAATTCTAGATTAACTATGCAGGAAGTTGAAGCAATATTTAATGAAAGGGATATAGACATTAAATTCTATGTAAGTGAATGGGAGGGGCACACAACTTGGTATAATTCAAATGTAATTGAGAAAGAAAATGCAATTGAAGCCTATAGAGATCACTTAAGTTTTTTGAATAAGAGAATTGCGAAATATAAAAAACTATTCAATAATAGTGATAATATAAGTTTTATTAATGAAGAGATTAATCAATTAGAAAATCTAAAGACTTATCTAAAAAAGAAAGGAGAGGTAACAATAAATAGTATAGTCGTCAATTCTGTTGTAAAAGAGTTAAAAGCACTTAATGACAAAACAGATATTAAATTTATTTATGCTACTGATGTTGAAAATGTATCATCAATAGAAAATCAAGAATCAGAGAATCCTAGTCCTCCAGTAAGTGTCCCAATTTGCGGTAATTTTGAATGGATTGATGATGAGAAAATTAATTCTGATTTTTTCTGGGAGGAAGTATCATTTGAATATCCTAATATTGGTTATGAGCATGATATTAGAGTAGATGATAAAGATTTTTGGTCTGATGGGGAAGGTAATGTGTATTCAAACCTACCTTCTCCATATATAGATACTAGATGTTATGATTATTTGGGTAGTTACGAATATTACACTGTTGGATCTGCTGCTGCTGACGAAATAGAAGAGTTATATTTATATTATATAGAGATGCCAGTAGACATTCAATCTGATAATCTAAATTCGACTATTTTAGAAATAACTCCACAAATGGGACACTGGGCTGGAACGACCAATTATACGACAAATCAATATCCCAATTTATTTGAAGTAGATTTTTGTACTACTCCGTCTGCTCCACCGTATCTTTGTAATATAGATTCACAGTCACCTCAAGCTTGTATTTATGCTAGTGATACTTATACGGATTTACCTGAAATCCAAGTAGGTAGAAATAGCTCAGGTAGTCAGACATGGGGAGAACCAGAAACGTGTTCTTTAAAAAAACCATTTAATGGTGCAGATATAAATTCTTCTTATAAGTTTAAATGGTCTGGAGATGGTTTTTCTGTAGGGTATAATTTTCAAATTGCCTTGGATATTAATTTTAACGACATATATATTAATCATATTGGTGATTGTTGCGAAAAAACAAACATAACTATAGATGACTTAGAATCAGGTCAGACATACTATTGGAGAGTAAGAGAATACGGTTTCTTTAGTGGTTGGCAAGGGTGGTCTAATATCCGTTCTTTTAATGTTTATGATGCTTCTTTTTTAAGAAATGATAAAGAAGTAGGAAGTACTGTAGATAGAAACAATCATAATAAAGTATTCAATATTTCGCCAAACCCAGCTAATTATGTATCCAATATTTCTTTTAAAATACAGAAAGGGCAAAATGTTTCATTAAAGCTATATGATGTGAATGGGGAAGAAGTTTTGATAATACAAGATAATACTTGGTTTGGAGAAGGAAAATATACCATTCCATTTGATGTTTCAGACCTAAATAATGGAGTTTATTTTTGTACCCTCAATGGTTCTAACTATTCTTTTACCGAGAAAATTCTGGTTTTAAAATAAGACCAAAATACCAATAAATAATCTTATGCTATAGATTCAAAAAAAACTTTCACGGTAGGGCTGCGATCTCAAGTACTAAGTAAAGTAACGAGGTATAATATTGGCTTTGTTTTTTGCCTAATCTAATATCGCAGACTTACCATGATTTACACTGCCATGATTAGTCTTTATGGTTTTTAGTTAGTTCGACTTTACAACGCTATAAGTTTTAATTAATGAAAAATTGTTTTCCGTAAACGTTGAAAAACAAACGATATTCCTATGCCTATAAAACAAAAGTCTTTTATTTTTTAATCACATAAAATTTTTAACAATGAAATTTTTAAATCTAAAATCTATTTTACTAAGCCTTTCAATGCTAGTAGCTGTAATGATGGTCTTTACTTCTTGTGGAAAGGAAGAAATTGTTAATGTCAAAGAACGAGAACAAGTAGTTGCTCTAGATGTTCAATCTGTAAATTTGGAAAATGAGTATGTTCAATCTTTATTATCTCATCTAAAAAAGAAAGAAGAAACGAATGCGTTTGCATTTGATGAATCTCAAATTATTATGGAAGGGGTAGGTGTTCAAGAAAATAAAGATATGGGGAAAATTCTAGTTTCTTTTAACCTAATTAGTGGGAAAACCATTTTAGGTTCAATTGATGCTAGTTCTGGTAAAATAGTATCTATGTTAATTGAAAAGAGCATGGAAGGTGAACATGAAAATTATCATTTTAGAAACCTCGAAAATGATGAAGTAATTGATCTTCAACTAGATGAACAAGGTACAGTCTTAAATGCTTCCTTAGTTAGTGAAAATGTTGAAACTAGAGATAACTTTAACATTTGTTACGTTGAGTGTGTATACTATGGACAAGTAGCTGGTATTGCATATGCTATGCAACAGTGTTCGTTAAATAACTATGTTGCTTGTGCATATATCGTTGGAGGTCTATACTACTGCATTGGTCATTGTACTTATTTGTATGGGTGGAGTTAATTCAACCTACCATATCAATTAAATTAAGGCAAGTCTGTGATTTTAAGGACTATGTAAGAATATTGTATAAACTTACTTACCTTAAAGTCACAGACTTACTATAAAATTCTATGGTCAATAATTACAAGAGAATAAGTTTTTGATTCTACTGACAATATAATTCTTAAAAATGCTTAATTCAAACCCTTAAGTCTATATGAAACCCCGATGCCAAATCTTAGTCCATTTAAATTTACAGGAATTTTTTTGAATTGATTTTCGTCTAGGGTAGCAAGTACATTAGGTGCATTCAATTTTTCTTGAGCTCTCACCCAGTCTTCATTATTATCTTCATCATAAGTAATTCCTCTGAATCCTATCCAGGGAGTACTAATCGTCTTTCCAAAATCGTAGCCCCAATTACCAACTAAGTATAGTTGATCTGTAATAGGATAAGAAAGTTCTAAATGTGGACGGGCAATAATATTTCTAGACGTTATAGTAACTGATATTTCGTCATCAAAAAACTTTGTATCATTTACTTGGATGTAAACAGTTTGATTCTGCATATCTCCCATTCGAATAGATGTGGTGCCAATAAAGAAAGAGCTCCCAAGTCTTACTAACAACTCTCGCTCATTCAGCTTTATAGGAATATTTTTAGAGATAGAGTACCCTAGGCTATAACTTGTAATTACATCGTCAAAGCCAAAATCAAAAATGAATCCATGATTGAATTTGTTCTTCTTACCAAAATTCAAGTAAATTGATCCTCCAAGCCTATTATATTCTTCTAATAATTCTGTGGTTGCATAATGAAAATCTGGATCAGGAGATTCATCAATATAGGATAAAAATACACTTCCTGACTCACCTTTAATGTTTCGTGTGCCAAATGTTAATCCAAAATCTGTATATTTGCTTTGTGCGGCTACATTTTTTGTGTTATCGATGTTTTGTAGCTCTATTAAATTAGAAGATTCGTAATCACTCTGTGAGAAACAAATAGTATTACATACTAATAAAAGTTTGAGCAATAGAAAGCCTTTTATGAACTCTTTAAGTTTCATAATAAAAGATTTTTAAATAAACTAATCCAAAATACTATGAAGAAATTACTAATGCACCTTTCATGTTATTTTCGACGAGAAGATTAAAGATTAATTTATTTGTTAAAAAATAAGATTCAGAAATTAGGTTAACCTAGATATTGACTAATATTAGTTTTATTAGTAAGACTGATATGAGTTTAATAAATTCAAAATTTTCTCTCTTTTTTTAAACTAGAAACCAAATGACTTGCAAAATTTTTCCCTTAATAATATCTATTCTCTTATTTTCATCTTGTTCTTTTAATAAAGAAGAAGGCGTTGATAATTGCATTGAAGAAAGTTCGTTGAAAGTTATTGATTCATTAGCAAATATTGGTACCCTGAAATCTTTCCTCTATGGTAAGAAAAGTGGAAGAAAAGCATATTCTCCTCTTCTAAATTCCCTTGAGAATATTGGTTTTGATAAAGCGATTTCATGTGTCCCAGATACCTTGAAATATTTTATAGCGGAAGCATATTTTTTACGAGGCGATTCATTATTTGAGAATAACCACATAAAAAAATCGAATGAAGATTTTAAAAAAGCTTTGGAAATGTTAACTCTCGAACCTTTTTCTAAAACTTTAATTCTTTCTGATAGCTTGCCTCAGGAAAAAATAGTAGAGCTAAAAGAAAATAAGCAATTAAAAAAGATTGATGATTCTTTTGTAAGAGTTTCATACCCCAAGCAAAAATTAAAATTATATGAAGCTTATATCCATAATTACCTTGGAATCACATATGAAGATTTATTTAATTTGGAATTAGCGGAAAATCATGCTGAAACAGCAATAAGTATTTTAAATCCTATGGTAGGCAATGATTTAGAGTTAAAAGCTATGTTGGCTCAATTTATAGGAAATAAAGCCGTTATTAAACAAACAATACTTCAATATGATGAATCCATAAGACTACATAATGAATCGTTAGACTTGAAAAAAACTATTCTTGATAGTATTCCTCAACTTTATGACTTGTATCCTGAAGTTATTCACTCCTATATAGGTTTATCACAAGCATACTTGAAAAAATATCACCAAGAAGGTACTAAAAAAACTGAAGATATTGACTTAAAGAAGGCTGAAGATTATGGTATAGAAGCAATTAAGCAATTTGAATTGATGAAAATGCTTAAAAGAAATAATAAAGAAGAAAAAGCAGATGTACTTATTGCAAGTTATCAAGTATACCGTAATATGTCAGAAGTATATATTACTAAAAGTAATAATGAATTAGCTTTGGAAAACATAAACAAAGCGATATTAACAAGTAAAGAATCTGATGGAATAGTATTTGAAGACAAAGATTTCTTGACTGTTCAAAAAGCACATATTTACTCAAAGATGAGTAAAACAACGAAAGCAATTCAATTAATCGAACCCATTATTAGTGAAATAGAAGAGGGTATAAAGAACAAAAATGGAATTGGAAAAAATGATAATATTATTCAATCAATTGATATCGCAAGTGATATATGGTGGAAGCATTTTCAAAAATATTCCGATGATGTGGCACTTGAAAAAAGTTTGGCTTTATCAAAACTAAACATAGAATATTTAGAATTCTTAAAACAGGTTTTATCAGAACAAGAAATTCAAATAATAATAGAAAATTTTAAATTCCTTTATGAAAAGACTATAAAGCAGTTAATAGTGCTAGGAGAAAATAAAATACCTATTATATATCCTGATCCAATTCAATGGAATACTTTTAAAATAGCAAATAAAACAAAAAATTATCTATTCAAAAAAGAATTAAATAAAAAAAGGGTAAGAGAAAAGATTGTCACTTCACTCAAGCTAAATGACATATTAGATACAATTGATCAGAAGCGAGATTTGTTGTACGCAAAAAAAGCCTCATTGATGGGAATGAAGAAAGATACTTCACAAGCTAAGAATATTATAAACATTGAAGTTACTATATCAAAAATTCAAAGAGATATTGATAGTTTGTCAAATATGCTCTTTGAGTCAGATCCAGAATTATTTCAACTTTTAAATAGTGTGGCACCTTCATCTATTGACTCAATACAATCTAATCTAGATGACTCAACAGCGATTATTGATTATTACTTATTTTCTAAGAATACTACTTTTGCATTTGTTATAACACAGTCAAGTATACAGATTTATCAGTTAGATGGATTCAAAAAATGGCAGCAAGATTTAACCACATATCGAAATGCCCTAACAATAGATCCGAATAAAGGATCAATTAAGATTGACTCATTTAAAACATCTAGCAATAGACTATACAAAATGTTAGTAAAGGATATCTTGGGTAGATTACCAGTATCTGTTAATAAATTACATATTATTCCTGATAAAGAAATTTGGTTAGTCAAATTTGAAACACTTCTGCGAAAAAAATCTGACTCAAAAGATTATGATAATCTTCCTTACCTAATGTGGGATTATGCAGTGAGTTATAATTATACAACAGATATTTATACAGATAAACTTCAACATTCAAGTTCACAACTTTCTTTTGGAGGCTTTGCTTGTCAATATAAGGGTGAAGCGTCTTCTGTGAGAGTGTGTTCTGAAGCTGACTTACCGAATTCAAGAAAAGAAATTTCGGAATTATCCAATATTAATGAGTGGAAATCTCTGCAGATTGATACAATAGCAACTAAAAATTCATTTCAGAATAATTATCAAAAATTCGATATCCTTCATTTAAGTATGCATGGTTGTATTGAAAGTAATCCTTTAGAAACACATTTGAAATTTGGTGATAATGATACCTTGACTATCGCTGATATATATGGACTAAAATTTAAAAATACTAAGATGGCTGTTTTGAGTGCATGTAATACAAACAGTGTTGATGTAGAGAGAGGTAAAGGAGTTTTTAGTATTGCACAAGCCTTTGCATATCGTGGATGTAACTCTTTGATTGCATGCAACTGGGAAGCCCAAGACCTTAAAGGAAAAGATATCATGGTTTCTATTTATAATGGCTTAAAAAGTGGACTTAGAAAAGACGTAGCGATCCAAAATGCGTATAAGCATTATTTGAATAGACCCAAACATAAAATCACTCATGATTATAGGCATCCATACTATTGGGCCTATTTCGAAGTAATTGGAGATTATTCTCCTATTTTTTAATGAAATTTTTCTCAAAAGCCATTTTTTCCTCTTTGGAAATAAATTCGTTTTTTAATAATCGTTCAAGTAATTTTTTCATTTTATCAATTTCCTTAGTTCTCTTATATGCAAATAAGAGATGCTCTATATTTGAGTTAAGATCCAATTTAAATTTTCCACTTTTAATTTTTTTATTTGATATTTCTTTCTCAAAAAATGTAATGGCATCTTTTAGATGTTCTTCGTCACTGTTCTTGAAACCAATAACAGAGCTATACCAAAAGTATTTTTCTTTAACGTTATCTATCTGCATTTGTTTGGCACTAAGATATGTATAGCGAGAATCCCAATCATCAGCATTATGATAAATATATCCAATAGTCCCTTTTTTATATAATTCTTCTCCTCTTGGACTATCCTCTGAATATGGATTAAGTAAGGCTGTTTTTTCCGTATTTAAATTACTTACTAATCCTGACATCTTAAACCCTAAATAAGTAAATACTAATATTATAGAAGCAGCTTTTAAAAAAGGTTTAATTAGGCTTATTATTTTTGATATATGATTACTATTATTACCTGTTTTGCTTGTTTGCTTGTCTCTTTTTTTATCCAAAAATGATTTAAGCTTTACAATATCCTTATCACAATTATTATACATTTTCAACAAACCACGTACTGATGAACGATAAGCTGGTTTTTTGAGAAGTAATAAATCCAATTCTCTCATTTGAGAGGGCTGTAAATTGCCTTCTAAATATTTAATAATATAATCAATATCATAATTTCTAAAAACAATATATTTTTCCATTTTTTATTTACTTTAATTTTTCAAGGATTAACACCAAAACTGAGAAAGAACTAAAATAGATTCGATTAAAGAAGATTTATTTTTTATGTAAGTGATCCAAGAATGAGCAATTTCCCTAATGAATTTTTTCCAGTCATCATCTAATTTTGATTGACTTAGCTTTTCGATAATTGTATTGATATCTTCGCCTTTTTTAACTCTCTCTTTAATTGGATTTGTTTTTTTAAATTGGAGCATAGTATCGAAAAATGACTTCAATATGTCTTTTTTTATTCTTTTTATACGGGAATTGAGATTATTTGGCGAAGTACCAAATCTTTTTGCTACTTCTACTTGACTCATCTCAAAAACATATAAGAATCTAACTATTTCTATATCTTCTTCTTTTTTTAAACAATCTTGTAATTGTTTAAAAAAGGATTCAAATTCTTCGTTTTCTATATATTTATCGACATTATTATATCCTACTTCTTCAGGATGATATTCATAGCATTCGTTAAAACCAAATCCAGATTTTTTTTCTTTAAAATAATCATTACATCTGTTTCTAATCATTATTTGAAAGTAAGCTTCTAAATTATCAACTGGGGCTCTATAGTGTTTTTTGAATTTAAAAAAAACATCTTGAACGATGTCATTCTTTCTTAATAAGTCAGATTTTAATATCGAAATGACTCTTTTTACTACAAAATCATAATATTCTCTTGATACTTTGTCATGAAAGTATTCCATAATTACTTGATATAAATAATCATTAATCTCATCAGGATTTCCTTCATTTGAAACTCCTTCTTTTTTTATTATATTAAATATATCTTCACATAAAGTATCAGTATTGATGGTTTTAAAATGTGACTCCTTAAAGTGATCCTCAACTATAGATCTAACATAGTAGTAATAAACCTTTCTAAATTCTTTGTCTTTCATAGTTAAAAAATTGTAGTGAAGATTTTGAAATACCTCCAATTATAAATGATATCTACTTGTATAGACTTATTTTTGATTTCAAAATTCAATTTTTAAAAAAAAAAATTAAAAAAAAATTGAATTTTGTACGGTCAAAAGAAGTCTTATCAGAAAAACTATTCACCAAAACTTTTTTCTGATATGACAAACTTATTTTTTAAACCGAAATTAACATTTATTCTTATTTTAATGGCACCAACTCTTCTATTTTCACAATGTCCTGAAATTGTGTCTGCTGGTCTTCAAGTGATTGGTGATATTGAAATTTGTGCAGGTGATACTATAACCATACAAAATGAATCCTATGTACAGCAAGTAGCGAATGGAGTGTTAACTCCGCCTGATATCGTAATAATTGAATGGGGTGATCTATCAATAGACACACTACAAAATCAAGAATTTTATTCTAAAATAATTGATATTTCTTGTGCAAATGAAGTAGATGCTGATATCACATCAGATGGTTTCAAAATTCGTATTACTATCAGAGCTATTGCTATTTGCGATGATGATACTTGGAAAGAGCATGAAAACTCCTCACCCGTTTTCGTTATTCCTGAACCAAATGCTCAATTTACATTTAACAATAATCTTTGTAATGAAGAATTAAGTGTTAATTTCTTTTATGATACATGTCCATTAGAATTTATTGATAGTGTACGATGGAATTTTGGTGATGGAGGCTTATCCAATGAGATTAATCCAGAATACTTTTATCAGACCCCAGGTATTTATACTGTGACACTTACAACTTGGAATAAATGTGGGGAAGATATCCATGAAATAGAAGTTCCCGTTACTACATTTCCAATAGTCAGTGCAGATCTTATTTATGATGAAAATGAATGTGTCCCTTTATCAATTACTATAGATGCTTCAAATTCTATTTACGCAGATAATTACTTATTAACAATATTGCAAGATGGTGTAGTTCTTGAAGAAATCTCTCAAGATAATCCAATATTTAGTAATCAAATTCAAACAGTGGGTAATTATGAGTTTATTGTAACAGCCCAAAACAATTGTGGAATAGATGAACTCAGTATATCTGAATCGTTTGAATCTGCTATTTTAGGAAATCTAAATGCTATAGATGAAATTTGTACTAGTACTCCGATTGATCTATCTAACTATAATATCTTTCCTTCAACTCTGCCTACAAATATCATGTGGGATATTGAAGGAGGTACTCCATCGACCTCCAATGATGTTTTCCCAAGTATTGTATATCAAACGGCTGGAACATATACTCTTTCAGCTACTTTTGAAAGTTGCAATGGGCAAATGGAAACTATTTCTCAAATAGTTACGGTTTCTGAACTTATTTCCATAGAATTGACTGAATTAGATACGCTTTGTTTAGGAGAATCAATTAATCTTAATAATATTCAAACAAGTAATATCCCTGGAGTATGGGAAATTAATGAAGTAACTATTAATGAAAGTATATTTAGTCCACCAAATGCTGGTGTATATAACATAGTTTTTATTGACACGATCTGTTTCCAAAAAGATACTATTCAACTAATAGTTTCTGATGTTGGCTTTTTTGAAACTAATATTGAGTTGTGTATTAATGATTTGTCTATTAATTTAGATAGTATATATGCATGTGATTGGCAAAATCAAATTTTTGATCCTTCACAAGGAGTAGGTTCTTATAATTTAGAATGCATTGAACTATTAGGGAATTGCCCTTCAGAAGCATTAATAAATGTTAATGTTGTTGATAGAGAAGCAGTATTATTAATTGAAGGAATGGAATGTATTGCAGATGACTACATTTTTCCTTCTAATTCCTTGGTTGAAATAACTAATAATAGTAATGATCCTACTTTTTCTATACAAATAGATGGAGACGAAATTTCTAATGATAACTCTACTAGTTACTTATTTTCGAATCCAGGTGTATATGAAATCTTGTTAATTGTTGGAATTGATAATGGATGTAAGGATTCAGTTAGTCAAGTAATTACCATTGAAGCAGATTTGGTTATGCCAGAAATGGAAATGCAACAGGAAGAATTATGTGAAGGAATTGAACTAAGTTATAATATCTCTGATACTTTAGATCATTTAATGTACGAATGGAATTTGCCAGATGGCAATTCTTATCACTCAGCCATTCCACCAAATATTATTGTACCTCATTCAATAAACGATACAACATATATCGTACAATTAACTGTAACTTCAAATTGTAGTAGTGTAACTTTAATTGATTCTGTTTATGTAACAAAATCTGTTCTGAGTTCTGAGTTTTATATTGATGGAATGATTGAAGGGTGTACACCACTGGAAGTTAATTTTATTCCTAATTTTAATGCTGTTGATTCTTTTGTTGTTGTTTATGGGAATGGGATTATTAATACAAATGAGTTTCCACCAGAAGAGTATATTAATAATTCTGATTCAATTCAAAACTTTACAGTTACTGTTTATGGATTTGATTTTGATTGTCAAGAAATAGATACTTTTCAACAAGAGATTTCTGTTTTTCCCTCAGAAGTAGCAGTTGGGTTTACAATATTTACTCCTATAACTGGTTGTAGTCCTTTGAGTGTAGATGGTCAATTAATTGGTTTAGGGGGTGATAATTATTTTGTTTTTTCAGGGAATGGAACTATGTTAGAAAGTGAGCCTAATGATAGTATAACATTTGAGTATACTAATTTCTCTGATAGCATTCAATATTTTAATCTCAAAGTAATTGGTATAGGATGTGGCACCGATACAACTATTGTACCTATAACGGTCTACCCACAAACACCTGTTGAAATAAATCATCCAAATGATATTTGTTTAAATGATACCGTTTTATTTTTTCTAGAATCAAGTACCGAAATTTCAAATTATTCTTTATCATTTGGTGATGGTGAATCATATGGTGCTGATGATCTTGATGAATTTGTAAAACATAAATACCAAACATCTGGAAGTTATTTGATTCACTTAAACGTAACCAATCCTTTTGGTTGTATAACAGAGGCTAATAGTAACATCATTATAAATGAATATGAAGGCCTATCAATAGATGCAATTATTAACCCTCTAGAAACTTGTATTGGTATAGATGTAGATGTAACAATAAATTCAAGTGCAAGTGATTATTCTATTAATTTTGGTAATCAAGTTTTGTATGATGAGCCAATGGCTTCATATCAATTTTCTGAAGTTGGAATTCACAATATATATACCAGACAATATGATAACAATGGCTGCTATATTGAAGAGTTAACTCCTATTACAATAAATCCAATTCCAAGTATTTTTATTGCTCAAGAAGATGATACCGTTTGTTTTGGTCAGCAAATAACCTTAGAAGTAATATCAGATGCTGTAATAAAAGAGGTGAAATGGGAAGGAGAAAATATTTTTACAGATACATTAAAACGTACTAATGTAATGCCTACAAATATTTCTGGTAACAATCTTTATTTCGTGACAATAACAACGGATCAAGAATGTACTGCTGAATCATCAACTAATATTAAAGTAGAAAACAAAAAACAAATCTTTTTTCCGAATACATTTACTCCTAACGCTGATGGAAATAATGATTTGTTTTTTCCTCAAACATATGAAGGGATCATTCATAACATACTTGATTTTCAAGTATTTAGCAGGTGGGGGAATGAAGTCTTTCATAACTCAAACTTCTTGCCTAACATTCCAGATAATGGATGGGATGGTGTATTTAAAGGTAAAATTGCTCAACAAGGAGTTTATGTTTACGTATGCAAAGTCGAATTTATAGATGGAGTTATAGAGACCTTTTATGGTGATATTACTTTGCTTAGATGATGCTGTCAAAATCAAAAAAATAACCGAGTCCATTTATTGATATTTTGTCTATATGTTGATACATATAGTAATAAAAGTAAAAGATATAACAAATAAAATACTTCATATGAGGAATTAATGATTTTGATAATGTATATTTGTAACAACACATATTCTTATATCAAAAGCATTATAAATATGGCAGAAAATAAGCAAAGCTATAAAGATGAAGTAAATAATAATAAATATGTAGTTTGGGTTATGTTAGGTCTAGCAATAGTTACTGCTATTGGTACAGCTTTAATTAAGTGGCAAGAAATCTATACTTGGTTTAAAAAAAAGCCAACTGAGCCAATGGAAATAACAACAACACAAGTAGAAAATTTAGAAGAAATAGAAATAATATCGGGTACTGTATTAGATGTTAAGACAAGGAAGGGCATACCTTATGTGAAAATAAAACCTAGAAATAAACCTGGTAACCAAAGTGCTCAAACAGATAGTGAAGGTGTTTTTACTATTGCTTTACCTGGTCGAGGAAAAGAAATGATAAAGTTTATCTTTGAGCATAAAGACTACGAAACTAGAGAAGAAAATATAAATGTAATTTTCAATGATGCAGAAAAAGAATTTCCTCTGCCAGGGGAAATTTTCTTAAAAAAAAAGATAAACCTGATCCCAACACTTTAATAAACACATCAACTACTCAACCTTCCAAACCACCGATTAAGATTAAGACATTCAAAGTGAATAGTACTAAATGGATGGCTCAAAACCTAAATACTAAACTAAAAGGAGCGATCTGTTATGGAAATAAAACTACTTGTAAGGATTATGGAAAGTTATATACTTGGGAACAAGCCTTAAGAGCATGTCCTAAAGGCTGGAAATTGCCTACTTGGGAAGATTGGGAAAAACTTAATGATCTATTTGAATATAGAAGCCTTGTAGATCAATATCGATTTGATGAACAGTATGCTTTTGGAGGTCTATATAGAGGTAGATATGAATTAAAAGATGATGTTGCAGCATACTGGACAAAAAGTGAATTAGATGATGAAATGGCTTGGAGTTATCAGATAGATAAAAGAAGAGGTGCTTTATTGAAACTTGATGAACCCAAAAATAATAAATTATCATGCCGTTGTATTAAAAAGTAACTAAAAAAAACTAAATGAGACTACTACTAATTTTTCTACTATTTCCTTCCTTTTTGTTAGGGCAAGACAAACTACAATTAGATGATAATTTTGAAGTTAAAGGACAATTAGGAGGAAAAAGAAATGATATAATTACAGATATAATTTGTAATTATGATGGAGGAATTACATTGGTTGGAATATCAGATAATTTACCTAGAAATAAAGATGGAACAATTAGGAAGAAGTCTAAAGAACTAATTTCCAACGATGAAGATATTTTATTCGCACTATTGGATGTTAGTGGGAATATTGAAAAATTAATTCCTATGGGTGGTTTGGGAAAACAAGGTGCAAATGCGGTTGTTCAAACCTTTGATGGGGGGTATGCAATTGCGGGCTATAACGATGTTGAACATAACAGTGTAAAAGGAAAAAAAGATGCGTGGCTTATTAAAACAGATAAGGTAGGAAATGTATTATGGGATAAAAGGTATGGCTCTGAAAAAGGGGATGGCACCTTTAAGGATATCATACAATTGGATGATGGAACTCTAGTCTTAATAGGTCATCGGGGAAAATATTTATATTTTTTAAAAGTAGATCCTCTAAATGGAAATATATTATCCGAAAAGGAAATTTCCTTATCTGAAGATTATTATGATGTGGGAAATCAAATTATTTCAATAAGTGATAAAGATTTCTTTGTAGTAGGCACACAACGAAACAAGTCAATGAATCCTGTAAAAGCTTTTTGGCTTAGATTAGATAAGGTTGGTAATAAACAGGGAGAAGCAACAATTTATAATAGTTCAACTGAAGGTATAGCCTCTGTAAAATACAAAGATAATCGAATTGCTGTTTTGTGTAATGATCTTGGAAAAAAATACACACAAATTAATCTAATTATTGTAGATAATTATGGTAGGAGAATTGATGAACCAATAATACCATTTCGCTCAAAAGCAAGTAATGAAGGAAGATCTATAATCAAAGGTTTAGATAATCAATTATATATAACAGGAGGGACTAAAGTTGGTGGTAAAACTCCAAGTCATATGAACAATGTTTTTTTAATGAGTATTGATTCTAAAAAACAGGAAAGGTTGTCTGATAGATGGGGTGGGAATATGCATGATTTTGCAAACAATATAGTTCAATATGGAAATGGAAGTTTTTATCTGGCAGGAGAAACATATTCATGGCAAGGAGGTAGTGTTAAGAGCGACGGTAATTTATTGAAAATTAAATCTAATGAAGATCTAGCCAAAAATGAAGAGATAAGTTTAGACGCACTTGACTTTACCTACATTGATACAAATGATGACAATCAACTGGAACCAAATGAGCGAACTTATGTTCAATTTAAATTAGTGAATTCTAGTCAGTATAATGCCCTAGAAGTTAAGGCAAGTGTGACTCCTGTAAATGATATTGCTAAAAAAGTTGATTTTGAAAGTACACTAGATTATGGTTTTGTAAGACCTGGTGAATCTAAGATTGTTAGCATCCCTATATTAGGTGGAAAAAATATAGATAAAAAGGGTAAAGCAAAGTATAGTATACGTTTGAAAATTAAAAAAAGCGATGACTACATAGAAAAGAATTTTGAATTTAATATTCGTCCTACTCCTTCCTCTCAATTAGAATTAATATCCCATGATTTACGTCCTAATAAAGGAGATTATTTTAATAAAGACGAACCGATTAACTTATCAGTGATTTATAAAAATAAAGGTGAAGTCGCTTCTGAACAGGTACGATTTGTATTTAATTTTGAATATGAAGTTGAACTTTTATCAAAAACTAAGGAAATAAAATTTGATAGGATTGAACCAAATGAAGAAAAACAAATTGACTTTCAATTCAAAGTCTTGAAAACATATGAAGGAGATAAAGTAATTGTAAAAGTTGGTACTTATGTAAATAATGAATTCAAATATAAATTTGGTAAACGTATTCCTTTTTCTTTTAAAATTGGAAGTGAAAAGGTATCATCTATTGGAGGATTGCCAACAGAATACAGAACTGATGATAATGAAAATGATTTATATGCTTATGGTTTAGGAATCTGGAAGTATAGCAGTAATAAAAGTTTAAGTGATATC
The DNA here is from genome assembly GCA_020630435.1 of Saprospiraceae bacterium. Taxonomy (GTDB): domain Bacteria; phylum Bacteroidota; class Bacteroidia; order Chitinophagales; family Saprospiraceae; genus JAHDBJ01. Next base: position 45,022 of record JAHDBJ010000029.1, read on the forward strand.
CCATTCATTAAAAAAGATTTAGAAAGTTTTAGAGCTATAGTGGAAAAACAAGACGGGTACAAAAATCCTATTTGTACTAATGAAAAACAAGATAATGGTGATGCTGATAAAAGTAAAGTTGAATTAGGATTGCTTAAACTTAGTAAACGTAAAATTAGAAAAGAAGATGCTGTAATCGTTTATATAGCAAGTTATCTTCATTATGATAAAAAAGAACTTTTATTAAAATCTACTTATAATAATGGAGAGGATATTAGGCTTAAGGGTATTATATTTGGAATTTTAAATTCTATACAAAATACTCAAACAGAAAATGTCATTTTGTTTTTAGATGCTTATGTTATAGAAAAAGATATCAATGGTTTTGTGGAAACTATACCAGGAGATAATATTTGTGATATCTTATCTTCTACTATAAATAAAGAAACATCCCTTAATATTATTTGTTCTTGTCAAGGAAATGATCGGTATAATAATAATTGGAAGAGGGGATTGTTTACTACAACCTTACTTAGTGCAGCTAATAATGAAGAGTTTAATCTTGATACTAACAAGGATGGATACATTAATGTAGCTGAATATATGAGGCATGCGAAACAGCAATATAAGAATCATAATAGCACTATAAGTGGAAAAAGTGAGTATTTTCCTAAACTACACTACACAAAACATAGTGCTGCCCAAAATATATTTAAAGTGAATTAAGAGTAAAGACTTTATAAAAAACTAAGCCAATAATTATGAGAATGTTACTTATATATTTTGAAGTTTTTTTTTCTGTTTTTTGGGGAATATATGTATTACCAAATGAAGACTCTTATCAAGGAAAAGATAAACAAGATGAAGTCATATGTTCTTGTAATCGAATGAGTGATTCCTTAGCTTTAGTAGAACTTTATAACAATACTTCTGGCAATGAATGGAGTTATATTAATGATACTTATGATAATAGAATTGAAGCAGGTTGGTATCCTATTCCTAATGCAGGTAATCCATGGGATTTTAATATGCCAATTGATCAATGGCATGGAGTTTCACTAAATGATGAAGGTTGTGTTGAACTATTAGTTCTGAATGATAATGGTTTAGTAGGCCCGATGATTGATCTAAATTTGCCACAATTACAATTTCTTTATTGTGAAAATAATCAATTGACTAATTCGATTCCCGATTTTTCTAATCTAATGAATTTACAACTTTTCGATTGTTCTAGGAATGATTTTGAACTACTATCCGATTTTTCTAATCTACCAGAATTGAAGTATTTCTATTGTTTGTCGAATGAATTAACTGGCTCTATTCCAGATTTTACAAACTCACCGAATCTACAATTTTTTTATTGTAATGGTAATCAATTGACTAATTCGATTCCAGATTTTTCTAATTTAATGAATTTGAAAGTCTTTGAATGCTCATCTAATGAATTAACAGGATCGATTCCAAATTTTTCGAATTTACCTAACCTTGAATCCTTTAATTGTACATTTAATCAAATAGGAGGATCATTACCTGATTTTCAAAATCTAGAAAAATTAAGATACTTTTCGTGCCATCAAAACCAAATAGGAGGTGCAATTCCAAATTTTTCCAATTTAGATAGTTTAGAATATTTTAGTTGTGCTGTTAATAACTTAACAGGATCATTACCTAATTTTTCAAACTTACTTAATTTGAAAAATCTTGAGTGTTCAAGGAATAATATAACGGGATCGATTCCAGATTTTTCTAATTTACTCAATCTGCAATCTTTTAAATGTGCGAAAAATAACTTAACAGGATCAATTCCAGACTTTACAAATTTGGAGACATTGAGTTTCTTTAAATGCGATAATAATAACCTTTCAGGAGGAATTCCAAATTTTTCGAATCTACCTAATCTTATATCTTTCTATTGTAATAACAATATATTGAATGAAGAAATTCCTGATTTAAGTAATCATTGTCCAAGTCTAGGTATTTTTAATCTAGAAAACAATCAGCTTTCCTTTGAGGATATTGTAATAAATTTTCAGGAGAATAGTAATCTTATAACTATAAATAGTAACAGTACAAATTCAATGATATATTATCCTCAAGATTCTGTTTTTGTAGATACAACATTGACTGTGAATAACGGAGATAATATACAGTTAGATATGGTATTTGATGAACTTATCTTAGACAATATATATACATGGTATAAAGATGGTATGATCTATAAAACTGTAATTGGTAATAATGACTTTCAACTCAATAATGTTACTATAGATAGCTCAGGTATTTATCATTGTGTCATAACCAATGATAGAGCTCCTGAGTTAACTTTGTTTAGTCGTTCAATTACTATTGATGTTGTTAATAACGTTTGTGATCAAACAAGTGACTCACTTGTACTTGTTGCTTTATACAATGCAACAAATGGATCGAACTGGACAAATACTTGGGACTTAACTCAATCAATGGGTACTTGGTTTGGTGTTGAGTTGAATATAGATGGTTGTGTAACTTGTTTGGATTTGGATGGGAATGATAACTGTACACCTATTAATGCAGGTGGGAATAATCTTACAGGTACTATACCTATAGAGTTAGGACAGCTCAATAATTTACATTCACTTTATATCTCTTATAATCCTTTATCAGAAAATATTCCTCCTGAATTAGGGGAACTGAGTAACTTACAAAATCTTTTTCTTGTAGATAATAATTTTACAGGGAGTATACCCATTGCATTAGGTGAACTAGATAATTTAGAAAATCTTAATCTTTCCAGAAATTCTTTATCTGGAAGTATCCCTCCAGAAATAGGACAACTTTCTAAGTTAAAAGTTCTTGATCTATATTTCAATTCATTAACAGGAAATATTCCCATAGAACTAGGACTTCTTAATAAGTTAGAATATTTGAGTTTAAGCCTTAATTCTATTACAGGGAGTATACCTCCCGAATTAGGACAATTAGATAGTTTGAAATCTCTATTTATTGTTAGTAATCTTTTAACAGGAAATATCCCCCCTGAGCTTGGACAGCTTAATAAATTAGAAGAACTTCAACTTAATAATAACTCTTTAACAGGGAGTATACCTCTAGAGTTAGGACAACTGGGTATGTTAGAAAGACTTGGTTGCAATGAGAATTTATTAACAGGGAATATCCCTCCCGAATTAGGTCAACTAAACATGTTAAAAAGTCTCCATCTTCATAGTAATTCATTAACAGGCAATGTCCCTCCCGAATTAGGTCAACTAAGTGAACTAGAGTACCTCTATCTTAATAATAATTCATTATCAGGTACTATACCTGCAGAGTTAGGGCAGCTTAATAGCTTATATTCTATCTATTTATTTAATAATTTATTGACAGGAGAAATCCCTTCAGAATTAGGGCAGCTTACAAATTTGTCTTCAATAAACTTTAAAGATAATGGTCTAAGTGGCTGCTTTCCATCAGAACTAGACGCACACTGTGGTATAAATTATGATTACTCTAATAATCCTCAACTCCCTTGGCAAGGTAACTTCCTCAATTTTTGCGATGGGTTAGTGCAAACAGGTGCAAGCTGCGATGATGGTGATCTCAATACAATCGATGATATTATTCAAGCAGACTGTGTGTGCAGAGGTACAGATGTTAATAGCTGTCGTTATCAAGATTCGCTCGTATTAGTAGAGTTGTATGTTAGTACTGATAGTGCTAATTGGATAAATAAATGGGATTTGACTCAAGCAATGGATACTTGGTATGGAATAACAATAAATAATGATGGATGTGTGACTTGCTTAGATTTAGATGGAGCAACTAATTGTTCTAATAATACTAATGTAGGGAATGGATTAATGGGTAATATTCCATCTGAAATTGGTAACTTAAGCTATTTAGAATATCTTAATGTTACAAATAATCAACTGACAGGAACTATTCCTATTGAACTATTGTATCTTGTCAATTTAAAACATCTTTATATTGACGATAATGAATTGACTGGAACCATTCCTATAGAAATAGATAATTTATCAAATTTACAATCACTTGCTCTTGATAATAATCAGTTGACAGGAAATATCCCTATTCAAATTGGTAACTTATCTTATTTAGAGGAACTATATCTTGATAACAACCAATTGACAGGGAATATTCCAGAAGAAGTTGGCAACTTATCTAATTTAAGAGAGTTATATCTTTTCAATAATCAGTTGACAGGTAATATCCCAGAAGAAATTGGTAATTTAAATAATATAAATAAATTTTACTTATTTAATAATGCACTTGAAGGCTGTTTTTCAGATTCATTAACAAATATCTGTTCTTTAGGATTTACCGATTCTTCTTTTTTTTATTTGCATGGGTATAATCTCACAAATAATCCACTTCTTCCTTGGGAAGGTAATTTCCAAAACTTCTGTGACGATCTCCCTCAAATAGGGGCAAATTGCGATGATGGAGACCCTAATACAATTGGTGATGTCATTCAAGATAATTGTACATGTAGTGGTGAATTAATTACTAATACTTGTAACTATCAAGATTCACTTGTTTTAGTAGAGTTATACAATGCGACTAATGGTGTTAATTGGACTGATAATACCAATTGGCTAGTTCCAGGACAGCCAATTGGAACTTGGTTTGGAGTGACAACTAATGCTGATGGTTGTGTTATTATCCTAGGGCTTAATAACAATTCTTTGGATGGAAGTATTCCGCCAGAAATAGGAGAACTTATTAATTTATCTCAACTTTATCTGAATAGCAATTCTTTGGAAGGAAGTATTCCTTCTGAATTAGGGCAATTAAGTGGTCTAGCTTTTTTATATTTAAATAATAATTTTTTGATGGGGAATATTCCTTCTGAATTAGGACAACTTGGTAACTTGATATGGCTGCAATTGGATAATAACGAATTAAGTGGTTGTTTCCCTCAAGAATTAATAGAACACTGTGGTATTATGTTTGAAGCAGAGTTTTATTATAATACTGCTCTCCCGTGGCAAGGAGACTTCCGCAATTTTTGTGATGGTCTTCCTCAAATTGGAGTAAATTGTGATGATGGAGACCCCAATACAATTGATGATATTATTCAAAATGATTGTGTTTGTAGAGGAACAGATATAAATAGTTGTAGTTATCAAGACTCCCTTGTTTTGGTTGAGTTATACAATACTAACAATGGTACTAACTGGACAAATAGTCTTAACTGGCTAGTGCCAAGCCAACCAATAAGTACATGGTACGGAGTAATGACTAATACTGAAGGCTGTGTGGCAGAACTTAACTTATCGGATAATTTATTATCTGGGAGTATTACTAGTGAAATTGGAAACCTAAATAACTTGACATATCTTGATCTGTCTCAAAATGCTATTGGGATTTTACCGCCTGAGCTAGGAAATTTGAGTAATTTAGTGCACCTTAATTTATCCTTCAATTTTATTGGGATTATACCACCTGAGCTGGGTAATTTGAGTAATTTAGAATATCTTAACTTCGCTGGAAATTCTTTGTTTTGGGAGGCCAATCTTAATCTGTCTGATTTAGAAAACCTCAATAAATTAACTTACTTAAATCTAGCTGCCAATAATACAGGGGGGGATATTCTATCTGAATTGGTGAATTTTAGCAATTTGACCCATCTTATCTTATCTTCCAATATTTTATCAGGGAATATTCCACCCGAATTAGCAAATCTTAGTAATTTGACAGTATTGCATTTAGATGATAATTATCTAACTGGAACGATACCACCAGAATTAGGAAACCTTGGTAACTTAACATCCCTTTTGCTAGACATCAATTTTTTATCAGGTACGATTCCCTTTGAATTAGGGAATCTTAATAATTTGACCCAACTTCATCTTTTCGGCAATTCATTGACAGGAACTATTCCTCCAGAATTAGGAAACCTTAATAGTTTGACAAGTATTTATTTGGACGATAATCAACTTGAGGGTTGTTTTCCTAACGAACTAAATATTTTTTGTTCACTAGGTTTTAGTACTGATTTCAATTCAGATGGATATAATTTTTTCGATAATCCTGCTCTCCCTTTAGGGGGTGATTTCGAAAGCTACTGTGACAATGTTTCTCAAATAGCAGTAAGCTGTGATGATGGAGACCCAAATACAATTAATGATATAATTCAAATGGACTGCATTTGCATGGGGGTAGATCCAAATAGTTGTCGTTACCAAGATTCTCTTGTTTTGGTTGAATTGTATTATAGTACTAATGGTGACAATTGGACAAATAATAATAACTGGTTAGTATTTGGACAGCCTTTAGATACATGGTATGGCATTGAGACAGATGCAGAAGGCTGTGTGACTTGTATTGATTTAGATGGGAGTGGCCAATGCATTGTAACAACTAATTCTAGTGGAAATAACCTTATAGGAAATATTCCACCAGAATTAGGACAGCTTACAAGACTAGAAGATCTAATTTTTGCTTATAATTCATTATCAGGTAGTATACCACCTGAGTTAGGATTACTAGATAATCTTTCTCGACTTGATCTACGATCAAATTCTTTAACAGGAGAGATACCTATTGAATTATCACAGCTAAATAATTTATCAATTTTAATTCTATCATCAAATTTTTTATCAGGTGGTATTCCATCAGAGTTAAGTCAACTAAGTAATTTATCTGTTCTTTCATTGTTTTCTAATTCACTCACGGATACAATTCCTAAAGAAATAGGGGAACTAAATAACTTGACATCACTATCACTATATTCTAATTCATTGTCAGGTAAAATCCCTCCTGAGTTAGGTCAGCTTACAGGTTTGAATTCCTTAGATTTAAATTTTAATTTATTAACAGGTAATATACCGCCAGAATTAGGGCAGCTTAATATCTTACAAAGATTAAGACTTAATGGTAATCAACTTAGTGGTTGTTTTCCAGCAGAACTAGAAATTCATTGTGATATTCAGTACAATTTTTATAATAACCCTATGCTTCCCTGGCAAGGCAACTTCCTAAATTTTTGTAATGGGATGTCACAAATAGGAGCAAGCTGTGATGATGAAAATGATACAACGATAAACGATATCATCCAAAATGATTGTTCATGTAGAGGCATAAATGAATGTGTCATTAATGACTCAATAGCACTCGTTTCTTTATATAATGCTACCAATGGTCCAATTTGGACAACTCCTTGGGATTTAACTGAACCTATGTCTACATGGTCAGGAGTTTACCAAAATACAGAGGGTTGTGTTGATTCGCTTATTCTTGGAAGTCGAAATCTAGATGGAAACCTTCCAGATTTAGATTTACCAAATCTTATTTTTTTTAGATGTACAGATAATGAATTGACAGGCAGCATCCCTGATTTTAGTTATTTAGTTGATCTAACATATTTTGATTGTAGTGTAAATGATCTTACTGGTGAAATCCCAAATTTCAGTAGTTTAGAAAATTTAGAATACTTTTATTGTGTCAATAATAAATTAAGTGGATCAATTCCAGATTTTAGTAGTCTACCAAACCTAAAAGACTTTAATTGTCGTGTAAATGAATTAGAGGGAGAAATACCAAACTTCACAAATATACCCAATCTTTTAAAACTTCAATGTGGTCGTAATCAACTTACTGGAGAAATACCAGATTTTAGCAATTTAAATGAATTAACAATTTTAGACTGTACATATAATAATTTAGAAGGAACGATACCTACGTTTAGTAATTTACCAAACTTAGAGCAATTTCAAATTCATAATAATGAATTGACTGAAGTTATTCCTGACTTAAGTCTTAGTTGTCCTCTTTTAATCTCATTTTATTTTGAAAACAATAAACTAACATTCGAAGATATATTGCCAAATATTGATGCTAATGAATTACTCACGACAATAAATGATGCACCTTTTGCTGGTGATTCGGTAAGGTATAATCCTCAAAGTTTAGTTTATGTAGATACTACAGTAATGATAACTAGCGGAGAAAGTATAGGGCTAGACATGGGCTTCGATGAATTTATTTCAAATAACGTATACACATGGTATAAAGATGGAGAATATAATAAAACAGTTATTGGAAATAATGATTTTACTTTATCTGGTGTAACTCCTGATAGTTCGGGTGTTTATAACTGTATAGTAACTAATGTTGGGGCTCCAGATTTGGTCTTACAAAGTCGTAATATAGAAGTTGTTATAGAGTGCATTGGTCAATCCATTTTACTTGAAGAAACGACTTGCTCCACTCAACCTTATTTCTTTGATGGGAATTTGATTGATACAACGGGTAGTTATTTTGATACACTTTCTACTTTATATGGATGTGATAGTATTATTCAACTTGATTTAACTGTAATACCTCTTATTGCTACTAATTTAGTTGAGACTGTTTGTGAAGGAGAGAATTTTATTATTGGGAATACAGCATATAATACTAATGGCTTTCATAGTCTAACATTAATGAGTGATCTTAACTGTGATAGTATCGTTAATTTAGATTTAACAGTAATTCCTTCTAGTACATTTACTTTTTCTGATACCTTTTGTGAAGGAGAATCTTATTCGATTATAGACACTTTAATAACGGATGGAGGTACTTATACATTTGTGTTAGAAGATGAAAATTATTTAGGTTGTGATAGCATTATTACTTTATCACTATCTATGAATACAAATTCTAGCGTGGTTATAAATGATGAGTTTTGTAATGGAGAAACATATTATATTGCCGATACTTCTTTTAGTGAAGCAGGACAACATACAATTCTTTTAGAGAACGCTAGTAGTTTATTTTGCGATAGTATAATAATATTGAATTTGATTGGAAATGATAGTGATGCTTTTTCAATCGATACTTTAGTTTGTGAAGGCGAAAACATTGTTGTTGGTACAAGTATATACTCTGAAACAGGTGATTATTTAGATTCATTAGTAAATATGAATGGTTGCGATAGTATAGTCCAACTGACATTGGAAGTTATTCCTTCAAGTATTACTTATATAGATACCTTAATTTGTGAAGGCGATACTATTTTTATAAATGATTTACCCTTTTTTAATGAAACAACATTAGAAGAAATTACACTTAGTACTTTATCACCAGGTAATTGTGATAGCACGATAGTATTATCTATAAATATTTTGGACGAAGTAGCAATAGTTGGTGATGATATGGTGGTTTGTAATGAAGATATAGAATTAAATGCTAACAACGTAGCAAGTACTATTGGGGAGTGGTCTAGTTCAAGTAATGCTGTAATTATAGAGCCAGAAATGAGCATAACTACAATGATGGAATTAGATACAGGCTTAAATGTTTTTATATGGACATTAACTTCAGAAGTTTGTCCAAATTATTATAGTTCAGATACAATCGAAGTGGTCTTCGATGCTCTTCCTCCTATTGCAATAGAAGATAATGCATTTACAGAAGCCAATATTCCGCTAGAAAATTTTGATCTTTTATTAAATGATCTTATTGATAATTGGGAAGGATTAGAGTTTCATATTATAGAAGAAACAGCTAACGGTACTATTTCTATCCATAATTCTAGAAAAATAACTTATACGCCCAATGATGGCTTTACAGGAATAGATAGTCTAAGATATCAAATATGTAACCCTGCTTGTGATCTTTGTTCTGAAGCGAATGCTTTCATAATTATACGATCATTGTCAGATGAAATGAATACTGCTATATCTCCTAATGGAGATGGTAAAAATGATTTTTTTGAAATTCCTAATATCCTCGATTATCCTAATAATTCATTGATAATTATAAATCGAATTAAAAGCACAGTATATAAAGCTGCACCTTATAATAATGAATGGAATGGACAAAATATGCAAGGTAATCCTCTACCAGAGGGTCCCTATTTTTATTTTTTAAAATTAAATCAAGGAGAAAATAAAATAATCTTTGGCTCTATAGACGTAAAAAGAGAATAATGATTTAGTTAATTACCAGGTGTAGGTTCCATTTAGTTCATAGGTATTACCAAAATTACTTGTTGCATTATTGCTAATGACTGCTGGACTAGTTCCTAGTCTTAAGCGATGACAATTATCATTGCAGTTTAATGGTATCATTATACCAAAGTTGGGACTGAAACTATTAAAGTATTCATCTTTAATAAAATCTATCGAAGTAGTACCTCCTATCCAAAAAGTTAAATCTTCAATTAAGTTTATAGAGTTACCTTCAAATATTAGTCTAAAGGCTATATCAGATTGGGCAGGTACATTTTGAACAAATTTAGTCCAAATTGAACCTTCAATAAGTTTGTTGTTGGTTAAAGGAATAAATGCTCCACCTAAGACATAAGCATGAAGGACTCTATTAAATTTATTTTGCTCGAAATTTTCAATCTTTGATAAACTAGTATTGAGAAGTTGATTTAGAGATATACCACCATAGATAATTTTATCATTTAAATTAATCTGCATATGAACACCTAAGTTTCCATCTAGATATAATCTATGATCATTTACTGAGAGTACAGGATCACCTTGGTGGTTAAGTACTAAATTTTCAGATTTAAATGCATAATCTACTACTCCCAAAGAACCTCCTATGCCAATTAGAAAATTTCTATAATCTCCTGCTAATATACCTCCTCTGAAATAGCCTCCAAAAACATTAAATGATCCTGCTTGGTCCATTATTAGGAAGCCTCCCAAAATAGGAGTGATTCCGTCTGCATCAATAGTCTTATCATATCTACATGTGATCGTTCGAGGACCATTTTTGATGTCATCCCATTGTTTTCTATAGGAAATTCCAATGCTATTATAATTTGTATAATTTGGCATTAAGTAGTCTGTAAAAGGAATAGCAGGATTAATCATGATGTGGTGGTCATGATACTGGGTTTTTAATGGTAATTGTTGAGTATAAAGAATTGGGCATAGGCTCACCATTATGAAGAGAATCAAATAGATGTTTTTCATAAGCTAGTTTTTTATATCGATTTGTGTAACTTATTAACTGATTTCTAGGAGGTATTTATTATATTATAATGTATTTTTTTTATGTAAAGTTCCCATAAGTATGTTGTTGGATTTATAAAAGATCAAAATTTTGCAGCTTTAGTTAAGGAATTCTTAAAAATAAATAACATTACAAACTCAATTTACTATATTTACACATTAAAGGAATACTTATAAAATAAGTACACATAACATACTGTGAGATAATTTAAATTTCAAAAGGGACATCACTCAATAATTTTTACTGGGGATGTATTAAATGCCCAAACAGAATGGATTATCGCATAGCAAATAAGGCAATTCACGATTATATCTTACGAACTAGATCGAATGGCAATTCGATTTTCCTATCTTTTGATATTTATGAACTCAAAGTTGTAAGTAAGGAACTTATTATATCAAATGATGAGTTACTGAAATTATTATGCAACACCTTTCAGAAAAGTTGGGAGACAGCAAAAGAAATTATAGCTGGAATTCCTCAGTCTTTTGGCTTGATTGCTTTGCAAGGAATTGCTGCATTTAAAATGCATGACAATAATGAAAGAGGTCGAAATCCATACAAAGTACATTTACAAAATCTTTTAGAGATAGAAAATGAAAATATCATTCAACAGTTATTTGAAGGAGAAAAGGAAGAAAGAGCAGACCAAGAAATAATATGGGAAAACTTAAGAGCTTATTTCTACTCACTAGACTTAATTCTTGAAATTCCTGAAGCTAGAACTGGTCCAGGAAGATATATTCAATATCCTTTATCACAAGCCTTATTGAATTCAGAAGATTTAAAGTATATCACACCTATCTTCAAAAAACTTACTAATGAAGATACTAGACTCATCAAAGATGTTGATTTTATTAAAGAGATAAAACAGGAAATAGAACATGGTAATGATTTTCTAACTCGTCATGCTCAACGACTATTTAATGATTCGAAAATAGAAGACGAAATTCTTTATAAACAAATCCTTTCTTTCTATTACAATTGGGATGGTATTATTCATTTCAAAGAAAAACAAGAATCTAAAAGTGAAAACAAAAGAACCAATGATCGCTTGCTGCTAACATTAGATGAAGATGAATGGAAGACTTACTTGCAAAGTGAGGATGAAGAGTATACCGAAATAGAATTAGGTAGTATTCTACAATATCATTCACATAAAAACAGTAAAGGGAAACGCAAATATGTTATTCTCTTCACACCTGTAGAACATTATGATGAAGAGTTTGAAGAATCGAACTATTTATATATAGGTAAAGAAGCAATCATTTGTTTAGATAGAAATAGAGCTCTTTTCATATTTAACGACTTACAGAAACTAAATGCTGAGAAGCTATTCGAAAGTACTAATATTTGCATCTATAAACTCCACATTTCTGAAAGTATAAAATTTGTTTCAAGTAGAATTTGGGAATGGGTCAAACTTTCTCCTCCTCAATTATTGTCTGGTGGATTAAAGTTAGGTAGAAAAAAATGGATGCAAGGTGCAGGCCCAATAGCTAATAATACTTTAGAGTATAAAGTTTGGAGAGATAATGAAATGATTGATTCATTGGCAGATTTTACGCATGCACCTATAGGAAGCTACAGGATAAAAGTTGTTGGACATAAGCCGATTGAATTTAGTATCATAGCAGCAATACCACTTCTTCAACCAATTGAATCAAAGGAAATAGGGTGGGATTTGATAGAATGGAAACCTGCCACTACTGAATTCAATGTGGAAGGAGCAATGATAAACATGACTACAAAAGAAGAAAATAGTTCAATTCGAAATTGGATTGAATTAAATAAAAACAAGAGGCGTAAAAGAAGAACATATCAAACTATTGTAAATAAATCTATTCAACGAGCCAAGTATGGAATATAAAAAAATCATCGGAGTAGTCTCAGAAGAAAGAACGGGAAGTGCAAGAATCCAAGTAGTAGCTTTTCGAGATAATAAAGGGCAGCTTAATCGTAGCATTGAAAAAATAAAACAACATTTTCCTCCACATGGATGTGTGTTTGGTCCTTCATTTTTTGACCGTTATGAAGAATTAAAGATTAGTGATTTCATTGAGTTTAAGGTTAATGCTAATAATGGTATTGGTAATGACGATAATCCAGATAAAGATCAAATGATCTTGGATACGAAAAATAATCCTAAACAGATTGGGTATTTCGTCATTGAACTCAATGAAGATATATTAATGTTTGATCATTCGGTGAATCAGGTAGTATTACAGGAACAACTTCCTTATGTGGAAGGAATCAATCGTTTTTATTTTAGCTATGGAAGTCGAGTATATGGAAGCTTTAAAGTTAAAAACGGGATGATTATTCCAACTAAAGGCAAAACGATAAAGGTTTGGGAAAGCATTGATGAAGCATTTATCTCTCACAATGAAAAGACGATTCTATTAGCAGAACCAAAGTCCAATTATAGAGAACTTGATAGTATGACGATAGAACAATTAGCTAAGTGGTTTAGTGGAATCATTGCAAAAGAACAAAGCGATTTAAGTAATGCGATTAAAGAACAGACCAACTGGAAAAATGATTTGAATACTTTACTTCAAAGTGAAAAAGATGATTTGGCAAAAGCAAGATTGCAAAAAGTTATTGGTCAATTTTCTAAGCTAAACTTTTCCTTAGATACCATTAAACAACTTTCTCAAAGCGACGATAAATGGCAAGCAGCTTATGTTGGTAAAATAGAAGAATATAAAGAAGAACTTAAGAGAGAGCTAGAGTTTGAAGTTGATGATGCATTGGAAGAGAAAAGACAGGAAATAAAAGATGCAAATGGACAAGTAAAAAGTATAAGGGCGGATATGTTAGAATTGTTTAGTGAGATTGGTCAAAAAAAGAATGAATTAACTTATCTGCAAAAGGAAAAAGAACGAATAATAAATGATATAAGAATATCTGCTCCCATTTTGATGGACTCTTTTAAAGGGAGTAATGAAGTAATTAAAGAAGCAATTCATTCTTATACTTTTGATGAATGTATCAATGACTTTGATCGGTATACAACCAAGAAATCGTTTTTAGAAGAATTCAAAAAACAGCTTATAAAAAGAGGGTATTATGATAATAATTTAGAGAAAAAAGCCTTTGATGTTTTAGCTGAACACAAATGTGTCATGATTCCAGACATACAAGTAGTTTTAGCCTTTATTGAAGCCTCGAACAACTCGGTTTATCTTATACAGCAAGTAGAACCTGACTGGATTAAGTTTCGGTTTTTGTGGGAAAATGGATTGGCAAAAATACTTGATAGTTGCATTCAAAGACCAGATAAGTTACACTTTTTAATCTTGCAAGATATCAACTTAGCTAGTCCAGAATGTTGGGGTAAACCCCTGTTCGATATAAATAGGGGTGTACGAAAGAAGTTTCCTAATACTGATATTAACTGGCCTGCAAACTTTAAGGTAATAGGTACTAAAATATCGACTAGTGATCCTGAAATTGGTTTGCCAATTTTAGAACAAACTTTCAAGGAGTGGGGTGGTATTCCTCGCATAGATCACGATGATGAGGTAGAGCAAGAAAGTGAAAATATAAAAGGAGTTTTACATTTAGATATCCTAGAAGATATAAATCAATTAAGTTCCAATAACATCAATACTTATTATGATTGAAATGGATATCAAGGTACTCCAATTACGATTGTATAAATGGTTGTTAAGTATTCCTAATCGTCCAGTGCATTATAATAAAATTCGCTTGAGTTGTATCCAATTATACAATCAATGTTTTCCTGATAAGGATGCAAAAAATGCTTTTTATTTAATCGCTTTTCCATTAATGAGAATGGGATTAATTGAGTTTTATGGAGCGAATAAATATGATTTAGCTCCTTCCGTATTTCTTTCCAAAAAGAAAACCATTATAGGGTTTAATATTCCTGAAAGTTTTGATGAACCTGTAAATGGTGAAGGATTTAATTATTTGAGATTAAAAAAGAATGAGGAGGTATTGTCTAAAATTCATGATACTAATATCCCATTAAGGGAATTTGATCTTTATGCTATACTAAAACAAGTTCCCAATATCAAAAAGATAATTTCAAGTAATCTACTAGATGAACAAATGTTAGAGATGAAAGGATTTCAGTTTTTATCTATGAAAAACCAATGGGGAGCTGTTCCTCCTGATAATCCAGTAGGACTATATAGGAGCAAAGATTTAGTTTATGCCAATCGCTATTTGAAATCAGAAAATGAATGGTATAAAATATCCGATCAAAGCAAAAATCCTGATGCGTTTAATATGGCTGCTTTGTATGCTAAAATACTTCAAGATGAATCAATAGAAGTGGTATTTAATGAAGAAAAAGGTATTTTGGAAATCAACAATTTTCGATTTCCTATTCTTTTAGAACGGCTACTCTTTATCAATTCAATCTTGGAAGGTACTTCAGCCAACTATACAGATAGGAGATACCTAATAGACTACAGAGCCATGAAACAATTAAACAGAATACTTTTAAACAAAATAGAGTATAGATGAAACGACCATGATTAAATAGTCTTTAAACACACAAAGTAATGACTATTTCATCTTGGTAAGTTCCATCTGACCGTTAGGAAAAATAAATATAGACAGATGAAAAATCCAATCAGTATTTGGAAAGAACTAAGATCAATTTATCTAAAATATATTGATAGTGGTTTACCTCTAAAAGATGATTGTCTTATTGCAGAACGAAAAGCATTATTAGAAGAGGAAGATGTCATCTGCAAAGACCCCATACTCGAATTAGTACCTAACTATAAAGAAGTAATGACATTAGCCCAAGCGTGTAAGAGGTTGGGGATAGATAATGATTTAGCTTCATTTGCAAGGTGTGGCTTATTTCCTGATGCAAATGGAATAGAAAGAAAACTTTATCAACATCAGTTTGAAGCATTGGACTATGCTCTTGTAAAACGAAAGAACATAATCGCAACAACAGGGACTGGATCAGGAAAGACAGAATGCTTCCTCTTGCCTTTGATAGCTGACCTTATAAATGAGTCGAAAAGATGGGCTGCTTCAAAACCACATGCAGTTAGAGGATTAATACTGTATCCACTTAATGCTTTGGTTGAAGATCAAATGGTAAGACTAAGAAGGAGCCTAAATAGTAAGTATGATGATAAAGATGGTGCTATTAATTGGTTAAACAAAAATAGAAATGGTAATCGAATCACCTTTGGAAGATACACTGGAATTACTCCTGGTACAGGGAAATATGAAAAAAAGAAATTGAATAAACCTGAAAAAAACAATGAACGTGATTGGAAAGCTGCTGTGAAAAGTGCAGAAAATGATCCTAAAAAAAGAGATGATTATCTATTTCATGTTACTTCAATGGATAAAGATGCTAATGCTGAACGATGGGATCGATTTACTATGCAATCGACTCCACCAGATATTTTAATTACGAATTATTGTATGCTTAATATCATGCTGATGAGAGAGTATGAAGAACCAATATTTCAAAAAACGAAAGAATGGTTGGAGGCTGATCCTAATAATGTATTTCATTTAGTGATAGATGAGTTGCATACATATAGAGGTACATCAGGAACAGAAGTTGCATATCTAATTCGCTTATTGATTTATCGATTGGGTTTGAC
>JAHDBJ010000030.1 GCA_020630435.1 Saprospiraceae bacterium
TATAAGTTGTTTCCTTACCAGGGTCAGCGGTTACAGTTGCACCAGTAGTACTAGACAAACCATCACTAGGCGACCATGCGTAAGTACAATCTACACAAGGAGCAGTTTCACCAATTACTACACCATTACAAGTCGTAGCATCTGCACCAGCATCTACAGTAGGTAAAGGATTAACCGTAACAGTTAAAGGAGCAGGAGCGGATTCACATCCATCAGCATTAGTGACTACTAATGTATAGTTTAACTTACCTGGAGCAGAGGCTGTTACAGTTGGTTGAGCTAAGGTAGCATCATCTAGGTCAGTTGCTGGTGACCAAGCATAAGTATAAGTACCACCAGAAGTATCTTCTGTCCCAATTTGTACACTTCCACCTTCACAAACACTTAATTCTGCACCAGGATCTGCTATTGGTGTTTCGCTAAGTGTTAACGTTACTTTTTCAGAAACGCTACAAGAGCCATTAGAAACCGTTAAGGTATAAGTTGTTGTTTCAGTAATTGTAGCATCAGGGTTAGCACAGCTTGTACAAGATAAACCAGTAGCAGGTTCCCAAGTATAAGTTAGAGTACCACCAGAAGTATCAGGTGCACCAAGACTTACAGTTTCACCATCACAGAAAGTTTGATCTCCTCCTGTGTCAATAGGAATAGAACTACCAGAGTCTACAGTTATAGTTACTTGATCAGTTCCAACACATCCTAAGTCTCCATTAGAAACCATTACGGTGTAAGTAGTAGTTGAAGATGGACTAGCCGTTGGATTAGAAAGTGTTGGATCATCTAATCCTAATGTTGGTGTCCATGAATAAGTCCAACCATCGGTTGCATCTTCACCAATAACAGCAGAGCCCCCATCACAAATAGTTGCATCTTCTCCTGCATTAGCTACAGGAGGAGCAGTAAATGTAAAGACTACAGTATCTGTAACCGAACAACCCGTTACAACATCAGTAGCTTCAACCACAAATTCAGCATCAGCAAATAGGGTAATAGACGGCATTGCTGCATTAGGATTATCTAATCCCAATGAAGGTGTCCAAACATAAGTATGATTTTCTAAACTATCTGTTCCCATTTGAACTACAGCACCATTACAGAAACTAGCATCAGGACCAGCATCAGCCATGGGACCTCTTACCATTACTTGTATAGTTGTATCCGCAATACAACCAGAAACAGGGTCGGTAACCATGAGTGTATACTCAGTTGTTTCAGTAGGAGAAGCTGTAGGGTTAGAGATAGCAGCATTATCCAATGAGCCATCGTCAGGAACCCAAGCATAGTCGTATCCAAAGATATCCACAATACCGATTACTGTACTTTCACCTGGACAAATTGTATCTCCCATAGCCACAGCCACAGGTCTATTAGAATAAACGGTAGTTGTTCTTGAACAGTAAGGTGCGCCATTCGCTTTAAATGTAGCGGTTAAGGTATAGGTAATTGGTCCAGTTACACCAGAAATTAATGTACTAGAGCTGTTTGGATCACTTAATCCTGTTGTTGGAGACCAAGTATAATTATACAATGTAGTATCTGTAGCAATAGCATATAAATAGTTATCTTCATCAGGATTCATTACATTTTGTATACCACATCCTCCAATAAAGCCAATTCCCAAAGGACAAACACTTCCACAAGGAGGCACTACTACATCATCTGTACAAGTTACACCATTCATTTCTACAGATACTTGATAAGTAGTTGTCGTAGAAGGATTAACGAAAGGCATAGCTTCATTTTCTTGCCCTGTAATACTAGCAGCATCACCTGATAATACTGACCAAGTGATATTGAAATCACTATTACAGGCAGAACTTGCAATATAGTTTGTACCAATAAATCTAGGACCACATCCGTCTACCCCCGCATTAAAATCAATTACACTAATTGTAATTGTATCTTTTTCTAAACAACCTGAAGGAACATGAAGCTTAGAAAACACATAAGTCATTGGACAGTGGTCTTGATATTTATAGTTATTAGGGGATGCCAAATCAGTAATAAACTGAGTTTGTGAAGCATTCGGATCGCTCAAATACGTTGTAGGAGCCCAGCTATACAAATAATCAGGGTCGCTAGTAGCTTGACCAATAGTTGGATTAGTACCTCTACATACTGTCATATCAGCTCCAATACTAGCATCAATGCTAAGAGGCGTAACTACCACATCATCAGAAAGAGGACAACCATTGGGACCAGTAATAGTCAAAGTATAAGTTGTAGGAACTGCAGGATTAGCTATCGGTTGAGCGATAGTAGGATCACTTAATCCATCTGTTGGAGTCCATGCGTATGTAATACCTGCATCAGCAGGAAAAGGTGCAGTACCGATTTGAATACCAGGAACGCCTTCACAAATCCATTTATCTTCACCAGCATCTACTTCAAGAACAGTTAAGATCACTTGGTCTATATGTATACAGCCATTAGCATCCGTTACTTCAAGGGTATAGATAGCACCACCAGAATTGGCAGCAGCAGTAGGCATTTCTAAAGTAGGATCATCTAATCCATCAATAGGTGTCCAAGAGAATGTATATGGAGGTGTTCCCCCTGTTGTTGTTCCTCCAATTTGAACAGAACCTCCCAAACAGGCAAAAACTTGACCACCAGCATCAGCTACAGGCGCATTATCACCACTAACATCGATTAAAGAGACATTCGAAATTTCTTCCATACAACCATCACCAGTTACAACAACTCGTCTATAATATTTATCAACGCCTAATTCAGGTGGTAAATAATCTTTAGTTGTGATACCTACAATATCTGTCCACGTAGTATTGTCTGTACTTTCTTGCCACTGATATTTCACAGTGAAACCTTCATTTTCTACTTCAACACCATCTCTCAAGTATGTTGGTAATCCTCCTGTTACTTCTACCACATTTCCTTCTATAACATCAGGAGTAGCAAAAGGACAAAGATTCTGTACTGTAGGAGTAATAATATTATCAGAATACGTAGCACATACATCTGGCTCAAATTTGGTCACGAACATATCCGTAACACCATTTGAAGATGGATCAAGAGCTTGTTCTACCCCCTCAGTGACTGGAAAATCAACTGCATTAGTAGTACCAAAAACATAAGAAGTTCCATCTGCTTCTCCACAGGCAGTATAACCAATATCTGCACCACTACCTCCTAAGAAAGTTGAGAATTCTAAGACACCAGCACTATGATCAAATCTTGAAAATACAACATCAATAATATCGAAAGGAGCTGACTGAAATGCATCTGAAGTAACGATATAATCAGAGGATAAAGTAACTCCTGTTAAAAAAGACTTATCACCATTTACGGTCACTCTCGTTAAAATATCTAAAGCAGAGCCCCCTAAATAAGTAGCATAATCAGCCGACCCATCGGCAGCTGATAGTTTAAGGTAAAAACCATCATAATTACCACCTAGACTAGGCTGAATAGCATTAGCTGTGGTGGTTAAACCAGCATGTTCTGTATTAAACAACAAGTGTAAATTACCGCTTCCATCCACATCACCAGCATCAACCCCATGAAAAGAAATACGGCTATCCAGATTAAAAGTACCTGTATAGGTACCCCAAATTAAATTTCCACCAATGCCTAATTTAGCAGCATAACCAGTTTCATTTCCCCCAATATTATTGGGTCTATAAGCGGTAGGAGTAGTAGGATAAGTATTGACATTACCAGCCCAACCTCCTACGATGATAGCTTCTCCTCCAGAAAGACCGTGTACAGAAGGAAGGATAACACTAGGCTCTGCACCAGGGAGATGTCCTCCTCCTAAATAAGTGGAATAATTAATATTATAAGTACTACTATTCATTGAATACATATAGAATGCTAAACCAGGAGCTATAGAAGTTTGTAAAGCACCTGTAGTTGTTATCATATCAGGTGAAGCAGTTGTTCCTACAACAATAACTTCAGAGCCTGAGATAGCTATTGATGTAGCAAACTCATCACTTGAAGCACCTAAATAGGAGGCATATTCTGTAGCACCTGAACTTAGGTTATATTTAGCTATATAACCATCGTTTCCACCCCCTCCATAGGTTGGTTGGTTAGCGTCAGTTGTAGTGGGTAATAAATCAGACTGAGTACCTGTCACTACCCAAATACTTCCCCCATCAACAACAGCATCAAAAACTCTAGTTTGTGGCCCATCCATAGCAGTATTATCTGCACCGATATAAGTACTCAAGACACCAGCAGAGGTGTTTTTATCTAAGACAGTTAGGAATCCATCAAAAGAAGTACTTGGACTGTGTGTACTTTGAGGCGCATTGGCAGTAGTAGGAAAATCTAGTGATTGAGTAATTCCTGTGAATACTAGGTAATTACCATACATTTCAAAGGTATTGAGATAAGCTTCAACTTGAGAACCTCCAATATAGGTAGCCCAGTCTAAAGTTCCATCTGCGGCATTTAATCTTGCAACAACCAATTCATCTGTTTTTTCTGGGTCGGAATGCGTTTCTTGAAAAGCCCCTGGAGTAGTAGGGAATGTTGGTGTATCGGTAAATCCCATTACATAAACAGCATTTCCATCACATAACATATTTTCACCGAAGTGGAATCCTTCAGGAGCAACTTCTATAACTGTTCCTGTAGTTGAACCTCCTAAATAAGTACTCCATTCTAAGACCGTAGGATCTATAACTAGATCATAATCATCATTATATACATCCAACATCTCAAAAGAGACAATACCATTTTTTACTTTATAAGCACTTGCAATCTCAATCTCTTCCCCATCGATTACCTGATAAGTGTAAGGTTTTCCCATTGTCATATCTCCTAAAGAAGTAGAAAATTGAAGTTGACCAGATTCTAATATTTTTATATTATCAACTCCTTCTAATTCAAATTGAATATTTTGATAATTTGCTTTTGGAGCAACGATATAATCATATTCAATTGAACCATTACCTTTACTATAAAATCTTAGATCAATTTCATCATATACATTTTTATACCAAACTTCTTTATATGTTTTTGCTCTAAAGATGTTTTGTCTCATATGAGATTTTACACCTTTATGCATTCGGTCACCTATGGGGTGAGTCTCATTCGCTTCTATGAAATTCATATTCCAGGCATGACCCTTTACATCGAATTTAGGTTTTGACATATTCTTGAATGCATTCTCAAAAGCATCTTCAAATGAGATTTCTTTTGTATCTTTTTTCTTCTGAGCTTCAGCCTGTGGGGATTCTATTTTTTCTTTACGTGTAACAGAGAATTTAACATGGTCGTCCATAAAACGAAGTGTAGCACCTCCTGTGGATGCTTGAAATCCAATATCAGATTTCCATTGTCCTTCGTTTTTCTCAAAGTAAATGTTATCTCTATATTTTTTTAATATAGACTTCGTATCTACTTCTTGTAATGATGTAGATACTTCTCTAGTTGAATCTTCATGTGTTTCGTTAAAAAAGGACGTAAACATCCCAAAAAACATGAAGGAAAAAAGTAATAAATTTTTTGTCATGTTGAAACAATGTTTTAAAAAGTGTACTTAATTATTAG
The DNA here is from genome assembly GCA_020630435.1 of Saprospiraceae bacterium. Classification (GTDB taxonomy): domain Bacteria; phylum Bacteroidota; class Bacteroidia; order Chitinophagales; family Saprospiraceae; genus JAHDBJ01. Next base: position 5,524 of record JAHDBJ010000030.1, read on the forward strand.
TTATTATATTTTGAATAAGGATAAAAGGAGGACAGCCCTTAGCATTTTTTGCTTAAAGGAATTTTTTAACTTATTCTTTGTGAAGTTGTGGTCTGTAGTATAGTGGGGGAGCTAATCTATTTTATAGCGATTATTTATGTGATTAAAGACAACCACTAATGTATTGAAGGTAGTATTTTAATTAAAGGCAAAAAAGAATTAAATCGTGACGATTATAAATTATAGATTATTTTTGATTATTAATCCTTAACTATTGATTTTCAAATCTATTTGAATTTATTTTTATATTTTTCATTTTATTTGTGACTAAAAAAATAAAAAATAATTTCATTTTTTTAGAAAAAAAAAAAGAGTTTATTATAATTGGTTGGATACTGAAATTACTCAAAAGTTTTTTTAAAGGAATTTGACACAGTATAATTGCATTAAAATTATATATTTTTAAAAGAATATGAACCTATTTTATACAATACAGATTGAAGGAGAATATGCTTATTTTTCGGAAGAGGAGTCTAGACATTGTACTCAAGTATTAAGGAAGAAGGTAGGCGATATTATTAATTTTATAGATGGGAAAGGAGGGATGTATGAAGGGAGAATAGATGAAGCTTCAAAGAAAAAATGTGTAGTACAGATAAAAAGTCGAGACTTAGAATACCATAAGCGTAGTAATTATTTACATATTGCAATAGCTCCAACAAAAAATATAGCTCGTATGGAGTGGTTTGTAGAAAAAGCAACGGAATTAGGGATTGATGAGGTTACACCAATTTTTTGCAAGCGATCTGAGCGAAAAAAAATAAGAATAGATCGTTTACAAAAAATAGCCTTAGCTGCTACAAAGCAATCTATTAAAGCCTACTTACCAAAAATAAATGAATACTGTCGAATTAATGATTTTATAAGAGAAAATTCTTTTTCCAAAAAATACATTGCTTACGTTAATAAAGAGAATGACTCTAGACATCTTAAAGAAGTGTATAGCAAAAATGAAGATGTTTGTATCCTGATTGGCCCAGAGGGAGATTTTACAACATCAGAAATTCAGTTAGCATTGGAGAATGGATTTGAAGCTATTGGTTTAGGGAAAAGTCGCTTAAGAACCGAAACAGCAGGCATTGCCGCTTGCCATATCATCAACTTAATAAATGAATAGAAACCTCGACTCTTTTATATATCTTTGCGGATATGGCTAGAATAATGTGTTTAGATTATGGAACAAAAAAAATAGGAGTAGCGGTAACAGATCCTCTACAGCTTATTGCTAGTCCATTAGAAACGGTAGAAACAAGTTCTATTATCGTTTTTTTAGAAAATTATTTTGGGGAGAATGAAGTGGAAACACTTGTAATAGGAGAACCTTTACATCCTGATGGGCAGCCTGCACAAATTCATGGTCAAGTGTTGGATTTTTATAAAAAATTAGAAAAAAAATTTCCTACAATTGAGTTGGCACTCCAAGATGAACGCAACTCTTCTAAAAATGCCAAACAGGTGATATTACAAAGTGGTGCAAAGCGTAAAAAAAGACAAGATAAAACCCTTGTAGATAAGGTGAGTGCCAGCCTTATCCTTCAGGATTATATGCAAGAAATCGGCAAGTGGTGAAACACAGAAAATAAATTATGAAACTACCAATATATGCGTATGGACATCCTGTCCTAAAGCGAGAAACAGAAGATATAGACAAAGACTATCCAAATTTAAAAGAACTAATAGATAATATGTGGGAAACCATGTACCATGCTAGTGGTGTTGGATTAGCTGCTCCTCAAATCGGTTTATCTATTCGATTATTTATAGTCGATACCATACAAATAATGGAAGAAGGACGAGAAGATGAAGGAATTAAAAAGGTATTTATTAATGCGGATATTATAGAAGAAGGAGGTAAACCTTGGGCCTACGAGGAAGGCTGTTTGAGTATTCCTGATGTAAGAGGGGATGTTATGCGACAGCCACAAGTCAAAATTGAATATTATGATGAAAACTTTGAACTTAAAGAAGAAGTTTTTACAGGAATAAATGCAAGAGTGATTCAACATGAATATGACCACGTTGATGGAATTCTTTTCCTAGAGCATTTAAAGCCGTTGAAACGCCGTTTACTGAATCGCCGTCTTGAAAAAATTAGAAAAGGACAAGTGAAGGCAGATTATAAGATGGTATTTCATGACAAATAACGTTTCCTAGAAAAAATATTGCCATGTATAAGTTCCTATATTGCAAAATATATTATATTTTGTTCTGAATTCTAATTAATAACAATAGACTATTATGGCAAAGGTTAATCTTTACAAATGCGATGATGTCATCGAAGCAGAAGAACGCTTATTGAAAAAACGTAGAGATACGATTTGTAAAGAAAATGCCGAAAGCCTGAAAGATAACCGTTTTGGTATTGCCTTATCAGGTGGAGGAATCCGTTCAGCTACGATTAATTTAGGCTTTCTCAAAACCCTCAACCTTTTTTCTATCCTAGAACGTTCTGATTATTTGTCTACTGTATCGGGGGGAGGATATACAGGTGCGTACATTCAAGGAACACTACTTGAAAAAGGCTCTTATGAGGATTTATTTGATGAAAAACATATTGCTTATATAAAATCGAAAGGAAATTACCTTACCCCTGGACGAGGAATTGGTAAAACGTGGAACCAATTGGTGATGATAGTGACTTATGCCATGAGTTTGTTGATGAGCTGGGTAAGTCCAATCATTATTGCGCTTATGATTTTTGGTATTTACCACTTAATTAGCACATTTTTACTCATTGACATCAAGAGTTATAACACCAATAAAATTATTATTTATCAATATGGTCTACCTATCTTATTTTCCATTTTTGGCTTGCATTTTATATTAAATATTTTATTTAATTATGAACTAAATATATCAGCGTATTTTAATAAGGTAAAAACCTTTTTAATAGGACTATGTTTGATAGGCTTTTTAATGTTGTTGATACTAAGTTTTGATAGTGTGAATAATATTATGTTTTCTAAAGATGCTTTTATTACCTACTTATTGGGATTGTGTGTACTGATTCTACTAGGTTTTTTGAGTAATCCTAATGCTTTAAGTTTACATCGATTTTATCGAAAGCAATTATCCGACGTTTATTTAAACTTTTCAGGGAATCATAATAATATACGCTTGCGAGATATGTTTAATACAGAAAGTAAAATATCTCATAATAATATAGCACCTTATCCCCTGATTAATAGTTGTCTAAATCTACAGTCTACAGGAGATGCAGGATTTATGGGGGCTAAGGCATCGGACTATTTTTTATTGTCGCCATTATTTTGCGGTTCAAAGTTGAGTGACTATGTTTCGACACGCCATGCTCCTGATTATCGGAGTTTGACATTTCCTACGGCCTTTACCATATCGGCGGCAGCAGTTAATCCTGGTATGGGGATTTATTCCAATAAATTGCTAGGCTTGGCAACTACTATTTTCAATTTGAGGTTGGGCTATTGGACGAGGAATCCGAAGTCAATAGAAGATAGTGGATTGAAAGGAATGGTTTGGTGGCCACTTTATTTTTTTAGAGAATTATTTTCTAGAATTGGATTAGGTAATAAAATGCTAAATATTTCTGATGGCGGACATATTGAAAATTTGGGGGTTTATGAATTATTACGTCGAAAGTGTCGATTAATTATAGCTGTAGACGCAGGAGCAGATCCTGAATTTAGTTTTGAAGATTTGGAAAATCTAACCGTTCGTGCTAGGAATGAACTTGGATTGGCAATCGAATTTCGAGATAACTATATTCCCGAAGAAGTGATGCGCCCTAGACCCTCGCATGGTTATTCAAAAAAGCGTTTTGCCATAGCGGATATTATTCAAATATATGAAGAAATAGAAGTAGAAAATGAAAAAGGGGAGGTAGAAGAAATCGTTATCCATCCCAATAAAAAAATAGGAACTTTGGTTTATGTAAAATCCACTGTGAAAGCACCAAAATCTAAATTCAAACTGGAAAGAGGTAGTCCAGAGTATAATAGTTATAAGTACAAAACGTATCACCCGAACTTCCCACATGAGCCAACCTCTGATCAATTTTTTGATGCTGCCCAATGGGAAGCCTATTTCCAATTAGGACAATATCTAGCGGCTGATGTACTCAATGTAAACGAGTTGACGGCTTGTATTGAAAAAGGATGTGATAATCGTCCTATTTCTATTGATGAACTGATAAAATATTTTGATGGAGAAATTAGTGATTTATTTGAAGAAGAAACGGTCGATCCATTCTTAAATGAATTGCTTAGAGAAAAATCGATCCCAACAAATACAGAACCAATAGTTGAGGAGCATCCTATTGACGCTGATATGGCATCAGCCGAAGAACTGCCAACGATCAAAGAACCAGAGAAGTTGCCGAAGAAAGCAGTGTTTGAAGACTTGACGAAAAAGAATGAAAACTTCGAGATATAATATCACTTTATATTCCATTTATTCAAACGCAGTTGGTAGCGTTTATCACTAACTTTCCATTGTTTTATATCAAAAGTGGATTCTAGCTTGGCTTCTTGATTATTAGGTAGAGCTTTAAAAAAATCAATTCCTGTGCGGTTCTCTAATTCATCAATACTAGTGGCAAAATCGTATAGATGCTTCGTCTGAACTTCATTGGGAATAATAAAAGCGATTCCTTTCTGCTCAGGCTTTTTTAGATCTAAAAGTGCTTTGTAATAATAAGGAGGAACAGTAACCTTATTTTTGCCAATAGGGCGTCTAGTAGGATTGTCAAAGATTACGCCACTAACCACGTATAAAGTCTTATTTTTCCATGCCCAATCTCTCACATTTTCTTCTAATTCTCGCCATATACCCTGATTAAATCCTCGTACCTGTGGACTCATATTACTCATATAAAATGTTTGCCTCATAGCCTCTTCCGAAAATGCCATATCGGCAGCAGGAACCATATGCCCTCTATCATATCCAGAACCTTTATAATCCCAACGTGATGCAGAACCCGTTCGAATCGCTGGATCAGGACGAAAGTCATTGCTTCGTTTTACATTGGGGATTCTCAAAGATGCTGCGGTTAATTCATAAGCAACCCATTCTGCTTGTTCATGTTTTTCATAATAAGATAGACTATAATGTTTGTGGTTGATGATTTGACCTGTAGTAGATGTTGGTCTACAATCTTTTAGGAAAGTATAGTGTGAATTTTCATTTGGTTCTTCTGTAGCAATGGTTGAGGTAGGTTCAAAATGAGCATCTTGAGTGTCGCCGTTCCCTGTATTATTAAAATACATACTAAATAAAAAATAGGCAAGCACTAATCCTGCTAGTAAGAAAAGTATAGAAGTCGTTTTCATGTATGAGATATTGATTGAATATTTTTTCAACAAAATACGAAAACTTAGAGAACTTCTTGAAAACTACTTTTTTAAATAATCTAGATCAGATTTTACATAAATATTATCTCCTCGAATTGTTTTTTTAATATTCCAAAGAGCAATGCCATCCTTTCTAGTTTTATCGGGATTATCGGCTAGAAAATCTCTTAGGTATCGATTGTATTCAAATTGAGGGGCAATTTCTTTTGGTTGTTTATTTGTTTTTCGGTCTTGTTGAATTTGATGCCAAGCTGTGATAGCATCTGAAAGTGTTTTTCCAACATTGGCTTTCATCCAATTCATAAAAACGACATTAAATTTGAATTGTTTTCCAATTGCTTTTTCAAAAAAAAGGCGGACATTTTCTGTGTTTTTATAATTATCGGTAATGAGGGTATCGGGCTCAAGACTAGTACTGTTCCAATCGAATTTGGAACGCTGTTTTTTTGGGGTTACTTTTTTTAAATGCTCCTTTTTGCCTGTTTTTAAATACTGTTCAATTCGATGAGCAATTTCTATTTTACTCCCCGTCTTGGGTAAGCCTTCATTTCTACAAAAAACGACGAGTTCTTCTTTTAACCAGTAGAAGGCTTTAAAGTCTGTTACAGTGGTATTTTTATCTAAAATAGGTCTTTGATCCATTTGTTTTTATTCTTCCCAGACGGCAAGGCATTTTTTATCTTGCCAAAATTGTTCTAAAGTCATTTTAGGATTGCCAATAACTTTTATGGTGAGTGGGCTTAATCGAACACTAATTTTATGCGAACGATTTCCCATCGTTCCGATGTCTACAATTTCCTTCCCAAGTAATTCTAAGTTATTCGCTTTTAAATAGGCTAAAATAGCAGGGACTTGTAAATCCACACCTCCTGTTGCTTCTGCGTGAGGGTTGCGAAGTACTTTTGCGGTAGCAATCAATTCTTCCAAATCATTTGGATACATTTCAAAATGCTGTCGATAGCTTTCATGATAAATTTTTTCAATAGCGGCTTCTTGATCTAGAAATACACCATCTATATTGTAACCTATTATCCAATTATCGCCATATTTTTGAGTCCATTTCTTTTGCCTGTTGTTGCGTTGTTTTAGGTTGCCTGCTTTACCGATTCGCCTTTCAACGATTTTCCATCCCATAGCAATATTATTTTTCTATTTTGAAAAACGTATTTAGTGCTTTAGGAGTTCCCTAGAAAATAGTTAAAAACCTTCTATGATAGCATAGAAGGTTTTTATAGTATTAAATACACTGTAAACTAAATTTCTTAAACTTTTGACCATGCTTTTTTCTCCAACTTGTCGTTGTGTACTCGCCTTGATAGCTAAGGCTATCAGGCTGTGTCACGCCTCAATTTGAATAAAAATTCATTGTTCAAAAATGTCAATTAACTTAATTTACAGTGTATTAAATTTATTCATTTACAAATTAGTTGGTTGAATTACTTCTACCCATTTGCCTGCTTGTCGGGCGTTAATCGTATTATCATACATTGCAGCACATTGTACGGTTGGCATATAATAGCGTCCTTGATAAGCAGCATTAAGTTGTACCCGATACACATGACGATCACCACTAGGAATATCGAAATAAGTATAGACTCTATCATCTCGAATATCTTGGTATTCAGGAACGCTCGTATTACTATAATCTTCCATGTTGTCCATTCGAGCATTATGGATTTCCCAACCTGAGGGAAAAACTTGCTCCAAAGCCATTTCTTTGTAATTTCGACCGTATTTATCAGGGTTTTTAATACTTACTTCAGCTATAAAATCTGTTCCTTGTGGGATACTTGAAGGATCTAGTTTTTTGCCATCCATGGATTTATATTGAATGGTCATATCTAACTTTTCATTGGCATTGGTAGCATCTCCTATGATGGGTTGCCCTTGATTGATAAATCGAGCATAGAGGATTCCACCACTTGTATTTTTAACCGCTATATTTTTCAAACTTGTTTGATCTACAGGGACATCTACTTGGAAAATAGGATTGCTAGAACCCGCATTGATCCATTGTCCATTTCCAACTTTATAATCAAAAGTAAACTGGTCATTTACTTCTGAGTCTCCAACAAATTTACCGACAGCTAATAAACAATAAGCTGTAGTTTGAGTACTGTACCAACGTTTAGAACTCATATCATCAGAAATTGTTTTGACGAGTTCTGCGGCTGTTTTATTATCTTGAATCCCAGTTAATGTTTCTAATATCATTGCTTTATCTCGAAGGTCGGAACCATAAGAATAGCCTAATTGTCGATAAGGTTTTACATTGGTACTAAGGTTATTTGTAATCTCTTTTGCTACCTCAGGTTTGCCAGCTTCGGCATAGGCTGCTGCTAAGCGCCATTTGGCTTCCTTGCTTAATTTTTTTCGTTCTCTAAGGCGATTCATCGCACCTAGTTCTGGTTCGCCTGCTAGCGCTAAAGTATATAAGCGGTATGCTTGTGTCAATTCGGAATTTCGATAGCCCCAATTGTCTTCCAATTCACCATCCCACCGATTAGCCACTCTTTTTTGAAATTGTTTCCAACGAGAAAGCATGGTTTCAGGTACTGTATAACCTAATTTTTTTGCTTCTAAAATAAAATGTCCACCATAACTGCTTCCCCAATGGCTAGGAGAATCATCACCAGGCCAATAAGCAAAACCGCCGCCGCCTGTTTGGAATTTCTTAATCCGATCAATTGTTGCTTGAATATTGATAGGGATTGCTTCTTTTTGCTTATCGCTTAGTTTCATTAGTTTGCTAACATAAAGTTGTGGAAATCCCGAAGAGGTTGTTTGTTCAATACAACCATGAGGGTAGCGAATTAGGTATTGTAGGCGTTCTCCTAAGTTGATAGGAGGCAGGTTAGAAACCTCGATTACTCCAGTATTTGTTCCTGTCATACCCACTACTTGAAAGTCATTTGTCCAGACCTCATTGCTTTCTACTATTTTTTGATATACATCAGTAACATAAGGGTTTGGATTACGAACATCGAATTCTATTTCTTGACGGGCTGTTTCACCACCTCCATTGACAGTAACTTTGACTCGGCCTATTCCGACATTTTCTTTTACCTGTAAGTCAAAATTGACAATGGCATCTCCTGGGCGATTAAAAGAGATGGTTTTAGTATTTTCTCCTACGATGTCTATTAGACCATTTGTTTCTACCGAAACGGTAACATCTTTCACTTTCCGTTCCATTGCAAATACGTTAACGGGGAGTGTCAATCGTTCTGTTGGACCTAATACTCTAGGAAGTGTTGCTAGCACCATAAGTGGTTTTTTGACAGGTGTTGTTTTTTGGGTATTTCCATAAGCACCATTCCCTGATGCGACAACCATGGTACGAACAGAACCAACATAGTTTGGCATTTTAATTTTATGTTTCGCTTTTTTACCAGCCTTCAAATAAAATGGACCCAGATGTTGGACAACGGGTTTAAAACGATTAGCTTTTTGTGCACCTTTTTTCTCTGCTTCTATGTCTCCACCAATACTTAAAATGCGCTCTAAATCTCCACCATAAGCGCCTAATACGTTATCGTATACATCCCATGTTTTGACCCCGAGGGCTTCTCGTGCGTAGAAAGCAGACCAAGGGTTGGGGGTTTTAAAACGTGTTAAGTCTAATAATCCATCATCTACGACTGCTAAGGTATATGCCATTGGTTTTCCTCCACTTTCACTTACTGTTACTGTAAATTCTTCTTCGGGGGCTAAATCATCGACCATATCAATAACAGGAGTTAGTTTAGTATTCGGATTTTCTACTTTGATAGGAACAACACCATACATCCGCATTGGACGATCGTTTGCAGTTTGTGCATGAGGTTGTACAAGGGTCACATGGGCATAAATATTAGGTGCCATATCCTCACTAGCTCTGAATTTATAAGTATAATCCCCTTTATCGGCTTCAAACCATTTAGATTCTAATACTTTTGAGCCGTTTTCAATCGTAACTAAACCTCTAGAAATTTCTGAAATGGGAATATTTAAAGAGACGGTTTCACCTACTTCATAAGTTGATTTTTTAGCGGAGAAAGAAAGCATAGCTGCAGCATTCCGATTATTACCAGATTCATCATCCCAAGGGTAACCTGCGAAGAAAAAGTCTCCAGAACAATGTCCAGACTCTTCATCACATACTCGTACCAAATAACGCCCCCATCGATTGACCTCTATATCCCATTTTGCTTCCCCTTTATTATTTGTTGTAATTATCGTTTTATCGATTGCACCATAATGGCTGGCAGAATTGTAACTTGTTACATCATCATCACTTTCATCCCACCACCAACGCCAATTTACACGATAAAATCCTACACTTAACTTTCGATTGGCTAAAGGTTGACCATTTTTATTTACTGCGGCAAATTCTACAGCATTTTTTCTATCTATGTCTAGGCGTTTTTCTCCATATTTATTTTTTGGAATAAAGACACCAGAATAATATTCATAAGGATGAATTTTTAAGACAGAAACATCTGTGCTAAAGTCTCCTCCTTTTTCAAAAGCCCTTGTCTTAAAATTAGCCCTTAGTAATCCAGGAGCCGTTTTATTATTACTCATTTGGAGTGGAATACTTGCGAAGCCATCAGCACTTAGTTTATCATCAAAAACAGTAATTGGTTCTGCTGAGAAACTTCGAGCAGGATCATCAAAAGTATAATCATTAAATTTTTTGAATTTAGTTTTAGCGGATTGAAATTGTACTTCAATGACAGAGCGTAAATTTTTAGCAGGTGCGCCATGGAGCCAATTGACTTGGAGCTCTCCTTGCAATTTATCTTTTACAGAAAGTTCTTTCCCTCCGAAATCTAAATTTATCTTTAAGCGATTAGGCTTTACGGTTTCTACTTTTAAATATTTTGTAAAAACAGCTCCTCCAACTTTGACTTTTGCTGTCCAATTTCCTGTTGGTGCGTCTTGATTTGTTTTTGTATTAAAATTATAAACATTAGCAACATGATCGAATTTCGTTTCTTGATGCTGTACTTGCCCTCGAGGGTCAATAAATTCAAAAGATACTGGATGATTAGGAGGAAGTTTGCCATCTTTATCTTCCAAAACAAAATTCAAATACAGAGAATCCCCAGGTCTCCAAACACCCCTTTCTCCATAGATGAAGCCTTTGATACCTTTTTGCGTTTTAGTACCAGCAACATCAAATCGACTTAAAGAAAGCGCATTTCCATCATTTAGTTTAAGGTAGTTTTTGTCTTCTCCCATAGAAGCTACAATGAAATATGGTTTTCTATCGCTATTAAAAAATGCTAGCCCTTCGCCATCCGTTTCTACAATTTTTAATAACTGTTGGGTGTAGTCATAAATTTGTAGCTTTACACCACTAATAGGATCGGTCGTTTTTAGATTAGAAACAGCTACAAAAAGTTCTCCGCCATCTCCTCGTTTTGCTACAATTCCTAGATTAGAGGCTAATACATTTCGTCTTACAAAGCGATCATAGTTATAGTATGCAGGTTTACACGGATCATCTCGGTGAGCATATTCGTAATCATCATAGTAGCCGTTTATGCCATAGTAACTGCCCCAGAAGGAACGAATCTCTCCATCTTCATTGAATGGATCTTCCATTATGGTTAAATCTTCGTTTTCTTTTGTATCAGAACCACAAAAATAAGAAGAATAACTAGGACGGAATCCGAGACGGATTTGATATAATGCCCCTCTATCGCTTTTTATTAAATCACTTAAATCGAGTGCATAACTTCCCCATTCAGTTGTATTTGAATTGGGGTTTAATGTTTTGAGATCTATCTTTTTTTGTTTTACAATACGACCAACTCTTTCTAAATCGTAATTTCCTGTCAGCTCGTTTGATTGTAAAAATTGGAGTAAATTGTTTTGATAAATTTTAAAAATTTCGACTTCTACACTATTTAAACCAACAGCCTCAAAAGGGAATATTAAACCATTTGATTCAGGCAATATGACGCCATTACCAGCCAACCTAATTTCTGGTTTTATATCTTCAAAATCTAGATTCCATGCACTCGCATTTGGCATAGCACGATTTTCTATGTTTTTTAATCCTGTTGCTATTTTGATGGTTCTTTTTCCAGATAGCCTAGAGGAAGGATAAACCCTAATGGAGTTTCCATCTATAGCATATTTTAAATCGTCATTATAACCGCTTATTTGTACAATACCGTTTAGGTTTTGGGTTGGTAATAATGGATCAGAAAAGTTAAGCAAGATATATTGAGTGCCACTTTTGACAAGTTGAGCATCTAATATTTTAAAAGACCCTTTAGCAGGGATTTCAATTTTTTTTGCTCCACGGCTTTTGATGTTTAAGGGTTTACCATCCCATTGTAATTCTAGTATTTTATCTTTATTTCCTCGTTCAATGCCTTCTATTTTAAAAGTATGTTTGACTTGTTCGTTATCATGTGACCATGTTGTATTAAGGTTTCGTCCGTTTAATTTGGCGAGTAATATATTTTCTACTTTTTCATTTTCAGCAGCATCTGCTGTAAAAACATTTCCTACAAGTATTTGATTTTCTAGATCGTTGGCATCTTGATTCTGTAAGCCATTAATAACCACATCAAAAAATTGTTCTCTTGTTTGAAAGTTAAATTCAAAAGTTCTAGCGTTTTCTGGGAGATCTGAGAATAAATTATTCAATCCAACTGTCACCAAAAACTTTTCTCCAGAAGGAAGGTATTCGGTAGGTTCGAAGATGATGGTTTTATCGTCTTTCCAAGTTGTAGTACCTGAAATATTGGGCGATATGGTAAAAATACCTTTATCTAAAGTACTACCTATAGCATCTTCACCAATAATACTAGATGTAAAACGAAGCTGTATAGGACTAGTTCTAGAAATTGTTCCAGAAGTATAAGCATAGATATAATTACTTAAACTAGCATTCATGCCTTCAGCTTCTCTAACGGTTTTTTTACAAGCTAGGAAGCTTAAACTGCAAATACAAGCCAATAAAAATGATAATTTTAAAAGGTTGGAATTGTTAGCCTTCATAATGATTGGTTATTTAGAATTTATTAGGATGGAAATTATGTTTATAAATATAGATAAAGTAAGCTGAATACTCAATACTGCCAATAGCATTTATCTACAACACAATTTTCAATAAAAATATTAATAATTTATGGAAAAGTAATTAAATGTAGTTATTCTTGTAGTATTTGTTGGGTTTTTAGAATTATTTGCACGATTTATACTTGGACAAATGATAAAAAACTGAGATTAAAATGCCTTTTACCATGTAATACAAAATAAAATGCTTTGATTTTTCTTAACTCTTAACAGGTTTTTATGGCAGAAATTATTCCATTATTTCCTTTGAAATTAGTTGTTTTTCCTACAGAACAACTCAATCTGCACATTTTTGAACCAAAATATAAGCAACTTATTAAAGATTGTTATGAGCAAAATTTGTCTTTTGGAATACCTCCTGTATTTAACAATAAAGTTTCGGACTATGGTACATTATTGAATTTGATGGAAATATCAAAACAGTACGATGAAGGAGAAATGGATATTAAGACACTAGGGGCTAAACGTTTTAAAATACTGGAACTGTATAAAAATGCACCTGATGAAAAACTCTATGCTGCGGCTAAAGTTGAGTATATTTCGGAGAATCTTAACGGGCGAAAGGTCTTTTATAAATTGTTACTATCTAAAGTGAAAGATTTATTTTCTATACTTAAAATAAATAAAACACTTCCTCAGAAAGGTGAAGAATTTACGACTTATAGATTAGCCCATTATGTTGGTTTTTCTTTAGAACAAGAATATGATTTTTTAAAAATCCCAGACGAATTGAGCCGACAAGAATTTATGTTGAGCCATTTAGAACAGATGATTCCTATGGTTAGAGAGATGGAGCGATTGAGAAAATTGGCCGCTATGAATGGTCATTTTAAAGATATTATCCCACCTGATATTGTATAAAATAAGGAATGAAACAATCAAAAATTTTGCTAGGGTTAGCTTATTTGCCCAATGTGCAGCATTTTACAAAATTATACGCTCATTCACAGGTTTATATTGAAGCTCATGAACATTATACGAAGCGTTCTTTTAGAAATAGGACTCAGATTGTAGGAGCTAATGGGATACAACGATTATCTATTCCTCTAGAAAAAGGAAAAAATGAACAAATGCCTATTGGACAAGTAAGAATATCATATGATATGCCTTGGCAGAGTCAACATTGGAAAAGTATTCTGTCTGCTTATGGGAAAGCACCCTTTTTTGAGTTTTATGCAGATGAACTTATCCCATTTTATAAGAAAAAATATGATTTTCTTTTTGATTATAATTTTGAAATCTTGCAATGTCTTATAAACTTAATAGGACTAGATTGTACTTTGAATTATACGACTGCATATATTGCTGAACCTATTGGTGTATTAGATTATAGGAAGTTAATCTACCCTAAATATGTAAATGATGATATTATGTACATTCCCCAGTTTTATAATCAAGTCTTTGAAGAAAGACACGGTTTTATTCCAAATATGAGTGTCTTAGATTTATTATTTTGTGTTGGTCCTGCTGCCATTCAAGTGCTGGCTAATGCCACAAAATAAAAAAGCCGGCTCGGGAGGTAATTGAGCCGACTTTTACCATTTTCAACTGCTATGCAATAACTCTATGAAACTTTTTTATAATATATCAAATACTATGCCATAGACAGAAAAACATTTTAAAACAATATAATTTTATAAATGGCCTATCTTATCATGCTCAATTAAAAATAAAGCTTCATAGTGTTTTAGACATCAAATGTGAGTTCTATAAGATCTGTTGTAGGTTTTGCTTGGCAGGTAAGAATATAACCCTCTTCAATTTCGTCATCATCTAGGGCATAACAAATATCCATTTGGACTTTCCCTTTGATGAGTTTAGCCATACACGTAGAGCAAGAGCCTGAAGTACAAGAATAGGGGACATCATGTTTAAGGTTAAGTAAAATATCAAGTATGGTTTTATCTTTTGGAACTTCTACATCTATCGTTTTTTCATCCAGATGTATTTTTACCATAGCGTTATTGCTGGGGGTATTCACAGGAGTATTCTCAGTTGTAGATTTATCTTTTGAAGCAGTAAAATATTCTATATGGATATTTTTACTATCGATGGTTTTTTTTTGGAGAATATTTTTTATCGAATCATTCATACCTGTTGGACCACAAACGAAGCATTCCACATCTTGATATCTTATAGGGTTTTCGATTAAGAATTGGTTTACTTTTTTATCATCTATACGACCTTGGAGGCCTGTCCAAGAAATTTTCCCTTTTTTTAGAAAAGCACCAAATCCGCTTGGTTTTTGAATTTTAGGCTGGCTTAAGGTATACTGCAATGCAAATTGGCCTTTATATTTTTGCTCTAATGTGTCTAATTCATTTTTAAAGATAATATTATCTTCATCACGGCTTCCATAGAGAAGGAAAACGGAACTTTGAGGTTCTTTTTCCAGAATGGTTTTAAGGATTGACATAAGTGGGGTAATGCCACTTCCAGCCCCAAATAAATAATAGGTTTTACGGTGCGTTATATCAAGGGGCGTAAAAAAACGACCTTGTGGTTTCATAACTTCTATGGTATCTCCAACGTGTAATTTGTCATGGATATAATTCGAAACAATACCTCGTTCAACTCTTTTTATAGTAATTTTTAAGTCTTTTTCGACGGGACTACTAGACATAGAATAAGCTCTTCTTTCTTCTTTTCCATCAATGTCAAACTTTAGTGTAAGATATTGTCCTTGTGTATATTGAAAAACTTCAGTAAGATTGCTGGGTACATCAAAAATTAGAGACAATGTATCTTGTGTTTCTTGTTGCTTTTCTTTTATTTTTAATAGATGAAAATTCATGGATTGATTTACTTTATAAATCTAGCAATCTATTCTTACTAAACAGATTGCTAGAAATTATCTTTAAGGATATTATTTTATGGCACTCAAAGATTCCCAAATATCTTTTCTTATAGTAAAAAGAGTTTTATTAGGAATATATGTTTTAAGTGTAAAATCTTTATTTAAAGGTTCAAAAATAATAAAATACTTGCCAAGGAAAAGATTTTTTTCTTTAAGCGTATCAATAGAAAGCTGATTTTCTCCTATAGCGAGTTTTCCTTTAGATACTAAAACAGATTGACTATTGTATATCTTATATTGTAAAGGTATCTTAATTGTTTCCTTAAACGTAAATAAGATATAATCGACAAAGTTTGGAGGTAATATATTTTTTCCATTATGTATTTTAGCGATTTCAGGTGTCTTAAACATTTCTTGTATTTCTGAAATTGTTTTATAAATGCGAGCAATCGTTTTTTCATAAAATTGCTTTCCATTTCGAGTAGTCAGCCCTTCATTATTTAATTTTCTGGCGATTTCTCTATAAGGTAATTTTAGTTCACCTCTCAGGTATTGAATTTTTTTACGAACCTGAACATTTTTGGGATCAGTATACTTTAATCGAATTCTAGCAGATTTAGCTACTTCATATCCTCGTTTTTTTGCAGATTGCTTTTTTGCGCCAATTACTTTAGAGCGATTAAGCCCTTC
This sequence comes from Saprospiraceae bacterium, assembly GCA_020630435.1. GTDB lineage: Bacteria > Bacteroidota > Bacteroidia > Chitinophagales > Saprospiraceae > JAHDBJ01. The sequence continues at coordinate 21,457 of JAHDBJ010000030.1, forward strand.
AATAATCTGCTTACTCTTTGTAGCTTGTTTCCAATGAATATATTGGATTAAGCCATCTAGACTGCAAGGTGTAATTTCTTCAAAGCCTAAGATTGTAAAATCAATATTCAGGTGCTTTAATTTTTGTAAATATTCAATATTATCTAAAATATTTTTTCCACTATGGATATATAGATGAAATCGTTGTTTAGGGATACGGCATACGATATTTTCTAATTGCTCAAATTCTTTCATTAGAGTTGTTTCCCCTTGATATGACGAAACAAAATGATCAATTTTGACACCATTTTTTTTAATAAAAGATTCGACATCACCTTTTAATGCATTGATTGTTTGAGCTGGATCCCTATTGGAAATAATATGACATAAAAAAGTAGTAGACATAGTTTACAGTTTAGGGGGTGTTTCTAATTGTATTTTAATGTAACAGTTTTAAAAGAAAGTATTTATATCAAGTAGAATCGATTAAATTAATAGTTTCTAACAAAATTATTTCAAATATAGTAAAATAACCATAAATACATTTATGTTGTTGAGTTTAGGTTGAGATTTTAATAAAAAATATGGAAAATGGCAATTAAATATATACGTTTTTGATAGTGTGTTTAGTAAGGTGTCCATAAAGTAGGGGGACATATTAACACTACCATACTGCTATTAATAGAACGATAAAATGGGGGATATAGTTCCAAAATATTTGTAATTGTTTTATGTAAACTTTTACAAAAAAAAATAAAAAAAAATAGGATTTGTGGAACGATTAGTCGTGTAGTTATGTTATGTCATTAAAGAGCATAAGTTTAAAAAAATGACAGATTAATTCAAGGTTGCAATATAGCTAACCCTAGGGAGTTGCTGTATCTTTTGATGCATCAAGGATTATGTCATTATAATATCATTGAAATTTAAGATTAACCATATGGTGTTCCTAGAACACAAATTAAACATATGCTTTTATATGACAATAAAAAACATGAAAAAATAAAATGTCATAAAAAAAATACCAAAAACAAAACACCTGAAAGCCAATCTAAAGAGATAGGCAAAACTAGTATTTCGATTTAATCTGATGCCCAATGCGCATTGGAGTGTCAGGATTTTTTAACCCTATAAAAAATTAGAAATCATGAGACGAGTAAAATTATTTTTAGTACTAGTTGTTTTTAACCTGATCTTTGGTCTAATGTCTTGCACAGATCAAAATGATTTTGTAAAAGACTTCCAAAAAATTGAAAAACAACATAACGTAGACGATGGAGGTGAAGGAGACGGAGGAAGTGAAATTATTATAGGAGGATAATAGTTATTATCACTCTTTGATGGAATTAATAACTTATTAATTCCATCTTTTTTATTAACCATTCTTTATTATTGAAATTAATCGAATTGGATATTTGATTTTTCAACTTAAGAATCGAATTTTTATTAATATACCGTCGTTTAAATTTTCTTACAAAGCGAATGAATGTAATTTCCGACTTAATAAAGTGAGAATTAAGTTTATCTGGATTTCGCTTTAAATATTTTTCAAAATTAGAAAGTTCATTTTCAAAATGATGTATTTCCCTAATCGTTAATTCTTGAGTTAATAAAGATTCGAGACTTGCTTTTATATATAATGCTTTGCCTTGAATTGTTAAAGCAGAAGTATGAAAATCTACTGTTTTTAATTTTGATCTTACTTCTTGGAACTTTCCTTGATGAAAAAATACATAAGCTTTACAAAATTTTCTTATTTCTTCTTTATACTTCTTTTTGAGATACCTTGAGTTGCGTTTAATAAAATTGGACATATCATCTCCTGTTTTTGTACCAAGAATGACTGTATTGACAAAAGCTTGTTCATCTACAAAATTATAATTATTAAGATGTTTTTTTTCTATTCCGAGAAGGTACAGATAGTACAATTCTCTTTGGAAAACTATATCTCCTTTATTCATAAGTTTTACTGCACATCTTTTAAGGAGCTTTAAAAGAATACTAGATTCCAAGGAGTCGAAAGGATCTTTTGCTACAAAGTCTAATATCTTATCTTTTAACTTAAAATAAAAATCTTCTAGAGAGGTAGACTCTATTGAATTAAAATAGGATTGAATGTTAAACAATATACTAGACAATTCATTTTGCTTTCTATCATCTTTCAATGATTTTATTTCGTCTATAAGTAAAATTTTTGATGATGTACCATAGCTAAGTTCCCGGTTTTTTAACTCATGAGCATAAAGCAATTTTCTAAGAATATAAACTTCGTCAGTCATGTCCATGATTTGTTCCATGGTATCATTAGCCTCAATTGTTGACTTATTATATACAAGTGAAAAATAGCGCTCATGTAAGATCGCCCTTTTTTGTTCGTAGTAATCGGGTAGGGGATAATATTGAGCATCTAGTCTTTTTTCTGCTTTGTCTAAAGTATCTAGAAAAAGATCATCGAGTTGGCGTTTACGATAGATATTGGCAAGTTGTAGTTGTTTTTTTACAGATTTCTGTTCAATTGCTTCTAGGGCTAATAAAAAGTTTTTGAGTTTATCCCCGAATCGAGTAAAAAGCATCATAACTCTCTTAGGCTTGAATGGTGTATCAGGGTATATTTTTTTTGAAAGTACCTCATCACTATAAAAATCTTCAAAGTTAGGAACGAATTGATTTAAGAATGTATTAAGTATTTTAACATCATTTAACCCATTAAAGATGGGAATTTTTAAAAAATGACTAAAACTTTCTCGTTCAATTTCTGATAAATTTGAAAATAATTTAAACAGCTTTTTTCGTACCATGATACTATTTTGGATTTTTAAAAAAATAATAAACTGATTATCAGTGTTTTATTTTATAACAAAATAATAACTTCATGATACTTTCCCAAAATTTGTCCCTTTTTTTTTAATTTTTTTGTTTGCATCTTTGTCTTGTTGTTTCTAAAACGTTAGAATACAGGAATTTGAAATCACTCGCTCTTAAGGGTTTGGCAGAGGGGCGTCTAGTTATTAAATATAGATAGTCACTCCACCATTCCCCTTTTTAGAGTAATTATAGATATACATATTATGTTTTGTATAAGGCAGAAAATAATTCAATATTACACGAGTTGCTGTGTTAATATATCAAAAGACATGAAACCCATAGGATAAACTGCCACATACAGTAGAAGATCACCGTAAAATGTTTTGATTAGTGTTAGGTTAGTAAGGGATGAAAAGTCATTTAGATGACCTTTATGCTCGATAGGAAGAGGGCATCTGATAGTAAAAGCAAAAAACAAATTTGAACTTTTCATCAGTCCCTGAGAGTGCTTTCTTTCTCCTTTATAGGAGATTGAAAGCATTTTTTATATCTATTAACCTTCAAGAATTTCCCAAGTATGATCGGATAGGAGTTTTACAGTAGCTACAAAATCATAGGGACAAGATATTCCCCAATCGTTAGGAGCTACAAGAGATAGCACGTGATTTTCAGTATTTTTTCTTTTGTAAAGGTGATAGATATGACTGATGAGCGGTTTGAATCCCATCTCTGCTTGGTAAATTAACTCTGAAATTTCAACTCTTTTATGAATGTTCTGAGCTTGTTGAGCAAGGAGTTCAATTTGTTTTCGAAGTTGTTCCAACTGCATTTCTGTTTGCTCATACATAGCAGAAACAGCTTGACCTTTTACTTTACCTTTATCTATAGGTTTGATAAGGGCAGAGCCAACTGTATGAGCATAGGGCAATAAATGAGGGGTGTCCGTAATTTTGTCTTTATCAATTGGATTGATAAAATTCTCCACATTTTCTTTATCACTCATAGATTTACTTTAAGGTGAAATCTCCAGTTCCTGCAAGACTTCCTTTATTGTATACTTCAATTAAATACTGTCCTTTTACAAAAGCTTGTTCTGGTTGCCAGTCTAAACAAATATCAACAGCTTCATTAGCGTAGTCTACTTCTTTAACCTTTGTATATCGTATTTGTTCATTAGTTTGTCTATTAATAAGTACACCAGAACCTAAATTTTCAATAGCGAGTGTTTCTCCCAAAGGACTTACGACTCTTACATAGAAAGCCTCTGTGCCAGCAGGTGCAACCCCATTGTCTAGCGCTTTAAAACAGATATTTAAAACATCAACATTTTTAGCATAATTCTTTTTCACTCTCTTACCGCTATTTCTGATTTTATAACCAGTCGCTCGAATATTTTGCGTTTGTACAACAGAAGCGATATTAACCTTTTGGGTTAGTTCTTCTTTCTGGGTTTCGAGCGTTGCGGTTTTTTCTTCTAATTCTACCTTTGTATTCTCTAGCTCAGCTTTTTCCTGTTCTAATCGAGTTTTTTCTGATTGTAATCCTTCATTTACTTGACGTTCTACTGAGACTTCTTCTTGAAGTGACGTTTTTTCTTTGGTAAGAACAACTGTTTTTTCAGTTAATTGTCTATTCTCACGTTCTAACTGGTCAATTTTTGCAATGAATTCTGTTTGTCTTCTAATAAGATTTTTAATTTCTTCTCTAGCTTCACTAAGTTTGGAGCGATTTACTTTTCCTTCTCTAATGATTCGTTCAATTTTTTTTCTTTGCTGGCTTAGATCCTCTTTTTGTTGAGCGATAATACCTTTTATATCATTATTTTCAGCTAAGGCTTCATCAAGTTCAGATATGGCATTATCATATTCTTTTTGAAGTTCTGCTTTCACTTCTTCGGCTTGTGCTAGTTCTATCTCTTGAGTTTCTATCTCTTTTTGGTCTCCATATTTATTATAAAGAAGAATTGCTAATAGGATTAATAGTATGACAATCACAACTCCTGCGCCTGCCAATAGTTTTCTTTGGTTATTATTACTTTGAAACGTACTGCTCATAATTATAATTGATTATTATTTGTTGTTGATTTGGTTTTGTTAAGACCAATCCGAAGAGTTGTAAGTATTCATTCGATTAAAGATAAGGATACTTTGTTTTTCTTCCTTTTAAGTCTTTTGGAAACGTAAATTTCTGAAATATTATTGAATTTTTAATAAAACATTAGGGTTTATACGCATAAGTTTTTTGGAAAAGGAAATTTTATACTCAATAAGTATAAAATATATTTGAATGAATAAAATGTAAAACATATTAATAATTAATTAGTAATATTATTGTGTTTTGTGAAAGTTGAAAAATTGGCATTGCTTTTGCACAGGAAAAGTCAAACACTTTCTAAAAATGAAAAAGATAATACTACCTCCCACAATATTACTATTGTTTTTCACATATTCTTTTGCTCAATCCTTACAGAGCACAACATCAAAGGAAACAATTTCTTTTGAACAAACTATCCTAGGCGATACAAATCATTCGAAGCCTTTGGCAGTAGTTTCAGATACTTATGAAACAGCTGATGAAATTCCGAGCGTTGGTCAACAAATTAAAAAAGCTAGAGAACTGAAAAATATCAGTCTTGAAGCGTTTGCAAATGCGATTGGATTTGATATAGCTACAATGTCAAAAGTGGAGCGTGGAGTCGTAACACCTACTAGAGAAATTTTAGTCAAAATCCAGTTATTTTTGGATGTTGATATTGTCATGGACGCTAAGTGCATATTTTAGTATTTGGGCATTTTTGTGAGAAAATATGCAAAAGTCAGATTTTAAACATCTGGCTTTTTTAGTTTTTGTGCTAGAAAATTTTTGAAGACCTCCAACCCCATTTCAAACCCTTTATTATTATTTATTATAATGTCAGCTTTTTCTTTATAGGGTAGTATATACTTCTCGAAAGTAGGTAGGACATGATTTTCATAACGATAGAGTACATCGTCTAGAGGATAATTTCGTTCTATTTTGTCTCTTTTTATTCGTCTTATGACTTTTAGATTCTCTTTAGAATGAATAAAAACTTTTAAATCGAATAGATTAGCTATTTTTTTATAGTGAAAAACAAAAAGGCCTTCAACAATAATAATTGGTGCAGGGTGAAATGTAATTATTTTAGGTTGGGCACTTTTATTATTGTAGGTGTATTCTTGTTTTCGAATGGCTTGTCCCTGTATTAATTTTTGAATGTCATTTAAAAATGTTCGGTCGTCAATAGATTCAGGAAGATCAAAGTTTATAATACCATTCTCGTCTTTTTTTTGCTCTTCACGAGGACGATAGTAATCATCTTGAGAAATAATACAAAGCTGTTTTGGTGAAAAACTATTAGCAAGTTTTTTAATAAAAGTTGTCTTTCCCGATCCACTTCCTCCAGTAATACCAATAATAAAAGATTTCAAAATAATGAATTTTTGTTTTGCACAAAAATATAAATCCTTATTAGAAAAGACAAATGTATATTAAGAGATAGGTAGAAGTTCCCGCCAATTTCCGATTAGTGTTTTTTCGGTTTTATTTTTTTGTAAAATATATAAAAACCGTTCTCGTTCTATACCTTTTGCCCCTAAACTCTTTAAATGATTGGTCTCTTGTTGGCAATCAATAAGCCAAAATCCTAGTTGTTCTAATTTTCTGACAAGAGTAATGAAACCAGTTTTTGAGGCATTATTCATTTTACTAAACATGGACTCTCCAAAAAAGCATTTTCCTAAGGCAATTCCATAGAGTCCTCCTACCAATTTTTGTTCTTTCCATACTTCAACAGAATGTGCATAGCCCATCTCATGTAAAGTACAATAAGCCTCTAACATATCTTCTGTAATCCATGTCCCTGTATCTTGTCCATTCCTTCTTGTTTCTTGACAAGCTAAAATGACAGCTTCAAAATCGTGGTCAAAAGTTATTTGGAATTTTTTTTGGTTGAAAATAGGACGCATGCTTTTAGAGACTTTCAAGTCTTTTGGAAACAATACGCATCGAGGATCTGGACACCACCAGATGATTGGATCTTCAGGATTGAACCAAGGGAATATCCCCATCTCATAAGCTAAAAGGATACGTTTAGGGTTTAGATCTCCTCCTATGGCAAGAATTCCGTCCTCATTGGCTAAGCGAGGGTCGGGAAAACTGATATGTTCACTGAGCCAAAATACAGGCATAGTTAATCTTCTTCGATCACAGCAGATAAACCACGATCAATCAATCCGTCTTTCATTGGTTTCAGAACATCTTTTGGGGCAGTCTTAGCAGTAGCTTTTCCCTTAAAATGAATAATTAAAGACAGTTGTTCTGCTTGTTCAAAGGTGTGTTTACAAATATCCATAAAACACTCTATTACCCAATCAAATGTATTGACATCATCGTTGAAAACGATTAATCGTGCATGACTGCCGACATCTTCGATTTCTTCTACAACAACTTCTACTAATTCTTCTGTATGACTAAACATAATGAGAATTTTTTATTTTTTAAAAATGTCAGATTATTGATGGTTTTATTTCGTTTGAGTGACTTCTATTAATAAACTACCCTAATTGAGATAAAGTTTCTTTTACAGCTTCAAAATTTGGTAAATCACCAGCACTTTCTAATACTTCTGCATAACGAACGATACCTTCTTTATCAATAACAAAAGCAGAACGTTTAGCAACATTTTTCATTCCTAGAACAAAATTGTCATATAATGCACCATAAGCAGTAGCTGTAGTAGCATTAAAATCTGAGAGTAATGGGAAATTATACGATTGTGCTTGTTTAAATTGCCCAAGAGTAAAAAGAGAATCAACAGAGACGGCTAGAATAGAAGCATCCAACTTTTCATAATCGCCTATATTATCTCTCATACTGCACAATTCTTCCGTACATACACCTGTAAAGGCTAGTGGAAAAAATAATAGAACAACATTTTTCCCTTTGTAGTCTTCAAGTGAAACTTCTTCTTTTTTTGTATTATATAAAGTGAAGTTAGGGGCTTTATCTCCTGCTTTAATTGCCATAATTCGTTTAAATATTATTTTAAGGAATAAAAAATCAACACAAAAGTAACGAAGTAGTAAGACAAAATGGCGATTCTTCTAAAAAAAATTATTGAGTATTTAAAGTATCTTGTTCTAGCACAATAGGCTCTTCTATTTCAAGATAGTCTTTAAAGTATTGATCATCTGTTTGGGCATATGCTCCAAGACTAGTAACCACCAATCCTGCTGAACACAATGAATCAAGGTATGCCAACTCAGGATGTTGGCGAATTAAATATTTGCGACTCCCAGTTGTTGTGCCAAGAGATTTTTTAAGCACTCTAAAGCTGTCAATATTTTTCACCCTAAGCGGTACTGTACCACAAAAGGCGGTATGTTTATCCTTAGCATATGGAAAGTCCAAGACTTTAAATGTTTTGGGGTCAGCCTTACATACAGGGATTGACTTATAATATACGGTATTTTTGTCTTTTATGTAGGAAGTCCCTGTAATTTGTTTAAAGGTATTGGGAGCACACGCTGCTATAGTTGTCCCACGATAAAAGACCTTATATTTATCTTTAGCATATGTTCCTTGCTGAATGATTTCGAAACTAGCATTGTCTACTTCAAGGGGTTTTGTTTTTTTACCATTGCCTTCGTCCCAAGTGATATAATGCCATTGACCATCAATTTCTTGGTATCCTAAGGTACAACCTAGTAAGAATAAATTTAAAAGTCCGAATAAATAAAGTATCCTTTTTTTCATATTGAAATAATTTTAGGGAATAGAGAAATTTAGAGTCTATCTTCAAGCCCACTGTTTCTAATAGAATAAACTTCAAAACTAAATAATCAAGAATAAATAAAAAAGACCTAAAGTCAAGGGCGTTTTTTCTTGCTTTTATATACAAAAGCCTTTTTATTTTCTGTAATTTTGGCGACCGTAATCTTAACCAACAATTGTGGCTTTGAAAGTAGGTAAAGCAACTAAGCAACCGATAAGCCGAATTACTTTTTTAAAATCAAAATTATAAAAATGAAAGAAGTCTATATTGTTTCTGCTGTAAGGACTCCGATTGGTAGCTTTGGGGGGATGTTTGCCAATGTATCAGCAACTGATTTAGGAGCTGCTGCTATCAAAGGTGCTTTAGAAAAAGCTGGCGTTGAAGCTAGTCAAGTACAAGAAGTGTTTATGGGGAATGTCTGTTCGGCTAATTTAGGTCAAGCCCCTGCTCGTCAAGCGGCGCTCGCAGCAGGAATAGGCAATACTGTTCCTTGTACAACCATTAATAAGGTTTGTTCTTCTGGGATGAAGTCGATTATGTTTGCGGCTCAAAGTATTATGTTAGGACATGGAGACTTGATTGTAGCAGGGGGAATGGAAAGCATGAGCCGAATTCCATTTTATTTAGATAAAGCAAGATTTGGATATAAATTTGGTAGTGGTCAATTGATTGATGGTCTACAAAAAGATGGCTTAACCGATGTGTATAACCAACAGGCTATGGGGATTTGTGCCGATGCTACGGCTAAAAAATACAATATATCAAGAGAAGCACAGGATACCTTTGCGATTCAATCTTATACTCGTACGGCAAATGCCACTAGTGATGGTTCTTTTGCACATGAAATTGTCTCGGTTAATGTACCTCAACGTAAAGGCGATCCATTGAGTATCACAGAAGATGAAGAATACAAAAGGGTAAATTTTGAGAAAGTACCTAAACTTAGACCAGCTTTTTCTAAAGATGGTACAGTCACGGCAGCTAATGCATCGACAATTAACGATGGAGCATCAGCCTTGATCTTAGTCAGTAAAGAAAAAATGGAAGCATTAGGACTTAAACCAGTTGCCAAGATTTTATCTTTTGCAGATGCTGCACATGAACCAGAATGGTTTACGACTGCTCCTACTAAAGCTGCTCCCTTAGCTTTGAAAAGAGCAGGTTTAACAAAGTCAGATATTGATTTTTTCGAGGTGAACGAAGCTTTTTCTGTGGTAACAATGGCATTTAACCAAGTGATGGATTTGAATGAGGATAAAGTAAATGTCTTTGGTGGTGCTGTCTCTTTAGGGCATCCACTAGGAACGTCTGGTGCTAGAATCGTAACAACACTAAACAATGTCTTACAACAAAAAAACGGCACATTAGGCTGTGCAGCTATTTGTAATGGAGGGGGGGGGGCATCTGCCATGGTGATAGAGAGAGTAGGATAGTGATAAATTTTTAGAATACTACAAGTATAAAGTTTTAATACTACTACCCGATTGTTTTGATGACAATTGGGTAGTGCCGTATTTATTAATAAATAAAAGAGAAGGCTCTTTTAAATTGTGCTTACAAAAAGCTAATTTTGAACATATTATACGTTAACTACATTTGGAGTAATATCAGTTCAAAATATAATCATTTGAAAAAATATAAAGTTATAGGATTAATGTCTGGAAGTTCGCTTGATGGCTTAGACATTGCTTATTGTGAAATCCAAGTAGATAAAGGGGAATACAAATGGGATTTATTAGCTTGTGATGTCTATCCTTTTTCAGAAATGTGGCAATTGAGATTAAAGGAATTGCCCTATCAAGCTGCTATTTCTTTTGCTAGAACACATACTTATTTTGGTCATTATATGGGCGGTTTTGTGAATGATTTTATAAAAAAAAATGAGATAGAACCAGATCTGATAGCTTCTCATGGACATACTATTTTTCATGATCCTAATAAACGAATGACCAGCCAGATTGGTGATGGTGGCGCCTTAGCTGCTATCACAGGATTGCCTGTTGTCAATGACTTTCGTACCCAAGATATAGCGATTAATGGAGAGGGAACACCACTAGCACCAATAGTAGATACACTCCTTTTTAAAGAATATGATTTTTGTCTAAATTTAGGAGGAATAGCAAATATTACTTATACGAAAGGGACTAAAGTCATTGCTTTTGATGTAACGGCTTGTAACCAGGTATTAAATGCCCTAGCACAGGTTCTAGGATTATTGTATGATGAAAACGGCAATGTTGCTAGAAAGGGAGAATATTTACCTTCTATTGCTGCTAAGATAAATGCCCTTCCGTACTTCAAAACGAACTATCCTAAATCAATTAGTAATGAATGGGTTCGAGGTAAGATTCTTCCTGTTTTTTTAGATGATAGTGAGAATATTGAAAATAAAATCACGACAGCTTGTCATCTTATAGGTCAACACATTAGTGAAGCCATTGAACAAATAATTGAGCAAGAAGGGATGGCAGCAAAATCGCTCACAATGCTCGTATCTGGTGGAGGTGTTTTAAATACTTTTTTAATAGAATGTATTCAAAAATATTGTAAATCAGTAGAGATTATTATACCCAATCAAGAGATAATAAATTATAAAGAAGCCATCTTAATGGCATTATTAGGTGTTTTAAGAATAGAAAATACAGCGAATTGTTTGTCTAGCGTTACAGGAGCAACTCGTGATACAATTGGAGGGGCAATCTATCAAGGATACAAAAAGATTATCTAACATGGTAAAAGAACATATTTTTGTTACTGGGGGGACAGGTTTATTAGGTTCATATATCCTTCGTTTATTGGTGCGAAGTGGATATAAGGTAACGGCTATTTGTAGGGCAAGTAGTTCAAAAGTATTAGTGAGAGATGTTGAGAATCAGGTCAATTGGGTTAATGGAGATATTTTGGATGTTCCTTTTTTATATGATACTATTGCAAAAGTAGATAAAGTCATACACGCAGCAGCATTTATTTCTTTTAGTAAAAAAGACAGGGCTAAAATGATGGAAATTAATGCAACAGGAACAGCAAATGTTATAAATGCCTGCCTAGAAAATAATACCCAAAAACTGATTCATATTAGTTCTATCTCAGCTATAGGCCGCTCTAAAAATAAACAACACATTGATGAAAAATCAAAATGGGAAGGCGGTAAGATTAATTCAGATTATGGGATCAGTAAGTATCTATCAGAGCAAGAAGTTTGGAGAGGAATTGCAGAAGGTTTGAATGCTGCTATTTTAAATCCTTCCGTGATTTTAGGTGGCGGTTTTTGGGAGAGTGGGAGCTGTCAACTTTTTCAAAAAGTATGGAATGGTTTGAAATTTTATCCTTTGGGAACGACTGGATATGTTGATGTTAGAGATGTAGCAAAGGCTGCACTACTTTTATTAGAAAGTAATATTTGTAGTGAACGTTTTATTTTAAGTGGTGAAAACCTAAGTTATCAAAATCTATTTAATCAAATAGCAAGCGGCTTTAAAAAACCAGTCCCTAAATATAAAGTCACTCCTTTCATTCAAGAATCTGCTTGGATAGGTGCTAAATTGTTATCTTTATTTACAGGGAAAACACCCTTACTTACTAAAGAAACAGCAAGGCATTCTTCAAAAAGTTATTTTTATAATGGAGAAAAAATTGAACAAGCCATTAAATTAGAATACACCCCTATCAATCAGACGATTCAGGAGGTCTGTAAGATTTATCTAGAAAGCCAAAATGAAAAGCGAGATTACGGCATCTTGAGTATTTAACCAAACGATAAAGAATAAGACTGCAAAATATCCAATCTCCTTTACACAGTAAGTAAATACCTTCACAAAGTCAATTCCTTTATTCATAAACTATGACTTTTTTAGTAAGTGATAGATTAAGATTTTTGTGTAAGTGAAACGGTAGGAAATACTATTCTCTTACACCAAAAGTAAATTTAATATCATCCAAATAAAAAAGGATTCATCCACTTTTATTAACATCTTAAAATCATAAAATTATGAAAGCAAAGTCTATCATCCTTTTCCTTGCCGTTATTGGTATTGTTGGTTTTTACTATAATTATTCTATATCTTCCAAGAGTATTGAACCCGAAAAATGTGTCTTTAAAACGGTTTTTGGTGAAGTAGAATTGGATAGTAATTTTACTTACGCACCTAGAGAAAATATTTTATCCTCGGTTGACGAAGGCTTAGAATGGCTGAAAAAAGCGCAACATCCTGATGGTGGATGGGGAGCAGGTTTTCATGCTTCACAACGTCAAATGAACCCGCATAAGGTTCCTGTAGATCCTGCTACTACAGCAATGGTGGCGATGGCATTATTGCGCTCAGGTTCTACTCTAGATAAAGGGGATTATCAAAAGCCTTTAATAAAGGCAACAGATTATTTATTAAAGACGATTGAGAAAGCTAAAGCCGATGGCTCTAAAATTACAGAATTATCAGGAACACAAATACAACGGAAATTAGGAGAAAATATAGACATTGTAATGACAACTCAATTTTTAACGAACCTCCTAGAAACTTTAGACGATAAGCATCCGTACTACGAGAGGGTATTTCATACAGTAAATAAAAGTGTAGACATTGTACAGCAAACGATGGATAAAGAGGGCAAGGTTAGAGGGGCAGGTTGGGCAGGTGTTTTACAATCTTCTTTTGCCACAAATGCTTTAGAAACAGCGGAATCTTTAGGGGCAAGTGTGGATAAGAAGGTACTAAAGCAATCTAAAAGCTACCAAAGTTCGAATTATGATCCTGTATCAGAAAAAGTAGAAACTAAAGATGGTGCAGGCATTATGTTGTATTCTGTTTCTGGTTCAGTTAGAGCAAATGCTAAGGAAGCACGAAAAGCAAAGGAAGTTATCAAGAAAGCAAAAAAAGCAGGTAGTCTCGCAGAAAATGAAAAAATTTCATATGATAATCTTGTAAAAGCAGGAATAACGGAAGACGATGCTTTAGAACTCGAAACGGCTTATAATATCTATGAATCCTCTAAGCGTAAAGCACAAGAAAAAGAAGTAGTTAGTGGTTTTGGTAATAATGGAGGAGAGGAATTTATCAGTTATTTACAAACAGGAGAATCGTTGATTATTAATCAAGATGACTCGTGGCATAAATGGTTTGATAGTGTTTCTGCGAATTTACTCAATATTCAAAATAACGATGGCAGTTGGAATGGTCATCATTGTATTACAAGTCCTGTATTTTGTACCGCTACTTGTATTATGATTTTAACGGTTAATAATGATATTGAGCAATTAGTTGCTAGGGGTGGTGATGAAAGTGATAAATAAAATGTAAGTTTTATTTTTTCACAATCTCCATAAATTCGGCCTCTAAACTTTTTTGTCGAGATAAGAGGTGTGTGAGTACTATATTATGTTCCCATGCAAGCTGGTTGATTTCACCTGCTGTATGGGAACTATCCATATTAGCAATTAGAATATTCCCCTTTTGTTCCACAAATTGTAGCCATTCTATTTTTTGTAAAAATAGTTGGAGAGAGGAGATGTCATCGCTACCCAATTCTATAATAATATCGTCATTAATAATAGAACCAATAGCACCAGAAGCAAGTAAATTACCTCTTTTTAGGATGGCTACATGGGTACAAATTTTTTCTACCTCTGCTAGGATGTGACTCGCCATTAATATCGTTTTTCCACTCTGAGCTATTTTGAGAATGGTGTGTCTGACTTCAGCAATTCCCTCTGGATCGAGACCATTTGTAGGTTCATCATAAATTAAAACTTCAGGATCGCCAATCAAAGTTGCGGCGATTCCCAGACGTTGTTTCATCCCTAAAGAATAGGTTTTAAAAGAAGATTTTTTGCGATGAGATAAATTGACAATTTCTAAGAGTTCATCAATATTAGGATTTTTTGCTTCTTTTATACCTGCGACAATTTTAAGGTTTTGGACAGCATTCATATAAGGGTAGAAATTGGGCGTTTCCAGCATTGCCCCAATTTTTTTACGATGTTTTTTGCTATATTCTCCACCAAACCATTGGTATGTTCCTCCACTAGCTTTAATAATGCCTAGTATAATCCCCAATGTGGTTGTTTTTCCGCTACCATTTGGACCTAGTATACCGTAGATGTTACCTTGCTCGACATCTAGTGATAGTTGATTTACAGCTTTAATAGAACCATAGTTTTTTTCAATTTTATCGATTGATAATACAGGCATATTAATTTATAATTTTAGTTGATATAACCAATATTTTTTTCCAAAAGCAGGGGCAATTTCTTTAATCTTTTTAAAACCTATTTTTTCATAAATGTATCTGGCAGTATCCATAATTTCCGAAGTATGGAGAGCAACAATTTTTTCATTGGTTGTCCTAGCTTTTTCAAGACATAAATGCGTTAATTTTTCACCTATCTGATTTCCACTATATCTAGGATCAACGCCTACCATTCGGATATAACTCCAATCTGTTTGAAATATATCAGTAGGATTTCCATTAGGTACAAAAAATGCCATCCCTACAATTTTATCATTTACAGTTGCTACAAAGCAAGTTGATATCTTTAATAAATGGGTATAAAAATCAATATTTTTTAAAAAAATATTCATCTTTTCCCAATGCTCAATAGTAAGAGTAGCCTTGAACGAGCCATAGGAAATAAGACCGAGTGCTTGTAAGCCTTTTTTATCGGCGTTTGTGCCTATCCTATAAATTATATCCATACTATAATTTTCTTCCAAAGGTAATATAAGAACTACTTACGAAGCTAGAAAATAAGATTTAAATGAAAGGCTTCGCTTCCTATGATCTACAAATGTGTAAAAAACAAAGGGATCTTCTTTTATATTTTGTTATGAACAATAGTTATTAAAATCAACTCATTAAAGAACGAATTTATTCAAAACAGCTTGACAAAGAAAATTAAAAATAAGTACTTTTGTAATAAATATCCTTCTATACAAAGCACTATAGAAATAACGTTACTAAATGAAACGCCCATGATGAAATAATTTTTAAACACACAAAGAAATGATTATTTTTTCATGATAAGTTCCATCTGACCTTAACAGATAATAAAAATAAACAGATGAAATTAAGTCTAGGGTTTTCTCCTTGCCCCAATGATACCTTTATCTTTGATGCACTTGTTCATAAGAAAATTGATACAGAAGGTTTAGATTTTGAAATAATTATGGAAGATGTAGAAGCGCTGAATGATAGAGCATTTCGAGTGGATCTAGATGTTACAAAATTAAGTTATCACGCTTTTGCCCATTTGCTTAAAGACTATGTTTTATTGGATTCAGGATCGGCATTGGGTAATAATTGTGGTCCGCTACTAATTGCAAAAAAACAATTAACAGCCTCTGAAGTCAATGTGGCAACTATTGCTATTCCTGGAAAATATACAACCGCTAATTTTTTATTAAGTTTAGCCTTTCCTGAAGCTCAAAATAAAGAGGCTATGTTATTTTCTAGGATAGAGGATGCAGTACTGAATGAGGATGTACAAGCAGGGTTAATTATCCATGAGAATCGATTTACGTATCAAGAAAAAGGTTTAGTAAAAGTGATGGATTTAGGAGCGTATTGGGAAACGGAGACCAAACAGCCGATTCCTTTAGGTGGCATTGTTATTCGAAGAGCGTTGCCCAAAGATATACAACAAAAAGTAGAACGAGTCATTAGAAGAAGTGTAGAATTTGCTTTGGCAAACCCAGAACAGACGATGGATTTCGTCAAACCTTATGCTCAAGAGATGGACGAAAGTGTAATGCTCCAACATATTGAATTATACGTTAATGATTATACGGTAAGTTTAGCGAAAGAAGGTAGAGTTGCGGTTGATCATTTGTTTGAAATGGCGAAGTCCAAAGCAATTATCCCTTCCGTAATTGAACCAATATACGTTTAAAGCAATTCTCTAATATTAGAACGTATTATTTCCCATAATTTTAATTAAAATCAAAAAAATGAAAAAAATTATTAGTTTATTTCTGACCCTAGTTGTCTTCGTATCCCTAATCGCTCAAGATTTAACTCAATACATACCAAGTGATGCTGTTTTTGTTGCCAATATTAATCCTAAGAATATTGATTCGAAAGTCAGTCTAGAAAGTCTTAAAAAGCTCGATGTATTTGAAGCTATGGCAAATCAGTTATCCCAAATGGGAGGAAAAAAGACCCAAGAAGCGATGTACAAAGCGATAAATGCTCCTAGTCAATATGGGATGGATTTTATGTCAAAATCTTACTTTTTTATAGAGATGAAAGGAGAAAACACCTTTGCAAACTTTATTTTTAAATTATCAGATCGTCAAAAATTTGAAAACTTTTTTAAGACTGAAATTAATAAAGATAATAAAACAAAAATCGAAACTAAAAGCGGTTTCACAATGGTAGAAGCTAGCGAAACGGGAACAATGGCTTGGAACGATAAAATGGTATTGATTTCAGTAGGTTATTTCAACTTTGATTATAAAAATGGTGAGAAATATGAAGATTATAAAATTCGAGCTACTACTACTATCACGGATCAAGTACATTCTTTTTTTACTACAAGTCCTAAAGCTCCGATTATAAAAAATAAAAATTATGCAAAATCTATCCTTACTAAAAATGATGCTCATATGTGGGTGGATTATGGCAGAATAATGCAAAGTTATGGAGATATAATTAAATCTATGCCAGGTGTGATGCCTAGTGGTTGGGAAAGTGAACTAATGAATGTCTCTACAGCGATGATGGATTTATATAAAGATATGAAAGTTGCTTCTACGATTAATTTTGTCGATGGGGCGATGGAGATAGATATTAGGAGCTATACGAACAAAAAGATGTTAGATTATACTAGAAAAGTTTATGATAATAAACTCAATAAAAAATTCTTAAAATACTTGGATGGTTCTAATCTGCTAGGCTATTTCTCAATGGCATTCAATGTAGAAAATATGTTTGAGGGGATGAAAGATTTATATTATCCGATTATAGAATCTTCTACAAATAAAGGACAAATGATAACAAGCGCCTTAGACGTGATGGAGATATTTGTAGATAATGAAGCTATTTATAATCTGTTTAAGGGAGATATGTTATTTGCGATAACAGGACTCCAAGAATATGAAACAACTTACATTGGTTATGATTTTGATGACGATTTTAATCGAATAGAGGTAGAAAAAACGAAGAAAGAGACCTTACCCTCTTTTATAATGATGATGTCTTATGGCGATGAAAAAAATATAAATAAACTACTCAAGTTTGGAGTGAAATCGGAGGTGTTTGAACGTGTTAAACCCAATTTACTGAAAGTTGTAGATTCTTTATCCTATGCAGAGATGCCGATTTATTTGGTCAAACAAGATGGTATTTTATTTTTAACAAATGATACTAATATCACAATGAACAATTTGGTCAAGGGTAGACCTATTGCCTCAAAAGTGAACAAAGAACACATTAACCTCATCCGAAAAAAACCAATGACCTTTTACTGGGATATTCCTAAGACCTTATCGAATTTGCCGATAGAAGTGGATGGAAATAGTACAGATTCCAAGATGCTGAATATGAGTAAAAATACATTTGAAAGTATAAAACTCACTTATGGACGTCCTACGAATGATTACGTCCCTGCGAACTTATCGTTTACACTAGGCAATAAAAAGGTAAATGCCCTAGAACAGTTTATGGATTATGTTAATGATATGTACATTAGTATGACGAATAATCGTTCGATGTAAGGTGTTTATTTTTAATTCATTTTCAATGCACAATCTCAAACAAAAAATAGAAGAAGAATTAAGAGGTATTGATTTTAGTGTGGAAAAAGAGGACTTGACTACATATGGAAAAGATTGGACGAATTTCTATACGGTAGATGCGAGTGTTGTTTTGTTTCCTAAAACAACGTTGGAGATACAACAAATCATATTGTTCGCAAATAAATATAAAATTGGGATTGTGCCTTCAGGAGGTCGGACGGGATTAAGTGGTGGAGCAGTAGCAATCAATGGAGAAATCGTTCTTTCTTTAAAAAAAATGAATAAAATACTAACCTTTAATTCCTTTGATCAGACGATAAAGGTTGAGGCTGGGGTTGTTACACAAGAAATACAAGAATTTGCAGAAAAGCAGGGATTATACTATCCTGTAAGTTTTGGGTCAAAGGGGTCTAGTCATATTGGAGGGAATATCGCTACTAATGCGGGGGGTATTAGAGTTGTGAAGTATGGCTTGACTAGAGAACAGATTATAGGATTAACCTTTGTTACAGGGAAAGGAGAAATACTACATTTGAATAAAGGGTTGCTCAAAAATGCAACAGGCTACGATTTTAGACATTTGGTGATAGGGAGTGAAGGTACGCTTGGCATTGTAACAGAGGCGGAAATTAGACTTTCTAAGCAGCCTCAACAATTGAATGTTGTTTTTTTAGCGGTTGAAAAGATTGATGATATTTTGAATGTTCTAGAAAAATTTAGAAAGGATATAGATGTATCTGCATTTGAATTTTTGAGTCATCTCTCCATAAGTTATTGTTCAAAAGCGATAGAACAACCGCTTCCATTTAAAAAGGTATATCCCTATTATATTCTTATCGAATTTGATAACCCAAGGAATGTAGTACAGCAAAAATTGGAAGCTCTAATTATGGATTTGTATGAACATAAAACTATACGAGAGGATCTAATTGTTCAAGATCGACAAAGTATTCTTAAAATGTGGAAATATAGAGAAGAAATTCCAGCTTCGATTGCTTCGTTTTATCCGTATAAAAATGATATTTCCTTTAAGGCTTCTCTTATCCCTGCTTTTATCAAAGAAGCAGAACAAGTGATTAATAAAAATTATCCTAACTTTGAAGTCTTGTGGTATGGACATATAGCAGATGGAAATATCCATATTAATATTTTGAAGCCAAAGACTGTTTCTATTGCTGCATTTAAAGAAAAGTGTGATAAGGTCAATAAACTATTATTTGATATTGTAGAAAAATATGGGGGCAGTATTTCCGCAGAACATGGTGTAGGATTAGTTAAGAAAGGATTGCTTCATTGTTCTAGAAGTCCAATAGAGATTGAATATATGAAAGCGATTAAAAAACTCTTTGATCCAAATAATATAATGAATCCAGGTAAGTTGATCTAAAAAACGGGAAAACGCCAATTCTGGCATTTTCCCGTTTTATAAACTTTATATTTTAAAGACCCTAGTATCTATAATACTCAGGCTTGAAAGGTCCTTCTTTCTTTACGCCAATGTATTTTGCTTGTTCTTCTGATAGCTCTTCTAATTCAACACCGATTTTAGCAAGATGTAAACGAGCAACTTTTTCGTCAAGGTGTTTAGGCAACATATATACTTTATTCTCGTATTTATCGCTATTTTGCCAAAGCTCCAGTTGAGCCAATGTTTGATTCGTAAAAGAATTAGACATTACAAAAGAGGGATGACCTGTTGCACATCCAAGATTTACTAAACGACCTTCTGCCAAGACCAAAATATCCTTTCCTGCAATGGTATATTTATCTACTTGAGGTTTAATTTCAACTTTTGAATCGCCATGATTTTTATTCAACCAAGCCATATCGATTTCATTATCAAAGTGACCGATGTTACAAACAATTGTTTTGTCTTTCAACATTTTGAAAACATCTGCAGTAATAATGTCCTTATTTCCTGTAGCAGTAACGATAATATTTGCCTCAGGAGCTGCTGTAGCTACTTTTTTAACAGCAAAACCATCCATTGCGGCTTGTAAAGCACAAATTGGATCAACCTCAGAGACGATCACACGACATCCTGCACCTCTAAGCGATGCAGCAGAACCTTTTCCAACATCTCCATAACCAACTACTAGAGCAACTTTCCCAGCCATCATAACATCTGTAGCACGACGAATAGCATCTACACAAGATTCTTTACAACCGTATTTATTATCAAATTTTGATTTTGTTACAGAGTCATTTACATTAATTGCTGGTAGAGGAAGTGTACCTTTTTCCATACGTTCATATAAACGATGAACACCTGTAGTTGTTTCTTCACTTAAACCCTTTATATCTTTTACTAATTGAGGATAGCGATCAAGCACCATATTCGTTAAATCTCCACCATCATCGAGAATCATATTCAATGGTTGACCTCCTTCAAAAGCAAAAAGTGTTTGTTCAATTGCCCAGTCAAATTCTTCCTCCGTCATTCCTTTCCAAGCAAAAACAGGGATGCCAGCAGCGGCAATGGCAGCAGCAGCTTGATCTTGAGTGGAGAAAATATTACAAGAAGACCACGTAACTTCAGCACCTAATTCTACTAGAGTTTCAATCAAAACAGCTGTTTGAATGGTCATGTGTAAACAACCAGCAATTCTTGCTCCAGCTAAAGGTTTTGAAGCACCATACTCCTCACGTAGAGACATCAATCCAGGCATTTCTGCCTCTGCTAATTCTATCTCTTTACGCCCCCAATCAGCTAGAGAAATGTCTTTAACCTTATATTTCAAAGTTGAAACGGTATCCATTTTTTATTTTTTTTATTAAAAAAAGCATTTTTTCAAATCGCCCACAAAGGTAAGATTTTCTTTACTCAATGTTTAATCTTTCTAATGTTTTCAAACTAAAATAATCCTATTTTTGTTGTTAATACTATATAAAAAATATTAAATTGCGCTAAATATAATCTAAAGGATGATGGAGTTAGAACAAGTCGAACAAGTGAAAGAAATTTTTTCCAAGTATCTGGAAAAACAAAAATTGCGAAAGACCCCTGAGCGTTATGCTTTACTTGAAGAAATATATACAAGAGATGATCACTTTGATGCAGAGCAATTGTATATCGATATGAAGACCAAAAACTTCAAAGTTAGTAGGGCTACTGTATACAATACATTAGATTTACTTTCAGAATGTAATTTGATTCGGAAGCATCATTTTGGTAAAAATTTATCGTTCTACGAAAAGTCCCACAGTTATCGTCAACATGATCATTTAATCTGTAAAGAGTGTAATAAGATTCTAGAATTTTGTGATCCTCGTATTCAGAATATACAAAGTATGATAGAAGAAGTTTATGGTTTTAAGATTGAAGCACATTCCCTTAATTTCTTTGGAACTTGCATCGATGTGAATTGTGAAGGTAAACAGTAATTCCTCACCCCTCTGATGGAGGTGTTTCTTCTATTGGTGCGGCATCACCAATTTCACTATCAGCCTCTTTAAAGTCTTTAGGCTTAGGCAAATCTTTCAAGCTTTTTAAACCAAAGTAATTCATAAACTTCTCACTTGTTCCATATAGTAAAGGACGACCAGGGGCATCACTCCTTCCTACAATGGTTATCAATTCTTTTTCTAGTAGTTTTTGTATAGAATAATCACAACTTACGCCTCTTATTTTTTCTGCTTCGGACTTAACAACAGGTTGTTTGTAGGCAATAATGGATAAAGTCTCCAGAGCTGCTGAAGAGAGTCTCTTTTTGGTTGTTTGTTTTAAATAAGTAGAAATTGAATTATGAAAAGCTGCTTTACTTAAAAATTGATACCCATCAGCAATTTCAATTAATTCAAATCCATATAACTCATCTTGATACCTTTCAATTAATTGACGTAAGGTATCTTCTATATCTTCCTTTTTCAACTTAGTTTCAAATGTAGCCTCCAAACAAGATTTAATTTCCTTGAATGTAATCGGGGTTTCGCTTGTAAAAATAAGTCCCTCAATATGTTGACTAAGATGCTTCAAGTAAGAATAAATTTATTGATTAATGGATAAAAACGAACAAAATTACTAATACTGTCTTAAAAAACGTTATAATATTGAACTGAATCGCTAATATTACGTCTAACATAACGAATCATTGTTTTTTCTATTTTTATAAAATATGAGGCATTTATGCAAAAAATCATTTCGATATTTTCACTATTTTTATTTATAACAGCTCTTCAAGCTCAGGATTTAAAAGGCAAATGGATTGGGCGTTTTCAGGTTGAAGAAGGTGTTGGACAAGGCAATTATATTGAAATCTTCATCCAAGATGCTTATAAAACTACAGATGGTAGTTTTTTTATTCGGGCAACAAGCGAAGCCCATTTATATATTAAAAATAAAAAATACACTTGTAGGAAGTTAATACAAGGAAATAAAGAAGGGAATCGTTTGATACTTCGAGATATGAATTATCTTTCTAAAGAGCAAGATAAACGCTATTTCAATTGGTGTTTATGGGACTTGAATTTGGAAATTAAAGAATATCGGATAGAAGGAACTTGGCGAACAGATAATAAAAGAGGTTGTTCTTCAGGGGAACTAAGCCCATCTGGAACTATATATTTTGAGCGTGATATGGGAATTTATCAAAAGGTACAAAACTGTATTGCTCGTAATATTGAGGCTCAAAAAACAAAAGGAAAATATGAAAAAACAGCCGATTTTGAACAACGGATAGCTAATTTTGATAAAAAAATGGCTAGGGAAAAACATACTCAAACTTGTATTGAATCATACAAAAATGAAATTCTAAAATGGGAAGGTACAACGAATGAATACGATGCAGACAAAGAAGTTTTTACAATAAAAATTCCCAATTTTATGCCTTTTGAAATGGCTGTTCCAATTGATGAAGCTCAACTTTTTGATAAAAACTTTGAACAACTAAAATACGATGATGTTGTAATTGGTATTGATGAAGCTGCAAAACAATTTACACTAAAAAGTTTAACATTTATTAATCCCCAAAATGATAAATCGTACATCATCCATGAAGCAAAACCTGAACCAGACAAAACGGTTATCTTAGATAAAGTGGAAGATAGAACAGTTGTTCAAGCAGATAAAATTGTAGTGAATAGTGATCGTGTGAAAGTTGATATTTGGGATAATCAACATCCTGATGGTGATATTATTAATATCTATTTAAATGGAGAATTAATTCTAGAAAATATTAAAGTAGAAAAGGAAAAAAGTTCACACCAAATCCAGTTAAAATCTGGTGCAAACCAGTTAGTTGTTCATGCTGTAAACTTAGGACGACGACCACCTAACACAGCGGCTGTACGCATTCATTATAATGGGGATAAGAAAAAAGAATTGATTCTAAAATCTGACATGAATGAATCAGCCTCTTTAATAATTGAAGTGGATTAGAAACGTAAACTTAATCCCACGCCAATATTAGGGTTTCTTCCTAGACCGATTTCAGGTCGAAATATAAGTTCTAGTTTTTCGTCATTTGTATTTTGATTAAAACGGTTCATAAAACTCAAAATATCCCGATATTTAATACGTTGGGTTTGAGCAAAAATTTGAGATACACCTAATGCAAGCAAACTACCGATTAGTAAACCAACACCGCTTTCTACATTATCACTTTTTTGCCGTATTGACTGGAGCGTAATAAAATCTGTTCTACTTGTTTTTTTAGAAAATTTGACAATTGATAAACCTAAAAGTGCTGCAGAGCCTACGCCACCAATAGCAGATATTGTTGCCGCATTTTTTTTTCTTAATAGGTATTGTTGATAAGTTGGTAATATGCTTTTGTATAGTTTTGGCTCTAAAAACTCAAGATCATTCATCAAAGACTCTATACCTCGATATGAAACCTCATAGTAGTTGTTATCCCAAAATAGGTAACGTTCTTGAGAATAATAACTATAGTCATCAATAATATAGATGTCTCTTTCCTGTGCTTGTACATTGAGGAAGCCTAATGTCAATAAAAAACTTATTAAAGTTATTCTCTTCATGTGTGTAGTTTTTAAATTAAGAAAAGATAGAAACACAATACATATTGTGCTTATCATTTGGAAACAATCTAAGTATAGACAAAACCACATACAAGAAATCGAGGCTGTTTAAACTAGGTTTAACAGCCTCGATATATGTTAAGACTCTTTTTAACAAGCGTTAATACAAAAAACGAATCTTGTTAATTTATTTTTTCTTGACTAATACAGCTTCAATATTTTCCGTGGTACTAACTTTTTTATAAAATTCACGAAATTCTTGGTAGGTATCAGCTGAAGATGTAATAGCATTCTGTTTAAACGTTCTATGAACTAAAACTTGGTGGCCTTGCTGAGTTATTTTTAAACTGTATGTCCCAAATTTAGATCTAATATTAATGGGCTTATTCGGTAAACTCTCTATTTCAAATCCTTCTGGAATATGCATCGTTGTTACGCTTTCTAGAGTATAATTATTTTTTAGATGTACAGGGAGTTTTCTATCTTTTATTTCTTTGGGTACATAATTTATGTTGTCTATTTTATTTAAAGGAACAAATAGACGATTTCCTGCTTTACTCGCATATTTATCAGCGTATAATGTATAGGCAAGAACTGTTTCTGGTTTTTGTTTTTTCGGAAGAATGTCTAAATCATTCACTTTAAAAGTGGATAGATTTAATCTTTTACGAAGGTATTCTTTTTGGTCATCTGGAGACATCGCATTAGATAAATAACGTAATTTTTCCTGTGTACGGCCTTTAAAAATGGCTTGGTTTACAATTGTCGCATCTCCTGTATCAGACAATTGTAAAACTATATTTTGTTCTATCCCACTATTTTTAATTTTGGGTGTTTTAATGAGTTTGCTTTCGTTTTCTGAAATGAGCAATGCTGTTTTATTTTCATTTCCAGAAGTAATATAACCACTTGGAGAATAACTACTAGTACATTCCAGCCAATAATTTTCTGAAGGCACATTTAAAATAACATGATTGAAATTGGGTTCAGCAAATGTCTGATCATGCTCAAAACTTTTTCCACTATTGATCAGTACAGGAAATGCCTTAATATTGGCTTCTTTTAACATCGACTTCATAAAATTGGTTAATGCTTTACAATCACCGTATTTGTTTTTTTCGACATATTGAGCATCAAAGGTTTGCCATCCACCTATCCCGAGTTGCACACTTACATATCGTGTGTTTTCTTGTAGGTATCGGTAAAGCTGATCAATTTTTTCTTTATCTGTTTGGGCATTTGCGGTTAATTCCTGTACTTTAGTTTTCATTTCAGGAGATAATTCGTCTCTTCCTTTATTTAAATTATACATAAAATTTCCAAAATCTTGCCAAGAGTTCATGCTTCCAGTATAGCTTTTGACTTTAAACGTTGATGGAATTAGGTGAATTGAAGGCAAAACCTCATAATAGGGAGGGCTGTGTATCTCTTTAGCAATAGGAGCTATAGCTGTTGCTTTCCAAGTATAGGTTGTAGTAGCTGACATTTTATTGATATCGGGTTGAAGCTCAGTATTATAGTTTTTATAATGAACATTCATTTTATTTGGAATAGATAGAATATACCAACTATCTTCAACAGCTACATCATAATCAGGGAGTATATACCAATCAGGGTAATCTTGAATTTCTAAATGTTCTTTTTCTACTTCAAATTCTACTGTATATGGATATTCATTATGAGTTAGAGATACTATTTTGAGACGATAATCCGTGTAGAGTGAAATACCATCAAAACCACTTACATCTTGAATATCTTTTTTCTTTATTTTACGAATCGCTATTCCATTAGCGTTGTATAGTGTACCCGAAATTTTTTTTATTTTAGAATAATCATCATATCCTACCCTATAAATATTTCGTTGGCTGCTTTTATCGTTGATGGTTATAGCAATTTTCCGTAATTCGGTGGCATTATCAGGTGATTTTACGATAAATTCAGTTTTTTGGTATCGAATTATATCTGTTGATTCTTCTAAAAGTTTCTTAGGAATATCATCAACAACATATTTCTGTCCTAGAAGATTATAATGGCAAAATAGAACAAAGACAAGGGTTAAATAACGAATAATTTTTATCATGTTTCAATTATTTTATTTCTTAGAGAATCTTCATAAATAAGACATTTGTCGATTTAGAAAATACTAAATCGACAAATACACTACAACTACTCTGCTTTTTTTAATACAATCTGTTCTGCTTGTTTTTCTACAACAAAGTCAAAAAATTTCTTCACCGTTTCATACTCATGAATTTCATAATAGATTTTGGATAAATTTAGTTTCATTACTAACTGTATTTTATTGTCTTTCTGCGATAATAAGTATTGAAACTTCCCTGAATTATCTGGTAGTTGAACTTTAAATGCTTCGGGTAAAGATTCAACGATATAACCATCAGGTATTTCATAGTTTGCAATAAAATTTTCTTTAAAAGGATAAGGCAATTCAATTGGGTATTCTCGTTTTTCACTTTTAAACGGATTTTCTTCATATCCTTCATTTAACATTGGCATTATATAGATAAAATCACCTGATGTTTTCGCATAATTTGGTATTTTTAAAGTAATCGCATCAGATAAATTACCTTTCGACAAACCATCTTTGTTTATTTCAACCTTAGAAACGCTTACATCAGGAAAATCTTCTTTTACCCGTTCTTCTATGTAAGATGTTTCCCCTTTATTCTTATATAAGTAATAAGCATTTGCTGCTTGATATGTATTAAAACGAGTATTAAGTGTTCCTTCGATGCTTCCATCTTTCGAAATTTTCATATTAACACTAGTAGAATGTACTGATTTATGAGGTTTCATGTCTATCCATTCTTGCTGATTAGGTTTAATTAAAAAACCTTCTTTATTAATAGATGCTATTCGGGGCAAGCCAATAGGCAAACGGGTATCGACAGCATCTGCCAAAAGAAATTTACCGTCTATTTCTAAACAAGCAATTACATGGTTAAATTGATCTCGAATTGGATAAGTCGTCAAGGGTTTTCCATGACTTCGAGTACTCACCAATACAGGATAAGCATCAACTCCAGCTTGATTCAATAAGGCAATGAACATTAAGTTAATGTCACCGCTCGTTCCTTCTTTATTTTGATAGGCTTTATGGAGACCCTCTGTATAATATGAATTGATTTCATTCCATTTTAAAGCGTTTCCTACAAAATGATAAATAATATTTGCTTTTTCTTGCAAGGATTTTCCGGCGACTTTTGATTCTAGATCACTCCATATATTCTTAACCCTATTTTTTTTATAAATCTGTAGTCCAAAATTAATATCTTCTCGTAGTTTTGTGGCAAATTCCTCCCAAGTAACCATAATAGGTTTGTAGGCTGTATAAGGAAACTGTACTCCTTTCAATTGAAAAGATATTTTTGATCGATAATCATTCATTGTCGTGATGTAAGCCTCCTCTCTAAGTGCGGGTACATTTCGCATTACATACTTATTCTCAATTATTCTTGCTTTTATTTCACTGTTAGTATGTCGCTCAGTATTAGAAGATGTACGGAATGCAATAGAAGAATCATATTGTTCAGAACTAATATTATCAATTTTACGCCCCTGTGTGTAGGAAATATAATCAAACCAATTGGGCAATTGGGTATTATAAATACTTAGTCTTATTGGAATATCTTCTTGAAAATACCAAGAACGAGGTTTGCCATAAGAACTAGAGCGGATTTTATATTTATATTCAAATACGCTTCCCTCTTTAACATTGGGCATTGATATTTTTTTCTTACTCCAGTATTTATTTGTTTGCTCATCAAACATTTCTTTGTTTTTTACTTTTACCTTTTCACCATTAGGGCTATAAACAATAGCACTTACGTTTTCGATTTCTTCATAATCTTCAAAAGAATAATAAGAAATACTAACATCTGCTCTATCAAAAGCTGATTTATCAAATATTTTCACACGACGATGCCGCTCAAATACTAAATCACCACTAGTCTTACTAATATATAATTCCCCAATATCTCCTAATACAATAGCCTTAGCGTCAGGATCAGCTGCATATGATGTCATATTTAGATCCTCTTTGGGAACAGTTCCCCATTTCATTTCCTGAGCAAAACCACTAATAAATAAGAAGGATAGACCTAAGATGAGAATTGATTTTTTCATGATTTATGATAGTTTTTTATGAAGTTGTTTAATAATGAAGGTTTATTTTAGTTACAAGTGCTTGTATATAAATATGAAGCTCCATTCTTTTTTTGTAGCCTTAGTTATGGTGAAAAAATTAGCTAAAGTGTTGATATAAAATGACTTATAAATAATTGAGCATTCTATTTTTAAACAGCTTCGATTATGAAAAATAGATTTTAAAATTGTTCCTTATTCTAAAAAGTTGCGCCCTAACGTTGTTATAATGTTGTAATTTTAAAAAAGAGACATTTTAAAATTAGGATTTGAATGAACGATTTTAGCAAATAAGAATTTTTTCTATATTTTTATCTATTTCAGAATTAAAACGTAACCACTTATTGTTAATAAAATGATAAATTTTTGTTGACCTCTTAAATAAAAAAGTTTGGCTTGAATCTTGATATACTATTATTTAAATCAATCAATTACAGTGTAAATTTGTCACTTTAATTAGAGAGCACATGTTTTAAATTAAGGGTTAAAATGTTTATGTGTCGCAAAAAGGCGTCACATAAGTTATGTTTTTTGTATAAAGTTATTTATACTTTTTTGCAAATTACCATCAGAATCAGTCGAATCCAAACAATTTAATAACATTAAAACATTATGAATACAAATGTACACATTAAGTAAAGCAGTAAATGCACTAAGTATAGTATTTGTTGTGCTAATGCTTTATGGATTTAATACTCTTTCTTTTGAAAAATTTTTGGAGGAGGATGAGCGTTTAACCAAAAGGGTATTAGCTAACTACAAAAAGGATGCAGCAAGATTGGCCTTGAGGCATTTATCAAATCAAAACCCCTACGATAAATTGCCAGCATTACTTCCTAGAGAATTAGTAGGTTCAATCTATGATGCACTGCTTGCTGTGCATACCAGTGAAGTAAAAGAAGCATCTATTGTTACAAACAAACATAGATTGCATACTTTCCCTATACCCTCTATTGATGGTTTTCAAGTCATTTATGAGAAGAAAGCTATATGGGGTATCAAAGAAGATACAGATGATTTACAGATAACAAATAATGAAATTGGTAATTTATTAGAAAGTTATCAGTTGAAAATTGATTCTCATGGAGAATGGGATGAAGAACATAATTTTTTCCATGTTAGAACGACGGAATTTATCAATGTTGCGCCTATTTTAAAAGCCATTTCAAGTTTAAGGGGTGTAAAATTAACAAGTGACCTAATCCCAAATGGAGATGGAAATGACATTGAATTGAGAAAAATTGAAAAAGATTGGCTTATCGATTATATCATAAAGTTTGATAATTGTATAAGCGGTTGTAAAAATAAACGAACTTGGAGGTTTCGTGTATCTGAGTCAGGAAAGGTAACCTTTATTAAAGTATTTGGTGAACCATTGCCTAGTTGGATGCTTGATAGAAATTAAGTAAAGTTTGCTTAAAAAATAAACGATTTAAAACGATAATAAGGTAACGAATGATAAGAGAATAGCAAAAATCGTTACTCAAAATAGAATTTAAGGTGAGTGTTTGTTCATAGTTTTTGTTTGTCCCCACTTAATAGTTAGGTGGGGTTTTTTTATTATTTTTACCTTTGTATTTGTAATAAATTATATGTGAATTATTTTTGTGTGACGTTTTAAAATATATTCGGTCTTAAAAATAAGGATCATTTAAATTTTATTTTGGACTATAGAATTCGGAGAAATGCATAAAAATGTAACATCATTTTTAAAACTTTCATCCCCTACACTTTCATTAAGACAAGTGAAGCTTGTTCTTCTATGTGCCTTATTTATCTTTCCTTTATACTCTGCCAAGGAGTTTCGAGCATTGGATGAGACGATCAATCAAAAAACTAAAATTTCGTTAAAAAAAGATGCAGCACGTCTAGCTATTCGCTCTACTTGTGAGCAAAATAATTGTGACTTCAAAACATTAGATATTGATATTTCCGATAAACGAATTGAAGAGATATATAATGCATTAGTCTCTTTTCATACAGCAGATTTGCCTGTTGCTCAACTCATTAATAAAACACATAAAATACATACTGCAAATAATCCCAATATTGATCGAATTTCTATTATTTATGATAATAAGCTATCATGGATTAAAGGAAACCAAGGAAATTATAATGTAGAAAATACATCCTTAAAAACATTTATAGACAAATATAAATTTGAGATAATCGACCATAAAGAGTGGGATAAGGAAAGTAATATTATTATCTTATCAACGGCTAATTATATTAACATCGCAGGTCTTGAACAGAGAATATTAAAAATAGGTGGTGTAAAAGGTGTAAACCCTCTCAAAATAAACAAATCGATAAAAGATATTCACCTAAGAAATACAGAAAACGGAATGTTGTTTAAATTTTTATATAAAAATGACGCATGGGAATTTCTAATTGATAATTCCCTTCAAGTAGATTATCTTGGTGAAAAAAGTCATTAATAGTTGGGCATGGAGTTAAAGACAACAATAAAAACAACTGCCATCCGCATCGGAAAACTAATCTCTTCTCCTAATTCGTCTAATACTTCCCAGTCTCGAACATCATTCTCCCAAAGTGTGTTAATTTCCATACTACCATAATCGGCGCTATCTACGTACCATTGATTAAGATCATTGCCCCATTTTACTTTAACTTCTATCGTATGCGTATTATCCGTTATTCGCCATTCTCTAAAGTCATTCGACCAGATGATTTTAGCATCAATGATTTCGCCATCTCCTCTAATTTCCCATTGAGTTGGATCATTCGTCCATTTTAATCTAATCTCTCCTCTTTGATCACCTACTTGATATTCCCAATGTGTGAAATCATTTGCCCAACGCTGTTGCAATATGCCTTCTTCCCCTTCATATTCGGTGTGTATTATCCATTCTGAAAGGCTATTGTCCCATCGGCTTCCAATACCAATGATTATTTGTCCATAAGACCATCCAATTGAAAATAGAACCAGTAATAATGAAAAAAATAACTTCATATTAATTGTTTTAAAGTAGATGAAACGAGATCCCATTATTTTGTAAAATGGACTTATGTTATCAACTTATTTATCTATGCGATTGTTTCATTCGGCGCCATCTATCGCCCAGCTTGTCTTACAGACGCCATGTACACAATTTAAAGTTTTTATATGAACCCCATCCTCATTATAAAGTTTTAATTCACCATGTTCATTATCTCCATTGAGGTAGCTACCTGTTGCTTTTAGGTTACCGTTGTCATAATACTCTTTGAAATCGCCATTTTCAAGACTACCTTCTAGTTGTGCAATTTCTTTCAACTGTCCATTTGGATAAAATGTCTTCCATTGCCCGTCCATTTCGTTTGCTTTATATTGTCCAACTTGTAGTATTTTGCCATTAGAATGGTATTCTCTGAAATTCCCATCAAACAGCCCATTTTTAATTGTTGCGATACTAAGGGTATCACCAGTTTCAAAATAAGAGATCTGCAAACCGTTAATGATATCATCTACAT
Organism: Saprospiraceae bacterium; assembly: GCA_020630435.1. GTDB lineage: Bacteria > Bacteroidota > Bacteroidia > Chitinophagales > Saprospiraceae > JAHDBJ01. The sequence continues at coordinate 53,377 of JAHDBJ010000030.1, forward strand.
AGTCGACTTCCTGTTGAAGTTTTCCACTTGGGTAATAGGATTTATACAATCCATGTTTTGCATAATTTTCTACTTTTCTTGTATATTTCTCTAGTAGTATTCCTTTTTCATCATAATTCTCTACTGTTTCTAGATTAGAAGAACAAGAGGATAAAGTTGCTATGCAAAGAAGAGCAATAAGGTATATTCTCATTAAAAAAGTTTTAAAAATTAAACTAAAGGTAATTTTATAATAAAACGTTTAATGAGAAGTAACATTTTATAAGATTTCAAAAATATATCGTTTTTCCTTACTCATATCTTAATAAATAATAAAAAAGGCTTGAGACAATATTTTTTAGACCCTTATTCGTTACCTAATTCTATAATATTTTATCTATTTTTGATAAGTGGTAAAATTTAATACGACAAATATCAACTACCATAAAATGAGGTTCTATACAAATGAAAAACAAATACAACAAGAGTTAAGTGTATCTTTTTGATAGAATAAAATCAGAGTTATACTAAAAGCTGACCATAATCTATAAAATCAAAGTATTTAAGGTCTCACTCTAAATAATTTCGGCTATGTTACTGAATGCTACAATTTCATGGTATCTAAAACACCGAATCCGAAGGATTGATTTTTTCAAGACTAACGGGGTAGAAGTACAAAAAAATTTACTCCACCAATTAATCCAAAGTGCTAAGGGAACTGAATGGGGTAAATTATATGATTATCAAAGTATTTATTCCCAAAAAACTTTTGCCGATAGGATACCCGTGCAAGCCTATGATGACTTTAAACCTTACATTCACCGAATGATGTGCGGGGAGCGTGATATACTTTGGAAAGGTCGAGTCAAATGGTTTTCTAAATCTTCTGGGACAACAAGTGATAAAAGTAAGTTTATTCCTGTCTCTCTACACAATTTAAAAGGCTGTCATATACGAGGGGTTTGGGACACGTTGACAACCTACCACGTCAATCATCCCAATGCTAAGATTTTCTCAGGAAAAGGTTTGGTAATGGGAGGTGCTTATGAACCTTTTGCTGCAAACATGAAAACCAAAAGAGGCGATGTCTCTGCCTTGATGATTCAAAATATGCCTACGGTTGGTAAATACTTTTACACCCCTGATTTTGAGACAGCACTTATGTCCGAATGGGAAGAAAAAATCAAGCGGATGGCAAAAATTTGCAGCCAAGAAAATGTGACAAATATAGGAGGGGTGCCTACTTGGACAATTGTGCTGTTTAGGGAAATGCTAAAGTTAACTGGGAAAAATGACATAACTGAAATATGGCCTAATCTTGAATTATATGTACATGGTGGTGTTAGTTTTAAACCTTATCGCTCCCAGTTTCAGTCTTATATTCCTTCAGATAAGATGAATTATGTCGAGACCTATAATGCTTCGGAGGGCTATTTTGGGGTGCAAGATGAGATGGATAAGGATGATATGTTGTTGTTGTTAGATAATGGTGTATACTATGAATTTTTACCCATGGAGGAGTGGGATAAGGAGTTTCCTAAAACGGTGCTACTAGAGGATGTTGAAGTAGGGAAGGTTTATGCAATGGTTATTTCTACAAATGCAGGATTGTGGCGTTACCTTCTAGGAGATACTATAAAATTTACAAGTAAGAATCCATTTAAAATAGCAATTGTAGGCAGAACAAAACATTATATCAATGCTTTTGGAGAAGAAGTGATGATAGAGAATACCGATAAGGCATTGGAAATGACTTGTAGCACTTTAGGGGCTGCGGTTAAGGAATATACCGTTGCTCCGATTTTTATAGAAGGACAAAATAAGGGGGGACATGAATGGCTAATTGAATTTGAAAAATATCCTGACTCTTTAATTAAATTTAATGATTTATTAGATATTAACCTCCAAAAGGTCAACTCCGACTACGAGGCGAAACGATATAAGAATATGGCTTTGCAAAAATTAAGCATTCGAACAATGCCTACTGGAAGTTTTCACAATTGGCTCAAGTCAAAAGGAAAATATGGTGGTCAGTCAAAAGTGCCAAGATTGGCAAACCATAGAGAATACATTGAAGAAATATTATCGTTTATTGATGGATGAAAAAATTAATAATTCATTCATTTACATGAATGCTTTCTAACTTTTTTGCTGTTTATTTGTAGTAGTAATTAGAACATTAAAGCACACATTTAAGCATGACTAAAAATATATTACTCTCCATTTTAGCTATTATTGTATTATTCTTTGCCTGTCAAGATGTTATATCTGTTGATTTAGAGGAGGCAGAACCACAACTAGTCATAGATGCTTGGTTAAATGACAAACAAGAAAATCAAGTCATTAAACTCCGACAAACTTCCAATTATTTTGACAATACCTTTTTAAACCCTGTACTAGGGGCAACGGTACAAGTGACAGATAATGATGGAAATGTTTTTGATTTTGTGGACGTCAATAGTAATGGTGATTATATCCTAGAAGTATCCACCTCTAATGAATTTGCAGTTGTAGGGAAAACTTATAATTTGAATATAGAAGTGGATGGTTTGACGTATAGTGCTAGCACGATAGTCGATCCAACGACACAAGTAGATTCTATAAGCTACACTAAAGGAGAAGCACCTTTAGACGGTTTGCCCGATGGTGTATACGCTGAATTTTATGCTAGAGATCTCATCGGATTAGGAAATACCTACTGGATAAAAACCTTTAAAAATGGACAATTTCTCAATAAGCCTTCTGAAATTAATATAGCCTACGATTCATCGGTCAATAATGCGGGAATTGATGGGATTATCTTTATTTTTCCAATCCGTTTTTCGGTTAATCGTGTTGAAGATTCAGGGGATGAAGCGACCGATACCTCCGACCTTCCTCCCTATGCAGAAGGGGATTCTATCCGAGTGGAAATCCACTCTATCTCAGAAGAAGCCTTCTATTTTTTAACAGAGGCACAAATACAAATGACCTTAGGAGACAATACCATTTTTGCACCGCCTGTATCCAATGTACCTAGTAATATTATTAGTCCATCGACCTTACCGAACGAACAAAAAGCATTGGGTTTCTTTTGCGTCTCTGCGGTTTCTGAGTTAGGGATAAGGGTGGAGTGAGAGCGTTTCCTAAAATCATTTTTTCATAAAAGTTGGTACTTGTCGCTTTTTGAGTTAATTTAAAAACCTTGAAAAATAAGGCAATGCCTCTAAACAAAAAGGATATTCTTGCTCGATCATCTCTAAGTCTTTGGGTGTACCAAAAGCTTCTTTTTCTTGTTTTAGTTTTGTAGCGACTGCTTTAAGATTTTTTAGGTATGCCTCATCTTCTATAAAAGCATTGAATAACCAATTGTCCGCTTTCATAAACGACTTCGAAGTTCTTAAAAAGTCAATATATTTTTCTTGTGTGAACCCCATTCGTTTCTGTTCTTTTTGAGCATAAGCATCAATCGTTTTGCCTTTTGAGTTTTGGCAAGAACAAATGGCTTCCATTGGGCTTTGCACTTTTTCAGTTGTCGCATTGTTTCTAGTTGTCGTACAAGAAATAAAGATGGCTAAACCTAAAAGCAATAATAATTTATTTTTTATCATAAAATCGTTTTTATTTAATACACTGTAAATTAAGTTAATTGATATTTTTGAACAATGAATTTTTATTCAAATTGAGGCGTGACACAGCCTGATAGCCATAGCTATCAAGGCGAGTACACAACGACAAATTGGAGAAAAAAGCATGGTCAAAAGTTTAATAAATTTATTTTACAGTGTATTTAAAGCCCAACGATTGTCATTTTTATAGTTAGCAACAATCCTTAGGCAGTTTTACATTTTATTTATACCAAATTTCTTTTGAACGTTAACACTTTGGAATGGCGATGAAATCTTTAATATAGACATCAAAAATTTCATCTAAATCTTTATAAAAAAGTCTCAACTTGCCATCTGTTTTTCGAAAATTAGGCGACCAAGTATCGTATTTTTCATGATGTACCATTTCCCAACCGCCTCCTTCTTCCTTTTGCACAACTTGACCAATATAAGCTATCAAGGGTAAGAAAAGTGGATCAGTCCATTCATCGCAGATTGTTTTATTATACATCTTTTTCTCTACTTCGAATAAACTACGCCTAGAGAAATCCATTGATTTAAGCGGTAATTTCAAAAGCCTGAAAAGTTGCTTGCTTAATTCATCTACATGATTCGGAAAGTCTTCTCCATAAGGATTTCGCCCTAGCATAATAGGTTTGTCTAATCTAGGGATAAACAAATTTTCAACAGCTTTATACTCCTCTAAAGAAGGATAAATAGAATTTTGCTCACCGCTTTTGGTGAACATCAAAATAGCATTTCCTTCTAAAGTATAGATTTTTTTATCCCTCTCTTCTTTTATCAATTTTGCCCCATTGTTGACCAGTTTAGTCGCTTCTTTTTTGGAAATCTCTTCTAATATCACCTTCCCTTTTTCTGCGGTATATATAATCCGCTTAAATGGATGCTTAGGCAGTTTTTTGTTGATAATAGTTTGTCTTGCAACTAGATAATCTTCAAGAGACTCATATAAAATTGCATCTACATAATCTGTTCTGACAAGTGTGCCATTATCTAATAAGTATACAAGTTTTTCACTTGATGGTGAGGAATATTGTTGTAAATATTTTCCAGACTTCTCTTTAACTAGCTTTCTTGCTTCTTCTAATGTTATGTCAAAAAAAGTATAAGTATATCCATTTTTTAGTTTAACCGTATAGCTCTTATTTTTCATAGAATAGTGTTGATATAGATAATGTTTAGAGCGATTTAATTTTATTTATCTCAAATCTCTTGTTTCAAACCCTGTCAGCCCTTTTTTCATAGAACTCTTAAATTTAAACATACTCTTACTTGCTTCTAAATAACTATTAAGCCCTTGAGAGTTAATAGAATGAGCAGTATCCCAACCATTATGAATAGATTTATCCAAATTAATTCCATTTTTCATATGACTGGGATGCCAACCTGCTTGTGCAGCTTTTTGAATAATATCATGGGCTTGTTGGCTAGATATTTTATTAAGCATATAAACCCTACTTACTTCTGTGTTTAGAAGCAAGTAGGGTGAAATAATTATGCCTTATCAACAACAATATTTTTAGCTTCTTCAAATCTCATTCCCGTAAAACCTTCTCGTTCTATTGCTTCTTTTAATCTGGATGATACATAATATCCTCCTAGTTGATCCAATCTAAAAATATCAAACTTCATATCTGAACTAAACTCTATGAAATCAAACATAATCTTATGATGCCATAACATAGCCTCATTAGGTTTAAAAAAATATTCTAAACTTTCAACAGATTTAATTTCAATATTTTTATGATATTTCTCTAAAATACTAACTATTTTAAATTTTGATTTTTTAAAGTTAAAATAATTTAAGATCGAATTTTTTAATATAAATAGTGAATGTCCACCAGTATAATTTGCTTTATTTTCTTTGTATGCAAATTGAATTGGTATGATAAAAGCTTCTTGTCTAGAATATTGGTTTAAAAAATTAATAAACTTATTACTCAACAATAAACCAAAATGAGAATGCCCTTGAGTACTAGAAACTAAATCAGTAATTATTGCTTTCTTTTCAAGTAGAAAAGTATTTAACTGGGGTTTTATTATTGGTCTTTGCCTCCAATAATTACGAATAGAATCCTGAGTGTCATAGTCATACTCTTCAACTAAAAGCCTTGTTTGACAAAGTTCTTTAACCCCTATGATTTTGGGGCTATATTCGTACTGAATAGAAAAATAAGTCATGGTGTAAATATTATTTCGTCAAGTTTTTTGCCAGCATTAAACTGAATTCTTATTTTACTCTGTAAGTCTTCTAAAAAATCTTTTGCATCTTGAGCAGAACTAATAGAGATTATTCTATTGTATTTTTTAAAGACCATTTAAAATGAGCCTTATATT
>JAHDBJ010000059.1 GCA_020630435.1 Saprospiraceae bacterium
TTTTTTATAAAGTTGTTATTAATATTTATATATAAGTATTTAATAATTAAACTTTTATAAAATGAAAATTGCAATTAAAAAAATGATACTCTTACTTTTTTTGATGAGTATCACCGCACTCTCTTTTGGACAAAACAACTCTAGATCAACTCAAGTAAAAAGCATATTTGCTCAAAAAAAATCAACGGTAGAGACCTACCAAGTTGATTCTAAGACAAAACACAAAGACAATCATTATGCAATGGTTGAGTTTGAAGAGATGTTAAATGAGAATATTTTAAAAAATTTAACTAAAAAAAATATTCAAGTTTTAAGTTATCATGGTGAAGGGATTTATACCTTAAGTATTCCTAATAAGTTGAATGGTCAGGCTTTGAAAAATCTAAGCATAAAATACATTACAAACGATTTTGGAAAAACAAAAATCGCCCAATCTATACGAGATAATGATATTCCTGAAACGGCTAATCCTGAAAATGATTATTTAACAGTTGTACTGATTTTTCACAAAGATGTAAATCTAGAAGAAATCAATACAGAATTAAAGCGTTTAAAACTAAATCGATATACAACTGACATTGGCAAAGCCATATCAGTTCGTGTAAAAAAAGCCACAATTGATCAATTGGCGGAATCACCTTTAGTTTCATATATTAGACCTTATCAAGGTAAACCTGAGGTTTTTAATTATGAAAATAGGGCGTCCCATAATATTAATATTTTAAATATAAGCTCAACGGCTGGAGGTTATGATTTAGACGGACAGGGAGTAACCGTAGGGGTTGGAGACAATGGATTTACGGGAAGTCACTTCGATTTGGAAGGAAGAATAACTACAGAAACAACGGATTGGGCATACGGTGCATTTGATCATACCGATCATGTACATGGCACAATTGGAGGAGCAGGAATACTAGATGAACTTCAAAAAGGAATAGCGGCTTCCTGCACGATGATTACAGAATTTTTTTATGGTATTATTTATAGTACAGTTAATCTCAGTACAAACCATGATATGGTTATTACATCGAACTCTTACGGTTATGGATTCTCATGTGGTCTTCTAGGAGAGTATGATAATTTAAGTGAAGATTTGGATGATATTGCGCTTCAAGAAGAAGAAGTACTGCATATTTATGCGGCTGGAAATTATGGGCAATTTGAATGTAATGATCAACCATTGACTTATTCTAATGTACCTAGCGGACCTCAATGTGCTAAAAATACATTGGTTGTAGGAAATATAAATTATGATAGAAATATTCATGTTTCTTCAAGTAGAGGACCAACATTAGATGGAAGACTTAAGCCTGAAATTTGTGCCATCGGTACAAGTGTTACCTCCACTTCAAGAAATAATAATTATAGTACAAAAACAGGGACAAGTATGTCAACGCCTACGGTTTCAGGTACGGTAGCTTTAATGATAGAACAATATCGAGAAGAGAATGCTGGAGCCAATCCTAAAAGTGGTTTGATGAAAGTAATCGCTTGCAATACTGCCGAAGATTTAGGAAATAAAGGACCAGATTATACTTATGGCTTTGGAACAATAAATGGGAAAAGGGCTATTGATAATATTATTAGTGGACAATATATTATAGGAAGCATTGATAATGCAAATTCAACTAAAACACATCAGATTTCATTACCTTCTAATGCGGAAGCCTTGAAAGTGATGCTTTATTGGCATGATCCTTCGGTTGCTTCTGGTTCTGCTCCAATACTAGTGAGTGATTTAAATTTGACAGTTACAGATCCTGCAAATAATACAATAAATCCTTGGGTTTTAGATCCAGCTAATCCGGAAGCAGTTGCTACAAGAGGAGTAGATAATATCAATAATATAGAACAAGTTACAATATCTAATTCTGCTGCTGGACTTTACACCTTTACCGTTAATGCTGCTAGTTTACCATTCGGAGTAACACAAGAATATTTTATTTCTTATGATATTATCTATCCAGAAATCGAATGGAGCTTTCCTTTAGGAGGAGAGACCTTATTAAAAGATAGACCAACTGCAATATACTGGAATGCAACCGATGATTCAAATGCTCCATTTGTACTTGAATATACGATTGATGGTGGAAATACTTGGGTTGTTTTAGATGCCTCAATACCTGCAGATGCTAGACATCATGTATTTACTCCAGTAACCATAACCAGTCAAGCAAAATTTAGAATATCGAGAGGAGCTTATTCAAGTACAACCAATGATCCAATTGTTGTAATGGGAAGACCCGAAATTACGAATTTGGAAGAAGGAACAAATAATGATATTGCTATTCAATGGTCTAATATAGCATCAGCTGATAGTTATGAGGTATATTATTTAAATCCTACGACGCTTCAATGGGAATGGATCTTAAATACGACCAATACTTCAGCATTAATAAATAAGAATACATTGCCCAATCAGGATGAAATTTGGTTTAGCGTTATTGCAAAAACAACTACTGGAGCCTCAAGTATTCGTTCAGAAGCTAAAAAAATTAGATTAGTACCAACACCAGAAAATGTTAATGATATTTGGGGATATACTTTGGGGCATGATCGAAATAGAATTAGATGGTTTGATGATCATGTTACCAATGAAGATGAATTTGTTTTAGAACGCTCATTATCATCAACTGGTGGTTTTCAAATGATAGTTACACTACCCGCTAATTCCGATCGATACGTTGATGAAGGACTTACCGAGAATACATTCTACTATTATCGAATTAAAGCAGTCAATGCTTATGGTGCATCCAATTATAGTCGAGTTTTCTGTTTAAAAACAAAGGGTTGTGATCCCGATGTTGATTTTCCAGGTTTTCCATCGAATACTATTGCAACAGTGCTATCAGAAACCTCGATACAAGTTACATGGAATGATAATGCTTGTAATGAAACAGAATATTTTATTTATGTAAATGATGAATTGAAAGGCACATACGATCGTGTAGCTATTTTACCCGCAAATACAACAAGTTATATTGCTACAGATCTAGATCCTTGCACACAATATTGTTACTGGGTGGTACCCAATAACAACAAAGGGAGAGCGCTGGGAGGAAGTGAAACAAGAGATTGTGCCACTACTACTGATCAGATGTTGTTAGCTCCTTCAGGATTAGTATTGTCAAATCCTACTGAAAATTCAGTTGACTTAGCTTGGATAGATAACTCAAATAATGAAAATGAATTTAGAATAGAGCGTTCAGAAGATATGGATTTAGATTATTTTATCGTAGGAGTAGTAGATGCCAATACCACAACATTTACAGATGCAGGTCTAGACTGTGAAAAACAATACAACTATAGAGTAAGAGCAGTAAAAGAATGTACATTATCAGAACCTAGTAATGTAGACAACGAAATTACTCAAGACTGTTCATCGGAAGAAAATATAGCTTGTGAATTTGCAATAAATGATCCAGTAGGTATAAATGTAAGTGGAACAGCTTCTAAAAAAACAATTACAAAAACAAGTCCAAATTCAGATTGGCCATTAAACGATAGTAGCCCTGGTGGAGGTCTTTCAGATATTATGATTTCTGAGGGAGATTATTTTACCTTCCGATTATCAGATAGAAACACTTTTGTTATAGGCTTATCAGAGACAGATAGTGAAGGTGCAACTTTTAATACAATAGATCATGGAATGTATCTTTGGAACAGTTCTCAATACTTTGTAATCAATGATGGGCTAAGACAACATGATAATATATCAGATGCTTTTGATGAAAATACTATTTTTAGGATAGCATTTAGTGGCGGTGTTGTTAAATATTATAAAGATAATACCTTAATTGGAAGTACTATTGCTTCTGCAACAAATTACTATGTTGATTTTTCAATCTATGACCAAAATGCAAAAATACTGGATTTAGAGATATTTTCTGACTGCATACCAGAAGGCGTTTGTGAATTTGATTTAGAAACTCATGCCAATGCTGATGGGTATACAGTAACAGGCTCTACAATAAAAAAGACAATTACAAAAACAGCTCCTACAGGTAATGGGAATGCAATTGCCTGTACAACCACTGAATTGTTAAAAGAAGGAGATTATTATCAATTTAAATTAAAAGATGGTTCTTCATATATCGCAGCTCTTAATAGTGGTAATGGCTTTTGGGCAAATCAAGATGGGACAATTGATATACTAGGAGGTGCTTCTGATGTAGCGACTTATACAGATGAGAGTATTTTTAGAATAGTACTTAGTAATGAAAATCTTCTTTTTTATGTTAATGAAAATCTTTTTTATGAAAATTTAAATGTTGATCCTGATATAGATGATCTTCGTTTCCGTGCTTTCTTTTATGATCAAAATGCTCAGGTTGTCGATCTAGAAATGTATGCTTGTGGAAGTTCAGCTACTCTAGATTATTGCTCCGCCACGTATAATTTGACCGTTGACAATGGTATAAGTGTAGTAGGAAACACTATTACAAAGACCGTTTCAGGTTGGAAAGGTGGTGCATCGGATATTGCAATCTCAAATGGTGAATACATCACCTATAAAGTAAAAGAAGACCAGAATGTAGCTGTTGGCTTATCCAAAACAGATACAGATGGTTCTTGGGATAGTATCGACTTTGGGATGTATACGAAAGGTAATGAAAAGATTTCTATTATTGGAGACGGTAATATTATAGAAAATGATTATACAACATATACTGCTTCAAGTCTTTTAAAAATCGAAGTCTTAGATGGTAAAATCAATTTTTATAAAGATGGCAATAATTTTTATAGTTTAGATATGAATGATCCAAACGATAGCTATGTCGTCGATTTTTCAATGGCTACCATAAATTCCGAAATTATAGATTTAGAAATTTTTGAAGAATGCTCCACACCAGTGATAGAATTGTGTGATACCGATTACAATTTATCGGTTGATAATGGCATAAGTATCGTAGGAAATATAATTACAAAGACCGTTTCAGGTTGGAAAGGTGGTGCATCAGATATTATGGTATCCAATGGGGAATACATCACCTATAAAGTAAAAGAAAATCAGAATGTTGTGGTTGGCTTATCCAAAACGGATACAGATGGTTCTTGGAATACTATTGAGTATGCGATGTATACGAAAGGCAATGAAAAGATTTCCATTATTGAAGACGGTAGTATTATAGAAAATGACTTTACGTCTTATACGGATGAAAATACTTTAAAAATTGAAGTACTCGATGGTAAAATCAATTTTTACAAAGATGGCAATAATTTCTATAGTTTAGATATGGATGATCCAAACGATAGCTATGTCGTCGATTTTTCAATGGCTACTATAAATTCCGAAATTATAGATTTAGAAATTTTTAAAGAATGCTCCACACCAGTGATAGAATTGTGTGATACAGCATACAATTTAACGGTTGATAATGGCATAAGTATCGTAGGAAATATAATTACAAAGACCGTTTCAGGCTGGAAAGGTGGTGCATCGGATATTGTGGTCTCAAATGGTGAATACATTACTTATAAAGTAAAAGAAGATCAGAATGTAGTTGTTGGTTTATCCAAAATGGATACGGATGGTTCTTGGAATACTATTGAATATGGAATGTATACGAAAGGCAATGAAAAGATTTCTATTATTGGAGGCGGTAATATTATAGAAAATGACTATACAACATATACTACTTCAAGTCTTTTAAAAATTGAAGTACTTGATGGTAAAATCAACTTTTATAAAGATGGCAATAATTTCTATAGTTTAGATATGGATGATCCAAACGATAGTTATGTTGTCGATTTTTCAATGGCTACCATAAATTCCGAAATCATTGATTTAGCAATGTTTAAAGAATGTCAAAGTAATAATACAAGATTAGTAGGCTCTACGGATATAAATAGTATAGAAGAAGATATTCTTTCACAAACCAAGTTATATCCCAATCCTTCAAGCAATCAATTCAATATTGACTTTTCAGAGGGCATTACATTTCCAGTACAATTGCAAATGTTCTCTTTAACAGGACAACAGATAATGACTAAAGAGTTGAATCAATATACAAATGTCTTCCAAACAGCTAATTTAGCGAAAGGTATTTATTTGATTCGCCTACAAGAAAAAGATAAAATACAACAGATTAAATTAGTGATACAGTAGTAAGAGTGATTTACTATTTTAGAGACTGTCTCGTTAATGAATGAGACAGTCTCATTTTGTTTATTTATTTTTGCTCTTATGAAGTTTTACTTATTTCTCTATGTCTTTTTTTTTAGTTCAATAGTATTTGGGCAAAAAGCAAATCTAGATAGCTTATTAGTTGAATTTACTCCAGATTATATTGAGGAATCAATAGAGGAAGTTGATCTTCAATTAGATAATATTCTACAGCAATATGAAAAAAGGAATGCAGAACAAGATTCTATAATAGGAGGAATATTACATAATGTAGCAGCTGAATATTTCTACTTAGGACAATATCTTGAAGCAATAAAAACTATACAGCAATCGATAAAAATAAAAGAGAATATATATCCCAGTTATCATTTTGAAGTTGTTAGAGGCAAACAAAATTTAGCTATTTTTTATAAAAGACTTGGATGGTATGATGAAGCCTTAGATAGAAATTTTTTAGTTCAAGATATTTATAAAAAATATTATAAAGGAAAAAAGCAGTTAAATCTGGCAAGAACTTATAGAGAGATAGCTCAAATTTATGATATAAAAAGTGATTATAAATTGGCAGTTCAAAATTACGATTTAGCAATACCATTATATGCTAAATCAGAAGAAAATGAAGAATTAATTGATGCAAAAATAGAAAGAACAATTGCCTTGAGCCTATTGAATCAAGCTCAAGAAGTTGATGCATCTTTGGAAGAGATTCTAGAATCTTTAGATGAAGATACAGATTATTATAAATCAATAATTTATACACACCTTGCTGATTTTTGGGCAAAAAAAGATAAGATAAAAGCCATAAAATTTTATCAAAAATCTATTAATAGCTTCTCTAAACGTGATGAATATGATATAATCAATAAAATTGGGGCTATTCAAAATATGGCTGTTACTAAAATTGAAATGGGAGATAATAATGGGGCAGAAGAGGATTTGGATTGGGCATTCAAACTCTCCAAAAAGCTATATGAAAATTCTGCGTATAATTTTGAATATGCCTCTTTATATGAAAATTATGCTGAAATATATTTAGCTCAAGATAAATTTCAAAAAGCTATCCAACATTTTCAACTGGCGATAATTAACAGTACCATAAATTTTCGAGATACATCTATATACTCTAATCCTGATTTTGAAGATCATATTATTGTTGGGGCTAAAACAGATTTGCTAACTTATCTTCTTTCAAAGGCAAGAGGATTTTTAACGTGGTATGATGTAACTGATAATAAGAGGTACTTAAGAGAATCTTTAAAAATATATCAAATCGTAGATGAATTGATTGATGATATTCGTTTTAGTCATCAAGAAGACGGTTCTAAGTTGTTTTGGCGAAAACAAGTTCATCCTATCTATGAAAAGGCAATAGAAACAGCTTTTTTATTGGGTGAAAAAGAAATTGCGTTTCACTTCTGTGAAAAAAGCAAAGCCATCCTCTTGCTAGATGTATTACGTGATTCAGAAGCTAAGAATAATGCAAACTTACCAGACACTATTTCTACTTATATCAAACAACAGCAAGCTATTATTTATGAGAAAGAATTGCTTTTAGTATATGAAGATAACATAGAATTGAGGGAAGAGATATTAAATTCAAAGAGACGACTTAATAATTACATCAAAACTCTAGAGAAAAAATATCCAGATTATTATCAATATAAGTATGACACAAAAATTATTACACCGACTGAAGTTCAAGATAAGTTAGATAATAAACAAATACTAATTGAGTATTTTATATCTGATAGAAGTCTATATAGTTTTGTCATTTTAAAAAATGATTTTCAAGTCAAAAAAATAAACTTGGATAGCACATTTGTTAAAAACATTCGAGGAATGCGTAAGGGGATTTCGAATATAGATTATCTTTTACGTCAACCAGAGGCTTCTTTTAATATATATACTCAAAATGCAGCTGCGCTTTATCATAAAGTTATTCCAGAAATGGTCAAAAATAAATTACAAACTGAATATCAACTAACAATAGTACCTGATAGTTGGTTAAATTATATTCCTTTTGAAGCTTTATTAACAGCTTTACCGAATCAGAACAACAGAGCCTACCACAATCTACCATACCTTTTGAACAAAGCACAAATTAATTATGCATATTCTGCTTCTTTATTGTACCAATTTGTACATTCTAGTAGAGCAAAATTCTCATATATGGGTATCGCACCAAGCTATGATAATATTGAAGAACGTAAAATATACAAAAAGGGTAAATTAGCTCATGCCGCTAGAGTGAAATTAGGGAAACTAAAAGCCAATAAAGAAGAAATCTTAAATACCAATTCTATCTTTAATGGAACATCTTGGATAGCAGAAACAGCAACAGAAAATAATTTTAAAGTAAAAGCACACCAATATCGTATATTGCATTTAGCGATGCACGCATTAGTCGATATAGAAGAGCCCAAACAATCTAAATTAATATTTACGACATCAAAAGATAATCTTGAAGACGATTACCTTCATGTATACGAATTATTGAATTTGAAATTGGATGCAGATTTAGTTGTGTTAAGTGCTTGTAGTACAGGTGATGGTCAACTAGTGAAAGGGGAGGGGGTGATGAGTTTGGCTAGAGCATTTTCTTACACAGGATGTCCTAGCACAATAATGAGTCTATGGAATGCAGAAGATCAATCTACATCTAAATTAATACAGAATTTTTTCCGAAAAATAAAAGAGGGTAAAGCCAAGAATGTTGCTCTACATGAAGCAAAAAAAGAGTTTTTAGAACATAGCACATTATTAACAGCGCACCCAAATTTTTGGGCAAATTTTGTACTTATAGGTAACCCATCTTCAATTAAAATAAAGCCAACATGGTATTGTTCAAAGCTATTAGTGCTTGGTTTTATAATGCTAGCGATTCTTTTAATTTATACTAGGCTCAAAAGAGGAGGATGGAAACTCAAAAACCCTGTTTAACATAACATAATTTATAGGAATTAAAATACTTTTTATGAAACATTTCAAATATTCTATTTTTCTAATTTCTATTAGTTGTATGGTTTTGCTTAATTGCAAACAATTAAAGCCTGATAATAAACCAACCACTAGCATAGAAAAAAAACTTTATCAACAAATTATTTTTGCTGATAAAAATCAAGCCGCAGAAATAATTTCTAAGGATAATACTGAACAATTCTTTGAGCGTATCAATACGATTGATATGAGTATTCAATTAAAAAAAGATTTTGATAAAAATTTAAATAAAAAGAAAATTTTAGATGAGTATAAGGAATCTTTAAAAAATGGCGTCCTTGATTTTACGGATAATGAAAAGGATTTTGTCCGTAATATATTTGTTGATGCTATAAGGCTTTGCAACAATTTATCTTCAAGTGTTTTTCCTAAATCTATACATTTAATTAAATCTGACGGAAACAGATATGGGCCATCTGTCTATTATACACGAGAAAATGCGATCATTATTCCTCAAAATGTCTTAAAGGAACAAAATCCACAGCGCTTCCTGTCCACTATGCTGCATGAAATTTTTCATATTTATTCTCGTTATAATCCTGAAAAACGAAAAGCACTCTACGAATTAATTGGATTTAAAAAAGCTGCTTCTAAAATCAAATATAATTCGTTTACGATGGAAAGATATTTAACGAACCCTGATGGCATTGACTTTGATTATTTAATCGATTTAGAAACGAAGAAAGGTGAAAAAGTACAAGCTATTCCCTTGATTTATAGCAATAAAGATAGCTATAATCCTGAAATCACTACTTTTTTTGCTTATGTAAGTTTTGGCTTAATTGAAGTCAAATTTAAAAATGGTACATATTGGATTCCAGAAGACAATCGTCCAAATGATGTAACCCAGTACACTAATTTTTATACTCAAATTGGTGAAAATACAGGCTATATTATTCACCCTGATGAAATCCTAGCAGATAATTTTATTTATTTAGCAAAAGCGACAGAAAATCCTGCTTCTTTAAAGGAATATAAAAGTCAAGAAGTTTTAATGCAAATAAAGAAAATTTTAACGGAGTAATAGTAAATTTTAAATGTTTAAACCCTTCTATAGATTTTTTAGCTTCTTTTTTCATAAGCATCCCAAATTTACAAGTTTAGGACTGATAATCATTTTTCTTGTTTATTGGTTTGCTTTACCCTATCCATTATTTAAAGATCCAGTCTCTTTTGTATTGGAAGATGAAAAAGAATATTTATTAGGTGCTAGAATTGCTAAAGATGGACAATGGCGGTTTCCTAAAACAAAACACCTTCCTGATAAATTTAAAACAGCTATTATTGAGTTTGAAGATAGACGATTTGAAAAACATTGGGGGATCGATTTAAAAGGAATCATAAGAGCGTTTTATCAAAATATCACTAATCGAAAAATTGTTAGTGGAGGAAGTACAATTACCATGCAAGTCATTCGGATGGCTCGTAAAAAGAAAAGTAGAAATATTTTAAATAAAGTCATTGAAATTATTCTATCGACTCGTTTAGAATTAAGTTATTCAAAAGATGACATTCTAAAATTGTATGCTACTAATGCTCCCTTTGGAGGAAATGTAGTGGGCCTAGATGCTGCTTCATGGCGTTACTATGGTAAAGCTCCCTCCCTACTCTCTTGGGCTGAAGCAGCTACTTTGGCAGTCTTACCCAATAGTCCTGCTTTAATTCATCCTGGTAGAAATAGAAATGCTTTAGAAGCTAAACGAAATCGCTTACTAAAACGACTTTATGATAAAAGTGCAATTGATGAAACTTCTTATAGACTTGCGCTAGAAGAACCACTTCCTGATAAGCCCCTACCCTTACCTAATATTGCTCCTCATTTATTGGATAGAGCAAAAATAGAACAGACTGAATCAAGGGTTAAAACAACCATTAAAAACGATCTACAACAAAAAGTTAGCAAAATTGTAGAAAAGCACCATCGTTTTCAAGCAAATAATGGCATTAACAATATAGCGACTTTTATAATGGAAGTAGAATCAGGCAATGTGATTGCGTATGTGGGTAATGTCATTAGAGCGGGTGAAGAACATGGTGAACAAGTAGATATAATTACAGCTCCTAGAAGTACTGGTAGTATCTTAAAACCTTTTCTATATGCTTTAGCATTAGAAGAAGGTTTGATACTTCCAAAGTCATTGCTTTCGGATGTTCCTACAAGTTTAAGCGGTTATCGTCCCAAAAATTATTTAGAAACGTATGATGGTGCCGTCCCTTCTAATAAGGCAATTTCTAGGTCTTTAAATATCCCTTCAATTAATCTACTGTCCAAATATGGGTTATCAAAATTTCACTTTAAACTTCAAAAATTAGGAATAAGTACTTTACATCGCTCCCCTGATGATTACGGGCTTCCCTTAGTTTTAGGGGGTGCAGAGGGGAAACTTTGGGAGATTACAAGTATTTATGCTTCAATGGCAAGAGTGCTAAACCATTTTTATGATAATGATAGTAAATACAATCTAGCTGATTGGCACAAACCCAATTATATTTTTAATCATAAAATGAATACATCCGATAAACTAGTAAATAGCCCTACTTTATTGGGAGCGGCTTCAATTTATTGGGCTTTTCAAGCGATGCTTAACGTTGAAAGACCTGATACTGAAGGCAACTGGGAGGTCTTTTCTTCTACTAAAAAAATAGCTTGGAAGACGGGAACGAGTTTTGGGTTTCGTGATGCTTGGGCAGTTGGAGTTACCCCAAAATATGCTGTAGGTGTTTGGGTAGGGAACGCAGATGGTGAAGGGCGTCCTGGTTTAGTTGGAGTAAAAGCTGCTGCACCTATATTATTTGATATTTTTAAATCATTAAAAACAAATAAATCCTTTGATGTACCTTATGATGAAATGGTTGAAATTCCTGTTTGTGGTCAAAGTGGTTATAGAGCTTTAAAAACCTGTACCCCTATAGATACCCAATGGGTTCAAATTACAGGGTTAAAATCTGAAAGTTGCCCTTACCATCGGATTGTACACCTTGATGAAACTGAGCAATTCCAAGTAAATATCAATTGTGAGCATTCTGAAAATATCAAACATTTATCTTGGTTTGTACTGCCTCCTATTCAAGAATATTATTATAAATATAAAAATCCTTCTTATAAATTGCTTCCTCCTTTTAGAAAAGACTGCAATATAGAGCGTAGTACTTCTCCTATGCAGTTGATTTATCCTAAGTACCCTTCTAAAATATATATTCCTAAAGATTTAGATGGAGAGTATAGCCGAACAGTTTTTAACGTGGCACATAGAGATAGTGAGGAAATAATCTACTGGCATTTAAATAATGAATATATTGGTGAAACCACTCATTTCCATGAAATGGAATTAAACCCCCAAGCAGGTCAGTATATCCTAACTTTAGTTGATAGTAAAGGAAATAGATTAGAACAAAAATTTGAAATTATTGAAAAAGACGTAAAAAAACCTGCATCTCAGGAGGGAAGGTAGATGCAGGAACATAAAACATACTATGAGAAAACTAGTACCAAGATAG
>JAHDBJ010000031.1 GCA_020630435.1 Saprospiraceae bacterium
GCTTTTGCAACACTTTTTTCAATCTCTCTTTTGAGTTGACTTTTTAAACAACTTCAATCTAATAGACAACATAGATATAAATCTTTCTTATTTAATTTCATGAAGTTAAGTATGTAATTCAATAATTCCGCACTATATACTTTGTGTTGTTTTGTTATAGCTTTTAACTTGGTAATACCTTTTACTGGATTTTTTATTAAAAATTCATTTTTTATAAGAAGGTTGAATATTAACTTTAACACCTTAAGATAATTATTATAATTTTTTCCGCTTGTATTTTTAATTGAATTTAAGAATTGATGAATATGATTTCTTTTTATTTCACATATTAATTTATCGCTAAGATTATTTCTATCTAAGTATTTTTTAAAAGCATTTATTCTAATTTTATAATCTTTGAATGTTTGATAGGACACATTCTTTTTTAAACTAAGGGCATAATCTAAAGCTTCCATACAATTTATTGCTTCTACCTCTTCAAATGTATCAAAAGGATCCCACCCTTCATTTAGTCGTGAAGATATGATTTTCAATAAATCATTAAAATAAGATTGTCTTTGCTTTTTATTTTTTAAACGATTTCCATCTAACTGCATACCAAAACGTTTACCACTTTTAATGATAACACGTTTACGCTCTGAATTTGCTGTTTTTTGAAAATAAAATTCTATGTACCATGATTTAGATAAATCTTTCTTTCTATCACATAGAATTGGATAAGAATAGTATGTTTTTCCTTTCAATTGTAACTGTTTTTGTAACTGAAAGCAATTACAAAAAAGTTATTTTTTTCAAGAAAAGCAGAAGCCTTTGATTGTCAAAGACTTCTTTTTAGTACCGAAGGCGGGAATCGAACCCGCACTCTGTTGCCAGAACTGGATTTTGAATCCAGCGCGTCTACCAATTCCGCCACTTCGGCAAGTGTTGAATTTTAGCGCGTCGCAAATTTAGATAAATTTTCCTGAATTCTCAATAAGTAACGCTTTTTTAAATAATAATTTTTCACCTCTGAAAGTTCCGTTTGGATTGGATTTTTTGAATCAAATTTTTCTAAAAAAGGGAGAACATTAGATTTTAATGTTGCTTCTTTTTCGTTGAGTTTTTTTTGAAGATCCCAAAAAATAGTTTCATCAAAATCAAACTCTAATTCCATTAAAGCCTCATTAATCTCCATCATTTCCATCAAAAAAGATTGTGGCAATTTATTTTGTCCCTCCGCTTCTAATACATTGAATAACTCCAATACATACCGCATCCGTTTATCTTCATCCGATAAGGTTTTATATGCTTCATTATTCAATGTGGAGCATTCTAGAATTTCTGCTTGTTTCTCTTCCGACTCTAAGGTATAAAAGTCAGGATGGTATTTTTTAGAATTAATGTAAAACCGCTTTTTGAGCATTCCGATATCTAGAATAAAAGCTATCGGAATGTCAAAAAACTCAAAATAATTCGACTGTTTCAATACTTATATTTTTACAAATGGATAACCTCATCATAAGCCGCTGCCGCAGCTTCCATTACAGCTTCGCTCATTGTTGGATGAGGGTGAACGGATTTAATAATTTCATGCCCTGTTGTTTCTAGTTTACGAGCTACCACAACCTCTGCTATCATTTCTGTTACGTTCGCCCCTATCATATGCGCCCCTAAAAACTCCCCATATTTTCCATCAAAAACAACTTTAACGAACCCTTCTTTTGCGCCTGCAGCACTTGCTTTTCCTGATGCAGAAAATGGAAATTTACCTACTTTTACATCGTAGCCTTTATCTCGTGCTTCTTGTTCTGTCATCCCTACAGAAGCGACTTCAGGGCTACAATACGTACAAGACGGAATATTATTATAATCTAATGCATGTGGACTCTCTCCTGCAATTTTTTCTACACAAATAATACCTTCTGCGCTCGCCACGTGTGCTAGGGCTTGTGTAGGCAAGACGTCCCCTATCGCATAAATTCCTGCTACATTGGTTTGATAAAAATCATTCACTTTTATCAAGCCGCCTTTTTCCATTTCAATTCCTAATGCCTCCAAGCCTATATCTTCTGTATTCGGAGTAACACCCGCCGCAGATAACACCACATCGCATTTGATTTCTACTTCTTTACCATCTTTATTTGACTTGGCTTTGACGGTACAACCACGACCACTTGTATCAACCGATTGTAAAGCATAGTTGGTCAAGAGATTCATCCCTGCTTTTTTATACGACTTTCCTAATTCCTTAGAAATATCCGCATCCTCCCTTGGTACTAAGCCTGGTAAATATTCGATGATGGTTACTTCTGTTCCGATAGCATTATAGAAATAGGCAAACTCTACACCAATGGCACCCGCTCCTACTACAACCATTTTTTTAGGCTGCTTTTCTAGACTCATTGCTTTACGATACCCAATGACTTTTTTGCCATCAATCGGAAGCATTGGCAACTGTTTCGCCCTTCCGCCTGTAGCTATAATGATATGTTTTGCCTCGTAACTTATCTTCTTCCCTTCTTTATCGGTCACTTCTACTTTCTTCCCCCTTGCTAGCCTTCCATGTCCTTCTATTACCGTTATTTTATTTTTTCTAAATAAAAAATTGATCCCCTTACTCATTCCGTCAGCTACTCCTCTACTTCTTGAAATCATTCCGCCAAAGTCTGCTTTTGCACTTCCTACCTTGATACCATAATCACTAGCATGGCTGATGTATTCAAAAACTTGAGCAGATTTCAATAAAGCCTTTGTAGGAATACAGCCCCAATTTAAACAAATGCCTCCTAATGACTCTCTTTCCACTACGGCTACTTTCATTCCTAGCTGCGAAGCTCTAATTGCGGCTACATATCCACCAGGACCACTTCCAATAACAATTAAATCAAAATTCATGAGTTGATTATTTTCTTAGTTTTAGTTTACTTATTTTAAAGATAATTCTACTTCAATAATACCGGAGCGTTCTGATACAATTTTGTCTATTCTTACCCATCGTCCTGCTTCTAATTCAAAAGGCTCACTTAATTTGATTTTATCTTTTCTAATTTTAATTTCATTTGCCCATAATCCAAATGTTCCTAAGTCAGCATCCATACTAGAAAAATACTGAAACATCTTAACCGCTAAATCTATCCAGTAATCGTCTGGTGTTTTAGAAAAATCATCCACTAAACGCATATTGAATTTCTGAGACAGCTCGTTACAACCAGATTGCGTAATAATTACAGTCGTTCCATTATCTAAAAAAATATGTTCTGTACTTCCATCAGGGCTTGGTAGAAATTCATGTTCTCTAACTTTGTTCATCTCTTTGCTAAAGATAGGCATTGGTCTACCATATTTACATTTACTATTTTCTGAAGCTGTCTGTTTACAAGCGACTATTCCCAATAAAATAAAACAATAAAGTAAAAGGGCAGATTTCTTGATCATGATTTCTATTTCAAATTTTCCGCAAATGTACGTTTATAAATAGGTTTTCTCAATAAAAACTGTAGATAAAATAAAGGATAAAGGATAAAATCTAATAGAATAAAGCCTGTATAATACTCGATAGCATCAATAATCTTTGTTTCCGTTGAAGATTTATTGATAATCCGATGACGGTGCGTCCATTTGTTTAGTATAAACGGTAATTGTTTACCAATATCGATAAAATAGATTTCATTATCGTCCCTACCATTTTCAATAATCTCAGCTATCCACAAGGTTGAAATGGGCTTTTTACCAAGCCGAATATGTACTTCATCACCTTTTTCACAACCATCAAATCTTAGTAGTTCTAAGGGCATCAACGGAGGTTTTAAAGCCATAAACAAGTCTTCATTAAAGCCTTCTGCTACACGCTTATAATATTGATTCACGATAGTTTCTACTACTATTTTCATAAAACTAGTTTAGATAAATAATCATCTATTTAAACCATACATATTAAGATAAGTTCAAGATATATTTAACACTTTTTAATATATTTTAAGCGTTTTTTATGCGTCAAAAACACATTAATCAACATCTCCCCTATTGATGTTATATAAAACTGTCTATATTTATATTAAAATCTAAACAAACAATAATGAAAATTATCAAAAGAATATTCCTAGTCTTATTTGTACTCCTCATACTGTTAGTTGGTGCAGCTTTCGCTATTCCTTATTTCTTTAAAGATGAAATTGTAGCAGCCGTCAAAAAGGAGATTAACAATAATATCAATGCCAAGGCTGACTTTAGTGATGTTAGCCTTTCTTTGTTTCGTAGTTTTCCTGATTTTAGTGTGCGCTTGAACGATCTAGAGGTTAGTGGTATAGAAAAATTTAATGGTGTTAAATTGCTAGGAACTGAAAGTTTTGATTTGACTTTAGATTTAATGTCTGTGATTAAAAGTGATAGACCTATAGAATTGCAATCTATTGCAATCAACGAGCCTGAAGTTAATATTGTGATATTAAATGACGGAACAGCCAATTATGATATTGTGAAACCTTCTGCTACCAATGAACCTACCGAAGCGGCTGAATCTGGTTCTTTTTTGGTAAAATTAAAATCCTATACTATTGAAAATGGAAAATTAACGTACGACGATCGTAAAGGAGATATTTTTGTAAAAATAAATGACTTAAATCATAGTGGCAGTGGTGATTTCACAGAAGATATTTATGACTTAGTCACCAAAACAAATATTGGTGGTTTAACAGCTAAGTCTGGGGGTATTTCTTATTTAAAAAACGCAAAGACAGATGCAGACGTTACTGTAACTGCTGATATGAAAAACATGAAATTTACCCTCAAGGACAATATCATTAAAATTAATGCACTAAAAATTAATACCGATGGTTATGTTGCAATGCCTTCCGATGATATTAAAATGGATTTGAAGTTTAATGCCCCTACAACTGATTTTAAGCATATTTTATCCCTAGTTCCTAGTGCCTATACCAGCGATTTTGAAGGGGTAAAAGCTAGTGGCGATGCGACTATCGGTGGTTTTGTAAAAGGCGTGTATAATGATAAGAATCTTCCTGCATTTGCGGTAGATGTAGATGTAAAAAATGGAAATTTCCAATATCCTGATTTACCACTTGGTGTTACAGGCATCAATACAAAAGTAAATGTCAATAGCCCTAGTAGTGATTTTGATAAAATGACGATTGATATCCCCCAATTTGATTTAAACATTGGAAACAACCCTATAAAAGGTCGATTCAATTTAAGAACACCAATATCAGATCCTGACATTGATACGAAAGTAAATGGAGTACTCGATCTTGAAGAATTATCTAGAGCATTTCCACTTGAAGGAGTTGAAGAAATGAAAGGCATTATTATAGCCGATGTAGAAGCCAAAACCAAAATGTCTTATCTTGATAATGCCCAATACGACAAAGCAGATATGAGTGGAAATATGAAGGTACGGAACATGGACTATGTTGCAGAAGGAATGCCACATGTTCTAA
Source organism: Saprospiraceae bacterium (assembly GCA_020630435.1). Lineage (GTDB taxonomy): Bacteria > Bacteroidota > Bacteroidia > Chitinophagales > Saprospiraceae > JAHDBJ01. The sequence continues at coordinate 5,433 of JAHDBJ010000031.1, forward strand.
TAAAGGATATGCAAATGGACTTCACGCCACAACACGTTAAAGTTGACCAATTTGATGCTAAAATGGGCAAATCTGATATTCGGGCTTCTGGAACGATTGATAATATTTTAGCCTATTTTTCTCCTGATAAAACCATGAAAGGAAACCTAAAGGTTCGTTCCAATTTATTTGATGCGAACGAATGGATGGCAGAAGAGGAAACAAGAACGACAACAGATAATACCGATATAGAAGCCGTTGACCAAGCGGTATTTGACCGATTTGACTTTACAGTAGATAGTGACTTTAATAAAATAATATACGATACTTATACCCTTGAAAATACCAATCTAAAAGGGCATATGACACCAAGTAAAGCCGTCATTGACAACTTCGCCTCTAAAATTGGAAAAAGTGATATACAAGCAAAAGGAAAAATCCAGAATATTTTTGGATATGTTTTTGGAAATGAAACATTGACAGGAAAGTTAGACCTTGTTTCAGACTTATTAGAATTAAATGAATTAATGGGATTTGTTCCTGCAGAGGAGGCTACTACTACAACTTCAACCAGTGCTTCTAGCGAACCTTATTTGATACCTGAAAATGTTCATGTCGATATTCAAGCGAATATCAAAGAGTTGGTTTATACCAATCTGGATTTGAAAAATATGAAGGGTCATGTTGCTATAAAGGATGAGATGATAGCAATGGAAAATGTCAAAGCCAATACTTTAGGGGGAGCATTTACCTTAAATGGCGGATATAACTCACAAGACCATAATAAACCAATTTTTGATATTGATTATGCTATAGATAAATTCAAATTTCAAGAAGCTTTTCAAAAGTTAAATACATTTGAAAAATTAGCTCCTATCGGAAAATTTATTGATGGTGTTTTTAATTCTAAGTTTAAAATAAGTGGAGAAATGGGCAAAGACATGATGCCTGATATCAATACGATCAACGTTGATGGTTTTATCAATACGCTTAACGGCGTGATTCAAAACTTTAAGCCTGTCGCAAAATTGGGTGGTGCGCTTAGTAATCAGATTGATGCAAAATATCTAAGTGAGAAAATTCCAATTAAGGATACTAAAAATTGGTTAAAAGTAAAAAATGGTATCGTAGAAGTTAGTCCATTTGATTTCAAATTTAAGGATATTGAGATGAATATTGGCGGAAAGCATGGCTTAGATATGGATATGGACTATAATTTTAAATTAAAAATTCCTAGGAAATTATTCAATAAAGGTACAGCAGGAACAGCCGCAAATAAGGGGATAGAATGGCTCAATAATGAAGCTGCTAAATTAGGTTTAAATGTTGAAGTTGGAGAATTTGTCAATGTCTTAGTTAATTTGACAGGAAGTATTAAAAATCCTAAAACTAAATTGAAATTACTCGGCACGGAAGGTAAGAGCTTGAATGAAACGGTAGAAACAAAAGCCAAAGAACTCGTTGAACATGCCATTGATTCTGTAAAAACGAGGGTAAATGAGGAGGTCGATAAAGTCAAAGAGCAAGCCAATGAGATAGTTGATAAAACAGTTGATTCGGTTGAAACCAGAGTACAAGAAGAAGTCGATAAAGTGGTTGATCAGGTTACGGATAAAGTAGAAGATAAGGTGGAAGAAGTTGTAAAAGATAAGGTAGAGGAAGTCGTAAAAGACCAAGTTGGTGATAAAGTGAAGGATGTTGTAGGAGATAAAGCAGGAGAAGTGGGAGATAAAGTCAAAGATGCACTTGGTGGATGGAATCCTTTTAAAAAGAAGAAAAAAGAGCAACCTAAAGAAGAAGGCGGTAATTAATTGTTTTAACTATAATATGCCCTTGCCAATTTTGCGCCCAATTGTGCATTATTTAAGACAAGCTGGATATTGGCTCTTAAGCTTTCACCTTTTGTAATATCCTTGATATATCCCAATAAAAATGGCGTAATTGCTTTGCCTTTTATACCTTTTTGTTGGGATACTTTTATGGCTTCTTCAATAGCCTGATTGATATAATCAAAAGCTACTTCATATTTCTCAGGAATTGGATTAGCAATTAGTATTCCTCCAGTAAGCCCGATTTCCCATTTTGTTTTAATGGCTTTCGCCAAAAGACGGATATCATCGATTCGGGCATCTACCCCCAAGCCACTTTTTCGAGTATAAAAAGCTGGAAATTCTGCTGTTCCAAATCCATAAACAGGGACGCCATGTGTCTCTAAGTATTCTAAGGTTAGTTTTAAATCTAGGATAGATTTAGCTCCAGCAGAAATAACGGCTACATTCGTTTTTGCCAACTCTTGTAGATCAGCAGATATATCCATTGTTTCTTGAGCAGCATGATGTACTCCTCCAATTCCTCCTGTAACAAAAAATTTGATACCTGCCATTTTTGCTATAATCATTGTAGAAGCAACCGTCGTCGCACCGTTTCCTTGAGTAGCCAGTAATAGTGGTATATCTCTACGGCTCGTTTTAATGAATTGCTCTCCTAGCCTACCCAATTGATCAATTTCATCTGCACTTAATCCTACTTTCATCTTGCCATTGATAAGGGCAATTGTTGCAGGAATAGCTCCATTAACCCGTACCATTGCCTCAACATCAAGGGCAGTTTTTACATTTTGAGGATAAGGCATACCATGAGCTATGATTGTAGACTCAAGTGCTACAACAGGCTTTTCTTCTTCTATTGCAGTCTTAATTTCGGGGGAAAGAGAGAGATAATCCATCATGCAAATTGCTGTAAGTGTTTATAAACAGACGCTACTGGTAAGCCTTTAATATTCGAAAAAGTCCCTTCAATTTTTACGACTTTACACAATCCTATCCACTCTTGGATAGCATAAGCTCCTGCCTTATCATAAGGTTTAAAGGTATCAATATAATATCGGATTTCTGCTTCGGTCAATTCGTCAAAATAAACTTTAGCGACTTCAGAAAAACTAATTTCTTTTAGATTTGAGAGTAAACAAACTCCTGTTACAACTTGGTGAATCTGTCCTGATAAAGATTTAAGAATTCGATAGGCATCATCCCAATCTTTAGGCTTTCCATAAATTACGTTTCCTAGAATGACTACGCTATCCGCTCCTAGTACTATCTCATCATTTTTAATAAACGTTTTAGCTGCTCTCGCTTTTTTTTGTGCTAAAAACTCCGCTACCTCTCCAACTGGCATATCTTCTGGAAAATTTTCTTCTACATCTGCCGTTTGGATTTCAAAATCCAGTCCCATCTCCGTAAGTAATTCTTTTCTTCGAGGTGATTTTGAGGCGAGTATTATTTTCTTTTTAAAATTCATTATAAAAATTCATTTTTCAATAGTCCATACACATATTCATCTTGCCAAGCTTGATCGATCTTGTCCCAATAATGTTTACGAAACACCGCTTCTTTATGAAAACCCCAATGTATCAATAAACGTTCAGAAGCAATATTTCTAGGATCAATGGTCGCCATTATTTTATGAACATCAAATTCTGTAAACATCGTTTTAAGCACCAAACCTACAGCCTCTTTCGCAATTCCTCTGTTTTGATATGCAGGATTTACCGTATAACCAATATCCCCTATCTTTGCTTGTTTTCCATTCAACTTTATTCCAACATCTCCGACCAATTTTTGTTCATTTTTTAAAATAATTCCCAACTGTACCCATTCTCCAACAGTTCCTAATTGGGTTTCTTTTAATTCAAAAACAAATAACTTAGCATCTTCTAAAGTATAAAGTCTAGAGCTTTGATAACGAGCAACATCGGGATCGGAACGATAGGCATAAACTGCTTCCACATCCTCATCTTGAAGCTGTCGTAACAATAATCGCTCTGTTTCTAATTTTATCATAGGTATTTTTTAATATTCTTGACACATTGGATGAATCATTACTTCATCAATTACAACACTTGATGGTGTTTGTAAAATATATAGCACAGCATTGGCTATATCTTCTGCATCGAGCCATTCTTTTTTACGATCTACCTCTGTTACATCTCCATCAAAAGTAGTTCTAACCAAGCCAGGCATAATTTGACTCACTTTTACATTATGTACTCGAAGTTCTTTTCGAATGGAAGAAGTAAAAGCATCCATCGCATATTTACTAGCACAATACAAAGAACCATTTGGAAAAGTTCTCCTAGACACATCAGAAGCAATGTTAACAATATGCCCTGACTGTTGATTTTTAAACAATGGGACGATTGCTTTAGTTAATAAAAAAGTCCCTTTTACATTTACATCCATCACCTGATCCCATTCAGTAGTTGTAATCGTTTCCATTTCTTTAAAATAACCAATGCCTGCATTATTCACCAAAACATCGATACGACCATATTGCGCTATGATAGCGTTTACTGTTTTCTTTACGGCGTCTTCATTGGTTATATCTAAATCATAATATGTTCCTTCTAGGTTCATTGCTTGTATCTCACTTACGGCCGCTTTTAGTTGTATCTCATTTCTTGCCAATAAGATAGGGAAATAACCATTTTTCGCCAATAAAATTGCTGTTGCCTTACCAATGCCCCTTGATGCTCCTGTAATTAGTGTTATCTTTTTATCCATTTTAAAAAAAGTTTTTTGAAAATAATCCGCAAATTATATTAAAAGAATAAAAAAAACTATCTTTGCCCCGCATTTTTAGAAAGTATGATATGAAAGCTTTAAAAGAATTTTCTTTACCCATCAAAGGATTAGGGATTGGAATCAGAAAATTCAATTTTGAATTAGATAATGATTTTTATAAAAATTTTGATTCTTCTACTATTCAAAATGGAAATATCAAACTTGAGTTGGTATTAGACAAACGTACTGATATGATAGTGCTAGATTTCGATTTTCGAGGAACAGTACAGGTTGCTTGTGATCGTTGTTTAGAACAAATTCAACTCCCTATTGAAGGTCATCAAGAACTGATGATTAAGTATAATGAAAATACTTCTGAAGATGCAGATATTGTCTTCATTTCACCTTATGAGACAGAATTGAATGTCGCAAGATATATATATGAATTCACCAGTTTGGCAGTTCCTATGAAAAAGGTTTATGACTGTGAAAATGATGAAAATGCTCCTTGTGATTCGACAATGCTTCAATACCTTGAACAGGAGGAAAAGGAAGAAGACAGCGATACTGAAAACCCTATTTGGGATAGTTTGAAAAATTTTAATAAAAACAATTAAAATGGCACATCCAAAGAGTAGAATCTCTAAGCAAAGAAAAAGAAAACGTCGTACACACAAAAAATTAGCGACTCCAAATGTAGTAGTTTGTAAACAAACTGGTGAAGCGCATTTAAGACATAGAGCTTATGAGCATGAAGGAGAGTTATATTACAAAGGCAGGGTGATTATTTCTGCCGAAGAAGTATAAGAGTATTTTAAAATTTAACACTTTGGGCTAAGAATGCCCTTTTTTTGCTTAAACTGTGTTCCCAAAAAGCTCATTTAGCTATGGCTAAACTTCGCTCTTTGCTCCTTATTTAATCAAAAAAATGATTCTTTTTATCCTCAAAAGCCAATTTTAAACATACTCTAATTCCCACTATGTCAAAACAAATTATCGAGACTAAATCCGCTCCTGCTCCTGTTGGTCCTTATAACCAAGCAGTCGTTCATAATGGAGTGTTGTATGGGTCTGGACAGATTGCTATTAATCCTTCGACGGGTGAACTCGTTACTGATACTATCGAGAATGAGACTAGGCAAGTAATGGAAAATATTAAGGCGATCCTTACCGAAGCAGGATTGACGTTTGAAAATGTCTTAAAATGTTCTGTATTTGTATCAGATATGAATAATTATAGTCGTATCAATGCGGTTTATGCTGAATATTTTAACGAAGCAACTGCTCCTGCAAGGGAGTTAGTAGAGGTAGCTAATCTCCCAAAATTCGTCAATATAGAAATTTCTATTATCGCCGCTGTTGTGTAATTCTTCAATAACGATACAATAAAAACAGTCACAAAAAATAAGAATCCCCTTCTTTTATAAGAATATTTGTAGCTTGATTCTTTGTACTAAATCGAGTACCTCGTATCAAGTATACTCTACCCTAAAGTCAAGGCGGAGCAATGTCTTTTTATTAAAAGAGAAAAATAAGACTATTATACTTCTTCTTAGCATTAGGCTTTTTTACCACTAACTTTCTACTAGGAATTTTGCAAAATTCCTAAAATTTTGTTCTTCTTTATGAGTGCTTGATAATAGCACTTCTTCTCATCCCTATCCATCAACTCACCAAATCATTCAAACATAAAATATTATCTATCTGATCTATTTTAATACGATAGAGCCTAAGATACACATCGTTTTGTACATATCATTTCATCTTAATACCTAAACAAAATAATGTCACAAAAAAATAGGTCATGGGAACTAGAAATCTTGACTAAGTGTTAAAAAAGTGTTAAATTAATTATAATAAAAGTTAATAATTATGAAAGTACAAAAATATTATGCTCTGCTTTTTTTCTTCTTAATGGCTTTTTGTACATATGCTCAAACAGTAGAAAAAACACTAGTAAAATCAATTGGAATTGCTAGCGCTAATAAAGTATATGTAGATCTTCCAGGAGAAGTTAAAATCGAACAACAGCATTGGGATAGCAATACTATACGAGTAGAAATGAATATTAGTTTAAAAAATTTCAATGAAAGTATTTTAAAATCATTGATTGCAGCAGGACGTTATAATGTTGTATCAACCTCTAAAAATGATGGTCTTTACCTTCATGCTCCTAACAAAAAGAAAAGTGTGACTATCCGAGGTACTCAACTTAATGATAATGTTGTTTATCTTTTGAAAGTTCCTGAGGAAATTCAAGTCGAAGTAATTAGCAAAGAGGTTTCTAACACTTCAGCAATGAATGACTCTTCTATGTAATGTAAAAATTGAGTTGTGTTTTAGCTATCTTCTTAATACTTTGATAGTATTATACACATAAAGAAGAGGTGTGTATTATAAGATGGCCAATTCTTAATGAAAAACGGCAGTAATCATATTGAGGCTGCCGTTTTTCTGTTCTTATCGAACGATAATCAATAATAACAAAAGAGCCTAATAATCTAAACTATTAGGCTCCTAAAAGAATACTTAGTTAAACTAATTCTTATTTCTTCTCATCTACTTCTTCGAACTCTACATCTGTTACATCTTCGTCGCTATTATTGTCATCAGAAGTATTTTCATCTTGTGGTGCGCCATTATCAGCAGCACCTTCTTGAGTAGCTTGGTACATATCCTGACTAGCCGCATTCCATGCAGTAGATAAAGCAGCAGAAGCTGTTTCAATAGCGGCTAGATCTCCCGTTTTATGTGCTTCTTTCAAGTCATTTAAACCTGTTTCGATAGCCCCTTTCTTCTCCGCAGGAATCTTGTCCCCATACTCTTTTAGTTGTTTTTCTGTTTGGAAAATCAACGAGTCAGCTTGATTCAATTTATCTATTTTTTCTCTTTCTGCTTTATCCGCATCAGCATTAGCAGCGGCTTCAGCTTTCATCTTTTCTATCTCCTCTTTAGAAAGTCCTGTTGAAGCCTCAATACGAATATTTTGTGTTTTACCTGTTCCTTTATCTTTAGCAGATACATTCAAAATACCATTGGCATCCATATCAAACGTTACCTCGATTTGAGGAACACCTCTAGGCGCAGGTGGAATATCACTCAAAATAAATCTTCCTACAGTACGATTATCTCTAGCCATTGGGCGTTCTCCTTGAAGGATATGGATCTCAACAGAAGGTTGATTATCGGCTGCTGTAGAATAAATTTTTGATTTCTTTGTAGGAATGGTTGAATTAGAATCAATCACGACATCATAGACACCGCCCATCGTTTCAATTCCCATAGATAATGGTGTAACATCCAGTAATAAGACATCTTGTACATCACCACTTAGTACACCTCCTTGAATAGATGCTCCAACAGCAACTACTTCATCAGGATTTACACCTTTACTTGGTGCTTTTCCAAAAAATTTCTCTACAGCTTCTTGAATTTTAGGAATACGAGTCGATCCTCCTACTAGTATAATCTCGTCAATTTCACTCTTGTCTAATCCTGCATCTTTCAATGCCTCTTGACAAGGTTTTAAGGTTCTTTGAACCAAATTATCTGCTAATTGTTCGAATTTAGCTCTTGATAATTTCAATACTAAGTGCTTAGGCACATTGTCAATGGCTGTGATATAGGGAAGGTTAATTTCTGTTTCAGAAGACGATGACAACTCAATTTTTGCTCTTTCCGCAGCATCTTTCAAACGCTGAAGCGCCATAGGATCTTTTCTCAAATCCATTTTATCTTGCTTCATAAATTCTTCAGCCATCCAATCAATAATTACTTGGTCAAAGTCATCTCCTCCTAGATGTGTATCTCCATTCGTTGATTTTACTTCAAAGACACCATCTCCTAATTCTAGGATAGAAACGTCAAACGTACCACCTCCTAAATCATATACTGCAATCGTCATATCTCTATCATTCTTATCCAAACCATAAGCCAAAGCTGCCGCTGTTGGCTCGTTAATGATACGACTTACTTTCAAACCTGCAATCTCGCCTGCTTCTTTCGTAGCTTGACGCTGGGAATCGTTAAAATATGCTGGAACAGTTACTACAGCTTCTGTTACTTCTGTTCCTAAGTAATCCTCAGCGACTTTCTTCATTTTTTGAAGTACCATTGCTGATATTTCTTGAGGAGTATACAAGCGACCATCAATATCGACTCTTACGGTATCATTATCGCCTTTTACGACTTTATAAGAAGAACGCTTTACCTCGTTTGAAACTTCACTATATCTTGTTCCCATGAAACGTTTGATAGAACTAATCGTTTTAGTAGGATTAGTAATCGCTTGACGTTTAGCAGGATCACCTACTTTACGCTCTCCATTTTCTATAAAAGCTACAATTGAAGGTGTTGTTCTACCTCCTTCATCATTTGGAATAACAACAGGCTCGTTTCCTTCCATTACGGCAACGCACGAGTTGGTTGTTCCTAAATCAATTCCAATAATTTTACCCATTTTATTATTAATTTTTAAGTTTTGTTTTCAAATAAATTATCCTTAAAAGTTGCTAGATTTGTCTGTCTTTTATAAAGCTATAAATCCTGCATACGCATTTTATCTATTCAATACATGTGCCAAGTGGAATTTTTATCAAAAAACTGACGTTTTGTAAGTGGCTATTGTATTTTATATGTTAAAAAGGCAGGATATGCAAAACTAGAGGTGACAAAAAGTCAGTTCGAGTAGTACAATTCAAATTTTATATTTAACTATAAATCATTCAAATGGTATTTAACTGGTTGAGATCGATTTTTAAAAAAGAAGAAAAAGAACCTGATACAATGAAATATTTGATAGTAGGATTAGGAAATATGGGCCCAGATTATGAAGACACCCGACATAATGTAGGCTTTGAGGTTGTGGATGCACTTGCCAAAGAGCAAGAAGTGAAATTTGAAAATGATAAATTAGGTGACTTGGCAATGCTAAAGCATAAAGGGCGGACGTTTGTACTCTTAAAACCTTCTACCTATATGAATCTGAGTGGTAAAGCTGTTCGCTATTGGTTGGATAAACACAAAATTCCCAAACAAAATTTATTAGTGATATTAGATGATCTCAATCTTAATTTTGGGAAACAACGCCTTAGAGGAAAAGGAAAAGATGGTGGACATAATGGCTTAAAAAACATCGATCAGATGCTAGGAGGTAATAATTATGCTCGATTACGAATCGGTATCGGTGATGACTTTCCAAAAGGGCGACAGGTAGATTTTGTGCTAGGAAAATGGGACAAAAAAGAATTAGAGCAACTTCCTGACATCCTCCATAAGGCTGCCCAAACAGCGCTTTCTTTTGGTGCTATTGGTTTAGATTTTACCATGAATAAATTTAATAAGAAATAAAAGGAAGTTGATACTGTTTTTTAGTCATTTTTAACAAATTAATTTTGAAAGTTTTTATTAGTAACACATTCATTTTCTTCTTAACAGTGTATTTTAATTTTAGTTAAAAAGACGTTAAGTTTTGTACTTAATGCTAAAAGTTGGCGTTATTCTTGCATGTGTCAATGCAGGCTATATTATTATAACAATAAGAATAAAAATCTATAGACAAACTTTACACTATTTACACACAAATTTCACTAACTTTATATTATAAAATACATATTCAATGAAAACCAGAATAATTAAAAAGTTTGTTCCTGCATTAGCCCTCCTAGCTTTAGTTGCTTCGCTTTCTTCTTGCCATAGAGGTATGGGTTGCCCTTATAATTCTATTTCTGATACAGCTGTTGAAGTTGTAAAAGAGGTAGTTGATGGTCAACTATCTGCGGTTAAAGACGTTTTAGATTAATAGTTGTTAATTTAAACATGATCAATACACATTATGGACTGGAAAATTCTTAATTCTGAAGATCAAATTCAGGAAATCATAGCACTTTCTAAGCAAAAGCCTGTTGGTATTTTTAAGCATAGTACTCGTTGTTCTATTAGTTCAATGGCTAAAATGCGCTTGGAAGATGCTTGGGATTTTAAACCCAATGAAATAGATATATACTACTTGGATTTATTAGCATTTCGTCCTATTTCTAATAAGGTAGCAGAAGTCTTTGAGGTTCATCATCAATCTCCTCAACTTTTACTTATTCGTAATGGTGAATGTACTTACGAAGCTACACATCTTGATATTTCTGTTTCGGAATTGCATGAAGGTGTCGCAGAAAAAATTTAACTTGCAGCTGCAAATGCTCAAGTAATGCCTGAAAACGAGATTATTACGACTAAGGATGGTTCTCATTCGCTTTTATCCCAGCACTTTGGGGTAAGCTACCATTCTATACATGGGGCTATTCAAGAGAGTCAACATGTTTTCATCAATGCTGCGCTTCGATATAAAGCGGTTCTAAAGACGACTCTATCTATATTAGAAATTGGTCTTGGCACAGGATTAAATGCATTTATGACCTTTCTTGAGAGTAAGAAACGTAACTTGAATTTAGATTATATCGGTTATGAATTCTATCCTATATCAATTGAAACAGCGAATACTTTAAACTATCCTTTATTGCTTCAAGCAGAAGAAGAATCTAGCTTCTTTACACTCCTACATACTTGTGATTGGGAAACATCAATTGTTTTTAATGAACATTTTTCTTTTATAAAGAAGAAAAAAGAATTTGAAACAATTGATGTACAAAACCAATACGATATCATCTATTTTGATGCATTTGCACCAAATGCACAGCCTGAACTTTGGGAAATTCCTTTTCTACAAAAAATGTATAATGCCTTGAAAGATGAAGGTGTTTTAGTGACTTACTGTGCTAAAGGAGAATTTAAACGTAATCTAAAAAAGATAGGTTTTGATGTAGAAGCCTTAGCTGGTCCTCCAGGTAAAAGAGAAATGACTAGAGCGTCAAAAGAAAAAAACAACAACGAACAATTATGATGAACAACATTCCTAAACTCAAACATACTCATAGTAATAATTTTTTCCTTATCGCTGGTCCTTGTGCAATTGAAGGAGAAACCATCGCTTTTGAAATTGCTCATACGATTCATGGCATCTGTGAAGAGCTTCAAATTCCATTCATTTTTAAAGGCTCTTATCGCAAAGCAAATCGCTCCCGACTAGATTCTTTTACAGGTATTGGAGATGAAAAAGCACTTTCCATTTTAAAAAAGATTGGTACCACACTAAATGTTCCCACTACGACAGATATTCATGCGGAAGCAGAAGCAGCTATTGCTGCTCAATATGTTGATATTCTTCAAATCCCTGCGTTCCTTTGCCGCCAAACAAAATTACTAGTCGCAGCAGCACAAACAGGGAAGGTTGTCACCGTTAAAAAAGGACAATTTATGAGTGCTGAATCAATGCAACACGCTATCCATAAAATCGTAGCCTCCAATAATCCTAATGTGATGCTAATAGAACGAGGCACGATGCTTGGTTATACTGACTTAGTAGTAGATTTTAGAGGAATTCCTGTTATGCAAAGTTTCAACAAACCTGTCATTCTAGATTGTACACATTCTCTTCAACAGCCTAACCAAAGTTCAGGAGTAACGGGTGGACGTCCTGCACTTATAGAGACCATTGCAAAAGCAGGAGTAGCTATTGGTGTAAATGGTTTGTTTATAGAGACACACCCTAATCCAAGCGAAGCTAAATCCGATGGAGCAAATATGTTACCTCTATCTCAGCTCAAACCTTTATTGGAAAAACTCGTAAAAATTAGAAAAGCAATTATTTGATAAGGTTTATCAAGGTTTTAAAATCATCAAATGGAGCGTCTTTGTCCTTCATTTCTAGTACATCTAGCAATTCATCCATATAGATTTCTTCCAATTCGGCTTGTGTAAGCTCGGTTCTTACTTCTATCTTCCCTGCTTTGATTTGTTGCATTCGCCAGTTAAAAGTAGCTTCCATTCGTTGCCATATTCTAGCATTGATTTCTCTATGATCAGAATCAGGCATTACAGCTTTCACATCATTTTTGAAGGCAAGATTATTCCTAGCAATCATCTCCCCTGTTTCAATTATAAAATAGGAAGTATGCGTCCAGTCCTCATCATCGGTCAATAATCTAGAATACATGACCAACTGCAAGTCTTCTTCGTTGGATATTTGTTGAATTCTTCGGCTCGCACCACGCCATTTCAAATCAACGACGGCTAATTCCCTCCCTCGTTCAAGTACCAAATCTGCTTTTCCTTTAATCGGAATTCCCATAAATTTTCCTTTTAGAGCCATCTCGGTTGCCATAATTGTCCATCCGTTATCCTGTATATTTTTAATCAGTCGCCAGACAGATATTTTCATTTTGTTAATAAAGGATACCTTTTCTGGTTCACGACCATACATCAATAAAACCGCTCCTTCTTTTGCCAACATCAAGTGCGCATTGTCATTTATCCATTGTTCTACACTTGATTTTGTCCATTTAGATATATCCTCTTTTTTAAATATTTCTTCAAAAAAGCGATGAGCAAGGTTTCCAAATAGTGTCGTATCCTTTACGACACTTAAAATAGAGGAGCTGTTTAATCTAATTTTATGCTTGAAGACCCATTTATAAGGATAATAGAAAAAGTCATCTAGGCTAGTAAAAGATTCTTTGTCTCTTTCTTTAAACAATTCCGCTTTTTTAATATTGATAAACGTTTGAGGCTTACCTAATTCAATAGGTGTTATCTTCGTATGTTTTAATAGATTAAATTTCTTTGCTAGTTCACTTCTTTGCCTTTGGTCATTCAAATCAAAACAGATTACTTCTAGATCCGAAAAAATGGCTGCAATATTACCAAATAATGGATGCGTTTCTACCTCCTCCCCATCAATCTTATCGGGAATGACTAACAATAATGAGTGGGTAGCCCTTAATACCGCTTGTTTACGTTGCCAAAGCCTTAAATTATTACGTTGTTCAGGCAAATTAAGCTTAACATTTTTTGTACTAAGATAAGCTAATTCTGCCTTATACCATCTTGAAAAAAATTGTTCGGTTTCATTTTGTGTAAAATTCCACCATAATATATCAGGCACATCCTTGATGATAGCACTAAGATTATAAACAAAAGGCAAATGTCCGACTTGTGTCTCCACAAATTGGACAGGCGCAGGTTCGTAAATAGTACGTACAATCCGTTCCACCTCTAAGTAATTTAATTCCGTTTCTTTTTTAGGGATAGCTTCTAATAACTCTATCATTCGTTTAGCCTGTTCTCGAAGAACTAAAAGCGAACGATTCTGTGCGCCTCTTTCTTCGATAGTTTTAAACGACCATTTATATATATATTTAAAAATATCAAGAACTTCTTCTTTAGGAGCTGTTTTATCAACATCATATCGTTTACGATTAAACCAAAAATTATATTGCTCTCGTATTTCATCAATATTAATACTTAAATCTGTTTTAGCTTTATTTTCGATTTCCTCAAAATATTGAGCAATACTGATATTCCAACTATCTCCTTTCAGCCCTGGTGTTTTAGACATTTCTGCGGCTATTATCTTAGAGAGATCATCTGCTAATGGTTTGATAGGTAAGGATACAAATTCTAAAATTTTAAATGGATCAATAGGTTGCCAAAGAAATGTTGTTACTAGCTTCAAAATCTGAAGTGTTGGTCTTCCCAAAGAAGCCGAAAGAATTCCCATACTGGGTAAACCTTCATGGTATAAAGCACTATCTAAGGCTCTATTTTTTTCGGGTATTATACATACGGGACGATACTGTTCATTTTCTCGTAACAATTGAGCGAGTTGTGTCGCTGCTTCAGTTTCTCGTTTTGCTCTTATTATTAATAAAGAATTGTCGTCTCTGCGAGGTTTTATTTTCTTCCTCTTGCCGTCTTTTTTTAGTAGATTTTCTTGAAAAAATGCTAAGTTATTGCCCTTAGACATTACTGGTTTTTCAATTTGTTGAAGCCTTACATATTTTTCTAACACCTCAAATAATCGCTGCAAATGGATTGGCAAAAATGCCCTAGGCTCGTTTAAATATATACTATCAATTTTTCTATCTAACTTTTGTATATTCCTTAAAACTAGGGTAAATCGATCTGCATATCCAGGCGATAATGTAGTATTAAGAATATGATGTATTTCTGCTAAGGCTTTTAGGCGAGATGTTGTATGATTATCAACAGTAAAATCCCAGCCACTTAATAATAATTCATCTCTAAAAGACAAAATTGTCGCTGCTGTAGCCAGCTGATCAACTAAAAAAGAGTCACTAAAAAAGGCTTTGACTTTAGCATTTTCCAAGTAATTTATTAGAACCTGCCTTGTTTGTTCTATTCTTAAAAATTCATTATTATTAGGATAGCCATCCATCCCTAAATATACTTCTAATTGCTCTAGTATACTTTGTTCATTTAAATATAAAACATCCTGCTCTGAAAATGCTTCAACTTCTTTTCTACGAATAACCTGCTCTCCAAATTCTAATCCAAAATATATAATCATAGTTTACTTCTATTTATCCCAATTTCATATACTTCCCTAGTTTTTTAAACAAAAAATCAACAAATTCCTTTTAATTTTTTTATGTCACAATTTTTTACTGCTATATTAATTAAAAATATAAAAATCAATATTTTTTCATTAGTTTCGTACAGAAAATTTGGTAGTATAGTTCCCCAAAAGATAGACACTATTTTCAAATTTTCGAAAACCAAATGAAAGTTCCATCTTTTTACATTGTGTTAAATTAACTCCGAATAGCCAATAAGCGGTTTCTAATACTTAAATTAGAAGCCGTTTTTTAATTTTACATCAGGTATTAACATCTCGCAAAATAAATATTCTTATCAAGATATTTTATATTTGCCCCAAAATATATGAATCCATGAACATCACTATAAACAATTCTCAAAAAACACAACACAAACAATATTTAATCCCGATTTTAAAAGACCAATACCTTGAAGCAAAGTTTTATGACATTAGAAATGATTTTGATGTCTCAGAATCTTTTTTAGAACAAAATTTTAAAGCAGAGAAAGGAGAACTGTTTTCTATTTATAACGGCAAACAACAACTTTTTTTGCTTGGTTTAGGAGAAGCACCACTAGCTTCTAATAGTGTCGATATTTTTAAAAACTTCTCCTTTAAAAATAAAAAATTCATCCAATCTAATTTGGTGCTTGATCTAAATTATATTGATGAGGATGAATTCATCTTAAAACTTGTTGAAGCCGCCATTAATGGTTTGTATCTAGGAACTTATGATATTGGTTTTTACCAAACAAAAACAAAAAACAAACATCAATTAATTGAGGGGAATTTAGATATTTTATATCAAAAACTAGGCAAAGATAAACTACAAGAGATAGCCAGGCGAGGTTATGAAACTGCTTTAACACAAATGGAAATCATGAACTTGGTCAATTTTCCAAGTAATAAAAAATCGCCCGAAGTCTTAGCCAACTGGGCTATCCAATCTGGAAAGAAAAATGGTTTTGCTGTAAATGTTTTAGATAAAGAAGACATAGAAAAGCTAGGACTACATGGTCTCCTAGCTGTAAATCGAGGAAGTGAATTTCCCCCTCGATTTATTATTATGGAATACAATGGTGCTGCTGCTAAAAAATATAAAACTATCGGGTTGGTAGGCAAAGGAGTGACCTTTGATACTGGAGGAATTTCAATAAAACCTTCTACCAATATGCACTATATGAAAAGCGATATGGGAGGTGCTGCTGCTGTATTAGGCACACTAGAACTTGTAGCTAAATTAAAATTACCAATTCGCTTAGTAGGTATTGTTCCGACAACACCAAACTGTGTAGATGCTTTATCCATAAAACCAAGCGATGTCATTGGTTCTTATTCGGGTAAAACTATCGAAATTATAGATACTGATGCAGAAGGTAGGTTGATTTTAGCAGATGGTCTAGCCTATATAACTAAACATTTCAACCCTGATATATTAATAGATTTAGCTACTTTAACAGGAAGTGTTGTTCGAACTTTTGGTTACCATTGTGCAGGTCTTTTTTCTAAAAATGAAACATTGTTAGAAACTCTTACTGCTGCAGCAAACCAAACAGGGGAACGAGTCTGGACATTACCATTATGGGACGATTATAATGAGAACCTTGCTAGTGATGTTGCCGATATTAAAAATTATAGTGGCAAACCATTATCAGCAGGTATTGATGCTGCAAAATTTCTAGAATTTTTCACAGACAATCATCCCGCTTGGGCACATTTGGATATTGCAGGTGTGGCATTTGGTAATTCAGGCTTATCCAAAGAAAAAAGTGCGACAGCTTATGGCATACGATTATTAACCACCTTTATAGAATTGGTCTCAAGTGAAGCGGAATTAAACTAACCAAAACCACCATATTATGAAAGTACTACACATCGCTGCTGAATGTTATCCTGCAGCCAAAACAGGCGGCTTAGGAGACGTTGTTGGTGCCTTACCTAAGTATCTTTGTCAAAGCGGAGTTGAGACGGGTGTTATTCTTCCTAAGTATCATACTAAATGGATAATGGCACAAAAATTTGTTTCTGTTTATCAAGGATTTTTCAGATTGCATAATCAGATTATTCCCTTTTCCATTGAGCAAGAAGAAGGTAACAGCTTAGGTTTTCCTTTCTTTGTTGCGAATATACCAGGTAAATTTGACCGTCCAGGTATTTATGCTGATCCTTCTGGCTATTTTTATGGTGATGAAGTAGAACGATACTTGAGCTTTCAATTGGCAGTGTTGGAATGGATAAAACAAATGCCTAACCGACCCAATGTTTTACATTGCCATGACCATCATACAGGTCTAATTCCATTTTTTGTGAAACACGCTGTAGATTATAAAGAACTAGCGCATATTCCAACAATATTTACGATTCATAACGGTGTCTATACTGGAGCTTTTAGCTGGAAAAACATGTATTTGTTGCCTCTTTTTGATGGCCATGCCAAAGGCTTATTGGATTGGGCTGATACGATCTGTCCACTTGCTACAGGTGTTAAATGTTGTTGGAAAGTTACGACTGTCTCTCCTAGTTATTTAGAAGAATTACGCCATAATTCAAGGGGGCTAGAATGGCTATTCCAACATGAACGCCCAAAATCTTTAGGTATCTTAAACGGCATAGACAATCAAGTATGGAATCCTAGTACAGATACACATCTTCATACCAACTATAATGAAGATATAGCAGCCTATAAAACTGCTAATAAGAAAGCACTAGCCGAACGGTTCAATGTTAATCCAAACTTACCGTTTATTACCTTTATTGGTCGGATGGTACAAGAAAAAGGGGCAGATTTGTTACCAGGTTTAATTAATCGCTTCCTACATTCGGGGCAGCAAGCAGCTTTTATAGTTCTAGGAACAGGAGATCCTTATTTAATGGAAAAATTTGAAGGAATGCGTCGCTTCTTCCCTTATTACTTTGATGCTGCTCTGGAATACAATGAAGGATTAGCCCATCAGCTCTATGCGGGTTCTGACTTTTTATTGATGCCTTCAAGAGTAGAACCTTGTGGGCTAAACCAAATGTATGCCTTCCGATATGGAACAATACCGATCGTTCGAACGGTCGGTGGCTTAAAAGATACGGTTATTGATATCGGTATGCCCGATGGAAGTGGTCGGGGTATTCGATTTGATCAATTTAGTGAAGAGGATGCTTATATGGCACTTAGCCGAGCTTGTATTTTATACCATGACAAAAATTCGTTTGAAACCGTCCGAGAAAATATAATGAATTTAGATTTTTCTTGGGAAAGTTCGGCGACACAATATGCGAATGTTTATCGTGAGTTTGCAGAGGACATATGATTAACCTAAAACATATAAAGCCTTCTCCCCTATTTGAAACAGGAGAAAAAATAGATTCTACTATTTGGGATTCAGAAGTTCATTTTGAAAAAAATAAGAAACATCTGGTTCTCGCTCCTTCTGGTAAGGGTAAATCCACTTTACTCCATATTATTTATGGATTGAGAAGTGATTTTGAAGGTTTTTTTTCAATTAATTCTGTAGAAAATAAGGATATCAATCTTGACGCTTGGGCTACCATTCGGCAACAAACATTATCCATTATCTTTCAAAATTTGCGCTTATTTCCAGAACAAACCGCTTTAGACAATATTTTAATAAAAAACCAACTTACTGCTCACAAATCTAAAGCTGAAATTCTGACTCTTTCAGAACAATTGGGCATACAATCATTACTCGATAAACAATGTAAATATTTATCTTATGGACAACAACAGCGAGTTGCCATCATTAGAGCTATGTGTCAGCCCTTTGAAATGCTACTATTAGATGAGCCGTTCAGTCATTTAGATGATGCGAACATAAAGATTGCAACTGATATAATCACAAAAGAATGCCAAGCTCAATCCGCTGGTTTGATTCTGGTAAGTCTAGGAGAACGTTATTATTTTGAATATGATAAAGAATTGATTTTGTAATTATTGTTTAAAACGCTTGTATACGCATAACCTTGTCTTTCAAGTCAGATGCATTCTTGAAAAATCGAGCTTTATAATATTTTCCTTCGTTCCAATTTTCTATAAAATTATCATAATAAGGGCTACCTGGATTTCCTGATGTCCCTCCAGGATAGGTCACCCAAGCATTAA
Source organism: Saprospiraceae bacterium (assembly GCA_020630435.1). Taxonomy (GTDB): domain Bacteria; phylum Bacteroidota; class Bacteroidia; order Chitinophagales; family Saprospiraceae; genus JAHDBJ01. The sequence continues at coordinate 24,532 of JAHDBJ010000031.1, forward strand.
CTTCTTCGCCAAATTCTACAATCATTTTCCAAGAAGGTCCGTGTGTTTTGCTATGTGCATTAAGCGCACTATAAGTACCATTAGAATAGATATTTCTAGAGAAGGGTTCTAAGCGAGCTAAATGGCGAATCGTAGAACTTTTATATGTTCCCCAATCTAATAATTCGCCTTCTTTATCTTGCAATTTCCTTGCTTCCTTGACCATCAATTTAAACGCTAAGGTGACTACTTCCATTGCCGTTTCTACTCGCTCGGTTTTCAAAACATCAAAAAATTTATGTTTAGGATCTTCCTCTAATAAATTTATGGTTCTTCGACTTTTAGGAAATAAGGTGGGTACTTTTATCGCATAGATTTCATCCCAAGTTAATTCATAGAATTTTTTATACCAAATACTAAATAAAACGGCTGCTCTTTCCCCTCGTTCATAATTATAGTCCCACAGCTTTAATGTTGTCAAATACTTTTCCTCTTCCTCTGTTAATATATCCGTTCTCAACTGCCAAAGCAACATGGGCAAGGCTTCTTCTGCTTTGAGGTCATAATTACTATTTTGTAAATCCATCATATCCTGAATTGTAATATTTTCCATTTTTGACAATTCTCGATTTAGGATTCTACCACGATATTCTTCAAAATTAGCGGCATTATAATAATATGGATAATTAGGAGTCGTAGAACGTTGATTTGCCGAAGCGACAAATCCTCTAGGAGGATTTTTTACAGCAGGAATTTGACTTTTAGGAATAAATCCTTGCCAAGCATTTTTCGATTGACTTCCGTCTTGTACAAATCGCCCTTGTTGACTTCGTTTGATAGGTAAAAAACCATTTACTCGAAGTGCAATATCGTCATCCTTAGAAGCAAAGGCAAAGTTTTGCGCTGGCGCAATATAAGCCTCTAGAGCATCTACATAATCATCATAATTTTTTGCTTTATTTAATTTTGAAAAGACAGCTACCTCTCCCAAACTCACTACATCATGCGCTATCCATCTTAATGCCATATCTTCATAACCATCTTTATTAGAAGTATATACAATTGGGCCCCATTCGGTATATTTTACAGTATCAACTACTGTCTCCCCTCCCCTAACTTTAATCTTCTCAATAACTTCGTTAACTTTTTTGTCCTGACCATCAATGATATAGGTTTGTTTAGATGCATCAGCCCACTTAATCGTATACCAGTCCATGACATCATGTGCTACATTCGTCATAGACCAAGCAATATGCTCATTAAACCCAATAATAATGCCTGGCATTCCTGGTAAAGTAACCCCATATACATTATACTCAGGCGTATGAATTTGCATTTCAAACCATATAGATGGTAAGGACAAATTCAAGTGTGGGTCACCACAGAGTATCGGATTACCATTAGCCGTTTTACTTGCTGTCACCGCCCAATTATTACTACCATTATGTGGATGTTGTTTTGGTAAAAGTGGATAATCAATACTCCCTATGGGCAATTGTATCTTTTCTTTTTTGATTTTTGTTTGAAAATCATATTTAACAGATGGTGGAATAATAGGGCTTTCTCCTTCAAAATGCTCAGGAAATAAAAAATCAAAGGTTTCTTTTCCCAGTACTTTTAGGGCATTTGTGGCTTCTAAATCATTTTCTCTTGCACAGAGGGATTCTGCCATCGATTTGATAAAAATAGCCGTTTTTAGAGGTGTCCATTCTTCTGGTTCGTAGCCTAGTAGTTTAAATTCGATAGGATAATCTTTAGGTTGAAGTGCTTTGATATAGGCATTTGCCCCTGCGGCATAGGCTTCCAATAATTCAAAATGCTTTTCATCTTTTTCCCATTCTTTCAGGGCATTCTTAGCAGCAAACAACATTCCTTTTCGCAATTTTTGTCTATCATACTCTAAGGTTCTCTTTCCTAGTATTTCTGATAACCTACCCGATGCTGCTCTAGTAGAGAAATCCATTTGCCATAAGCGATGTTTCGCCAATAAATAACCTTGCATATACATAGCATCTCTATCGTTTTGAGCAAAAATATGTGGAATAAAGCGATCATCATAAATCACTTTAACAGTAGCCTTTGTATCTAATTGATTGTTGTCTTTTTTAGGCTTTCCAGTATGTTCAGCATTTTGCCAAAACCCTGTGAAAGGATTGATCAATTTTCCAATAGCTGGTAAGAACTCCCCTGTAGCAGTAGATGGTGTATTGAGTGCATAAACAATAATAAGTGTTAAGGCTAAGGAAAGTAGAAATTTGAATATTCTCATTTAAATTGTGTGTTGCATCAAGTTATCAAAATGCTTTTACCCACAATTTATTAATTTTCTTAGGAATTAGACATTATTCTATCGAGTTTGTATAGAATAAAATTAAGAATATTGATTTTAATCAAAGAATGTATATAGTCTAATCTCCTTAACGATTAGGACAGATACATGACAAATAGAAAAACAAAAGACTCCTTTTATTTATATTAAATTTTATTCAATTACAAATTATAGGTTTTCCCTTTTTTCGTCTTTTTCTTGGGCGTTGGTTTAGGTTTAGGCTTTCGTTTTTTAGGAGTCGTAGCGTCTTTTTCAGACTCTGGGATTTGTAATTCTTTAAATTGTTCGCCCAGTTCATCTAAACCTCCATTTTTTAAGAAAGTCATCATTTGATCCATCAAGATAGGAAACATTTCGTTCATTTGTTCTTGCATCTTGCTCAAATTTTCATCGTCTTTAAATGGACCTGGAAGCATTTTCTGAAACGGTTCTGGAAAGAGCTTAAGATTTTCTAGCATTCTGTTGTACGGTAATGTCCCTTTAATACTATCACCTTCAATTTGTACCCAACCATCTTCTAATACGTCAAAATCTAGAGTATCGACAAAGATTTTAGCTCCACTTAAGGCATCTTTAAATTCGTCTCTAAACTCTTTCATTTGTCGCTCAAAATCCTGCATACTATCTTCTAAATTATCTTGCGCTTTTTGAGCATTTAGATTAAACGTAAAAATTGTTAAAAAAAGGACTAAAAATAACTTTTGCATTTTCTAAAGTTTTATCAAACATAAATATAAACTACGCTACATCCCGTTTGACTAATTCCAATATAGCCATTGATAAAAATACGGCTTCTTCTTTAGTATCCATCTTTTCAACAAAAGAAAAAGCTCTAGGATTTACCTTATCAATATTGCTTGGATTAACCAAACCAGCAACTTCTCTATCATTTATGACGATAGAAGTGTTTAAAGTATCGGTTTCTCCAGAATTAACTTTTGCAAGTGTTTGATTTTCATATCCTACTAGATTACCATCCTTCAACAATCCTACTTTCTTATCGTCAATAAAGACTAAGGTTTCATCATTATTTAATAAATAAGAGAAGGTACGATGAGATGTCTTAGCATATAAGATGGCTTGATTGCCTTTGCCCATATATTTTTTATAGTTATAAGCAAAAAGTGGTTCATGGAAGATTGTCGTGAAAATACCTTTAGCTTTTCGATTCAATCCTTTTTTAGTAGATTTTTTTTCTTGATTTAAAGATAATAATTCCATTTCTTCCTCATTCCAAGGCACAAGATTACTACTCCAAAGTGCTATTTCTTTTTTCAACTTATCTAAATCCTCACTAAATGATTTGGAACTCGGCTTGAAACTTACCAATAGTTTAAATATCAAATAGAATAATGAAACGGCAAGAATTGCAATACAAAACAGTATAAAAATTAGAACAATGATGATTCGCATTATGGTGTTGTTTTATTTTTTTAATAACATATACTATTAAGAACTGATAGCCATCTAAATAGTTGCAACTTCATTCAATATATCAGACTAATGCTAGGAAAATAACGATAAACTATTGAATTCGTATTAAATGAAAATTTTAACAAATAAACTATGGAAACTTTCGAACTATTTTTTGTTTCCGTAGTTTATTAAGTATAAATTTGCAAAACATAATTAATTAACTGTGGCAAATAATTCAAATACACAACAAGACATTTTACACAAAATAGAAGATCTTTTTTTACGCTATGGTATAAAAAGTGTCACAATGGACGATATATCAAGGCATCTTGGTATTTCTAAAAAGACCCTTTATCAATATGTTGATAATAAGGCAGATCTTATCAACAAGGTATTGCGCCAACACATTGAATCAGAAAAGAGGGAAGTTATCAATATTCAAAAGCGAGCTAAAAATGCTATCCATGAAATGCTAGCGATTGCTCGATATGTAATTTCTATGCTTAGAAGGCTGAACCCTTCAACGATGTACGATCTTCAAAAATACTATTCTAAAAGTTGGGAAATCATGCACGCTCTACATAAGGAGTACATGTATGAGACTATTATTAAAAACCTATATAATGGTCAATCGGAAGGTTTATATCGAGGGGATTTTAATCCTGAAATAATTGCTCGCTTTTATATCGCTAAAGTAGAGTCTATTGTATCCGAAGACATTTTCCCAAGCAATCTATTTACTAAAGAGAAGGTCTATCAAGCATTTATTCAATATCATATACATGGTATTGCTACAGAAAAAGGCATCAAACTATTCGAAAAACATTTTAAGGAAACTATCAAATAATGAAAAAATATTTCTTTAACCTTATCCTATTACTTCTCTTGGCTTCTACAGCAATAGCACAAGATGTCAGAGCTTTCACTCTTCAAGAAGCCATAGATTATGGTTTTAAAAACAGCAATAGCATGAAGAACCATCAAATTGCTGTTGCCGATGCTGAGTTACAAATCAAAGAAACAACTGCTATTGGTTTACCAAAAGTAAATGGTAAAATTAATTGGCAACATTTTATCCAATTACCTGTCTCGCTAGTCCCTGCAGAATTTTTTGACCCAATGGCTCCAGCAGGCACATTTGCAGAACTCGAATTTGGAACTAAAAATAATATTACAGCGGGTTTAGAGATGTCTGCTTTATTGCTTGATGGAAGTTATCTATATGGGCTTCGTGCCGCTCGAATGTATCGTGACTTTATTAATATTCAAAAAAATCAAAAAGTAAAAGATATTCGGGATGCCGTAAGAGAAGCTTATCTCCCTGCTTTGATTATTGAAGAAAATAAACAAACGCTAATCAAAAATATTACCAACCTCGATCGAATATTAAATGAGACTAAAGCCTTGTATAAAGAAGGTTTTGTCGAACAATTAGATATCGACAGGTTAGAATTATCTCTAGCTAACCTCAACACAGAATTATCAAATTTAGACTATCAGTTAGACTTAGTTTATCATGTTTTAAAATTTCAAATGGGTTATCCCATTACTGGAAAAATAAAAGCAACGGATAACATTAATGCTTTGCTTGTAAAAGCTACAGATAAAGAACTTACTGATAAAGTTGATTATAATACTAGACCTGAATATACGGTTGTGAAAAAAGCACTAGAATTAAATGAATTGCGAATTCAAGTCAATAAAATGGGCTATTATCCAAACATTGCCGCTTTTGGTTCTTATCAATTATCCGCCCAAGGGAATAATTTATTTAAAAATACAAATTGGATACCGACAGCAGTTGTGGGGCTTCAAGTCAATGTTCCAATCTTTGATGGTTTTGAGCGTAAAGCAAAGATTCAACGGGATATGTTAAAGTTAGAACAAACAAAACTACAACAAATAGACTTAGAAAGAGCCATAGATTTGGAAGTTCAAACTGCACGAACACAATATTTAAGTGCAAAACAACGCTTGGAATCTCAACAAAAAAATATAGATCTAGCCGAAAAAATTTATAAAATCACTCAGATCAAATACCGTGAAGGTGTAGGCTCAACGATTGAAATTACTCAAGCTGAACAAGAATTATATCAAACTCAAGCCAACTATACCAATGCACTTTACGAGCTATTAAAAGCCAAGATAGCATTGGATAAAGCTTATGGGAAATAAAAATATAGATCAAATCAACTTAAAGATGAAAAAATTATTTTCACTATTACTATTAACCTTATTTCTGGCTGCTTGCAGCCAAGAAGCAAATCAAGAACCTGAACATCCTAAGGATTTGGCAGGTAAAAAGAAATTATTACGAGAAAAAAAATCAGAGCTTAGAGAACTAAATGCTTTAATCAAGCAATTGAATGAAGAGATAGGTGAACTTGATACTACTAAACGAGAAAAACCCAGAGCGCTTGTTACAACACAAAAAATTAAGAAACAAGATTTCAAGCATTTTGTAGAAATTCAAGGTTCTGTTGTTGCTGACGATCCTATTTCTGCAAGTAGTGAAATTGGAGGAAGGCTCATTACCATGCCTTTTAAAGAAGGGGATTTTATCCAGCGAGGGCAAGTGGTTGGCAAGGTAGAAATGGAAGCCGTAAATCGACAAGTCGCAGAGCTTCAAAAATCTTTGGAACTAGCACGAGAGGTCTATGAACGACAGGATCGCCTTTGGAAGCAAAATATTGGGACAGAGATGCAATACCTACAAGCCAAAAATAATAAAGAACGCTTAGAAAAGACCATTGAAACCGTTAAGTATCAGTTTACAAAAGCCGAATTTTATGCCCCTGCTTCGGGTATTGTAGATAGAGTAATGGTACAACAAGGAGAAGTTGCTGCTCCAGGTATGCCTGTACTAATGATTTTGAATACAAATAAGGTGAAAATTGTCATTGATGTACCAGAAATATATCTCAAAAGTGTTCGAAAAGGCAGTTGGGTAGATATTAGCTTTCCTGCCATAGAATATAATAAAAGAGGTAAAGTGAGTGCTATTGGTAGACAAATCAATCCTGCCAATAGAACATTTGAGGTGGAAGTAGAGATGAACAATACCAATGGTAAACTCAAACCAAATCTATTGGCGAGTATGATGCTGAATGATTTTTCTGAAAAAAATGCTATTGCGCTTCCCCTTGAATTGATCCAGCAAGAAATAAGTGGTAAAAACTACATTTATATAAAAGATAATAATGAAGAGGGAGACATTGCAAAAAAAGTGTTTGTAGAAATTGGAGAAACTTATGAAGGGCAGATACTAGTGACAGAAGGGCTCAACGGTGATGAAGAAGTGATAGTAGACGGCGCTAGACTATTACAGGATAATGCCTTGATAACCGTACAAACAGTAGAAAATTAATCTAACTTAAAGCAAGATTACTATAATGGCTAACAACACCATCAATAAAATAAAAGAAACACTAAGAGAATTCACCATAACTTCTCTGGCTGTAGATAATGCAACAAGTGTTTTTCTACTGACCTTTATGATCATGTTTTTCGGGATTGTTTCGTACAATACCATGCCAAAGGAAAGCTACCCCGAAATTAAGATGCCAAATATCTTTATCAATACCGTTTACTTCGGAAACTCTGGTGAAGATATGGAAAATTTGGTCACTCGAAAAATAGAAAAAGAGTTGGCAACAATCTCTGAAATTAAGACCATTACCTCTTCTTCGATGCAGGATTATTCTATCATCACAGCGGAGTTTAATGCTGATGTAGATACCGATGATGCTTTAAGAAAAGTAAAGGATGCCGTTGATAAAGCGAAACCTGAATTACCCAATGATTTAACACAAGAACCTGATGTTTTTGATGTTGATTTATCCCAGTTACCAATTATGACGGTTAATCTATCGGGAGAATTTTCCAATGACGAACTACGGTCTTATGCAGAATATTTAGAGGATGAAATTGAGGATTTGCCTGAAATTTCCAGTGTTGACCTCAAAGGAACAATGGAACGAGAGGTAAAAATTGATGTGGATATTCCTAAGATGCAATCTCGGAAGGTCAGCTTTACAGATATTGAAAATGCCGTTCGCTCGGAAAACTTGACGATGTCAGGCGGCGAAATGCTGAACAATGATTTTCGTCGTTCTATCCGTGTAATTGGCGAATTTAAAAACATTAGAGAACTAGAAAACATGATTGTTTCTAGTGAAAACCAATACCCCATCTACCTCAGAGAAATTGCTTCTGTAAGTTTTGGGTATAAAGACAAAACGAGCATTGCTCGTTCCGATAAACTCCCTGTAGTTTCATTAGATGTAATTAAAAAAAGTGGTGAAAATCTATTAGACGCTTCCGACAAGATTAAAGCAATTGTACAAAAAGCAGAAGAAGAAGCCTTTCCCGAAAAACTGAAAGTCTCCGTTTTTAATGATCAATCGGTGCAAACGAGAGATATGGTTTCCAACCTAGAAAATAGTATTATTTCTGGTGTACTTTTAGTAGTCATCGTTTTACTATTTTTCCTAGGACTTCGAAATGCTATGTTTGTAGGAATTGCCATTCCATTATCCATGTTGATGGGATTTTTGGTCTTACAGACATTGGGATATACGATGAATATGGTGGTTCTATTTTCATTAATTCTAGCACTAGGAATGCTAGTAGATAACGCCATTGTGGTCGTAGAAAATATTTACCGATATATGCAGAATGGCTATAAAGGAGCGGATGCAGCAAGATATGGAGCTGGTGAGGTTGCTTGGCCTATTATTGCGAGTACTGCTACAACTTTAGCAGCATTTATTCCATTGGCTTTCTGGCCTGGTTTAATGGGAGAGTTTATGAAGTATCTGCCCATAACGCTTATTGTTGTACTCTCTTCATCTTTGTTTGTTGCGCTTATTATCAATCCTGTATTAACGGCTACTTTTATGAAAGTAGAAGATGATGGAGAAGATGGATACTTCCAAAAAAGAAAGGTAATGAATGTTTTACTTTTCGCTCTTCTTATGGTTGCTGTTGCTGTTGGAAGTCATTATAAAGGGGTTTTATGGTTAAGGAATATCGCAGCAGGCGTAGCCATTTGGACCGTATTAAACTACTTTGTTTTAAGGATCTTATCTTCCTTATTTCAACAATCCTTCTTGCCCTTCTTAGAACGAATTTATAATAAATTCATACGAGCAGCACTTTTTAAAGTTGTTCCTGTTTTTGTATTTTTTGGTACGGTGGCACTATTGATGGTTTCTGTTGTTCTTTTAAATAAAAATATGCCAAAGATAGACTTTTTCCCTTCGGCTGATCCCTTATATGTCAATGCCTTTGTAGAGATGCCGATGGGTACGGATATAGAAGCTACCAATCGATTGATGCAACAGATTGAAGATCGCATTGAAGGTACACTCGATCCGCATACTAAAATTGTAGAAGCGGTGCTGGCTCAAATTGGCGAAAACACAAGTGATCCGAATAGTGGAGAACCCAATGTAGGTGCTTCGCCCAATAAAGCAAGGCTGACGGTGTCTTTTGTGCCTTCGCAGGATAGAAATGGTAAGTCTACCTTTGAGATTATGGAAGAAATTAGAAGTAGTGTAAAAGGCTTTCCAGGTGTTCAAATTGTAGTGGACAAAAATCAAGATGGTCCTCCTACAGGCAAACCCATTAATATTGAAATTACTGGAGAAGATATTGACAAACTCGCTACGCTTTCACAAGAAATGATTGATTATATTAATGATTTGGGAATTGGAGGAATTGAGGAATTGAAGAAGAACGTCAACTTAGGAAAACCCGAATTATTGGTCAATATCAATCGTGAGACAGCGAGGCGTTATGAGATTTCAACCTATGCGATTGCAAATGCCATTCGGACGGCTGTATTTGGGAAAGAAGTTTCAAAATTCAAGCAAGGCGATGAAGATTATCCAATACAACTACGAGTTGATAAAAAATACCGAAATAATATAGATGAGATTTTAAATCAGAAAATTACGTTTAGAAGTCCTGCAACGGGTAGAATAGCACAAGTACCGATTTCTGCGGTAGCGAATGTTCGTTTTTCTTCTACCTATAACTCTATCCAACGAAAAGATCAAGAACGTTCCATCACCGTTTATTCTAATATTCTAAAAGATTATAATGCGAATGAAATTGTAGAGGACATAAAAGCAGAACTAAAGAACTTTGATATGCCGAGAGGTTACGCTTATAGTTTTACGGGAGAACAAGAAGAGATGGCAGAAAATATGGCGTTCCTATTTAACGCCTTTATGATTGCGATGTTTGCAATTTTTATTATTCTGGTTACCCAATTCAATTCCTTAACCTCTCCTATCATCATTTCCTTATCGGTTGTATTTAGTTTAATTGGGGTTTTATTAGGCTATGTTATCACAGGGATGAATCTTGTGGTCATTATGACTGGTGTAGGGATTATTTCACTAGCAGGAATTGTTGTAAATAATGCTATTGTCCTCATCGATTATATTGCCTTACTCATCAAACGAAAACGGGAAGCCCTAGGGCTTTCAGAAGCTGAAAAGCTTTCAACGGCAGATGTAAAAGAAGCCATTATACAGGGAGGAGCTACTCGTCTAAGACCAGTACTTTTAACAGCCATTACGACTGTATTAGGTTTAATTCCATTAGCCATCGGATTTAATATCAACTTTGCAACCCTGATTACGGATCTTGATCCGCAGATATTTATTGGAGGAGATAACGTTGCATTCTGGGGCGTTATGGCTTGGACTGTAATTTATGGTCTTACCTTTGCCACTTTCCTAACCCTTGTCGTTGTGCCTGTTATGTTTTGGTTAATTCACCTATCAAAAGATTTCTTTACTAGAATGTATCGAAAAGTATTTTCATAGGAACGTTTTAAAAAAGCTGCTTGTTAGTTGGGCAAGCAGCTTTTTTAAATTTAACACTATACATGATATACTCCTTAGCAAAGGCACTCATTTTTTAAGGTATTCCCAAAATTATTATTTCCCCTTCTCCAACACCTCTCGTATTCCTTCCAAACCATCTACGAATTTTGAAAGTTGGGCGATGACTTGCGACATGGGATTTTGCTCATCCAAGTTGTGGAATATCTTGTTCTTGTTGAAGGTAGATTTGATCTCCTCCCAACGGTTAAAATCATCATCTTTGAGCTGTCCTATTAATTCTTTGAGCTTTAAAAAATTGGCTTCTGCTCCATTGGTTAGGGTTTGGCTTTCTCCTTCATAATGTGCTAAAATCAAGGTCTGCAACTCTTGGTCATTCATTACTGGAACAAGTTTTTCTGCTAACTTATTCATATTTCGATATGAACCTTGTAATTTGAATGCAGGTGCCGTACGATATTCATCCGACATTGCCGCAGAACGTATATATTCCATATTGACTTTTAAAATAACATCTCTTATCGTCAACATTTTTTGTAAGACCGAGATGTATTCATTTAGCTCTTCGGGAGCATGGTTGACTTCGAAATCTAAACCATCTTTTGAACCCGTCTCAGCGACTTTTAAAGCGGTATACACATCTTTCATAGACTTGTTTGCCAATCGTTGTAATACAGGGTTTGAGGTTAGCGCATTTTCAATATAACTCAATCCAAATACATCTGCCGTATCGCCTATAATATCACCCAAGTTGTAAATATCCGAACGATTTGCCAACATATCAGGTATCTGGAATTTTTCACCACTTTCGGTATATGGATTTCCAGCCATGACGACACAGATACGTTTTCCACGTAGATCGTAGGTTTTAGAACGTCCTTTGTAAACGCCTTCAATCTTACGCTGTGCATCACATAGACTGATGAATTTTTGTAGAAATTCAGGATGACAATGCTGTATATCGTCAACATAGAGCATGACATTGTCCCCCATTTCTAAGGCTAAATTTAGCTTTTGCAACTCTTGTTTTGCTGCCATATTGGGAGCATCTTCAGGGTCTAAAGAGGTAACTTGATGCCCAATAGCTGGACCATTAATTTTCATAAAAATCAATCCAAGTCGATTGGCTATATACTCCATCAATGTTGTCTTACCATATCCAGGTGGAGAGATGAGTAACAACATTCCCATTCTGTCGGTTCGGGTATTGTCATCGGCTGTTCCGATTTGCTTGGCTAGGTTATCCCCAAATATGGGCAAATATACTTTATCAATTAATTTGTTTCGAACAAAAGAACTCAGAACACGAGGTTTAAATTCTTCTAGTCTAAGTGCTTCCCTAAATTCATCTGTTAGTGTTTTCTTTACCTCTTGAAAGGCTTCAAATTGTGGCACTACTTCCAAAATGTAATTCTCCATTTTTGCCCTAAAGGCATTAAAGTCTAAATGATAAATGCCTTCTTTTATCAAGTGATGTTCGCCATATAATCCCTCTACATCTACACTTGTTTTGGTCTCAATAACTCTTTTTTTATTAAAATCATCTACGAGTAACAAAGCGGCAGCTTCGTCAATAAAGCTACGGTAATCGTCCACTTTCAACGTATCAACAAATGCCTGAATCCATTTTCGACTAAGGCTGAATTGCTCGACTACATTTTCCTTTAACGATTGTATGGATTGGTCAAAGATAGTAACCGATTTTTTTCGTTGAATATATTTTTTAAATTCTGTAAATAATTCTCCTGCTTCTTGAGAAATGATAAAAGAACTATGCTGTGTCAATTCTTGAAACAAGTATTCTGCAACAATTGATTTTTTAATGCTTTTAAAAATAGGCAATTCTATTTTCGATAATTCTTTTTCTAAATCCGTAATTAGATAGTCAAACTCCGAAGTATCGGGAAAAATATCTAAAATCGTTTTAGCAGATTGAAATTGTGCCGTAAATAATGCCTTTTTATCCTCATTTAAAAAGTAAGTCCAAAGTATCTTCGCTGCTGCCCTGACTTCAGGCATATAGCGCAATAAGTCTATTTTCTGATGTAAGTCCGTAAGTGCTTTTACGATTTTGAAAGTATCTTCCTCATGGATGCCTTTGGTATAGCCTTCGGTATATCTTTCTTGTGCGGTTCTTTGTACTAATTTTTTCAGTGCTTCATCGGTCAATTGACTAAGGTTATTATTTTTAAAAATAGAATATGCCAAATACTCTGAACGATAGACATTGCGATTTTCAGAAACCAAATGCTGTGTCCAAACTTCTTTGGTGTCTAGCAAGGCTTTATCTTTAATTTCCTCATAAAAATCCGTTCCTGTCAAGTGAAAATATAATTTATTGTCTTGAAGGACAGTAGTCAATTCCATTGGCTGAACATTCACACTAAAAGCGTGCTTCCCCAATCTCATCACATTTTGACCATCGACAAATAAATCTTTCTTATCACGAAGCTGGCGGATCGTTTCTTCTCGGATGGTCTTAAGGCGGGTTCGGATAGCATCTGCCTTATTGTTATCCTCCAAATCGACCAATTGCTTTACAATATCCCTTACTTTGTCAATCATTAAATCCGAAGCGAAGAAACCATTAATTTCAGTAACTTCTCCAAATTGTTTTGCTCGATTTTGGATACCGTCTAGTATTCGTTCCGCCGCTCTTTGTAGAGAAGCTGTGCGGTTATTTTTAGCTTCGGTTAGTGCTTTTTTTCGAGCTTCAAAAGCATTGTATATCTCTTCACGCTTTTCGCCTAACTGCTCGATGAAGTCATCGTATTCAACAAATTTGCTTTCCAGTTCTTCTAATTGCACCATCAACTTAGTCAGGTATTCATCACATTTTATGGGCGTATCCGAAACGTCCATATAGTTGATAACCCCTTGCTCTAATAATTTCATTTGTGCGGAAAACTCGGCTATGGCTTCCGTACCCATTAATTCTTTGCGCTTGCGTTTGATGGCTGCTTTAGTACGATTTAAGCCGCTATACATTGAAGATATATTATCAATGATTCGAGTGGTCTGTGTGGCATCTTCAATCTTTAAATTGCTAACGATTTCAATCAACATCTCTAAATCGCTTCCAATCTGATCAACCGTTTCTTCTAGGGCTTCACCTTCTTTATTAGTTGCAACGGATTCGATAGCATCTTCTTGCGCTACAATACGATTTTGGTAAGGTGTCAAAGCGTCTTCTTGTAATAAGAAATGAACGCATTGCTCGGATAGTGTTTCGTAGTTTTCACTAGCTTGTCCTTCTAATTGCTCGACCAATTGCACGTCGGTATACCGAAGTTCTTTTAAGGAGATAATAGCTCCTCTTAAACTCCTTAGCTCCGCCAATACATTTACGAAATCATCAATATTATCAAAAATCCCTCTATCGACTTTTTTAAAGATGTCTTCGGATTGAAGGCGTACTTTTTGAATTTCTGCTTGGGTATTTTTACGAATTCTATTCTTCTTTTCAAACTCTTCTATCGCTGAATGAGCGGTTTGACGAATCGCTTGTATAGGGTCTGTCAATTCGTAGGCTTCTGCTTTGTCAATCCAGTAGTAAGCGTCCGATACATCTGTACATTTTTTTACTAAATCTTCATATAATCCTGCATAAGAATCTTCTTTGTTGGAAAGGATGATAATTTCTCGACATTCTGCCATTGCCTTGACAATGTCCTTGTTTCCAACCTTGAAAAGATAGTTGTCAGAATGTGTTGTTTGTATTTGTTCTCCTTGTGTAAATGGTGTTTGCCATATTTGGACGACGTGGTGTTTTGTCGGCTCGTCTTCTGATTTGAAATAACACAATTCTCCATTTGGGAACACCGTATAGCCATGACAGACAATAGGCGTTGCTAATTGCTGCTGGATGATATTGTATAGCAGTAAGACATACGTTCCCTTTTTTTGATTGTAAAAAACATAGATGTAGTCTTCTCCATTGGGAGAGGCAATTCTTCTTTCAAATGTTTTATCTGATATTTGGTTGTCAAAGATTTTAAATTCGCCTGTTTGCAGATAGTAGCCATTGGCAAAAATCAACCCATGATTATCGGGCAATAGTACCCCCGAATCTTCTAATGCATTAACTCTTTCTACTTCATTGAGTTTTTCATTGAAAACAAAATACCTAAAGTCTTCTTGGTAAGGCTTAATCTTTATCGCAATTAGATTACCTAAATCAGCGTATAAAAATTCTGCATCGTCAAGTGTTTGGTCAGGGTATTCGACAGGCTCTCGATAAATGCCCAATCCATCGTCTGTATTGTCTTCTATTTTTATGGTTAAGTCGCCACCAACTGTTTCTACAAATACTCTATCCAAAATCGATATATGTGGGTGTTTTCCTTGCCGATGCTCCTCTCTTCCTGCTCGTTGCCACCTAAATTCATACTGCTCTGGAAAACGGACTTCATGCTCACTTCGATTGTCAACATATACGATGTTATTTCCTTTGACCAACCACTTAAATACTTTAATGTCTTTCTCGTTTTCGGATACTTGAAAAACCATATATAAATACGCTCCAATACGGATAAATTTCGCAAAGAAGGCATTTTTATAATAACGATATAAGTTATTAAAATCAGAAAGGAATTTCTCGCTCTTTATAATACTTAAATCTGTTGCCGTAAACCCATTACCTGTAAATTGGTATGCTGCAAAAACGTCTTCTAGCTGAATACCTGAGCGTAATCCAATATGTACATTATATCCGAATAAACAGGTATCGCCTAAAGCTAGTATATCTCTAGCTTCGCAGTAGTTACTGGTATTGATACGATCGTTGGCGATAAGTTGGGTTTCTATCGCTCCAAAGACTTTCTTACGCTCCTCGTTGAGCTGAGCTAGACGATTGTTTAGATCGTTGCTTTGGTTCATCAAGCGGTTGCGTATGATTTCGTATGTCCCTGTTTCTAGTCGATTGGTTTTCGTGCTATTCGTCATATTGTTAGTTTTTTAGTGGTTTCGTGTTTTTTATGTAATCTTCTTTTCTATACCTTCTACAAAATCTAGTAGTGCTTCTATCTCTTTTATCTCTCTGTAAACTTTCTTAAATCTTAGTCTTGTCTTTTTGTCCTTTAATAAGCGTTTAATATTTGACCAGATAATTAAAGACTTCAGGCTAAAATTAATTGGTTGTTGTTTTAATTTTTTAGTGATAATAATCTCTTCATAAATATGAGCGACTCCACCTAATATATTTCCTGCTCCTGATTGTTGATGTCTGCGTAAATTAATTTGAATCTCATCTTCTCCTATACAATATTTGGCTTTTATTTTCACTAAATAAGCGTTGTGTTCACTTTTAATCTTCGCTTTTTTTAGTTCTAAAATCTTTACCCAATTATTCCTAATTCTTTTGTTAATTTGAGCTTGTATTAGGTATTCGTTTTTTGGTATAATAATATGTTCATCTAGTATTTTTGATTTCATATTTTTTATAAAAATTATTTTTTGTTCAAGCCTGACCGAATGTTCCTCCTTACTTTTAAGGAGATGAAACACTCGGCGTTTTTTGGCTTAAAAGAGCTAATAAGTTTCTATTTAGTATTTATTTTAATTAATTTATCTTGAAAAATTAATTCTGATTTATCATCGAAAACATCAGTTTGTACAATTCCTAATTTTGGTGAATAATAAATTCTATAATTTGATTCTTCATTTTGACTTACTTTTTTTTTGTTAAAAGTATAGACCCTATATTCTCTGTTTAAAATGTTCACTTTATGAGGGTCTGATTCAAAATATATTTTTTCATTCTGTATTAAAGTATCTTTATTTCCATCTAAATCTGTGTTAATAACTCTCTGTTTTCTATAATAAGTAGTATCTATTTTAGATATAAAAAATAAAGGATCTTGGCTTAAACCCGATGAACTATAAAAAGATAAATTTCCAGCTTCGTCATATATGTATTTATTGTTGTATTGATCTTTTAGTATAGCTTCATGATCTTCTTTTATCCTTATTGTATCTATTAAATACACTATTTTCTCGTTTTGCAAATTAAAAAAGGCATACTCATGAATTAGACAAGTGTCAGTTTGCAGTTTAGATTGTTTGGAACATCCTATAACCAGCATCAGGAAAATTGGTATCCACTTATTCATAATCATATTTTTCGATATAAAATGATTCCTAGTAAGATATATCGTCCAAAATCATATATTATATCTAATAATAGTTATCGCCATTGAATGATCACCATTTAAAAATGAATAGTACGCATCTGATTTATCAAAATGAGCATTTAAAACATATTCTGAAAGTGTCCAAGGAAAAATAAATTGAATAATTTGAGTGATAAAAAATGCTATAATTAATCTGACTACTAATTTTCTATTATTACTCCTGTCACCAATATTGATGCTTTTAATTTTATTGATGGCGTATATAAAAGAAAATACATATAATGCTACACAGATTATCCTTCTTATTCCAAAATTCAATATGGGTTCTACATCCGTTATTATAAAAACATCTTTTAAAAAAATATCTATGGTATAAGTTGATCCTGCTATGAACAGCCATCCAAATATACTTAATGCAATTAGCATAATGCGGTTATACTTTTCTTGTTCTAAGCTGATGTTGTCTAATATGTTTTCATTTCTTATCATGTTTTTTGGTTTCAATTGCTTTGGGTAAAAGGGGTTGGGTGGAATGCCACCCAACCATGGGGTAAACGCAGCACTTTTCTTGGTTTTTTGATATCAACTGCTATTAGTTCAGTAAGCGTCCAGCTTTTACGTTTCCGATGCCCACGCTTTGAACCATATTCATCAAGTCGGCAGCTATGGTCTTATCTTCGCTAGAAGCATTATCTCGAAGTTTCATCATCAAGGCTGCCATCGTTAGGTTTTTAATATCTTCGGATTTAAAACCTACTGATTTCGTTAAGTTTTTAATCTTATCCATCAAGTTGCCGTTGCTCAATAAGTTGTTTTTCACACTTGTCAATGTTTCACTATTATTAACTAATCGGTCAACAGATTTTCCTTGATTGATAGCTTTCATAATGTTGTTGATGAAGGTCTCTTCACCGCCTACAATATCGATGTTAGCGTGCTTAAAAGCTTCAGCTAATGCTAGTGCTTGAGCATCTGCAATTTCCTTTTGGATATTGATTTGAGCCAGTTCAACTGCTTGCTCTTTTGCTAGTCTCAATTTGAATTCTTCATGCTCTTTGCCTACACCATCCAGTTTCTTCATAGCGATTGCTTTTTCTTCAACACCTTTAGCATCTGCAATTGCTTTCTGCTCCATCACTTTTGCTTCAGATAATCCTTTCTCTTCAATGACTTTCGCTTCTGCTAAACCCTGCTTTTCGATAGCGACAGATTTATGTTCTATGCCTTTCGCTTCAGAAATTGCTTTTTGCTCCATGACCTTTGCTTCTGTCAAGCCTTGTAGCTCTTTTGCTTTTGCTTTTGCCTCAATAACTTGTGCTTCAGACAATCCAATGGTTGCTTCCTCTGCTGCTTTTGCTTCTGCTATTATCTTTCTAGATTCTGCATCTTTTTCGGCTGCTTTCATCTTAGCTTCTGCATCGATAAGTACTTTTTTAGCATTGATTTCTGCCGCAATCTTATCTGCTTCTGCTAATTTTTCCTTTTCAATTTTAGCTGCTTCTCCTGCCTCTTCTGCTTGAATGATAGATACATTTCTCAAACGATCCGCTTCGGCAATAGCTCTAGTATCCTTGATTTTCTCCTCCTCTTCTACTACTTTCTTCTCTACCATAATTCTATCACGAATCACATCTTGGATATTTTTCTTCTCTTCTTCTACTACTCTCGTTTTTTCAATTTCCGCTAAGGCTACAATCTTCTCTTTTTCTGTTTGCTCTAATAAGCGATCTTTTTCTAAACGCTCATTTTCTACGGCTTCGGTACGCTCTTTATTTTTAGCGGCTACGATAACTTGTCTCAGCTTATTCTCTTCCGCTACATCCAATTCCTCTTGGGTTTTAATGCGTACCATTTCCGCTTTCAAACGCTCTTCTTCGTTGACCTTATTGATTTCGGCTTCTTCTCGTGCTTTGATGTTGGCGATTTCACGTCGTTGACGCTCTTCTTTCTCTGCCAATTGTCTTTCGTACTCTAGTATCGCTTCTCTTGCTTCTACATCTTGCTCTTTCAAAGTCTTCTCTTCTTCCCGTCGGATATAGTTGGCTTTTACACGTTGTGCAGCCGTCAACTCTGTAATCTTTTTAATACCTTCTGCATCTAAGATATTATTATCTCTGAGGTACTCAATAGGTGTCTGCTCTAAGTAATCAATCGCACAATCGTCTAGGATATATCCATTCAGATCTTTACCAATTGATTGTAAAATTTTCAATTTGAATTCATCTCTAGAGTCATAGAGTTGTTCAAACTCCATTTGTTTACCTACGGTTTTTAAGGCTTCAGAGAATTTCGCTTCAAATAAGTTTTTAAGCGTTTCGGGGTCAGATGCTCGTTTGCATCCAATGGTTTGAGCGACGTTTTTAATATCGTCTGTATTTTTATTCACTCGTACAAAGAAGACCACTTTTATATCTGCTCGAATATTATCTTTACAGATGAGTCCATCTTCTTTAAGTCGAGCGATTTCGATGGTTTTTACGGATAAGTCCATCATTTCCATCATTTGAAAAACAGGGATGATAAGCATTCCTTTATCGTATTCGACTTTAGTCCCGCCTTGACCTGTCCGTACCATTGCCATGCCTTGTGGCACTTTCTTGAACCAGCTTGCGTATGCTAGGGCTGCTCCAACTAAGAGGAGGATTAAAATTCCTACTCCCATTAAAAAAATAGTTATTCCTTCCATAGTGTTAAAGATTTATAGGGTTAATTAATGTTTTATTTTATTTCTTTATGGCTCACCAAATAATAAGACTTATCCTTTGATATATCTGTTATATATATGGTTGATCCTTTTGGGATTTTATCTAGTTTTTCTTCTGCCGATTTAACGGAAATCCTATGTGTATCTCCTTCAATAATGACTTCCGCTTGACTTTTACCTTCTTTTAATAAAGGCAGTAATAATGTTGCCTCTAATCCTATATAATCCGTTGGTTCTGCACCTGTATTCATCTTTTCAAAGACAGGTATTAAAGGCGTTGTTAAAAATTTACATATTGTCAAACTCACAAATAGTATTGGTATAAATGTCATTATTGTAAATAACACTGTTCCGTTTCCTACATTGTGATTAAACCATATTCCAATCATCCACATTATTAAAGAACAAAGAGAGAATAATATCATAAATGGAATTTTTCCAAAGTTGAAGAAGGAAAGTATTCCTGATATTCCACCGCCAATCGATGTTCCTTCTACATCTATATCTGCATCAATATCAATGTCAGCATCTATGTCTACATCGAAGTCTAATCCATCAAGGTCTACAGCACCTAAGCTCACAAAGAGCCAGTAGAGGATAGACAAGCCTAGCAATATTGTATAGATAATATTGGCTGGCTGAAATATTTGGTATAATAATTCAGTCATTGGAACAAGTTTTTAATTGTTCGTAAATCTATTTTTATTGTTTAATGAAAGATTTTAGATTTTGGGTGTACGATGTAATTTGATTTTAACAATATAGTTTTTCACATCATTAAGGTTTATAGATAAACCCTTGCCTAAAATCCAACTTTTAATTGATTGATAATCAATACAAAAGTCTTGAATTCAATATCAGAGAGGTTTTTGGTTTTTCTTTTTCTCTGCTTTGATTTAAACACAAATAGCAAATAATTTCGATGAAATTCCACTTTAATCGGCTAGTCCTAGGTTTTTTTAGATAAACCTAGCAGAAATTAGATTAACGATTTTTTAACAGTTTTTGGCTTGTTATATCTAGTTATGAGAAACGCCAGAAAGTTATTTTTAGTATAAGATGTGAAGAAATAACTTTATTCAATCATTGCTTGCTCTTAATCCAATCAACAATCATTTGACGTTGAGTGTCGTCCAATTTAGCTTCAGGGTGCATTACAAAATAGGATAATAATGGCATTTGCTTTTCATGGATTTCTTCAGCCGATTCTTTCAATTTGTGTTGTTTTTTATCAGCTTCGTAATCTCCCCAATTAGAATAGTTTAGTTTTTTACGCCCATTATCAATATGTTTTTTTATCCACCATGAAATCGGTGCCACATTCGTATACCAAGGATATTGGGTTTCATTGGAATGACAATCATAGCAAGCTGTTTTAATAAGTTGCTTCACTTCTGTTGGGGGATTTTCCATTGTCAAAAAATCTTTCGTACTATCAACTTCTGGATTTGTTTTATCAATTGGAAAAAACTGACAAACAATTAATATTACGATAATGGTGAAAAAGATATATTTCTTCATAAGAGATACTAATTTTAAACAAAGCTATCGATTTTTTTTAAGTATAAAAAATAGAGAAAACACGATAAAGCAAAAGCCCAAGGCAAGCCATAAAATAGGTTTATATTTCTTTGCTCCTAATTCATCTCTTCCTATGAAAATCAATGCCGACCAATAATAAGGATGTTGGTTTTGCATCTGATTTACATCTTGTATATATGTTATCTTAGCTTGTCTTAAAGCCTCACTATTAATATCATCATTGTCTAAATTTTTATAAAAAGAAGCAATTATCTCACTAGTTGATTTTTCGTTTACACTCCAAAGACTTGTGATAGTCGATGGAACTCCAGCATAAGCGAAAGCTCTAGCCAAACTAATCATCCCCTCTCCTATTTTAAGTTTTCCTGTACCTGTTTCACAGGCACTTAATATCGCCAATTTTGCTTGGGTATTTAAAGTATATATATCTGTTAAGTTCAAAGTATCCTTATAAAAATAGATTTGAGGTGGATCGGCTTTAGCGTGAGTGGTCAATTGAAGGATACGCCCATTATGAGCATTTTCAATAAAATTCTTTCCAGAAGCATCTGCATTCATATAAGGTTTAACTGTATAATTTTCTTTTATAGCTTGGTATAAATTGTTGCTAAACGACAAAGAAGTATGGCGGTTTGCATAAAAGTCTGTCGGTGCAAACATAAGTACTTCCTCTCTAGTGCTATTCCTATGATTTGATTTTTGCAACAGACTTTTTACTGAATAATTATAACTAATATTATGATCATATATTAAATAATGAGGTATATGATCACGACTCTCCTCTTTTATTAATGTTTCAAAAGGCAACAAATATAAATCTCCATCTGGTATGATACTTATTTTTTCAGGATAAATCCAATCCTGAGGAAAGAGTATATTACGAAGTATTTTTGCTTCGGTTTGGAGCTTTTGGAAATTGCTATTTCGATTTTTAAGTTTTTCAACAAATGGATATACTAAAGAATCTAAAAAATGGTTTGGCAATTTTGATTGATTTAATTCGACTTTATCTTTTCTTAGATATAAAATATATACAATAGAATCTCCTTCGATAAAATAGTTTAAAACAGCTTGCTCTTTGTCAAGTTTATTTTGTAGGGCTTCAATTGAAGTTGTTTTAGCATCGTATTTCAAATTATAATATTGGGGGTATTTATTTTCCAAAACAGTTATGAATGCTTGGTAATCTTTTTGAACTTGAAGCAAATCATTTGCCGTTTCAGCATGATACAGATCAGATTTTAAAGTTTTCTCCTTTTCAATTAAACTATCAGGAATATTGGCAAATTGAATAGCTTCCATACCTCTTAATTGATCAAGTAAAAGCGCAGATTTACTTTTTTCAAAAAACCGAAATACGGTTTCCTTATCTTCTAATAAAAAGGCTGCTTTTATCGCATTAGCATAAACAGAATTCGTTTTTTCTCTCCAAAAGTACTTAGACGTTTCTCCTATATGACTATACCGTAACAAATCAATTAATTCATCTGCACACTGATACGTTTCTAAAGCATTTTTAAGGTATTCTTTGTCCTTTTTTTCCTCATAATAGGCTAACCAGGCACTTCCTTTATCTCTAAGATAATCTAGTAAATCTACTTTTTGAGAAACACTCTCTAGTTCTCTTGTAGAAGGGTTAATTGAAGGTTCATCTTTTTCAAAATTAGGGACTAAAAGTTTAATGGCAGATTGAAAATTTTGCAGGGCTAAATCGAATTTCTTTTGCACTAAATATAGTACTCCAATATTGTCAAAACCACCAGCTATTTCTGATTCTTTTCCTAAAGATTCTGCTAGTGATAAGGCATATTGATGTGCTTCCAATGATGCTACATAGTTACCCGTTTTACGGTACATCCTGCCTATATTATCATAATCTTTTTCAAGGTTTATGGTATCTTTTTCAGCTTCATGAATTTGTTTTGCCTTTTTATATCGTTCTAGAGCTTGATTGAATTTTTTTTCAGCGTCTAAGGCACTACCTCTATTCAAATATACATTTGCTTCTCCTTTCGAATCCTCTAAACCTTTATAATATTCTAAGGCTTGATCCAATACTTGATGAGCCTCAGGGTATGCTTCTAATTCACTATGTATTTCTCCTAATTTCAAGTAGGCGTCAGCTACAATACCATCCAGATCATTTCTTTTCAAAACGGGAATTGCTTCTTCTAATAATTGACGTGCTAGATGATAATCCCCTTTATCAAAATAGACATTGGCAAGACTTGCTTGCACCTTACTCAACTGGATAGAGTCTTTTGCTTGCTTAAAATATTTTTCAGATAAATGGTAGCAGTCTATAGCTTTTCCAAAATTTTTCAATTCTGAATTGAACATTCCTATATTCTTATAGTCTTTGGCAATTCTGATTACATTATTAGGATACAATATTTTTCTAATCTGAACAATCTTACCAAAAACAGCTTCCGCACTTTCATCATCTTGTTCGTAGTAGTAATAGTTTCCCAAATTTACATAATACTCCAACAATGTACTATCACTAATTTCAAACTGTCCTTTACGCACAAAATATAAGCTATCTAATTTTTTTTCGGCTTGACTATGCAGATCCTTGTCAAAATATGTTTCAATTTTCTCGTAGAACGCATTTTGACTATTAACAATATTGAAGTAACATGAAAAGAATACAATAAAGATGTATTTGAACAGGGAAGGACAATATTTTTTCACAGGGAGTATGTTTAATGTTAACAGAAGAAGCTAACTCTAAACTTACTCTAAAAAAGATAAATTTCAAAATTTATCAACTATTAAACATTCTGACTTTAAAATTATAGTTTATCTAATTGTTCTTGTAGTTTCAAAGCTGGTTGAAAATTATTATACTTTGAGATTAATTTATTTAAAGAGTCTTTACACTCTTCTATTTTATTTTGTTTTAATTTACATAAAGCTTCATACCAATATGCCTGTTGAGTATAAATACTTTTGCTATTGCTAACAAAATTAAAATCTTGTAAAGCTTTATCATATTGATTGTTTCGCAAATAGCAAATTCCTCGATATAATTGTAAGTCAAATTGAGCTTCATTTTTATTCAACAGTTGATCAAAATAAGGAAGGGCTTTATCATATTCTTTTTGATTATAAAATTCTTGTGCTTGTAACATAACATTATCTTGTTCTCCCATTTCTATGAGTGAAATATTTTGGTGGGAAGCGTATTCTGCAAATAATTCTTGTGGGGTATAAGATGGTTTCAATAAAAATGCCTTTGCTAAAAATAGCAATAAAAACATAGCGGCTCCTGCAAGTATCCAGCCGCTAATCTTCCTAATCTTATACTTTGAGTTTTGAATCGTGGGGACTTGTTCCACAATATTCATTTCCTGATGAATACCTTCTAAACGATTTTTAAGTTTTATATACTTCTCTGCTCCATTATCGACCATCTCCTCCAAAATTCGTTGTTGTTTTTCCACCTCATATTTCAAGTCCCGATTTTGAAGCATCTTATCTTCAAAGTCTTTTAGAACCTTTCCCTTAAGCTCTCCTAAGATATATTTTTCTATTGTTTCTTGATTCATTTTTTAGTTAAATTTTTAGCGTATCATAAAAGTAGTTCTTTCCAATTTGGGGTAGCCAAAATCGTTTGTCTTAATTTCTTTTTACAACCTGAGAGCGCATTTCTAGATTGTTGAGCAGATTTGAAACTCATTTCTTCGGCAATTTCTTCGTGCTTCATTTTTCGGTAATAAAAATTTAAGATTACCCTTTGACAATAACTTCCTGTTTTTGCAATAAGATGAGCAACCAAATTGCTTTTTTCTTCATTTATCCATTCCATTTCTAAAGGCATTTCTTCGGAATTTTCAATTAATATTTGCTGTTCATGTTTTATTCTATTGTTTTGACTTCGCCATTCATTTCTCCATCTATTTCTACATATTGAAAAAAGTAATGTTTTTATTTGAGTTTCATTACTTAAAGTAAAATTATCTTTTTTAATAATATAAAATAAGTCTATCAAACCTGCTTGAAATAAATCTTTCACCTCTATTCTAGGGGGAAGTCCTTTCTTGATCAACCAAGTTTCAATACTTTGATAGTATTTGTGATAGATATATTGTAAGGCTTTATTCTCCTCTGTTTCCAGATTCGATTTTAGCAACTGTATTAGTGTGGTATCTGTATAATGGGGGTTCATTGCTTTAATTATTAGTATAGAACTTAAAAACAGAAAGTGTAATAGTAAAAAAATAAATTTTAAAAAAAATATAAAAATGCTATTACGTTTTTTAAAAACAAGTTCTTAAAGCATATAAAGGCTGCCTAAATATATAAAAAGGCATTTATTAATATCATTGTCCATATATTTCTATATTTTTAATAAAAACTAACCTATTATGAAAAAAAAAAATACCTATCTAGCCTTTTTAATGTTGATATTGCCCAACCTTATCAATGCTCAAGCATTCAAATTAAAACACGAAGTAATAACAAATGACGGGAATATACTTGAAGTAGATGTTCTCGCTTCTTTTACCATATCAGGTAAACTGGGAAGTTCAAATTTAGTTTTTTCTTATAATACAGATGGGTTAACAAATCCTCAACTAATTAGCCATAATTTAACTATACCTTTCTATACCTTTACACTAACTAAACCAGCATCTAATAAAGTATCTTTAAATCCTATATTAAATATTACCCATTCTGGTGATCCTATTGCCGTTATAGGAAACTGGACTACTATAGCAAGGATTCGATTTGATGTTGTAGATGCCAGCGAATGTTCTGAACTCCAATGGTTATATAATGGAGGTACTACAGAAACCATCATTTTTAAAGACGATCAAATTACCCAAATAAGTGCTGATGAACTAATGAATTTGAATAGTTGTCCATTGCCCGTTGAACTCGCCTACTTTGAAGCTCAAAATAATGGAAATAAAGCGGTACAATTAGATTGGGAAACCACAACAGAAACGAATAATGCCTTTTTTGAGATACAAAGAAAACAAGATGGTCAGCGTTGGCAAAGTATCGGGAAAATAAATGGTTCAGGCACAACTTCGGAGGTTCAACACTACCAATTTCTCGATAATCGTCCCTATACTGGACTTAGTTACTACAAGCTAAAACAAGTAGATCACGATGGAAATTTTGAATATTCTTCTATTCAAAGTGTAGAAATCGAGCGCCCTAAACTCTTAACAATTTATCCAAACCCTGTAGAAAATATATTAACGATCGAGCTAAATACTTTAGAAAATAGAATAACCGAATTGTCTCTTATTAATATAACAGGACGCCTAGAAAGAACAATATCCATTCAGGGAAATGAGCAAATTAAGCATATTAATGTAAAAGATCTTCCTCAAGGAATTTACTTTATTCAAACCTCAGACTCCACTCCAAATAAGGTATATCAAAAGTTTGTAAAACTTTAAAATAAAAACCGGTCAAATCGTGCAGGATTATGACCGGAAATTTTTAAGGAGAAACACAAAGCATTGCTGTCCTTATGTTTCGTTACAATATTAATAAAAAATAAGGATATGAAAAAATATGCTACACTAATTCTAACCATGGTAATTGGCTTGTCGCCCATTTATAGTCAAAATTCCAACTTTGTAACGTCATCAGGTGCTTCAAAAGCAGTCAATGACTTGACCAATTTAAATTATCCTATTGCTCTTGATCCTATAGGGGGTGCAATTAATAATAATGTATTAATTGCAAAATATTCATCAAACATTAGCGCCACAACTAGAGCAGCTCTTAGAAATGACGTTGCTCATATTGTTCAAGTAGATACCTGTATGTGTTCTATTCCCATTGAGCGATGGATATTTCCTAATGGTATTGACCTCAATGAAAAACGCAAATATGCTAGAGAACGACCAGAGTTAGAATCTGTAGATTTTGAGCATTATGTATACTATGAGGATTGGGAAAATCGTGGTGCTTCTCAAAACTTTTCCAAATTAACCCATTTACCTAATCAATCTAGCGGTGATCTAACTATTGCTATTTTAGACTCAGGAGTAGATTTTGAACATCCTGATTTATCCGATTATATTTGGAGCAATAATACGGAAACTACTTTAGGGTTTAATGGAGGAGATGATGATAGTAATTGCCTGGTTGATGATATGATCGGATGGGATTTTGTTAATGATGATAACAATCCTATGGATGATCATGGGCATGGAACGCACGTTGCGGGAATTATAGCTGAAGGATTACCAGAATGTAGTAATATTAAAATCATGCCTTTAAAAACACATGACCAAAACGGCTATGGAACTACCTTCAGTATCGTTTGTGCTTTATACTATGCTGCTCAGAAAGGAGCTAAAGTAGCAAATGCTAGTTGGGGTTATTATGGTGAAGAATCCATCTTAATACGCAATGCAATAGAGTTCTTCACCAATACAAATGATGCTTTATTCATAAATTCGGCTGGAAATGAAGGCGTGGACATTAGTATAGAACCTCATTACCCTTCAAGTTGGACTATAGATCCAATGATCGTAGTTGGTGCTATAAATTATGAAAACGAGCTTTGGTCTGACTCTAATATTTCTCCCATTCATGTTGATATTATGGCTTATGGTGTAGATATTCGTAGTACATTACCAAGCTGGTATGGAGTAACACATGGAATAAAAACAGGTACTTCTATGGCAGCTCCGATTGTGAGTGCTGCTTGCTCTAATCTTTTCAACTCATTACCAACGGTTAATAATCTAGAAACTAAACATCATTTATTATTAGAAGCTATTTTCGTTCCAGATCTAGTAGGTACTAATTTTGTAGATGGAAAATTTCCATTTAAAGATACCAATATCAAATTAAAACTATTTTTAGAAGGTCCTTTTGATAGCGGTACGAATAATATGAATGATAATATTAGAACACTTGGATTTATCCCTATATTATCCCCATACGATAATTCCACTTCAGTAGTATCAAGCGTATTGGCAACGACGGGTTCTTTAGCTCCTGTAGACTGGATAAAAATAGAAATACAATCTATGTGTGGGACAACGGTCTATAATAAATCTTGTCTAGTCACAAGAAATGGTACAGTCATTCAAGGTGATGGTTCACAAGATATAAAGCTCCCTATTTTGGAAGGACATTACGATTTAATTATTCGTCATCGTAATCATTTAGATATTGTTTCTGATAGTAAGTTATTGCTAGAGCATACGGGGATAAGTTATGATTTTTCCGATGCTTCTAGTCCGCTAAATCTTGGTGGCACAAGTGCTATGCGAGTAGAAGGAAGTTCCTTATTAATGCTTTCAGGAGATGCTAATCAGGATGGCGTAGTCAATGCTTTCGATAAAAATCTTTTTTGGGCTATTCAAAATGGAACAACTGGCTATTTAGAAGCAGACTTTAATCTAGATGGAACGGTCAATGCCATTGATAAAAATCAGTATTGGACTCCTAATAATTCAAAAATTTCTCTCGCTCCTTAGTTAATCTCCCATAGATTATACTTTCTCTTTATCTCCATGCTATTCCTTTGCATGGAGATTTTTTTTATGAAAATTATTACAATATAATGTTACACTTTTAGTTTTAAGGTTCTTTATGTGTAGAATGTTGAAAATTGACACTTTCAGTTTTTTAGATTCCTTCCTTTTGAAACATACTTTTTTCATAAATAGATTCGAATCTCTTTCAAGGCGCTCGCCGAAAAGCCTCCTTTAATGAAAGGTCATTAAAGATGAAATCGAGTAGGCATTATTTATTAAAATTTATATTATGAAAAAAGTATTCTTGTATTTAATACTAAGCCTTTTAATTTCTTCAAATTTATTTGCTGATGCTAAAGTCCATAAACGTAAAAAATGTAGGTGGTGGAAAAAGCATCATGCAACCGTTCAAATAGATGAATACCAATCAAAGTATGTAAATGGATACTGGCGTGTCCACTGTTGGAGGATATGGCCTTTGGGTCCTATTTATTTTTGGACTTATAATCCTGGATATTGGTGGGGTGGTTGGAAAACGATTCAATATCAAAATGATAGAGGATGTCCTTCAGCCTATGCATATAGATCTGTTTCAAAAATTATAGATGGAGCTTGGAGATATGCTTATGCACAAGCCTATGTAAGTAACAATACTGCATGGACAAGAACTTATTCCAACTATTGGAAACTACGAGCAGGTGGAAGTAGAGAAGAATTAATGTTCCCTCCTAATAATGGAGACCAAGAAACTAGTGTATCTAGATGTGATATCCAAACTCAAGTTGAATTTCCAGAGGAACAAAACAATATAATGCTTAATATTGATGGTATATTGACTTCTTCAAGAAACAGCAGATTCCAATCAAGTTATACCGTTACTGCTTGGGAAGCCCATTCCGATGAAGATACACTTATCCAAAAAGATAAAGTATTTTGGACAGGTCATATTAGCTTACAAGGAGAAGAAGTCTCTGTGAAAGGTTTTGACACAACACCAGAATCCCTAGAAATCTTAGATATGGGAGATTCGCTAAGTCTAAATCTTAATATATTACAAAATATTGTAGAAATACCTCCTTATGTCGTAGATAGCAATATTGTAGTTACTATTATGTCTGATTCCAAATATAATGGATGTGATGAACGATGTGACAGTATTGTAGTGATCTCGCCAAAAATATTTTTAGAAGGGGCATATGAGCCAACTACCAACTTGATGAGAGACGACCTTCGAAGACAAGGAATTTTACCTTTACAAACTCCCTATGGAGATAGTGCTATGGTTAATAATCCTACATTAACATTCGAAGAGAATGAAGAACCTCATAATAATATTGTAGACTGGGTTTTAGTAGAACTTAGAGATAAAAATGAGCCAAGATCTATTCTAAATGTAAGTAGTGCTTTAGTTCAATCAGATGGAGATATTGTAGCATTAGATGGCAAATCGCCCGTTGTCTTAAATCATCTAATTCCTGATAGTTATTATGTTGTGATTAGGCATCGAAATCATCTCCCTATTATGAGTGCTGAACCTATCTCACTTAGCCTTTCCAATACATGCATTGATTTCTCTACTGAACAAACACCAGTCTACGATGAAAATGCAAGAGTAGATTTAGGTAACGGTATCATGGGCGTTGTAGGAGGTGATGCCAATGGAGATAATACGGTCAATGCGGTAGATGAAAATAGCTACTGGCGTGTCCAAAATGGTCAAGAATATGACTATTACAATGCTAATGCTGATTTCAACTTGGATGGAACTGTAAATGCGGTAGATGAAAACTTGATACGCCGCAAAAACAATTCTAAAACAGCCACAATACCTGAATAAGGCTTTTTTAAAACTTTTAAATTAATAATAATGAAATATATAATCATATCAATAACATTTTTTTTACTAACATATACAAATATATCTGCACAACAGTATTTGCTCAAATTTGAAGAAGTAACCAATAATGGTCTAATCTGTGAATTAGATATTTATATGTCTTATACTTCTACAGGAAAACTAGGGTCTTCAAATTTAGTTTTTTCTTATGATACTACTGTTTTGTCAAATCCATCAATGGTTTCAGACAATCTGACGTTACCCTTTTTCGCTTCACCAAGCCTAACAACACCTAATATAAATCAAGTCTCCCTGAATATTGTATTGAATGTACCAAACTTTGGGGATAACATAGACACTAAACCGAATTGGACAAACTTATGTAGAGTGCGATTTGATATAATCCAACAAGGAGATCCAAACCTAATATGGCTATATACAGGAGGGACAAGACAGACCGTTGTTTTTAAAGACGATCAAAGTACCATATTATTAGCAGATACCTTGATCAATATGAGTAGCACTAAAGTTCCCGTCGAACTAAGCTATTTTAAGGCTAGAAACATAGAAAGTAGCAGTATTCAACTAGACTGGGAAACCGTTTCAGAAACAGAAAATGACTATTTTGAAGTTCAACGAAAAGCCTTAGATGGTCGCTGGGAAGCCATTGGAAAAGTCAAAGGACAAGGCACAAGTTCTAGCCCTGTCCAGTATCAATTTCTAGACGAAAAGGCGCATCGTGGTGTCAATTATTACCGTTTAAAACAAGTTGATTATAGTGGCATATATGAATTTTCACCTATTCAAAATGCAAGTGTAGAAATTGAAAATAAGATTGTAGTTTACCCCACTATAACCTCTGGAAAGTTGCAATTTGAGCGTACCGAACCCTTTGATAAAGCTATATCTATTTCGATTTTAAATTTATCAGGGCAGCTTGTCCAACAATTTGATTTTCCTAGAGGACAATCTCGATTTCATATAGATATTCATCAATTACCGAAAGGGATGTACATTCTAAGAGCCAATGATAGTACTATATTATCCAGTCAGAAGATATTGAAACTATAGGATAGGCTTAGTAACTATACAAAGAAGTGTAAAAGGTTTCAGTAACTATTTTAATGTTTGAAACCTTTTACTTCTGTTCTACTAATTGTTCAAGCTCTATCATTTCTATTTGCTGTTGAATATTCTCTATTAACTGGCTATGTTTCTTCTTTACTTTTAAATATTGGTTTGACTGTTGGTATTTTTTATAAAATTCAGAATATAAAACACTAAACCAGCCAATATGCGGCAAGATAAATAGCGAAGTAAATCCTATCCACCATTTTGTTAGTCCTCCGATTATGATTCCTAACACTAACATATAAACAAGGTTAATCAACATTCCAGCTCCAAGCATTATTGATGCATAGAATTTAACTTGTTTTGCTCGCCTTTCACCAATACTTTTCATAAAAGTAAGAGGAAATATATAAAGTATATAGCCCACCAGAAATAAAGGAAAACCAATAATAAGTAAAAACAAATTGATAAAACTTGCATCTTTTTCCTTTCGATCTTGGATAGTTCTCACCGTAAGGGGAAAAGGTAATCGTTTCATTTGTTCTTTATACCGCTCTACTTGTTTTTTAAGGCTTTCTTTTTCTACTTCAGGCATTGAATTGAGTGTAACTCCTAGTGCCTTTTCCTTATGCAGTATTTCATTTTCATTGGTCACAAAAGGTAGGGCATCATCATTTATAACATTTACACGAAGCAATTGTAATAAATCCTCAAATAAGTCTTCATCCTCTTCTTTATCAATAATGATCACTTGCGCGCCTAGTTTTTGTTGGATGGCTTGTGTAATCTTGCGGTGCGCTTTATTGGGGTTTTCATCGTAATATTCTTTATAATCCAAAATGCGAATGGGCTCACCTACTTCTAGCATGACTTCGCTTCTTAGCTTTGAGGGGTAAGTATAATTGATCCCAACAGGTACGATATGAACATCTAGATTGAAATCATAGTTTTCTTCTGCACCATAAGCCATCTTAGATGTCCCTTTTTGGATAGGACGCAATCGCTTTTCTTGCACACAAAAGCCTTCAGAGAAAATTAGAATTGTCTTTTTTTCAGCTAATGCCTGATAGCAGTACTTAAAAGTTTCAAAGTTTTTTTGAACATTTGCTAAACCATCATGCCGCCGAAACATTGGGATTTGATTTGTCCCTTTAAAAAACCATAAATAACGTTTTAAAAAGACATCTCCTCGTACGATAAAATGCAGTTCTCTGGGTAAAAAACAAGCCAAAAGGGTTGCATCTACAAAAGAACTTGGATGGTTCGCTGCTAATAATACTGGTTTATCTTTAGGAATACCATTGACATTTGAAAAATATATTTTTCTAAAAAATAACTTTAGTGCAAATCGGGTGTAAAAACGTAGCGGGTAGTAAATCATGTTTAATAATATTGGGAATTCTATACAGAAACCTTTGCCTTAATATGTGGATGTGGTTCATAGCTAATTAGTTCAAAATCTTCGTACTGAAAATCAACTATTGATTGGACGGTTGGATTAATTTTAATTTGAGGCAATACTCTAGGGATTCTAGACAGTTGAACCTTAGCTTGTTTAAAATGATTATTATACAAATGTGCATCTCCGAATGTATGCACGAAGTCACCATATTCCAAATCACAAACCTGAGCCATCATCATGGTTAACAGAGCGTAAGAAGCGATATTGAAAGGCACTCCTAGAAAGACATCAGCAGAACGTTGATAGAGCTGACAAGAAAGTCTACCCTCTGCTACATAAAATTGAAATAGACAATGACAAGGACTTAGTGCCATTTTATCGAGATCACCTACATTCCAAGCATTGATAATGATTCTACGAGAATTCGGATTATTCTTAATGGTATCAATCGCATTTGTAATTTGATCTATGATTTGTCCATCTCTTGTTTCCCATGATCGCCACTGTTTGCCATATACTGGTCCTAAATCTCCCTTTTCATCAGCCCATTCATTCCAAATCCGCACTCCATTTTCTTGTAAATACTTAACATTAGTATCTCCTTTCAAAAACCATAACAATTCGTAAATAATAGACTTAAGATGTAGTTTTTTTGTAGTAACTAAGGGGAATCCTTCTTTTAAATCAAAACGCATTTGGTAGCCAAAAACACTTCTAGTACCTGTACCCGTTCGATCTCCTTTATTTACGCCATTTTCTAGGATATGCTCAAGAAGATTAAGGTATTGTCTCATATTTTTAACACTGCTTCATTATAAAACTATCTCCAAAGATAAAAGAAACAAAAGAAACCGAAAGAATAAATTTGATTTTATGGCTATTATTCATAAAAAAAGCCTTACATCAGATGTAAGGCTTTATTAAGAGTGATCGCGCTGGGGCTCGAACCCAGGACCCTTTGATTAAAAGTCAAATGCTCTA
>JAHDBJ010000060.1:0-5677 GCA_020630435.1 Saprospiraceae bacterium
ATCAAAAGATGAATGCATTTCTAAAAGAAATAGCCATCATCTGTAAAATCAAAAAGAACCTAACGACTCACTTAGCAAGACATACTTTTGCCACAACCATTTTACTATCTAACGGTGTCCCGATAGAGTCAGTAAGCAAGATGCTAGGACACACAAATCTTAAGACAACCCAGATTTATGCAAAAGTACTGCAGAACAAGATTAGTGATGATATGAGTATATTGGAATCAAAACTTTTTGATAATGAAAAAGCAAAAATAAATCTCTCAATAAAAAACTAGATCAACCTTTTTCTTTTGATTGTAATTTCATTTTTTATCTTTCGGCTACAATGAAAATACATAGTTGTATTTTGATAAATTATTGTTATTTGGCAATGGAAAAAAAAGAAAAACCAATTAATTTGAAAAAAATTAAAGATGTCACGAAAAAAATTTATTGAATCTCATAATGCAACTTGTAAAAACTGGAATTGGAGTTGGTCATTTGTTAACCATGAAGAAAAGTTTATAATATTCGGAGCATGGGATACAAATACAAATGGAGATTGTGCACTTATTTTTTCTGAAATCTGGTCTGATAATAAATCTCGAAAACCTTTAGCTATTAATGAATCTCGAGAGCATATTAGACTGATTGAAGAGGAACAATATGACCTAAAAACGTTTCAGATTGTACAGGAAGAATTTAGAGATAAAAATGGTTTATATAAAACTAAAATCAAATCTTTTACTCCAAAATTGGAAGACAAAAATCTTTTCAAAGTTGGTCAACTTTGGTATGCGAAAAGTGAATCCAATGAAATTTCTTACAATAGCAGATTAGAAAATCACGCACTCTTTCCAGAAGGATCAGTCAAACAAATAACAGTAAACACTTTTGAAAGGTCAAAAAAAGCAAGAAAAAAGTGCATAGAGTTTCATGGTTGTATTTGCATAATTTGCAATATTGATTTTGGCAAAAAATATGGACCATTGGCAGAAGGATTAATTCATGTTCATCACAAAATCTCTTTAGCTGAAATTGGAAACGAGTATGAGGTCAATCCTATTAAAGATCTTGTACCTGTATGTCCTAACTGTCATGCTGTTATTCATAGAACAAAACCAGCATTATCGGTAAAGCAAGTGATTGAATTATTAAATTCACAGAAAAGGGTAAATAACCAATAAAACTTATTGTTTAGCATTTAGAGATATGCCTCTTTAATATTTAAAAATGGTCTTTATCGTAGTAAAAGGTGGCATATCTAATTAACATTAGCTCTTTAGTACAATGTCTCCTTCTCAATGCAATATGAGTATTTTTGAAGGTAAGTTATTTGATCTACAAATTGGAAGGATCCTGACAAATCAATAAAATGTAGTTTACTGTTTATCCTTTTCATTTCATTTTCTATCTTACGGCTATATTAGATGTTTGATGAATAGTTATGAAGATGTATATAAATAGATAATAAGTATTGGCAACAAATAAACATGCAATAATAAGATATCAAGCATTAGATAAATGTTTTAGGAATCCTGGTAAAAAATACTTTATTGATGACCTTATAGAGTCATGCAGCCTTGCACTCATTGATTTCACAGGACATAATTCTAGCGTAAGTAGAAGGCAAATTTTTGAGGATATAAAGTTTATGGAAAGCTCTCAAGGATGGACGATACCTTTGATTAAACTAAAAGATGGAAGAAAAGTCTACTATAGATACGCAGACATGGATTTTTCAATCAATAATCAACTGCTAAACGAAAGAGAAGAATTACAACTCAGAGAAGCTTTAAATACAATTTCTAGATTCAAAGGCATGCCGCAGTTTACTTGGATTGGTGAATTATCTGCAAAACTTGAGCAAGGCCTAAAGCTGGGAAAAAGAAAGGATATAATTATTGAGTTTGAACAAAATCAGTATTTAAAAGGACTTGAATATATCACTCCCGTGTATGAAGCTATACAAAACATGTCTGCGCTCGAAGTTGAGTATAAATCCTTTAAACAAGAAGAAGCTATACAACTCACAATAAGCCCATACTTCTTAAAACAATACAATAATAGATGGTTTCTCTTTGGAATTACTACAGGCTATAAAAATCTGACTAATTTACCTTTGGATAGAATAATAAATATTAATACCTCGAAAACTGAATATATTCCAAATAAGGAAATTGATTTTGATGAATATTTTGAAGATGTTATTGGCGTATCAGTTGACCCTGAAATTAAACCTCAAAAAATTCGATTAAAAGTAGATGATTCACTTTATCCCTATATAAAGACCAAGCCTTTACATGGATCTCAAAAATATATTGGCACTGATAATGGTGAAATTATCGAATTGGAATTAATCCCTAACTATGAACTTGAGTCAGTAATTTTAAGTTTTGGAGAGAAAATTGAAATCTTGTCACCAAACGAATTAAAAAATAAATTAGTAGACCGAATTTCCCAAACGCTTAAAAAATATCAGTAATGCAGATAGAATGCACATATCACAAATATGTTTGTATTGTCTTTATAGAATTAAAGATGCAATTCAAGTTTGAATTGGATTTATTAACCCTTTTTACTGGATAAAAATGGGAAAAGTGACAAAGCAAAAAGGTCAAGGCAATGCCGGTGGATGGACTTCTACTAAACCTGGTGTCAAATCTGGTGGCGGCAGAAGCTATAATCCACCCAAAAATGGAAAATCAAAAAGATAAGTTTTGATTTTGAACAGTAGGGCTTTAGCTCTACTGTTATTGAATTTTAATAAGCTACAACGTACTTATAAATGAACAGAATACAAATTAAAAACTTTAGGCGATTTACAGAAAATGAAGTTTATAAAATACCATTTAAGGATATTACTATTTTAGTCGGAAAGAATAATTCTGGAAAATCTACAATGGTAAAAGCACTTTTACTGGTATTGGAATTTTTAAAATCTGACTCCACTAAGAATTTTGATTTTGCCAATAAAAATTTAGAAAACGCAAATATTGTCACTTTCGGTAGGGCTAAAAATAAATATGCTAAATCTGATGTAATTAGCTTAGCTATAACATTAAAGGAATTTACAATAGCAATCGAATTAACCGGAGATGAAGACGATACCAGCGCCCAAGTTATATCTGCAATTATTAACGTACACGAACCGGAAATGATTTCAACTGGTCACACACATCAATTTGAAGTTTATCCAATAAGTAATAAAGTAATTATCTCAAGATCGAAATCAAACCCTTTCGCAATGTTTGGGGGAAAGCCTGACGCACAAAAAAACAATGAAGTAGAAAAAATTGAATCCCAAATACAACAAATAAAAAATGAATTATTACAACTTGAAAAAACTTCAAGAGAGTTCATCGAGAAAAATCAAATCATTAATAAACTAGAAGATAAACGTAAGATCCTACTAAAATCGTCAAAATCATCAACACAAAAGGAACAATATACCCTTGAGTTAGACTATCCAAAAGACAAGTCATTAAAAGATATTCTAGAAAATGTATCTGAAGATGCAGCACTGATGAGTTTTGAAAGATTTAAAAAGAATTCAGGACTAAAAGCGAATCAAGCTAAAGAACCATATGCAAACTTCATCGCCTTTAATGAATACTACAAAAAAGTTGAGGCAATCATCAAATACATTTTTGATACAGTTGAAAAAATGTCTTTATATTATTTGCCGTCTAATCCTGCAAAACAATCTGCATTGTTCAGAATTAAGGACAAACAAAATCCACTAGCTCAATCGATTCATGAATTCTACCAAATAACAAAACGATCAAAAGAAGGCGAAGCACACAGATTTGTAAAAAAATGGATGAGTAACGAAGGTGGCTTTGAAATTGGTGACGACTTTGTTATAACGCAGCAAGCCAATGAAGCATATGAAGTAAATATTATAGAAAACGAAAAAAGTGTTCCACTTGCGGATAAAGGAATGGGCTCTATACAAGCTATGTTGCTGATATTCCGAATTGCAGTTATCATAGAAAAAATTAAAATAAAGCAAGATAACCCTATGGTAATTATAGAAGAACCAGAGCTAAACCTTCATCCAGCTTTGCAAAGTAGACTTTGTGATTTCTTTTTAGAAGTCTATGATGAATATAACATTTGCTTTATCATAGAATCTCATTCAGAATATCTTATTCGAAAATCACAAGTCTTTGTCAAAGAAAGAGAGTACGAACATGAGACCAATAACAATCCATTTTCAGTAATCTATTTCGATAAATTTTGGGATAGAATATACTCTATGAGATATAGAAAAGATGGAAGATTTGAAAATGATTTTGGCAATGGTTTTTATGATGAAGCCGCTAACTTAACCTTTGACCTTTTGTAATATGGACATCTATTTTGATAAAAAAAATATCATATCATTTCTCGAAAATAGAGGAAAAGAAGGATATTCAGATTGCCTAAGGTTATTAAAAAGACAGTTAGACTGTAATTTTAATTTTTCTAAAGATGAGATAGCATCTAACAAAATGTTATTGGCATTAGTTAAGATATTCAGCGCTGGGGTAGGCAATACTAAAGTAACTTTTCTTGAGAAACCTTTTCCACCTCGCCCATTAAAATCAAATTGTTATCTACAATTTGATAATGATCAGTTGTCATCTGCTTATTTATTAGATGATGAAAAAACTACTATTCTCAAAGAAAAAGGAGCTGTTTTAGTCGGTGGAGTAGGAGAAGAAATTGATATTATTCAATCTCTTTTCTTAAATAATAATGATTACAAATTAGACCGAAAATTAAGAATCGGTGGTGCTGATTTGACCAATTGGCAAGACCTTAAATCATTTCCATTTGAAACAACCGACATATTAATTGTCGATCCTTACATTATTTGTGACCAAACTTCTATAGAAAATAATTTACTACCTCTACTAAACGTACTCTCTAATAAATCTTCTTGCTCAGTAAATATTGTCATTTACACTGAACTAAAAGAAGGTCACCTAACATATGATCGAGTAAAAAGCCAAATAAAAGATCTCGTATCTAAAGCAACAGGTGTAAAAAGTTCTTTCACATTGGTAAGGTATGGTGATCAACGTGATGTCAAGTCACCACAAGCGGAACATGACAGAACAATTTTTACAAGCTATTGCAGATACTACTCTGGTGATACCTTTAACTATTGGCATGAAGATGGATCAAAAAGAACCAAAGGTAGAGAATTGCATATAGCCTCTTATGCGGACAAAGAAAATCACGATTTAGCCAAAGAACTTATTTCGGATATTCAAGAAAATATCAATTCGCTTCCACCAGAATATATAGAAGGTGATAAAAAATCAAATTTCCTTAATTTCACCTAAGCAATGCACAACCACTGCACAATTCAATACTATCTTTGAATAGTCAATCAAAAAAAGACATAACACATAATGAATAACAATAAAACAGATGTAAGCTTCATATTCCAAATAACAGACAAAGTACTTTGGAATGTATTTAAGAAAAATGAGATCGGAGATGTCCTACTACCATTCGTAGTGATCCGTAGATTAGATTGCATCTTGCAACCTGTCAATCATAAAGTCCGTGACGCTTATCTAAAATTTAAAGATAAAGTCAAAGAAGATAAACTTGGTCCAGTCCTTCGCAAAGCAGCGGGTAATCTACAGTTTTACAATACCTCCAAACATACTTTGGAATCGCTAAAAGAAAATCC
>JAHDBJ010000060.1:5777-7665 GCA_020630435.1 Saprospiraceae bacterium
CCACGTGATGTAATAGAACTGATGTACAAAGTGATGTTCTCAACAGAAAAAAAAGTACTCTCTCAGAAAGGAATAATCCGTACCATATACGACCCTGCGTTAGGGACTGGCGGCATGGTCAATCTTGCGAAAAACTACATACTCGACGAGCTACTAGCAAAGACTAAAAATAAGCCTGTTATCCAAACCTACGGACAAGAGATAAACGAACAATCTTATGCCATAGCAAAATCAGAAGCGCTCATCACTGGTGAAAACATAAACAATATCATGCATGGCAATAGCTTTACCAATGATAAGTTTCCTGACAAACACTTTCATTACCAAATGGCAAATCCGCCTTATGGAGTAACCTGGAGTAAAGACAAAGACTTTATCCAAAACGAAAGTGCCAATCCTTCTGGAAGATTTTATGCAGGACTACCACGTACCAGTGATGGGCAGTTGCTCTTCTTACAACACATGATCTCTAAGATGGATCGCGAAGGTGGCAAGATCGCAGTCGTTACCAATGGCTCGCCACTCTTTACAGGAGATGCAGGTAGTGGAGAAAGCGAGATACGTAAGTGGATCATTACCAATGATTGGCTAGACTGTATCGTAGCATTACCCAAAGACTTATTTTACAACACTGGCATCAATACCTACATTTGGTTTCTCGACAACAATAAGCCCAAACAACGTCGAGGAAAAGTCCAACTCATCAATGCCAATGTATCAGAAGACAGAGCAGCAGGAATAGAAGGATTCTGCCGACCAGAAAAAAGAAGTATGGGCAACAAACGTAACAAGATAGAAGAGAGCCACATTGCTAAGATCGTAGAGTTATACACCAACTTCGAAGAAAGTAAATATTCCAAAATATTTGACAATGATTATTTTGGTTACTATAAAGTAATCGTAGAACAACCACTTTTAGATGACGAAGGAAATGTAGTAAAAAACAAAAAAGGAGAAATAAAACCCAATAGTAAAAAACGAGATAAAGAGACCATCCCTTTATCAGAAGATATAGAATCGTATTTTGATCGAGAAGTAAAACCACATGTGCTGGATGCTTGGATTGATTTTGATAAAACTAGAATTGGCTATGAGATTAATTTTACAAAGTATTTCTATGAGTATGAGCAGTTGAGATCGTCCAGTGAAATTAAAAGTGAAATAGGAAATTTAGAGGTTGAAATACGTGATCTATTAAAACAACTTGCAATTTGAAAACTCATATATTAAAATATAAAGATTCTAACCTTGCATGGATTGGAAAGGTACCTGAAAATTGGCGAGAAACCAAACTCCAATATGAGATCGATGTGTTAAATGGATTTCCCTTTAAATCCAATTTGTTTGAAAAAGATAAAGGGTTTCCATTGATAAGAATAAGAGATATTACTTCTGGCGAAATCAATACTTATTATACTGGCGAATATGATGATTCATATATTATTAAATCTGGAGATTATATAATTGGGATGGATGGTGATTTTAATTCACGTTTGTGGAATAACAAGCCAGCTTTATTAAACCAACGTTGCTGCAAAATCATAGTAAAGGAAGATAGGATTTATTCAAAATTCATTTATTATTTGCTGCCTATATATTTAAAAGTTATTAATGATTTGACCTATTACACAACTGTTAAACATCTTTCAATATTTGATATTTATGAACAGAAGGTTTTTCTCCCTACATTAAAAGAACAAACCCAAATAGCAAAATACCTAGACTACCAAACCAACATCATAGACCAGCTTATAGAGAAAAAAGAAAAACTCGCAGCCTTACTCAAAGAGCAACGCCAAGCCATCATCAATGAAGCCGTCACCAAAGGCTTAGACCCAAATGCTAAAATGAATGACAGTGGCATTGAGTGGTTGGGTGAGATTCCTGA
>JAHDBJ010000060.1:7765-12455 GCA_020630435.1 Saprospiraceae bacterium
TAATCTCGGAAGCAGTAACAGGAAAAATAGATCTAAGAGAATGGAAAGTACCAAAAAAAGAAACCGCATGATGTAAAACCTCATTTTGTCGGTCATGCGCATAATATTTGCCACGCTGTCGCAAATATTAATTTGGTCTCGGAAATCAACAATTATGCAATATGCTGATTATATTAGCATACTTTAATGCGAGGTATCTTGAGGTATCTTTTTTTAATGCATCGATATCAGATAAAATAACCAAGAGATTCACATAATGTCTTATAATGAAGTTCCAACAACTCACACATACTATTCAGCAGGTTCAGGAGCAAATCCAATTACAGGTTTCCAAGACGATAAATCAAGGCTTGACCCTTCGGAATTGGTTGGTAGGCTATTTTATAGTAGAGTATGAGCAAAACGGGGACGATCGAGCTACCTATGGTACGCAATTGTTGCAAAAACTAGCTAGAAGTATTGATGCTAAAGGATTTTCTGCATCCGATTTATCCCGATATCGACAGTTTTATCAGATTTATCCTCAGATTCTTGGGACACTGCCCCAAGAATTCATGACTATACTAACGTCAAGCCCAATATTTGGGGCACTGCCCCAAATATCATCAAGACATAAATCAGCAGTAAATCCAGATTTATTAAACAATCTATCGTTTAGTCATTTTGCGGAATTGATAAAAATAGACAATGATCTTCAGCGGGAGTTTTACGAAAAAGAAGCAATAAAGGGAGCATGGTCTACCAGAGAATTAAAAAGACAAATTGGTTCGCTATATTATGATCGTTCCATAATGTCAAAAGACAAATCAGCACTATCCCAACAAACTCAAGAAAAGATAAAACCCCAGTCAAGGCAAGAAGCCTTAAAAGACTATTACGTATTCGAATTTCTTGACTTAGCAGACAAACACACAGTTACAGAACAGGACCTAGAAACAGCATTGCTAGATCACATCCAAGAATTGATATTGGAACTGGGAGAAGGTTTCTGCTTTGAAGCAAGACAAAAGCGATTACTTATTGGAGATGAATACTATTTTGTCGATCTAGTATTTTATCACCGTATACTCAAGTGTCATGTATTGATAGAGCTAAAGGTAGAACCATTTAACCATGGTCACATGGGACAACTTAACACTTACCTCAATTATTATAATGACCAAATTAAAACAGAGGACGATCATCCTGCGATAGGCCTATTATTGGTCACAGACCAAAACGAGACCTTGGTAAATTATGCACTAGCAGGTATGGAGGAGTCGTTATTCGTGAAAAATTACAAACTAAAATTACCAGATGAAGCTGCAATAAAAGCAGCAATCCAAAAATATTTAAAGAAATAAAGAGATGGCAGAAGGAACCAAAGAATCACATTTTGAAGATGATGTAGTTAAATATTTAGCAAGAGATATCGTCCCAAATTTCAAAGAATATGAAGTAAAAAATACTTCGGTGTACAATAAGGATTTATGTCTTATACCAGAGGATGCAATCGCTTTTATAAAAGAAACTCAGCCAAAGAAATACGAGAAGCTTTTTGAACAATACGGAGCAGATACTGACGAGAAGATAGTAAATCGACTTGCCAAAGAAGTCACCGATAAAAAAACATTGCACGTATTACGAGAAGGAATTAGAGACCGAGGGCAACAGTTAAAACTTGCATTTTTTAAGCCTGCACACAGCAAGACTCCTGAGCATCAGATATGGTATGATCAGAATAGATTAACGATCATCCGCCAGCTCAAATATTCTAACAAAAATGAAAACTCAATAGATGTAGTCATATTTATAAATGGTATTCCAGTGGTAACAATGGAGTTAAAAAATGCCTTGACTGGTCAGAGATATACTCATGCCATTAAGCAATATATGGAAGACCGAGATCCTAAGGGAGAACCATTGTTAAAATTTGAAAGATGCTTAGTCCACTTTGCAGTGGGTACTGAGAAAGTGAGTATGTGTACTGCATTAAAAGGTACTGATACTTACTTCTTACCGTTTAATCAAGGCTTAACCAATCATGATGAGGATGGATTTGCGACAAGCTATCTATGGAAAGATGTATTAACCAAAGATTCCTTAATGGACTTAGTACAAAACTATATTAATCTTCAGGTAGAAAAAGAAAAGTACTACGATCCGAAAACTAAACAGCTAGCAGAAAAAACATCAAAAAAACTCATCTTTCCACGATTTCACCAACGACGAGCGGTAGAGAAAATAATCAAAGCGATCAAAGCTGATGGAGTAGGAGGTAAGTATCTGATCCAACATTCAGCAGGATCAGGAAAATCCAATACCATTACATGGTTGGCGCATCGTTTATCAGACTTCTTCAGAGATCAGGACGATACCCATGCCTTATTTAAGAGTGTAATTGTAGTCACGGATCGTAGAGTACTTGACAGACAGATACAAGACAACATTCGCCAGTTTGAACAGACACCAGGTACCGTTGCATATATAGACAAAAACAAAACGAGCCAAGACCTCAGGGAAGCAATAGAAAGCAACAAGCGAGTAATCGTTACTACATTGCAGAAGTTTCCAGTTATCTCAGATATCATCGGGCAAAAC
Source organism: Saprospiraceae bacterium (assembly GCA_020630435.1). Classification (GTDB taxonomy): domain Bacteria; phylum Bacteroidota; class Bacteroidia; order Chitinophagales; family Saprospiraceae; genus JAHDBJ01. Next base: position 10,346 of record JAHDBJ010000060.1, read on the forward strand.
AAGGACAAAACATATGCAGTCATTATTGATGAGGCGCATAGTTCACAATCAGGAGAATCAGCTAGACATTTACGTAAAGCACTTTCATTAGAAGAAGCAGAAACCAAAGATGTAAAAGAGAAAAATATAGATGAAATCATAGAAGAGGAAATTAAGAAAAAAGGCCATCAACCCAATATATCATTCTTCGCATTTACAGCCACACCAAAAGATAAGACAATAGAGTTGTTTGGAACCATAGGTCCAGATGGAGAAAAAAAACCATTTGATACGTACACGATGGAGCAAGCAATCAAAGAAGGATTTATCAAAGATGTGTTAAAGAATTACATGTCGTGGAGGCGATATTATAAGTTAGTTAAACGTACAGAAATCGAGGATAAAGAATATGATAAGAAGAAAACGGTAAGGGTATTATCTTCTTATGTAGACCTCCAAGATCATGCAATAGAGACAAAGTCAAGAGTCATGCTAGAGCATTTCGTGTCGCAAACGGTCAATGAAATACAAGGGAAAGCAAGAGCAATGTTAGTAACTAAGTCAAGGTTACATGCAGTAAGGTATAAGCGTAAGTTTGATGCCATAATGCGTGAGATGAAGTTGCCTTATGATGCCATAGTTGCATTCAGTGGGACAGTAACAGATAGTGAAAACGGTGAGGAATATACAATGAATAGTATGAATAATTTGGGAGGAAAAATCAATGTACCAAATGCATTAAAACTTCCACAACATCGGATTCTTATTGTGGCTAATATGTATCAGACAGGATTTGATGAACCGCTACTCCATACCATGTTTGTTGATAAAAAATTAGGAAGTACAAGTACGGTACAAACCTTAAGTCGGCTCAACAGAAATACTAAAGGAAAGGACAGTACAATGGTTCTTGATTTTGTAAATGACCCAGAGAAAATCCAAGAAGACTTCCAAAAATACTATGGCGGTTTATATATGGAAAAGGATGATCAGACAGATCAAAATAGCCTTTATGATGTATTGCATAAAATAGAATCCTTTGATTTAGTATTAAAAAATGAAATAGAATCTTTTGCATCATACTTTTTCAAAAAAGGCGACCACAAAGAGAAACTCCAGCCGATATTAAATGGCATAGTAAAACGCTACCAAGCTAATTTAGGTGATGATCAGAAATTAGATTTTAAAGCATCACTAAAAGGCTTTGTGAGACTATATCGATTCTTATCACAGATCATTACATTCTCTGATGTCGAATTAGAAAAATGGTATGTATTGAGTTCTGCATTATTTAAGAAGCTCCCATCATTAGGTTATAGCTTACCTACAGAAGTATTAGAAGAAGTCAATCTAGACAGTTTTAAACTCCAACACCAATTTACTACAGATCTCAAACTGGAATCTGCCAATGCAAGCATGGAAGGTATGACACCAGGAGGAGGCGGATCTTCACAAGAGGAAGATATAGAATGGTTAACAAAAATTATCAAGATTTTAAATGACACTTTTGGGCTAGAGCTTTCTGAAGAAGACAAAGTCGATTTTGAAAAGATGAAAGAAAATATCTATGCCAATGAAGAGTTGATGACTTTTTTCAATGACAAAAACTCCAAAGACAACATTAAGGATAAGTTTAATGAAGAGATAGATAATGAATTATTGAATTTTATAAATACCAAATTAGGTTTCTACAACAAATTAACTGAGGATAAAGTAAATGACATGTTTAAGAAAATCTGGTTCAATGATTTGTATGACAGAAAAGTCAGAGGATTGGAAAGATAAATATGATATATCCTTTATTAAATCATGTGTTTGCAAAGAAAATAAAGGAATTAAAACAAACTGTAAAAACAATCAAATAAAAATGGCACACTTAACACACTTCGGTCTTAAAAATTTTAAAATCATATCAGAAAAATATGACTTTGATTTAAAGCCAATAACTATTCTTACTGGTCCTAACAGTAGTGGTAAAAGCTCATTAACAAAAGCGATTAGATTATTACAATCTAATTTTTCTAAAGATAGAAAAGCACTACAAGAACTTGACCTCAATAAAAAAGAAGTATCACTTGGAAGTTTTGATAGTGTTTTAAATGATATGAGTTTGGATGGTGAAATGGAATTT
>JAHDBJ010000061.1 GCA_020630435.1 Saprospiraceae bacterium
GCATCCATAGTTAAATCACTATCAACTAAACCGATGCTATGTTTATTGACTTGAAGTCCAAAGCTGGTTATAAATGTCAAAACTACTTGTTTGCGTGTTTTGGATAACTGCTGAAATAAATGTAGTCGATCTCTAAGTTGCTGGGCATACTTTTCGGTTAGCTTAAATTCAGTATTATAGAATTTGATTTCAAAAAGGTTGATGACTTGATCTGCACGTTCTAAAAGCATATCTATTTGTAATCCTTTTTCGTCCGCAGTTCCTTTTTTAAGGTAAGAGTAAGTCGTCGTATAAACTGCTCCTATCCCTAATGATTTTTTAATCGCTTCAATGTGTTTCATACAAATTCCTTCATACGCATAGCCACTCCATATTTTATAACTCTGGGTTTGACTTAATTGCATCCAAGTTCCTTTTCCTTGATAGGTACTGTTTTCGATAAATCGAAGATAGAACAAAGAGTATTCATCAATCAAGCGATAGATTTTATCTTTTTTCTTTTTACCAAATGGATGATACGTCATAATGAAATCAGATTGGATAAGTTCTTCCAATATACGAGTGACTGCTCCACCGTTTGGTAAACTGGTAGTGGCGATGAGTTCTGCTCGACTCATTCCTTGTTTTCTATTGGCTAACGCACGAATCACTTCAATATGATATTGTGCATTTTCAAATAGGGCAGGGTATAAACGATCAAACTCACCACTTAAAAAACCTGTATTAGAAAAACAGATTTGATCTATATTTTGAACTGCACTTTTACCTCCTTCAATTTCTTCTAAATATAAGGGGATTCCACCCATCGCCATGTATAGCTGTACAATCTGATAACGAGTAAACTGGATTTGTTTTGATTGTAAAAATGCCTCTGTTTCTGAAAGTGTAAATGGTTTTAGATGGATATACTTAGTCACTCGATTGTGCAAACCACCTTTATCATTGATTACTTTTTGAATAATCCAAGAAGAAACCGATCCGCAGACTACCAAAACTATATTTTGCCTTGAGGCCCAATGATTCCAGAAATGACCTAGAAAATCTAAGAATCCTGATTTAGGAACAGCTAACCAAGACAATTCATCAAAGAATAGAACAATCTTTTTTTCAGGATTCAATAAAGGTTCTAAATATACTCGTAGAAGGTGAAAAGCATCGAGCCAATCTTTAGGTTGTTCAATACTTTTACCTGATAGTAATTGAAGGTTGTTTTTGAAAGTTCGTAATTGTTGTTCAGCACTAGCTTTTCGAACACCTGTTTGCTGAAAGACCAAATGATCTTTATAAACAGTATTTATCAAGAATGTTTTACCAACACGACGTCGCCCAATGACTGCGACCATTTCGGCTTTATTGGATTGTAGAGCTTTTTGTAAAACTGCTTGTTCTTCTTTCCGACCTATTATCATAAAATGAATTTTGCCAAATCTACATAAAAATAATAACTTTTGGCAAAAAACTAATTTAAATATGATTGGTTTCCACTACATAAATGGCAGAATTGTATCACACAGCAAGTCGCTTACATTTGGTTTGTGCTTCCTCTTTTTAAACCATGTTTTTTCATCCATAATGAAAAGTTAGCTTCTGTCGTTCCATATCTTTGAGCGATAAACTTTTGAGTAGAACCATTATTAAGCATCCCTTCAATTTCTATTCTGTATTGGTCTAATTTACTTTTGCCTATTCCTTTTGGTCTTCCCAATTTTATACCTGCCGCCTTTTTCGCCCTCAGTGCTTCTTTGGTTCTTTTAGAAATTAGATCTCTTTCTATTTCTGCTGCCATAGAAAAGACCATTGCCATAATTTTGCTTTGCAGAGAATCGTCTAATTTCCAATCACCTTTGATGGCATAAATATGAATGCCTTTTTCCATAGCAATGGAAAGTACCTGCATAATCTCCAGCATACTCCGCCCGATTCTAGAGAGTTCACTCACTATCAAATTATCCCCTTTCTGGAGTTGCTCAATAATGGCAGCAATTTTTCTTTTTTTCCAAGATACCGTTCCAGAAATAGTTTCTTCAATAAACTGGACTTGCCCCAATTTTTTGTTGTTAGCCAGATACAAAATATCCGCTTTATTTTTTTCAACGTCTTGGTCAGTCGTACTGATTCTAAGGTATGCAATTGTGGTCATAATTATAGTTGTTTTATAAAATTAAGTAAAAACCATTATTTGAAACTTATTTTATAATAATAATTATAAAATAGTCAAAGACTTTCAATGACATTTAACCAAAAGAATAAACGTTCCTTTTTGCTCAATATACTTGATCTCAAAAGTTAATTATAAGTGATAAGTATAAAACGGAAGATAGGAAACAAAGTATTATACTGATATATATCTAAGGATTTGAGACTGTTGCATGTGAAGTAATCCATTTGTTTATGTAGTGATGACCTTAAATTTAAGACTTGATTTTCTTTAGTTTAAAAAATTTGTTTTGTAATGCAGCTGTGATAAATAACCACATTGTATCAAATGGTATAATTTCTACTTCATGAGCTTGGCTACTAAAGTTGATTTCTATGGTCTTGAGTTTATCCAAGTAACGTTGAGCTCGGCGCTCAACACCAGCTCTGTGAAAACCAGAAATGGGAATTTGCAAAAGCATTTTAATGAAACAGTTGCAACGAAAGTTTGGATTGTCTGTTTTAAGGTATCGATCACAATATTTATTTAAAGCGTCAATTCGTTCTGCGGCATCATCATATTTACGTTGTAAAATTAAGAAAGCCATTTGAATAATTAGGACAGGAATATTCATTCCATGTTTATCTTTAGAAAAAGAAGGAACATTATTTAAAAATCTGCCTAGCCTTATTTTAGTGAAGGTTTTATCTTTTGAATGAGGTTGTATTTCATCTACTAAATACAAAAAGTGAAGATACATTCTATACAATGTCCATGTTTCATGTAAAATAGAATAATTCTTATAACGAGGGTGGTTTGTTATTTCATGGTATGTATTATAAGCTTCTTGATAGTTGCCCGTGTGAAAAGAAAGCATGAAAAAGAACTCATTACTTTTAAACCAATTGAATGCTCCTACTGTAACGTAGTCCTGACATTTAATAGCAGTTGCTTTTCCTTCTTCAAATTCTTTTAACTGTATATGGCAAACTAATTTATTTAACAGCATATATCGAATACTAGTAGGTGAAGGATTTTTGTGGTTTTCCATAAACTCAAGTGCTTCAATAGAAATAGACTTAGCACTATTATAATCAAATGTTCCCATAGCCCCAAATAATCTAATTGAATAGAGGTTATGATGAAACCGAGCATGATCTAATTCATTTTTGTTTGCGACAAATTCTGAATAATATTTTTCTGAATATTATATGATTTTGAGATTTGTGTTAACACTATCGACTCTATAATCTACTATTAGTTGCATCTTATAGTGGAGGGATAGATTATAATAATATTCTTGTTTTTTATAATACTCATATAGCTTAGTATAGTGGTCAAATTTTTTTTTATCTAGATATCTACTACCGTATATTTTTTTTAAATATTGAGATGTAATCACCGTTAAATCATAAAATTCGTATTTGATAGATTTTTGAACGATATTCTCTGCAATTCTAATGGCATTTTTAACCGCAGATCGTTGTGATAATATTTGACAAGCAGCCCATTCTTTCCAGCATTCAAAATAGATAGCTTCTCGTTTTTTCTTTGAATTAATATCCGTAAAGAAAACGGTATTCAATAAACGTCTTTTTAATTCATGTTTGAGATTTCTGTATTTACTGCTGATTACTTTCTCACCATATATGAACAATGCTGCTTCTTCATCTGTATGAACTTCTCCTTTTTGAATAGCTTCATATAGTTTGTATATCTTGGAATCATACTGACGAGACTCATCTCCAATAATTTCTATAGACCGAGTTTTATACTTTGTCAGTATGTAGGTTAACTCTTGTAATTCTTCCATTTACCGTATCATTTTTTGTGTTTATAAAATAAATTACATTAGTTTTTGTATCTCAAAAGTAGTAAAATGTATAGCATATTTCTAACGAAATATACATCTTCCTTTATAAATATTCTACTCCTAATCAATAGTTTAGAGTTTAAGCTAAATGTCTATTACAATGAATTTATATCTGATGGACAGCACTCATATGTCCTATTTTCAAATAGAGATATGCTCTATATTTGAAATATCAATTCACAACAAAGCATGCTTCAATAATAATCAGATAAAGATCAACAAAAGAACTTTCTTTCTGAGATGAATTGTAAAACCTAATGAAATTTTTAACCAATGGAGTTTTAGAGTCTACCAAAACTAAAGCTTCCCAAAACCAATGAAAAATGATAACTACGTACCTAATCGCCCTTATGATTGCATTCGGATTTATTGGATCAGAATCTGATTATAACAACCTAAGTCAAGACCAGCAAGAACAATATAGAGATATTATAATCCCAGAAGATGTAGAATTATAGCTGATAATCAGTATTTTAGATGTTTAAAAACGCTAAAAATATAGTAATTTAAATCTAACATAAGTATAAAATGTGTCATAGCCATATATGAATAGTGCTTGTATATTTGTATTATCAAAAGAGGTAAAAAAGTAATAATAATTACATTTTATTTATTGATAAACAATGATTTATGTTATTTATGATTGACTATTATTAAGTTTTTGAACCTAACAAAATGTTTAAATTTGTCATAGGCTAATCAGAAAAGCCTCTTTAACTTTGTAATAACGAAATGAAACAAATGATACAGCAGCAAGAAGAGCCAATAAAAGCTCGTAAAAGGAAGAATCGTTTAAAGGAAGATAGTATAAACCAAGTTTTTGCAGAAGTCATACTTGGTCGTCCAAGTGCCAAATGTAAGCATTTAGGCATCTGTAAAATAACTAGCGTACATACTACACGTTTGAATGGTTTTTCATCTGACTCATGTAACAATTGCAACAAAGTATATGCTTTAATTAGTGCCAAAGGAAAAGCCTTTTTTGAAGTAGCTTTTTTAAAGAGTTCTATTGATAAAAATGTACTAGACCAGCATTTTAAAGATGCCATTTTTAAAGTAGAAGAGTCATATACAACAGATAAAGCATTTATGGATACTGCGGTAACGATAAAGACAGGAATATATACAGCAACGATTACGGAAACATTTATTACTGTTCGATTTGATATTCATTAAAACTAAAACTTAATCATGTAAAAACCAGAAGCCTTATGAAAAATTATAATTTAAATCCAATCAATAGATTTCAAGATGATGAATTAACTAGAAGTATAGAAAATCTTGGATTAGATGATATTCGCAATACCAATATTTTTGATAATTCATCCTGGGACAGAAACAACCATGCACAAATTGATTTTGATACATCCGACTTCTGGGAATAGTGGTTATAAGAGAATAAAAAAACAAGTCTAACCAAATAGAAAACAATCAACTAGAGTCTAGCTAAAAAACTAGAAGCTAACCATAACCAAAAACCGTTGCTCTATGAATTTCATAGAGCAACGACCAAGATAACAGATTAGAAAACTAGGATAGATAACCAATTGAAAACAAATTTTTAGAGATAGCCATGCCATAAAATAGGCTCAAACCCTCTCAGATTTTAAGATAGGAAGCACTCTGTGCTTCTTTAAGCATACCTTTAGGGTAGTTACTTCCTATCTATTATCTGAAATTAAACACTTAGAAACTTGTTAAATAATGAAAAAGAAAAAGCAAATATTTCCTTTTAAAATGATAGATGCAAACTTAGCAACTTTGCACGCTCAACATCATACAAGTACAAAAGTTATATATATTACTGTTCTAGCCATTGTTATCGTTGCTTTGTTTGCTATGCCTTACATATCATTACCCGTAACTTCTCAATCAAGAGGAATGATACATAGCGAACAAGATAATAACACTATATCATCAGCTTTATATGGTCAATTAGAAGAGTTATATATTAAAGAAAATATGTTTGTTCAAAAGGGAGATACACTCTGTGTTTTAAATAGTTCTAAACTGAAAGAGCAAATAAAGTTGAACCAAGAAAAAATAAAGGACAATAACCGATTTATTTCAGATTTAAGAGAAATGTTATCCAATAAAAGTTTAGATAATCTTAACCTTTTAAGTCCTCTTTATATTCAAGAATTGCTACAATTCCAGCAGACGATTAATGAAAAAGAATTAAGAGTTGTACATCAAGAAAGAGAATTAGAAAGAGCCGAGGCTCTACTTCAAACAGGTACGATAGCTAGAGCAGAAAAAGAACAAAAAGAGCATAGCCTATTATTAGCAAAAAATAGTTTAGATGTCAATAAGAAACAACAAAGAAAGGCTTGGCAACTAGAACTAAATCGCTATAAAGCCGAAAATAGAGATTTACAATCAGCTATAAAACAAACACAAGAAGAGCAATATAAATATACGATTACTGCGCCAATAGATGGAGTCATAACTAACTTATCTGGTTTAGAAGTAGGCAATTTTGTTGCCCCAAACCAAGCAATTGCTCATATATCCTCTCACGACGAATTAATAGTAGAAAGCTATGTAACACCTTCCGATATAGGACTAATTCAAGCAGGAATGGATGTCAATTTCCAAATAGATGCTTTCAACTATAACCAATGGGGATTAGCAACAGGACGAGTAACAGAAGTATCGAGCGATATTACAACTGTTGGAGAACAACCATTTTTTGTGGTCAAATGCTCTTTAGATGCTCAGTCACTTAGCCTTACTAATGGTTACGAAGGGAAATTTAAAAAAGGAATGACATTAACTGCTCGTTACGCTATAACCAACAGAACGCTATATCAACTTTTATATGATAAAATGGATGATTGGCTAAATCCTGTACAGGGATAATATTTTTTATCAGCAAAAATCAGTAAAACCAATAACATGAGTAGCGTAAAAATAAAACAACACGATATCACTGATTGCGGAGCAGCTTGCTTAGCTTCTATCAGTGCGCATTATAAATTAAAACTACCAATTGCTCGGATTCGACAAATTGCTGGAACAGATCAAAAAGGTACGAATCTTTTAGGAATGATCCGTGCAGCTGAGGAACTTGGCTATGTTGCAAAAGGGGTTCGAGGAGACTTAGAATCTTTAAAAGATGTTCCTTTACCGATTGTTGCTCATACGATTGTTAAGCAAAGACTACAACATTATGTCGTTATTTATAAAGTAACAGACAAATATGTAAGAGTGATGGATCCTGGCCCAGGAAAAATGGAAAACATCCCTATTGAAGAGTTTAAGGAACGTTGGACAGGTATCTTAATGCTGATTGCACCAGGGCAAGAATTTGAGGCAGGAGATCATACAACATCTGTTGCACAGCGATTTTGGTACTTATTGAAACCTCATAAATCTATTTTATTTCAAGCATTATTTGGTGCAATTATTTACACCATACTTGGTTTATCAACTTCAATATACCTTCAAAAGATAACAGATTATGTATTGATTGATGGCAATACAAATCTACTCAACTTACTAAGTGTAGGTATGATCGTCCTCTTGTTAATACAAGTATTTATTGGAGCAGCAAAATCAGTTTTTGTTATCAAAACAGGACAAAAAATAGATGCTCAATTAATACTAGGTTATTACAAACACTTGCTGAGTTTACCACAACGGTTTTTTGACACGATGCGAGTCGGAGAGGTGATGTCTCGAATAGGTGATGCCGTCAAGATTCGTAGTTTTATCAATGATACTGCCATAAACCTACTGGTCAACATTTTTATTGTCATATTTTCGTTTACATTAATGTTCTCTTACTATTGGAAGTTGGCATTGATTATGGCTATGATAATTCCTCTATATGGGTTGATCTATTATGTAACAAATAGACTGAATAAAAAGCGAGAACGCACCTTGATGGAAAAGGCTGCCGATTTAGAATCACAGTTGGTTGAATCACTAAACTCAACACGAACGATCAAGCAGTTTGGTTTAGAAGAATATGCAAATACCAAGACAGAGCAGCGGTTCGTAAAATTATTAGAGTCAACTTATAAGTCAGGTATGAATGCGCTTTTTTCTTCAAATTCATCAGAATTTGTTAGTCGCTTATTCACTATCATTTTACTATGGGCAGGATCATATTTTGTTATAAATAGGCATATCACCCCTGGAGAACTATTATCCTTTTATGCACTCATAGGATATTTTACAGGCCCAGCAATGAGCTTAATAGGGATGAACAAAACTATTCAAAATGCTCTAATTGCAGCAGATCGTTTGTTTGAAATTATAGATTTAAAGAGAGAAGAAGAAGAGGATTTAGTAGAACTGAAAACAGAATTGATAGGAGATATTCAGTTCAAAAATGTACACTTTTCGTACGGAACAAGAACCGATGTATTTAGAGGTTTAGATTTAACTGTTCCTAAAGGGCAAATTATGGGTATCGTAGGAGAAAGTGGTTCTGGAAAATCTACTTTGTCCGCTTTGTTACAAAAGTTATATCCAATTAAAGAAGGGCAAATCACCATTGGAAAATACGACCTAAAATATTTATCGAATGAAAGTATTCGTCGCTTAGTGAGTGTCGTTCCTCAAAAACTAGATTTATTCGCAGGTAATGTAATTGATAATATAGCAGTAGGTGACCCATTCCCCAATATTCAGAAGATTATAGAAATCTGTACAACACTTGGTTTAATGCCTTTTATAGAAGGATTAGAAGCTGGATTTGCTACACATCTTGGTGAGAATGGTGCAAAATTGTCAGGAGGACAAAAGCAACGATTGGCAATTGCAAGGGCTTTGTACCGTGATCCAGAAATATTGATTCTTGATGAGGCAACAGCCTCTTTAGATTCTGTTTCAGAAACATTTGTTCAAAATACAATAGAAAAACTACGTGCAGAAGGTAAAACCATTCTCATTATTGCACATAGACTGAGTACGATAATGAATGCTGATAAAATCGTAGTACTCAATAATGGCGAATTATTAGAAGAAGGTTTACATCAAAAACTAATTCACCAAAAAGGAAAATATTTTGAACTATGGGAAAAACAATTTCCTTCTCATGTCCGATTTGAACTGGGGGCAGCAGCATAATTTTTTAAAACTAAAACCTAGAATCTATGTCATTTTTAAAAAAAGTTGAACGCATTGAGCGAATGCACAGCCTAATTAAATATAAAAGAACGGGAACTCCAGAGCAGTTTGCTCAAAAAATGGGCTTATCTCAAAGCATGATATATCTCATTATAGGTGAACTCAAAAAGATGGGAGCACCCATTGTTTACTCGAAGTATAGAGAATCATACCAGTATGAATATCCTGTCCATTTTAAGTTTGGATTTAGCAACCCCGATTTGGACGAACAACAGCTCCGCCAAGTAAGCGGAGGACACGCTGATAGACGAGTAAAACTGAAAGCTATTTTAACTATTTTGCCTGATTCGGCAGCATAAAATGAATGACAATGAAACAACGTAAAGACACCATTTTATACATAGGGTTCTCTCTATTGTTAATCTTTTTGGCAACGAGTTACTACACTCATATTACTTTTCATTAAAGAATTGTGTTTTAACAAAGTTCCAATATAATTAGAGTCGCTTACTCTATATTTACAGTATCAAAAAAGACAAGAAATAATTTATTAATTACTTGGTTATCAGAGTTTAACAAAACTTAAAATTTAACAAAATTCTAATATAATTAGAGTCCCATATTTTACTTTTGTAATAACAATAAGCCAAGATAAAACAACTTAAATATGAAAAATTTATCGCACAACGAACTTAAAAGCATTGAAGGTGGCAATATTCCTAAATGGAATTTATTTAACAATCTTTCTTTTGTCTGCGGAGTTTTCAACTTTGATTATTCCAATACAGAAGTAATGTCTTCTACAGGCGACCCAATTGAAGGTCTGACATCTTCAATTATCAAGCAATAATCTTTTTCAAATCAACTTATCATCCAAAAAATTATATACAATGAAAAATTTATCAAACAACGACTTAAAAGCAATCAATGGTGGACGATCTATTACTCCAGCGATAGGCTCTGTTATCATTTTTAGTAACAACAACGGACCTATTATTGGTGATCCAGCACCACCTGCAGATCCAGTTGTGGCAGCAGCAATGCCCGCTAAATTTGGATACTTCGGATAGGCAATGCAACCTAAGCAAATTCAATCTACTAACACATCAGACAAAGCAATATATTTTGAAATGTGTTGGTAGATTGAACACAAAACTACTTTTTAACCAAAAATCATAAAGCAATGAAAACATTAAAACAAATCGACTCAAACGAGTTACGTCAAATTGATGGTGGATACACCACAAAACCCCTTCCTTTTCCAACTTCTACGACAGGAGATTTCAACCCGTTTATTAATCAAGGATAAGGAAACCATCTCATGATCATGATATCTATGTAAAGCTAGAGCAAACGATAAACAAGACTAAGCAACGGACTTTTCCGAAAAAATACAACAAACAGAGTCTTTCTATCCAGATGCAACCAGCAAACATAAAAACTATTTTTTAACCTAAATTTCAAGTAATGAAAACGCAAAAACTAGAATATTTATCATTCCATCAGTTGAAATCTATTAATGGTGGACATGATGGAATAATTGATCGATTATTAGATGCATGGAATGATTTAAATACTATGGTATTTAATGTTTTAAGCTCAAACAACTAAAAATTCATGCAAAATCAACAAAGATTTACAGTTCTTAAACAGGAAGAAACCACGTTGATTGATGGAGGGACAACGTATTATATATGGGGGTTACATATCACTATAAATAGTACTAACATTTCTAACATTATTGATGGAATTATCGATTACTGGGATTAATTAATTTTTCTAACCTTTATAAATTTTCACAAATGAAAACGCAAAACAACAAACTGGCATTTCAGAAAAATGCTATCGTAGAGCTAAATGCTCAACAACTAGGAAGTATTGAAAGTGGACAAAACACTTTGGTAAGAGGCGGTGATCCTACTATTATTAGTGATACTATTATTGTTTGTACAATACCTTCTGGTAATACACTTACTGGTACAACTTGTTTTCCAAATACGCTACCAGTTACTTTTTAAAAATTTATAAACATGAAAACACAAAATAACAAATTGGCATTTCAAAAGAATGCTATCGTAGAACTAGATATTCAACAGCTTCACGCTATTGATAGTGGTCAGGATGCAAAGCCAGATCCAACTATTATATTTGGAGGAGGGATTATTATTTGTACAATAAGCGCTACTTGCCCTGATGATACTATTTATCAAGGGGGCCCTTACAATCCTGACACACAACTATTTTAATATATTTTTAACTCTTAAACTTAATAAAAATGAACACATTAAATTTTAAAAATCAACAAATGAAAGAATTATCTATTAATGAAATGCAAAAGGTAGAAGGTGGATTTGTTCCTTTTATAATATGGGGTGTATATGTTTCTGCCAATACTGTTGCAGCAGCAGCAGGCATTGCCACAGGCGCAGGCATTTATTTAGCTACTCATTAATTAATCATCGATCTAAACTTAATAAAAATGAACACATTAAATTTTAAAAATCAACAAATGAAAGAATTATCTATTGACGAAATGCAAAAGGTAGAAGGCGGATTAGGCCCTTTTCTTGTTTTCGGTATCGCTGCACTAGGAACTTATGCTTTATTGGCATTGGGGGGGTCTAGCGACTGTGCCGAAGGAGTAAATGATCAAAACGGTGTTAACTGTAATTAAATTAATTAAACAAATTTATTCAATATGAAAAATATTAAGCATTTAAATTCAACAGAACTAAAATCAATTAATGGTGGAAGTAATCCTTCTTGTGCGTATGATCCGCCTGGAGGTTTTATTGGTTCTTTAGACTATATGATAGGTTGGGTTTGGGGAACACTTAGTGTTGGAATTTAATTAGATATTTAGTAATTCTCTTGAAATGATCTTATATCATTTTAAGGGAATTACTT
>JAHDBJ010000004.1 GCA_020630435.1 Saprospiraceae bacterium
TACCGATTCTGATGGTGAGGCGGATTATAACTTGGACTTATCACAGAGAAGGGCTAATTCAGTGAAAGCATACTTGGTAGGGAAAGGAGTTTCATCTGGAAGGATGACTGCTACAGGTTATGGTGAGGCCCAACCAGTAGCTACTAATGATACTGCTGAGGGTAAGGCTCAGAATAGAAGAGTGGAATTCATAGTGAAATTCTAAAATAGAATCTGAATGATGATTTAGGTTTTTGATGATTGTATTTCCCCGACTGGTTTTGTATCAGTCGGGGATTTTGTTATTCTCTGTCATCAAAATTAATCCCGTTCAATAAATCTAATGGAGACATCCCTTCAACACTGTAGACTCTTACTTGGTGAGAGTAAAACCATTTTATTTCTCCTTTATCATCTGAAGCACAAATACCTCTAATACCTTTGGTTTGCTCCGATTTGAGTATCTCCGATTTGAGTATCTTCTTTATGAAAAAATCAGCAGGTGATTTCATATTAGAAATATTAGCATTGCTGGGAGAAGCATCGAAACCACTACCTAGGAAAATGTATTTTTTAGAAGTTTTGATTTCTTCAATTATAATCGCCATATCCAATTTGTTTAAATTAGAGCTAGTGAGATTTGATTTTTTTTCGAAAAATCTTCATTATCTAATTATCAGAATGAAGATGGATATAATTCCCTTCGGTATCCTTGAATATGGCATAGTAGCCAATCTCATCCGTAATTAGGGTTTTAGGGAGGATTATTTTTCCACCTGCATCCTCTACACGATGTAGGACAGTATTGAGATCATCCCCACCATTAAGGTAGAGTTTCACACCATGCTGAGAGGGGTCGTATCCGTCACCTTTAATGATAGCACCTCCTATACCGCCGCTATCCATGTCAAAAGGAAGGAATCCCATTCTCTGGTCTCCCATCATTTGATCCTGCATCTGATAATCATAGATGGCACTATAGAATTTTTTTGCCCGTTCAAAATCACTCACAGGTATCTCGAACCAACTGACTGCATTTTTCATCATCCTAATTTTAGTTTTCTATCCAACAATATCGGAAAATTACAAAAAAGGATGCTTCCTAACTTATGATTTGGGTATTTTATGGTTACTACCAATAATAAAATAAATGATTGCCCCAATCGGACTCAAAAGAAGAGTGAGCAATAGCCACATGATTTTATCATTATCCTTGAAATCATGCCTTACGATATCAATTACGGCAAAAATAGTCAGTATGAAACCGACTAGGGAAATAACAATAAGGATTCCCATAATTGTGAAAGGGACTGCATCAGACATTGTGGTTGAATTTTAAAGTGAAATAATAAACACAATTAATGATACATAATTAATGTTGGGGATTCATTAAAACTCGATGTACTACTATGGATTTTGGATGAAAAATAGGTTTACCCCTGTTCCAAAATCCTTTTCCATCCCTCTACTAATGCTTGGTTGGCTTCCCTGGTGCCGATAGTGATCCTTACACAACCGGGAGCTCCGAATCCCTCAGCAGGTCTGACCATGATGCCTCCTTCGTTCAGAATCCTCTCTGTGAATTCTGATGAGGGGAGATTAGGGCGGGTGAGGATGAAATTGGCTTGGGTTTTCCAATATTTCACACCCAATTTATCCAATTCAGTATAAAGGAATGCTTTTTCATCATGAACAAGGTTCACGGTCTTTTGTATGAATTCATCATCATGTAGGGCAGCCATAGCCGCTTTCATACTGATGGTATTAATCATGAAAGGACGCATGAGCCTACGCATATATTCTGCAAGTTTTGGAGTGGAGTAGGAATATCCCACCCTTAACCCTGCTAATCCATAAGCTTTTGAAAAACTATTAATGCCTATCACATTCTTGCCTTGTATAACATAGGGCAAAGCCCTCACATAATCCGCTGCATCGGCATATTGATAATATACTTCATCATATACCAATACGACATGGTCGGGTAGATTGTCCACTAGTTTGTCCACTTGTGATTTTGGGATGTGGGTGCCAGTCGGGTTATTTGGACTAGTGATAAAAATCAGTCTAGTCCTATCATTGATTTTACCTAAAATACCATCTACGTCCAAACTATAGTCATCCCCATCCAAAGGAACATCTATTCCCTTGCCTCCTACCTTGGCGGCAAAATCCCAATAGGGAGAAAAGGCAGGATTGGTATAGATACATTCTGTATCTTTTTCCATGAATGCCCTGATGATGACCTCTATATTGGCTACGCCGGAATTAGTTGTTACGAATTGGTCGGCGGTGAGTTGTCCATTATAAAAATCTTCTAATGCCTTCCTAAAATTAATATCTGTGGTGTCAGGATATTCGGATAGGGTAGAGAGGTGTTTTTGGATGGAAGCCAATGCTTTGGGTGAGGAACCCAATTGGTTTTCATTGGATGATAATTTGAATATTTTTTTATTGCCAATATTGATTTCGTCCTTGGATTTTCCTCCTTTGTATGCTGCTTTGTTGGTTAGGTATGGTTTGAAATGGATTGGCATGGTTTCCCTTTTGATTTATAATTCCTTGTTTTTAAACAACAGCAAAATTAAGAAAATAGTTGGGTATTTTATCTGATTGTATTTATCCTTTCATTAGATATGATTTTCCCTTCATCATATTAGAAGTATAAGCATCATGTATTTTGTCATTACATGCTGTTAATAATAATGAAATGAAAATGATGAAATAAAAATAATGTTTAGACATAATTTTTTTATATTAAAATCCCACTTCAAGAGGAAGTCTGACAACGACTTTTGTACCCTTGGTTTCATTTTTGTCATCAAGGATGTCTGTAATTTCCAAAGGTATGTATTCCTGTGTTCCTTTTAAAGCATCGAGTCTGTCTTTGGTTACTTCCATTGCAACAGATTGGTGTCCTGGTTTTTTGGATTGTCTAAGTTCGTTTGCTTTTTTTCTGCCTACTCCATTATCAATGATGTAGCATTCTAATAATTTGTCTGTGATTTTGAATTCAATATTTATTCTTCCATTTTTTTCTAAATGTGAAATTCCATGAATGACACTATTTTCTACAAAAGGTTGGAGTAGCATAGGAGGTATTTCCAATTCTTCAGGATCTAAATTATTGGGTGTTTTTATTTCATAATCAAATCCAACCCTTTGGCAGAATTGTTCCATGATTAAATATTGTTCGAGGGTGTTGATTTCTTCTTGTAAATTAATTCTTTGCTTTCTAGAATTAGATAAAATGCTTCGCATTAATGTAGCGAAATTATTAATTTGTGTCCTGGCAGTAGAATAATCCTTGGTAGCTACAAGTGCTTGGATGCTATTCAAAGCATTAAAAATAAAATGAGGATTCATTTGTAATTGCAGTGCTTTTTGTTCTAGTTGCAATACATGATTTTCCATTAATAATTTTTCCCTCTTTACTTTTTCTCTTTTTTTAATATTCCTTTGCCAGTTCCATAATATGAATCCAATAATGCATAATAATAAAATGAGCATTAATAATTGAAACCATAATAATTGCCATATAGGTTTTTTAATTTCGAAAGAAGAACTGATTGCTTCACTATATAAGTTTTTTCCAGAAACTGCTTGTACTTCAAAAGTGTATTCTCCAGGAGGCAGGTTAGAATAATCCACAGATTCTTTTTTAGAAAAAGGCGACCAATCATTTTCTGCTCCAATTAATTTCCAACGATATTTAATGTCGTCTGGAGTAGAAATATTAATTCCCTTGAATTCAAAATTGATGCTGTTCATCCTGTAAGGTAGTTTCAACCCTTTTTTAATTCCTCCCTGTGGATTGGCAAATTCTTCGTAAGATGTTTCATGTAAAGGTTGATAAAAAAGAGATACTTCTTTAAAATGAATTAAAGGAGGGGATATTCGGACTTGTTTTTTTGAAGGAATATGTTGGGTGAGTCCATTCATTGTGCCAAACCAAACATTCCCTTCGTGATCGCAAACCGCAGAATTCTGACAGGTTTCGATACCTAAAAATCCTTTGTTTTTTCCATAGAATTGTACTTGTGTCACTACACCGGATTCATTAATAAATAATTTATCTACTCCTTGTTCATTCCCTGCCCAAAGATTTCCTTCATTATCGAAAATGAGTAAATATATATTATAGGAATATAATTCTTCCCTAAGTTGCATTGGTTGAAAATAAATAGAATCTTTTCCTAATTCTGCTTTAAGGATTCCGTCACCTGCTGTACCCGCCCAAATATTTCCAAGGCTATCAAAAATAATAGAACGGATGGCGATGTCATTGGTCAATCCATCTTTTTCATCGAAAACTCTTTTTATCATACCGTCTTGAAAATAGCCGATATGTCCCGACCGGCTGGCAAACCAAATATTATTATCCGGACCTAATTTAATGGTGTTGATGCGATTACTTTTTAATCCATTGGATAAATTAAAATTAATAATAGAATATCCTTCTTCTTCTGTTTTTCTTATTCTAAAAATTCCTTGATAATTAGTTGCTACCCAAATATCCCCTGTGTTGTCTTCAGTCATGGAAAGTATTTCTTTCCCAATTAAACCATCATCAATATTTATAGTATCTAATCCAGAAGTGTCGGCTACAATTAATCCTTTTCCAATTGTACCCAGCCATAATTTTCCTTGGGAATCTTCTAAAATGGATTTACATTTTACATTTAAAAAACCACTATCTAATTCCGTTTTATAAAATGCGAGTGAATCATAATATGCCAGACCATTCGATGATGCGGAAAACCAAATCTTGTCATCTTTTCCTTGGTGTATCGCGTAAATCCGATCGCCATGGACTCCTTCGCTTTCGTCATAATGAACAAAGAATTGTCCTAAATATTTTACGATGCCACCTCCTGATGTAGCCATCCAAATATTGCCCCAATCATCTTGTTTAATAGAAATAATATTATTGTTCGGGAGGCCTTCCCTTGTGGTTATTTTTGTCCAAGAAGAGTCTTGTGGTTCAAAAAGATAAACTCCTTTTTCTTCCCTCCCCATCCACATATTCCCATCCTTATCTTTGTGTATGCACCATATTTCTGAAAGGTCGGGTATGTTTTTATTGGGAATAATTTCTAGTTTTTTTTCATCAATGAAAGTAATTCCTTTTTTATGCACAGCCACCCAAATTATTCCATCTTCACTTCTTTCAAAATCTAATATTTCATCTCCTCCCAATCCATTTTTTTCATTGAAATGAATTAATTTATTTTTATTATAGTACCAGGCACCTACAGTCGTTCCTATCCAAATACCTGTATCACCTTTATAAATCCGATGCACTATATTTTTATCTAAAAGCGGATTCAATTTTAATTTTTTAATAGAATCTTTTTTTACCGAATATTCTAGTATCCCATTCCTTGATCCTATCCAAATAATACTGTCATTTACTTGGTAAAATGCTTCAACCCTGTTGATGGAATTTCCTTCGTTTTTAATTTCATGGAATTTTTGGCCGTCATATATACACAAGCCTCGATTAGTTCCAATCCAAAGATGATCTTGACTGTCTTTGTGGATGGAATTAATTGTGTTTGAAGGGAGTCCGTTTTTAGTGGAGAAATTATCAAATTGTTTTCCATCGAACCTGCTGATGCCACCGCCCTGTGTCCCTAGCCATAAATAACCTTTGCTATCTTGTTCCATAGCATATACCTGTGATTGTGCCAATCCTTCCGATACGGAATATTGGATAAAATTATATTGTTGTGCATTGGCAATAATTACCGAAACAATAAATAATAATATGCACAGGTGTTTTTTCATCCAGTAAATTTAATCAAACTTTAAATAACTCCTAATTTATAATTCTTCTATACCATTACTGTATTCGAAAATTTCTCCCGTATCATCTATAATGAATTCCATAGTGTAAGGATTATCTTTCCAGAAGTTATTATTGTAATCAATCCCTTCTTCAAAGAATGTAGTCATGTATGTGCTTGGATTGATTTGAATGGAGGTCGTACCTACGATTTCACCTTGGAATGTGTCTCTTTCTTCTAGGAGGATATTGTCGATTAATTCGCATGTGCCATTATCTATTGTCGTCAAGTGAACGGAAGAATATCCATCTTTGTCAAATCTATAAATCAAAGAACTGAATACTTCATTTTTTTCTATGAGATAAAATTTTTGGTAATCTGCTTTTTCACTGAAAATATTCGAAGCAAGTGCTTTGTCCAGTGTTTTTATTTCTGGTTTTAGAATTAAATATTTGTAGATGCTGATGGTGTCAGATTGGATGTTTTGTATTTCTCCTTCTGAAATCAAGTTGTTCAGATCACAAAGTTGCCTGGGTAAATATTTCTTCTGGTCGAATTCTTCAAGATTCAATGTCTTGGTTTGGACAATATATGGATCATTGTTTCCGCAAATCTCATTTTCTTGATTACTATGGTATTGGAAATGTATCAAGAAAATAATACTAGAATAAATAATTATTATTGGAATGATGATTTTTTTCATGAGAGTTGTTTTAATGATTTATCCTTTTAGTAATGAAATTTGATTTTTAGCAAACTCTTTTTCTTGTATGCCTCCATGTTTGATTATTTTATTATAATAATCAATGGATTTCTTTTTCTTTTTTAAGAGTTTGTAAGTTTGGGCTATATTGGATAATACTATAATGTCTGTCGGTGCAATTTTTTCTGCTTTCAATAAAGGTTTTAATGCTTTTTTGTAATCTTCTAGCAATAAATAAGTGATAGCAAGATTAGACAGGCTCTCTACATGCTGAGGGTAATATCCTAGTATGGTATTGGATATTTTTCTCATGTTTAATAATAAATTTTCATTGCCTGTGTTGTATAACTGCAATTGATAATCTTGGATAGAACCTAACATGACTTCTTTTCCATCTTCCAATTTTTCGTCAAGCGTCCATGTCCAGACGTTGTTGTTTTTTGTAGATTGATTTATGGTAGAAATAATTTCATTAGTGAATGGTTCCCAATTTTCAGTTTGTCCTAAGGCATATATTTTACCAAATCTCATGTCTAATCTATTCGGATGTAATTTTATACCTTGGTCAATCTTTTCAAAACATTTTTCTAAATCTTCTTCTAGGTAATAAATTTCATTAAGCATGTAGCCTGTGAATTTTCCATCTTCATCAGTCATTTCTAAATATTCTTCGTCAGTATCTGGCTTTTCTTTTGAAAACCTGATGCCAGAATTTTTAGATTTATTAAAATAATAATTGAAATAACTAGTATATAATTCGGGATCATTTGGTTTTTCCTTCTCCCAATTTTCTAAAACTAATTTTTGTTCAAAGGTGTCCTGTGTTGCACAGGCATTATTGAAATCTGCATAAAAATCCTGCGAAAAAATGATTATAGGAAAAAGGAATATTAAAAAAATGGAATGTAATTTTTTCATGATAATTCAGGTTTTGGATTTTAAAATCCCCTTCCCAA
Organism: Saprospiraceae bacterium; assembly: GCA_020630435.1. Lineage (GTDB taxonomy): Bacteria > Bacteroidota > Bacteroidia > Chitinophagales > Saprospiraceae > JAHDBJ01. Next base: position 7,428 of record JAHDBJ010000004.1, read on the forward strand.
AAAGGGAAGGGGAGGGCAATTGGGTTTTACTCATTAAAACTCAATATAAGATTTTTGGGACTCACTTTAATTGTTGTATAAAACCTTTCATCATCCAAGTCTGGCTCGAAAGGTAATGGGGTATATGGTGATTCGTCATTTTCTATGGTCAATGCCCTAAGGATACAAACAGTCGTCAAATCATTTTCATAATTATAAACCGTATAGGTATCACCCGGAAAACGAGGAGCCAATCTTTCTATGGCATCCCACCAATCCAATTCTTCTTCTGGGTAATTATTTTGTAGTTGAGTTACTAGGATTTCATCTTGCATGGCGTCATTCGATGGGAAAAATCCGAAGAATGATTCTGTCAGGTACCTATAAGATTCGTTTTCTGTCTGATGGAATGTCGTTTTGAATTTTGAGGAGCGGATAATTGGTCTTTCCTCATCATTCCCACCAAATGCCAAGGCAATCAATTCCATCAAATCCTCATTGTTGCCAAGACCTGTCCCATCTATCAAAATCTCAGTCTGTGCATCTACGATATCATCATCGAGTGGATTCAAACTTTGTACATTCATAGCTGCTAAAATTTCGTCACTTTCCATTCTTTCTTCTTCTGTCAATATGTGGATGCCTTTCCATTCTGGGGTATATTTTATGATATTTATTTTCCCCCAAGGTTCTCCGTTGCTAGTTGGATTGTTTTTCAGATGTTCGATAACTGAAATCAAAGAACCACAATGATTGACCATCGTTTCATATTCGCTTGTAGGGTTGAGGTGGTAATGTTTCACCGCTTGTTGATAATATTGGCTATCTTCTTCATTCATTATGAATGTGATGGATTCCCTTTCGTGGTTGGCCATATTCACTTCATATTTAATGTCCTCTTGGTATTTCGGAGAATCGATGATATTGGCTGCAATAGCTTTTGGAACATTGATATTGTTTTTTTCCACCTGTAATACATTGTTCTTGTATTGTACCAATAGCAATGTCATGATGAATACTATTGTGAAAGATGTGATGATGATTCCCTTTTTCATGATACTTTGATTTTTGATTATCACTTTGATTTGAATGCAAGATATGGGCATCATCGACTGATAATCCCAACCAATTAGTGGTTGGGGGGGATGTTGGATTATTCGTTGTGGTTTTTTGAGAATTTGTATTCTATTAAAATCCTAGTGTGTATCTTCAACATCATATTTACAAACTAAAACATTACGATTATGGAATTTAATTGGTGGATTGTACCCGTTGCAGCTTTGATTCCCATGGCTCTTGGATTTGTATGGTATAATGAATCGGTATTTGGTAAGGCTTGGATGAAAGCAGCAGAAATGACTTCTGAGAAGATGAATGGGGCAAATATGATGCTGATATTCGGACTTTCCTTTGTGATGAGCCTCCTGCTATCGGCTGGCTTGGTATCATCAGTGATACATCAGTTTGGAGTCATTCAATTATTGAGTGGTGTTGAGGGATTTGGAGAGGAAGGAACACCTGTGATGAATTTTTTCAATCAGTTTGTGGCTGAATACGGTACCATGCACCGAAGCTTTGGACATGGTGCTTTACATGGAGGGGTAGTTGGATTTTTTCTAGCACTACCTGTTTTAGCTACCAATGCCTTATTTGAAAGGAAAGGAGGAAAGTATATTTTGATTAATGCAGGCTACTGGATTGTATGCCTTATTTTGATGGGAGGGGTGATTTGTGAGTTTATGTAGGATGATTAAAGATAATCTTTATTCTAATGGTTTTTAGAAGTAGAGTTATGCAATCCCTTAAAAATCAACTCCCTACACATAAGATAGAATTATTTTATAAATCTAGATAATCAAAAAAGCCTTGCAAGTCATTGACTTACAAGGCTTTGTGTTTTTGTTTTGTGATCGCGCTGGGGCTCGAACCCAGGACCCTTTGATTAAAAGTCAAATGCTCTACCAACTGAGCTACGCAATCAACCGTTTTTTATATATTTTATAGAATAACTTTCTATTCCTTTTTTCTTTAGCGGTGCAAAGATACACCCTAAATTTTAATATGCAAATTGGAAATGATTTTTTTTATAAAATAAATTTTCAATCCCTATTTTTTAGAAAGTTAATATTCCTTTTTAGCCCAATATACTTTGTTCTTTTAACCGCCGATTTTTTAAATAAAACTTTAAAGACTTCTTCCGTTATCTCTTCCCAGTCTTGTGTTTTCATTTTCAATAGATCAGGATGAGGCTCAAATGCTGGTTCATTATGCGGTTTACTAAAACGATTCCAAGGGCATACTTCTTGGCATATATCGCAGCCAAACATCCAATTGTCCATTTTTCCAACAAACGCTTCTGGAATGGTCTCTTTTAACTCTATCGTTAGATATGAAATACATTTGCTCCCATCCATAAAATAACCACTCGGCGATATGGCTTCTGTCGGACAAGCATCTATACAACGAGTACAAGTTCCGCAATAATCCTTTATAGGGGTATCATAAACCAAGTCCAAATCTATGATTAACTCTGCCAAAAAGAAATACGATCCTCTTTTTGGATGAATGAGTAGCGTATTTTTACCTATCCATCCTAGACCACTTCTCTTTGCCCAATCTCGTTCTAGTACAGGGGCAGAATCGACAAAACAACGACCACTCACCTCCCCTATTTCTGTATGAATCGTTTGGATTAGTTGCTTTAGTTTATCTTTTAAAATATAATGATAATCTTTTCCATAAGCATATCTTGCTATTTTAGGCACACTTTCTTCTTGTGTTTCTTTTGGAAAATAGTTATACACCAAAGAAATTACCGATTTTGCCCCTTCAACCAATTTTGTCGGATCTATTCGTTTTTCAAAATGATTTGCCATATACCCCATCTTACCATGATAGTTCTGATTAAGCCAATTTTCTAATCTTTTGGCTTCCTCTTCCATCTTTTCGGCTTTAGCAATCCCTACAAATTCAAAACCCAATTGATAAGCTCGTTCTCTTATGAGCCGTGTATAATTAGATTTTAGGCTATTTTTATTCATAATCAAATATAGAAGATTCGTCTAGAGGAGTTCCTCATACTGTTTATGCTAATTTTTTTCAATAAAAATACTATTTTTATGGCTTTTATCTTTAAAAAATAGCAACTTGCAGCTTTTTAAAATCCAATCGTTAATTAACCCTTTTGGACATAAGTAGGTTTACCTAATTAATCGAATAATTTATGACGGAAAAATTAAATTTCACTCTTCGTTAAAAAGCCTTGAAAACCAATAGGTTTTCTGCATTTTTTGCCTCGATTGAATTTCAATTTATATTCGTCAAAATGAACTATCAATTAAATCAACCTACTTACAAATTTAGTAATATTATGGCTAATGAATTAGAAAATCAAAATATGAATCCGCCACGTAAACGTAAACAAAGAAAGGAATGGCACCAGCTTAATGCAGAAAACTCATGGACAATGTTTAAGGTTGTTTCTGAATTTGTTGAAGGATTTGAGCGAATGAATAAGATCAGACCTTGTATCTCTATTTTTGGTTCTGCTCGAACGAAACCCGATCATCCTTATTATCAATTGGCCGTCGAGGTCGCTGGACAATTAACGGAAGAAGGTTATGGAATAATAACTGGTGGAGGGCCTGGAATCATGGAAGCAGGAAACAAAGGTGCTTCGATTAATGGTGGGACATCTATAGGGCTAAATATTGATCTTCCTTTTGAGCAACATCATAATCCTTATATCGATCGAGATAAGAACATAGATTTTAGGTACTTTTTCATTCGCAAAGTAATTTTTGTAAAATATGCTCAAGCATTTGTGGTAATGCCCGGTGGCTTTGGAACTATGGATGAGTTATTTGAGGTATTAACATTGATACAAACCAATAAAATAACGAAAGTTCCTGTTATTCTAGTAGGAAAAGATTTCTGGGCAGGCATGATAAAATGGATAAAAGAGACTATGTTGGATGAGGCTGGTAATATTAGTCCTGAAGATATGGATTTGATTCCAGTTACAGACGATCCTGAAGAAATTATTAATATTATAAATGATTTCTATGCCCAAGAATCGCTTAAGCCAAATTATGAGTTATAATTTTTTTAAAAAGATAAGTTCAATAAAAAAGTCCTATCAGAATCGCATTTTGATAGGACTTTTTTATACTTGCTAATTCTGTATTCTAGACGATTCCTTTTTCTGCTAAATAACGTTCAGCATCTAAGGCTGCCATACATCCCGTCCCTGCCGCAGTTACAGCTTGACGATAAACCTTATCCTGTGCGTCGCCACTAGCGAAAACGCCTTCAATATTCGTTTTACTTGTTCCAGGTATCGTTTTAAGATAACCCACATCATCCATGTCGAGCCAGTCTTTAAAAATATCTGTATTGGGTTTATGTCCAATTGCTACAAAGAAACCTGCAACTGGGATTTCAGTTGTTTCTCCTGTTTTATTATTCTTTACTCTTACCCCCGTTACCTCTTCTTCTCCTAAAATTTCTTCTGTTTCCGTATTCCAATAGACTTTAATGTTCTCAGCATTTTTGACACGCTCTTGCATGATTTTCGAAGCACGCATTGCATCTCTACGAACAAACATATGAACTGTAGGGCATAGTTTCGATAAATATAAGGCTTCTTCAGCAGCTGTATCTCCACCACCTACAATACCAACCTCTTGTCCTTTAAAAAAGAAACCATCACAAACGGCACAAGCCGATACTCCACCGCCATTGGTACTTAGCCTTTTTTCTGATTCTAAGCCCAGCCATTTTGCACTAGCTCCTGTAGAAATAATTACGGAATCGGCATGCAATTCATCTCCTCCATCTGTCCAGACTTTGTGTACATCTCCTGAAAAATCAACTTTCGAAATCATGGCATAACGGATGTCTGTACCAAACCGTTCTGCTTGTTTTTTGAAATCATCCATCATCTGTGGTCCCATAATGCCATCAGCATATCCAGGATAATTTTCTACATCTGTAGTGATCATGAGTTGTCCTCCTGGTTCTGGTCCTGTATATAATACAGGCTTAAGATTTGCCCTTGCGGCATAGATAGCAGCCGTGTATCCTGCGGGGCCTGATCCAATAATTAGACAATTAACTCGTTCTATATTTTCAGCCATTTTATATTAAAATTATTTTAATGATTCTTTAAGTTCGCAAATATATAAAATAAAGCATTATTGAAGTTCTAAAATTGCTCTTTCTATAATCTCATCAATATCTTGGGTTGTTTCGTCGTCCGCAACTTCTATATCTGGAGGCGATCCCTCTTCAATATTCCATCCTGTTATACCATGAAAAGCATCCGCAGAAATACGAAAAGACCAACCATTTGGTAACTCCCAATTTCCTGGTGTTCCTCCGCCACCTCCAGTCCAATCGCCTATTGTCGTCACATTCGGTAAATGCCTCATGTATTCTACAAAATGGCTTGTTGCACTATAACATCCTCTATTGGTCAATAACATCACAGGTTTGTCAAAGTTCAATCCTAAAGGCTCGACAAATGTATTTAAGGGTTCTGACCAATCATCTGGCCCACTTCCAGTTTTTACTAAAGTATAACCTACCGCTGTTTTTTCCTTGATAAATCGTCCCATCAGATATGCGGGTCCTGAACTAAATCCTCCTCCATTGCCTCTCACATCAAGTATCATTCCCTTAACTTCTTTCGCTAAAAACTCACTAATTATATAATCAATCTGATACGTGGATTGTCCGAAGCTTGAAAATCGTACATATCCTATATCCTCTTCTAAAATTGCCCAACTGTATCCTCCTATTGTGTTATAAGTAGGTACATCACCATCGACTAAGTAATTTCTTCGAACTAAATCAAAATCAAAATTCGTAGGATATTTTAATTCAATATTATAAAAAGAAGTTTTAAAATCGGCAAACAAATTAGAATGCCCATCTTTTAATTCGTTTAGCATTTCTGCTAGTATATCAAACAATTGTAATTGATTAGAAGCACTATTTACTCTTGAACGGTATCTTGTATAAACTTCATCCCAATCTAATCCAAAGGCTTCCTTTTTTATATCAAAAAACGTATAGTGTTCATTGGTAAAATTCCAAAGCGTTTCAAAAACAGTCATAGGATCTGTTTCTAAATCATCCTCTATTAATACTTTTTCGCAGGCCGCAGTTAGAAAACAGACAACACATAGAAAGAACCATTTTATATATTTCATTTTCTTATTTTTTAAAAAAGAATAGCTTTTAAAGAGCTGTCACCAGAGCGAATAGAATAGATTTATTGACAAGTGAACTTTCTTTGATACTCTTATAATTGTAATATTCCCAAGCATAAATCAATCGGATGCTATTTTTATTTTTATTAAAATGGAAGGTCAATGCGAGTTCACTGTCTAATCGTATTAGATTATTTAATGAGCCAAATTCGCCACTTTTCAAAAGTGCTTCTGCAAGTCCTTCATCCCGCTCATTGAAAACACCATCCTCAAGAAATCCTGCGGGATACCCAAGTGGTGTGTAAGCAGGTCGAATAGCATAATTAACTAATGGAGAAGTGCCGATATATGAAATACCAAACTTTCTTTTCCATAAGGTAAAAGTTCTATCAAAAGCTATAGCTAATCCAAGGCTACTGCTAATTTCATATCCATCCGAATTATTTCTAAGATGAGGATAGCTTCGATAATGACCACTAAAATTTAAATTAACGCCTAAGTAAAATCGCCATTTATCGAGTGGAATGAAATTGAATTTCCTTAAGTGAATAACATCAAAATCTCCTTTATATGCTGTTGCAGAAGCTAAAAAATATTGATCAATTTTCAGATTAGCATATTGAAAACGACCTCTGAAATAATTTTTAGAATTCGGTCTTAACCAAATAAATTTAAACTGACTTCCTAGACCTAAACCATGATAAAGATTTGGAGATATCGCATTGTCCTTACTGTTAAACAAGGTCATACCAAATCCCAATTCCAAGTCTAATTGATTTTTTTTCAAGACATCCAAAGCAACTACATCTTCTTCGTCAATTTTTTCCTGTTCTTGAGCTTGGGCATTTATATAAATACAGCATAAACTCAGAACAATAAATACTCTTTTAATTTTATTACACATTGAAATTATTTAAAATATAATTATATTATAATACAGCAATTAATGAACGACGTTGACCATATTCCTTGTTTATCATATCGAGAAGCGTTATACTTAAGTTTCGCTCACCTATCTGTTCTAAATGTATCAAAAGATTTTTAACTCTTTGAGCATTTTCATTTCCGAAATAATTATCTAAAAAATCTCGCAACGCTTCTTTATATAAAACAGATAACTCCGAATTATATTTTGTAAATAAATCCTTATCAAATTCTTGCAGGAGTGTAATAGACTTGATTTTTTGCAAATACTCTAATAAAGCAGGTAATTCTGCTTCTTCCTTTAAAAGGGAACAAATCAATCGAGCTTTATCCAAAGAATAATTTTGTTGTTTTAGTTGAGCAATTAGTATAAAAAAAGCTGCTGACCAATCATTGTCATCATACTGTTCTTTATAAATATCAAAATATCGTCGCTTGTAAAGTTTTAGATAACAAGATTTTGAATATGTAATAATTTCCGCTCTTTTTCTTAATTTACGAGCTACTTCTAAGTTACATTGTTCAAACTTGAGTAATAAGGTAGGCTCTAAGACATCATCAGCTTTGAGTGCTTGTTTTAGAATGAGCAAACAAGAGAACCATTCTTCTTTATTCATTAAATACTCGATGGCCAGTAGTTGTACCTCAGGTTCTTTCAACCATTTTTTCATTAATAAAACAATCTCTCCTTCTCTATCTAACTGCTCTAACAATTCTGCCTGAATACTTACTAGATGTCCTATTGCTTGAGCATTTAAGCTTCTAATGATCAAATGTTGCTCTATTTTTCCTAGTAATTGCTCTAATTTTGCTTTATTGTTCTCCGCTATTTTTTTTAAGAACTGATAATAATTTAAAAATAAGTTTTGATAATGATACTTAGAATGTAAACATTCATCAATCCCAAATTTCCAAATATCCTCCTTCAAGGCTGGTGCCAAGGAGCGAGTAATCAATTGATCAATTAATTTAAATGCGATAAGAAGGCTTGTACTATGAATTTCTCTAGTATCTATATGTTTACTTTGCAGATTGGATATAGAGATCAAAATAGATTTAATAATATTAAATGTATCACTATAATCGTTTGTCAATATAGCACTCTCTGCTTGATTGAGCATTTGCTTTATGTTCTTATCTATTTGGTTTGCTCCCCGTTGGTTAATCTGTCCTCTTCTTAGTGTATTGTTTTTAATTATATTTTTTATTAATAATAAATATTTTTCTAGATTATTTTGAAGATCTAAAAGGTGTGTAAATTGTGTCTTAAACGCTAAACCAAAATTTCTATCTTCCCTAGCATATTTCCGAACAAAATCTTTAAGTTCTTTTTCCGACACCTCTTTCAGTATTTGAGCAATATTGATTTTGCTAGAGATTGCTCGTTTTGAGTCAATGCTTTCTTTTGTATTCCTTTTTTGTGTTTTAACGTTTCGAATATGGAAAAGCAATGCAATAACATGAGTACAATGTGAGTATTCAGCATGCAAAGCACAGTCACAAGTTGACGCTTTCAGTCTACCTCCTACTAATTGTACTTCAGTATAGTATTCTATATCTTCTACAAACTTAGCTTGCCATAGATTTTTCTCTATTTCTTCTATTGCACTAATGGCATTTGTCTCTAACAAATCAGATGCAATATTCAAAATATCTGGTTCTATGGTATCTTCTATATTGGTTAGTGTAATTTTCATGCTAATCGTGGCATTTAATAAACTATCAAAATAAGTTTATTAAAGTTAACTTATAGTCTACTTAGGTATAAGAGGCAAATATAATTGTTTTTTATGTAAAATTGTTTTTTGATAATCCATTTTTGTAAACCGCTGATTCTTTACTATATTACCCACAAATTGATCTACTGTTTTATCATGAAAAACATTTTATATTATGTGGGAAATTTTGGTTATAATGTACTACCTCCCGCATACTTTAAATGGAAATATAAACAACTACGTAAATATGAAAAAACACTATCTGAAAAAATTATTCAAGATAGGATAAACTACTATATAAAAGTAAACCAATATTTTAAAATACCACCTGAAGCTATAGCCATAGCAAACTACAAAAAAACTAAACCTACAGGTTATTATCTAGATCTAAAAGAGTTTTTACACTATTTTAATCCGCATATAAAATTTGCCTATCATTTTGGTGATGATACTCATATCAATCCATACCCTACTCTCTTTAAGGCTCGTCCTATAGAAACAAATAATTCAAATTCAATATTATTTAAACTCAATAAACGAAGGCATTATAAATGGATAAATGATCCTTATCCTTTTTCCCAAAAAAAATCATTAATGGTATGGAGAGGTGCTGCCTATAAAGATTTAAGGCGTACCTTTATCCAACAGTTCTGGAATCATCCTTTATGTAATGCGGGACAGACAAATCATCCTCCTGAAGGTGTCCCTTGGCAAAAGCCCAAACTCACTATTGACGAACAACTTCAATATAAATTCATTCTTTGTTTAGAAGGAAATGATGTTGCAACTAGTTTGAAATGGGTAATGTCTTCTAATTCTCTTTGCTTAATGCCTAAACCTAGATTTGAAACTTGGTTCATGGAAGGTCGCCTAGAAAATAAAGTACATTATGTAGAACTAGAGAACGACTATTCAAATCTAGAAGCTATTATAAATTATTATTCAGAAAATCAAGAAGAAGCACAATGGATCATTCATAATGCTCATCAATATATACAGCAGTTTCAAAATAAGGAACTAGAAGAATTACTAAGTATAAAAGTGCTAGAGCAGTATGCACTATTGTCAGGACAAAAAAATATACTTAAATTTGATTAGAAAATACGTTTATGGAAGATACCGTTAAAAATATTTGTAAAAATTGTTCAAAAGAATTGCTAGGAGAATATTGTTATAGCTGTGGCCAAAAAATAAAAGCCCCGCTTACTGTTCGCAAAATCATCTTAGATACTTGGAATACGATTACAGATATTGATAAAGGATTCCTCTATACTACAAAAATGCTGTTTATAGCTCCTGAAATCGTAATCGGTGATTATATCAATGGAAAAACGAAGCCCTATTATCATCCTATCCGATATTTGTTAATTTGGGCGAGTATATCTGTTATTTTAAACCTTTACTTTGGAATATTTGAAAAAACCTCTAATGAGGTTACCTCCTTATATGGTATGGACGACAATGAAGTGCAGATGCAACAAATGCAACAATTCTTTGAAGGAGCAGAAAATTTTTTCAGTTTAATGTTTGTAATACTTGTTCCTTTCACAGCGGTGGCAAGTTATCTTTTTTATCGTAAGAGGTCTATAAATTACGCTGAACACCTAGTCTTAAATGCTTTCTTTTATGGTCAACAAGCTCTAATAGGTTGTTTAATCCTTCCTATGCTAGTCTTTGTAGACGCAAATATCTATGGAGGAATTATGCTGGTTAGTATGCTATTGTATGGATTTTATTATGCGTATGTTTTTAAAAGATTTTTCAAAATAAGTATTCCTAGAGCTACTATTACAGGCTTATTGACCCCCATTTTAGGGATGATCTTCTTTTATATTTTTGTTTTCTTACTAGCAATTGTAGTTGTACTCATTTTTATTGCTGGCTCTAAACTATTCTAAGGTGGTATGTTGTTCTTTAGTTTCTACCCATTTCCCTTGCAGCTTCATCACCTTCTCAATAACATCTCTAGCACAACCATCCCCACCTTTTCTAGGAGAAATATATTCTGCTATAGCTTTAATTTCAGGCGCAGCATTTTCTGGACAAGCAGGAAGTGCTACAAGACGCATTACTTCATAATCAGGAATATCATCTCCCATATATAAAATACCATTAGGATCGATGTTATTTGCAAGTACGTATTCTTCAAATTTTTCCACTTTATTCTGAACACCTTTGAAGACATCTACAATGCCTAATCCCTCTAAACGATGGACGACCCCAGAAGATGTTCCCCCTGTTATTACGCAAATTCTATATCCTTGTTGTATAGCATATTTCATAGCAAAGCCATCTCTAATATTCATTGTTCGAATCAAATGACCATTTTCTAAAACGATCACTCGACTATCTGTTAATACACCATCTACATCAAAAATAAATGTATGTATGTCCTTAAATTTTTCTAAATAATTCATGTCAGTTATAAAATTTCTAGGCAAGTAATTCTTACTATACTTTTTTCTGCCATACAAATGCTTACCATATCTTTTAATTCTTCGTATGAAAACTTAACTTTTATACCTTCTTTAAAGTCTTCCATACTAAAATTACTAATTGCAATATCAGCAGGAAGTAATCTATCTCCATTATCCAATTCAATCAGGAAAGTACAACCATCCAAACCACTTAAGTCTCGAATGATTCCAGTTGTTTTACATAACGAAGTATTTTCTGAATTAGATTCCTCTGAGCAATTATTGGAAGAAAAAATTAGAAAGCAAAAGAAAAGGAATAAAAAAACGATATTTTGATTGTAGGAATATTTATACATAAACTTAAAAATTAAAGAAAAAATACCTGCCCGAATCAATCTATTTTAACATAAAATCAATACGCTTTATCTAAAACAATAAGGGAGCATTCCCTAGCCATAGTTGCCAAATCAAGGTAATTGTAGTAAAAATAAAGTAAATTTCTCGCCGAACAAATACTTTAAGTTTTTTACGATTGAATCGAAAACCTAACTTTTCTAATATAAATCCATAAAAAGTATGATCCCCACTATCATCAATAGCATGACCTTCATTCATTAAACAACGACCAAAGAAAACAAATTGTAATAATACAATACAATAAGCAGGAATAATTAAATACCATGAAAATAGGAAAGGACCAAACCATGAAATGACGGTTAGGAATAAGTGCAGCCAAAACATAAAATTGAATGTTGTTGGTATACTAGTCTGTTTATCTTTCATATAATATTTTCTATTTTGGAATGCTACAAAATTACATCAATTTCAGGATAAACCTACCCTTTTTCTATATTTTTAAAATAGACTTATACCTCTTTTCCTGTACTCTATCAATAAACAGATTCTTCCCCTTGAATGCTATAATTATTTTAGTTAAAATTGATGATAAAAAAGCCCAAAGGCTCAAAGCCAATCTTAGAAATGAATTATGGGAAAAATGTGGAAAAAAAAATTTCATTCTCCAATAAAATCTAGAATAGGTCAAAATAGCTTACATTGTGTTTATCCTATTACCGATTTTAATTAATAGAACTATTCGCTTAAAACATTTAGTAAAGCTGTTTCGCTTTTTAAAATAAAAAAATGAAAAACGTAACATTATACTTGTTAATATTATTAGGCCTTTTGGGATCTTGTCATAATAATAAGACTAATAACTCTCCTTTTGATAAAAATGTTAGCGTCCGAGATTCGCTGACAATAGAATTATTAGAAATCTATAAACAGGGACATATCAATGGATTTGGTGTTACAATAGTGAATGAGTATGGCACTCTATATGAAAAAGGTATTGGTTATGCTAATAAGGCTAATAATATTAAGTACACCAAGAATACTATTCAACACATCGCTTCTATCTCTAAAACATTAATTGGCATAGCATTGATGAAAGCTCAAGAACTGCAGTTGTTAAACTTGGATGATCCGATTCATAAATACCTATCATTTAAGGTTAATAATCCTTTTTTCCCTGATGAAGTCATTACAATTAAACATCTAGCAACCCATACCTCTACGATTACAGATACTAAACATTATATGGAAAATGCTTGGATTATTACACCCAATCAAGATTTATCAAATATTAAAACTGATTATCCTTATCAAAGATTGAATTCCTTTGAAACGGCTATACCTATGGAGGTTTTTTTAGAAAAAATACTGACTACAAATGGAGAATATTTTGATAAAAATGAAGGTTTTCTAAAAAACAAACCAGGAGAAAAATTTGAATATTCCAATATTGGAGCCACATTGGCGGCACTAATTATTGAAAAAGCATCTAAAGTACCTTTTAATGAATTCACCAAAAAACACATTCTAAAACCGTTAAAGATGAACTCATCTGGTTGGTCATTAGACGAAATAGACAAAACAAAACATTCTAGATTATATGCTCACCCTGATACACTTCTACCATTTTATACGGCTATCACTTATCCTGATGGTATGTTAATTACATCAGCTAGTGATATGGCTAAATATTTAACTGAATTAATAAAAGGATATTCAGGAAAGGGCATAGTATTAAAAGAAGAAAGCTATAAAGAACTTTTTACAGAGCAATTAACAGCGGTTCATTTTGAGGAGCGCAATGCTGATCATCCTTATAACGATGAATATAATACAGGTATTTTTATGGGATTTAGTGCCAAAGGCTATATCGGTCATGCAGGAGGGGACGCAGGAGTAGGAACTTGGATGTTTTTTAATAAAGAGACTAAAACAGGTCGATTCATCATGAAAAATACAGACGGTGTGGATAGAGCGGGAGAATTACAATACTATGCTATCTGGGATAAACTAGATGAATACATTCCAAAATTTACAAACGAAGAAGAATAAATGACGATTGATTACGAACAATTACTATTAATTATTTGCAGTATTGGTGTAATAAATGGTTTTTTACTAGCGATTTATTTTTTATTTCTGGCAAAACCAAAATCAAAGCATCATATATTTCTAGGAGGTCTTTTGCTTGCTCTAAGTATAAGAATAGGAAAATCAATTATTTTCTATTTCTATCCTTATAGTCTATATATGAAAGTTTATCTACAGTTTGGCTTAACCGCTAACTTTTTAATTGGTCCATTACTTTATTTATACATCTATTATTATCTAGGGAAAGACGAAAAATTATCATATTGGAAATACCATTTGTGGATAAATGCTATGATTATTATAGCCATTTGTCTGCTACTCCCCTATTGGGAGTATATCGAATTATGGAAAAACTTTTTTTTCAAAATAATTCATTTACAACGGATTTTATATTTAATTATGTCAGGTATTTTAATAAACCAAGTCTTCGGATTAATCTCTTCTAAAGTTAAAGATATTCCCATCAAAAAGAAATTATGGTTACGTAGTATATTCTGGGGAAATGTTTTTATACTTTTAGCCTATATCCTAATAGGATTTGGTTCTTACATTTTAGGGGCAGTATTATTTTCATTTTTTTTATATTTATTAGTTTTCATTCTAATACTTCCAATATCGGAACGCAGTATAATTATTCATCAGTCCCTTCCTAAATATGGTGGGCGTATTTTAGAAGTAGATGCTCAACAAAATATTATTCATAATTTAAATCAAATTCTTAGTACTAAAGAGCTTTATTGTAACCCAAATTTAAAAATCAAAGATGTCGCCCAAGAAATTGAAACTTCTACCCATCACCTTTCACAAGTAATAAACGAACAACTTGGAAAAAACTTCAATCAGCTTATCAATGAATATCGTATCAATAAAGCAAAAGAAATGATCGTAGAGAATCAAAATTTTACCTTAGAAGCTATTGGCTATGATTGTGGATTTAAGGCAAAATCTACATTTTATGCAGCATTTAAAAAGATCACAGGAATGACTCCTTCAGTATACAAGAAAAACAACTTGAATTCTCTTCACTAATAAGTCCAGAATTATAATCCACTACCTTTTTTATCTGATTTTCATTGAGTTGTGTTTCAAAAGTCTATACTTTTGTCACATAATAAATTTTCTATTTCTAAAATATATTTTTTCATTAAAAGCTCTTTAGGAAAGAGGCTAGACTTAAAATACAGACATGAGATATTTAGTACAAATTGTAATTACATTAATTTTAATTGCTCAACAAATAACAAATTTAGAAGCACAAGCTATTCAATTAACAGATGAACAAGAACAACAGATAGATGCATTATTTGAGCCTTGGAATAAGAATAATTCCCCTGGAGTATCTGTTGGTATCTTATCAGGCAATACACCAATATATTTAAAGGGCTATGGACAAGATAAAATTGATTGTGGTCAACCTATACATTCTAATACACCATTTCGAATCGGAGGGATGGCTCAACATTTTACGGCATTTGCTATCTTATTTTTAGAAGAGCAGGGCAAACTTTCGTTGGACGATGATATTCGAAAATACTTGCCCGATTTTCCCAAAAGGAAAAATGTAATCAAAATCAAACACCTTTTAACTCATTCTAGTGGATTACCTGCTTATTGGTCGTTGAAAGATTTAGCAGGGTACAATCTAGCAGATAATTTTTCAGATAAAGAATCTTATGAGCTTTTAAAACAAAATTGGGAACTGAAGCATCGTGTAGGTCAAAAATATATCTTTAAAGGAACAGGATCTGTTTTATTAGCTCAGATAGTTAAGAATATTACAGGACAACCATTAAACGATTTCATGCAAAAAGAAATCTTGAATCCTTTAGGCATGGAACATTCTTTTTTTGTTGATGGAGATACCTATCACTTGGAAATCGCTAACGCTCATACCAGAATAGATGAAAAATTCGTCGCTCGTACTATTAATCATAATGCAGTAGGTGCTGCAGGGTATATTACAACTATGTCTGATATGATGAAGTGGTATCAAAATATTCAAAATCCTAAGGTTGGCTCTAAAAAAATGATGCAAAAACTAGATAGTGTAGCAAAGTTGGAAAACGGAACAGAAACAGGTAATTATAATGGGAAAATGACTTATGGTCAACAGTTTATGCATCTTGAAAGAGGTATAAACAAAATATGGGATTATGGAGCTTTAGGAGGATATGCTTCATCTATTTTTCGTTTTCCTGCATATGATTTAACAATTGTAGTATTTAGTAACACAGGAATGACATATAATGGATTTCTTGGAATGCAAAGTGCAGAAATTCTATTAAAAGATAAATTTACTAAGGAAGAAATAACTACATCAAAAGAAAAACCTTCATACACTAAGCTTTCTAAAAGTATAATGGAAGCATTTGAAGGAGATTACTTTGATCCTTCTACTTATACCCAACGAGTAATCACTGTAAAAAATGATACCCTTCGATACATCCGCCCTAACTATAATACAGAAAGTCCTTTAATCCCAATTTCTAAAAATAAATTACATATGCCTCATCCTAATGAACATATTATACTTGATCTAAATGAAAAAGTATTGACTGTAAACGTTGGAGAGGAGCGTTATCCTTATAAAAAGTATCAAAAAGTAAACTATACAATAAAAGAACTTTCCCAATTTACAGGAGATTATTATTGTAGAGCATTAAAGACCGTTTTTGAATTAAAACTTGAGGATGAAATATTAACAGCTAAAAGACCTAAATCGAAAGCGATCTCATTAAATCCTTTTCAAAAAGATAGATTTCTAGGAAATTCAGCGGGCTTAAACCATCTTCAATTTACTAGAAATTCAAAAGGAGAAATAATTGGTTTTACAGTCTCATCAAATAGCATTCAGAAGGTGTACTTTGAAAAAATCTAAAACTCACTATAATCCAAAACAGCTTCTACCCTTTTACGACAAGCCATAATTTTTCGTTTGATTCGATTAAAAAACCAATTTCTATTTTTTTCTGAATGGTTACTAATCGGGGTAGATTTTGTTTTCAGGCTTTCAAACCAATCTGCTGTATACTGACAGATAGGCTGATCAATTGTTCGTAAAAAGTTAGGACTTCCAAAAGTAGTATGTACCATTTTACCCAAGTCTGAAACCGTCAGAATAGTATTATTAGTATAAATCATCTCATTGTCATATAATTCAAAATTGCCAGAATTAGATTCTGTTTTACTACTAGGCAAAAACTTATACCCTGACTCCGCCATAGCGTTCATATGGTCAGCTAGTGCTAACATTTTATCACATAAGATAAGAGCAGCATTTTCATTGTTAAAACTCCCATTTTCTAGATGATACTCTATCTGGTTGAGCGAATTATCAAAAATATTCGTACTCCAAATATCTATAGTGGGAATATTCTTATATATACTTAGTATCTCTTGGGCTACTTGATGATAAGGATGAGGAACGACATCAAAATCAAAAGAGCGATTTTTTAAATATTCTAAATCCCATATTGTTCTACCAAAAACATACATTTTAAAAGAAAATAACTCTGGAAAAAAAAGATAGAAAAAAATTGGAATTTCTGCCGAAGCATAATAAATGGTAGGGTTGGGAAGATTCTGAACATTCTTAAGATCTAGTAGTATCGGGTTCAAAAAATCCTCAAAATTATTTACCCTTTGAGAATAGGCATTAAACGTAAAAAAGAAGGTATCTGATTCGCCGTATATCAGTGCATCAACAGATATATTAAAGGTTTTAGAAATAATGGATAATTCATCTGGAGTTAATAATGAATCACCTCTAAGTCTCCTGTAAATAGCATCTTTTCCTGTTCCTAATAAACTCGCTAGTACATTGACTGCTGCCGATTTTTTAGGATACTTTTCTAATACTTTATTCAATAGTTTTTTTTGTAGGTGTTCCATTTTTGAGGGTATTGATTATCAGTACTACAAATATAATAGATAAAATACTAGCTCTGTATTAATATTTAATAAATTAAAATATATTTGGTTTCAGATTTCAATAGGAAATAATATCCCCTAGTTATTCCTTCAACTCTTATAAATAATAAGGTCTCAGCATAAAATAACAAATAGGCCCTGTAACTGCAACATACAACCAAATAGGAAAAACCCACTTAGCCATTTTCCGATGTTTAGAAATTTGTCCTGTATATGCCCGAATAAAGGTAAATAATGTAAACGGGAATATAACTGCTGCAAGGACAATGTGAGAAAACAGAATACTCAAATAGATAGAACGCATATTGCCTACTTCTAGAAGTTCATTAGCATCCACCTTTCTATCGCCATTCAAATCTCCAAAGACCGTCTCAGGGGTTGTAAAATGATATAATACATAGGAAACCAAGAATAAAACGGAAAGTCCAAACGCAATATAGATCGCTTTTTTATGAGCTTCTATATTTTTTTGTTTCACAAAATAAAGCGCAGCAACAAGTGCAATAGCAACTCCACAATTAAAAGTAGCATGGATTGGAGGAAGGAAACTAAAATCAATTCCTAAGTCAATTTTAAAATGGGGTATCCTCATCACACCAACTAATCCCAGCACAGCAATAGAAATGATGACAGCAAAAATATTCAATTTTTTAGCAAGTCCTATATTAGCAGTTGTACTCATTTTTACAGTATTTTATGATATTTAGATTATAAACAAAAATACATGACTCTACGTTAAAGAGCCATGTATTTCTATATTAAAACCAGAATTTAGAATCTGTTTAAACTACATATTCTCAATAATTTCTGTTCCAAATTCAGAACATTTTAAAAGCGTAGCACCATCCATTAGACGTTCAAAATCATATGTTACACGTTTATTAGCAATCGCTCCATTTACACCTTTAATGATTAAATCTGCTGCTTCTTTCCATCCCATATAACGTAACATCATCTCTCCAGATAAGATAACAGAACTTGGATTTACTTTATCCAAACCAGTATACTTTGGAGCTGTACCATGAGTAGCTTCAAAAATAGCTTTACCTGTTTCATAGTTAATATTTGCACCAGGTGCAATTCCGATACCTCCTACGTTAGCAGCCAAAGCATCAGAAATATAATCACCATTCAGATTAAGTGTTGCAATAGCTGAGTACTCCCTAGGTCTAGTGAGTATTTGTTGCAAGAAAGCGTCTGCAATAGCGTCTTTGATTAAAATTTTACCGCCTGCTAGAGCTTCTTTCTGGGCTTTATTTGCCGCTTCATGTCCATCTTCTGCTGCAATTCTATCATATTGAGCCCAAGTAAACACTTTATCGCCAAACTCACGCTCTGCTAATTCATATCCCCATTGTTTAAATTTCCCTTCTGTAAATTTCATAATATTTCCTTTATGAACTAAGGTTACAGAAGGCAAATTATTATCTATAGCATATTGAATACAAGAACGAACTAAACGCTCTGTACCTTCAACAGATACTGGCTTAATCCCTAAAGAAACAGTATCAGGAAAACGGATTTGAGTTACGCCCATTTCTTCCGCTAAGAACTTTTTCAATTTTTCTACTTCTGGCGTACCATTTAAATATTCTATTCCTGCATATATATCCTCTGTATTTTCACGGAAGATAATCATATCAACATATTCAGGATGTTTTACAGGCGAAGGAACACCTTCAAAATATTGCACTGGACGAACACAAGCATATAAGTCTAACTTCTGACGTAAAGCAACATTTAATGAACGGATACCGCCTCCTACAGGAGTCGTCAATGGTCCTTTAATGGCTATCAAGTATTCATCTACCGCATCTAAGGTTGCTTGAGGTAACCACTCCCCTGTTTTATCAAATGCTTTTTGTCCTGCTAAAATTTCTTTCCACTCAATCTTTCTATCCCCTCCATAAGCTTTCTCTACAGCAGCATCAAAAACCCTAACCGCCGAAGCCCAAATATCTGGACCAATACCATCACCTTCTATATATGGAATTACTGGATTAGTTGGAACATTTAATTTCCCATTTTCAATTGTAACTTTTTGTCCACTCATATTAAAATAGTAATTTTGGAAATAATGATTTAATTACAAGGGCTATCTTATTGATTACCAATAAAGTAAAACACTTTTTTTTTGTTTTTTTGTATAAAAACTATATACCTTGTTTATGATTGCTGCAAATGTAATCAATTCTATAAATTATTCCTAAAATAACACCTATCTCTTTAGCCAATTTTTTCAATAGATTATTGGTAAAAAACAACAATCATCCTCTTATGATTTCATCAACTCAAGCTTTCGTAGTCGTATAAAAAGAATAATGATTTTTTAAATAATTTCTCCTTTCAATGTGACACTTGTAGCATCATTAACTTTTACAAAGACATAATCACCAGCTTTTATACCTGATTTTTTTGGAAAAACAATCATTTTATTTTGAGAATTACGTCCTTTAAATTCTTTATCTGAACGTTTACTATCCCCTTCAATCAAAACTTTAAAAGTATTCCCAATGTCTTGTTGATTATGTTGGTATGATACTTGGGCTTGAATACGAATTACTTCACTTAAGCGTTTCTTCTTCACCTCTAAAGGAATATCATCTTCTAGCTTTCGAGCAGCTAGTGTACCAGGGCGTTCAGAATAAAAAAACATATATGACATACTATACCTTGCTAGTTCTATCATACTTAGGGTTTCTTGATGTTCTTCTTCCGTTTCTGAACAAAAACCCGTGATAATATCAGACGAAATAGCACAATCAGGTACTATTTCATAAATGCGTTTAACTTTATTTATATACCATTCTCTATCATAGGTACGATTCATCAGATCCAAAATTCGACTATTTCCTGATTGTATTGGAAGGTGGATATATTTGCATATGTTTTCGTAGTCACGAATAGCAAAGAGAACATCATCTGTAATATCTTTTGGATGAGAAGTTGAAAACCGTACCCTCAAATCCGGATGTACTGCCGCAACCATTACAAGTAACTGTGCAAAAGAAACCACTTCTCCTGTTTCAGGGTTTTCCCATTTGTAAGAATCCACATTCTGCCCTAGAAGCGTTACTTCTTTGTACCCTTCATTATATAAATTCGTAGCTTCAGCCACAACTGAAAAAGCATCCCTACTCCGCTCTCTTCCTCGGGTAAATGGTACAACACAAAACGAACACATATTATCACAGCCCCGCATAATTGAAATAAAGGCAGTCACTCCATTTGAGCCTAGTCGAACTGGACTAATATCAGCATAAGTTTCTTCTCGTGAAAGTAGAACATTAATCCCTTTTTCACCCGTTTCAGCAGAAGCTACTAGATTGGGCAAATCTCTATAAGCATCAGGACCAACAACAAGATCCACTAACTTTTCTTCTTCTAAAAATTTCTTTTTCAATCGTTCTGCCATACAACCTAAAACACCAACGAGCATATCAGGTTTTTGCTTTTTAGTTTTGTCAAAAACACGTAGTCGCTTGCGTACTGTTTCTTCTGCTTTTTCTCGGATAGAACAGGTATTTATCAATATCAAATCCGATTCTTCAATATTACGTGTCGCTGTAAATCCTACATCACCTAAGATAGAAGCCACTATCTCACTATCGCTAAAGTTCATCGAACAACCATAGCTTTCAATATAAAATTTCTTTTTATTTTCTTGTCCTTCTTTTTGCTCCTTGAAAAACACCTCTCCTTGTTTGTTCGGATCAATCGTTTTATTTTGTAGATTCAGCGTCGGGTTATCATTGTACATACTAAAAAATTTTGGCAAAGATAAGGATTTTCAGCACGATAAAAAAAGCGATATAGTCTATTTCCAACTATATCGCTTTTACAATATAAATTCAACTACATTAGTTCCCTAGAATCAGTGGAAGTCCACCTTCTCCAGAACCAACAATTACAACTTTAGAATTAGGGGACTTTGCTAGATTAGTTGTCGCCTCAATCCCTTTTTCCTGTAAAATCTTATCTGTTAGAGAAGCGCTCAAAATTCGATTCGCTGCCGCTTTACCCTCTGCATCAATTTTTTGACGCTCTGCTTCTTTTCTAGCTTTTTCCAAACGGAATTCATACTCTAATGATTCTTGCTCTTGGGCTAATTTCCGCTCAATAGCTTCTTTAATAGTGGCAGGCAGCGTAACATCCCTTACCAATACCGCATTGAGCTGTACGTGTTGAGCTTCAACTTTACGCTTCGTCTCTTCAAATATTTCATTCTGAATCACGTCACGTTTAGTAGAGTACAACTGCTCAGGCGTATATCGTCCAATAACACTTCTTGCTACTGCTCTAATTTCGGGAACGATCACAACATTTAGGTAATCCTCTCCTTTCGTTTGATGTAATAAGCCAAGTTCGTTTACTTTAGGCTGGTAAAGAATGGATATATCCAAACGTATTTCCAAACCATTTGAGGATAATACTTGCATATTTTCTTCAAATTGTTCTTGTTGCTTGGTATTGTAAACATATACTTTATTCCACGGTGCAATAATATGAAAGCCCTCACCTTTAGGAGCTTCTTCTGTAACAACTCCACCACCAAAAGTTCTAAATAAAACACCTGCTTCACCATATCCAATATTGACAGAACAGTTGGCTATTAGAATAATTGCAAATATCAATAAGAAAAATAAAGGAATCCCATATTTAAATAAATTGAAATTCATAGGTTTACTTGGACGTCGAGGTGGACGATTAGATCTAGGGTTGTTTTGATTATTGGGAATATTAAAATTATCCATTGTTATGATTTTAGAATTAAGAACTTAGGTCACTAAAACTCTTAACACACATATAAATATGATTGTTTGAAAAATATGTTCTAAAAGTCCTGCTTTTAGATGAAGATTCCAAGTTATAAAGATGAATTCTAGAAAAAACTCGATAACCTACTGAAGTCTCTCTTTTAGAAACCTATGAATCAGCTTTTTCATTTTGTGTTCAATTTTTTGAAAATCAGAAAACTCTTTGCCTGTATACAAAACCATAAAAGCATATAGAGTATTGGGTTCGTTGATATTTTGATAGAGGAGGTGTTTATGCAATCGATAGGTTTCTCTAATTTTTCTTTTGAGTTTATTCCTATCGACTGCATTTGGAAATTTTCGTCGGGGGACAGATAAGGCAAATTTTACCGGGAACTTTATTGTTTCGGTAACTTCTAATTTTAACCATACCAATCTAAGGGGATATACTCCAAAGGATTGACCGTTTCGGAATAGCTGATCAATGATTTTGGAACTCTTAAGACGCTCTTTTTTTTTGAATGTTTTTCTAGAAAACATAAAAATAATGAACTTATGAACCCAAATATAAAGGAAGTATTGTGAAAACAAAAACTATATTGTTTTAATACAATATTATTTTAATTTTCTTTCGTCGGATACCGTTAACTTTGCACGCCCTTTTGCTCTACGACGAGCCAATAGTTTACGACCATTCTTAGAACTCATTCTAGCACGAAATCCATGTTTATTTTTTCTTTTTCTTAATGAAGGTTGAAATGTACGTTTCATTGTTACTATATTTTTCTACACTTATAGTGTTTAGCTTTTTATTAAAGAGGTGCAAATTTACACTTATTATTTTTAAAAATAGCCTATTTGCTCAATTTTTATTTTTTTTATAAAAAATTAAACTGCCAATCTTTCTCAAAAGAGACAAGCTCATACAATAACATAAATAAAACTAGCCCCTTGTTAGATACAACAAGAGGCTAGTTTATTAATCGCCAAAGCGCTCTAAAATATCAAAAATTATTTCTTGATATTAAATACAATATTATCAGAGTTATCTGCAGCTACATCATTTACAGCAACAACCTCAATTAAATAATATACTCCACTTCTTTCTACTGCATAGACATTACCAACTGCTACGACACTTTCCGTTATACCGACTCCTGTATTATAAATATCAACAATATCCTCTTTATACTGAATACTAGCAAAATCAACACTAGACGTAGAACGTAAGTTTACACCATTGGCCGTTATGGGTGCTATTTCCATTTTCCAAACGGCGACGCCTCCTAGATCCCTTATTTCGGCACTAGCATCAGATGAGCCTGTTCCATTTCCTGTATCTAAATCTAGTCCTCCTGTTCCTGTAGGCCCGTCAGAATTATACAATGTTCCTGTTGATGAAAAATCTATAGGTGTACCAGTCGGAACGACCAAAATTGACACATCAAATGATTGTTCTACTGTCGCACCTGTTTCATCTTCTACAACAATCCTATAAGTACTTGTACCAGAATTTTGAACATTGATATACAGTACTGTATCTAAAGCAGCAGCGTTTTCAGTACCCAACGCTTGAGGATTAGCGGTAAAATCATCTTCAATTGTAGCATTTGTACCAAATCTTAATCGAGTTAAATCAGAAATCAAAACATCGTTCTCATATACACTAATACTACTTAGAGCACCAGCTGCTCCTCTCGTTGCCATTGGACAAACTTTAATTGCAGAACTAGCAGGAACATCAACTACATCATCAGATACACATCCCGAATCTGCTCTAAGGGTCAATTCAAAATCTGTCGTTACAACAGGAATTGTATTGATAGTTACATATCGTGAACTTGTTCCTCCATTAACTGGATCTACTGTATTTACCGTAAAACGGTATGTTTTTTCTTCTTCTGTATCATGAGCAACAATCCCCAACTCCCATGTAAATCCAGAGGCTTCAGAAGAATTAAGTGTAATTGGATTTCCTATCCCCGCAGAACCACCATTGATTGTAATTCTATTTTCAGCAGAAATCAAAACATCATCTTCATAAACACCCACACTTGCCAAATCACTTGAACCAGCTAATGCTTCTAATTTTACATAAAAAGTAGCTCCTGCCGCAACCGTTTCACTAGTTGTTACAAAACCTGGTTCATTTATCAAACTTGTAGAAGGTGGAACAGTATTAGGATTAGGATTAGGATCTTCAGTACAACTTGTACTAAATAATAATGCAAATATTCCTAATAATCCAAATAATGATAATTTTTTCATAATGAATAGATTTTTATTTAAAAGTTGATAATTAGACGTCTCAATAAATAAAACGGTACTAATTATTTGTTAAAAAAGTTTTTTGATTTCTTAAAATTTGAGGTTAATTGAAGTGTAAGCCCATATAACAATGGATTCCAATCAGAATCGTTATGCTACTTAGATTAAAAACGTGCAAAATTAAAAAGTAACTCGAAATAGTCAAATTAATATTTATATAATATGTAAAGTTTTCCAGAGGTTTGCCTTTATATTTTATGGTAAGATTTTACAAATTTGCAAGGAAAGAATATAAATCAAAAAATGTTCTTATTTTTGTCACGCTCAATTCCATAAAATGACAAATATCTACTCTAAACTTATTTTAAAAAAGGGAAAAGAAGCTCCCATAAAAAGGAATCATCCTTGGGTTTTTTCTGGTGCAATCTATAAAATTGAAGGGACACCAAAAGATGGGGATATTGTCAATATTCTTTCTGCTGACAATATCCCCATAGCTATGGGGCATTATCAAAATGGCTCTATTTTAGCTCGTATTTTCTCATTTGAAACGGTTGAGGTTAATACCTCTTTTTGGTATCAAAAACTAAAAAAAGCCTATGATTATCGTAAATTAATTGGTATAATTAATCACTCCGAAACCAACGCTTATCGCCTTATTCATGCCGAAGGAGATGGTATGCCTGGGTTAATTATTGATATTTATAATACTATAGCAATTGTCCAATGTCACTCTATAGGAATGCACAAAATACGACAATCAATTGTTGAAGGATTATTACAATTGTATGGTGATAGACTAGAAGCAATCTATGATAAAAGTAAAGAAACACTTCCTTTCAATTATGCGACTTCTATAGAAAATGGATACTTATATGGACAAGCAAACTCTAACATTATATTAGAAAACAATCTTTCCTTCTATATAGATTGGGAAAGAGGACAAAAAACAGGTTTTTTCTTAGATCAACGGAACAATCGACAGTTATTGACGAAGTATGTAAAAGGTAAAAATGTTCTCAATACATTTTGTTACTCTGGAGGTTTTTCAATATATGCTTTAAATGCAGGTGCCAAACTAGTACATTCGGTTGACGCTTCTAGTAAAGCTATTGAGTGGGCAAAAAAGAATGTTGAGCTCAACTCCTCTAAAGGTAAACACGAAGCCTATGTTGACGATGTTTTAAAGTTTTTACAAAAGACTACAAATACCTATGATGTTATAATTGTTGATCCTCCTGCATATGCTAAGAGTATCAAAAAACGGCATAATGCTGTCCAAGGTTATAAAAGATTGAATGCTTTAGCCTTATCAAAACTACCTGCAAAAGGAATTCTTTTCACCTTTTCCTGTTCACAAGTTATAGACAATGCATTATTTAAAAATACTCTATTTGCTGCTGCTCTTGAAGCTCGCCGTAATGTTCGGATTTTACACCATTTAAGTCAACCCGAAGATCATCCTATTAATATTGCTCATCCCGAAAGTTCTTATCTCAAAGGACTTGTACTTTACATAGATTAACGTTTGTTTAAAACTTTCTATTTAAAAAATCGTTGATAGATTATAGAAAAAATTGTACCTTTGGTCTGTACCGAGTCATTTGGTGCTTCTACATTACACTACATATTATTTTCACACCTTATTTTTATTTTAGCAATAATTAAATTGTATTTTTGTATGTGCTTTCATAAAGAAGACTCTATTTAATTCTAATTTATGGTGGTTCAAAAAGACAATTACATTAATTAAACATTTTACTTAAATTATTTTCAAAATGAGGAGAATATCCATTTTACTATTGGTATTTATGTTTTCGTTTACAATTGCCAATGCTCAAAAAATGAAAACTTATAAAAAACAAGCTACTAAAGCATTGACACTTGCTAATGATGCTAGTACTGCTGATGAAGCTAAAAGTATGTTAGATGCAGCCATCAAAGGTGCTGAATCTGCTACAGATGGCAAACCTGGAGATTTAGCAAAATTGTTATTAATGAAAGGTCAGTTGTATGGCAACTTAGTTGGTAAAGACGCAGAAGCTGTTTCTCTAAAAGCGTTAAAAGGTGAACAACCTCTAATAAATGCTGCTGCTGGAATGGTTGCATTCAAAACATTAGGAAAAGCCCTTGAAGCAAATCCTAAAAGTGCTGATAAAAAAGCAATTATATCAACTTTAGTTGATTTGGCTTCAAGCCTAAATATTACAGCAGTTGAACGTTATAACTTAAAAGATTTCGCAGCTTCTTATGAAGATTTTGCCCTATTATTAAAAGCTAAAAATCTTTTATCTTCTTTAGGAAATAATAGTGTATTAGGTGATCCTGCTGAATTCAATAAGCAAAAATTCTTCACTGGGGTTGTTGCTATGCAAGCAGATAAAAAAGAAGAAGGTATTAAACTTTTTGAAGAATTATATAGTGATGGATACAAAGAGCCTTTAATCTATGAATCTTTATACAAAGCAAAAGTAAATGATGATGAAGATGCTGCTATGAAGATTTTAGATGAGGGTATGAAAGCATTCCCAGAAGAAAAAGCATTACGCTATGCTCAAATTAACTACTTTATCAAAAAAGGGAAATTTGATGAGCTAGAAGCACAACTTCAAGCTGCTATTGAACAAGATCCTGAAAATTCTTCACTTTATCTTACTTTAGGAAATACTTATGATAACCTTTACCAAAAAGCAGATAAAAGTGGAGATAGAGCTAAGAAAAAAACATATTTTGATAAAGCAATGAATTATTATAAGCAAGCGCTTGAAAAAGATGAAAAGAACTTCAATGCAATGTATGCTATGGGGGCAATGTATTATAATAGTGCCGTAGCAAAAACAAAAGCTGCAGCTGATATTACGTACAGTAAAGCTACTGCTAGCCAAATTGATGGATTAATCAGTGAGTCTAATGATTTATTTAAAAAAGCAAAGCCTCATTTTGATAAAGCATATAGTGTAAATGCTAAAGATAGAAATACACTAATTGCATTAAAAGAAATCGCTGTAAGAATGGAAGATTATAATCTTTCTAAAAAATATAAAGCAGAATTAGATGCCTTGAAATAATGCTTCTTTCAATTGCTTTTTCAAAAACGGTCAGCATCTATTGTTGACCGTTTTTGTTCCATTATCAAACAAAAACTTCATCCCTCTCTAAATTTCTACCCATGAAGACATTTTGCCTAGCCATCTCTTTATTTCTTCTAACCTTTACAACACTATCTGCTCAGGATATAGATGCCTCAATTAAAAACTTAGATAGTCGATTAGATAAACTTAAACAAGAGCAAAAGAAAATTAAAGCTGAACTTGAACAATACAAACTTCAAGGTATACAAAGAGACTTGAAAAAATGGGGACTTCCAAAAGCTGAAGCAGGTGAAAAAATCATTGAACATTCGGCAATGTCTTTAGTCTATTCTGAAGAACACGAACAGGCTAAATGGGTAGCTCATATTGTACTTCCAGATATTATTGAAGGGAGTGTTGGTAGAAGCAACGATTTCAGAATTGATCCAAAAGTTACAACAGGCTCTGCTGTAGAAGAAGATTATTTCCTAAAATACCTTCAAAAAGATAGTACCTATACCTACGATGGTTTTGGATACGATAGGGGACACTTAGCGCCTTCTGCTGATTTTCGCTGGTCAAAAACAGCACTTTCTGAATCGTATTTTTACTCCAATATGTCCCCTCAAGTAGCGGATTTTAACAGAGGACGGTGGGCCGAATTAGAAGGGCTAGTACGGGGTTATTTATACCATAATTCAAATACTCAACTTTATGTCGTTTCTGGTCCTATTTTAAAGGATGACTTACCTGTAATTGAGCGAGGTATCAATAAACTTAGCATCCCAAAACTCTATTTTAAAGTAATCGCAGATGTTAAAAATAAAAAAGCTATCGCTTTTATCATGCCCAATCAACTTATTACATATCCTGTAGAATCTTTTGCTGTATCTATTGATAAAGTCGAAGAAGAAACAGGGATTGACTTTTTTGCCAATATGCCCGATGATCTTGAGAATAATCTGGAAAAACAACGTACTCCAAACGACTGGTTTCCTCCTAAGGCGAAAGACGATGTTGAACCTATCTATGCGCCTTCTTTACCTGCTGCCCATTTCAATACCATTCAATCGAAACTATATATTGGTAAGGGCAAACCTATTACCGTTTGTGGTACCGTTGTGAGTACTAAATTGAGTAGAAAAGGAAATATTTTTATTAACCTTGATAAAAAATTTCCTAATCAGGTGTTTACAGTTTCTATTTTTAAAAATGCAGCATATAATTTCAGTTATGATCCTGTAGAAGAACTCATCGGAAAAACCATTTGTGTAAGAGGGACAGTCAGTAGCTTTGGTGGTGTTCCTTCTATGAGTATAAAATCTGAAGAAGCCATTATCTTTTATGAAGATGGTGCTTATTAACGTAAACATTAAATTTGTATAATGATAAGTGTCCAAGAAGCACTTGAAGTTGTCCTACAACATTCTATCAAAACTTCTCTAGAGTCTGTACCTTATATTGAAAGTATTGGTAGGGTTCTTGCAGAAGATTTATCTGCCGATCGTGATTTTCCTCCTTTTGACAGAGTTATGATGGATGGTATTGCGATTTCATTTGATTCTTTTAACACTGGTCAACGTACATTTGAGATAGAGGCAATTCAAGCCGCAGGTGAAACACAGAAAGTAATAACATCTCCTGATAACTGTCTTGAAGTTATGACTGGTTCGACGCTTCCTATTGGTGTAGATACCGTAATCCGTTATGAAGATTTAACTATTCAAAATGGAAAAGCTACAATTCAAGTTGATACTATTAAAAAAGGTCAAAATATACACTTAAAAGGTAAAGATCGTCTAAAGGGAGATTTACTTATAACACAAAATAACGTTATTAGTCCCGCCGAAATAGGAATTATGGCTAGCCTTGGAAAAAGTAATGTATACGTCAAAAAAAATCCTAGTGTTGTAGCTATTTCTACTGGCGATGAACTCGTAAAAGTATCCGAAACACCCCTACCGCACCAAATTCGACGTTCTAATGTACAGACGATTGCAGCACTTTTAAAAAAATACCATATCCAGCCTGATTTACTCCATATTGATGATAATGAAGACGCTATACGTTTGGAAATAGAAAAATGTTTGAAAAAATATGATGTATTGATATTGAGTGGCGGTGTTTCGATGGGCAAATTCGATTTTATTCCGAAAGTATTATCGGAATTGGGCGTAAAAAAATGTTTTCATAAAGTCAAACAACGTCCTGGAAAGCCCTTTTGGTTTGGGGTACATCCTTTGGGAAAAGTCGTTTTTGCATTACCAGGTAATCCCGTTTCTACTTTTATGTGTAGTTTAAAATATGTATGTCCTTGGATAGAGAAAAGTCTAGACATTAATACATCTCCAGCTTATGCTATCCTTCAAGAAGATATTAATTTTAAACCCGACTTGACTTATTTTTTACAAGTAAAAATTCATATTAGTAATACAGGTCAATATATAGCTTACCCTGTAAAAGGAAAGGGGTCTGGGGATTTAGCCAACCTAGCTGATGCCGATGGATTTTTAGAACTCCCTCCCAACTCAACTCATTTCAAAAAAGGAACAGCTTTTCCTGTATACCCATACCGTTAAGGATTTAAAATAAATCTCTAATTACTATCCCTATTTTTTGAAAACCTGTATTTTGTGCCAAATTTTTATCAAAACAAAACAATCCGATGAAACTATTAGAAGGAAAAACAGCACTAGTCACAGGAGGAAGTCGTGGTATTGGTGAGGCAATTGTCAAAAAATTTGCTGAACACGGTGCCAATATTGCCTTTACTTATCTTTCTTCGTCTGAAAGGGCATCAAAAATCGAAGCTGAATTAAATGCCATGGGCATAAAAGCAAAAGCATTCCAATCCGATGCTAGTAAGTTTGATCAAGCGGAAGCCCTAGTGAAAGATGTACTAGAAGTCTTTGGACAAGTCGATGTTTTAGTAAATAATGCAGGGATTACTAGAGATACTTTAATGCTACGCATGAACGAAACACAATGGGACGAAGTCATCACCACTAATCTAAAATCTGTATTTAACCTGACGAAACATATCCTTAGACCGATGCTCAAACAACGTAAAGGGTCTATTATCAATATGAGTTCGGTCGTTGGTGTTTTTGGGAATGCAGGACAAGCGAATTACGCCGCTTCAAAGGCAGGGATTTTTGGTTTTACTAAATCAATTGCTAAGGAGGTTGGTTCAAGAAATATTCGTTGTAATGCCTTAGCACCAGGTTTTATTGAGACTGATATGACCGATGCTTTGGATGAAAAAACTAAAGCAGCTTTTTTAGATGGTATCCCAATGAGACGACTTGGAAAAGCAGAAGAAATTGCAGAAGCTACCCTATTCCTTGCTTCCGATATGTCAGCCTATGTATCGGGGCAAACCATAAGTGTCTGTGGTGCTTTAAATTGTTAGGCTTTAATAATTTCATTTGAAAAATTCAATTTTAGAAAAGGATAAGCAATATATCTGGCATCCCTATACTCAACAAAAAACGGCTGCCGAACCCCTTGCTATCATCAAAGGTCAAGAAGCATTGCTCTTTGACGAAAATGGAAACGAGTACATTGACGGAATTTCCTCCTGGTGGACCAATACACATGGTCATTCAAATCCGTATATTGCTAAAAAAATATATGAGCAAGCCTTAGAATTAGAACACGTCATTTTTGCAGGTTTTACGCATAAACCAGCCGTAACATTAGGAGAACGGCTACTCGGAAAAATCCCTTATCAAAAACGTGTTTTCTTTTCGGACAATGGCTCAACAGCCGTTGAAATTGCTATTAAAATGGCGATTCAATATTTTCACAATAAAGGGATTCAACGTAAGACTTTAGTGGCTTTTGAAAATGCTTTTCATGGCGAAACCTTTGGTGCAATGTCTGCTAGCGGCGACCTTTCTTTAAATAATGCCTTTAAAGAACATCTTTTTAATATTATTCGGATACCTGAACCTATTGGTGAAGATAAAGAAAAGAGTTTTGCGGCTTTAGAAGAAGTTTTGCAAAACAACCAAGTCTATGCTTTCATATTCGAACCTTTATTACAAGGTGCTGGAGGAATGAGAATGTATGCTCCTGAAGATTTGGATAAACTGATTGCAATTTGTAGGAAGCACGAAGTGCTCTGCATAGCCGATGAAGTGATGACTGGTTTTTATCGTACAGGAAAGTTTTTTGCAAGTGATTATTTGAAAAACAAACCAGATTTAATGTGTTTATCTAAAGGACTAACAGGCGGAACACTACCTCTAGCAATCACTACTTGTACAGAAGAAATATTTGAGGCTTTTTTATCTGATGATAAACTCAAAACATTCTTTCATGGTCATTCTTATACCGCTAATCCAATTGGTTGTGCAGCAGCTCTAGCAAGTCTAGATTTATTTGAGCAAGATTCAACTCAACAAAATATTGAATGGCTTGTAAGTAATCATGCTAACTTTTTAAAAAAAATAAAAGGGCATCCTAAATTAAATGATGTTCGACAACAAGGCACCGTATTAGCTTTTGAATTTAAGACTTCTCAAAATACTTCCTATTTTAATAACCTTCGAGATAAATTATATTACTACTTTCTAGATAGAGGAGCTATATTGAGGCCTTTAGGAAATGTGATTTATCTTATGCCACCTTATTGTATCACTAAAAAGCAATTGTTGAAATTATATAATCTGATTGAACAAATATTAACAGAGGATTTTATTTGATTTTCAATTTTCTATTCTTAATTTCGGCATAGTGGTATCACATTCTACAAATTGATACTATAAAGCACAATATCATTTTTTTAAAAAATATTTCATCATTATTGTAACGTTCAGAACGTTCGATGTATTAAACCTAAAAAAGTCATGAAAGAAAAACTAATTATTTTAAGTGCAGTCTTCTTCTTATCTGTATGTTTTCTAGGATGTTTTGGAGGAGGCAGTAGCGACTCTTCCAGTAGCAATGGTTCGAATGAAAGTGCTGGTGGAACAAGTATTCCAGGACTAGGTGATCTAGGAAAACTCAAAGATATGGCTGAAAATATAGAAAAAGCCGCTAAAGACTTAGAAGAAGGCAAAACTAAAAAACCTGTAAACTTTAGGAAGATTAAAGAATTTTTGCCTGCATCTGCGGCAGGTGTTCCTAGAGAAAATGCAAAAGGGGAAACAACTGGAACGATGGGCTTTACGATTTCTCAAGCGACTGGAATGTACAAACATGAAAGTAGAGATAATAAGGAGCAAATTGAAGTCAAAATTGTCGATGGTGCTGGCGTTCAAATTGCTTTTATGGGATTAGCAGCATGGTCATTGACAAACATTGATAAAGAAGATGACAATGGTTTTGAGCGCACGACCAATTATAAAGGTGGTAAAGCCTATCAAAAATACAATAGTAAACGACAACGAGGTGAATTTGTAGCGATTGCAGGCGAACGATTTATTGTTACTGTTTCTGGTAGATATGTGACGATGGATCAGATTGAAGATGTAATGGATAACATCGATTTAGATGGTTTAGCTCAATTGAAATCAGAGGAAGAATAGAATTTTTATTTAAAATATATTGCTTGGATGCCTGACAAATGCCTATTTTTGTCAGGCTTTTTTTAATCAAAAATAAAATATGAATATTAATACGTTTCCTCTTTGTACCCTCATCTTAAGTATTGCCTTGTTATTTTCTTGTAATATGGATAAAGAGATTGAATTTCAAGGCATTGATAATGTAAAGTTTAAAAAACTAAAAATGAATGGTACTGCTGTAGTATCAGCTCAAGCGCATATCTTTAATCCAAAGCCTGTAGCAGCGGATATACTAGGTTTTTCAGGTGATGTAAAAATCAATGATAAAGATATGGGTGTAATTAGCCAAACATTTAAAACAACAATGCCTAGCAACTCAGCATTTACCCTCCCACTTGAGTTTGAAATTCCTTTACATCGTGCCTTTGATAATCTTCCAGATATTTTTAAAGCAGCTACCAAAAATATGAAGGTTAATGTAAAGATGGATGGGAATATTAAAATCGATTTTGCAGGACAAGAATTTGATATACCTTTTGAGTATGATGAAGATAAAGCTCTAAAGGTAGATTAACAACATCATCTCTATGAGACCACCTATTTGTTATAGCTGTCGTAAACGGTTTTCTCCTTCCAAAGAGGGAGGAAAGGTTCGTTTTAAATTATCTGAAGAGGATAAAGTCTATAATAAACGTTTTGAAAAAGAAGGATTTGTGGGGCATCCAAAAGGTCTGGAATGGTTTTGTGAAAAACATATTGAAAAAGCGAAATCTTTGAAACACCTGACGATTAAAGAGGCTTCAAGTTTATTAAAAAATGGTCAAAAGGTAAGTGAGACCATTGCAAAAACTGAAACAAGTTGGTGGGATAAAATACGAGACTTTTTTCGATTATAAATTTTTGAATTAATGTTTATACTGCTCGCTTCTTTAATCATAGGCTTATTTATTGCCATGCTTTTTGTAAATATTTACTTTAGGGTTAAAGTCATGAAAAGCTATAAAATCTTAGTTAATAATCGAGTTGACTTTGAGGCAAAACACCTTTTCAATAAAGAAAAAATGGAAAAAGAGGTTTACCCTAAGTATCCTGATTTAGTACCCGAAATAGAAACCTTTAGAAACCATATCCATTATTCTATAAAAATGGCTTCGGTTTTAATAACGCTCATCACATTATTTGGAGCTGTGTTGATGTGGTATAGACATTAGTTTAATCCATGCTTTCTAAGACTTCGATTAACGTATTGAGCATCGCTTCTGTAAAATCTAAATGGGTTACAAATCGAACAGTCTTTTCTCCAAAAGGAACAGCCAATATATCTTTTGATTTTAATTTTTCTAAAAATATAGCAGCCGTCTGAGCACCTGATAAATCGAAGATAACTATATTCGATTGTACAGGACGAACAGTCTCAACATAAGACTGTTTTTTTAAAGTTTGACCGATTATCTTAGCTCTATCATTATCAACTTTCAAGCGTTCAATATGATTGTCTAGTGCATAAATACCCGCTGCCGCTAAATATCCTGCCTGTCGCATTCCGCCTCCCATTACTTTCCTTAGGCGTCTTGCCTGATTAATAAAATTAATATCTCCAATCAATAAAGACCCTACAGGAGCACCCAATCCTTTAGATAAACAAATTGAAATACTATCGAAATGATTCCCTACCGCTTGGGTTGATTCGCCTGTTTCTACTAAAGCATTGAACAACCTTGCACCATCCAAATGCAACTTTAAGCCTTTGGATACGCACAATGCTCGAATAGGTTTGATTTCATCCAATGTATAATAACTTCCACCTCCTTTATTACACGTATTTTCTAATACTACTAAACGACTTATCGGTAGCCAGTCGTAGACAGGATTGATGGCTTTTTCGATCTGTTTTGCCGTAATTTTTCCATTTACCCCATCAATTAATTTAATCGCAACACCAGAATTGAAGGCATATCCTCCTGTTTCATACTGATAAATGTGAGAAAATTTATCACAAATAACTTCTTCTAGAGTGTTGGTATGAACATTTATGGCAATTTGATTCGTCATCGTTCCAGAAGGGCAAAAAAGAGCGGCTGCTTTCCCAAATAATTGCGCTGCTTTTTCTTCTAGGGCATTTACAGTCGGATCTTCACGAAAGACATCATCTCCCACTACTGCTTGCATCATACTTTCCAACATCTGTATTGTAGGACGAGTAACAGTATCGCTCATCAAATTAATTTTTCCCATTTCTTAAATTTTTTCCAAAAAATTTCGTTGTATTTACTGGATTAGTTCGCAAGTAACTCAAAAAAGTTGTATTTTGAAAGTAGATATGAGTATAATCTGATGTAAAGACCCCTCCCAATTTCACAAATACATCAATCACAACAAGTAAGAAGTTGCAATGATTTTTTTTCTATTCATTTTTTTTTATTTTAGCATATCAAAACTATAGATTGGTCAATGTTTAGGATATTCGTTTTAATATTATGTTTTGGCATTACAGGATCTAGCTCTGCCCAAATCCGATTAGCTAATCCTTCTTTTGAAGGTGACCCACAAGATGCCACGACTCCTACAGGCTGGATGCCTTGTATGGTTGGTTCAACACCTGATATTCTTCCTGGTGCATGGGGGGTATATACGCCTGCTTCTGATGGAGAAACATTTCTAGGGATGATTACTCGGGAAGATGGATCTTGGGAAAATATTGGGCAGCGACTTAAACAACCCCTCAAAGCACTCGAATGTTACTCCTTTCAAATCGATTTGGCTCGTTCTTCAACATACTCTGATTATAATATGCCCTTAAAACTTCGCATTTGGGCTGGCGAAACGCTCTGCTCTCTAGATCAACTTCTAGGGGAAACAGGCTTTATAAAACATACCGATTGGCAAACTTATACCTTTAATTTTTTAACAAAAAAGAAATACAATTACATCATCCTAGAAGCACATTATGCAACGGGCGTGCTGTTTTCTTATAAGGGAAATATTTTATTGGATGCTTGCTCAACCATAAACCCTTGTATCCGAGCAGATAAACTTTAGCTTGATTCAGATTCAGGAATTTAACGAATTGTTACTTTTTTGCTTTTAAAAACCTTATATAGTTGTCCAATAATCCTCTTATTTGTTCTGAAGCTACAGGATTTGCGGAATGAATTTTATATTTCAATTCACTTATATCTAGTCCCGATTTATACACTAGCCATTTTGCTGCGGCATAGCCATCTTTCGCCAACTTTCCATTTTCGTCTAATCCTAAATCATTATCAAAACTTATAAAATCGGGTAAACCTTTTTCATTTATATAATCTACAAATTCTTCGTATGTCCTTACTATGTCAAAATCAGTAACTGTGGTCTTATCATAAACCATCTCTACTGTTCTTATATCATCCAAAAATAACTTCTTCATCTAATCAATCATTTTAATTCCCGACTGACATTATTCTCAATTTCAAAATATCCGCAATAATAATTTTTCACATTTAATATTTTGAAATTATCTCCTATAGGTACCATCAGGCAAAACCGTTGGCATTTTATATGTAGGATTATTTAAAATCTGAAATATTACTGTGTCTTTACTTTCAACTAAATCTCTCGTGTTTAGTCTCCATTCATGTTCAATTTCCTCCAAACGATTTTCTTGGGCTCCAAGCATAGAAGTCAACGCCCAATATAGATATTCAATGGTTTGGCAAGAAGCATAATCACATGTATGATCATCGTAGGTATACCAAGCATCCGAAGGATAAGAAGATGGAATACTTATAAATTGCCCCCCTCTTGCTATATCCATAGCATTCGCTAATTCTGAGCCTTGTCCTTGACCAAATATTTGAGGATAAGCATAAGAATGTCCTGCATTATTAATAATATGCAACACTTCTTCTAACGAAGCATCAAAGCGCCCCGTTTTACCGCTTGATACATATGACGGATTCGTTTCATCATTTCCTAAATCTTGCCCTAAGCGACCAGACGGAAATTCATTTAAATCATTTTCATCATTCCACATGACCATAAAAGCCCTATTTTCTAACATTTTATCTAATACTACTTGGTCATCGACATTTCCGTCTTCATCGTTATCAAGGTATTGCGCCATTACATTGGCAGCGTGTAACAATTTGGCGTCTTCTACGGCTGAAACCGCATAAATATCGATACCAAAAACGACTACTTTCCGATTGAAATTCGAAAGTATTCCATCATTATTAGCGACAATTGTAAAGTTAGGATCATTACCTGGGGTCACTTCTATTGTTGGAGATATATTATTATCCTTTGAACAAGCTATAAAAAATAATAAGAAAGCAATAGGAAAAAACATCTTTACTATATTCATGTTTATATTTATTATGGCAAAAAATTATATTTCTACTATACAGACACGTGAGAGATCGTTTTCCCCTATTCTTAATTATGCTTAAAAAATTGATATACATCACTTTATTAATTTTACCAAAAAAAAATTATTTTGCGCTCAAAATTAGCCACTCAACAATAAAAGTCAAATAAACTATTTTAATACAAAAGAAAAACATAAAATGACTTTAAATGAAATAAGTTATGCATATTCGAAAGGTAATGACCTTTCTGAAATAAATAAAATGTATAAAACAGCAATTGAAAATATTGGTGAAGAAAAGAAAATAGAATTTTGGAAACATGTGTGTAACTATGCAAATGTTGAAATGATTGAATATTTCATATCTATTGATTGGGATCCAAGAAGAATTGAAGATAGCTACAAAAACACCCCTCTCCATTTTTTAGTAGATAGTAATATTTCATATAAAAATAAAAAATTTATTCGTAAGTCAGCAGAAGTTTTATTAGAGGCAAGAGTAAGCCCCCTAAGAAAAAACGATAGAGGAGAAACTGCTTTAATGTTGGCAGCTAAAATAGGATGCTTTGAATTATTAACAGTCTGTGAAGAAAATAAAAAGAAAACGAATCTTCTGGATTCTAATGGAAATACCTTATTACACATTGTAGCAGACGCATCAGGAAGTTATGTGTCAAGTCTAGGCTATGCTAAAAGAGATTTAGAAAACAATCTCAACGATACGTCTTTCAATGCAAATATTGATTATTATGTAAAGCGCAGAGAAGAATTAAAATTAGAATTGGAGTCCAAGCAAAATGAATTAAATCGCTTAGTTACCTTTGCTGAAAGGTGTTTACAATTTGGTCACGACCCATTTATAAAAAATGGAAGAGATGAAACAGCTATCGATGTAGCTATCCGAAATAAATCTAAGATTATTGGAGCATTATTAAATGGGGCAGATTTTAATGATACTGAAAATAAAGCACTATTAATTGATGTGGGTGGGCAAGATATTTATCAGGCTTGTATAAACAATGATTTAGAAGCTATTATTGCGCTTGTCAAGTTAGGAGTATCCCTTAATAGTGAATATGACAAAGAGGGACACAAGTTTCAAGGATTGTTACCACTTTCTATTGCGATGACAAATCACAATGCGGATTGTATAGATGCTTTATTAAAAGGTGGTGCAAATTCTATGCTTCACGATAGTAAATCTTGGCATCCTTTTAGATATTTATATTCAACAGAATCTTCAGTAAAAACAAAGTCTGACGATTTTAAAAATAAGGCTTTTTCAAAAATATTAAAATCATTTATAGAAGCGAATTTCGATATTAATTGCTTACTAGATGATGATGAAAATACGTTATTAACCCTATCCGCAAAGTATGCCGATTCATTACGAATGTATAATGGTAATACCATAGCAAAAACAATGATTGAGGAAGCAATTTATGCTGATGCAGATCTAGATAGAACAAATATAGATGGTATTTCTGCTCTAATGTATTTATGTACAACTAGTACGAATAGAGGAGAACATCAATTATTAACGTTATTGGAAGAAGGGGCATCAACTGATTTAAAAGACAAAAATGGTAAAACCCCTTTGATGTATGCAATTGGTAATAAAGATAAAACAGCGGCAAAAGTCTATTCCGAATTAATGGATCAATTTGGAGACTTATTAATTCATGATAAAGATAATTCACAAAAATCTGCACTTGAGTATGCTGTGGAACAAAATAATGAAAATTTAGTTGGATGGTTGTTGGAAAGACAATGAAGAAACAAAAAAATAAATTAATTTAAGATGGATAAAATATTTTTAAACGCCTGTAAGAATAATCAAAAGGGAATTGTTCAAACTTTTCTAAAAAAGGGAGGGATCAATATAGATAAAAGAGATGAACAAGGTAATACTCCTCTATATTATGCTTCAAAAAAGGGCGCTAGGGATATAGTGAAAATTTTAGTAGAAAAAGGAGCTGATGTAAATATGGCAAATAACTATAGTTCTACTCCTTTACATATTGTATCTCAGACAGGGAACAAAGAAATAGTTGAAATTTTATTAAAGAATGGAGCAGATATTAATGTGACGGACAATGGAGGAAAAACACCTCTCATCTATTCTCTTGCTGATGGAAGAACCGAATTTACAAAATTCTTATTGTCCAAAGGAGCTGATAAAACAATCAAAGACAATGACGGATACAGTGCCTTAGATTATGCTACTAGTAAGGGACTAAGAGATCTAGTTGCCCTATTAATAGGAGATGCAGAAGAAAAAGATAGTACTGGAAATACTGCACTCCACCAAGCCGTTTGGAATGAGGAAGCAGAAGTCGTTAATGAACTACTAAAAGCAGAATCAATTAATATAAATGCACTAAATGATGAAGGAGAATCAGCACTTGTTTTAGCTTGTATTCGAAATAATCTAAGAGTAGCTGAAATCCTAATTAATGGCGGAGCAGATATGCTACTTAAAAGATTAGATGGCAATTCAGTTTTACACTATGTAAGTGGAAGAGGAAATCTTGAAATAGCGAAGCTTTTGATTGAAAAAGGAATGGACTTGGATACTAAAAATAATGAAGGAGAGACACCTTTGATAGTAGCAGCTATGTGTGGATTTAATGATTTGACCGCATTTCTAATTGAAAAGGGTGCGAATGTAAATGAAAAAGATAATGATCAATTTTCAGCAATGCACTACGCAGCCGAAAAAGGATTTAATGAAATCGTTGAGCAACTGATTATGGCGGGAGGAGAATCTTAACTAAAACATCATACTGATAATCAATTTTTTTTGAATGATTATACTTTATAAAGAACGTTTTTCTGTTGAAAGAACGAATGTTTAGATTGATGCTTTTAAAGCTATTGTGTGCCAATAATTGACTCAAAAGTATATGCAACTAGAAGATTTATTATTATGACTATAAAAGGTGATAATATTAAAATTCGTTCTTTTGTCATTTTTGTTCTGATTGTTCTAATATTTGCAAACCACTC
Source organism: Saprospiraceae bacterium (assembly GCA_020630435.1). Classification (GTDB taxonomy): domain Bacteria; phylum Bacteroidota; class Bacteroidia; order Chitinophagales; family Saprospiraceae; genus JAHDBJ01. Next base: position 48,022 of record JAHDBJ010000004.1, read on the forward strand.
AATAGATACTATTTTTATCCGAGCTTTCTGTTAGTTTTTCCAATTTTGCCAATTCTTTATCGCTCAAATATCTCCAATTGCCATAGGCTAAACCTTTTAGTTTTATGTGCATAATGCGGATACGTTTTAATCCAATAACACGATAGTCAAAGAATTCACACATTCTTCGAATCTGCCGATTAAGTCCTTGAGTAAGGGTAATTTTGAATGTGTATTTATCAATTTTAGTGACCTTACACTTCTTCGTGTAGGTATCTAATATTGGAACACCATTCCCCATTTTTTTAATAAAATCTCTACTTAGTTCTTTATTGACGGTAACGATATATTCCTTTTCATGTTTATTACTACTCCGAAGAATTTTATTGACAATTTCTCCATCATTCGTCATTAAGATCAACCCTTCCGAATCTTTATCGAGTCGCCCTATATTAAAGATACGTTCAGGATAATTAATAAAATCAATAATATTCCCCTCTACTCTTGTATCTGTTGTACAAGTAATCCCTACAGGTTTGTGTAAGGCAATATATACTTTTTTAGTCTTTGGAACAATAACCTCGTTGTTGACCTTTACTTCATCTCCTTCTTCTACTCGATTCCCTTTTCGGGCGACTTGATCGTTAATCGTTACTTTTCCTTCTTCTATTAATTTGTCTGCTTCCCTACGAGAACATAGTCCTGTAGAACTTATATATTTGTTGAGGCTTATAGAATTTTGATTATCTGACAAGGTATTATACTTTAGTGTTGGAAAATCGATAGATAAAATCTATTTAAAAAAAGCTTAAATATTCATTGAATAAAAAGAAAGTGCTAAGTTAGCCGTTTTTAAGGTTATAAAAAACAAGTATTCAGATACAATCTAATAAACTTATTATTTTATTAAACGTATACCTTATAAATAAAATAGCGTTTTGAATGTGCCTTTATTTCTTTTAACTTATACATGAGATTATTATTAATAATTATATCATTCCTTTTCATATCTACTATTGTCGCTCAAGAAGAGCAACAAAATGATGAAATTCTAGAAAAACTTATTTTTCGATTAGAGAAAGGAGAGCGAAAAGCCCTTAGAGACCTTGTCTCTTTAATGGATGAAAAATCATCCAACAAACAAATTATAAACACCTTGCAAGCTTATACATTATTCTTGCCTGAAGAAATTGATATTCATAAAGCTAAAAAAGAAGCAATACTTGAATTTTATTATCAAAACGAATCTAAGTTTTACTTTGATCCTATTTCTAATGCCTATTATATTACACCTTTAGAACAACGGAAAACAACATTTAAAGTTGAAAGTACTGGAGAGTTTGGTCTTAAAAATAAAACGCTACTTTTCAAAAAATATCAAGAAGAACTTCAAGCTGGAGATATTTTAAAAACGAAAGAACAGATCTTAGAACAAATTGCAGCCTTGAAAATTAAACAAAGTGAGCAATTTCTCTTAGAAATCATCCAAAACCCTAAAAGTGATTTTTATCTCAAAGCTTGCCAATTCCTTTCTTATTACCCTAGTTTAAAAAATCTTGACGTACTGCTTCAACAGGTGAAGAAAGGGACACTTAAGATTAATGAAATTAAAACCACGATTTCTAATATTTCTAACTTGCATTTATCTGTATCCGATCCTAAGATCTATTTTAATTGGTATAAAGACCAGATGGAAGACAAAGAAACTATTGAAGCACTTCAAGAGTTGGGTTTTGAATACTTTTTTCAAACAAGACCTCAGTATTTTGTCCAGTTGGTCGATTATTATGGTTATTTGTACAATCAAACAGGGGCATATTATTGGACGCAAACAAATGCAGAAAGAGCATTACTTAAAACAAAACAATCTAGAGGACTTTATTTTATTGCTGCTAAATTAATTAGCCACAAACACATTAAAAAAGAGCAAATTCATTCTATAATTAAGAAGCTTGAAAAACTTACAAATCTTCAATTTTATACTGCCGACAATCAGCGTTTATTGGAAGCAAATGTGGAAAACTGGAAGCTAAAAAAGGATTTTGTAGCTTATTGGGCTCGCCATCAAAATGAATTTGAATGGGATGATACACGAGGTTTTTTCATTAATAAAAATATCGAAAAAAACTTAAGTAAGACCTATGAAAAGTATTTCCAACTATTGAATTCTAAAAACACAAAAGCTGCAAAAGAGGCATTTGTTAACTTAACACAAGGAGATCCTATACTCATTGCTCATTTAGCAGAAAAATTTAGAAACCTTTTACAAAATCAGAATACCAATATTCCCCCTCTTCAATATTATTACTTAGAAAACCTCTCCGAGTTTGTGCAATATGCTAAGGAAAATAATATATTGCTTCAACACTCTACACAAGTCCAACACACATTCGATCAACTCGCTTCTTATCAAGGAAACATATATACGCTTGAAAATAAAATAATTGAAACCCTAAATCTAAAAACTATACATAATTTTGAATATAATGCCTTTTTGTATCATCATAAACAGGTATCATTTTCTATATCTAGAATTTTAGATGTTTTTTATTCTAAAAATTGGCTTAAACTCATCAACAATGAGGAACATTTTAGAGCCTACCTAAAAAAAGCATCTTTATTTAAAAGTATAGGAACTATTGGCTCTTGTAATTCTTATTTACAAAAAATTGACATAAAACAAGTCCCAGTTGTGCATAAGCTACGGCTTATACAGCAACATGAATCCGATAATAGTATTATAGCCGTCATTCAAAAACTATTAAATTCTTCAAAAACACCTCAAGGGTATAATTCCAAAGAAATTGATAGATTTATAACTTCACCTTTATCATTTAATAAACGAGTTATTAAAACTTTACCACCTCCAAAGAAAAGTGATGTTAAACAAATATTTAAGAAACTCAATAATCCAAATACCCCACAAGAAATAAATTTATTATACAACTATCTTGAACTACATAGTAATATAAGCTTTGTTCCTAATATCTTTGAATTACTCAAATCAAAACGTCGTAAGTATGCTGTACTCATGGAAAACTATGCTGTGTTACTCCTAGAAAATATTTATGATTTTGAATTTTCAAGTGAAGAAAATAAACATGAAGATTGGTTAGTGTACTGGAAAAAAAATAAAACTAGTTATAAAGACTGGGGAAAACAATTTTTAAGTTTTCGTATTGAAAAATTACAATCTCAAAAACAGCTTTCAATTGAAACGATTAACGAGATTTTACAATCTCAACATTATGATCAAAATGTACACGAAAAGTTAATTTTTGGAGTGTTGAAAAATTTGAAAACACCTAATGACATTTTAAAGCTTAATTTAAAATCAAAAATAAAAGATGAACGGTATCTTGCAATATTTGAAAAAATAGATTTCCACTATAAGAAAATAGATAACTTATCTCGTTTTTTTGATTTACCACCACAAAAACTATTTAGTTTTTTACATAAAAAAATAGACCCTTTTTCTAATTATCAAAAAGGATATATTTTCATGCGGCTATTCAGACAATATTGGTTTGAAAGCTACATCTTAAAAAATCAAGATGATACCATCAGTAAACAAATAAAATCATATATCAATACCTACTTACAGGAAAGTCAATTTATCAGTGAATATGAAGAAGAACAAGTTTACTTACGATTAGCACAATTACAAATTGGTACTTTACCAATAACACAAAAAATTCCTAAAATTATTGAGTTCGATTTACCAATTGAATCTAAAGAGATCTTATTTAAAAATATATTATCTCAAATTTCGTTTGATGAGTTAAAGGAGATCACACCATACTTTGAACAAATCAATACCTTATGTCAAAGTAATATTTTTAGTTTTTTGAAAACCGATTTTGGGCTGCCGATTGAACAGTTTAACCGACAAGAAAATAGAAATCAGTTTATCAAAAATATTAATACCTTAACTGAAAAAGCACTATATTTGAAATATCTTCAAAAATATGAGTTGAACTTATACGACAGTGATAAACTTGATTACAAGAAGATTTATAATATACTTAAATATGATACTTCTTTTGCCTTCGAAAATGGAGGAGGTGAGATTAGAGATGACTATGTTTATCCAACTATCAAAATCTTAGAATTAGAACACCAAACAACACTAGGATTTCACAAAAAACTAAACGAAAATCAACACTTTTACATACATAATAGCCGTAAAAGAGCCAAAGCATGGATGAGATACCTAGAAAAAAATAACCTAGTCGATTTCAAAACCTATGAACCGCCTTCTTTTAAGGATAAAGAATAATCCTATTTGATTGGTATTAAATTTGAGGGATTCATACTACAAACTATCCCCCTTATAACCAATACTTACAATATAAACACTCATAAACACATTTTCCTTACTATGAATAAATACTTAACGATCTTACTATTTTGTCCTTCGTTCTTATTTGCTCAAAATAATCCTGAATTAAAAAGAGTTATTGACAAAATTATCCGTTACGATACTGAAATATCTAGAAAAAAAGTTCCTGGTTTTATTATTGGCGTCATTGAAGAAGACTCTACCTATTATTACCCTTACGGTTATTTTGCTAAAAAATCTAAACAATCCATTGATGAGCATACTATTTTTGAAATAGGAAGCGCATCAAAAGTTTACACAGCTTCTTTAATAAGTATTCTTATTGATAAAAAAATATTATCTATTGATGAAAAAGTAAACGATTGCTTGCCTAAAGCATATCACAATCCTAATGCAGATACTTTAACGATTTATCATCTTTTAACACATACTTCCAAACTACCACTTTACCCGATGGGTTTTGGTCTTAAACAGAAGACAATTCGAAATCCTTATGCGAATTATACCAAAGAGGATCTGTTAGAGCTTTATAAAAATTATGATTTTGATTATCAAGAACCCATGTCTTTGAAAACAAGACGTAAAAGAAATAAACGAAAAAAGAAAAAAGATAACATAGACACACCATATCTCTACTCTCATATTAACTATGCCCTATTAGAAGTGATCGTCGAACACAAATTACAAAAGCCTTTTGAACAAATTTTAAATGAAGAATTGCTTCAAACTTTAGAATTGACCGATACTGTTTTAACCTTAGATGAAACTCAAAATAATAGAATTGCGAAGGGATATTCAGTAGGAGGAATGGAAGTAGAACCTTGGACTTATCAATCCTTTGCAGCATCTGTTGGTATAAAAACATCCACTAAAGAACTATTACATTTCATCAAAGTCCATTTGGGTTTAGAACACCATGATTTTGAGCAATTATTCAAGCAAAATTTCCAAGCTCAATTTCCAACTTCTCTTAATAAAAGAATACAAGTAGGATATGCTTGGCATATCATTACCAATAGGCAGGATTTCAATATTATTGGACATCCTGGAGCCACTGATGGCCATCGTGCAGAAATTCACTTTGTCCCCAATACTAAAACTGCTGTTGTAGTTCTATCGAATTCAGAATACCATATGGACAACCTAGGCTTGATGGTACTAGGGGTCATTAACCAGAACTGGAAAAAAAAACCAAAAGAATTAGTCAAAAATGAGGTTGATTAATGATTCTTTTTAACAAACATTAAAAGATCATCGGGTGTTAAATTCCCCCTAGTTCTTCGCTTATAGTTTATTTTTAGATAACTTCGGAAAAAGAACGGATATGAACCTTACTTCTACAAGTTATTTATTCCTAAGAGGAACTATTATTTTTGTGCTGTTTTCTTATTTTGAAACAATATCAGCTCAAATCTTCCAGCCTGGAGTCACTTATTATGATTCTACAGGTTTTGTAGAATATCTAGCAGGGGATCTGCCTATCATCATTTCTGTTCCGCATGGAGGATATTTAGAACCAGATAGCATCCCTGATAGGAACTGTACAGGGTGTTCTTATTTAAGAGATTCTTATACCCAAGAAATTGGTCGAGGCGTGATAGACGCTTTTTACCAAGAAACTGGTTGTTATCCTCATATGATTATTAATTTATTACACCGAAAAAAGTTTGATGCTAATCGGGATATTGGTGATGCAGCAGATGGTAATCCATTAATAGAAAAAGCATGGTATAATTATCACGAATTCATCGATTCCTCCAAGACGAGTATCATTCAAGGATATGGTCGAGGATTATTCCTAGATTTACATGGACACGCACATACTATACAACGCATTGAATTGGGCTATTTACTATCTGGCAGTGAGTTAAGACTATCCAATGTCGATTTAAATACGACAACCTATATTGAAGAAAGTAGTCTACGTACATTAGTTAGTGATAATATACAAAATCATACACATAGTGAATTGATTAGAGGTGATCAAAGTTTAGGAACAATCCTTGATGACAAAGGCTTCCCTTCTGTACCTAGTTTCTCCGATCCTTTTCCTGATGTTGGTGAACCTTATTTCTCAGGGGGATATAATACTGTTAGACATGGTTCTAGAGACAATAATGGAGACATAGACGGAATACAAATCGAATGCAATAGTGACGTCCGATTTGATACTACCCTAAGAGAAAAATTGATTGATTCCTTGGTCACAGCTGTTAATCAATATTTCCACTATCATTATAATGACCAATATCTAAATAATTATTGTAAGTTGGTGATACCCGTTGAACTGATAAAATTTAATGCTCAAATAAGAGGCAATAGTATTGTTTTAGATTGGGCTACATTGACGGAGACAGATAACGACTATTTCGAAATTCAGAGAAGTGTAGATGGCATTGTTTTTGAAAAAATCGGTCAACTAAAAGGTGCAGGCTCTTCAGCTATACTAAACGAATACAAATTCGTTGATGAAAATCCTATACCTGCTCGTATAAATTATTATCGTCTAAAACAAGTAGATTTTGATGGTAAATTTGAGTATAGTACTGTTATTGGAATTGACTGGAAACATCATAAAAAAGCTCCTATCAAACTATATCCAAATCCTAGTTTCACAGGTCTATTCACGTTAGATTTTTCATCTAATATGGCTGAGGATTTAGTAATTTCCATTTATGATGTAACAGCCAAAATTATTTCCAGCGAAACTCATCAGGTTATGCAAGGACACAATAGTCTCAAATTAAATTACGCTTGGTTACATAAAGGAATTTACTTCATTAAAATTGAAGCTCAAAAAGGTTTTATCTATCAAAAATTGATTATTAACTAGAAAATTTCATTCTAAATAATTTTGAAACAACTCTATCCATGTTTATCGAATACGTCTCCCATGAGAAGATTAATTTTAAAAAATGGGATACTTGTATTAAAAATGCTCCTAATGGAAACATCTATGCTTGGAGTTGGTATTTAAACTGTTTAGGACATTGGGATGCCCTCATTGCAGAAGACTATCAATACTGTTTTCCTCTATTTTCGAATTCAAAACTATTTGGTATTCGCCAAATTTATCAACCTCTTTTTTGCCAGCAACTCGGACTTTTTTCAAGCGAATCAATTACAGAGACGATTTTAGATTCTTTTTTACAAAAATTATTAAAATACAAATTTGTACAATTAAACCTCAACGAGTCTAACAGTAAATTAGCTGTACCTTATCCTTATACAAACCGTCAAAATCATTTACTTCCTTTAAGTCATTCTTATGAAGACATTCGGAGCAACTATTCTAAAAGTCTTAGAAAAAGATTAAAAAAAGCAAAGGACAAACATAAATCTATCGAACAGGTTTTAAGTGTAGAAACCTTGATAGATTTTTACAAAAAAAATGTCGGTCATAAAACTAAAATTAAGGACTATTCCAATATTCGTAATATCATCACCATGTCCTCAAAGAACCTTATGGGCTTCGCTCTTCAATTAAAAACAGCTACTAATGAAATCGGTGCGATGGGCTTTTTTGGAAGAAGTCACAATAGAATCTACAATCTTTTTGGAGCATCATCACCATTGGGGAAAAAAAATCATTCTATGCATCTTCTCTTAGATAGCATTATTCAAATGAATGCTGGAACTACCCAAGTTCTAGACTTTGAAGGATCAAGTATTCCTAATATTGCACATTTTTTTGAACGATTTGGCGCAAAACCGCAGTCCTATTCAAGTCTTAAAATTAATCAGCTTCCCTACCCTATAAAATGGCTAAAAAACGCTTAGATTTTCCTATTTTAAATCTAAAAAGTCATAAAAAAATCTTACCTTTGTACTCGCTTTAAGAAACAATCAAAAACACCATTTAAATAATTAGGGACTACAGTATGTAACAACATTTGCACAACAGACTGTAAACACTAATTTTGACTTTTAAATCACAATATGTCAGACTCGACTAGGATTATTCCCATTAGTTTAGAAGAAGAAATGAAATCGGCTTACATAGATTATTCTATGTCCGTCATTGTGTCCAGAGCCTTACCCGATGTTAGAGACGGATTTAAGCCTGTGCATCGAAGAGTATTGTACGGGATGGATGGTTTAGGACTTGCCTATAATAAATCACATAAAAAATCTGCCAGAATTGTAGGAGAGGTACTTGGTAAGTATCATCCTCATGGAGATACTTCTGTATATGATGCCATGGTAAGAATGGCTCAAGATTGGTCATTGCGTTATCCTCTAGTAGATGGTCAAGGTAATTTTGGCTCTATGGATGGCGACAGCCCTGCTGCTATGCGTTATACAGAAGCTCGATTGATGCGAGTTGCTGATGAAATTTTAAACGATATAGAAAAAAATACCGTTGATTTTTCGCTCAACTTTGATGATTCATTAGAAGAACCAACTGTATTACCTACTAAAGTTCCTAATCTACTTGTTAATGGTGCTTCTGGTATTGCTGTAGGTATGGCAACCAATATGTTACCTCATAATTTATCCGAGGTTATAGATGGTATAGCTGCAACGGTCGACAATCCTGAGATTACAATTGAAGAATTGACTGAATATATAAAAGGGCCTGATTTCCCTACGGGGGGGACTATTTATGGATATGATGGTGTAAAAGAAGCCTTTGAAACAGGCAGAGGACGTGTAGTTGTAAGAGGAAGAGCTGAAATCGAGGCAAAAGATTCAGGAAAGGAAAAAATTATTATAACTGAAATTCCATACCAAGTTAATAAAGCAAATCTGTATGTAAAAATGGCAGAGTTGGTTAATGACAAAAAGATTGAAGGGATTTCTGAAATTCGGGATGAATCGGACAGGAATGGATTAAGAATGGTTGTAGAAGTCAAGAGGGATGCTATGGCAAGTGTTGTCCTTTCTAAACTTTATAAATATACCCCACTTCAAACTTCATACGGTGTTAACAACATTGCGCTTGTTAATGGTCGGCCACGACTGCTTAACTTGAAACAATTGATTGAGGAATTTATCAGTTTCCGCCTAGAGGTTATTACTAGAAGAACACAATACGACCTCAATAAGGCATTAGATAAAGCGCATATTTTAATTGGTTTAATCATTGCACTTGATTATTTGGATGAAGTAATCGCTTTGATTCGTGCATCTAAAACACCTGATGAAGCCAAACAAGGCTTAATGAAAGGCGATTTTATTAAAGATAAAAAAGCATTTTGGGGTAAATTTGGTGATTTGATTTTAGCGCAACCAGAAAGAGAAGATCGGGTAAAAGTTGGGCCTAAAGAAACATATGTATTAACAGAACAACAAGCCAAAGCAATTTTGGATATGCGTCTCCAAAAATTAACAGGTCTAGAACAAGACAAAGTTAAAGCAGAATATGAGGAGTTACAAAAGTTAATTGATCATCTTAATGCTATTTTAGGTAGCGAGCAAATGCGTAAAGACATTGTAAAAGGGGAATTAGCGGATGTAAAAGAGCGGTTTGGAGATGAACGTAGAACAGATATTAATTATGCTGCTGGAAATATCCGTATAGAGGATATGATTCCAAATGATGAGGTGGTAATCACCATTTCACACTTAGGATATATTAAGCGAACCAAAGCCTCTGAATACAAGGCGCAAGGAAGAGGAGGGAAAGGCTCTAGAGGCGCTAAGACTCGAAACGAAGATTTTGTTGAGCATATGTTTGTCGCAACCAACCACAACTATCTTCTACTCTTTACTGAAAAAGGACGTTGTCATTGGTTGAGGGTCTTTGAAATTCCAGAGGCTTCCAAAACATCTAGCGGAAGAGTCATTCAAAATATTTTATCGCTTCCAAAAGATGAAAAAGTTCGAGCATATATCAAGATTTTGGACTTGACGGATGAAGATTTCATTAATAATAATTACATTTTATTCTGTACTAAAAATGGCATCATCAAGAAAACGCAAGTTGAAGCATTTTCTAGACCTCGCCAAAATGGTATCAATGCCATTACGATTAATGAGGGAGATCAATTGATTGAGGCAAAACTAACGAACGGCACCAATGAAATCGTAATTGGTAGTAAAAAAGGAAGAGCCATCCGTTTCAATGAAGTTGATGTAAGACCGATGGGGCGTTCTGCAGCAGGAGTTAGAGGAATAAATTTGGGCGACGATAATGCTGCTATTGGGATGATAACACTAGACGCTGAAGACCCGAATACTACAATTTTGGTACTTTCAGAGAAAGGGCTAGGAAAACGTTCTGCTATTGATGATTATCGGGTCACTAAACGTGGTGGAAAGGGAGTTAAAACCATTCAAACAACACCTAAAACAGGTTCTTTAGTTGCCATTAAAGCTGTAACAGAAGATGATGATTTAATGATTATTAATAAATCAGGTATTACCATTCGATTATCTGTGGCTGAGTTGAGGGTTATGGGACGAGCAACACAAGGCGTAAAAGTCATTAATATTGATGATAATGATGAAATTGCAGATGTAGCTCTTATGGCATTTGATAAAGAAAACGATGATGAAGGTATAATAGATGATGAAAATGCAACAAGTGAAGAGGAATAGTAAATAGCTATTTACTTTTTACTTCAAAGTAATTATATTTGCAGCAATTATGCCAAAGGGCGTCTATAGTTACACCTTATTTTAAACCTTATTATTAAACAAACTTTTATATTGATATGGGATTATTTTCATTTTTAAAAAATGCAGGTGCTAAACTTTTTAATAAAGATAAAAAAGAAGAGCCTAAAACGACTGCAACAGATGTAAATGCTGAACAAGCTGCGGAGGTTGCTAGAAGACAAAAAGAAAGCCTTCTTAAAAGTATTATTGAAAACTTAAAAATACCTATTGAGGGCTTAGATGTTGAGTTACATGATGATAAAATTACAGTTTATGGAAGTACTACAACTTTAGCCGATAAAGAAAAAGTCATATTAGCACTAGGAAATGTTGAAGGTATAGCAGAAGTAGATGATAGAATAGTAGTTGTACCAAATGAAGAAATTCAAGAGCTTGAATCTCGTTTCCATACGGTTGTAAAAGGAGATTCATTATCTAAGATCTCAAAACAGTATTACGGTGACTATAAAAAATATATGGTTATCTTTGAAGCAAACAAACCAATGTTGAAAGATCCTGATTTAATATATCCAGGACAAGTACTTCGAATACCAGAATTACAAGCATAAGCGCTATCCATAAATTTGGGTTTTAGAGATTTCTTCTCACCCATTTCATAAAAAGCAATTGGCAATATGTCAATTGCTTTTTTATTATTTTTAAAATAAAATCAAATCATACTAAACAAATTAGTACTTTAGCTGTTGTTTTATTAAAAAATATAAAATGGATACTCGAAAAATTGGAATGCTACGCTATCGTTATCAAAATGAAAAGCTAGAAGTATATCTCATCAAAACTCCTAAAAATACAGATAATTGGCAGTTGCCTTTAGAAGAAGCAAGCCCTCCAAATATGAGGATTCAAAACGAAGATATTATTGAATTAGATAGGCCAACTGAACTCAAAGGGTTGCTTGAAAATGTCTGGGCTATGGAAGAGAAAGTAGAATCTGCATTCAATAAATTTACTCATATCCAACAAAATGAAGGGACTTATATTGCACTCAAGGAAGCCTTCAAAAAAATTATGCCCTCTCAATATGCTTTCCTAAAAGAACTTCAAGAAGTACTGAGCGATAGAAATCTTGTCAAAAATATATGATTTCGAACTGGATGGAAACACCTGAACGAGTAAAAGAATTAGCACAAACAAAACGAAAAGAAAATTCTAAATTCTTTAAGAAACTATCTAAAATTAAACATTTAGATACTCCTTTCCACCAGTTGCACGAAGCTGTATTTCAGGAGATAGATTGCCTTGCTTGTGCAAATTGTTGCAAAACAACTAGTCCAATGTTTATCAATAAAGACATTGAGCGAATTGCCAAACATCTAAAACTCCGACCCGCTATATTTATAGAAAAATACCTTCAAATTGATGAAGATGGTGATTATGTCTTCCAATCTTCCCCTTGCCCTTTTTTAGGCGAAGACAACTACTGTTCAATCTATGATGTTCGCCCTAAAGCTTGTAGGGAATATCCACATACCAATCGTAAGAAAATGGCGCAAATTCTTCCTCTCACCAAAAAAAATTACGCTATTTGCCCAGCCGTTTTTGAAATTATTGAAAGGTTTAAAAAATTGTATTAATCTTGAAGTTGTTCAAAAATAGCTTACTGACTTCTGAAGGTGCAATTGTAACAAAAATTCAATTTTAATAAACTCAGTAGCCAATTATTCAACAACTTCCTTTATCAATTCGCTCATTTCTACAAAAAATCTTAATATTTCTTTTCTTCTTATAAATTTGATGTAGGGTTTTAGATTTTGTTTTTAATAGTCAAGAAAATATTACATGAGTAAAAAAAATATTAAACATTACTAATAATGTAGGGATATATTCTCCTTTATTTCGACTTTTCCAATCCAACTAACAGCACCAAAATATTAACAAATAGCTATTTATACATTAAATAAATATCACTTTATTATTGACAGTTCATAAAAAGTGTCATTTCTAATGAAATTTTATGTTTTACCTTTATTCTTGAAATCAATTATAAACTTTTAATCATTACTATCTATGAGAACTATTTTTCTAATCATTATTACTACTTTATTATCTTATAATGCCTTTAGCCAAACACAGGCTGGTTCTTATCCCGTAGATGTAGAAGCCGTCCTATATCATAATTGCCTAGGCAATACTATTTACTTTAACTTTCATTTTTATGGTCTAAATTCTGCGGTACGATTTGATCAAATTGAATTAAAATTTAGTATTCAATCAAATCTAAACATCCAAATAGAAAATAGTAATCCAAATCCTTATTATGATATTATTCATATGGGAAATAATGACTATAGCTTAAATATTTATAGTTATAAAGCTTTTACATATCATCCTGACGGAGATTTTTTTTACTTAAAAAATCTTCTTGGCCCTGATGACATAATTGGAATAAGACCAGATATGATAGTTATTATAGGTACGTCAATAAGTGATGACACATTATTTGATGATACAATTGGCAATTATTTCTTAAACATTTTAATTAATGACGTTTTATTTGATAAATATATTGGACAAAATATGGACTATTATATCCTGCACAATACGATTAATGCCAATATAAATTGTGGAAATCCTTTTTTCAGGCTGACTCCTATTTCGAATTCCCCAATACATATCTTTCCAAATCCTAGTAAGGGAATTTATACTATCCAAACGAATCAAACTCAAATGCTTCAAGTCATAAACTCTTTAGGGCAAGAAGTTTTACAAACGATTATTGACAACGGTCAACGATCTGTTAATCTCACCAACGTTCCTTTAGGAATGTATGTCTTTAGATTTACAACAAAAGAGGGTCTTGTTACTTCCCATAAAGTAATTAAACACGAATAGGGCTGATAGACACTTTTTTGAGTAGCCAAGATCGAAATGAGATATTTTGCTCTTGGCTTAATTTTTTTTGTAACTCTTGATTTGTAAATTGTTTGCTGTACTTATTTTTATCCAAGAGTTCTACAAAACGAGTGAAATTATTCACTCTCTCTTTTAGTGGCGAAGACATTTCTTTATGACGACGGATGAAAATGTATGTAGCACTGATATAATTGTGCAATAGTTCAGTTTCTTTCTGTTCAAAAAAGCAGCGTATCCTAATCATCCTAATGAGAATATCATAGTAATAGTGTTTTTTATAATTGATTTCACGCATACACACTAAAGCTTCATCATAATTTGTTTGGCAACAATTTAGATAAGCCTTTGATAATAAGGTTATATTCTCTTGATGTGTTTTATGAAGGTACTTGCTTTGTTCATTGATGAAATGCTTCGCCCATTCTAGTCTCCCTAACTCACAAGCCGCTTGAACGGTATTGAAAAAAATAAACGGCATGATATGCTTATCGGTATATAGAATTTTATGATTAATACCAAAACTATAAATATCAAAATGCTCTTGCAATAAATTGGCTATTCCTTTTTCATGTACCTGAATTGCATATTGTAAAAATAATAACAGAATATTAATTTGTTCATTTTCTCCAAATGTCGAAAGCTGTTGAAAAATCAGGTCTTTCGTACCTGAAAAGTCTTTGTAATTGAACTGCTCTACATGAGGTAGGTATCGTATAAAAAAACGATAAATCACAAATAATGGCAATTCACTAAATTGTGGATTATGCTCGACTTGCTCTATTATTTCCTTAATAAATAATAATTGCCTTTCTTCATTAATCACAATATTACGATTTAATATAATGAGTTTTTCATTGAGCTTTGTACTAAAATAAAATAGATCCAAAAAATAATTTTTCTCTTGCAAAGTTGATTGCATACTTGTCGTAAGTCGTTGATTATTAGGATGGCGATACAACAAGGTGTTTAAATGGTATTGAAACAAATAATTTTCAGGTGCAATCTCTGGCTTATTTTTGAGGCGCCGTTTGGTCTCTTCTATTTTTTTAAAAAAGATATTGTCCAGGCCTCTTTTTTGAAAAATATTCAAAAGTAGTTCATCTTTTTTATTTTTTTGTCTATCCAAATAACAAGCAATCAAGTAATTTTCCGTTTTCTGAGTAAGCACTGACATAGGATATTTCAGCACCCTAGTATTTTCTTTGCTTGCTTCCCCAAAAACCATTTTTGCGATTCGTTCTTTGTTTATTCTAAAATGTTTAAATTCAGGATAAGCACTTTTCAAACTCATATACAGTTTTATCGCATCCTTATCACGATTATGACAAGGACTCTTGATGTAGTATTCTAAATCAGAAAACTCTTTTTTACTCATGCTACGCAACAATTGTATGAGTTTACTTTTTTCCATAAAAAAGAGGATTTTTTACTAAGGTAAAAAATCCTCGATCGAAATGAAAATTTAGCTTTGATTTAAGCTAATAGAGATACGTTCTAAAATCAGAAAGTTATTGTTTTAGTGTTACTCTAATTAAGTTTTGTAAATACATCCGTTTTGTTATCCCCTATAAAATCCCCAAAGCGTAATTCATGGAGACTAGCACTAGAAGAAGCAACAGGAATCCAAGAACTAGTTCCACTTTCGGAAATATACCATTGTCCTGCCTGTACAGTAAAAACGTCTGCCCTATTCGAACCTCTAAAATCATGCACCCTAAAATCATCAACAGAATAAGACGATGTATTGATTTGTTGCCAAGAGCCGACAGCTTTATCGGATACAAACCATTTGCCACTCTGAGAAGAAAAAACATCCGTCTTGTTATCTCCTACAAAATCGCCAAATCTAAGTTTATTTATTGGTACACCCGATGATGCCATCGTTTGCCATGATCCTGTTCCTTTATTCGAAACATACCACTTTCCTCCCTGTGAGGTAAAAACATCAGTTTTACTATCTCCAACAAAATCACCAAATGCCAGTTCTTCTATAGGATAACCAGAGCTTGCCAATTTTTTCCATGCTCCTGTTGCACTTTCAGAAACATACCATTGTCCTGCTTGCGAGGTAAAAACATCGGTCTTACCATCTCCTATAAAATCTCCAAAACGCAAACTTTCAAAAGGATAGCCAGAAGCATTGACGACTTGCCAAGAGCCTGTTCCTCCATCAGAAATTAACCATTTGCCTTGAGAAACTAAAAATACATCTGTTCGACTATCACCTATAAAATCACCATACCCTAACTCAGAAGCCTTATAACAGGATGTATTTATCCTAACCCAGGCATTATTAGCATTTTCAGATACATACCAGCCTTCAATTTCTCCTATACAGTCTGGACATAATATTGCCAATGCCCTTGCTGAAGCTCTCGCCGCCATGGAAGTAGAAGAAAATAGTCTAAACCTACCATCAATTATTGCTAAAGCTACTACTGTACCACCAAATCTTGAATCTTCAAAAATTATAGATTCAATATTACTTTCAAAACACTCTAGACACTTGGTACTTTTACAAGATGACTGCCTTAAAGATGACTGATTTCCTAAACCTTCATAATATTCGTTCCAATATTTGAAACTATGCTTAAATATTGAACAATATACTAATATAGGTGCTTTCTCTTTAGCTGTTAATTCATTTGTTTCTTTTACTTCTTTTACTTTATCATTAATATAAGAAAGTATAAGCTCTTGGTCTAAAAAATCCATAGCTGATAAATCATTGTATATAGCTCGAAACATAGAAGATTGCTTTGCTGTAATAATTTTCTCTTCTTCCATTTTCTTGTATGTCTCTAGTGAACTAAGATCTTTATATCGCTCAGATCGTTTTATAAGTTCTAGATCTAACCCATACTTATAACCATACTTATCATTCAAAAAATCTGCTAATATGCTATTCTGTTTTTGTTCAGATAACTGTTTAAAGTCAGGTACACCAAGTATCTGATCCAAAATCTCATTGTGCATAATACCAAAAACCTCATAATCATAATTTTCAATCTCTTTGTTGTCTAATGCTCCTAGCTCATCTAGCATAAGCTCTGAACGATTTGTAGTTGTATTATCCTTTGAACAGGAATAAATTAGAATCAAAAGTAAAATGATACTAGTTGCATATAATAATTTTATGTTTTTTTTCATTTTTAAAAATTTTGGTTAATAAATTTGATTTGATACGGCCGTGTATAAACAATAATTACAATACAAATCTAATAACCAAAGAAATTTCAATTAAGATCAAATCGTCAAGATTGTACCTAAATATTAATAATATTAAATTATATAATATAAACAAAAACAAAAAAGTAAATCAAAAAAAAATATAGATAAAGTCCATAGAATTGCCAATTTTCAGTTATAACCTTATTGCTTTTTTATAACTAAATTCAGTTAGGTATTTGAATATATATAGAAAGAAAATTGTAGATGAGTAAAATAAAAATTAAATACTCAAGTCTAAATGTGCTAGTAATTCAATTAACTCATTGAAGTTGTTTAATAAAAAAATGATGAATTATTAAACAACTTCAATGAGTATAAATAAGACCAAGTATTGCTTGCTATAATATGCTTAAATATGCTCTTAGTGAAATTGAATGATCTAAATTCAATTTTTTCTTTAAACGATAACGGACGGTTTGAAGGCTTTTCAATTCAATATGCATGATTCGAGCAACTTCGTGGTTGCTAATATTATGCTTTAAATACGTACAATGTTGAATATCCAAAGCAGTTAAGGAAGGATTGATATTAAGTAGTTTTTTAACAAATTCTGGTTCAGTTGCAATTATCAAACTCTCATTATTCGTTTTTCGCCTTTCCAAAATATTATCTAAGGACTTTTCGATTCCTTTCAGGTTATTTTGTAATATTTCAAGAGAAATCCCCTTCGATTCAGATTGAAAAATTAGGTTTTTAAGTGTAGAGTTAATTTGTTCGATTTCATTATAGAGATAAGATAATTCTAATTCTTCATTTTGGATTTTCAAACGCTGCTCATGTAGTTTAATATCTAATAATTCTTTCACCTTACTAAATCGCTGTTCTTCTATTTCCAAACTATCTCTTAACTGTTCCTTTTGATACTGAATAATCTCATTAAGTTCTTTTAGTGCTTGATTATGACTTGATAAGTTATTAATTGATTGATGCCGATTAAGTATATTTTGAATTCGAGATACTAGTTCCTCACTTTTTACTGGCTTTTGAATAAAATCTACACTTCCATAGTCAAATGCCTGTTGCAAGACGTGGATATTATCCATTCCTGTAACGACAATTACAGGAATATCCTGATAGATGTTATGACGTTTTAACTGTTTCAGCACTTCTAAACCATTGACTTTTGGCATTTGCCAATCCAATATAATAACATCAGGTATTGAATCTTCTAAATGGCGCATAATTGAATCTCCATCATCTAATTCCTCAAATTGATAATGAGATCCCCCTAAATATTCTTTATAAAGGATTCGATCATATTTTCTATCATCAACAATTAAAATTGTGGGTAATTCTTCCATTCTTGATGAGAAGTATAATTTTTAGTAACACTATTTAAAATGGTAAATACAATTGAATTTGCAAAAATTTACTTACGCTTATTAAATTACGACTAATTGAAATAAAAGAGAATTAAATTTATTATTTTCTTTGGTAAAAGTTATAAAAATTTACTTTTGTTTAGATTATGTATTAAATATTTACTTTTTGCTTAGAGAAATGACATCCAACAAATATAAAATAGCATTAGTAGAAATCGGGGGTTCGCATGATGAATGCCTTTTCACTCAAATCCAAATTTTAAAAGCAAATAAGCATACAACACTCACTCTTGTCTGTAATGATTCCTTACGAAAGCGAGTTGAAATTTTTAAAAATATCGACAACTTTCATTTTATTACAATTCGGCAAGGTTGGTCTGCTTGGCTAGATATTTATGCCTTACGGAAATATCTTCTACAACAAAATTTTGATAAAATTATTTTCAATACAGCTCAAGGAGCTGCCATCAAGAAATTAATGCTAATTTTCCCTAAGTATAAAACCCAATTGATAGGAACAATTCATAATATTGATAAACTTGAGCATAGTAAAGGACAACAAATCATTTCTAATAAAATTAATAAGTACTTTGTAATTAATGACTACCTCCTAAAAAGAATTAATCTTAAGCATTATCCAAAATTATCTTTTGCAGCTTATTATCCAATCTTTTTTCCCAAGTTTATCCCCCGTCAATTAACAAAACCAACGGATGAAATTTGGATTTGTATTCCAGGGCAAGTTGAACTAAAAAGACGAGATTATGAAAGTCTTATGGAAGGTATTGTTCAAAATGGAATTCCTAAACATCTTAAGTTTATTTTATTAGGTAGATGTGAACATAAACACGGTGATGGTATTTATATTAAACATAAAATAGCTGAATTGAATATAGAGCGACAGTTCATGCTTTGGGATAGTTTTATAGAACTTGACGAATTTTATAGTTATTTAATGTATTCCGATTTTATACTTCCCTTAATTCATACTACTCATATTTCTTCTCAACTATATGAAACCCAAATTACTGGAACCTATAATCTTGCTTTTGGTTTTAAAAAGCCACTACTTATGGAAAATCAATTTTCAACTTATGAAGACTTTAAAAATAATGCTATTTTTTATGAAAAAAATAATATGATTTCTGTAATTTCAAGCCTTTCGAAGAATATGTCTACCAATATCTATAAAGATGATAAATGGACGTTTGAAGACCAGAAAAAACGTTATTGGTCACTTTTAGAAAAGTAATTTCATCCTGTAATGTAATTTAATCTCTTTTTGATGCAATATTTCACTCAAGATTTTATTTCTTTTTTTAAAGAACTCACTAAAAACAACCATAGAGAATGGTTTCACGAACATAAAAAAGACTATGAAAATCATGTCAAAAAACCTTTTTATCAATTAGTTGGTGATGTCATTTCTCTGTTAAAAGAAAAACACGATCCTCATTTAGAATTAGAAGTCAAAAATGCAGTTTTCCGTATCAATAGAGATATTCGTTTTTCAAAAGATAAGAGTCCTTATAAAACCCACGTAGCAGCAGTTATCTCTAGGGGTGGTAGAAAGGATTTGATGGATCCTGGTATTTACTTACATCTGAGTAATGGCGTGGTGAATATTGGTGGGGGATGTTATCAACCCGATAAAAAAACACTACATAATATTAGAACGGCTATCTTAAAAAATCCTAAAGCGGTTGATAAAATTTTAAAGCAAAAGAATTTTAAAAAGACATACGGTGAACTAAAAGGAGAAAAAAATAAACGCTTGCCCAAAGAATTTGCACCACATCAGGAAGCAATTCCGTTACTTTTAAACAAGCAATTTTATTTCATGTCTGCTTATGATCCTAAAGAAGTATTATTCAGAGAAGATCTTCCTGAATTTATTTTAGAACACTATACCGTAGCAAAACCGTGGAATCAATTTCTAAAAAATGCTATGCAAGCGTAAATTCTTAATTTTTATAAAATCTACGGATAATCTGCTCTTTTCCGACACTTAATCTCACAAAGTAGATTCCTGGAGATAAATCATCTGCATTAAAATTATAACTAAAAAAACGATTAATATTTACCATCATAGGTTTTCTTATTAACTTCCCTGTCATATCAAAAACCTCAATATTTCCTGATACATCTTCTGTTGTTTGTATTAGTAAATACGAATCTTCAGATATGTTATTGGGCAAAATACAAAATGATTCAATGGTATTAATTTCATCATTTTCATCTTCACATACAACTTCAGGAAAAATATCATGTCGTAGTAAAAATAATCCATTATTAAGATCTGACCCCAGTATCCTACCTGATGGCAAAAAAGGATAGACTCCCCAAGCCCCTAGATAATCATCATATGATGTATTTAAAGGTTCAGTATCATAATAGGTTAAACGCTTTGCATTATTAGGATCCGAAATATCATAAATCTGAATACCATCATGGTAGTATGAGAGATATAAAAAATCACCTTTAATTAAAGGATTATGACCAACCGATAAGGAATCACTAGGAGCTAGTAATTTAGAACGAAAAATAGTTGTAACGTTTATATCTGTAGGATCGCTAACATCAGCAATCTTCACGCCTGTATTATGCGTTTCATCCATAAAAACTAAGTGTTGAGAATCATCTGTCAACCAACAGCTATGATTATACCCTTTTTCAGGATAATTCTGCAAAGCGCCCAAAGCTATTGGGCTTGTAGGATCAATGTAGTCATATACATATAAACCATTTCGACCAGAATTACAATACGCAATATTATCTCGTACAAATAGATCGTGAACATATTCTCCTGGCAAGTTTGCTGCCCCAAGTAAAGTGGGTTCTTCTGGGTTAGTGGCTATATCTAAAACAATAAGACCATTATATTGTGTATTCGTTCCAGCAGCATATAGCCGCCCTGCTGCCTCATCAATAAAAAGATTATGACTTCTACTAAAAAAAACATCAATTTGATTAACCTTATGAATGGAATCAGGTAAATAACTCAGATCAAAAATCATCATCCCTTCATTAACAGCATCTGCTACTGCATAACAATAATTCTTATAGGTCTTCATATCTCTCCAAGCTGTTTTACCTCCTCCTTTAAAATTGTCAATTTCATATAATTTATTATCATCTCCTATTTTGAAGAAATGAACTCTTTCTGGTGACCCCATCATGGCATATTCATTCCCTTGTCCATCAGCCCAACCCCAAACATCATTATACGTAGCACCAAGTACCAGCGGTAAAGTATCTACATCCCAATTGTCTAATAATACCAGATTATGCTCTGATTGAGCGTTTACAATTAACGAAACAAATGATGAAAACACAAATAGTATAAATACAATGCCTTTATTCATAATAACTAGGTTTTAAAAAAGAAATTTTTTGAAAATAAATCCTTTAATAAAAAAACAATAACTCTAAAACAACTTTTCACAAGAACTAGCAACTAAATGTAATCTATGTTACTATACATTTTACGATTTCTTTATAGTTAATCTCCAATAGTAGAAACCAATTTTGAAAATAATGCTCTAAAGCCTCCTTCCTAGGATGTGTATTTTTATGATATTTTAAAAAATCTTTATAGTTCTGAACTTTATCTGCTATAAGCATCTCTCTAATTTCTGGACAACTAAACCCTACAAAATCTTCTTTTTTTCCTTTGGATAAATAAGAATTAGCAACCCTTCTATATTCCATTGTTAATATTAAGGCTGCTGTTTCAACACCTTGAAAGTTAAAAAACCTATTTTCAAAAAAAGCAATATCACTCTGCAAAATAGGATGAATACAATAGGCTTCTTTAGTAATAGAATTCGCTTGAATATAGTCCAGTATTTTTAACCCTTCATTGATGTGGGTTATTAGTTTAACAACGCTTCTCTGTGTTGTTTTTTCTCCATAATATGCCTCTATCAGTCTATAGCCTTTCATTAATAATAATTTTTTTTAGTATTTATCAATCTTAGAGGTAACGTTTTTATCCTTTCTAAAATATATAAAATAATTACTACAAAAGAAAAACTTTAGAAAAACAACTTATACTACAAGATGTAATTTTTCATTCTTATTCTTCATTACATCATATCAAGTTTAATGCCTACTCAAAATCTAACAAAGGATAACCTTTGTTCTAGTTTTTTTGTCTCTATTTATTCATTTAAAAAATACCTTATGAAGAATTTACTCCCCATTTTTTTATTTCTTTTACCCTTAACAGCATTTTCCAAAGAGGATTGTTCGCTCAATAATTGTGCTGATGTTGGAGTTGTTTTTGACTACTGCTTACATAATGACGGTTCAGGTGATGGCTTATTTTATTTTAATGTACAACCTGGTAACTTCCCAATTCCTAATTCGGGCTACTATGAGGTTGATGCCTATCTCAATGGTATTTTTTTTGGGACAGTTCAAATAGAATCACCCAACGAATGGATTGCTTTTCATACCTCATTAAATATTGGAGATGAATGGTGTATGAGTATTGCAGGTTGTACTGCTAGTTATAATCTGGATTGTAAAACAATTACACCATTTGAAGAATGTCCCAAAACTACATATTGTATTCCCCAATATTCTTATTATACAACACCTCTTGGAAATTATATTGAAAGTGTGGGAATTGGGAGTTTTACAAATACTAATACAGGTGCGCCAAATGACCACCCTTCTTATCAAGACTATACAAGTACTTCTATAAATGTTGAAGCAGGAAACACTTATGATTTTTTAATTCAAACAGCACTTTCAAGTAGTGTTAATACACAATATGGAATATGGATAGATTTGAATGATGATGGTCATTTTAACGATGCGGAAGAGTTAATTTATTATGGCACATCAAATATAAATGGCGATGTCATAGGTATTCAATATGAGATTCCCGATATTATTGGAGAGCGAAGAGTACGATTTAGATCGGGGCTTATAAATCCTTCTTTTGATGCTTGTATAGTCAATAGTTGCGGAGAAACAGAAGATTATACATTAGTAATCACTTCTAACGCTGTACCTTGTGGCCATGAAGAAGTATTAGATGTTTATAATACAATGAATGATTTTGGTTCTTGTACAGATCCTATATGTTTGAATTTTGACTTATACTTTCCTACATATAATAGTACAAGCACTTCATTTTGGCTTGAAGATATCAATGGAAATTATATAATGCCCGTTTTTCCAACAGTTCTAGGTAATGGCAGTTTACGATTTGGAATGCTTGGAGATCTAAATAACCCTATTCAAATTCCTGCTGCATATAGTGCTGGTTTTTTAGTGGCTCAAATAGTGGATAATACAACGGGTTGTACTGAACTCGTGAAAGAACCTTACGCTGTAATCGAAAATTTAGGAATAAATCAAATTACACTTACCGATGTCCTAAATGACTTTGGTCCTTGTAATGACCAAATTTGCCTTAACCTTCAAGTTCATTTTCCTAATTACAGTAATACAGTAACCTCATGGTGGCTTGAAGATAATAATGGAAATTTTATTATGAATGTAACACCTAATGAATTTTCTAGTGGACATATAGGTTTTGGACTAGCTTATGCTACAAGTCCAATTCTAGTCAATCAATTACTTGCTGACGGCGTTCTAGTTGCATTGGTTCAAGATATGAGTACAGGATGTACAGAAGTTATTAAAACAAATTATTCTCTTGATGAACCCATCGGAAATGTCGAAGAAATTAATTTTTCACATTCAAATATATGTTCTCACTTTGAATTTTTCCCTTCTATAATAACTAGTGATGGATTACCATTTACGAATACTATAAATTGGTATGCTGAGGGTGTAGTTATTGGTTCAAGTACGGGTGATAATCCTTTTTCATATACTTTCAATACAACAGGTATTGTCCAAATTTGTGCAGAAGAGACTTTGTGTGGGCTTACGTATTGTGAAAACATATCCATTCCAGATATGGTTACAAGCATTACTCCCGATACTTCTATTCTGTTGGGGCAAAGCGTCCCATTACAAGCAACTGGAGGAACGAACTACATTTGGTCACCAGTAGATGGATTGAGTAATGCTACCATTCCCAACCCAATCGCAATACCTAGTGAAACCACTACTTATACTGTTGTTATCATGGATGACAATGGTTGTAGTACTACTGAGTCTATTACAATCACAGTAACAGATACTACCTGTAACTTTCAAGATGAAATAATTGTAGCAGAAGTATTTAACGATTTTGGGCCTTGTGACGATTTCATTTGCTTAAACTTTGAAGCGACATTTACAAATCATCCTAATGTTACAACCAACTGGTCTATACAACTTATGGATGGAACATTAATGCCTCTTACTCCATTTGATTTAGGAGGAGGAATATTGGGTTTTGGCATAGGATATGGCGGTTCTCCCATAATGCTTGATCACTCTAATAACTATGTAGAACTCATTGCTGAAATAACGGATGAGAATGGTTGTACAGATACTGTAACAACTGGTATTAATATCCCTATAGACAACATTAATGGCATTTATTTTACCTATACTTCTAGTAGTTGTTTGGAATATGAATTCATCGGTGAAGTAATGACTGATAGTGGAAATCCTGCTTGGAGTGAAATTGAATGGACTGTTGATGGTATTACAATAGGAACAAGCCTAGCTACAGAAATTTTTAACTATAGTTTCTCTAGTGCTGGTACTTATAACGTCTGTGCAAATGATATTCTATGTGGCATTTCTTATTGTGAACAGATTGATATTAATCCTTCTACATTGTCTACAACTATAAGCCAAGATACCACCATTTTTATTGGTAGTACGGTTACATTAAGTGCTACAGGTGGAACTTCTTACCTTTGGTCTCCTACTGAATCACTTGACAATCCTACCATAGCTTCTCCTCTTGCTTCACCCAACACTACAACAACTTATACAGTAACTATAACCGATGATAACGGTTGTACTCAAAACGAACAGGTTACTATTGATGTCGTTGAACCTGGAGGTGATTGTATTGGTCAAGAAGGAAATATGACTATCATCGCAACACTTTGTTTAAATGGAATTCCTGTTACAGAATCAACTGATTCAATTTTCATTTTTGTTAATGGTCAACCAAGAGGCGGCATAGAATTAAAAAACTTTTCCTCTTTTTCATCTGCCTATGCCTTCTTAATGCCCTGTGGCAATACAGAAGAAAATGGAACAACTATAAATTTTGTTTATAAAAATGTGAGTACACAATCTTACTACATAGTCCATGAAACCCTAATTTTTAATATTAATGACTCGCATGGAACCATTCTAAATCCTTTAAAGCTCAATGCAGGACTAACAACTACTACAATACCTCTTAATAGCGGTTGGAATTGGAGAGCATTCAATCTAATTAGTCAGGATATGAGTATTAATACTGTCTTAAGTAGTATGAGTCCATCCAATGGAGACATTCTAAAAAGTCAGGCAGGAGGATTTGTCCAATACTTTGAGGGCTTAGGTTGGATCGGCTCCATAGATTCAATTAATGTTGAAGATATGTATATGATTAATACAACTAATCCTGATTCAATTATAATAACAGGAACACCTGCTGATCCAACAACAGAAACAAATCTAGTTGATGGATGGAGTTGGATCAATCCGTGCTATCAAGTACCTCTCCCAATCAATACAGTTCTTAGTTCATTATCAACCGTCTCATCTGGCGATCTTATTAAAAGTCAAAATGATGGTTTTGCCCAATATTTTGATGGCTTTTATTGGATAGGTTCTCTAGAAGAATTTATTCCTAATAAAGGGTATATGCTTAAATTGGGAAATCCCGCTACTATGCGTATAAACGATGGAGGTTGTATGACTTCAGGTCAAAATAATATGACATTTATTGCTAAAATTGTTGATGCTGATAACGTTCCAATAAATTGTAATTCTTGTAAAGTCAAAGCTATAATTGACGGTGTTTGTCATTCTGAAATGAGCGATTATATTGATCTTTCAGGAAATAACTTATTATGGGATCAAGTGTTTACAGATAATCCTGGTACTGACCAAGGTAAAGAAATCAGTTTCGTATATATTGATGGTGATAAAGAATATGAAATTAGAGAAATGTACAACTTCAACCTTGATGGAATGGGTTCTCCTATTGATCCCATAATCTTAACACTTAATGAAGTGATTACTCCCGTAGAATTAATGTCTTTCACAGCACATTTAAATCCTAGGAATGAAACCGTACTCAACTGGTCTACAGCAACAGAACGTCACAATAGTCATTTTAACGTAGAAAGGAAAGTAAATGATAATCGTTGGGAAACGATTCGTAAGATTATAGGAAAAGGGACAACTTCTGAGATGCAGAAGTATTCCTTCATAGATACGAATCCTAAAAGAGGAACGAACTATTATCGTTTAAAACAAGTTGATTTTGATGGACAATTTGAATACTCCTATATTACTGAAGTTACCCTTCAATCAAGTGGTAAAAGTATAGAAATATTTCCAATTCCGTTCAAAGAACAGTTTTATATTAATTTGGATATAAATACAGGTTCTACCGTAAAATTAAGGTTATTAACTACTGATGGGAAAGTAGCCCATCGTATTGATAACTTAGTTTACGCTCCAAATATGAACATCGATTTAGGAGAGTCTAACCTCAATAGTGGTTTATACATTTTGGATGTGCAGACTGAGCATTCTACGTTTACTAAAAAAATCATTTTAGAAAAATAAACTAGCTCAAACAATATGTAATGTTATTGCCCTCGTATTAATACAAATTATACGAGGGCCTTTTTCTTATTATACAATAAGAATCTTATGCCTGATTAAAGGCATCAATTAATTTCTTTTTCATACTTTCAAACTCTTTGGCTGTAATGATACCTGCCTCTTTAAGCGCACCTAATTCTTTTAATTTTTCTATAGGATTTACAGCTTTATCACCTTTCATTTCTTTTACTGCTTCAACAACCGTCGAATTGGTTTCTTTTATTTCTGCTTCAGCTTCAGCTGCCGCTTTCTTTTCACGTTCTTGTTGAGCTTTAAGATCTTTTGCTACTTCTTTTCCTTTTTCAAATTTTTCTTGATAGAATTTTTTCATTCGACCAGGATCAAAATCTAAGAATGTACCACCAGTCGCAAAATGGGTTTTAAAAACTTCCCCTAAAGCATATGTTGATGCCCCTCCCATTAAGGACATAGACACTCCACCTAATGCCGAACCAATTCCAGGAATTAACTTTATGGCACTCGCCCCCATCCTTGCTAATGTTGAACCTGTAAGCGCTGTAATGAGTGCTTTACCTTCCGTTTCTTTAAAGTCAATCTCATAAACTTTGCTCAATTGTCTAATCATGTCTAATTGTACTGCACTAACAGCAAAGATATCTGCTATTGCAATCGGAATAAAACCTGCACCCATAGACCATATTACGTGATTTCGAATAATAGAGTCAGCATGTTTGCCTCTTTCAGGAGAAAATTTATCGCTCATGTTTTTACTTATTGTATTAAAAATCGTTTTTAATGGATTTAATTTCATTTCTAGATATTTTTCACATAAAGGATAATAAAACAACCTTTAACTTTCTAACTGTAATAAGTCCAATTTGTTTTATTTCGACTAATAATTCAAAGATTTTCCGACAAATTCTAGTAGAAATATGATAAATATCCATTTTCTGCACCTTTTCTTGTCACATTCCTACTACACATTACTTAATGTTATTAAACAATTAAATATCAATATAGTGGTGCGCCTTTACTTTCTTAGTACAAAAGCCAGTAAAAAATTTATAAAAAACTTTATGGAATTTAATTATTAATAGACTCTACTTTATATACCCTTTAAAAACCGATTAGTTTTTTTTTGCAGTATATGCAGCTAATTGGGATCTTAAGTTGTCTTTAGACTAAAGTAGAGATAAAAAACTAAAAACAATGAAAAAGAAAAATCTCCAAACTCAATTAGCTATTGCTTTAATCAATCAAACTGAAGCAACCAATATCCTTATTTTTATTAAAAACCTAATCAGTAGGCTAAAGGCACTAGGTAACCTTTTAAAAGAGACACTAATCTATAAAACCATTGTTAATGATGTCTACTTTGAAGAAAGTTATATGCTTCAATTTGAAGGTGGTGCTTTAGAACTAAATGTTTTTTCAAATACAATTACCAATACACAGACAGTCAAACAATTTGCTGTATTTTCATAAAACTGAATTACGTTGCAGCAGTTGCCTTCATTTTACCAACTAATTCTTCTTGAACATTACTTGGTACAGGATTATAGGTAGCAAATTTAGAAGTAAATGTTGCTCGACCTTTCGTAATGGAACGAAGAGAAGATGAAAAACCATATAATTCTGCCAATGGTGCTTGAGCTTTTATTTTTTGGTATTTCCCAGCACTTTCCATTCCTAATATCATAGCTCTTCGAATTTGCAACTCTGTCATTACATCTCCTAAAAGTTCTTCTGGAACATTGACCTCTAAGTCATTAACTGGTTCTAGTAATTTGGGACTTGCATTTAAAAATGCTTCCTTAAAAGCCGCTCCACCTGCTATCTTAAATGAAACATCGTTAGAATCTACAGCATGCATCTTACCATCGTAGACCATGACTCTAACATCTCTAATATAGGATTTTGTCAATGGACCATTCTCCATCACTTCTTTAATGCCTTTCACAATAGCAGACATATACCTAGAGTCAATTACACCCCCTACAATACAGTTACAAAAAACCAATTTCCCCCCCCATTCTAGGACATATTCTTCTGTAGCACGAACAGAGAATCCTTGAGGTGCAGGCATTCCTTCTTTATATGGTTCTACTTTTAGATGAACTTCTGCAAACTGCCCTGCCCCTCCCGATTGCTTTTTATGCCTATAACTTGCCGATGCTGAACGAGTAATTGTTTCTCGATAAGAAACTTTTGGTTGTCTATATGCGACTTCTACACCATATTGATTTTTTAAAATCCAATCAATCATTGCAAGATGCAATTCTCCTTGACATCCTAATATTTGTTCTTTAGATTCTTTAGCATAACTCAAAGCAACCGTCGGATCTTGGCTACTAATTTTACGTAAACTCTCTATCATTTTCTCTTCATCGCTCGTACTCATAGAACTTATAGCTCTTCGAATCCTAGATTGAGGAAAAAGTATAGGAGCTAAACGAACTGGCTCCCCTTGTGCATATAAGGTATCATTAGTCTCTGTATATTTTAATTTTAAAGTTGCCCCTATATCTCCACAAGAGAGTTTTGACACACTATTACGGTTTTTACCGTCCATAATGTATAGTTGATTAAGAACTTCTTCCTTTTGTTTCCTTGAATTAATGAGTTTATCTCCCTGTTTTAGTTCCCCTGAAATAATTTTGAAAAAAGTAATCTGTCCTACATTTGGTTCATGTAAGGTCTTAAATATAAATAGAGATGTAGGCGTTTGAGCATTTCTTTCTATTAATTTACCGTCAACGGTCTGCTCAGGTTTCATATCAATTGATGATGGTGTTACATTATCTATAAATCCCATTAAACGACCACTTCCCATATCGTTTAAAGCAGAAATACAAAAAATTGGAAATAACTCTTGATTCATCATTCCGATACGAATGCCTTTCTTCATCTCATCTTCGCTTAGTGTTCCTTTATCAAAATACAACTCCATCAATTCTTCATCATTCTCTGCTGCTTTTTCTACCAACTCATTGTGCAATTGATTTGCTCTTTCCTGTTCCTCTTCTGGAATTTCATGTTTCTCTGGTTTTCCACCTTCTGGACCAAACTTATACATCTTCATTTTCAAAACATCAATAATACACTGTGCACCATCCCTAATCAATGGATATTGCATTGCAATAGCATTATTCCCAAAATGCGATACAATACTTTCTACACTAGCCTCATAATTAGCTTTTTCATGATCGATTTGATTAATTACAAAAACTGTAGGGCGATTAAATTTATCTATATAATTCCAAATAATTTCTGTTCCTACTTCTACCCCATGTTGCGCATTGATGAGCATCACTACAGAATCAGCTACACGCATCGTTGAAGCAATCTCTCCTATAAAATCATCAAGCCCTGGCGTATCAATAATATTAATTTTATAATTTCGCCATTCTGTATGTAAACTTGTAGCGAAGATTGACATCTCACGTTCTTGCTCTATTTGGTGAAAATCTGAAACTGTATTTTTATTCTCTATCGTTCCTCGTCGGTTAATTAAACCAGCTTCAAATAACATCGTTTCTGCTAGAGTGGTTTTTCCACTCTTATTGGCACCAACAAAGGCAACATTTTTAATATGTTTATCATCAAATACTTTCATGGGTATGCACAGTTTTAAAACAGAAATTATTAGTTTGGAAAAATAAAGTAAATATAATTTCTGATGGTTAGGAAAATGGTTATGAAGTTGTAAAAAAATGTTTTCTAGAAGCAATCTAGCTGATTTTAACCCTATAAGATATTTTTGAACAACCTATACGATAGAATACATTATTTTTGACTGCTACTTAACAAATATAATATCTTAATTTTCAAAAAAGAAAATTTACATAAATTTTATAAAATAATATTCTTAAAAAATAGAAATATACATAATGAAGTTTGGCAAATTAGACGATATTACAAATATTGATTTTTCAATACCCGAAGACACAGAAGAAACAATAAATCTTTTAAAACATTTACCAAAAAGAACTGAAACCGCCAAAATATATATTGGTTGTACAGGATGGGGCATGAGGGAATGGGTTGGAAAAATTTATCCCTTAAAAACCAAACCTAAAGACTATCTAAAAGCCTACGCAAAACAATTTAACACTATCGAACTAAATACGACACATTATAGGATACCTAGAAGTGAAATAGTCCGTAAATGGTATAATGAAACAGTAGAAGATTTTAAATTTTGTCCTAAAATTCCACAAAGTATAAGCCATTCAAAAGACTTGGGGTTTTCTTCAGGAAAAATTGAGATATTCAAACGAGAAATTAAAGGTTTAAAAGAAAAATTGGGTTGTTGTTTTATGCAATTATCTCCTTATTTTGAAATTTCCAAAATAAAAATCTTAGAACATTTTTTAGGAGAATGGGGAAATGAGCTTCCATTAGCCATCGAATTGCGCCATCCTGATTGGTTTAACAACGATAAAAATTTCAAAACCATCTTCAAACTACTAGAAACTTACAATATGGGTACCGTTATTACAGACGTAGCAGGACGTCGAGATGTTTTACATCAACGATTAACAACAGATATAGCTATGATAAGATTTGTTGGCAATGGGCTTCATCCAACAGATTATTCTAGAATAGATGATTGGATACAATGCTTAAAAAGCTGGTTTGATTTAAATTTAACGGCTGTGTATTTTTTTCCTCATGAACCTGATAATCTATTAGCACCAGAACTTGCCATCTATCTTATTGAGCAACTTAAAATTCATATTCCTAATATAGAGCTTAGAGGACCAACTCTAATACAAAAGGATAATCAGATGAGTTTATTTTAATTTTTTTCAAAAAAAATTGAATTATGAGATTATTTATAAAAAAAAATAAAAAAAATTCAATATCGAAATCTAAGTTGTTTCTAATTTAAAATTTCACGTTAATACTATTATCAATCAATAAATTGGTGTCACGAATATAAATAGGAATATTTGTAGGATGAAACTAATTTTTCTTTTATCGGGTTTTTACTAAATATTATCGGAAAAACTTGACTCATGCAACCTTTTAGATTTATATTTGTCTTTGTAAACAGTAGAATAAATGAGTAGTTTTTCAAATTGATATGAATTTTAATTTTGTATTTACATATCATTAACAAAGTCAAACAAAATATTATTCTGATTTATTCGATTATAATAGTAGAAAATCAAAAAACATTATTCCTGAAATTATTTAATTTTTTAAAAACCCTGTATTATGAAACATTTTCTTTTAACCATAATTTTTTTGTGTAGCTTTTTAGCCTCAGAAGCGTTGGTTAGACCAGTAAATGATTCTAAAAAGTGTAGATTAGAAGTCACAGATAAAGATACCTCAAAGAAAACTTTAAAAAAAGTAATTGAAATTGATCTAATGTCAAAAGTATGGACATTGAGCCAAAGAACGGGAAAGAGATATTTTGAATTCCATTCTTATGGAACGGTAGATATTATCAATGAAAATAACCAAGGTGAAGTTTCAAGTGATAGCTTCATTTGGGAAGTAGAGACTACTGATGCAGAGGCATTCCTTGTCATCACCAATATGGTGAGTGGGAAAATAAGAAAATATTCGGTAGCACAGAATTGTGAAGGTATAGATCTAGTTTCTGACGGTATTCACCTATTCTTATCTCACGGATTAACATTATAAAAAAATAAGCGTACTGTTTTAGTAGACAGTACGCACTTTACTTGGAACTACTTAGTCGTTCCAATTCTAGTGCTTCACGCATTTTATGATAAATAGCTGTATTCTCGTAAATTCCATTAAATAATTCGGCTTTGGGACCGTAAGCATATACTGGAATCATCGTAGCGGTATGATCACGAAGTGTAAATTCTAATTTTAATTTTTTGAGTTTTGATGCTGGATTGATAGCCATCCCCCCTGTCTCATGGTCGCCTGTTACGATAACAAGTGTTTCTTTATCTCTAACTGCGAATTTGAGAACTTCACCGATGGCATTATCAAAGTCCTTGATTTCATCTAAAAAATAACGTGGCTGATTGGCATGGCAAGCCCAATCTA
The DNA here is from genome assembly GCA_020630435.1 of Saprospiraceae bacterium. Taxonomy (GTDB): domain Bacteria; phylum Bacteroidota; class Bacteroidia; order Chitinophagales; family Saprospiraceae; genus JAHDBJ01. Next base: position 81,124 of record JAHDBJ010000004.1, read on the forward strand.
TTTGGGCGCCTTCAATTACCAAAAAAAAACCAGCTTCATTATATCGGTCGAGAAACTCAACCCCCATCTTACTAGCAAGTGGAAGATAGGTTCGACCTCTATTTTTAGGTAAAGGTTTTTTGTTGGCAGAGAAATATCCAAATTTACTGTAATGATTGAGGTTAATTCGACTTAGTTCTTCTTGAATAAAATCAGAAATGATATAACCTTTGTCTTCTAAGGCAGCATGCAAATTGCGCTCATCTTCTCTGTTATCAAAATAGGTTTTTCCACCCCCTACAAAAAAATCAATACCTGATTTTAGTAAATCTTCAGCGATATGCTCGAACATGATTCTTAGCTTTTGGTGTGCATAAAAGCTGGCAGGTGTAGCCCCTGTAATAGCATCTGTTGTAACAATACCCGTTCCTAAGCCTATTTCTTCTGCTTCTTCTAAGATCGATTGATGGCTCTGGTAACTGGTATCTAAACCGACAACATTATTACGGGTTTTTTGTCCTGTAGCAATAGCGGTCGCCCCTGCCGCTGAATCGGTAATAAGGTTATCAAAAGAGTGGGTCTTTTGATAACCCACAACAGGAAAGTTGGAAATGTGTGTTGGTGTTTTTTGGTTGTAAATAGCCGCAGAAACTTGTGATAGTCCCATACCATCACCTATCATCAAGACTATATTTTTAGGCTTTTGAATCGTTGTAGTCTGAAGTATTATTTGAGGTGTAGGGTCTACAGTTTTACATGCAAAACAACTTAACACTAAAGTCAAAAGATATGTCAACTTTTTCACTGTCATTACTGCCATTTTTGCTAATCTGTATGCTAAGTTAATTAATTGTAGGTTAATAACAGACCATAAAGAAAAAAATGACAAAATGACTTAAAAAAATCTTTTACTTTTTTTAGAAAGAAAATCAATATAAATCATTATTAAACAATAATTTACAAAATAATAATAGCCATTTCTAAATGTCCGAATTATTTTATTTAGGCAGCAATAAATGAGCGCAAAAATGGCATACAAGTTGCCTTATTAATTATAAAAACAACCAAAATTGACACCAGTGTTTTTCATCTATAAAATGAATGTTTTTATATAAAATTTGTGACTTTTTATAAGATTAAAAACAAATTGAAGTAACAATTATTAAAATTAAACTTAACCATAAGAAATATCAAGCATGAGAACCAAATTTTTCTTCCTAACCTTTGTTTTTTTCTTTTCTAATTTTTTAAGATTAGACGCAAATAAAATATCTTCTGTAGGTACGAACCCTACAAAAAGTATTTTTAGTAAAATAGCACATTCTGATATTGTAAACGTAACGATTAAAACTGATTTGAATGAACTTATCAATAATCGCAAAAGAGATACTTATCAAAAAGGTGAAATTTATTACTCCGATAAACGTGGACAATCCAATCACTTTAGTATCCAGTTAAAACCTAGAGGAAAATACAGGAGAAAAATCTGTGACTTTCCTCCTATTAAAATTAAATTTTCCAAAGATGATTTATTTACTAAAGGCTTATCAAAAAGCAATAAACTTAAACTAGTGACACATTGCATGGATAATAAAGCCTTAAGTAAAGAAAATATCTTACGGGAATATTTAGCTTATAAGTTATATAATGAAATTACAGATGCTAGTTTTAGGGTGCAACTGTTATTGGTCAAATATGAAGATATAACTGGTGGCATGGCTTCAATAGAGCGTTATGCTTTCTTGATTGAGGATATAGATGACGTATCTCAAAGAGCAGAATTGACAAAAGCTAAAAAAGACATGAATATTCCAATTGATAAAGTGGATGATCCTTCTGCTTTACGTGTTTCTATTTTTCAATATTTGATTGGAAATGCCGACTGGGATTATACCACTCCTAGAAATATCAAGTACTTAAACAAAGGAGCTAAACTTCTACCTGTACCTTATGACTTTGATTTTTCTGGTTTAGTAAATGCTTTTTATGCTATTCCGAATACAGATATAGGATTGAAAAATGTTAAAGATAGAGGTTATATTGGAAAATCATATTCAAGGCGAGAAGTTGAGAAAACATTAGCAATTTACAATATGAAGAAAGATAAACTTCTTTCAGTCGTAAATAATTTCAGGCTATTATCGAAAAAGTCAAGAAAAGAAATTGAACAGTATGTCATTGATTTTTATAAAAATCAAGATGAATTACTTAAAGCAGCTACGACTTCGTTTGTAAGTCAAAAAAATAATTAAAATTCCCTAAATAATAAAGCCTTAAATAAGGCTTTATTATTTAGTATAAAATAAAACCAACGATTATAATAAAAACTACTACAAATATAGAAAGGATCGAATAGACAAAACTTAAAAATAATAATTTCAAAAAAGTTTTTCCTCTACTTTGTTTATAGACATTTCTTAAGGCTTTATAGATATATACAAATATTAATAAAAGAGTTAACCACCATATACTCTCTTGTACTTCTACCACGTAATAATTGACTAACAGTAATATCGAATAAACCATAAATATGAATGCATGAACATGAAAGTTAAAAACCAAATGTTCTACAAAATATTTTTTATGTCGAAAATATAATAACCACATCAAAAAAGAAACAATAGGTGTCATTATAAAAATACCCCATGAAAACTTTTCTACAATTGAAACCCCAATGTCATCCGCTCCTTTAACAACTTTTACATTCTGTTGAAACAATAATCGATTCCATAACCCTTTCACTTCATATCGCTCTGCTAATTCCCTAGGACTCAAATCTAGAAGATCCTTTTTAGCAATTTTCAAATTAGGATAATCAAAATCTGTAGAGATGGTGAAATCTACTATATCTTTAAGTAAGGTACTGTCATTTTTATACAATGCTGGGTTAATATTCATTTGAGCACGAATCGAATCAAATACAATATTCACTAATGCGGTATCATGCAAATTTTCTTGCACAAGATTGAGCCGAACCGTATCTAAATCTAAATACGTATCTTTTTGAATAAATTCTTTACGAAGCCGCTTTTCAGGCGTATTCATATCCATCGTCAAACTATCACGATACAAAAACTGGATTAAGAAAAAATTGAGAATTGTAAATACTAAAAAAATACGTAGTGGTTTAGTATAACTCTTATGTCTACCTTTAAAATAAGTATTTGTTAAAAACCCAGGTATACACAAACGAATGGGCGTCCACAAAAATCGAGAATCTAAGTCCACCAACTCATTAAAAGCATCTTTTAACCATTCTAGTACACTAACTTTCCCTGTAGTATGCTTTTGACCACAATGACTACAATAGGACGAATCATACCCAATGGGATGATAACAATTATAACAATACTGTTTCTTATCTTTATAGTTTTCTGGTACTTTCATTCTATCTTTAATGATTCTTTCTCTTATGCAGTATAAAGATTTTATTACGATTTTATTAAAAAAATCGCTAGAAATACCAGAATAATCGCTCAACTCATTATAGCAAACGGCTCAACTCCACTTCTTCACACTGATTAAGGACAACTTGAAGCTTATTAAACTGAACCAATAAAGCTGCTAAATTTTTAGCTTTAAATAATACTTGAGTGCCTCTTAATGCTTTAGGCTCTGCTGTTTCTTCAAACTCAAATATACATGACGTATACTTTGTATTAATCCTTATTATTTTTCTTACAATAATAGAGGCATCTTCACTCTCTAAAAATTGTTTAGTCATAACGGTATCATTCAAATGATACGTCTTAAGTTTATTTTTTTCTGCTTCTATTAACATTTGAATCCGATGAAAATCTTGGATAATTTCCAACCCTTCTACCCTTTTTATCGTATCCATTAGTACTACTGATCGTAAAGAGTCCATGGTAGTAGATGCACTATCTCCAAATACTTGCTGAACTTTAGGAATAAAAGGTTTAGACACAAGACGAGTCAATTGACTAACAGTCCAGAATAAGAGTACTGTAAGTACAGTAGATAAGAGTAGAATGAATAATTTATTTTTTATTGTCATAAAATTTTAAAAAAAGATGGTATAAAAATCCTTTGTAGCAACTACCTTTGCTGCTCATTCGTTAAGAATTAAAGCAGCTATTTGTATCAATAACGTATCTTTTTGTTAATGTACTACATTTATTTATATCGTTTCTATATTTTAGGTCTAGCATTTTTAATTTTTATTTCTTGTGCTCAGGATCAAGAAGGCTGTTTGGATATAGAAGCAGCAAACCTTGACATTACAGCAGATAAAGCTTGTACAAGCTGTTGTACCTATCCTAATCTTAATTTGAGTTTTAATCACAAAATTGCCCTTGAAAATGATACGGTTAATTTTCAATTAGGGCAAGGATATACAAATGATGTATTCGATACCTTTGCAATCCAAAATATACAATTTTACTTATCAAATGTTAGTTTAATAAGAGGAGATGGTACAAAAATTGGGGTAATAGATACTATGAGCTTTTATGTTCAAAATCAATCTATGCCTGAACAACTTATAGATGACTTTCAATTGGTAAATAGAAATACATTTACATATAATATTGGTAGTCTCAAAACGTCTGGTGATTTTATAGGTATTGAATTTTTAGTTGGTTTAGATGAAAGCGCAAACAATATTATCCCTGACTCTATTACAAGTGACCATGTTTTGGCTATTCAAACAGAAACAATGTATGATGAACCTAACCAAAGTTATATTTTTAATACGTTTGAAATCATACCCGATACAAGCCAACAAGACCTTACAAAAACATACAATTTGAATACCGCTTCATTGGTCGAATTGTCTAAAGATTTTACGATGTCAAAAGGTGGTAATCTCACCTTACAGTTTCAGATTGACTATCTAAGTTTTTTTAAAGGTATAAACTTTGACCTAGATGATGAAACTACAATAATCAATAAAGTCCTTAACAATACCCAACAAGCATTTTCTTTTACCGAATAATTTTTTTATAATATTTTTGATAAAAATAATATGAACACTAAGTACTTTACTATGAAAAACGCAATCTTATCTTCAATCCTATCTCTTTTTGTATGGATGAGTTCTTGTGAAAAAGATCCCACTCCTGTAGGTGAAACCGCCCAATTTAATCTTAAATTCAAAACACTTTTTAATGGTGAGCCATTAATTTTCAATAAAGCGTATACTTATCAAAATACGCCTTTTATGGTTTCCAAATTACAATTTTATATTTCCAATATAGAATTAACAGAAGAAAATGATTCGCCCGATAAGCCCGAAATTGTAACAGAAATTGGAGATGTTGTGTTAATAGATTTAGAAGATGTAAACTCTGATTCTTTGAGTGCTATTCAAGGAAAAACCCTAACCTTCGAAAATATTCCTGTTGGAACGTATAATGGAGTGGGATTTGGTGTTGGTGTTTATCAAGAACTAAACCGTCAAATCCCTAGTGATTTTTCATCAAGTCACCCTCTAAGTAGCTCAGGCAATTATTGGGAAAATTGGAACAGCTATATTTTTGTAAAACTTGAAGGTAGAATCGATACTAATGGAGATGGCGAATTTAATGAAGGTATGTTATACCATCTTGGGACAGACAATCTCTTTTCTCCTATTAGTATAAAAGATGGCAATATTGAATTAGTAGAAAACGGGCAAGCTACCAAATCGTTAGTCTTAGAACTCGAAAAGATTTTCAACAATGGGGATAGCTCTATTGATATAAATACAGAGTTTTTTACGCATACAAATCCTAATGAACCTGGACAATTAAATTTATCCACTAAGTTTATGACTAACTTTATCGATGCGATTAGTGTTGAATAACTATGAATAAACGATTCCTCCCATTGATATGTCTTTTAATTGTGTTTGGAGCATGTAAAGACGATAAGCAAGATCCTAAAGTTGAAGGAGACTTGACCGACGTCCTGTATGCTCCAGTACCTTATGTTCCTGAAATTCCTGCTAGTTTTCCACCACTAGAAGTTCCAGAAGATAATCCACTCACAGAAGAAGGTGTCCAATTGGGAAGGCGGCTATTTTACGATCCGATTCTTTCAGCAGATCAAACCGTTTCTTGTGCAAGCTGCCACCCTATATTTTCTAGTTTTGCCGATCCCACTCGCTTCAGTTTTGGAGTCAATGGAACACAAGGTAATCGTCAAGGAATGGCTTTAATCAATGCAGGGTTTTATCAAAATGGTTTATTTTGGGACGGTCGAGTAATGACACTTGAAGAACAAGCATTACTCCCCGTTGAAGATCCCCTAGAATTACATGAAGATTGGGACAATGTCGTTGAAAAAATTAAAAACCACCCCGATTATCCTGAACGCTTTCGAAAAGCATTTGGTATCGAAAATGTAAATGATATAACAAAAGAGTTAGCGGTTAAAGCCATCGCTCAATTTGAACGTATCATTATCTCTGGAGGCAATTCCAAATATGATCAAGTTCTTAGAAATGAGGCTTTCTTTACAGAGGAAGAACTCAATGGTTTTGATATGTTCTTTGATATTTCCGCTGATATTCCTGATGCCGAATGCGGTCATTGCCATAATGGACCACTACTTAGCACCAACGAATATTTTAATAATGGTTTAGATAATATCACGGATCTAGAAAACTTTCCCGATAAAGGACGAGGACTTGTTACACAACGCCTATTCGACAATGGTAAATTTAGAGCCCCTACCCTTCGAAATATACAAATGACTCCTCCTTATATGCATGATGGTCGATTTTCTACTTTAGAAGAAGTTATCGAGCATTATAACTCTGGAGGGCATTACGCTCCAAACCTTGATCCTTTAATTCGTCCTTTAGGGCTTACCGAACAAGAAAAAAGTGATTTAGTAGCTTTTCTCAAAACGTTGACCGATACCAATTTTTTGAATAATCCAGATCTTAGTAATCCTTTTTAAACAATAGACTTTATCTTTGTCCTTTTTGAAGAATTCTTCATTTATTACACTAAATGACACCATTAATTCAAGGCATCCAAGTTGGTCTATTACTTTGCCTTTTACTTGGTCCTATATTCATCATATTTGTTCAGGTTAGCATCGAAAAAGGATTTCGAGCTGGGATGGTAGTTGGTTTGGGTATATGGATAAGTGATGTACTTTTTATAGCTTCGGTCTTTTGGGGATTAAACTATGTTAGCCAAATTGCAAATGCAACGCATTTTAAATTATACTTAGGAATTATTGGCGGCATCTTGCTTATTTTAATAGGCTTAGGTACAATGCTAAGTAAGAAACAAACCTTAGATTATGAAAAAACATCTTTAAAAAAAACAACTTATCTCCAACTTTTCATTAAAGGCTTTCTGGTCAATACTCTTAATCCTTTTACAGTATTTTTTTGGTTGGGCTTAATAAGTACAGCTATTATAGAATCGCATTATACTAATTTCCAAATTTTACTCTATGTGCTTGGAATTATGGGGACTATCATTTTTACAGATAGTTTAAAAATTTTATTAGCTAAAAAAATCAAAAAGTACCTTAAACCCATCCATGTCTTATGGTTTAGAAGGATTGCAGGAGCAGCACTAGTACTTTTTGGAATTGTTTTAATGTATAGAGTTTTTTAAAAAATGATTCGTATTAACCTTTGGTCTAGTCCTAGAAATATCTCTACTGCCCTTATGTATTCTTTTGCACAACGGGAAGATACAACCGTAGTAGATGAACCTCTTTATGCGCATTATTTAAGCCATGTAAATGTAACACACCCTGCTCAAGAAGCTATCTTAAATAGTCAATATCAAGATGGAGAAAAGGTTGTCCAAGAAGTTCTATTAGGAGAGTATTCAACTCCCATTGTTCTACACAAACAAATGACCCACCATCTTATTGAATTAGGTGAAGATTTTCTATATAAAATGAAAAACGTTCTTTTAATTCGAAATCCACATGAAATTATAGCTTCTTATTCGAAAGTACGCCCTATCGTTACGATGCAAGATGTAGGCATAAAAAAACAACAGGAACTCTATCTACAATTAAAAGAAAAAAATAGCCTAGCAGCCATTATCGATACCAATGAACTATTAAAAAATCCTGAACAAATTCTACGACAACTCTGCATATGTTTGGATATTCCATTTGATAAAAATATGCTACAATGGAAAGCTGGCGCAAGAAAAGAAGATGGCATTTGGGCAAAATATTGGTATAAAAATGTACATCAATCAACTGGTTTTAAGCCTTATATTCCTAGAACGACAAATCTAGAAGGGGATTTAAAAAAGTTAGCAGAACAATGTCAAGCGTATTATGATTTTTTATTTGAAAAATGTATAAAATCAACTTAATCATGTTACAAAAATTCAATCCTAAAAATGAACATATAAAAGTTTATATCAATGGTCAGCTGCTCCCTAGAGCAGAAGCCAAAGTTTCTGTATTCGATAGTGTCGTACAAGGCGGTGACGCTGTATGGGAAGGCATTCGAGTATATGATGGTCGGATTTTCGCTTTAGATCATCACTTAGAACGACTACAAAATTCAGCACACGCACTCGCTTTTCAAGATATTCCTAGTAATGAAACCGTAAAGCAAGCCATTTTTCAAACCCTAGAAGCCAATAATATGAAAGATGGTGTGCATATCAGGCTGACACTAACAAGAGGTAAGAAAATCACCTCAGGTATGGATCCTAGACTCAACCAGTTTGGTTCTACCCTCATTGTTTTAGCAGAATGGAAATCGCCTGTCTATCCCCCCTCAATAACGTTAATCACCTCTTCGATACGGCGAAACTCTCCTATGTCTCTAGATTCTAAAATCCATCATAACAATTTACTCAATAACATTTTAGCAAAGATAGAAGCTAATCATGCCAATGCTGACGCTGGAATTCTATTGGACAAAGATGGTTTTGTTTCCGAAGCCAATGGTGTTAATTTATTTATCGTCAAAAAAGGAATCGTCTATACACCTCACGCTGATAGTTGTCTTCCAGGCATCACTAGAAAAATTATTATTGAAATTTGTAAAAACAATGCTATTTCAATCCAAGAAAAAAACTTATCCATGACAGAGTTTTATACAGCAGATGAGGTCTTCACTACAGGAACAATGGGAGAACTTACTAAAGTAGCGTCTATCGATGGTCGTAAAATAGTCAATAAATCATCAATCGAACGATTAGCTGAAATCAATACTTATTTCAAAGCTATGACACAACAAGCAGGTCAGAAATTACCGTTTTGATGCTGAAGTTTTTACCTTTATGGCATGAGTTTACTCAAAGAAGTTGGCGTTTTAATTTATAAAGAATTCAAGTTGGAGTTTCGTCAAGGGTATTCCCTAAGCAGTATTCTATTATATGTCTTGAGTACCGTTTTTATCGTTTACATCGCATCCATTAGAGTTCCTGCTAGTGTCTGGAATGTTTTATTTTGGATCATCATTTTATTTGCTTCTGTTAATGCTATTGCAAAAAGTTTTATACAAGAAAATACAGGACGACAATTGTATTACTATACCCTTGTTAATCCACTAGCCGTTATTTTTGCGAAAATAATTTACAATACTGCTTTATTGACAATCCTATGCTTCTTGACCTATTTCACCTTTAGTATTGTAGCAGGAAACCCCGTTAAAGAGATGGGACTTTTTATTCAGACCGTTTTACTAGGAAGTCTAGGATTTTCTTTGGCATTTACGTTTATTTCAGGCATAGCAGGCAAAACTAAAAACAGTGCAACCTTAATGGTCATCTTAGGCTTTCCTGTTATTATTCCAATTCTATTGGTTCTTGTCAAACTATCTGCCAATGCACTACGTTTAATACAAGATACTGCTATCTGGAAAGATATGCTGATCCTTATAGCAATTGATATGATTCTATTTGCTTTGATCGTTATTTTATTCCCTTATTTGTGGAGAGATTAAACTATTTTCCCAATAGTTTTTTATAAAAAAATTCATTCCTTCTGGATTCAAATGATCATGGTCATGGTAATAACGAGGATTCATAACAGCATCCGAAAAGTCGTAATAGGCAATCCCCTTTTCTCTTTTAAGCTCTTCCAAAAGATTCAACAATGTTTCATGTTTGGGTAGGTTTTGAGCATATAATGTAGGTGGAATAATGAATACAATAGACTGTGTTTTCTCTAACGCTAAGTCAATCCATTTTAAGAATATTGTTTTCTTCTTCTTATAAGTATTTATATCAATCCCATTAGGATATAAGATTTCTAAACGTTTTTTCAAGGCTAGTGTATCAATACTTGATAGTGATTTTGTAGACAATCGCTCTGGAATGGGTTTTAAATGCCACCAAAAGGGTTTTGCCTTAGAAGTTAGATAATTAATTAAACAACTTCTTTGTATTTTTTCTTCTATATTAATTTTAAAAAATACCCAATCAAGGGGTTCATGTTCGTAGATGTATGGGTTTTCATCCAATTTAGTATTATAAAAAACAAAGGGATCAATGAAGTAAATAATGGTATCCGCTTTATTCTCTTTTTCAAAAAAATAACGGGTATAAATGAGTTGATTCAATAATCCGCCACCACCACCACCTTCTGAAAGGTTAATGATTTGCCTCTTCAATTGATTTTCTAGCAAATCATGTTGTCCTTCTCTTGAAAAAACCTCCGCATGAGAAGTTCCCAATATCAACCAATCATATTGATCGTTTTCTTTAATAAAAAATAAGTTAGAACGAGTAGTAGAATTCGTAAAATCTTGTGAAGCTGTACGATGAGATAAAAAAATCAATACTCCAAGTATAAGTACAAGGTTAATACATAAAAACAAACTCCCCTTTATAAAAAAACGAATCATAGTTTAAAAATAAAGGGAAAAGGAAAATAAACAAAAGATAGACCAAAATTATCGATCTATCTTTATAATGTTTAATTAGGTAATTGTAGCATTGGTAGTGCTAAGGTTTTTCCTCTTCAAAGTCTAAAGATACAGAATTAATACAATATCTAAGTCCCGTAGGTTTAGGCCCATCATCAAATACGTGTCCTAAATGTCCGCCACATCTCGCACAATGTACCTCACTCCTTACCATGCCATAAGAAGTGTCTTTTTCACTTTCTACATTCTTTGCTTCTAAGGGTTCATAAAAACTCGGCCAACCTGTGCCTGACTTAAATTTTGTTTTCGAACTAAAAAGCGGTAATTTACAACCTGCACAGTTATACGTTCCTTCTTTTTTATTATCCCAATATTTGCCTGTAAATGCTCGTTCTGTTCCTTGTTCTCTCAATACATAGTATTGCATCTCATCTAACTGAGCCTTCCATTCCGCATCTGTTTTATAGATCTTTTCATTTTTTTTTTGCTCTTCTATGTTATAGTCCTCTTCCGTTTTTAATTTATCTTTAAAACGCTTTCTAAACTTTTCCATTTTAGGGTTGATTACTGCTCGACAATAGCCTTGATTGGGATTATTGGTATAATAGTTTTGATGATAATCTTCTGCTTTATAAAAATCACCTAAGGCCGTGATCTCCGTTACGATTGGATCATTCCACAACTCAGTAGCGACTTCTTTTTTCGACTTCTCAGCAATCACTTTTTGTTTTTCTGTTTCATAAAAAATCGCTGATCGATATTGTGTCCCTACATCATATCCTTGTCTATTCAAAGTTGTGGGATCATGCGTAGACCAAAAGACCTCTAGAATTTCTTCAAAGCTAATGATTTTAGGATCAAATTTAAGCTGAGCCACTTCTGCGTGTCCTGTCAAACCTGTAGTAATCTGTTTATAATTTGGAAAATCAATATCTCCGCCTGTATAACCAGAAACTACAGAATGAACGCCCTTCAGTTCTTGAAATACCGCTTCAACACACCAAAAACATCCTGCTCCCAAAGTAGCTGTTTCCAAACCTTCTTTTTGAATCATTTCTTTATCTTTTTTAATCGTTGAGGGAATTGAACTTGTAGATTTTTGAGCACATGAGCTAAAAAAAATCGAACTGAACCCTAGTAAAAGGAATACATATCTAATAGTCATAAAATTTCATATTTTATTTAAAAATGAAACAAAGTTATCTGAAATAAGTTCTTCAAAATGTAGTGCGTACTACACTTTTTATAACCTTAAGAAGATGATAACATATCTTTTAATCCAAATATGTTAGGACAACTTCTCTATTTTCATCTGATTATTTTTATTTTATGTTAATCTTACTATGATGAAATAATCATTTCCTTGTATGTTTAAAGATTATTTAATCATCGATGTTTCATTAAAAGTACAATAACGCTAGCTTTGTAAGTTCCTTTTTTATATTATTTTTGCTGACACAATTACAAGATAAAACCAACTTAAGATGTCAAATACCAACCAAGAAATTGCTCCACTTTTTAGATTAGACGGCAAAACAGCTATCATTACAGGTTCTAGTAAAGGGATTGGAAAATCTATTGCTAAAGGTTTAGCCGAATTCGGTGCTAATGTTGTTATCAGTAGCCGAAAACAAGAAGCCGTAGATCAAGTCGCTGAAGAATTTCAAAATTTAGGCTTAAGTGCTATAGGTATTTCCTGTCATGTTGGAGATAAAAAACAACAAGAACAGCTGCTTCAAAAAACGATTGATAAATTTGGAACAGTTGATATTTTAATCAATAATGCTGCTACAAATCCCGTTTTTGCTCCTATTCAACAAATGGATGAAGATGTCTTTGATAAGATAATGAATATCAATGTAAAAGCTCCTTTTTTATTAAGTAATATGGTACAGCCTATAATGAAAAAAAATGGGGGTGGTTCTATCATCAACATTAGCTCTGTTGAAGGGATGAAACCTAGCTTTGGATTGGGTTTATATAGTGTAAGCAAAGCAGCCTTGACGATGTTAACTAAAAATATGGCGAAAGAATGGGGCGTAGATAACGTTCGGGTAAATGCAATCTGTCCAGGTCTAATTCAAACAAAATTTAGCTCTGCCATTTGGCAAAATGAAGCCATTCTAAAGCAAATAGAACAACACCTTCCTCAAAAACGTATGGCTCAACCAAACGAAATGGCAGGATTAGCCATCTTCTTAGCTTCAGATGCTTCAAGTTATTGTACCGGAAGTGTATTTACTGCAGATGGTGGGCATATGTTGATCTAACTTCTATATCCCTCCATCAAACTTATCTGGCAGATTTTCTTCCAAACCATCCCAGAAAAGAATTTCTAATTCTATGGCTTTGTGTGCGCCACGAGTAATTAAATTTCTATTTTCTTCTGAATGGATATGAGGGACTAGTACTGCTTCCATATCAGAGTAATGATCCTCATCTAGGGAGATATGAGCCGTCCAGAATTCATAATCTGGTTCATTCAATACATCGTATTGTTTCAAGCCTTCTTCAATAGCGGCATATTCTTCCGAAGTAAAATACTCCGTTCCTGGCCCTAATGCTCCAAGGCTCTCTAAAAAATGAGCGTGAAGACACATATCAAATAATTCGGATACACATTTTTGAGTACTCGGTAGTGGTGTCGATTTAGATAAATCCATCACATCTAAATCAAATGCCAAGGCAAAATTATTGAACAAAACACGGTGAGAACGTCTAAAATCACCTTCTCCATGCTCTTCCCAGAGGTTTTCGATTATCGGGAATCTTGTTTTTTCATCCGTAATATTCGCTGCTGCTGCCGCCAAAAAACGAGGAAAATAATTACAATATATTCCGTATTGTTCCACAAAATATCTAAACTGCTTCTTATTGAGTTGACCTGATTTTATTCGTTGTATAAAAGGATGATTAATGATAGTGTCAATTCCTTCACGAAGCTCCCCTTTCAAACGATCAAAAAAATCAGTAGCAATTGTATTGTCCATTTTTATATAAATTTAGAATCTACGATTAAGACGCTAAGTTAAAAGACTTTGTTACTTTTTTTGTAAAAGAATAGATAATATTCTTGGGATATTGGTTCTATCTCCCTCATCAAAATACTCTCCTATGTTTAAAATTTGATAATCATATTTTTTAGCTAGACTCGTAAAATCAGAAAGATGATGAACAAAACAATCTAGAATTTCTTCTTCATTATTCTCATTCATATATCGAGCTTTCGATCCCATATATTGTTTGAACGGGTGCAATTCTCCAATATAAATGAATCCCTTTTTTGAAATGTATTTTGATATTTCCGTAAAAATGTGTTCCAAGTTTTTAATATGCTCTAAAACTAAACTAAAAACCACTACGTCAAAATTGTTCTCTTGTAAGTTCCAATGTTCCGTTATATCTTTTTTTAAAAATTTTACTTTAGAAGAATTGACTTTTTGTTTTGCAATTTTCAACATACCTTCTGAAAAATCTAAGGCAAGTAAAGCGTTTGATTTTTGGGCTAACCAAATGGTATTCTTTCCTGTTCCACATCCTACCTCAAGGCATTTACCAAATCTTTTTTTTGATAAAATTTCTTTTAACGCAATCCCCTCTAAATCTCTAGTCTTATTTTCATTAGTATCATATATCTTTGACCAAGTATTGTAAGCATTTTTAACATTCATATGATTATAATTTAGCTTTTTGTAATGCTACTGGTGGGCTTTGTTTTTGAGTAAGCCTTGAAACAATAATAATAGTCAATAAACCTGACAACATTGCTAATGTTCTAAAAGGAAATAATACTACCCCATCTTCAATCATCGGATAATCAATCAATATTGGGATTCCTAGTGTTGCATCTCCGCCTCCAAACCTTAAGATAAAAGCCACAACAAACCCTGCAAAAGATCCCCAAGCATTTGCCTTTTTATCAAAAAGAGCCGTTACCAATTGAGGGAAAAGTAAACAGTATACAAAATCACTACACAGAAACCATAAAGCATATACACTTGTAATTTTCAATGCTAGGATTGTAGCCGTTATACCAATAATCCAAATACATCGTTTGATCACTTTGGTTAAACCTTCATTGGAAATATTTGGTTTTACTAAAGGACGGTATACATTCCAACTTGCCATTGAAGAAGCCGATAAAATTGAGCTATCTACAGAAGACATCACAGCAGCAGCTATCGCTCCTAGTCCTATAGTTGCTACAATATCAGGAGTCAAATAACGAACAACATATGGTAAAACTAAAGCTGCTTCACTAGGTGCAGCGGCAGCACCATAACTTTCCCACGAAGGTACTGCTCCACCAATTACGCCTATCATAATTGGGGGAATAGCTGCTAACAAACAGACCACCCCAGCGATAATAGATAAACGAACGGCTGTATTTTCATTCTTTGAAGATAATACCCGTTGAAAATAAACTTGCCAAGGAATACCTCCAAACATCAACAATAAAGCGTAGTCCCACCAATTCCAATAATAGCTCCCTAATGTTTCTTTTGATGGGAAAAATGATGCCAGCCCTCCTTTTTGTTCCTTGTATAAAGACCAAGCATGATCCCATCCTCCAACGCTATCAAGTGCGTACGGAAGTACAATAATGAGTCCTAAAAAAAGTAAAATCATCTGTACTATGTCGGTCAATGCCACAGCCCAAAGCCCTCCTATTGCCGTATATGCAATCGCAATTAAAGACGATAAAACAATAGCTGTTTGTATATCTAGCCCTAGTACTGTAGCGAAGGTTGCTCCCAAAGCAGTAAGAATAGCAGCAGTCCAAAATATTTCTCCTGATAAAGCAGGAATAAACAATAAAGCTGCCATTCGTTTTCCATATCGTTGTCCTAGAGGATCTAACATTGTTTTAAACTCGTACCGACGCATTTTTCTAGCAAAAAATAATCCACCAATGATAAGGCTCATCGCATATCCCCAAGGAGCTTGTACCCAAGTTAAACCATAGCCATCAGCATAGGTATATTCTGCTGTACCATTAATATACCCCCCTCCTACCCAAGTCGCACTCATCGTAAATACTGCTATCCACAAAGGAATATTTCGACCAGCCAGCATCACATCTGTTGCCGAGTCGGATTGTCGAAGTGTAGCCGCATAAGTTCCCATAAAAAATATGAGTCCATAAAAAAACATCATTGTAATGTATCCTGACCAAAAGACTTGAGTATCTGTAAAAAAATATAAATATAACCCCGCCAAACCAAGCAATCCCATTAAAACAACGGTGGGCATTAAATTTTTGAGGTATTTTTGATTCATAAGCGTTTTGTATTGTTTCAATTAAACTTAAAATTAATCCTTTTCAGAACTTTTTTGTTAATAGACTAATACTAGGATAAAATATCTTTTTGAACACAAAAAATAAAAATCCATAAAATCGCAAGAGATAAGTTATTTTTTTGACCAATACTCTATTATATTTGCACAAATTTATTTTTCTGAAAAATATAAAAAATGTTTGAAAGTTTAAGTGACCGTTTAGAAGGTGCCTTTAAAAACCTCAAAGGGGAAGGGCGTCTTACTGAGATTAACATTGCTGATTCTGTTAAAGAAATCCGTAGAGCTTTAGTTGCAGCAGATGTAAACTATACCATTGCCAAGAAATTCACGGATAAAGTTAAAGACGAAGCGCTCGGTACTAAAAATGTATTGAATGCGATCAAGCCAGGAGAATTAATGGTTAAAATCGTCATGGACGAATTGGTAGAGTTGATGGGTGGTCAATCCGTTGGTATCAATGTAAAAGGCGAACCAGGAGTTGTTTTGGTTTCGGGATTACAAGGTTCTGGTAAAACGACCTTCTCAGCAAAATTAGCGCACTTCTTAAAAACAAAGAAGAAAATGAAGCCGATGTTGGTCGCCTGTGACGTCTATCGTCCTGCGGCAGTCGATCAGTTAACGGTTCTAGGAGAACAAATCAAAGTTCCTGTATATAAACAAGTGGGATTAAAAGATCCTGTAACGATTGCACAAAATGCGATTGTCCATGCTGTTGAGAATAAAATAGACGTTATTATCGTCGATACGGCTGGTCGTCTTTCGGTAGACGAGGATATGATGAATGAAATTGAAAACATCAAAAATGCTATCCTTCCAACAGAAACGCTATTTGTGGTGGACTCTATGACAGGACAGGATGCTGTAAATACAGCTAAAGCATTTAATGAGCGTATTAATTTCGATGGTGTCGTCCTAACAAAACTAGATGGAGATACTAGAGGTGGAGCAGCACTATCTATTAAATATACTGTTGGTAAACCCATTAAATTTGCCAGCAGAGGTGAAAAAATGGATACGCTCGATGTATTCCATCCAGAGCGAATGGCACAGCGTATTTTAGGGATGGGAGATATTGTTTCCTTAGTTGAAAAGGCGCAGGACCAACTAGATGAGAAAGAAGCCGCTAGAATCCAGAAAAAGATTCAGAAGAATAAATTTGATTACAATGATTTCCTCTCTCAAATTGCCCAAATTAAAAAAATGGGAAATATCAAAGACTTAGTTGGCATGATTCCAGGTATGGGTAAAATGGTACGAAATCTTGATATTGATAATAGTTCTTTCGGAAAAGTTGAAGCCATCATTTTATCTATGACGAAAGAAGAACGTAATAACCCTCAATTGATGAATGGTAGTCGAAAGCGTCGTATAGCAAGAGGTAGCGGAAACTCAATCGTAGAAGTCAATCAATTTATTAAACAATTTGAGTCTATGAGTAAAATGATGCACCAGATGAGTACTGGAAAAATGAGGGGAATGCCTAACTTTAAGAATATGATGGGAGGTGGACGAAGAAGAAGATAATCCTTTAATACTGTTCAATGACTTGGTGGAAAATCTTAGGGGTTTGCTTGATGCTTTATGGTCTAATAGTTGGAATGCTTGTTCCCCTAAAAACAGGCATCATCCAAATTTCACCTATTACGGCAAAATCAGGTGAATCGATATCCTTTAACATAAAAGGATATAATTCTTCCTATCATAAACAATCCGAAAATATAAGAATATGGTTCAAATTAGATAGTCTATACACTATAAAGGCTAATACAATTGAGGTTCAATCTCCTACTAATTTAAAAGCAAATTTCGTTTTCCCAAGTCAGCTTCCTACTACTCAAGCTCAACAAGAATTAACATTAGTATTAGAACATCCAACTGATGGGACTTCGGTATTACCCTCTGCTGCATTTATTACTGCTCCTGCTGAAAATGACAGTTTAAAAAGCATACAGGCATGGACAAAAACGCCCATGGAAAACTTAATACAAAGCGAAAAATTCACATTTCCATATAGAGGTATTCTTGGAGAAACCATCAGAAATACCTTTTATCATGTACCCCTTTGGTTCGCTATGATGTTAATCTTATTATTATCAATGCTTCAAAGTATTTTTTATCTAAAAAATAATACAGTTATACATGATGAAAAGGCAAATGCCTATGCACAAATAGGCTTATTATATGGTATTCTAGGGCTTGTAACGGGTGCTATATGGGCAAAATACACTTGGGGAGCATACTGGAGCTTTGATCCAAAACAGAATATGTCTGCTATTGCTATGCTTATTTATTTAGCCTATTTTGTACTAAGAGGTTCTTTTGAAGATGATGAAAAAAAAGCAAGAATATCTGCTATCTATAATATTTTTGCTTTTGTAATGCTTATTCCTTTATTGTTTATTATTCCTAGAATGGTTGAGAGTTTACATCCTGGTAATGGTGGAAATCCTGGTCTAGGGGCAGATGACTTAGATAGTACGATGCGCATGATATTTTATCCTACGATTATAGGTTTTATGCTTTTTGGATTATGGCTTTCTCAATTAGTTTATCGAAAATTAGCCATAGAACGGCAGCTTTTAGAGGAAGAATGAGGAATTCTACTAAAATCCTTCCTCATTCTTAATTTATAAATCGTTATTGATGTATAATTGCCTTCGTTACACTTTCTTCATCCATAGTAATTCGTACAAAATACATTCCTGAAGGTAAATCGTTCATATTATACCTCAGTAAATTTTCCCCTTCATACTTTGCAGTATAATCCGTAATGGTCTTTAGTTTTCTACCAGAAACTCCCCATAATTCAATACGGACAGAGGCATTAGTTTTTTCTGTATACGCTATGTTGATTATATCCGATACAGGATTAGGATAAATCATAATATTACTATCAAAACTTTCATCTAAGTTATCTTTATTGTTCTCTACAGATTCTTCTAGTTCATTTTTCTGCTGCTCACCTTGCCTGAAAAATCCACCTCCGCCATTACAGGGCGTCCAACTTACACTTACAGACTTAGAAAGACTTGCATTACCACAAGAACTTGTAACCATACAATTTACAGTACCTGAACCACTTGTTACACCTGGTGCCCAAACTGTTGCACTTGAACCCGAAGAAGATGTACCTGCCAACGATAACACCCCTGTAACTGACCATGAATAAGTATATCCTGGAGTATTTGTAACCGAATAGGTTGAAAATCCATCCAACCCAGGGCATATGGTAGTTGGACCATGCATATATAACTGCGAAGGACTACTATTTACTAATAAACTAGGCATTCCTATTGTTTCTTGACATTCAAACGGTGTCACAAAGTTAGCACTAACATATCCTCCAGAAGAACCATTTGTATTTACGGAAACACTAGTAGACGTTGTGGAAATGGTATTTGTCCCATTTGAAGTTGTCCAACCAGAAGGAAAAGACCAGTTCATTGTTTGAAACACTCCTGTATGATTAACACTATAAGTCAAACTTTGATTCATTCCACAGGAAATTGATGAAGGGCCTGTAATTGGTACACCAGATTGATTAGAATTAATATATACGGTTCGCCATGCTGTAAACCATCTCCCAAACCCTTTATCCCAACTAAAACTAACACAGACGTCAGATATTCTACAATTAAATACAACAGATACAAAATCTCCTGTAAGACTTCCTCCAACAACGGTAATAAGTGGACTATTCTGATTAAACGGGGATATAATTGCGCTCCCATCGGGACCAAAAAACGTCCAATCTCTTGTACCTCCAGAAGGAACAGAATTAGATAAAGAAAAAGTAACTACTTGACCAACTTTAGGCCAATAAGTAGACGCATAAATATGTCTTTTACTAGTAAACGGGCCAGCAATATCATCATCTTGAGAACAAGAAAAATCCCTAGCATCTACTGTAAAAGGAATTATAAATAATAGGGCTAATAAAGAAATTAATAAATTTTTCATAGGTTCATGCTTTTATTAAGTTATTTAAAAATATGTTTAATAAATATATTACGAATAAATATAGTACTCTGGTTGGGTTTTAGAAAAAAAAAAAAATTAACTCCCTGCTTACTTTCAAATAAAACTCATCGTTTTTCATCTTATAAAAAATAAGATTTATCTAGTTTTTTACTTAGAAAAGAACAAAAGTGTACCTTTGCGGTTCTAAAGTAGATGACGCTGTCATCGCGATTGTGAACAACACTAAATTAAATGGACAAGAATACAATCATTGGCTTTTTATTATTGGGCATTCTCTTTTTTACTTATGTTTATATAAATGCCCCTACTCAAGAAGAATTGAAAGAACAAGAAAGAGTAAGAGATTCAATTGAAATGGCTCAGAAGGTTCAGGATAATCTGGAAATTAAACCGACCAATACTATTCCTACTGATACTCCTCCTACAAATGATTCTTTATTGAATATCCAAGTACAGGGCAAATTTGGCGATTTTGCAAATGCAGGAAGGGGAACAGAAATTACACAAGTATTAGAAAACGATTTTATAAAAATCACCTTTACCAATAAAGGTGGACATATAAAAGAGGTTGAACTGAAACGATATAAGAAGGCTTATGTTGATGAAGATAAGCAAGAACTTTACACCACTCTGAAACTGCTAGAAGATGATAAAAATAAATTTAGCTATTCTCTACCTCTAGCTTCAGGACAAGCCATCAATACCTCGGATTTATATTTTACACCTAGTTATGTAAGTAATAATAGCATCACTTTTAGTGTAAGTGCTGGTAATGGTAAAGTTTTTCAACAGATATATACACTAAATGGTGATTATACTCTCGACTATACCATCAAAACAGAAGGCTTGGAAAGCGTTTTATCTAGTGGTACTAATGCCATAAAGCTCAACTGGGAAAATTATCTAGATAAACTTGAAATCAATGATTATTACGAACGATCTTTCTCTACGGTTTACTTCAAAGAGGCTGATGATGATCCGAGTTATTGTAGTTGTAGAGGTGATGATGAACAAGAACTAGAAGATCCTATTCATTGGATTTCTCACTCTAACCAATTTTTTAATTCTACATTAATTGCTAAAGATAAGAGTTTTGCCTCTGCTATAGCAGAAACCAAAGCCTTGGGAGATGATAATGAAGATTTAAAGAAAGTCAGCTCTGAATTGGTACTTCCACTCTCTGGTAGCGGTGAATTTGCTATGCAAATGTATATAGGTCCAAATGAATTTGATCGACTAAGAAGTTTTGGTATCGGCTTTGAGGATATTATTCCCTATGGTTGGAGTTTCTTTGGAACAATTAATCGTTGGGTTATTCGACCTATTTTCAATTTCTTTTCTAGTTTTATAGGGACAAAAGGTCTAGTAATTTTATTAATAACATTTTTAGTAAAATTAGTACTTTATCCTTTATCCTATAAGATGTACTATTCCCAAGCTAAAATGGCAGCCTTGAAACCTCAAATCGAAAAACTCAAGGAAAAAACAAAAGGAGATTCCCAACAACAACAAATGGAAACGATGAAGCTTTATCGTGAGACAGGGGTAAGTCCTTTAGGAGGGTGTATGCCTATGTTTATTCAAATGCCAATATGGATTGCACTATATCGTTATTTCCCAGCTTCTATTGAGTTCCGTCAGGAAAGCTTCCTCTGGGCAACCGATTTATCTAATTATGATGCCTTCTTTAATTTACCATTTGAATTGCCATTTTTTGGAAGTCATTTGAGTCTATTTACGATACTTTGGGCTATATCGCTTTTGGTTTATACTTATTATAATTCCAAACATATGGACTATTCGGCACAACCTGCAATGAAGTATGTCCAGTATTTTATGCCTCTAATGTTCTTATTTATATTTAATTCTATGGCGTCAGGATTAACTTGTTATATGTTTTTCAGTAATCTCTTAAATATTTTCCAAACAGTAGGAACGAAGAAATTTATGTTTGATGATGAAAAAATCAAAGCAGAACTAGAAGCCAATAAAAAGAAACCCAAGAAGAAAGGTGGTTTCCAAGAACGCTTGCAAAAAGCCCTAGAAGAACAACAAAAAATTGCACAACAACAGAAGGATTCCGCTAGCAAAAATAAGAAAAAGAAACGCTAATTTATTCTCTTTTTAAAGGCGGTAAAAAAATCTCATCATATACTATCCAAAATAGTGGCTTACGATATTTTGGACTGCCTTTGGTATTTTTTACTGTGGGAGCAATTGCTAACACTTTAGAATAAAAGGAATTCGTTTCTATATTGAAATAAATATTCTGAACAATTAGAAATGTTGAAATATGCTCAGGTTTCCAATTAGCTCTCTTTACATACGTTTCTGTCCCATTATCTATAATGTCAGGTTCGAAAGTAACAATTGTATCTATAGGAGCTTCTAGTAATTCTAACATTGTACTTTTTGTTAATATTTTATCTTTTTGAATACTGACTATCTTATTTTTTTGAAGGTGTTTTTTTGAAAATATTTTCTTTTTTAAGTCCGTATTTTTTAAGTCTGAAAACGAGGAAATACTAGCTGCCCAAACAATTGAAGGATCATTTAAAGGTAATCTTGTCTTCTTTTCATTTATAAAACAGAATAAGGGTTCTTTTTCTTTAGACGATTGGAAAACACTGATGTCCAAAATACTATTTTGTAGCTGTTGACTTTGAGCATCAATTGACCAGTTTTGAGTAAATTGATACATCGACTCCACAGTAGGATATTTGGGCTGCTGATGGGTTCTTTTTTTTACTATTTTTTTATACGTATTTGTATCGTAGACGATGATGGTATCAAAAGAAACATCATAAAATAGTTTAGAAACCATCTTAGCAGAGATAGTTGATTTGAAGTTCTTATTTTTATAAATATCAATCTCTTCCAATTCAATATTTTTTCTAATCGTTTTTCCTAGAAGATAGTCTATATTTTTAAATTGACTTGGATTAAGAATTTTTAAAATTATGCTTTCTGTAGCTCCTACACCGTTCTCTGATTCAAGATGATAGTTCCAAGAAGTCATTTCAGACTGCGCTAATACAACCCTTTTAAAGAAGAAAATTATCAAAAGGAACATAAACATTTTTGAACTATTCATAGCTATTGATTTAAATTGAAAAACTTATAGTACAACATCATTTTTTAATATTTGAGGATTGTGTACATCATGCGTTGATAGAAATATAATTTTAAATTTATCCGCACTAACAAGAATTTTATCACAACTCTCATTAGTGAGTCAATATTAGTTTATCAATTGATTTAACTTCTACTCCAAGCTGTTTTAGTTGTTTGTCAATTTCCTCTTCTCTAGATATTCCAAACTTCATTTGTTTTTCAAAATAATACCTAGACACAAAATCAAGTTCCCTGAAATATCCTTTTCGGTTAACATCCGAAGAAAGCCCTGTGTCGATTAGAAATGTTCCTTCAGGATGCTCTATTAGCCATACCCAAACAGACACCAATCTCCATATTTTTTATCTTTAAAGGACATTAATGTACTAAATACTCCAGGATGTTTTGAATTCAAAGCACTTTGCTTTATGGCAAGTTTGCCAATCCTTAAACCACTTATTTTAATATTATCTTTTCCATTAGTAGTCAATATGTTGATAAAATTGTTCCAATATAGCTAATAGATCTGGTTTTAAGCGTTGTTTTGTGGCTTCAATAATTTCTTTAGGAATATATTTATAATAGGCTTCCGCAATTGCTCCCGCCATACAAGCAATTGTATCGCTATCACCTCCTATTGAGATTCCTAATCTAATAGCCGATTCTATATCATTAGATTCCAAAAATGCAATAATGGCTTCTGGCACAGAGCCTTGACAGCTTACATCAAATTTGTAACTGGGGCGAATAGCCTCTATTGTCCGCTGCAAATTATATTCAAACGTCTTCTGAATATATTGTTTGATTTGTGTTTTAGAATGATTATTTCTCGCTAGAAATATTGCTGCTGCAATAGCTTGCGCTCCTTTCACCCCTTCAGGATGATTATGAGATACCTCTGCGGTTTGTTTGGCTATCTCAAGCACTTTATTTATATCCTGATACAAGTAACCTACAGAACTTACTCTCATCGCAGAGCCATTCCCCCAACTGTTATATGGAGTAGGATTATCATTAATCAGCCAATGTCGAAAAGTACTACCATAGCCTGCGCTAAAATGCTTCCTTCCATAATACTGCATTCGTTCTACAAGGCCTTTATTGTTCATCAAAGCATCAGCTATAGCTATAGTCATTACCGTATCATCTGTAAAGGTACAATGAGCATTAAACAGCTCAAATTCAATGCTCTTTTTGTTGTTTCGTTCAAATCGTGAACCAATAATATCTCCTACAATTGCTCCTATCATAATTAGTTAGTTTATTTTTAAAACGAAGTATTTTGCCTTAGATAACGAAATGATCTTATTTTTAGTTCATCATATAGAGGACATATTTAAAATATCTTCTTAGCTTTACTTTTTAATAGTATACTACTATAAAATACCAATGCGATATTTTCTAGAACTTTCATATAATGGTACTCGTTTTCATGGTTGGCAAAAACAACCCAATAGTATTTCGGTACAAGAAATAGTAGAAACAGAACTTTCTAAAATACTCCAAGCTCCAATATTCACTACTGGCTGTGGCAGAACGGATACAGGAGTTCATGCAAAACAGTATTTTCTACATTTTAATTATACTACTGATTTTCCAAAAAACTTTATCTCTAGAATCAATAAGATGCTTGGTAAGGACATCGCTATTTATCGAATCATTCCTGTCGAAGAGGAAGCGCATGCTAGATTTGATGCAATAAGTAGAAGCTATGAATATCATATAACTTTAAAAAAGAATCCTTTTCAAACAGAAACAGCCTATCAGCCTTATGCACAAGCCAATTATCCTCTGGAAGACTTACAATCTGCAGCACAATTATTACTAGGCTATAATGAATTTAGACCCTTTTGTAAAACAGGAGGAGATAGTAAAACGTATAAATGTAAACTGAAGCGAGCTGAATGGATACTAAGTCCAGAAAAAGATCGTTTAGTCTTCCATATCTCTGCGGATCGTTTTTTAAGAGGCATGGTACGACTAATTGTCGGAATGTGTATCAATGTTTCGACTGGTATTTTTTCAGTTGAAGAGGTCAAAAAAGCCTTAGAACATCAACAATTTTTAAAAAAGTCTTGGAGTGTTCCTCCTCAAGGATTATTTTTGACGGATATAAAATATCCATATATTGAAGACTAACAAAATGGTAAATCCTAGCAAACAACAAGAACAAGATTGGCTTCGTGGTCTCTCCATGGGAGATAAAAGGAGTTTGCAACATATCTTCAATAGCTACTATGGCTATTTATTAAATGTTGGATATAAACTTATAAAAGATCAAGAACAAGTGAAAGATATAGCTCAAGAGGTCTTTTTTGAATTATGGAAAAAACGAGAACATTTAACGATTACATCTTCACTAAAATCCTATTTACACCGTTCTATGGTCAATCGAAGTTTAAATTATATAAAAAAACAAAAACGTTTTAGCTTTGGAGATGATACTATTCCTGTAGATATTGATGTTGCTCCAAATCCTCAGCAACTCGTCGAAACAAGCGACTTAGAAACCGCAATAAGAGAGGCGATCGATAATCTTCCTGAACGCTGTCGTTTAATCTTTAGCATGAGTCGATTTGAAAATTTATCTCATAAAGAAATTGCAAAACGATTAAATATTTCTACTAAAACAATTGAAAATCAGATGACTAAAGCTTTAAAAGCTATCCGATTAGTTGTTTCAAAGATGGGTTATCTCTTATTATTATTAGGATTATTGCCATAAAAAATAGGGGAAAAAGTATTCTATATTGTCCTAATAGTAATTAATAATGAAAATCTATGGATGAAAATTTTTACATATCACTTATTTATAAGCAACTTAAAGGTGAACTCTCTATAGAAGAGCTTGCACTATTAAATGCGTGGCTAAAAGATTCTAATGATAACCAATTGCTAAAAACCCAAATTGAAAAGACTTGGGATTTAAGTGCTGATTATTCTCCTCAATTGGAGGTCTATGACCTCCAAAAGGAATTTAAAAAACTCGAACATAAGATTGAACAATCTTCTACATCTGCTATAAAGTCGATTAACTCTAAGCCTCAAAAAAATAATATATATCGTTTATGGCGTTGGGCTGCTGCGATACTAGTTATTGGTATAGTAGGTTTTCTTTATACACAATTACAATCTCCAGAATTAGAATGGCAAACTGCAGAGAATACTAGTAAAGCTCCTTTATTAATTGACTTAGAAGATGGTACTAAAGTTTGGTTGAATAAAGATTCTAAACTAGAATATCCTAAAGAATTTTTGGATAAAAATCGTTTAGTTAAAATGACTGGCGAAGCTTACTTTGAAGTTACCAAGAACCCTAATCAAGCATTCGTTATTCATACCCCATCAACCAGTACTACTGTCTTAGGAACAGCATTTAATTTAAGAGATTTTTCTGAAGAGTTAGAAAGCACAATTTTGGTTACAGAAGGCAAAGTACGTTTTGAATCGTTGCAAAATAAAAAAGCTAAAACGCTTCTAGTTAAAGGAAATAAAGCTATTTTTATAAAAGAAAAAAAGGAAATTACTAAAATAGAAGAAACAACAAATCCAAATGAGCAATCTTGGAAAACACAAATATTGACGTTTGAGGATACAAAATTACAGAAGGTTATTCATGATATAAATCGACATTTTAGTACACAAATACAATTAAGCCCGTCGATGGCTGAATGTCGTTTTAATGCTCGATTTATAAAGCCAGAATTAGAAAATATTCTACAACATATAGCTGTTGCTGTAGGAGCAAGAGTAGAAAAAAAAGATGGAAAGTTAATTTTATCTGGTGCAGATTGCCATTAACTATAAATTGTACTAATTATTACTATACTTCGGTACTTTTTGATATGTTTAATTTGCTGTTGCAGCTCTAGTATGCTTACAGCACAGGATTTTCTTGCTCAAAAGATAGATTTTAATGTCCAAAATATAAGTATAAAAGAAGCCATCTTAAAACTAAGTGAAATTGCAGAAATCAATGTTTCTTTTGCCAGTCGTTTAAAAAATATTGATAAAAAAATATCTGTTCAGTTTGAACAAAACAGTATCCGAGATATTCTTAATCATTGTCTTACTGATAGTCAGATTCGATATAAAGTACAAGGAAATGGTTTAGTTTTTTTAAAAAAGCAGCTAAAAAAATATTCGATTAGTGGGTATGTGATAGATGCTCAGTCAGGAGAAAGGCTTATAGGAGCCCATATTATCGATCTTCTTTCAGGTAAAGGAATCGCTAGTAATGAATATGGTTTTTTTAGCTTAACCCTACTAGAGGGAAATTATCATTTATCCATCTCTTATTTAGGATATAATCTATTTCAAAACAAAGGAACTCTAGAAAAAAATCTTCCCTTAAAAATAGAACTAAAACCAAATTTAACACTACAAGAGGTCGTTGTTACACCTGGTTCTATATTAGAGCCAGACAATAACAAGCAAGCGTTATTTTATCGAAGTAATCAAGCGGCTGGTATTACGATACCTACAAAAGCTGTTACACAAACTCCCAGTCTAGGAGGGGAATCTGATATTATAAGGGCTACATACCAACTTGCAGGTATTACCACAGGAGCAGATGGTCTAGGAGGAATGCACGTAAGAGGTGGAGAAGTTGATCAAAATCTCATACTTTTTGATGGTGTTCCTGTTTATAATCCTTCACATACACTAGGACTATTTTCTATTTTTAATACCGATGCCATTAAACAAACTACCTTTCATAAACAAGGTTTTTCTGCTCGATATGGTGGTCGATTGTCTTCCGTTTTAGATGTCCGAACCAAAGAAGGTAACTTAAATGACTACGAAGGTGGTTTGTCTATAGGAACATTCGCCTCCAAAATTAATATTGAGGGACCATTGCAAAAACAAAAAAGTAGTTTTCTTCTTTCTTTTCGTAGGACACATCTTGATAAATTCATTTTTAACCAAACAGACAGAAGTAAAGCAGGAGAAGGAGAAGGAGGCGGAATTAATTATTATTTCTATGATTTTAATGGGAAGCTACAATTTCAATTATCTGAAAGGGATAGGATATACTTTAGTTTTTATAAAGGAGCAGATGATTTTAAAGACAATGGTTCTTACTTTTGGGAAGATGAGGATTATATTGTAGATGAAAGCAGTTTAGTTACTAATAAATGGGGAAATACGATAAGTGCCTTTCGATGGAATCATCAATTTAATCCAAAACTTTTTAGCAATACGACCCTAACGTATAGCCAATTCAATTACGATAGTTTCAATGCCTATGAGCAAATTTATGTTGAATTAGAGGAACTTGAAGAAGACGAAGAAATCGAAGATTTTGAAGATGAAGATTATTACGTTTATACGGATTCTGAATTCATCAATTTCCGTTCGAATATAACGGAGTGGGCTGCGAAACTTGATTTTGATTATGTACCAATTCCTAATCATTTCATAAAATTTGGTGGGCATCTAAACTATAGAATATTTAAGCCTTTGATTTACTCTTATGATTTTGACCTAGATGAAGAAGATTATGACTATGATGATTACGAAGATATCGTGGAAGGTTTTGAGGAGTCCTATACTATTGATGCACTTGAAACTTCTTCTTACATTGAAGATTTGTGGCAGATAAGTGATAAGTTAAATCTAAATATTGGTTTAAATTTCTCTACATTCCGCTCTGAAGATAATACATTTTTAAGCCTCCAACCTCGTTTATTTGTCAAGTATAAATTAACACCCCAAACCACACTTTTTGGTACTGTTTCAAAAATGAATCAATTTATACACCTCTTATCGACTTTTGGTGCTGGCTTCCCCAATGACCTTTGGGTTCCTGCGACGGATAATTTCAAACCACAAAATGCTTGGCAATTTGCGGGTGGCATATATCAACGACTATCTGATAATTGGAGACTTGACCTCGAACTTTACCATAAACAAATGAATAATCTAGTAGCATATGCCGAAAATGTAGATTTTACATCTATTGATGATAATGAAGATAATTTTTGGGAATATGAGATTGTTTCAGGACGAGGAAAAAGTAATGGAGTTGAAGTTGGAATCCTAGGAAGTTTTCATTCTTCAAACCTACATTTTAATTATACTTGGTCAAAGTCTGATAGAGTTTTTGATGGTATTAATCAAGGTATTGCTTTTCCCTTCTCATTTGATCGTCCTCATACTTTAAAATTTAATTATATTCGGAATATAAATCCTAATCTTTCTATTAGTATCGGAGGCTTATGGTCAAAAGGTCGTCCAATTACATTGCTAAGTAGTGAACTAGCCATCAACCCTATTGATCAAATAACGGATGCAACAGTTATATCAAAAAACACAAATGATTATAGACTACCTGATAACCATAGAGTTGATATAAATATGAATTGGAAAAAACCTACTAAATGGGGAGGGCATAATCTAAGTATCGGAATTTATAATATTTACAATAGAAGAAATATTGTCTATCAATATAATGAAATTATTGATAATAATAATACCAGTACTGAAAGTATTCGTCTCCTTCCAATCCTTCCTTCTTTTAGTTATCGTATTTATTTTAAATAGCTAAATCATGAAAAATACTGTCATCATAACCTTATTAACTATTTGTTATATAAATCTTAATGCACAAGTAGATACTCTTGCTGTTCAAAGTATTGAAGGAATTACCAATAAAATGTTAGCATTAATCTCTGGAGAAATCGGTGAACAAAGAGACTGGGAAGAATACAGAAATTTATTTTTACCTACAGCACAGAAAATGTCTATTCAAGAAACAAGAGATGGTAAAAAAAGGGTAAGAACAATGAATTTAGAAGAATTTGTTAGATATGTTGGTCCTTTATATGCCATAGATGGATTTGAAGAATATGCAATCGGTCTTACCGTCAATGAATTTAATGGTATAGCCAATGTTTTTCAAAGCTACTATTGTAAAAATTTAAAAGGAACATATGAAAAGAGGGGTATTAATAGTTATCAATTGGTACATCAAAAAAATAGATGGTGGATAGCAAGTGTCTTATTCGTAAATGAAACTAAAGCTTACCCAATACCCAATAAATTTTTATTCAAAAAATTTAAATCTAAAAAAAATAAAAAGTAATCATTTAAAAAAAGGATACAAACCACTTTCATGGAATGTATCCTTAGAACATTTTATACTAGTTTTAAAAAAAACTATTTACAATAGACATCATTCTAAAATTATCTTTCTAGTAATGTTATTTGTACCATTAGAAAGCTGCACCATATAAAGTCCTTTCGCTAAGTTACCGATGTCAAGATTGTGTATATTTGAATTCCCATTAATTACTTGGTGATGTACTCTTGCACCTTGTGTATTAAATACAGCAAAATTAATTGTTCCGCCAAAATTTTTCGTTTCAAGAATAATATCTCCTTTTGTAGGATTTGGGCTAATTGTAACGACTGGTCTATTAATACTTAATTCTATTGAGATAACATCTGAATAATCTGTAGTACCATCAAGATCGACCATTTTTAAACGGTACATATATTCTTCTGCTCTACTGTCTATCGTATTATCATTGAACGTATATGTATTAAATTCTGCTGAATTCCCAGCAGCATCAACTTTACCAATTGCTTCATAACGTTGTCCATTAATACTCCTTTCTATTTCAAAATGAGCGGCGTTCGTTTCTGAAGCTGTTGCCCAATTCAATTCCACATTTCTTGGACTTGTTTGACGTCCTTCAAACAAAGTTAATGTAACAGGCACTAGATCTTCCAATTCATAACATTCCCACTCAACTGTTAGCTTCACCTTACCTCCAAAACCAGGACCAGCCGTTGCTCTACCATCAGCATTTCCAGATATTTGAGAAGTGGTAATACTTTGTGCAGAAGTAAAATCTAAGTTAAAGGTTGAACCAGTTTCATCTATCAAGGTATAAACATCATTTGAAGCAGTATATCCTGTTCCAACAGCCGCAGTATTTGTTCCACCAGGGAAATACCAAGATGCTACACTTGTTTGAATAGAACCACAACCTGAACTGTGTAGTTGATCATCTGTAGCATTATAAGCACCACCACCTGCATTAGGCACATTGGACAAAGTTTGACTAATCGTTTGTGTTGGGATAATTGTACCACTTAAACTGCTATAAGCACCCGAAATTGCTACTGCTAAATCGTATGTATATTCTATACCAAAAGTTGTACATTCACCACTTGTACCACCAATTACAGTAAAACGTAATTCATCACCACCTGCTCCTGTTCCATCTCCTACTGCTGTATCTAAGAAGTCTAATCTAGCTGATGTAGGAATACAAATTGTGCCATCTGAAGCATCTGTGTCAGGATTAAGCCAGTTTGTTAGTGTAATTCTTCTAGTTTCTTGTGCAGAAGAAGGCCAATTGGCATTCGCACCTGTTCCTCCTACACCAGGGTTACAAGGGACTGCTAAACCTGCAAGTCCATTATCGGATGTTCCAATGTCTCCAAAAATTTGATGTTGGATAAAATTAGCTCCAGGTGTACCAACGACAGTAACTGTTGAAGCTGCACATTGGTTGTCTAAACCAAAGGAAGTATCTACTGAGCCACAATCTGTTGGCACAGCTCCAGCTCCACAATCTATAGTAGTATCTCCACTTCCTGCACCTGTATTGGTTGGTCCTGAACAGTAAGTACCTGATGTTGTTAACGACCATACTTTATTAGCTGGTGGATCTGGTAAAGTTGTTTGTGCTAAAAGAGTGATTGAAGCAACAGACAAAAAAGCAATTAATAAGATTTGAATAGTAAAATTTCGTTTCATAAGTCAATTATTTTTATTTAAAAAGTATAGAAAATACATTGTTTGAACCCGTTTTACAGTATTTGATAAAACGAGGGCATCCATGGCATACAATCAATATGTATACTCAAAAGGTAAATTCTAACACAGTTTAATATTTAGGATATAATATGTGAGGGGTGCTTATTATAAAAAGCTACAATTCAAAGACTTATTCAAAAAGTAATAATTTACAAGAGCTCGTCTTGTGTTACTCATACAAATGAAATAAGATTACTTGATACTAACCTAATGCTTTATGAGGGGAAAAAGCATTATATCCAATAAAGATCTATTAAAGTTTTTCAATTAAGTTTTATAGAATGGGCGGTAGTTTTACTACTTCATACAGCCCAAAAGTAGTTAAAAAAGCAAAAAAAATATAAGGTTGTTTTAAATATCTCCGATATTTGACGTTCAACTGACATATAAAAACAATACAAATGTTTTTATAAAAATATGTTACAAAAAAAAATATTATGCTTTGAAGTTGTTTAATAATGAAGGTTTATTTTATTTACAAGTCATTGTAAATAATTCATCATTCTATTTTTAAACAGCTTCTTTATTAGGATTGTCCCAAAACTAATTTCCTAACTTATCTTTGAGTTTTCTAACTGCTTTCTCCAAAGTAGGTAATTGTTTAAATATAATAAACGATCTTACGTAATCCTTATAGTCTATAGCTGGTGTACCAAACAAAGCTGTATTTTCTTTTTTGACACTTTGCCCCAATCCACTTTGAGCTTGTATTTTTGTACCATCGGCTATTTTTAAGTGTCCTGCAAACCCAACTTGCCCTCCTACCATACAATTTTTTCCAATCTTTGTACTGCCTGCTATTCCTGTTTGAGAAGCAATGACGGTATTCTCGCCTATTTCGACATTATGAGCTACTTGTATAAGGTTATCTAATTTCACACCATCAGCAATGGTAGTTGCTCCCATTGTAGCTCTATCAATCGTGGTATTCGCTCCAACACTTACATTATTGCCTATTTTAACGATTCCCAATTGAGGTACTTTTTTATAGGAGCCATCGGCTTGAGGAGCAAACCCAAAACCATCACTTCCAATTATAGCATTTGCCTTAATGGTACAGTAATCTCCTAACTCACAATCATGATATATTTTAACGCCAGTTTCGATTCGACCAAATCTGCCAATCTTAGTTCCTTTTTTTATAACGACATGGTGATCGATATAAGTCCCTTCATCTATAATTACATTTTCCTCTATGATACAATATTCACCAATAGAAACCTCTTTCCCAATTTTGGCAGTTGGGTGTATTTTCGCAGAGGAGGCAATCTCCGCTTGTTTTTGCTCTACCCTCTCTCCGAATTTTTCTAAAAGTTTAGCGACTGAAGCATAAACATCTTTCACACGAATTAAAGTGGCTGCAATTGGTTTTTGTGGTATAAAATCGTTACTAACCAATAAGATAGATGATTTAGTGGTATAAGCGTAAGGTTCATATTTTGGGTTACCCAAAAAAGAAATTGTACCAGGTATTCCTTCTTCAATCTTACTAGGTCCGTGTACCTTTACATCCGCATTACCTTCTACTCTTCCTCCCAATATTTTACTTAATATACTAGCTGTAATTTCCATTTTGTAAAATTAGAAATATTTTCAAAACTATTTGTTAAGCAGACATTTATTAATAAAGTTGTTTAATAATGAAGGTTGATTTTAATTATAAGTGCTTGTATTTCAAGATAAAACTCCATCCTTTTTTAGTAACCTTAGTTACGGTGAAAAGAATTAGCTGAAATATTGAGATACAATGACTTGTAAATAATTCATCATTCTATTTTTAAACAACGTCAATTTAAGCATTCACTAGGTCTACTTCTGTATTTCTGTTATTAACCCTAAATAACATTTTATACATAACAGGAACAAACAAAAGAGTAATAACCGTAGCAAATAACAATCCTATCATAATGGCAACTGCCATCGGTTCCCACATTAAACCTCCGCCTAAGTATAAAGGGATTAAGCCTAAGGTAGTGGTAAATGTAGTCAACAAAATAGGACGAAACCGTTGTTGTGCTGCATCGACAATAGCTTGGTAAGGCGGTTTATTCAATTGGTTTTCTTCAATATCTATTCTATCAATCAGTACAATGGCATTATTGATAACAATACCAGCTAGAGAGATGACTCCTAAGAATGCCATAAATCCAAAATAAGATTTAAAGAGTAATAAACCTAAAATAACTCCAATAATCCCAAGAGGGATGGTCAATAAAACAATGGATGTTTTTCTAAACGAATTAAATTGAGAAATTAATAAGAGCAAAATAATGAATCCTGATAATGGCAATTTTTCCATTACTGCTCCCATAGCTTCACCACTTTGCTCGCTTTCACCTCCTAAAGTGTAAGTATAATTGGGTTTCCAAGTTTTTTCTTGTTCTGCTAACCAAGGAGAGATAAGGTTCGTAATTTGAGAAGCCGTATAACCTACCTTTACATCACAACTAATTACCATGGTACGATACAAGTCTCTATGCTTGATTTTTGGATACTGCCATTGTGGGATAATATCAGCAACTTGTGCGAGAGGTACATTTCGTCCCGTATTTTGAGAAAAAATATTGATGCTTTCTAAATTTCTAGCATCTACTTTTTGACTACCTTCTCCCCGCATCATAATAGGGATATTATCCTCTCCATCTCGAAAAGCACCTGCATCAAACCCTGTTAGCGAAGTCTGTAAGGAGATAGCTATATCTTGATTGGTAATACCTGCTCTATTGGCTTTGTCTTGATCTATATCTATAATAAATTTTTTAATTTTTGGTCCCCAGTCATCTTTTATATTCTTGGCATAAGGGATAGTATTCATTTTTTGTTTAATACTTTCTGCTATTGCGTATAATTCTTGAGGGCTATTGCCCGAAAGCCTAACTTCTACATCAGCACCACCACCACCGCCACCAGAAAGTGGAGCTATTGTAAATTCTGCATCAGGAAAATTTTCAAAACAATATGCATCTAATTTGTCAATTACCGTTTGATTATCTTCAAAGCTGCTTGTATTTAGTAGTATGTGAGCATAACCTGAATTGGCTTCTCCAGATTGATAACCCAAATCGTAGGATTCAGGACCTTCTGAAATAAAGGTAGACCAGTCTCTAATGCCTTGTGTTCTACTCTCATTTATAAGCAGTTCTTGTCGTATAAAAGATTCCACTTGATTAACAATCAATTGAGTTTGTTCGACTTTTGTTCCTTGTGGCAAATTGAGATCCATCGTCACTAGGTTTCTATCCGAATCAGGAAAGAAAATAAATGGTAATTTCCCAAAAAGCATCAAAGAACCAACAAACATTCCTACTATGAGTAAAATGAATAGTAATGAATGCTTCAGTGACCATTCCAATATACGTTTATAGTATTTGTTGAGTCTGTCAAACATACTCTCACTACTTTCTTCTTTTTGTTTTACTTTTATAAAAGCAATTCCCAACATTGGAATAATCGTCATTGCCATCACCCACGAAGAAAGTAAAGCAAGGGTGATTACGACAAATAGAGGTCCCATCATTTCTCCCATGGTATTGGCAGCTAACCAGAAAGCAAGGAAAGCCGCCGAGGTTGTCAATGAAGAGACTAATAAGGGTATCATCAATTCTGAACAAGCACTAATAGCGGCTTCTTTGGCAGGCATACCTTCTTCCATTTTGACCATCATAGCTTCGGATACTACGATAGCATTGTCCACCAACATTCCTAATGCCATAATTAACGCCGCTAGACTTACTTGATTTAAACCTACATCTAGTACATTCATCAACATCAAAGTCATTACTAATGCTGTGGGTATCAAACTAGCAACGACGATACCTGTACGCAATCCTAAAAATAATAGCATTACAGCTAGTACAATTAAAACAGATTGAATTACATTACTCAAGAAGTCCTGAATTTTCACGTCAACATAGCGATCTTGCTCCGAGATGCGTTTGAGGTTTAATCCAATGGGCAACGTACTATTATAAGCAATAATTTTTTTATCAATAGCCTCTCCCAACTCAATAAGGTTTGCCCCATCTTTAAGGGCAATAGCGATAACTAAACCTTGTTCTCCATCTATTTTGACAATACGATCTACAGGGTTTTTGTATGCTCTAGTAATCTTTGTGATTTCTCCAAGCTTTACCGTTTTTCCTTCATTTCCTACATTGATAATTGTATTTTCAAGGTCTTTAGTATCTTCAAAATTTCCAGTAGGTTCTAAGACGACTCGTTCATTTTCTAGACTGACACTACCACCAGGGATTACAATATTTGTAGAGGCAATAATGTTTTGCAATTGTCCAGCGGTAATCCCTAATTTTGATAAAGTCGCATTTTCATATTCTACATAAATCTGTTCATCTTGTATCCCTTTAATGCTTACCTCCGAAGCATCTTTGAGTTTGACTAGGTCATCTCTAATATCGTTAGCATATTGTTTCAAATCATAAAAAGAAAACCCATCTCCTAGTAGCCCTAATTGTATGCCATAGACTACCCCAATACCATCATCTTTGACATTAGGATTCACATTATCAGGTAAGTCTCTTTGTATACTATTAATTTTTCTTCGAAGCCTATCCCAAACAGGTTGTAGTTTTTCTTTAGGTATATCATCTGCTAGGGTTACATTGACTACTGATAGTCCCGTACGGCTTTCGCTGGTTACATTTTTGAGTTCAGGAAGTTCTTGTGCTACCTTTTCTATTTTATCTGTAATAAGACTTTCTACCCGTTCAGGCGATGCGCCTGGAAATTGAGTGACCACACTACATACTCTAATCGTAAAGGGGGGCATAGAATTTCTAGAGAGACTACTATATCCTGAAAGTCCCATTAATATAATAACTACAAGTACCAAAAGGGTGACTCTATTATTTTCTATGGCGGTTTTCGTAATACTCATTTTGTTTTTTATTGTGTTATTGGAGAAATACTATATAGTGTGGCTCATGCTTTATTATTACTATTTGATAAATATTTTCCAACGATAATTGCAATCAAAATTGTAAGGTATAACTGCCCTACAATTCCTATTAATAAGGTCAATCCTTTTGCTAGAGGATGTACAGGGGTTATATCTCCAAATCCCACTGTTGTTAGTGTTACAAAACTGAAATAAATAAAATCATAGAATTGACAGTTTTCTGGTACATTGAATGCATTAGGCAAGATATTCCATAAGGCTGAGAACAAGGGTGCTCCAATGATTCCAAGTATTAAGTATCCTGAAATAGAAGCATATACTGTATTTAATTCGACTACTTCTTCACGTATCAAAAAGCGATTGAGTTCGATGAAGATATAGCAAAAGAATAAGAAATTAAGAATAGCACTCAAGAGATTAAATCGCCAATCATCGCTAAATGGGTTTATCAAAAAGAGTATTAATGCCGCTCCTCCTAAAACAATTCCCAACAGCACTTCTTGTATGCTCCCTGTCGTGTAAATAACAGACGTCATAATTAGTAAAGCATAAGTAAATTGGACTAAATATATCCCTCCCTCAAAAAGGACTCCTAATGGAGGAATTGCTATCATTATCACCAATGTTATCAGTAGAAACAGGTAATTTGGATTATGATAATGATGATTTAATATTTGTCGAATTCTTTGGAACATTTTATGATTTGAATTATTTACTCCATCAATTTTACTTTCATTCCATCAAGTAAGGATTTAAGCCCCGCAGTAGCCACTAATTCCCCTTCTTTAAGTCCTTCTTTTATTTCAAATCCAGCAGGCAAAAGATTACCTATTTTTACATTTTTCCTTTTAGCAATATAGTTGTACCCTTCCTCTTTTTCAATAACAAAAACGAAATTGCCTTTGGCATCTTCTCCGACTGCTTTTACGGGACTTACTAAATAGGTTTTTGTAGCTGTTTCTTTATTACTAAAATCGAATTGCACATTAGCTGCCATTCCAGGGCGTATTTCTTTACTAGGATTTTTAATTTTGACAATAACGGGATAAGTTGGAGAAGCTCCTGCAGCATAAGCAATTTCCTCTACTATACCTTTAAAATTTTGATTGGGAAGAACGGAAAAATTGATATTTACTTTTTGTTCTTTTTTGACTTTTGTAATAAAAATTTCTGGAACGCCTACATTTACTTCAGGTTGCGTTTCTAGGCTAAGAATGGCTATTGGTGTTCCAGCATTTACCAATTCATTGGCTTCTACATTAACCGCCGTTATAACGCCACTATATGGAGCGATTAATCTAGTATAGTTGACTTGATTTTGAGCTGACTGTGTCTGTTTAACAGATGAAGTTACTTGTGTTTGTGCAGCATTGTAATTAGATTTTGCGGCTGCTAGGCTTGCCTTAGCTGCTTCGTATTGCGATTGAGCCGTTTCATAACTTGCTTTCGCTTGTTCAAAATCACTAAGCGGTACACTATTGTTTTCGTATAAACTTTCGATACGCTGATAAGTAGATTTGGTTGTGATGAGTTGCGTTTCAGCAGACTTTACTTGTGTTTCGGCAGATTTAATTTGGGTTTGAGAACTTTTTAAATTGGCTTCAGCTCCTTTTTGAGACGCTATTGCTTGATCTGCTTGAATACTATAATCTACAGCATCAATAGTAGCTATTGTTTGACCTGTACGAACTCTATCTCCTAATTTCACATTCAGGTTTCTGATATTTCCAGCTACTCTAAAGCTAAGGTTTGTTTCTTTACTTGATTGGGCAGTTCCTGAAAATAAATGTTGATCTTTTCCACCCGAAAGCTTAATTTTTTCTGCTCTAACGGGACGAATAGATTCTGGTATTTCTTCTTTAGTTTTTTGCCCACAAGCGAATAATAGTATTAGAACTAAAAATGATAATATGTTTTTCATTATCTATAATTTTCTTAATTATGAAACTGTACAAAACGTTGAAAAAAAGCATCTTGATTGCTCGGCGTTGAAAGAAAATGATAACGCCCTATTGCTCTTTCAACCGCCAAAAAATCTAAAATAAATTGATATATGGAGTTAGTGGCATTGATTTCCGCACCTAGTTTAGCATTTTGAGCATCAATCAGTGTCGTAATGTTCATCAAGCCTTGTTCATAGGATTGTTGTGCTATTTCAAAGTTCTTAGCAGATGCTTTAGCCGCATCCTGTGCAAGCCCTAAATTCCCATATGAAGCAACTGCAGTTTCCATATTTGCACGAATTTGTAATTCTAATTTGTTTCGCAAATCCGTCATTTGTTCTTCTACTTGGAGTAGGGAAATTTTAGCTTGTTCTAATCTATGTTTTCGACTGTTTCCTTGAAATATAGGCATTTGAACGGCTAGTCCAAGATTCCAAGTATTCTTATTTTCTGCTTTTTGGACATTCTCAGGAAACCCCCAATTTGCAATAGGAATATCATATTGTCCTGATACGGCAACTGTCGGTAAATAGAAAGCTCTATCTTGAGATAAAATGGATCGTTCTTGGCTTTTTATTGCTGCCTCAATTTGCTTAATTTCTGGGAGGTTTTCAAAGGCTTCTTGAACTAGAAAGTCAGCGAATTTTTCAACATCACCAGGATTATTAATAAAATTAATTAATCGCTGATCAAGTACCATCAGTAGGGTATCCGACAGTCCGAGATTTTCAATTTTAAATTCTTCTTTAATTGGTCTATTGAGTATTTGGTTGATGTTAAAACCTGCTTGACGATAAGAAGCCTGTGCATTATTTAAATCTATATTATCCAATGCCAACTCACTTTCCCAACGATAGACATCGGAATTACCAGAATATCCAACTTTTTCTTTGGCTAATGCGATGTCATAATTTTTCTTGGTAACCGCTACGTTTTGATTTCGTAATTTAACCAATTCTCTAGTTTGCAGCATACCTAAGAATGCTTGGGATACTTGTTGGATAATATCTAACTCAGTCTGTTTTTGATTCTGTTGTTGATTTTGATATAATAATTGTTGTATAGCAACATTAGCAAGGGCAGGCTCTGAAAGTATTAATTGAGTGAATGAGGCATTGGCACTCCAATTAAAATAACCCTGTGTTCCAAATGAACGTTGTACAGTATTTTCATCTAATAAAACACCTGACATCGTAGCATCTACTTGTGGTAGATAATTACTTTTAGCAACATCAATTTCTTTTTCTGCAATTTGTGTTTCTTTTTGAGTGATTTTATAACCTAGGTTATTTTCTAAAGCCTCCGCAATAGCTAGTTTTAAACTTAAGGTTCTATCTGTGTTTACTTCGTTCACATTGGTCAATGTTGCTGCCGACAAAATATCCCAATTCGGATAAATCTTAGTACGTTTTACGGTATTCATATTAATCTGAAGGCTTTCCGTAAAATTGCTCATTTTTACAGGAAGATGAGCCGCTTGTTCTCCTTCAGATAGTTTCAATACATTTAGTGCTACCCTTCTAGGAATCTTTTTTAGATTATCGTCAGAAGTATAAGCTGCATAAGCACCTAATTCTAGATAGGGTTTATTTAAAAGTGCCATTGTTGGTAACTTCTTTTCGGCTAACCCATTCAATAGTTGCTGCTGTTCTGACGGAGAAAGTCCTATAAAAATGGGGAGGATATAAGCAGCCTCAACATCATTTGGTATTGAGTTTAAAATCTTTTGAACATTACCATTTACAGGTATAAAGACTTGTTCCGCTTGTTCTTCAATTAATTGTTTATTAAAAAAAGAATTGAAATCAAACCCTGAGACATCTACATTAGACTCTCCTATGATTGCGATCTTTTTATAAGGAATAATATTGAATAAGGTTTTAAAATCTCGTGCAATGTCAAAAGGCGATTGAATATAGCTGAAGTTTGGTATGCCAGATGTACCTTTAGGCGTAATAGGAACATTTTGCAATTCATTATCTAATACAAAAGTAACGATTGTAGGTATGTTGTAGGATATTTTTTGAGTAATAAAATTACAAACATTAAACCCCGTTCCAATAATGACCTTACTATTACTCCGATAAGCTAACTCAATATTTGACTTAATTTTCGCTATATTATTATCAGAGTATAATACATTATAATTTATTTTTTGTCTAGTGGATAATAGCGCATTAATTTCTTTTTGAATATCGTCTATAAAAAGATTAGAGCCAGCTTCAGCATCTTCAGAAATTAATGTTATCGTAAAATTGGATTGTGCAAATAGGCTCTGTCCTAGACAAAGCAATAGGAGGAAGTACAAAAATAGTTTCTTCATCGGTTTTTGTTTTTGCAAAAATAAGATAAAGAAAAATCTTAATTCTTGAATTAGATTAAGATTTTAAACAAAAAACTATTTACGCTGCGCCAATTGTTTTCTAATTTTAGATAAGGCTTCAGGCGTAATCCCTAAATGAGAAGCGATTACATATTGAGGGACTCTTGTGAAGATTTCAGCGTTATTGTCTAGGAGTTTTAAATAGCGTTCTTTGGTTGTAATTGTATTTATATCCGCAAATCTTTCTACCAGTTCTAGTATATGTTCTTCCATAATCAATCGAACAACTCTATCCCACTTGTAAGAAATTTTATACAAATTATAGAAATCCTGTTTATTGATTTCATAAATAGTAGAGTCTTCAAAAACTTCTATGCAATACTTGGTAGGAATCTCTTTTAAAAATGAAATGCCTTCACAACATAAATCATCTTCCAAACAAAATTTAGCAACAAATTTTCTATTCTCTTTATATAAAGCAAGCATTATCAATCCTCTATCGACGTAAAATATTTTATTGCATATTTCCCCTTTTTTTAGTAGGTAATCGCCTTTTTTCACTCTTTTTTTATGAAAATAATTACGAATCGGTTCAATCTCTTTTTCCTCTAGGGATACGTATTTATTAAACTTTGCTATTAGTTTTTCCATAGTAGATTTTATAGTTTCATAAAACTATATCAAACGTACACTTCTGTATAGATTATAATATTTCGTCTATCTTACTACAATTTTTTATACTTAATGTTTAAAAATTGAATCCCATATTAACAATAAACTGATTACCATCTTTAGAATGATGTAGACCGCCACTTATAGTGGTCAAACTTAAGATATTTATCCAAACACCTCCACCATATGAATTGTGCCATTTTTTAGAATCTTCATCTTTTAACCATACTCTGCCCACATCAAAACTACCAAATAGCCCTACTTCCATAGGAACAATCCTATTTTTAAATTTTCCAAAGTTTAATCTCAGGTCATTATTGACATGAAATGCCGTATTTCCTCTGAAGCGTTCTTGCCGAAAACCTCTAAGGTTATCTCGACCACCAATGGCAGGGCTTTGAAAAAATTCATAGTCTCCAGTATCTCCAAAAATATGTTGAAATCCAAACTGAGAGGCAGCAACCAATAATTTGGTTTCGGTAAGGGTTTGATAAACGGATAAATTGGTATTGAGGTAACCAAAACGTTTTTCTGAATTGTCAAGGTTTTGTTTCCATCCTAAAATACCATTAAATTTCATACCATGTGTTGGTGATGATACAATATCACGACTATCAAAGAAGGTTTTAATTTCGACTCCTCCATAATTTAAACCATCAAAAATATATGAAGGAAGGATTGCTGTAATAGTAGGATCATCTAATATCCTATCTGCGGTCTGTTGGGTATCAAAATACTCGTAATATGGAGAAATTTGAAAATCTAGTTTACTAATAAAAATACGACGTAGAGCTGGTGCAATCCGAATTCCTCCTTGTCGTACTTGATTGTACTGAAGGTTATCATTAAAAGGATTGGCAGTTTGATTGCCTAAACCAAAATAATTCAATCGGTATCTATCAGCAAACCAATCAGCATTGATGACAAAATCCCATCGATGAATGGCTTGATTAAACGCTCCTTCATAGCTAATAGTTGATCCAGATGTTCCAAAAGAATAGACACCTGTAATCTTATGTGTTTGTGCAAACGGCTGTTTTTTGAAACCTACTTTCCAATAATTCCAGGATAATCCTAGACCAAAACCATCATCTCTTGTGTAATTAAATGCTGGTAAGGTGATCCCATAATTTCGTTCAAAATGTGTGTAATCATAATCATTAAAATGACGGATTTTGGTTGTTTTATCTCTACCTTCTGTTCCTAGAAATAAGGTATTGCCTGTTTCATAGTCATACACTCTCGTATGATTTTTAATCCCACTTACTCTAGATGCCTCAATAAATGTATCATGCCCTACCCCACCAACGGCTCTAATTAAAATACCTTTTTTCACATCTCCTGTAATTTCGAATTTATCTTTCCCTCCTAGACCGTATAAAATAATTTCTTTTGTTTCTTTGGTATAAAAAACACGATCAAATTTCATTTCCTTTTTCTCCCCATCTTTCAAATGATAAACACGGATTCTTGTTTCATTATCATTGAGTCGTTCTACTTGAAAATAATCGGCTTTTTGAGTTCCTGCTATATCTACTGATTGTTGTAATAATTCATAATGGCGTCTTGCGATTTGCATCATTTTATCTCGGCGGCTTTTTATTTTGGCAATAATCTCTTCCCCTCCATCTGCATAAACGGGTGGCGGGAAATTTTTGATAGCAGATTCAATAATATCATCACTTAAATTTTCTTGAATATATCGCACCTGATCTTGCCAGTCTTCCCATGTTGGTTCTGTTAAAAATACTCGATCAAAAATACGCCCGTAGTGGTTATACCATTTTGGACGTTGTACATCATACTCAAAAGAATTATAAACTCTAACAAGAGGAACCGTTTTATTAATCAAATTCGGAAAAATACCATCAAACTTGGAAAAAGGCTGATCTCTATCTCTAGGAATTGGTCGATAATACGTTCCTTCACCATCTTCATCTTCAAAGGAAGCCCAACGCCATTGGTCTGGATGCCTATCCCAATCACCAACCGTCATATCAAATAACCTTGACTTCAAGGCAAAATTATGGTCAATACGGTGTTTATAGTTTTTCATCATCTTTTTAAAAACCTTAGGGCTGCTGACTATATCCGTAGAACGACCAAAACTATAAACATCGGAACGATCTCCAGCGGGACGTTCTTCAAATAAGAATAGCCCCCCTCCAAATTTTTCATTATAATGACCTAATTCGGGTTGTTTTGGTAAATAAACTAGCTTTGGATTGGTATGATATATCCCTGCTGCATCTGCCATTGAGGGAAGTGTATAAGCGGCATAGGGGTGTGAAAATGTAAAGACATCAACCATTAAATCAATGAGAAAAGTCCCCTTAAGTACGCCTCCCAAGATACGAGTCGCATCTTTTTCCATAGAGCGTAAGACATATTGTTTGCCTTCTGCATTTTCCAATCGTAAAGAGTTGGTTTGATTACCACCTCCTTTTTTAATAGGTTTAAGTCCGCCATGATGTTCATCCAAATAAAAAACAGGTACTTTCACTTCTTTATAATATTGATCTCGATGCAATTCGCCCCACATCAACTTTTGAAAACCTGATGTTTTATTCTCATTGGTAGGATAAATAGAAGCAATAATAGAATCGGGATGCTCTTCGTATATTGGAAATTCAAATTCTTTAACTTCTGTTGGTTTTTGAATCTGTACTCGATATAAAAGTTCTGGTATGGGATTTTCTTTTTTTGTACCATAAAAACTCAACCAGCTTTCTCCATTTTCATAAAAATCGATTTGAGAAAATCCGTATTCTCCGTAAGTAAACTTAGTTCCTGCTCCAACCTTAGCGGGTGATCGTTTTGAAC
The DNA here is from genome assembly GCA_020630435.1 of Saprospiraceae bacterium. GTDB lineage: Bacteria > Bacteroidota > Bacteroidia > Chitinophagales > Saprospiraceae > JAHDBJ01. The sequence goes on from JAHDBJ010000004.1 coordinate 125,821, forward strand.
CTGCTCCACTCACAATAAAATGATGCTCTTCTTCTTGGATATACTGCAAATTATGTTCGTGTCCGCCAACAAAAATCAGGTTATTGTATCCCTGCGCTTTCGACATAATCTCCCTTTTTAATTCTTGAAAAGGCGGATAATACAAATCTTGTCGAATACCTAAATTTTTTCTCAATGCAGACGGAACTATAGGAAAAGGAATATATAAATTGGGGTTAAAATCTATAAATGGAAAGATGATTTGTTTCGCAGAAAACTGTCCTCCATGAGGACCACTCGTATACAAAGGGTGATGCATCGCAAAGATGACTGTTTTTTCTTGATTTCCTTTAATAACGTCAAGAATATGTGTTTTGAATTCTGCCTTATTGAACGAATAACAACCTTCATTAATTTTTGGTTCATTGTCCCAATCTTCCATCCACCATTGGGAATCTACAAAAATAATCACTACGTTATCGGATACTTCCACTTCGTCAGGTCCACCACAGCCTGCTTTGGGTACAAAGGCTTTATTATTATTTAAATGGGTTTCAATAAATTTTTCTTGTGCTTTCACTCCTTTTAATCCATTTTTCCAATCGTGGTTTCCTGCTAAAAAAAAGGGCTTGCCTTTGAAGTCTTCTAAGGCATCTAATTGGGCTTTTAGGCTTGCTTCAGCTTGGGAACGACCTTCCTCGCCTTCTTGAGGCATACCACTAGGATAGATATTGTCTCCTAGGAAAATAACAGAACTATTTTCAGAAGCCTTATCGAGTTTTTGTTTTAATCCTTTAAGCGCAGGAGAGGTTTGTCCATTATTGTAGTAACCTGCATCGCCTATCAAAAAAACAGTATGTTCTATTGCTACATCCGTAGGAGGAGCTTGTTCTTTCCATTCCTTATGTTCTTTGTGAAGCGATAGTTTGTGGGTGGCACAGCTACTAGAAAGCAGAATTATAATGAAAAAGAGAAACTTCTTGGAGTGGAGGTACATAGTTGTAATTTTTTGTATAAAAAGGGTAATTTAAAAAATCTCCGTTATAATTAAAATTCCCATATCAGTATTAACTAATACGGGAATCCATAAATATAAAAATATAAAGCCTATTTTTAACTACCACACATCAAACAGTCTGGATCATCTAGGTTACAAACCTGCCCTTCTTGAACGGTCGCTTCGGCTTTTTGTGCTTCAAATTTGTTTTGATACTTTTGGCTCAATGTAAACTTGATTGGATCAACCGCAGCTTTACTTCTTAAATAATACATTCCTGTCTTCAAACCATTCTGCCATGCATAAAAGTGCATTGAGGATAGTTTACTAAAATTCGGTTCTGTTACAAATAAGTTCATACTTTGGCTCTGACAGATAAATGCTCCCCTATCTGCGGCCATATCAATAATTACCTTTTGGCTTAACTCGTAGGCTGTTTTGTACAAATCTTTATATTCTTGAGGAATATTTGGAATATTTTGTATTGAACCATTGGATGCCATTAACTGCTCTTTCATATCATCATTCCAAAGTCCTAAACGATTCAAGTCTTTTAATAGATGTTTGTTAACGATGATATATTCCCCTGAAAGGGTTCTTCTAGTATAAATATTTGACGTATAAGGTTCAAAGCACTCATTGTTACCAAGTATCTGGGAAGTAGAAGCTGTTGGCATTGGTGCTAGTAATAAACTGTTTCTAACACCATGTTTCTTAATATCTGCTTTTAGTCCTTTCCAATCCCAACGATCGCTAGGTGTTACCCCCCACATATCGTATTGTAATTCTCCTTGACTAACTGGTGAGCCTTCATAACTTTCATAAGTCCCTTCTTTCGCTGCTATCGCACACGATTCTGTTAAGGAGGCGAAATATATGGTTTCAAAAATTTCTTTATTGAGTTTCCTTGCGTCTTGGCTATCAAAAGGATAACGCATTAATATAAACGCATCCGCCAAACCCTGTACTCCTATCCCAATAGGGCGATGACGCATATTGGAATTTCGTGCTTCTGGTATCGGGTAATAGTTTATATCAATGACTTTGTTTAAATTTCGAGTGACAACCCTCGTAATTTCATAGAGTTTTTGAAAATCAAATGCGCCATCTTCAACAAATTTTGCTAAAGAAATTGATGCCAAATTACAAACCGCTACTTCATCTGGTGAGGTGTATTCTACAATCTCTGTACATAAGTTACTGGAACGGATTGTTCCTAGATTTTTTTGGTTCGATTTTCGATTACAAGCATCTTTATACAACATATAAGGTGTGCCTGTCTCAATTTGAGATTCTAATATTTTAAACCATAATTCTTGCGCTTTTACGGTTTTCCTAGCTTTTCCTTCTTTTTCATATTGATGGTATAAGGCTTCAAATTCTCCACCATAGGTATCGTGTAGTCGTTTTGCTTCATTCGGGCAGAATAATGACCATTCTCCATCTTCTTTCACCCGCTGCATGAATAAGTCTGGTATCCACATCGCATAGAATAAATCTCTAGCTCTCAATTCTTCTTTACCATGATTCTTTTTTAATTCTAAAAATTCGAAAATATCTGCGTGCCAAGGCTCTAGATAAATCGCAAATGCGCCCTTCCGTTTTCCACCACCTTGATCGACATACCTTGCGGTATCGTTGTAAACTTTTAGCATCGGAATAATACCATTCGAGACGCCTCCTGTTCCTTTTATATAACTTCCTTTTGAGCGAATATTGTGAATACTCAAGCCTATCCCTCCTGCTGACTGAGAAATTTTAGCACAACGGGTTAAGGTTTCGAAGATTCCAGAAATACTATCTTCTGTCATCGATAGTAAGAAACAAGATGATAATTGGGGCTTCGGTGTCCCTGCATTAAATAAGGTAGGCGTAGCATGAATAAACCACTTTTCAGACATCAAGTTATACGTCTCTATGGCTGCTTCTATGTCTTCGCCATGTATCCCAACGGCTGCACGCATCAACATATGTTGGGGGCGTTCAACTACTTTCCCATCTCTTTTCAAAAGATAAGAACGTTCTAAGGTTTTAAATCCAAAATAATCAAAATTATAATCTCTATCATATATAATTGCTGAGTCTAATGTATCTGCATTTTCAGAAAAAATAGCATATATTTCCTCACTAATAAGCCCTGCTTTTTCGCCTGTTTTAGGATCGATGTATTCATACAATCCTTTCATGGTATTTGAGAAGGACTTATCTGTATTTTTATGGAGGTTGGATACTGCGATCCTTGCTGCTAGTAAGGAATAATCTGGATGAATTGTTGCCATTGTTGCTGCTGTTTCGGCTGCTAGATTATCCAACTCTGTTGTTGTTACGCCATCGTATAAACCTTGAATAACTTTCTTGGCAATCTCTATAGGTTCAACATATTTTCCTAGACCATAACATAACTTTTTAACTCTGGCAGTGATTTTATCAAAGCTAACGGCTTCTTTTTTACCACTTCTTTTGATTACTTGCATTGTTCTCTTATTTTTTAATAATTTCTTGAATCTTATTTCTTGGTTTTAAGTTTTGGGAGGTATTCGTTTCCGTTTTCTAGTGTTGTTTTAGTGTTATAATCCCATCCTTCATCCAATCCTATTAAAATCAACTGTCTCACAACATAAGGTTCATTCAAGTTGATCGTCGATGGGCTAGAACACGTTAATACATTTCCTAAATGATAGTTGTCTTGCCCTTTAAACTGTATTTCTAATCCTGTGTTTTTCAATCCCGACTTGAAGACCCTGAGTGCTGTTTTCCAAAAAGGATTTTCTTCTGTAACATATTGCTCTGAAATGAGGTATTTATATTCTATTTCATTGATAACAATCGTTCGAAGTTTGGATTTCATTTCCTATTTATATTTTTAAATAAAGTCTTCATCACTCTTTTTCGTCACATAGTTATTATTTTACATTTAAATCCTAAATTATGTTTTTGATAACCTATAAATTATCTTCTTATAATTTTTAATCTCTTCATCTAGAAATGATTCATCATCATAAAAGCTGAGATTATCTACCCCATCACTGATTCTAAGATTAAAATCCTTTCTCAATTTTTTCAAAGTATTATTACTAACTTCTGTTATAGAATTACCAATCGTATATTCTCGTTCATTTACTTTTTTTATACCTATTTTAATTCCTAAAAAATTACTTTCTCGTTCAGAATAAACTTTAATTTTTACTCCACTTTGTTCAATCTTTATACCTTTGACAACTAGAAGTTCCTTCAATTTACTAATTTTAACTTTATTCTTTATTTCACAATTTTTGGATATTGAATTAGATCTAATCCAATAACTTATGAAACTAATTTCTTGTTCTACAGTCAAAACCTTGACTTTTTGTAATTTTTCTCTTTTTACAAAGCTTTTATACTGTTTATATTTATTTATAAATTCCAAAAGTTTATTGTCTGCAATACATACTATGAATTTATATATTTCTTCACTTTTAATAGACGGCTGTAATACATATCCATTTATATATAAGTGTTTAATCAAAGACAAAAAACCTGTCCTTTTATTTCCATTATGAAAAGCATGATTTTTTATAATGCCATAAATCAAAGTTGCACAATTTGTACAGTATTTATCATATTTAAGCCAATTTGAGACTCCAACATATTGTCTACCTACTGCACTTTCTAATAAATTCATATTTTTGACACCTTTCGGTTCAACAGGATCCATATCTTGAAGTAACGTATAATTTTTAGATAATAAATCATGTAAATGAATAACTCCTTTTGATGTAAGTAAATTTAATTTTTTATTTTTTCTTAATGTAACCGTTTCTATCATCTAATATCATTCTTAATTTTATTAGAGCTTCAATATCTGAAAACAATAAATCTTTTCCAGATTTAAATAGCCCTAGTTCTTTCTCTAAAAATCCTCATCTAAGGAAAAGACTTGTTTATCTCTATCGGACATAACACCTGCTTTTTGATAATCGCCCACACGTTTTTCAAAAAAGTTTGTTTTTCCTTGTAAGGAAATCATCTCCATCCAAGGGAAAGGATTAGCTGTTCCAAAATATTTATCGTTTCCTAGTGAATTCAAGAGTCTATCTGCAACAAATTCGATGTACTCTGTCATTAAATCTGCATTCATTCCAATTAAAGATACAGGTAATGCATCTTGGACAAATTCTTTTTCATAAGCTACTGCCTCGACAATAATATCTTGGACAATGCTCTTATCTAATTTATTTTGAAGCATTGAATACAATAGGCAAGCAAAATCGCAGTGCATTCCTTCGTCCCGACTAATCAATTCATTGGAAAAGGATAAACCAGGCATCAAGCCTCTTTTTTTCAACCAAAAAATGGAACAAAAACTACCTGAAAAGAAAATACCTTCTACTGCAGCAAAAGCAATGAGTCGATGGGCAAAGCTAGGCGCATTTTCTATCCACTTAATTGCCCATTCTGCTTTTTTCTTTACACAATCTAGCGTTTCGATTGCATTCAATAAAGCCGCTTTCTCTTGGGGATCTTTTATATAAGTATCAATTAAGAGACTATAGGTTTCCGAATGAATATCCTCTATTTGAATCTGCGCTGAATAAAAAGAACGGGCTTCGGGAATTTGAATTTCTTCATACATATTGATACAAAGGTTTTCATTCACGATACCATCGCTTGCTGCAAAAAATGCTAAAACGTGTTTTATAAAATGGCGTTCATTATCGTTCAATTTTTCATTCCAATCTACCAAATCCTGTTCTAAATCGATTTCATCAGCTGTCCAAAAACAAGCAATCGCTTTTTTACGCATTTCCCATATTTTAGGGTATTGAATAGGAAACAACACATAACGATTGGGATTTTCTTTCAACATCGGTTCTATAACTTCTTGCATAATTCTTTATTAATTTTTGATTTATATTGAAATTATTTGTTTCTAATAGTACAAGACATATTTACCTACCTTTTCAATCTGTTTTCTAGAAAAGGCACGAGACAATTATACTTTTTTTTGCACTTATGCAAAAAAGTGAATAAATAAGTTTTGTATGTTGTTTAAAAAGAGTAGAAAACTGAAAGATTCAAATACTTCAGTTTTTCTTACAGTATATTATATATGAATCAGGCATTCATTAAATGTGTACAAATCAACATTTTTACGCCTTAACTCTTCAATTTCAACTAATGTTAGCACTAAATTAATACGAAAATGAGGTATTTGCCAAATAAGTTATCCACAAAATGTGGATAACTTTTGCAGGAAAATGATTATCAAACATTTAGGGGTGTTAAATAAGTTATCCACAATGTTGAGAACTGAATGTGGAAAAATAACTTTAATGTACGCAAAAAAATGACACTATTGTTAAAACATCTGTTTTCTGCGAAAAAACCAAGCTAATAGTAAACTAATTATCACAGAAAAGAGCAAAATAAAGCCTAGCGCTTTAGGATCATTTGCCAAGGGAAGTGGTACATTCATACCAAAAAAACTAGCAACTAAGGTTGGTACCATTAGGATAATCGTCACTAGTGTTAACCGTTGAATAACAATATTCAAATTATTGGAAATAATAGAAGCGAAAGCATCCATAGTACCACCTAAAATATTGGTATAGGTGTTTGCCATTTCAAGGGCTTGGGCATTGTCAATAATAATATCTTCAAACAAATCGGTTTTATCTTCATCTCCTCGAATTTTAAGAAAGTCTGTCCGTTTAATCTTCATTTTCAATAACTCATTTGCACTCAAAGACGTTACAAAATAGACTAAACTTTTTTCGATTCTAAGTAATTGTTTCAATTCCCGATTTCTACTAGAGTCATATAACTCTCTTTCTATCACATTACGTTTGTGATTTAAACTTTTTAAGCAGCTCAAAAATCTGTATACATTTTGTTCCATTACTTGTAAAACAAAATGAGCATTGTCTTTAGGATCAAAGTTTCGAACTTTATTTTGGAGAAATTGCTCTAATACAGGATTGTCAAATGCTGTAATTGTCAAGATATGATCAGGTGTAAGGATTATACCAATCGGAACGGTAATATATACGGCTTCATTATCTTCTTCTTTTTCATTAAGAATCGGTGTATTAATGACAATTAGTTTTACTTCATCCTCGTGCTCGTGGCGAGAACGCTCATCTATGTCCAAAGAATCTGTCAAGAAATCTAAGGGAATGTCTAATTGTTGAGCAATTTGCTCTAATTCTTCTTGGTTGAAAGGAGGAGAGATATTGATCCAGCAGTCATATTCTAAGGCTTCCAGCTCTACCAACTTTCGGCTCACTTTTTTATAATATCTAATCATTGCTGCCTGGATTTTAACGTACGACAATATTGTACTCTCTCTTTCTAAACTACTCTAACATCAATAATGTTGCAAGCGTTTCTATCATTTGCAGCAAACTTACAATTATCTTTTTTATTTCACCCTTAAGAAACGATTAAATTTTATTTCTACTTCAGTAAAAATCCGATTCCTACACCTCCTGAGGTATATAGTTCTGAAAACCCTTCTTCTATATCATTATCGAATAGGATATTTCCTCCGATAACAAAAAAGAAATTTAAAACTATCCTATCTTTCAAAATAAATCGTTCGCCCATCCCCCAGCCAAACTCTACATAAGAGCCTTTAGTATCGATCTGCTCGTCAAGTCCTTCTAATTTAATATTCGCAAGACCATACTTTAAATCAATAATATTATATATCCCAACAGGAGCAAGTGATCCTCTATTGGAATTAGCATATAAATTCAGTCGTAACCCTAATGCAATATTATCCTCTTTGAATTTATAGCTTTCTCTAAAAAATACATCATAGATACCTGCAAAGTTTGCATTATTATATTCAAATAATAGTCCCAAAGAAGCGTTTCTAGATAATACATAATGAATACTAATCGCTTGCATATGATACAGATCTATATTATTTGTCAACAGGGCAATTGAAGGATTGTATTCAACCCAAAGTTTTTTTCCTTGATAACCTGGTACATTTTGACTATATAAATGCTGTATAGTTAAAAAGCTTAATACTAACAGTATGATAATCTTGTTTTTCATATCTTTATTTTTTTCGTTTTATTTGGGTAAATGTATCGTAAATATGTGCATTAATTATGCTCTTTGAAGGAAGTGTTTTAACAACATTCATTTTCATCATTTCAATTTTCCCTGTATTGGCATTTATCAACATTGCATAGAATAGATTCGATCGATTGGGTTTAATGGCATTATATACTCCTAAAAAAGGAGAGATATAAAATGTAACTATATCAGATAATAAAGAAACTTTCCTTTTGTCGGTAGCCATCCCTATAAATAGAAAATGCTCTGTACCATATTTTTCGATTAGCTGATTCATCTCGTCTTGACGGTATCCCTCAAATTTGACATCTCCTAAAGCCATTTTATAGGATACCCAATCATTTACTAGTGCTAAATCATTTACGGCGTCTACCTTCGTTTTGGATAGTTTTTCTTTATCCAAAATTTTCACTTTCACTTTGGCTATCTTAGCATTATCTCGTATTAAATTATAAAATAATTCTTGCCGCTTTTCTGTTTCTAAAGAAGTGTTTTTCCTTCCTCTATTAATAACATGATGCTGAGGATTAATGACAACTACTTTCTTAGCCCCCACATTAAAGCCACCTTTAGTGGCCATTTTTTCAAACGCCTTTATTCTTTTCCGCTTTGTCCTTTCCGTTTCGTTCTCTTTTTTCTTTCTCTCTTTTAGTGCATTGGCAAAAGCTGTTGTAAATTGTTTAGTATTTTTATGCCCATCCAAAGCAGTCCTTAAATATTCCGTGACTCTTTGGCTACTTAACTCTTCTCTATCTTCTATATGCTTTACCACTAAGGTCTCTACTACCCCATCTGCTAGTAGTTTTAGTTCATTATCATCGGGATATTTTTTTTGTAAATCCCAAATATATTTGGTAGCAAAGACTGTAATGTCTACTAGATCCATCTGATTCAAGAGATAGAAAAGTGGCTGAGAACCACCTTCTATATTTTGATGTCCCCGCATTACCAAATCATTATACCCATAACTTTGCATTTGAGCAAAACCATATAGTGCATGGGCAATAATCCGTTCAAAATATTGCTTATTACTCGGCTCTTGTTCTTGTTGAAGCAGTAAATAGGCATAATAAATTGCCATATAATAGTTATGATTAGATAGCGCATAATTAGGCAATTCATATTTTGCTAATTTTTGGACTTCTTTAAATGTCGATTCAGAAACTATAAAATCCTGCTTTTCGCCTTTTGGTTCTAACTGGATCAAACTATCAAGAGTCATTTTTCTTTTTTTCAAGCTAGGATGCGTGCTATTTGAATCATCTGCTGCGTCATCTAATCCTACAATTGCCTTAATGGTATCGAGCTGTAGGGAATCGGGGAATGTAAGGTATTTATCTTCAAAAAAAGATATATCGAATTTCGTGTTTTTATATGGTAAGCCTGAAAACTTTAAGACATCAAAAACTGTTTTTGCCCCTTCTAGCGAATAATTTGATTTTGAAAACAACTCAAAACCATGAATATCCGCTTCTACCTCCAACTCTTTTGAATATTTATTTTTTTCTAGCATCCGTTCCTCATAACTGCTTGCTTTAAATAAAGTATTTCTATTCGCATCAATCTTAGCTTCTTCTAAGAAGAAATCAATAATGTGTTTTTCTTCGTAATGCGAGATTTCATGTGCTAAAATAAAAGCGAGTTCCGCCTCATTTTTTACTTGAGCCACTAATCCCATATTCACAAATATTATCCCTTGATCTGTTGTAAATGCATTTACAATGGAGGATTTTGTTGTATAGAAGCGAAGTTTAGAGCGGAGCTTAGGATCGTCTTTTAGTAATTCATCTGCTATCAAATTAATATAATTACTAACTGGATCATTGAATAAGACATTCCCACTTTTTAATAGCTCATCTATAGCAAAATTACTTTCTAAATAAAACTTCTTTTTCTTTTTAAGCGTAGAATTATCTTTAGCATTCTTGAGCCTATTAACCGCTCGTTCATACTTTTTAGAAGATTTGGTTGTAAAGTCTCTAGGAACGATCCCCTCTGATTGGATCAATTGAAATTGAATAGAGTCTTGGTCACTTTGTCCTTGAACGCAAAATGCCATTAAAAGTAGGGTCAAACACCCTAGTATTTGTTTTTTCATGTTTATTGGATATAATACTATTTTAAAAAAATAACCATTTAAATATTAATATCGATGTTGTTCTATTGCTGTTATTTTCCATCCTCTCCCCCATCCTCCGCCAAGGGAATAAATGATTTTTTCAGTTTCACTTACACAGGATATTTGAAAATTATCTGAACTAAAAATTTTTGATACAAAATACTCTGTTCTCTTATTCTGGCTGCTTTTTTCAACTAAACGTTGAATTTCATAAATAGATAAAGAATCCTTAAGACCATAGGCTATTAATTCATAAACCTTAGAAGAATTATTATTCCTTAGATCTTCTATAAGTGTATTGGATACTTTTATGTAATTACTTGTCTTATCATAATAAGCAATTGCAAACCAAAAAGTGTAGCAGATTATTGTTAAAATAATAAAAGAACATGAAGTTTTGACTACCTTTCTATAAAAACATTCATAAAATTCCATAGATTTTCACCCCATACTAGATAGAATAGCAAAAATAGCAATTCATATTCAAAAACGTATATTTTTTGTTAAAAATAAAATCAATCCATGCCTTTCCCCTTTTTTTATAAATTTGATTGTCACATTTTATAACAACTTTATATATTTCATTTTAAAAATTAAATTAGCTTATAGACAATATTTATATCTCACTAAACCTTTTATTATTTAAGCTGCCCCAAAATAGATTCTTTAACATTTTTAACCATATTTACTAACAAACCTAAATAAGAAAAATGAAAAAATTACTTTTTGGAATAAGTTCTTTATTACTTTTTTTAATTATACATCCAAATAAAATAAATGCCCAAGAAAATGTTGTCAAAATTAATGTAACAGAACTGATTTTTACGGATATTGATATTGCCTATGAAAGAGTGATTCGTGAAAATCAAAGTTTTCAAGTTGGTGCATATCTTGGGAAAGCAGTGGGTAGTCATATTGATCATAACAATATTGGCTTGTCTGCTTCTTATAGGATGTATTTCGATATACTCAAAATAGAATCCGATATACCTCATGGACTTTATGGAGGTCCTTTTATACGATATAGGAGGTCTAAAACAGACACAGGAGATCTTTCATTTATCAATCTTGGAGGATTGGCAGGTTACCAATATTTATTAAACGACCGTTTTTCGTTTGAAGGTTTTCTCGGATATTACTATAATTTAAAATTATCAGAGAGTGGTGAATTAAATACGGATGCCGCAAAATACAATGGTAAGACTAGTTTTACTGTTGGTGCAACAGTAGGAATTGCGTTTTAAAATATTTTAAACCATATAAGGATTTCTCTCTCTCTAGAATTAACAAAAGATTGTTTCTCATAAAACAGCTTAGTTCAACTCCAACAAACTAAGCTGTTTCTTTTCTTTTTTAGAACCAAAAAAATTTACCTTATCTACTTCTTTTTCTTCTTTTTTGCCCCTCTTTTAATTGGTTTTTTATATTTCGCTTTCATTTTTTCAGTTCTACTAACTCTACGATTTACTTTTTTATTCTTCTCTTTTTTTTCATGAAAAGCTGCTCCAGAAGGAACATGGTGCTTCATCTTATGTGGATTATAATGAATACGCTCATCAGGCATTTCTAAAGGAATTAATTCCTCAGATAGTACTAGGCTTTCAGGAAGTGATTTTTTTTCTATTTCTAAGGACATTAAGTCTTCGATCTGTTCCTTATATATTTTTTCTTTTTCCGATACAAATGAAATCGCAATACCTTTCTCTTTTGCTCGACCTGTCCGCCCAATTCGATGAATATATTTTTCAGCCGCATCAGGTAAATCGAAATTGATAATATGTGTCACTAAAGATACGTCAAGTCCTCTAGCAATAATGTCCGTTGCGATCACAAAACGATATATTCCCTCTTGAAACTTATCTACCGTATTGAAACGATAGTTTTGTGATTTAGAGGAATGTATGACTCCAACTTCCTCTTCAAAAGCTTCAAGCATTCGTTCATATAACGCATCAGCCATCTTCTTAGTACTGACAAAAACCAAGACTTTAGACATCTTAGGGTTTTCCATTAATAATAAACTTAGTAAATTGGCTTTACTATTAAAATTAGGCACTTCGTAGGCTAATTGCTCAATATTTTCTAAAGGAGCACCTGATGGTGCTGCTTCAATTTTACTATAAAATGCACTAAACTCATCAATAACCAACTCAACATCTTCGGTCATTGTCGCAGAAAACATTAGATTTTGACGTCTCTCAGGTAAGAATTCTAATATATTTCGAAGCTGAATTCTAAATCCTAGATTCAACATTTCGTCTACCTCATCAATGATGAGCCTATTTATTTTTTTTGTTTTGAGTACACCATCTGTCATAATATCGACTAGGCGGCCTGGTGTTCCTACTACTACATCTGTTCCTTGATGAACCTCTGCTTTTTGCACTCTAATATTCGCACCTCCATATACTCCAACCACTCTGAAGCTCATGTATGTTGTGAGTTTCTCTATTTCCCCTACTACTTGTTGCACCAACTCTCTAGTGGGTACTACAATGATAATCTGGGGCATAGGAGACTTTGTAAATTTCCATAAGCGCAAAACAGGCAATAGATAAGCCAATGTTTTTCCTGTACCTGTTTGTGCAATACCAACGATATCGTTCCCTGCCATTATCGGCGAAAATGTTTTTGCTTGGATTGCTGTAGGTGTTTTCAATCCTAAATCCTCCAAGGCATTTAGTATCGGTTTGTTTAAATTTAAGTCTTGAAATGTCATTTTTTCTAATTGTAGAACACAAAGAAACAAAGATTCAATTAGTAATTTTTCAAACCTCCTATTTTTTTCATCTAAATACTAACTGAGTAAGACTAAGAGAATAAATTCTCTGATTTTTTCACTATTACGTAAGAGCATATTTAAATTGGATTGACACTAATTCAAAAGATAAATATCTTAGTCCTCCAATAAGTAAATTCATTCGACTTAAATTGAAAAAAGGTATATTTGTTCCTAACTAAAAACAAGTCTTCTTTTTTATTCGTTATTATAAGGTCTCCCTATAAACCATCTACAGTTATAATTTCAATTTGAAACATCGTGTAATTGGCATATTGTTTTTACTATTTTGGGGATTGAATGTATCCGCTCAACAAGATTCCCTACGTCAAATACTAACCAATTGGCGGTATAAAACGATCCCTGTTCAGACAAAAAGTTTTGTCATAGACAGTTTTACAATTATTGAATCTTCTGTTGAAATATTAAATCCTTCCACCGCTGAAATTATTCCAAATCGATTTTATACCATACAAAATCAAAATTTAAATTGGCAAAAACCACCCTCGATAGACTCTGTTGCTATACGATATAGAGTACTACCGTATAATCTGGAAGTTGCACAAAATCGTCTAGATACGGCCTGGATCAAACTGGATGGTAGTGGATTTAGTGGTTATAATTATGATCCTTATGATGTCCAATCACAGGAAAAAGACGTTATCGATTTTCAGGGTTTAGATTATCAAGGGAGTTTTGAGCGAGGTATTGCTTTTGGAAATAATCAAAGTCTGGTACTCAACTCTGCTTTCAACCTTCAAATGGCTGGTAATATTGGAGATGAAATTGAAATTCTAGCGGCTATCTCTGATCAAAATATCCCTTTACAGCCCGAAGGTAACACTCAGCAGTTACAAGAGTTTGACCGTATTTTCATGCAGCTCAAAAGACGTAAAAGTTCTCTTATCGCAGGGGACTATGAGCTTGCTCGACCGAATAGTTATTTTATGAATTATTTTAAAAAACTACAAGGAGCAACGGCTAGTACAGAAATAAACGTTTTAAAAAATGCCAGTTGGAAAAACCAAGCCAGTTTTGCCATCGCTAGAGGAAAGTTTGCTAGAAATCTATTACCTACTCAGGAAGGAAATCAAGGTCCTTACCGATTGTTTGGAGCAAATGGTGAACGTTTTGTCATTATTCTCTCTGGCACCGAAAAAGTCTATCTTGATGGTTTATTGTTGGTAAGAGGAGAAACCAATGATTATGTGATAGATTACAATCGGGGTGAAATCTCTTTCACCAACAATCGTCTCATTACCAAAGATTCTAGAATCATCGTAGAGTTTGAATATTCTGATCAAAACTTCCTACGCTCTTTATATGCTTACAATACCGAATTAAACCATAAAAACTGGGGCGTTCGATTTAATCTTTATTCTGAACAAGATTCTAAAAATTCCTCAATACAACAAGAACTCAGTTCGGAGGAAAAAATTGCTTTATCTCTAGCTGGCGATGATATACAAAATGCTTTTGCTACCGGTATTGATACCCTAATTGTTGATGACACTCGTGTTCCCTATAAACTTGTAGATACTATATATCAAGTCAATGGTATTGTATTTCAAGACACTGTTTTGGTATATTCTACCGACCCTGATTCTGCTGTTTATACGGCTCGATTTTCATCTGTTGGTCAAGGGAATGGTAATTATATTCCTTTACGTTCTTCTGCTAACGGTCGAGTCTATGCTTGGGTTGCTCCTGATCCATTAACTGGTCAGCCTACTGGAGAATTTGAACCTGTTGTTAAACTGGTTGCTCCCGAACAATTACAGATGTACACACTAGGAGGGCATTATAATATTGGTAAAAATGGAAAACTAGATGCCGAAGTCGCATTGAGTAATAAAGATCTCAATCGCTTTTCTGATATAGACAGCGAAGACAATCAAGGCATTGCGTTTCAAGCAGGTTACCAACATCTCCTTGATTTAAACCGACAAAAAAAGAAAGATCTGACCTTGAGTTTAAAAGGGCGCTATGAATTTAAACAAGAAGATTTTAATGCTTTAAATCCGTATCGAGTCGCAGAATTTACTAGAGACTGGAATTTTAATAATACTGTAAAAAGAGATGAGCATCTTGCCAATGTAGGTTTTCAACTCAATAAAAATAAATGGGGAAAATTAGGATATGAATTGGGTCTTTTTAATCGAGATTCTATCTATCAAGGTACAATGCACCGTTTTATAGCAGGATTTGACCGCAATGGTTATGTCCTTAATTTTTCAGGCAGCTTCTTAGATAGTGAAAGCGATACAGAGGCTAGTCAATTTTTTAGACCTAAAATTGATATTTATAAAACAATTGAAAAATGGAATAATGTTAAAATTGGTGTTTATGGAGAACGAGAAAAAAATAGTCTTAAACGCTTGCAAGTAGATAGTTTAGATAATAAGAGTTTCTATTACGATCTTTACCGAGTATATATGGAAATTCCAGGCAGTCAAAAATTTAATTTTAATATCAATTACACTCAACGATATGATTTTGCACCTGTAGGAAATGATTTTATTAATAATACCATCGCCAATGAAGTGAATCTCAATGGCGCATGGAGAGAAAAACAAAAATCTATTCTTACTTGGAATCTTACCTATCGAGATCTTCAAATCAAAGCTGCCAATCTAACGACACAAGATCCGCAATCAACCTATTTAGGACGGGTAGACCACAGCCTTAATATTTGGAAAGGGATGGTACGTATGAATACGGGTTATGAAATAGGTTCGGGACAAGAACCCCAACGTGAATTTTCCTACGAACAGGTCAATCCTGGTCAGGGTGTTTATCAATGGTTGGATTATAATAATGATGGCATTGAACAACTCAACGAATTTGAAATCGCAGCTTTTCAGGACTCTGCTACTTATGTAAGAGTTGCACTATTCAACAACGAATTTATTCGAACCAATAAAATTGCCTATAATCAAAGTCTCCGTATAACACCTAGAAGAATGATTGGTGAAGATGCGACAGGGTTTAAAAAATTTGTCCGTCGATTTTCTACTCAATCTACATTTAAAATCCAGCGTAAAACACAAGAATCTCAAGATATATTGCCTTGGAATCCTTTTCAACTCAATGTAGCCGATTCCTCCTTAGTTTCTGTCTCTTCAAATATTCGAAACATTCTCTTTTTTAATAAAACAAATGTAAAATTCAATGCCCAAATCGGTGCTTATGATTCTAGAAATCGAGTGATCCTTACTACGGGCTATGAAAGCCGTCGTCGAACAGAAAATTTCTTTCAGACCCGTTGGAATATTACCAGTAGCTTAAACAAACAATTTAAATTGACATTAGGACAACGATTCAATGATTCTGAAGCCTTTTCGAATCGAGATTATGATATTGATTTTTTTGAAATTGAGCCTAGAATTACCTATCAGTTTTCTAAATCCCTTCGCAGTATTTTAAGTTATCGATTTAATAAATTAAAAAATACCATAGGTACTGAAGGGGAAAATGCAACAAATAATGAAATTGAATTTGAAGGAACGTACAACCAAACGTCTAATACTTCTCTTCGCCTTAATTTTTCCTTTGTAAAAGTTAATTATAAAGGCGCAACCAATACCCCTGTAGCATTTGCCATACTTGAAGGACTGCAAAATGGTCAAAACTTCCTATGGAATCTAACATTAGATCGTAGACTCGCTCAGAATATTTTATTAAGTATTGGTTATGATGGAAGAAAGACAGGCAGTAATAATGTGATTCATACAGGACGGGTATCCGTAAGAGCAACTTTTTAATAAAAAACTTCCGAAGCCATAACAAACTTCGGAAGCATTAAACCTAAAACTCTATTTAATTTCAATTTGGTTTTGTTTGGGAAAAAACCCTATATTTTTATCAACTTAGAAGTCGCTTTTTGTTGTCCATTGGTAGCTTCTAAGATATAGATACCTGTATCTAATTGGTTTAAGTTTACAGTTGTATCAAACTGTCCTAAGTCAGCATCAAATACTTCTTCATAAATTACTTGACCAATAGCATCAAAAATCCTGATAGTTGTTGCATTTTCTTCTACAACATTCAAGCGAATAGTTGTATTATCCATTACTGGATTAGGGAAGTTGCTCAATTGAATCTCATTGGCTAATACTGTATCAATCTCTTTACTCGTTCTTTGATTCACAACAAAACCTGAAACAACGTGTCTCGTAAAATCACGACCTTTTGCCTCAATCATTATATTATAAATACCTGCTTCAAGATTGGCTTTATTTAAAATGAATTCTTCACCATTATATTCAAAATCTAATTCCATATTATTAGCATTATTAACCGCTTTACCATCTAATGTTGAGGTCATGCGAACATATGCTTTAACAATTGCTTGCTCCATATTTACATTATCAATTCTAGCAGAAAAGATTACTGACTCTCCTTCTGTATATGCTCTCTTAGTATCTAAACCATTTGACACATTTAAAACAGCACCTTCTTCATATGCTAAAATTCCCATAAAACGACCACCATCTGATTCCAATGTATGTCTACCTTTATCCGCAGAAGACTCAAAACTCAATTCTGTTACAAAACCTTTAATCGCATCTTCTGACTCATAAGTAGAAGTCAATACTCTTTGATTCGGTACAGAGAAGTTCGCATCTCCATCTTCATGCATCAATTGTAAAGCAACTTTACCAGCATCTCCTTCTATAGTGAATGTTGCTGAGCCATTTTCTCCATTCAATAATTGGTAGTTACTTGTCAATGTTTTGTGAGCGAATTCAGGTGTTTCGGTTACGGCTAATCTTGTATCTGCTCCAGGTGCATTACTAATTAAAGGCTCTACATCATCCCATACTTTGTAATCCATTGCAATGTCAATGTGATCAATGTAAGGTACATTATAACCACTCCAGTAAGTTGTTCCACCAGGGCGAGTTGAACTATAATAAGGAGTTACACCGTCATTTGAACCACCTCCTGCATATTTGATATAGTATCCACCAACAGCCATTACTGGAGCCGTAATCGTAGAACCATTTTTATACCCTTTTCCACCTAAATTGATGAATTTAGAAGGATCATTATCAGGATCATTATCTAAAATAGGACGAGCATATCCATCCATATAGTAAGTTGTAGAAGTTGTTGTTCCACCTCCAAGACCGATGAAGTCCACTAACCAGTTAAACCAAAACGTCTCTGCTAAGTCTGCTAATTGAGTTCCTCTAAATGGTGTCCCCAAAGAGATTACTCTCGATACTAAATCGTATTTATTGTGGTGAAACATCGCTACTTCTGATGCTTTCCCTCCATTACTATGTGCTACTATAACTACATTATCAACGCCATAATGAGCTGTAATATCTTCTAACATATTTGCTAATAAAGCACCATTTGCCCACATTCCTTCACCTCTAGTCATTGCTACCCAAGCAGTTCTATATCCTGCATCATATGCTTCATCATAAATATCATTCCCTGGTAAAAACCAAAGATTTGCTAAATCTACAAACCCATGAACAAAAACAACAACAGGCTTACTGTCACTTCCTGCTGGAGTTGCTCCATAATAAATATTACTTTGTGCAATAGAACCAATAAATAATGGAGAAAGATTTTGAGGTGTTGGTAATTGGTGAGAATTATACGATTGTGCGTTTAAAGTGAATGTTGTTATTACTAAGAAAAAAATAGTAGTTAGTTGTAATAGAGTTTTCATAAGGCTGTATTTTTATAATTGTAAATAAATAAAGTTCGTATTAATTATATTGATAATACAAATTTAGCGAAAATTCGCTATTCTGCAAACTTTTTCATCATTTTTTTTGCGAATTTTCGCTAAAAATTCACAATGAATTGATTTACAACTCCTTAAAAAATATATTTTTTCATTTAAACTTCAGCATTTTAAAATGGAATATTCTAAAATCCATAAAATCATCATAACAGGACCAGAATCTTGTGGTAAAACTACCCTATGTAGGGCATTATCTGATGCCTTACAGTTACCCTATGCTCCTGAATATGCTAGAAAGTACCTAGAAACATTAGAACGACCATACCAATATTCAGATTTACAGCTTATCGCCAGACAACAATACCAAGAAAGGGCAATTGTTTTAGAAAAAGAAAAATCCTTAGTATGTGATACTAGCTTTTTAGTCTTAAAAATATGGTCTGAGTATAAATATCAAACTTGCGCACCATATATATTAGAGCAATTAGAAAACTTAGGAAATGTGGTTTTCATTTTATGTCGCACTGATATTCCTTGGGAAGCCGATCCACTAAGAGAACATCCCCAACAAAGGCATATACTATATAATATATATAAGAAAGAATTACAACAGCTCCCCTATCCTTTTATTGAAGTAAGTGGTAGCCCCTCAAAACGATTAGAACAAAGTTTATTTTTTATAAAAAATATAGAATCTAAAAAATAAACTAATTACCTTTGCCACATCTTATTGGGGTGCCTACTTTTCATCTACTGAAAATGGCTGAGATTATACCCATTGAACCTGCTCGGATAATACCGGGAAGGGAAGCCTTACACTAAAATCGAAAATCTATTTTTCGATACATCTAGTGTATTTTCTCCTTTTTCAATTGGGTTTTATATTTCATCCTACATTAACCCCTATTGTAGGAAACTAAAACATTTTTAAAATCAAATTGAAAATGAACAAACAACTCTTCAATTTATTTGCTTTTTTAATCTTTTCATTTACGCTTCAAGCCCAGTATAAAATCTCAGGAAAAGTTACTACCGATGGTGAGCCACTAATTGGGGCGAATGTCCTAATAAAAGGAACAACAAAAGGAGTAGTCACCAATTTTGATGGTGATTATGTATTATATAATTTAGACAATGGTAAGTATACGCTTTTATTTTCTTATGGTGGTACGCCAAGCGAAACCCAAGTTAATATTAATGGCAAAGATGTCATACTCAATCATGATATCTCATTTACGCTCAACACTATCACCGTCAATGCCATTACCGCAAAGGATGACACCCCTGCCACCTTTACCAACTTAGACAAGGAAAAAATCGAAGCTAATAACCTAGGACAAGATGTTCCTTTTTTATTAAAATGGACACCTTCTACTGTCGTAACTTCTGATGCAGGAGCTGGTATTGGTTATACAGGCATACGAATTCGTGGCTCCGATCCTAGTCGTACCAATGTTACCATCAATGGTATTCCTTTAAACGATGCCGAAAGTCAAGGTGTTTTTTGGGTGGATTTACCTGACTTTGCCAGTTCTACCGATGTCATCCAAATTCAAAGAGGCGTAGGAACATCGACCAATGGTGCGGGGGCTTTTGGGGCAAGTATCAATCTACAAACCAACCAAACCAAAAGCGATCCCTATGCTAAAATTGGTACAACACTAGGTTCTTTCAATACTCGAAAAGCGAATGTAAATGTAGGTTCGGGATTGATTAAAGATAAGTTTACCTTTGATGCTCGACTGTCTAAAATTGATTCGGATGGTTATATTGATCGTGCTTCATCAGATTTGAGCTCTTACTTCGTTTCTGGTGCTTATGTAGGTGATAAAACGAGTCTTCGGCTTAATCTCTTTTCAGGGCATGAAATCACTTACCAAGCATGGTATGGCATCGATGCCCTAACACTAGAGGAAGATAGAACCAATAACCCAGCAGGTATTCGTGCCGATGGGACTTACCACGATAATCAAGTAGATAATTATAAACAGACGCACTACCAAGCACTTTTTAATCAAGTTATTAATGCTAGTACTAATCTTGACCTTGCCCTACACTATACCAAAGGAAAAGGCTTTTTCGAAGAATACGAAATTGACGATGACTTAGCCGATTACAATATCCCTGATGTTGAAGTAGGTGGCACAGTTGTTACAACTTCTGACCTTATTCGTCGTCGTTGGTTGGATAATGATTTCTATGGTTTAACCTACGCTCTAAACTATGGAAAAGGGAATTTAGAAACGACCTTAGGCGGAGCATACAATATCTATCAAGGACTCCATTTTGGAGAAATCAAATGGGCAAGATTTGCATCATCTGTTGAACAAAATCATCGCTATTATGATAATGATGCGACCAAAAATGATTTTAATATCTTTTTAAAAACAAATTATCGTTTTACAAATCGTTTGAATGCTTATCTAGATTTACAATTTAGAACCGTAAACTATGAGTTTCTAGGTTTTGATAATGATGGTACGAACGTTACTCAAAATGCTTCCCTCAATTTTTTCAATCCTAAAGTTGGTTTATTCTATGATGCAGGATTTGGACAATTATATGGATATTTTGGTATCGCTAATCGTGAACCGAACCGTAGTGATTATACAGAGTCAACGCCTAATAGTCGTCCTAAACCTGAACGATTATTAAATACAGAAATTGGCTATAAAAAGAACTGGAATAGAGGAGCATTGAGTGTTAATTTCTATCATATGTTTTATAAGGATCAACTCGCTGTTACTGGACAAATAAATGATGTAGGAGAATATTCTCGTCGTAACCTAGATAAAAGTACTCGTATGGGAATTGAAATCGAAGGAGGATACGAGCTAATTTCAGGATTAACCCTTAGTGGAAATGCTACATTCAGTTCTAATAAAGTAGCAGCATGGACAGAATACATTGACAATTGGGATACCTGGGAGCAAGATCCTGTAGAACATAAAGATACCGATTTGGCTTTTTCGCCTTCTATTATTACAGGCATTGATTTGTCCTATGATGCCCTTAAAAATACTAGCCTATCAAATCAGCACAGCCTTACTTTTTCATTATCGAATAAATATGTCGGCAAGCAATTTATTGACAATACTTCTAATGAGGAAGCTGCATTGGATGCCTATTCATACAGTGATTTCAAAATTGCTTATCGTGTACAAACCAATTTTTTAAAGGCAATTGAGTTAAAATTGATGGCGAGAAACATTTTTGATAGCTTGTATGAAAATAATGCTTGGTCTTATCATTATTCCTCTGGTGGTTCAAATGCTTATTTGATTGGTTATTATCCGCAAGCTGGAAGAAACTTCCTTGCGGGTTTAAGTATTGAATTTTAGGATAATTATTATAAAAATAGACTACTCAATCTTAACTTTGGGTAGTCTATTTTAAATACTCGATATATGCCTTCTAAATTAT
This sequence comes from Saprospiraceae bacterium, assembly GCA_020630435.1. GTDB lineage: Bacteria > Bacteroidota > Bacteroidia > Chitinophagales > Saprospiraceae > JAHDBJ01. The sequence goes on from JAHDBJ010000004.1 coordinate 147,893, forward strand.
TACAGCAATTTGGTGGAAAGATAACACCACAAGATAAAGCCCGATACGAACGTTCGCCCAACTGGAAAGATGGTCAATTTCAAAATTTGGAACCCACCAGTTTAAACACCAGTTTATTCAAACTTCCATCCATTATTTACAAACAACTGACTCAAAAAGAAGGTAAAGAACCTACACAACCGCTTCCTATCTTACCTTTTGATAAAGCGGCATTCTTAGCACCTAATGATCAAGCAACATTTATCTGGTATGGCCATTCTGCTGTCCTTCTGCGGATAGACCGTAAAACTATACTCATCGATCCTATGTTAGGATCGAACACAACGCCCATTGCCCCCATGCCTACCAAACGTTTTTCAGAAAACACCTTAGCTTTAATTGATGACTTCCCCGAGATTGATTTAATCCTCTTAACACACGACCATTATGATCATTTAGATTATGATAGTATTCAAAAATTAAAACCTAAAACTAAACAATATCTCGTCGCACTAGGTGTAAAACGACACCTCGTAAGTTGGGGCATAGAGGAAGATATGATTACTGAAATGGATTGGTGGAACGATATTCGTTTGGATAATTTACAAATTACATTCACACCTACTCGTCATTTTTCGGGGCGAGGGGTCACGGATAGATTAAAATCGTTTTGGGGCGGTTGGGCATTCAAAACGCCAAGTGAAAATATATGGTTTAGTGGCGATGGCGGCTATGGCGAACACTTCAAAACAATCGGTCAGAAACTAGGTCCGTTCGACTTTGCCTTTATGGAATGTGGTCAATACAACGATGATTGGAAACCTATACATATGTTCCCCGACGAGGCTGTTCAAGCGGCTCAAGATGCAAGGGCGAAAAAAGCGATGCCCGTCCATTGGGCAGGTTTTTCCTTATCTTATCAGCATACTTGGTATGAACCCGCCGAATCCTTTGTCAAAGCAGCAAAAGAACAAGAATTTACCTATACACTACCACCTTTGGGCAAACTATTTCAAATAAATGATACATTTCTAAAAAAATGGTGGCTGTAAATAGCTAAAAAGCCTATATTAGAGGCCGTATATGTTCTAAAGCAACTACCCCATGAAGTCATATATCTCTTCTATATTCCCGACGGGAATCGTCATTACGCTTATGATGATACTAGTTGTGTTGTGTGCTTTTGCTCAATCACCTATTTCTATCCTTCCTAATACCGATATTATTGATGTTCCTCATAAATATTTGTTACAGGATACCTCTATGGAACTAGGGCTAGAAGATGTTCTTAAACATCCTGATTTTAAAAAGCTAACAGGCAGGCTTTCCGTTCCTGACGGAGCAACTTATTGGCTTAACTTTTCGATTAAGAATGAAACAGATACCGATTTCAGCCGAATTCTACATTTTGATTCGCAGGATTTTTTTGAAATACGTCTATATCAACTTTCGCAAGAAAATAAAATTATCCAAGCGGATACAACGGGTACATTTTTCCCTTTTGATTATCGCCCCATCAAAAGCATGGGCTTTAAATTTCCTATCAACCTAAGAGCGAATGAAACTAGAAACATCTATTTATATTTAGATAGAAGATTTCAGCCGATTCGAGCAGACTTTAGGCTTTTGACTCCTCGTAAAAGTTTAGAGAATGAATATAAAAATAGGGTTGAATCTGGTATACCTTTAGGTATTAGCTTTGTCTATCTGTTTTTTTCTATTGTACTTTTATTATTTTTTAGAAAAAAAATTCAGTTCTTCTTTTTTATATATGTTTTAGGAAATGTTGTTTATATCTTTTATATACAGGGCTACGGATTTTCCCATTTGTGGTCAAACTATCCTTTCAATTATTTTGAAGATTGCTCACCTTATGTGGCTTCTACTTGTATTTTACTAGGGTTTACAGGCATTTTTCAAAACTTTTTCCCTATCAAAAATTACTTTCCAAAGGTCTATACTTATTTCAATATCATTATTATCATTTCTACTTTCTTAATCATTGGTTTTATTTTCTGGTATCCATTCTGTCAAGTTTTGCCTAGTATTTATAAAGTACTTTTCATGGTGGAAGGGATACTTTTCATTCTTGTGTTAGGGACTTCTTTAATACTAGGAACAATCATTTATCGAAAAACGCAAAATATAGAATATTTTTGGTTCTTAACGGTATTCATCTTTGTTATGGTGCTTGCCCTGATATTACTTAGTACAGAACTAAAACTTTTTGCGCCTATTCCTTTTATTTCGACTCAGCTCCCCTCTATCGCCATCCTCTATGAAACCATTGTACTGTCGGTATTGCTAATTCGTAAAATTTATACCGATAAAATCGAACAATATCAAGCCATTTTAAAGGAACGAGAATTGGTGGCGATGGACTTACACAGCGGCGTAATATCGGAGATTAGCGGGGTGAAAAGTCTGATTGAATTCAGCTTAAAAAAAGATAAACCCAACATTTTTAAAAAAATAAATACGACACTAGACGAAGCGATTGAAGATGTACGAGATATGATATGGCTCTCTAGGAACGAATACAAATTGCTCAATAATCTAAACGCTAAAATCCGCCAAAAAATCAGCACCCGCTTTGAACATACGCCTACTCAAATACACTTAGACATTCCTGAAACGGCTAGCCCTGTAGTCCTCCCCTACGCCGTGAGGCGGCATTTGTATTTTTTCATAAAAGAAGTCGTCAATAATGCTGAAAAATATGCTCAAGCACAAAACTTCTGGGCAAAGCTACATTATCAAGATAATCAAATCATCATAGCAATAAAAGACGATGGAAAAGGCTTTAATATGAATGTCGAGCGCAAACAAATTGAAAGCGGTGGACATGGACTTCTAGAACTAAAAAATAGAGCAACACACATGAATGCTCAATATGAAATCCAAAGTAGTCTAGGCAATGGCACACAGATTAAATTGACGATTCCGATTATTGAAAAAGTGGAGGTTATTGTTTAAACTTTTTTAGAATGAGAATTCTTTTGTTAAAATTTCAGTAATTCTTGCCCAATTAAATTCTATTCCACGACCAACTTTAAAATACCTACTTCCTCTCGTTTTTAAAAGCCCAAGTTTATTCCATAACTTTAGTTCGTCTCTAATATAGCTCTCTTTATTCCCAGTTGTAGTTCGACCTTCTTTTCTTTGTCCAATAGAATTATTTTCATCTAAATAAGTTTCAAAATCTTTTCTAAATTGAGTACTATTAGAGAGACTTATCGCTTTAGCCTTAGTTTTATAATTTTCTAAATCCTGTATAAGTGTTAGGTGTTTACCTTCAATCAAAACAAGTTTTGTAAGATAATCCATATATAAGCTGCTTTCTATTCCAAAAATCTTACCAATAGATATTAATTTGTAACCCTTTGCTGTTAATCTCCCTTCTGAAGGTTCTATTAATCCTAATTGAAAAAGCGGAATTTTATAGTTCTGTTTCTCACTTTTATAGTTAGTATTATTGTCAGTTTTTATCCTACCAATTCCTTCCCAAGTTCTAGTTTTACGACTAATCATTAATTGCCAAAACTCTGGCCAAGCATAATGAGTATATATATCTCCAAGTTGATTAGCAAATTTATCCAGTAAGTTTAATAAAGTAAAAATTTCATAATGACTTATATCTCTCCACCAACACCAATACGTTTGATTTATATGCTCAGAAACTATTTCTCCTGTTCTTTCATGTTCAATTGGTTTAAATAACTGAATTGAGTTTAAAGGATCTGATTCTAAAGTCTTTTCATCATAACCAATTACCGCAATATAATGTCTTGAAAAAACGTCAAGTGATAATATATTTGTTAAATGTTGGGCTATATAGTAACCTTCAACAATAGTTGGTAAAATTATACCCGAATAATGATGCTTTTCCAGATAGGATAAAGTTTGCCCTAAACCCGTTAAATATTCCCGTTTAGCATGATTTGGTGGCTTAAATTCAAAGGCTATACTTTGGTCTAAATCATAATCAAAACATACATAATCAGGTCTAGGCCAACTAAAATCTCCTGCCTTACTTAAATTATCAGAAAAAACTTGTCCCCAATTATCAAAACGAGCAACAATCTTTGAAATAATTGCTCTTCCAGCTTTATCTGCTAATAAGTCGTGATTTGCACCCATTGGTCTATAATTATTTGTTTTAAGTGTTCCGCAAACACATTAGATAATTTTACAGGAACTGCATTGCCTACCTGAATACATTGCTCTTGTCTTGTTCCTTCAAATATTACATCATCAGGAAAAGTCTGAATTCTAGCAGCTTCTCGAACAGTCAAACTTCTATCCTCTGTAGGATGTAATGGAAAAGCATTGTGACCTGGAACCATAGTAGTAGCTGGTTTATCTCTATGAAGTCTTTTATATACGTGACTAAAATTTTTTAGCTTATTATTTTTAAAGTCACTTCTCGAACCTTTTAAAAGACGCTCAGGTATATCTGGGTGAATCCCCCCTCCTTCAAAGATATAACTAATTCGTTCTTTTACAATTGGATTGTGTTTCATAGGGATATGATTAGGTAAATTATTCTCTTGACCAACCAAATCCATTATATGATTTCTTAGTATTTCAGGTTTTTCTTTAGTAAACTCCTTTGGATACTCTAACTCTTGACCATTTTTTGACCCCATAAAAAACACCCTATATCTTTTTTGTGGAACACCATAATCTGCTGCACAAATTATTTTACATTTAGTGTTTTTATATCCTATTTCCTTGAATTTTTCAAGTAAAATATCTCTAAAATATCCTTTCTTTGAAGAAACTAAGCCTCTTACATTCTCCATTATAAAATAATCGGGTTTAAGTACATTTACAACCCGTAGAAATTCGAGTATTAGGTTATTTCTTTCATCATCTGGATTTCTATTTCCTATAGTAGAAAATCCTTGACAAGGCGGTCCTCCCACAACTACATTGACTTTTTCGTCATTTGTATTTTTGATAAATTCTTCGTCAGTAATTTCTCTAATATCTTTAGGTAACAACAGAATATTTGGATAATTTGTCTTATGTGTTGCTATCGCTGGCTTCCAATTCTCTACTGAAAATAATGGATGATAGCCTGCATCCATGAAACCTCTTAAAAATCCTCCTGCACCAGAGAACAAATCGACAAATGTTAGCTTCTCACTATTCATATTTATCTAAAATTTTTAATACATGGTTCGCCCACTTTTCTGCCATTACTGGTGGCACAGCATTGCCAACTTGAATACACTGTGCCTGTCTATTTCCTGTAAAAATATAATTATCAGGAAAGGTTTGAATTCTAGCCGCTTCTCGAACAGTTAAGCTCCTATTTTCTGTTGGATGTATAGGAAAAGCATTATGACCAGGTACCATTGTTAACGATGGTTTTTCTCGATGTAATCTTTTAAATGTATTACCAAAATTTTTTCGGTATAATTCAGGAGGTAATTTATCTTCAGGCATTCTCTCTCCTTCTGGAATTAATTTATATCTAGCAATATTTTTTTCTCCATGTTTTAAAGGTATATGGTTTGGAATTTCATTCTCTTTTCCTATCAAATCATTTATTGCCTGACCAACAGTCTTGTATTTATGTCCATTTATACCATCCTCAAAATGAGTTGGTTCTGGAAAAGGATTTTTATCTAATTCAGTCCTATGACCATAGACAAATGTTCTATACCTAATTTGAGGAACACCATAATCCGCTGCATTTAAAATTTTATACGATATTCTATAACCAGAAATAGAATTGAATTCTTCCATAACATCTTCGAAAAAATCACCTTTTCGATATGTAGTAAGCCCACGTACATTTTCCATGATGAAATATTTTGGTTCTAATACTCTAACATGATTTATAAAGTGACCAATTAAATTATTTCTAATATCATATTTTTCTCGTTTTTGTGAGTTGGAAGAAGCTCTATTTCCTATCGTAGAAAATCCTTGACAAGGTGGTCCTCCGATTAATACATCAACATCCTTAACCCCTCTATTGAACCAAAATTCTTGCTCATTTATTTGTGATAGGTCAATTTTTTCAAAAGGTAATTCGGGGTGATTTTTTCTATGAAAAGATTCACAGTCCTTGTTAAAATCTGTCGCAAGTAACAATTCAAACCTTCCAGTACTCAAAAAACCACTATGAAATCCACCAATTCCAGAAAATACATCAATTAAAGTGTATTTTTTCATTAAAATTCTAATTTTCCTTGTTTAGCATTTTTGTTTCTTATATAACTAGCAGCTTTCTCTGCAACTGAAAAAATTGTATCTGAACAGTGGTATTTATAAGCTTCTCTTGCAAACTTATCAGCAAAAAATAAGTCAATTACTTTTTGCTTATCTACACCAAAAAGCTCAGAAAGCAACTCAAGTTTATTTTTGCTAAAAGTTTGGCTACCATTTTCAATTCTACTAACTGCACTAGAATTCACTCCAATTTTAGCACCTAAATCCGTTTGAGTCCACTCTCTTTTTTCTCGTTCAACTTTTATAAAATCACCAAAACTTGCCATTTTCAGGTATTTACATCAAAAGATTTGATAGTTATTTAGCAAATGTAAAAACATTTTGTGATTTTATCATCAAGTTCTAATAATTTTATTTTTAATTTTTCAAAGAAAATGATGAACTTTCTAGCTCAAAAGTATGGAGAATTGAAAAAACTGTGGCAAATTATACTCCCTACCATAAAAAAGGTATATCATTTATATTGTAGAGTCCGTATCTTTATAGAAAAAACACCATGCCCATAAACGTAATGATCTTTGAAGATAATGCCGATTATCGAAAGCCCCTTGTTCAGTTAATTGAGGCGCACCCTGAATTGAAACTTGCGGGAGCCTATGCTGCCTGTTGGGGCGTCCTACAAAAAATAGAACAAAATCGCCCTGACATTATTCTCATGGACATCGAGTTGCCTGGTGATACGCCGAATAAAGATGCAGGCATAGATGCTACCCGAAAGGTCTATGAAACCCATAAAAACGAGATAGATGTCATCATGCTTACCGCTCTCAATGACGATCAAAAGATTTTTGAATCCATCTGTGCTGGAGCGAATGGTTATCTAGTGAAGGGAATTAGCAATGAAGATATTGTCCGAACGATAAAAACGACTTACGATGGTGGCTCAAATGCATCGCCAGAAGTGGCTCGAAGAATTTTAGAGTTTCTACGAAATCCTGTCAATAAGCGCAAAGCCGCGCTCCTTAGTCCTAGAGAATTTGACGTCTTAAATGCTATTCGAATGGGTTTAAGTGTCAAAATGATTGCCCAAGAGCTCAATTTAGCTACAGGAACCGTCCAGACACATACCAAAAATATTTATAAAAAATTAAAAGTCAACAATAAGGTTGAAGCGGTAAATACCGTCTTTTTTAATCCTCAAAAAATAATGAGCCGATTTAAAAACTTATTTTAGTTCTAGTACCTTTTCTGCTTTTTCAAGGTCAAAATCGTTCCAATTTTCGATGTATATTTTAATATTTTCCTTTTCGAAATCGGCGTAGTTTTTTGAGCCAATGCCGATAAAGTGAAGGTTTAAATTTCGAGCAGTTTTCAAATCCCAGATGCCATCGCCTACCGCAATGATATTTTCAAAAGACTTTTTGTTGTAGTATAATTTTGCTTTTTCAATTGCATGAGTTACAATCTGTTCTCGCTCAAACAATCTATTCGAACCAAGTAATAGGTTTTCTGTATGCCAAATGTTCGCATGTTGAAGTTTGATTAATGCGGGTTGCAATAAAGAGCCTGTTGCAAATGCCATCGCATAATCTTCTCTTGTGTTCAAATAGTTTATGATTTTCCCAGCCCCTTCAATTTCAACAGTCTCATCAAGTTCAAGTATATTTTTAGTCATTTCCTTTTCAAACCCTTCAATAAACTCAAATTCGAAAGGGATTTTTAGATTATGCTCGTAATTTTCTTTTAAAATATAACTATCGGTGTGATGTGTATACGATTTCCAGTTTTGGTTGATATTGGTTATCCCAAATGTTTTCATGGCATCGACATACGCACGTTGGTGTTGGTATTCGCTTCGTGTTAAGGTATCGTCTATGTCAAATACGATTAAATTCATCTTTTCTATTTTTATCGTCCCATAATAGTACTTCAATATCAAAATATTGCTCTTGAAAATGGGTTTGATTAATAATAGTCTCTTTTGTTAGATTAAAAGCTCGTGGCGTAACAATTAATTTGTTTTCGTCATCATCTTTTCTGATAATGATGGCTTTGACAATTCCTTCAAAAGATTCTAGTTTTTCATCAACACCAATAACATATACATCTTGTTCCTTCCCGTCTCCTGCTTTAGTATTAGGTATATAACCATAATTCAATTCGTAAACAAATCCGAATTTTGGATGTTTCGAGTGTATTGGTCTATCTATTTTTATAAAGACTATTTTACCTAAAAATTTTGAACCTTCAATATGCTCTTGATTTTCTGGCGGCATCTATTTATGATTTATTAGCTGTTTGAATTTCAATTATAGCGATTATTACAATGATAATAACTTCTATTACAAAATAAGCGACTCCTAGTGCTGTTAAAGCAGCATAATAATGAATCGTTAAACCAATCGTCAAACAACAATACAATAGATTACAGACGGCTACAATTTTCATAAAAAGTTGCCAATTCTTAGGTGTAAATTTGAAACATACAAAAGAATAAACACAAAATAAACAAGCTATAAACGATAAGAGGTATAAGGTAGGATAAGGCATCCCTATAATAGGATTGTATGCTACTAAAACTAGTCCTAACATGAATGCAGAAAGTCCGCCTCCTAAACTATCTATTAAAAAGAGCTTTTTATGATTAATCATAGTTTTTCGTCTTATTAGACATTATTCTACAGGATTTAATAGGATTAAAATTAGTCTTTTATTTTTTCTCTTCGGCTTGTACTCGCCTTAATCCCTTAGGGGATTTTTTCATTTATTCTATTTTTAAAAAAGGGATAGCCTTCATAATATAAGCCTCTTGTTTTATAAGAATATTCAAATGCTTCGAGCCAATAGGTTATTTTATAACCAAGTGCATTATTCTTGATAATTAATGACTTTTTTGAAAAAGCCGATAACCTTAAATTCTCTTCATCATACTGAAAGATGATATCTTCTTTATTTTCAATCACACACTCTTCTGCAAAGTCAGAATAGCCTATAAAAAGTTTCGTAAAGTCAACTCCAAACTTTTCCCATTGTTTTTCCTTATCCCCGTAAACGGTAACAGCATTTAATTCAACTACATTCGATTCTAAGGAAATATTCAATAAGGAATCTTGGAATGTCGTAATATGGATAACTTCAGTTTTATATCCTATGGCAGAAATATTGAGGTAGAAAGGCAATTCCAATGTTTCGGAGAGTATAAAATCTCCATTTAAATCTGTTGCCACCCCATAAGATGTATTACTAATATAAACGGATGCTCCAACAATAGGCTCGCCTGTTTCACTTGAAATTACACTTCCTTTGATGCCTTGTTGGGCAAAAAGTAAGGTATTGAAACCTACTACTAGAATAAATAAAAGTCTAACTTCCATCTATTTTTAATTATAAATTTTCTCAATTTGTACTCTAACGTTTTTATGATAAGGCGTTTTGGCCAAGGGATCACATTCAGATAATGCCGTTAGTTTATTTACTAATGCTCCTGTTGTTTCCTCTGTATGATTAGGATAGTCAAAACCATAACCGTGTGGCATAGATAACATTCCTTTTGGTACTTCATCAGTAATCCATATTTTAATTTTAACGTGTCCTGTGCTAGAATAACATTTTACCCAATCGCCATTTTCAATTTCGTACGCTTGGGCATCTTGTGGATTGATTTTCAAAACGCCTTCTACATCTTTTTTACGCCATTCAGGATTACGAAACAAGGCATTGGCATTATAAGAACGTCTTTCTCCTGCTAGTAAGTTGAAAGGATATTTTCTCGCCTTCTTTTTCTCTTTCTCAACTTTATTTGAAAGCTCATCCAACCAATTAAGCAGTTCCTTAATTTCCAAATGTATCTTTTTATCTTTGTGTCTAATTAGTTCCCAACTTTCCTCATATGTATGCTCACTAATTAATGTACCAGATTTACTATTCAATATTTTATTAAAAAGTGCTTCTCCTAAGGCATAACCTTTTTCCTTATAACCAAGTCGGCGAACTTGTTTTTCATATTTTTTCACATACATATGTGCTGCTACCCATATAAAGGCTGCGACTTTAGCGTATTTATAAGGTAGTGCCTTTCCTAGGGTTTCTTTTAAAATGAGTAGCTGATATTTTTTCCATTGGGGTTTAAAAAAGGTCGTTATTTGAAGGGCGATTGGTAATAATTTTAAAGTAGGAAAACGTCTATCTACTTTAGCAATTTGAGCTAATAAAGGAAACGATTTAGGAAGTTCTCCCATAGCTGTTACAATACGATGATGGATTTCAGGTTCGTCTAATGTATTTTCTAGAGGTGTACAGATTGGATGTCGAAGGTGGAAGAAATTTTTAGGAAATTCTAGATTAAAAAACGTGGATTCCATTTTTTCAAACTGTGTTTGAGCTGGTAAAACATACATTGCTACTTTTGCCGTTTCTGTCATTGCGACATCAATTACCACAGAAAGCTCTAGTTTTTCAATCGCTTTTCGTTGAGCAGCTGTATCAGCATAAGTTGCTACAGGGTTGGCGCTGTCTACGATTAATGCTCTCAATCTTTTAGGATGATCCGTGTCAATTTCTAAGGGAAGAATATTTGGCGGAAAAAGTTTTCCAATCCCTTTCATTTTCGTTACTTGAGTCACCACTCCTCCTTCTTCAGGTTCTTTAGAATGACCTATTAAAGGAAAAAGTGCAGTGTGTAAGCAATTTGTTCCTTCTCTCCCAAAATGCCCTGTAACTAGAAAAAGTAAACGAGCCAGATAGGCATTAAGTGTACTGTTATGAGATTGTTCGATCCCTAAGTCTGAACGAAGTGCGAAAGTTTTAGCTTGCACAATTCCTTGAGCAACTTCTTTTATCGTATTTAAATCTATACCACAAATTGTCGCATATTTTTCTATTGGTATTTTTAAAAAATGAGGCTTTATTTGTTCGAAGCCAACCGTTCGCTTTTCAATAAATGACTTATTCTCTAGGTTATTTTGGATAATATGCCCTAACAATGCTGCCAGTAGATAAGCATCTTTGCCTGGTTTAACTTGCATAAAGATATCGGCTTTCTTCGCTGTCTCGGAACGACGAGGATCTACAACAACTAAGGTTTTATTGGGATTTCTAGCCACTTCATTAACCGTTGGTCTTGCCTTTGGAAAACCATGTGACTGAATAGGATTAGCCCCCATTATCATCACATATTCTGCTTCTCCTACTGCTTCACAATAATTGGTATTTTGTCGTCCAAATAAAAAGCCATTCACCCAAAAATTACCTGTTTTTTCTTGTGCTAATGCTGCATAAATATATGGTGTATCACAAGCAGCTCTCAATGCCGATCCGAAAACCCCACACATATGATTGCCCTGTCCACCACCGCCAGCGTAAGCAATACTTGTACCGCCATAAGTATCTCGAATATGTACCAATTTATCCGCTATTTCTTGTATGGCGATTTCCCAAGAGATTTCTTCAAATGTACCATCACTTTTTTTACGAAGTGGTGAAGTAAGTCGTATTTGATCCTGATAATACTGAAGTCTAGTCGCTTTTTGGCAGATATAGCCCTCAGAAATGGGATGTTCTTTATCCCCAATTATTTTATTAAAATTCTCTTTTTCATCTTGTCCTATCAGAATTCCACAATTTTGATTGCACAAGATACAAGCGGTTTTATTTTTAGGCATTTTTGGTTTTATTTAGTCCGATAAATTCCAAAATAACTCTAGCAAGATACGATTTCAAAACTGTAAAACTATATTTTCTTCTATAGACCTTTTAAATTGGTATAAAAGTCCATTTTCTTATTCTCAAAATCTATTTTTGATTTCCACAATAAGTAATTGGTCACTAATATTAAATATCTTACCTTTGGATTTCGTTATCGAGATTCGATTTTTTAACAAGTATACTTTTTATAATATAATTTTATAAATGAAAGACTGGACAACTGAAGAAATCTTAAAATTGTACCATACTCCTATTATGGATTTGGTCTATCAAGCGGCTACTGTACATCGAGAATATCATAACCCTAATGAGGTACAAATCAGTACATTGCTTTCCATTAAAACAGGAGGTTGCCCAGAGGACTGTGCCTATTGTCCTCAAGCCGCAAGATATCATACGGATATTGAAACCAATGATTTGATGACGGTTCAACAAGTTGAGACGGCTGCTATGCGTGCAAAAGCCATTGGTTCTTCTAGGCTTTGTATGGGTGCTGCTTGGAGAAATGTAAAAGACGATGCTGACTTCGATCATGTTTTGGAACTTGTAAAGACTGTAAACAAACTAGATATGGAAGTTTGTTGTACACTTGGGATGGTCACCGAAAATCAGGCTCAGAAACTAGCAGATGCAGGGCTTTATGCCTATAATCATAATCTAGATACCTCTGAAGAATATTATAAAGAAATCATTTCTACTAGAGGCTATGAAGATCGGCTTAAAACGATTGATAATGTTCGGAAAGCAAACCTTACGGTTTGTTCGGGTGGTATTGTTGGGATGGGCGAATCGGTAGAAGATCGATGTAATATGTTGAAGGTTTTAGCTTCTCTACGTCCACAACCTGAGTCTGTTCCTATTAACGCTTTAGTTGCCGTAGAGGGTACGCCTTTAGAAGAGCAACAACCTGTATCAATATGGGAAATGGTTCGAATGGTTGCTACCACTCGAATTGTAATGCCTAAGACTTCTGTTCGGCTTTCGGCAGGAAGAAGAAATATGAGTCAAGAAGGGCAAGCGATGTGCTTTTTAGCAGGTGCAAATTCTATTTTTGCGGGAGATAAATTACTGACAACTCCTAACCCTGAAGTCTTTGATGATTTGGATATGTTTGAGCAGCTTGGGCTTAAGCCTTTGCCTGCGTATGCTAAACATCAAAAGCCTGAAGTTAAAGATTCTGCTATTTTTGACAAAGAAAAACAGATCAAATGGAGTCGTCCAGGTCATAAAATCAACAAGAATGTAGCGTATGCTGAGAAAGCAAAAGAAATCAGAAAAAAATAAACGTAAATAACTTCAGCAAATTTAAACTTAAAGGCAATCATGTTAAAGCGGATTTTCTTTTCAGATACCGTCATATTCTCAGCCATTGTAATCAATACAATCGTTATTTTTTTAATGGCATTTCCTGATTGGAGTGCTGAACCGATATTGCTTAACCTTGATTATTATTTCATTATTTTCTTTTTAATAGAGGCACTTGTCAAACTTTTCTATCTAAAACCTAAAGGTTATTTTAAAGATGGTTGGAATCGTTTTGATTTTTTTCTAGTCATTGTAAGTTTGCCCTCGCTTCTAGAAGGCTTTTTTAATTTTCCTGATACTTCGCTGGTTTTATTATTCCGCCTCTTAAGATTGTTGCGCCTCGTTCGTTTATTCCGATTTATTCCTAACCTAAACCACATCATAACAGGATTAGGCAGAGCGTTGAAAGCCTCTGTTTTTGTCTTGATAGCACTATTATTTTTAAACTTTTTCCTTGCTCTTTTTACTTGCTATATCTATGGAGGAGTTGTTCCTGAATATTTTGGAGATCCTATGATTTCTCTATATACAATATTCCAAATGTTTACTGTAGAAGGTTGGTATGAAATCCCTTCATTAATTGCTGAAAAAGCCGATAGCAAGTGGGCAGGTGGTTTTGCAAGGCTTTATTTTGTATTAGTCGTCCTAATGGGTGGTATTTTTGGAATGTCTCTAGCCAATGCTGTCTTTGTAGACGAAATGACCATGGATAATAATAAAGAGCTAGAAAATAAAATCGATGACCTACAAGTAAAAATCAATCAGTTGCAAAATACACTTGAAAAAATGAATAAGTAAACGCTGTATAATGGACTTTACACGTCAGAAATACTTGGTCGTTATTGCAGGGGCAACTGCCTCAGGAAAAACAAGCGTTGGAATACAACTGGCCCGACATTTCAAAACGTCGATTCTATCTTGCGACAGTCGTCAATTTTATAAAGAAATGACGATAGGGACAGCTAAACCAAGCTCAGAAGAATTACAGGCTGTCAAGCATTATTTTATAGACAATTTGAGCATACATGATTCCGAGTACACGGTAGGCAATTATGAGGCCGACACCCTAGATTTATTAAAAAAATTATATCAAACACAGGATGTTGTTTTTATGGTTGGTGGTTCAGGATTATTTATAAAAGCTGTATGCGAAGGCTTAGACCAATTCCCTGAAATTCCTAAATCTATTCGTAATGAACTAGAACAACAACTGGAACAAAACGGTATTAAATCCCTTCAAGAGCAACTAAAGCAACTCGATCCTACGACCTATCAGTTTATAGATTTACAAAATCCAAGAAGGCTAATTCGTGCTTTGGAAGTCTGTATAGGTAGTGGTCATCCCTATTCAAGTTTTAAAAACACGACTATCACACAGCGTTTTTTCAACCCAATTTATTTGCAATTAGAATGGGAAAGAGAGATACTTTACCAGCGTATTAATCAAAGAGTTGATATGATGTTAAAAAATGGACTCTTGGAAGAAGCTCAATCGCTGTATCCTTTCAAAAATCTCAATTGTTTGAGGACGGTTGGTTATCAGGAGTTATTTGATTTTTTTGATCAAAAAATAACCCTAGAGAAAGCGGTTGAACTTATCAAACGGAATTCACGTCGATATGCGAAACGACAACTGACTTGGTTTAGAAAACTGGACGATATACAATCTTTTTCTAATGATAATTTAGAAGCTATGCTACAATATATTGAAGAAAAAATGGTACATTGATAAGCGATGAAAAAATTTCTTAAATCAAGCGTTCAAAAAACTTCGTTGGATATAGAAGGGAAAGCTGTTCCTGTAAAAATTTATCGTGAATATCGAACATCTGTGCGAGCTTCCATTGGTAAGACCGCAGCCATTTTAAGAATCCCTATTTTAATTACTAAATTCGAAGAAGAAAAGCATCTAAAATGGTTTAAACAATGGGTTACACAACAAGTCGATAAGCATCCCTATCTCCAAGAACATTTTTTTGGAAAAGGATATAAAACAGGCGATAAACTCAATGTAGGTAGACGACAATATCTCCTAGCCTTTGACTATGGTGATAGAAAAAGTCATCATGCGAAATTAGAAAATGGGACTATTTATTTCACCTTAAGTCAGCATGATAATCCTGCACATTTGCAAAAAGCCATTAAGCAACTGTTGAGTAAAATTATTGGAAACGATTTTCTACCTGAAATCATACATCGTGTACGTGAGCTAAATCATAAATATTTTAAAAAAGACATTAAAAATATTAAACTCAAGTATAATAAAACAAACTGGGGAAGTTGTTCTACTAATAAAAATATCAACCTATCCACTCGTTTACTTTTTGCACCTGATGAAGTGATAGATTACGTTATTATACACGAGCTTGCCCATCTAGTAGAGATGAACCATTCTGCTCGGTTTTGGAAGCTCGTATCCGATGTGATGCCAAACTATAAGCTACAAGAAAAATGGCTTAAAGACAATTGGAAAATTTGTGATTTTTAAACCTATTCCTTGACTATTTTTTGTACGATTGTTTTCCCTTCTACTTCTATCGTTAAAAAATAAATCCCATTCGCTACCCCATCAGGAAAGTCAAGATAAGTATTTGTCCTTGATGATTGTTCTAGCATTAATTTCCCTAGCATCGTATGTAGCTGAATATTAAAAACGCTTCCTCCAAGATGATTGGCTTGGATTTGGACACCATTTGTAGTAGGATTGGGGTAGATTTCAAACTCTATGGTTTTGTTTTTCAATTCTATGATAGGTGTAGATTGATTCGAACGATTTGGGGTCGGTTCACTAGTAACAACAAAATCGCCTGTTCCATCTGCATCTCTTGCATAGGATAGATCATCGTCTAACTCCCCAAAAGTAACGCCGTCTAGAAGGTTACCGTCTTCATCAAAAATCCCCACTTCTTCACCAGATTTACTCAGTTTAAAATTGGTATGGTATTCGTTTTGTACCCCATCATCATTGTCTGCCCAAAAAAGTACAAATTCCCCTGCTTCAATCGAGATATCAGGCATTTTCCATTTATTTTTATCGTTAAAATTATCTGTCAAATATTTGTCTCCTAGAAAAATAGGTGCGTCGCTACCATTATAGAGTTCAATCCAGTCTTCAAACTCTCCTGCCTCATCACTGATGGTTTCGTCATTTCCAGCCATTAGTTCATTAATGTAAAGTCCGATGTCATTTTTAGTAAGGTTTAAATGATAGGTTTCGCAGATGGGATCTTTTGTTTCTTGTCCAAGGTTATCTCTAGCAATTATGTAATAGTCTATTGTCCCAGAATTGGGGATACCGTTAAAAACACCCGTATAAATACCATCTCCTGCTGTTTCATCTTCTCCACTTCCATCATCTAAAATCACGATGCTTTCATAATCTTCTGTATTATAACGATAAAATAATTTCACTTCGGCGGGTGGCATTTCATCTTCTACCTTTGCTTGAACAATAACTTGTTGAGCTACTACAGGATTATTATCTCGTACATTAGAAACAATTGGTGCAATCTCGTTAATATCTAATTGACCATTAGCTGCATTTGTACGTACAGTAATGAATGGTTTAAGTCCAGCTTTTACGTGTTGCCCCAAAGAAGCCGTATACGAATTATCAAAATCAGCAATGTTGAAACCATAGTCAAGTGTACGATAATTATCCAATACTGCTGATGGGCGAATCATTTCTTTTAAGGCATCAATTCTAGGGTTTAAATTTGTAGAATTATAATATTTAGTAAGTATCTCATTCATATAAAAAGAGAAGCGATCTTTATACATCGGTACGGCCAATATTTTCGTATAAATAGGTCTAGCTTCACCTGTAAATGCCCAATTGTATATATTCCGAATCGCCCAATCTATTCCAAACCAATCGATCCCAAACGTGTTATCTAAGTCAAATGGAATATATTCAAACTGCCCTGTATCTTCATTTTTATATAAATAAAAATTATTTTTATTATAGATAGGACCATCCCAATTTCCTGTAAGAATATCGAATGCGATTGCTTTTAGATAGCTGTCGACGTTAAAAACTTTTTCTAGTTCACAAGGTAAATCTTGAACTGCTGTGGTATTGAGAATACGAGTCAATTCAACCAAATCACTAAAATCATCTTCTTCTTCATTGATTTTTAATTCATAGCCTGCTCCTTTGTATAAATCTTGATTTTCGCCAAGATATTCGAGCGTCGAGGGGTAAAGGCATTTGTATAAATTTCCATCATTATTTCCAAAACGAGTATCAATAAATTCCTCATCAATATGCTCTACATTAATGTAAAGCCCTTTGTATGCTCCATTGACATACATTTCTACATGATTTGCTCTAGGAGCTGGAATACCAATATCTCGAAGTAAATCCCAGCAAATCTTTGAACGGATAATAGAGGGATCATTATGTTCTCCATTGATGTTTAGTTTTTCTACACCATGATATTTTCGTCCAGATTCAAACTTATTGAAGGATACTTTAAATGATTTTTTAGCAGAATAGCGAGAGGTATTTCCTCGAAGTCTAAAACCCACATTTTCAATCGTATCAAGTACTGAGCCATTATTAAAAATAAATCTCGCTGGAAAATAGGTATCGCTTTCAGCATTTTGTGGCTCTAAAATAAAATCTAAATCCGCTTGAGCTACGGTAATGTCAATTCTTGGTACAACATCATCTTTGTAAATTTCTCCTAGTTTAGGAATGTGATTTTGAGCTAAGGAGAACGTAATATTTCCTAGAAAGGAAATGAATATGAAGAGGATATGTTTGGTTTGCATAATGAAATGATTTTAGTTTTTCCAAATCTACGTAAATACGATAACATCATAATAGTCTATACATATTACAATTCTCTCACAAAAGCAGTCACTTTAAGTGATACCCGACATTATCTAATAATTTGAACGTAATTCTTTAGATACTAGGATAGAAGTCGTCATGAAAAATAGGGCAAAATAGATTTTTTGGAAACTAAAACACACCCTAAAAGCACATAATTAATTAGTTTTCAACATTTTATATTTAATTTTTTCATCAAACTGTAAAACTTTTAGAATTTTTTGTCTTTTTATACTACAAGTGTATAACGTATCTTTGAGGTATAATTTTTCTACTAAAAAAATAACTATTTAAATCCAGTGTATTATGAAAACAACAATTACTTTTATCCTATTATTTTTTACTTATTTTAATGTATTTGGGCAGAGTAGTTCTGCGTATAATGGTACAAATACTTTTCCAGTAGAAGGTGTATTAATTTCAGATTGTACAAGCAATACCATAGAATATGATTTTTATCTTCATACTTCTAGAGAAATAATAAAGCAAGAAAAAATTGATTCCGTAAAAATCACTTTTCAATTATATGAAACCAATGACAGAACAATATATGGAATTGAATTTGACAATGAGTATATACAAGTTGTACCAAACAAAGTAATCCCTAATCAATATGAACTATTCATAAAAAATAATGATGCTTTAGAATATGACTCCATAAACAATCACTATTATGTAAATCCAAACCCAGGACTTTCACCAGATATAACTCCAAATGGTCAAGAAACAGAAGAATCAAGTGACACCCTCGTTCTTGATCCTCCAGTAATAGAGGGCGTAACTACCGATATGTTAGTAATGATAGGAGGTAAAGATCCTTCTGGATTATCTTTTACAATGAAACTTGATGTTATTGATGTTGAAGTGATTTATAGTGGGAGTGATGTTTCCAGTCTATTTAATCCCTTAAATGGTGAACTATCATGTAATTCTTCAAGTGAAGGAGCTAGAATAATCAGCAATACATCAGATTATGAACTTTCTATTTTTCCTAATCCCGTAACAGATATATTAAATTTATCCCTAGAACCTACTATAGAGATCAAGAATATCCAGCTTATAGATGCTTCAGGGAAAATGCAACGTAATCTAATTACACTAGATAAAAAACAAATCATGGTTCACGATCTTCCAAAAGGTTTATATTTTCTAAGTATCCAAACAACTGAGCAAATCTATACCAAGAAATTCATTAAGTATTAGGAAGTTCGCTAACTTTTTGATTTAACCAAGTTCTAAAATATATGTTTTCTTCGTTTGACAGGCTTTCAATTAAATCTGTTTTATTGAATTTTGAATGGTAAGGAAACTTTAGTAATTTATTTACAAATTGTAAATAATTTTGTAAACGTTCTTTGATATAAGGCGACATTTGGGTATGACGGCGCACAAAAGCATAAAAAGAATCCAAATAGCTCTGTAAGACATCATGCTCTTCAAGCTCATAGTAGCATCTGATTGTTAGGGTTTTAATAATTAAATCGAAGTAATAATTTTTCTTGTAATCAACATCTCGAAGATAAATAAGTGTATCTTCATAATCACCTTTACTACAAGATAAATGTGCTTTTGAAACTAATTTTATATTATCTTTAAAATCAGGTGCTACTAAATTTATATTGTTTTCTATAAATTGTGAAGCCCAATCCGTTTTGTTTAACTCACAAGCGACTTGAATTAAATTAAAAAATATAAAAGGCATGATAAAATTATCTTCGTATAAGATTTTATGCTCTACCCCAAACTTACAAATTATAAATTGCTCTTCTAAAAAGCCCTCTTCTTCTCTATTGTATAATTTTAGAGCATATTGATGTAATAATATGATTATATTACGTTGTTCTCTCTTTGGAAAAGAAAAAATATTGTCAAATATAAGCTGTTTGATAGATTGGTATTCTTTCTTTTCATAATATTTATCATCTGATAAACAATTAATAAAAAAATTATAAATCCTTAATATTGGGACTTTGCTTATTGCGTTATCCTTTTTTAAATGCTTTTGAATTTCGTCGACAAAAGCAAGGTCAACTTGCTCTTCTTTAACGATCAAGCCTCGATTGAGCAAAATCACCTGTTCTCTTAAACGAGTACTACAATAGAATAAATCTAATGAATCCGCTTGAGTTTTTAATGAATCGGTCGTTGTAGCTAGTTTTTGCATTCTTGAATGCCGATAGATTATTTGATTTAATAAAAAACTATTAAGATAATAGTTGGAGTCATCTTCTTGATTATGCTCTAAATCATCTTTGACTTCTTCTACTTTTTTTAAAAAAAACTTATTTAGATTTCTTTGTTGAAAGGTTTTCAACATAAGCATATCTCTATCATGACTAGAGTTTTGTATGGTTTTCCAAAGCATAAAATCTTCAATTGCCCTAGTCAGTTTAAACATAGGCTGTTTAAGTTGTTGGACAGTAATTTTTTTGCCTTTTTTAGACAACAGATTTGCTATTCTTTGTTTTTCAATTCTAGAGGCTTTAAATTCAGGATAGTATTTTTTTAGATGGGTATATATACTCAATGCTGTTCCATCTTTTAAATGGAATTTGCTCTCTAGAAATAGACCAAGTTCATTTAACTCTTTTTTATTAAGTGTTTTTAATAGAGTAACCAATTTACTCTTTTCCATAATAATAGCCTTGTTTTATTTACTCAAAAGGTAAGGACAAGTAAATCTAACAAAAAAAATTCAAAATCTAATATTTGATTTTATATTGTTTAATTTTAAATCGTTATTCCCTTTTTATACCAAACAACTATCGTCTAAATCGACGGTCAATTTATCATTATTCATTAAGCGTGTATGCAAACCTCTTGTTTTAGGCAATTCATATTCGAAGAAATACTGTAATGCCTTTAATTTTCCTTGATAAAATAGGGCTTCATCTCCTTGAGCATTTACTAGCGCTTTTTCCGCTACTTCTCCTTGTTTTAGCCATTGCCAAGCTATCGTTACAATACCAAAATATTCTAAGTAAAGCGTAGCATCTGCTAGAAAAACTTCGGGTTTATCTTGCATAGCCACACCTCCTAGATACATCGTAACCTCTTGGAGTTTTTGAAGTGTTTGTTCTAATTTTGTAGCATAGGACTTCAGTAATTCGGATGTCTGTCGTTGTGTAACTGACAGGATTTCTTTGAAAAACACTTTTGCGCCTTCTCCCCCATTCATAATAATTTTCCTTCCTAGCAAATCCATTCCTTGTATACCCGTTGTACCTTCATAGATTGCATTGATACGAATATCTCTGTAGAGTTGTTCTAATGGAAAATCTTTACAATATCCTGCACCTCCTAAACATTGCATTCCTGCACTAGTCGATTGGATTCCCATTTCAGATGGATAAGTTTTTACAATTGGAGTCAATAACTCCAATAGAATTGCGGCTTTGTCTTTTTCTTCTCCTTCTCCATGATGTTGCAAATCGGAGTATAAACTACATTGTAGTAAGAGCGCAATACTTCCTTCTACGATTGCTTTTTGGAATAACAACATCCGACGGACATCAGCGTGTTCTATAATTAGTACAGGAGGTGTAGTCAAATCTTTATTTGATGGATGGCGACCTTGAGAGCGTTCTCTAGCATATTTTAATGAAGCATAATATGCAGCAGAAGCATTTCCAGCAGCCAATAAGCCCGTAGCAATTCTAGCTTCGTTCATCATCTGAAACATATACGATAAGCCCTTATTGGGTTGCCCCACTAGCCAGCCCCTACAATCATCACTTTCTCCTAACATTAGTTGTGCTGCTACATAGCCTTTGCTTCCCATTTTATCAAATAATCCAGCCGTTGTCACATCATTAAAAACCATTTCGCCATTTTCATTTCGATATTTAGGAACGACAAACAAAGAGATTCCTTTTGTACCTGCTGGCGCCCCTTTAATCCGAGCTAATAAAAGATGTACCACATTATCCACAGCATTATGATCTCCACCAGAAATGTATATTTTTTGTCCTTTTATTTTGTAATATCCCTCGTCTGTCAGTTCTGCACTCGTAATCAAGTCCGATAAGGAACTACCTGCTTGAGGTTCTGTTAGTGCCATTGTCCCTTGCCAATCACCACTGTGCATTTTTGGGATATAATAATCTTTGAGTTCACTAGAACCAAAACTTCGAATTAAGTTGGCTGCTCCCTGAGTTAAAAAACAGTATGTGCTGACTACATTTGCGGCATAGAAGATAAATGTTCCTGCACTCAATAAACAATGGGGCATTTGTTGTCCCCCTTCTTCATAACTAGTATGCGCTCCTATCCATCCACCTTCTGCAATTTGCTCAATTATCGTTTTAAGTTGTGGATGTACTTTTACTTCTCCATTTTCTAAGACAGGCACTTTCTTATCCATTTCCGAAAGGAAAGGAAAAATATGGGTATCTGATAGCGATTTCGCCGCATCTAATGCCATATTAAATGTTTCCTCATTATAGTCTTGATAATAATCTAATGCACTGAGTGTTTGCGGTGCTTTTAAAACTTCGTGTAAAATGAATTTTAAGTTACGTGAGCTTACATACTGTTCAGCCATAATATTTTAGAATCTTTGGTTAGGATGATTTTATTTAAAGGCTCTAATATCTATGATTTTTAAGGAGATTCCTAATTATTATTGTGGAAATAATTGCTAGCCCTTGAAGGAGAACATCCAAAAAATAAAACTTGTAAGCCACATTCTAAACACAACGTTAATTAAACAACTCTATAAATGGCGTAATGAACTTTTCGTCTTTCGAGTAAATAGCGAATATTATTTTTTTAAATTGATTCTTATACTTCCCTGTTAGATATTCGTAAAATATTTGCGCTATTGTATTGGGATCGTTCCTAAAAACACCACAGCCCCATGCTCCTAGTACCAATGTATCGTATTCATGGTATTTACAGATTGCAAGAACCCTATCAATACGTCTTTTCATATAAGGCTCAATCTTATGAACATTTTGAGGTTCATTCCTTTGAACAGCACCTGAATTGACTGCGGGGGCTGTAAGCACACTACAATAGCTAAAATTTTCCAACAACACTCCTTTTTCATCCTTCAAAATAGGAACAGAGGGCGTATAAATCATATGCTCCGTATACAAACAAGAAGTGAAGGCTCGATTTTTCGTATAATATGCTTCCGCTTTCAATTGACAAGGATACAAGCCCGTTGCTCTAGCAATACTTTCTTCTTGTGCTTGGCTTCCATTTAAAAAACCGCCTCCAGGATTCCTAGCAGAGGCAAAATTTAAACAAATAATATTCCCATCATCTTTAAACACTTTCCTTACAGCATCCAATGTTGTCAAGTCGTTGACCTCAAATGTAGTGGTATAGTCTGTATCCTCTAAAAGGAGCTTATTGACTAGAGTATTAAGTGCTTCGGGTGTATATAAAATAGTGCCTTCTTCAGCGTATTGTTGGATGGCTGTAATATCGACCTTTTTTCCTTTTGAATTGGTATAGTATCCTTGCTCTAAAATCTGTAAAGTATCTCTAGCAATTTCTCTTCTGGTGCTTCGTTTCATTTTAATTCTTTTCCAGTAATAACAGCACAGCGACTGAATCCGTTCCGCTAGGTTTATTTTTAAATATATAGAGACTAATCTTTCAATGCTTGTTCTAATCCTATTTCTCTTAATTTACATTCAAACGCATAGATTAAATCTTGCATTGACTCGTATGTCACTTCTTCTACCCTAAATAGATTCAGATCCTTTAAATCAAAGCCATTTAAAAAATCAAATCCAAATCCTGTTCTAAAGGGATGAAACATCCGCCAACTCTCTTGAATTTCAGCTTCCATTAAACCATATAAATTTGATACTTCTCCATTGAGATAATGAAAGAGCCGTTTAAAATGAATGCCATCTTTTCTACATTCTTTTTTATAGTGTTTGGCTATTTTTTTCACTACTTCTTCATGTAATGGATTATGTTCAATCAAGAGAATAATATCTAAGAGATCTTTCGTTCGAGGTCTTACAATACATTGATGCAATTTCCAAGAAATCTGTAAGGATAAGGGAATGGTGTTTTCAAGGATGAAACCATCTCCATTAACGGGTTTATAAAAGATTTCGGTTGGTGCTTCACCAAGTGGTAAATTCCATGTTAGATCTAAAGAAATAACATCCAGTTTTTGTCCTAGAACGGTACAACATAAGTCTGTATTGGTCGTCGGAAAATCGTCCGCCATTGCATAATCTAAATCTCTCCAAAATTCGTTTTCTTTAAAACTCACGAATTGAATGCCATCATCCAATTGTGTTTCTGTAATCTTAGTAACCCAATCGGTAAAAATAGAAGCGGCTTCTTGTTTATCATTAATTGGATATTTATAAATAAAATCTAGATCTCCAACCTCTCTTGATTCTTTATTTAAAAAATATTGCCTTGTCAAAAGACTTCCTTTGAGGATAAAATCATTATTATGTAAACTTGCTCTCCTTAGAAAACCTTCATATGCTAATAAGTGTAAATACTGCATATCTGTAATTTCTGGTGTATCGCACCAACCTTTATCCAATGATTTGTTAGAATCATATGCACAATATTCGTACTCTTCTTTTATAAAATTATACTTATACGATTTTAGATTTTGTTTTAGTCGTTTGACGGTATTCTTAAATGCTTTTTTAGTCCCGTAAGTTCTTACTGTAAGAAAACGTGTATTGTGTTCTCCTTTCAGGCTGTTATTGCTTAAATGTGCCTGATTAATACTTGCTAAGTGTTTTAATTCTTGAAGATCGGTATAGGTTACTTTTCCATGCCATTCATAATATCTTCCTTTATAATCAGGAAAACAAGCCTCTCCTTCGTCTATATATTTTAATGGAACTTCTACTTTAACCCTTGTAACTGAGTAATTAGCAGCTTTAAAGGTATCCACCAAAAGGTTTATTTCTTGTTGAAATTCTTCATTCGATATATCCTTATATACCTTGCTCATCATTGGTTGTTGTCGGTTCTTGCCTTCTTCCAACTCAATGATAATAGGTTTTGCATGGATAGATTCACAAAAACTTTCAAACGCTGGTATTGCCTTATCTTCAAGTGTATTAACGGTAATATGAACTTCAAACATTGTAGTAATAATCTAAGGAGTTTTTATAAAAAATGTACTTCATCCTATATCAATGTGTTTCTACTTTAATTTAATTCACCAAATCTAAAAACATCGGTTCTTTATACTTATCTGTTTTATAATATTTCGGTCGAGTGTCCATACGTATATGCAGCCAAATCACGCCTAAACCCGCTGTGTTTAACCAAATTGGCGCTCTATTTTCAATCTCCTTTTCGATTATTTTTCCAAGTCTTTTAAAAACGTTCAATATTTGCGTCTCTTCTGCATGACGGATAAATTTGCCCAGATGATTATAAATGTCTTTTGTAGATTGCTTGGTAGGAATTACCAGTCTAGCATCTTTTCCAATATTCATAAAATCCTCAACGCTTGTATCTTTAAAAATATAATCACTAAATGCTCGTTCATTAGCCGATAAAGTTTCAAGCGGTCGACTTTTTTGAATGATACACTCATAGTCTTTTGTTAAGTAAGCTTTTGTCAGGGCGGGATGCTCCCAATAAAATGCTTGATGGTTTATCTCAATCAATTCTTTTACATAAAACTTAATAAAATTTTCGTCTTCGCTCCATCGTTTAAATACTTGTTGGAAGCTAAGGCATTGATTATTGTGTTGAATTTTAAACCTTATTGTATCCTCGCTTTGCTCTAATATTTCAATCTCGTATGCTTGTTTCATATTTTTTCAGTTCGTGATTAGTAAATTCTTAGCAGCTTTTAGGCTGCATTTTTGATATTTTGCATAGGCTTGCGCTCCTCTCAATCGGATTTGATCATTCGATTCCTTATTTATGTATCCTATTAAAGCATCATGTATTGTATAGGCTTCTGGTGCCATCAATCCCGTTGTCCACAACAACCCATTGGTGTTCGCTTTTTCTAAGTGAGGTTTAAAAAAATCTCTACTATAGCAGGCTAAAATAATTAAATCTCTTTTGACCCCATCTTCATTTATAAATTTTTCCTGTAATGTAAAATCCATTAATCCATCATGTCCAATATATCCTAGTAATTTAGCATTTCCTTCAATCCCGATGTTATCTTTTTCTAGGGGCAACACTTTTTTGGTTAGTCCCGCACTACTCCTCAAGAAAATTTCTGTTGCTTCTTTGATCCGCCTACCGTCATAGGCATCGGCAACTAAGTAAAAATCGCTTTTTTTATGTTTCAAAACAATTCTTTCTAAAATGGTATCATTTACCTCAACCGAATGAATAAATGTCCAATCTTTACTCTTTTTAAAATACGATTTCATCCCATATAATGCCCCCCAGTAGAGATTATTTTTAGGGTCTTGTCCATTTCCAATTTTCTCTGGAACAGGCACGATACCCTGATTTTTATTATCACAAAGAGCGACTATTATATGTATCGTTTTTGTTGTTGTATCAAAAACCATTTCAGGTACAGTGTCTTTGGCAAAAACATCCATCCTTGTTTTTGATGATGGTTCAATAACACTATCCTGTTTAGTCATTGGTTTGCAACTCAACAGGGTTAGCATAGATACAAATAATATTAATATTCTTTTCATGTTTTATCTACAGCACTATTTTTTTATAACATAATAAGTCATTACAAGTTCGCCTATCTATATTTTTATAAAGATGCCAATAGTATAACTTTGTCAAAGATAGTTCAATAATTTAACCTTATAACTAGAACAAAATCTACAATATTTCTATCAATTTTATTATTTTCACATTATCAAAAACAGCTATCCTATTTTTTCACACCAAAACGTATTTCAATTATGAGAGTATTAAAATTTCTATTCGGTCTTTTAGCATTTCTTTTGATTGCGTATTTAATTCTTTGTTTAATTGGCCCTAAACAAAGCAGTATTGATGTAGAAAGAAACACTACCATTGATGCCCCTGTTGCTACTGTTTTTAATAATGTGAATGATTTTAGTCAATGGAAAAAATGGTCTTACTGGCACGGTCTTGATCCTGAGATGAAAATCGAATATGGGGACATCAAAACAGGTACAGGTGCATGGTATAAATGGGAAAGTGGCGATATGAATGTGGGCAAAGGGCGCATGGAAACGGTAGAATATATTCCGAATGAATTTATTAAAAATAAAATGGAATTTGACGATACTGCTCCATCTTATCCTAGCTTTAAATTCGAAGCCATTGACGATAGTTCTACTAAAGTAAGTTGGGATATGAAAACAGATTTTGAAGTACCTTTTATGCAAAGAGGTATGATGAAATTTATGGATATGAACCAAATGATTGGCACGGCTTACGAGAAAAGTCTAGCCAACTTAAAAAATCTTAGTGAAGGAAACTAAACTATTGATGTATTTTGAAAAGTCCTTTCAAGTTAAGTAAGTTTACCTAATTAATCGAAAAATTCATGACGGAAAAATTAAGTTAACCTGCTTACTTAGATGAAATTTTTCATTTCAATATTTTTTATATAACCCTATAAAATCGTAATGATGCAATTATTAAAGCTTAACGCATCGGGTAGTACGGTTCTAAAATTACAACACTACCTCACGCTCGCTGGTTTTCCCACTATTGAGACTGGTGTTTTTGACGAACAAACTAAAGTAGCTGTAGAGGCTTTCCAAGAACAGAAACAACTTGGTGTTGACGGTATAGTGGGTAAAAATACTTGGGGCGCTATCTTTAAAACGGTTTATACTGATGATTTCTTTTCTGCAAAAATCACGAATAAATTCTTACAGCATGAAGAAGTTTATCATCGCATCTATCCAAAAAATGCTATTTATTTACACCATACCGCAGGACATTATAATCCTTTAAGTACCATACGATGGTGGGAAACAGGAAGCTCGGCAACTAATAATCTTAGTCATATAGCTACTGCGTTTGTGATTGGTCGTAAATCATCTCTCTTCAATAAAGAGGATGAACAATTTGACGGCAAGACCTATCGTTGTTTTAATGAAATTAAATGGGCGCATCATCTCGGTAAAAAAGGAGTCAATTACGAATTGGACAAATCTACTATAGGACTAGAGATTTGTAGTTTTGGTTGGTTGTATAACGATGAAAAAGGTTTTTATTATCAAGCCAATAAAAAAAAGAATTCAAAAAAAGTCTATCTTCGTGAAGAAGAAGTTTGTCAGTTTGAACGTCCTTGGCGAGGACAACGTTTTTTTGAAAAATATACAGCAAAACAAATCCAAGAGACGGAACGACTCGTACTTACCTTAGCTTATCTATTTGATATTCAGTTGCCCAATAGAGCCTATGACGAAAGTTGGTTTGAGTTACAAGATGAAGCCTTAAAAGGTGGAGGTGGCCTTTGGACACACGTAAATGTTCGAAAAGATAAAACAGACTGTTTCCCACAAACTGAATTGATTGAAATGCTCAACACTTTACATAACAAACAGCAAGATTTTAAACCTATTTTAAAAGAAGTAATTGAGACTGATTCTTTAGAATCCGAAGAAGCTGTCTTAATAGAAAAATCTGTTGATTTAGATTTTCGTTTAAATGATTTTTTTAGAAGCAATGATTTAGAAGAATAATCCTATTTTTAAAACCAAAAAAAAACAAAACATTATGGCTGTATTACATTTTTATAATAATAAATTCCACAAGAACGAGGAAGAAGATAATGGTTTAATCGCCAAAAATCTAGAAAGTGAAATCGTTGAATATTCTGAAATTGGTCTAGGCAAACCGTTATGTGTGCAAATTGTCAATATCTATATTGGGGATGCTCCTAGTGGTTTTATGAGTAGTAAAAAAGATTTATTGGTGGTTTCGGGTATAAAAACACCTGCAACGTTTGATGCTTCACAAAAAGCGATTAATCTACTCGCCAAAAATGTCAAAAATCGAACATATCTAGAGCCTGATGATGCCTTTAGTAAAGGGACTTCTATCGTATATTATACCCCTGCACTTGAAGCGAGTCAAATGACCTTTTCTTTTGAGTTAGTAACGGAGTCGTTTAACGATAAACTAGCGACACAAATCGAAGGTCTATTTAATCGTGCTGCACAGATGCCTTTATTTGTGACGTCTGCAACAACCTTAGTGGCAGGAACGGGCATTTTAAATATTGTCAAAAGATTAGGGAAAGCTATCTTTGAAAGCAAGCCATTTATGAACGACTCTATCACTGCCCGTATTGATATTGGGGGTTTCACACAGTTTAAGGCGGGGCAAAAACTTATTTGTGAGAATGGGAAAGAGTCTTTTTTTCAAAATAATTGTGAAATCAAGTCTGTTGTTACCTTCAATGGAAATCAGAATTATTATTTAGTAGATAGAAATACAGGACAACGATATAATGGAGATATACCCTATATTATCCTTAATGTTGATGGTCGTGAACGAAGAGAATTGGCTTCTTTCCAACCGAAGATGGCTTCAGCAGCTATGATTTCTCGTTTTTATGGTTCTGACACACAGGATATAGGGTTCAAGATGTTGGAAACAGGGATGCAATTGCACAGCGATTTGACCTATATCAAAAAGATTAAAGGGCTGAAAAAAGAACTGAAAGGTCTAGGAGAAGAAGATGTTGAAAAAATTGACAAATTAAATGTTCTTATCGACGCTTATAAAAAGAATATACAGAGCGAAGATTTAAATCAAATGCTGAAATTACAAGAAGGTGCTGAAATTCTAGATGAAGATTAGTAATTTTGGGCGGTTTTAAAAATCTCCATTCTTAAGACCGTCTTTTTTAAAAATTACAACTTCAATATTTCCATGAGTAAAGATAAAATAGGTTTTGGTTCTCTTTGTGTCCACGAAATTAAAAGCAAGCAAGCTGTCCGACCACATCAACTGCCCATTTTTGCAACTTCCTCTTTTGAATTTGATACTATTCATCAAGGGATAGATATATTCACAGGAAAAGAACAAGGACACGTTTATAGTCGTTATGGCAATCCCACGATGGAATTAGTGGCTGAGAAAATTGCTCGTATGGAATCCTATGGATTGGAGACTGAAGCAAAAGCAATCTTAGTCAGTTCAGGGATGTCTGCTATTAGTACGGTCTTACTTGCCCTTTTACAACAGGGAGATAAAATTTTGACGCAAGGAAATCTTTATGGCGGTACGAGCGAATTGATGCTTAAGGTATTTTCCCCCTTTGGTATTGAGCCTATTATGATAGACCTTCAAGATCTTAACCTTGTAGAAGAGACCCTCCGTCAACATCCAGCTATTAAGGTATTGTATTTTGAAACGCCTGCTAACCCTACGATGGCTTGTGTAGATATGGAAGCACTTTCAAAACTCGCTCAAGCGTATGGTGTAAAAACAATCTGTGATAATACGTTTTGCACGCCTTATCTTCAACAGCCTTTTCGATTTGGTGTAGATTATGTGATTCATTCTACTACAAAATTTTTAAATGGTCATGGTAATTCTATCGCTGGAGTGATTGTAGGTACGGATATTGATTTTATGGAGCAGAAGGTTTGGACGGTTATGAAATTAGCTGGTACAAATTGTAATCCTTTTGATGCTTGGATGATCAATAATGGAATGAAGACTTTAGAAATCCGCATGGATCGGCATTCCCAAAATGCGATGGCTGTAGCAGAATTTTTAGCACAGCACCCTAAAGTTGAACGAGTTAATTACAATGGTTTGGTTTCCCATCCAGACCATGAATTAGCCAAGAAGCAAATGAGGGATTTTGGAGGAATGTTGAGTTTTGAATTAGAAGGTGGGTTAGAAGCAGGGAAAGCATTTATGAATAAGATACAATTTTGTACGCTTGCTCCTACACTTGGCGATGTAGATACGCTTATCCTTCATCCTGCTTCGATGTCGCATCTGAAAATCCCTAGGGAAATTCGTTTGAGAAATGGTATTACGGATGGTCTAATCCGTTTATCTGTCGGAATTGAAACGATTGGCGATTTGATTGGAGATTTAGAGCAGGCAATTGGATAAAATATTTCTTTTATCCAGAAAACAAGCATGAAAAATATAGAAAATAAAGTTCAACATTTTCTTAGCAACTTCTATCCTAACACGGAAATAGCCTTAGGATATATCGTTTCAGGTAAGGTCTATTTTAAAGGATTCCTTAAGACAGATAGATCGATTAAAATAATTAAAAATTCGACTCGTTTATTTGAAATCGGTTCAATTACTAAGGTTTTTACTAGCAACATTTTAGCACAGCTCCTAATAGAAGGGAAGACAACAAAAGATACTTTTATTGCTGATATTTTATCTATAAAAAGCCTAAAACGCAGCAAAATCACTCTCGAACAATTAGCCAATCATACTTCAGGTCTTCCCAGACTACCCGACAACTTTTATACCATCAAAAATTATGATAAACATAATCCTTATAAAAGTTATGATGAGACAGCTTTAATCGATTTTTTTCAAAATCATCTAGTCCAACCCCCCATAGAGAATAGAGCCTTTTTATATTCAAATTTGGGTTCAGGAATACTTGGATATGTACTTTCTAAGATAGAAAATAAATCCTTTCACCAAGTCGTCCATCAAAGAATCTTTGAGCCACTTAAGATGAATGATTCATATTTTGGAATGAACACTAAGAAAAATAGTGTTATTGGTCTCAATAAAGATGGTCAAGTAGCTGATAATTGGGAAGGTGGTATTTTAAGTGGTGGTATCGGTATTACGTCTTCCGTAAAAGATATGAGTAAGTTTATGATTCATATTTTGGATAAAAAGAATAAGGTTTCAACTCTCCAATTAGCTAAAACTTACCCTATTGAAGAAAATCATTCTATTGGATTGGGTTGGGGTATCAGAGATTTACCAGATGGTACAAAGTCTTATAATCATGGAGGTGGAAGCGATGGATATAGTTGTTATATGAAGTTGCATAGAGCCTCTCAAAGTGGAGTTATCTTACTTTCGAATATTTCTGCTTTTCATAAATGTGCTTCGCAAGTTAATGACCTAGTGAGTCAATTGAGAGAAGGTATACGAAAACACCATAATTAATTACACATTTAATTTATACTCTAAGAATAAATATTAAGCAATATTACATTGACTAATATAGTAAAACAGATAGTATTAAGTGATAAAATAAAAGCTTTTTAATACTATAATTTACTGTTAATAACATATCTATACATATAAATTAGAATTTCTTTTAGCGACCAGAAGGGAAAAAAGTTTTTTAGTTTTTTCATTTACTGCATTAATTTCAAGCATTGATATTAAAAGTACTCTCACTCAAGAGACTTCGTATCAACCTAAGTTCAATAACTTAATAATGAATAATATAATGAAAAATGTTACTTTAATTTCACTTCTTTTATGCTCTATATTCCTATTTGGACAATCTAAACTTGATTACAATCCTTCTGATTGGAGTTATCATTTTGTTGATGATTTTGACACCTATAATAATAATATAGATAATCTAATTATTTCCGATCGATATAGTACTCGATCTTCTAGTTGTAAAGAACCAGAAAAAGGCTTTCTTCGTGGTTATGAAAATATTTCTATTGATCCTACTAATAATTATTTGGTTATGTCTGTTACTCCCGAACAATCGCCTCCTGATTGTGGTGCTGCAAATTATAAAGGATCTAGGCTTTTTTCAAATATAAAAGTATCTCCCAGTCCATGTCATTGGATAGATGACGGTTTACAATATGGGATTTTTGAAATACGAGCAAAACTTCCATCAAAGAATGGTACAATCTCTGCTTGGTGGACATATAATGCAATTGAAGAACTTGATATTTTTGAGTTTATTAAAAGGGATGGACCAACAAGTGATTATTTCCAAACTAATTTCCATGATTGGACTGGTGGTATAGAAAATTTCGATAATGATGGATATATCCCAATAGCTGATCATCAAGGCATTCATTATAACTGTCCTAGGAAGCATACATTTACTAGAAATTTAAGTAATGAATTTCATACTTATACTATGGTTTGGACACCAAGTCAGATTTCATACTTCATAGATGGTCGTGAATTAAGAACTGAAACAAGGCTTCCTGTTTGGATATGTCCAACTGAATTTGTACTTAGTCATCGAAAGGTCCAATCTACTTCGAGTTTAACTTATTCTGAATTTATTATTGATTATATCAGAATTGGTCATCAAACTTCTTTGGATGCTCAATATATGTATGACTATGATAATAAGATTCTTTCAGAAGAACATGATGTTTTTTGCCAAGTTAATGCCCTTGATGCTGATAGTTTTGGAGACAATGTATTCTTCAGAAATAGGTCTACAAATTGGATGGAACATTATTACAACCCTGGTAATGGTTGGGTACATGGTCCTTTGCCCAAAAACAATATCAACTGGAAGGTAAATGGCGATTTGGCTGTAGTAGATGAAGGGAATCAAGTGTTTTATCGAGGACAAGATGGTCGTCTTCAAAACTACTGGTATAATGGTAAATGGCATCATGATTATATAGATGACAATTGGAGAACCAGTAGGTTTAAAGTTTCAAGTAATTGTGGTGCTTTGGACATTGGGAAAAACCGAATCTTTTATAGAGGTACAGATAACATCATGAAGTATTTTGAATGGAATGGTAATGATTGGATTTCTAATGAAATGCCGATTTCAGATTTTAAGTGGTTAGTCGATGGTGATATAGCCGTTTCACCAGAAGGAAATCAGGTATTTTATAGAGGACAAGATGGTCGTCTTCAAAACTACTGGTATAATGGCGAATGGCATCATGGCTATATAGACTTTCCATGGTATCCCTTAAATCAAAAGGTATCAAGTGCTTGTGGATCAATAGCTTTAGGGAACGGTCGTGTCTTTTATCGGGGTCAAAATGACAAAATGCATCTATATACCTATACCGCTTCTGGATGGGAACATTCTATTTTACCCTTAGAATTAGAAATTGAAAAAGTAACAGGAGATATTGATATTGCCCCCGATGGAAAAGTATTTTACAGAGGAGCAGATTTTAAAATCCAAATGTATTACGAAGAGAAAGGTCATTGGTATCATATGTGGGTCAATGAAACAGAAACAACTAGCAAAGAGTTGATTAATGACTGTTCACCAATTATAATAAAAAACAATAATGTGCTTTTTTACAGTAATTCATTATCAGCTCCTTATACATATAATAAAAAAGCATCTTCAGGTCAAATTATTGATCCTGAATGTACTGTAGATGTCTCTACCAATCTTCATAGACATATAGAATTTGAAAAGAAGGATCGATACATAGAAACGGATATTCATATTTCACCTAATCCAGTTACTGATCAGTTTACTATAAAATGGGAAAATATGCTAAACAATTCGGATATGGAATTTACGATATTCGATGCAACAGGGAAATCAATTAAATCACGAACAACAAAAGGATGTTATCAAACTGAATTTGACCTATCAGGATTTCCAAATGGAATTTATTTATTACAAATTAAAAATGAACAAAAACTAGAAATTATAAAACTAATTAAACTATAGTTTCAATCACTAACTAAGAACTCTAATGCCCATTAGAGTTCTTAGTTTAGTTAGTCGGTATAATTATGATGGAGTACTCTTACTTTATTTATAAAACTACCTCTTTCATCGTTTCTTTTATTCGAAATGGAGGCATTGAAATTACAATTTTAGTTCCTTGTGCAACACCATTTTCAAATTTATCTATGATCTCTAATTTCATTTTTGTTTTATGGATCGAGTTTAATAGATTAATTCTATCTTTTGAGTTTTGTACTCCAGTAGATTTGTGTTTTTTACGTCGTCTCTTCTGATTTAGTTCAGCTGCTTTCTTTCTTCCAACTCCATTATCTTCAATAATACAATCCATTTGACTGTCTTTTTTCAGAAATTCTATTGTGATAGAGCCATCTTTTTTACGATGTCGTACACCGTGTAAAACTGCATTTTCTACAAATGGTTGGATAAGACTTGGAGGAATCAACCATTCATATTTATTGATTTCTGCAGAAACTTTTATTTCATATTCAAAAAGGTCACTAAATCTTAATTTTTCTAATTTTAGATACGTATTTAATGTTTCTAACTCGTCGTGAAGTGGTATGAATTCTCTCTTAGAATTTTCTAAAATATTTCGCATCAAAGAAGAGAATAAGGCGAGGTATATTGCTGCATTTTTTTTATCATTAACTGTAATAAAATACTGAATGCTATTCATAGCATTGTACATAAAATGAGGATTCATCTGTCTTCTAAGTCCCTTCAATTCAGCATCTAATGTCCTCCTTGCTACAGCTTCTCTTTTTTGTTGCCGTCTCAAAAAATATTTAAACAAAAAATAAAAAATAAATATGAGGAATATGAGACATAATATACGAAAATATAGTTTCTCTGTAAAATGTTGTTGGATTGTAAAATTAAACTCTTGGGGTGCATGATTCCATATATTGTCTTTATTTTTGGAGAGTAATTTAAATGTATAATCTCCATAAGGTAAATTAGTATACTGAACAGATTTATTTATTGTCTCTACCCATTCTTGGTCTAATCCTTCTAACTTATAGCGATATATAATATTTTGAGTTGTATTAAAATAAGTACTTTTATAGTCGATAGAGATAGAGTTTTGATTTGAACTTAAACTTACGCCATTCGTCTGGATAAGAGAATCTTTCCCTTGTAATCGTAGTCCCTTTATTTCCACGATTGGTGTAATGGAGTCTAAGGATACTGCTGTAGATGGAAAGTAAACGACTCCATTATCTGTAGCTAGCCAAATTTTCCCCATTGCCTTTTTTATATCATTTATTGCTTCAGAGGGCAAGCCATGATCTGTTGTAATTCCCGTAATAGATCTTATAATTAACTGTTCATCAATATATTCATAAATAATTTTATTTAAACCTTTATTTGAACCTACCCATAAGGTAGAATCGTTTTCGATATATACTTTTTTGACTTGATTACTATTCAATCCATCTTCTTTTGTAATCTGTCTTATTCTATTCTTTTTCCATACCAGAATCCCCTCTCCTTTTATAGAAAAAAAGAGTAAATTATTTTTTTCATCTTCCGATATACTAGTAACACGTGAACCAAAAAGAGGATCTAAATTTGATAAAGATTCTATATTATCATCTCTATATCTAAAAATACCATTAAGTGTTCCCACCCAAATATCCCCCTTATTATCTTCATGAAGGCTAAAGACCCGCTTAAATCGATTATCTTTAATTGTTTTGTATACGTCTCCTTTTTTTGAATCAAAGAAAGACAAACCATTACTAAGACCAAGGAGGATATCGGAGTTTCTGAGTTTTAATAGTGCTTTAGCGCCTAGTGTTATAGCATAAAATTTATTTGTATTTCGCTTAAAATCATAAACATACCCCATAGAAAGATAGGCTTTGCCATCTCCCATATACGCTATATTATATATTTCTACATTTCTTGGACTTCTTACCCTATTTGTAAGTTTTAATGTACTACTATCAATACTAAACAACTTTCCTGTTGAAGTACCACATAAAAGTACTCTGTCACTCCCTGCTATACACATTATTTTAGAAGTTTCATTTTCTTTCTCTTTAAAATAACGAATTTCTGCATTTGGCACCATATAGACTCCGTTATCTAAAGTAGCTATCCAAACATGGTTTTCTCTATCTTGAATAACATCTGTAGTAGATAAATTATCTAATATTTTTATAGGTGTTTGTGTAAAATCTCCTTCAGGATAAAAAAGAATACCACCACCATTCAACAAGCCCAACCAAATATTACCAGCCCTATCTTCCAAAATTGAATGAATAGCAGTACTATATTCTTTGACTAGAATAATTTCCTTTCCGTCGGCTTTATAAAGTTTTCCTTTATAGATTATTAATTTTGTTCCATCTTTTTTCACATAATATCTTATTCTAATGCTCTTTATTTTACCTGTATAGGTTAAAGGCAATTTTTTTTTGACATTTTGAATAAAAAACTTAAGTTCTTTTTCTGACGCTTGTATTCTCCCATTTATATTTTCAAAAAATACTTTTTCTGTAATTATACTAGCGTCTAAAATAAGTATAGTAGAACTGTCCAACCTTATTTCTCCATTTGTATTGGTATCAGGCTCCCCTTTATAAATTCTATCTCCTTGATAAGATACATAGTATATGCCTTCATTTTTACGAAAACCTAGGTTAATACTAACTTCTTGTCTAAAAAAAGAATCAATGTGTGGCGTTGGTTTTATAGTATAAAACTGATTATTTTCATAATAATTAATTCCATTATAAAATGTATTAAACCACAATCGACCATCATAATCTTCATAGATTCTGAATAGTGTATTACTGCATAATCCGTCTTTGGTAGAATAAGTTCTAAACTCATTTCCATCATAAGTACTAATACCATTATCTGTTGCAAACCAAATATTTCCTCGTTTATCTTGGTGCATATCGTATACCTGCGAACTAAATAATCCTTCTTTAGTCGTAAAGTTTTTATAGACAACATTCTGCGCTTTTATAGCTAAACTAGATATAAAAACAAAAACAAAGACGAATCCTTGTAATAAGATAAATCGAATTCTAGACATATGATTTTCACTAAATTCCATATATACACTATATTGTACTAAAACGAAGTTAAATCATTTTATATTAGTTTACTATTTTAAGCAACGAATGTTTCAAGACTTAAAAGTCGATTGAATGTATTATTTAAAAAGAGCCATATCAAAATGATACAGCTCTCAATCTATAACCCAATAATTAATATACTTCTAACATCTACTGTATTATCAATTTTTTGACTTCTTCAAAACCATTAGAAGTCGAAATATTTACAAAATAAATTCCTCCAGAAAGATGTGTTGTATCAAATGTTTTTGTTGATAAATCTTCGCCTGATGAGATTAAATCATGGTAGACTATCTGACCATTTACATTAAATACTTTTATCGTTACATTTTCTGTATATTGTTCTACCCCTGATAACTTCCAACTTCCAACTGACGGATTCGGAAATATTATTAAATCTGTATTTCCAAATCTTTTAGTAGATTTTTTGGATATGATAGTATTGACGTTTTCACAGTACGTCGTTTCACATTTATTTCCATCAGCATCAATAGCAAAAACCCGAAGGCATACTTTATATATTCCTCCTTCTTTATATTCATGACTAGGGTTAAATTCTTTAGAATAATTTCCATCTCCAAAACTCCAAACTACATAGTATACGGATGTTCCTGAACCTGTTTCAATATTACTAGAAAAAGAGCCTTCGGTATTCGTATACCCTTGATAGCCTATATCAACAGAGATAATCTCACAAGGACAGTCTTTTTCAATTGCGATATTTTTCTTAGAAGTGGCTTTCCCACATCCATTCAAAACGACTAATTGAGTAAAGAATGATGTTTCCTCATCAGGAAGCAAAAACTCGACACAAACTGAAGGCGAGTTTAGGTCTCCTTCTACAATTTGCCAATCAATATCCTGATCTAAAGTCCAATAGAAATCCCCTATTACACCTTCTGGTGCGTCTAAGCATAAGTATACTTTTTCACCTTCTTTACAAATATCACCTCCTAGTGTGTAAGTATAATCTGCTGTAGGACAAGCGATGTAGACCCATTCAATAAATGTTGTTTCATCTGTAGTACCATTACAAGAATTACTTAAAGCGATCATCACTTTATACCATTTACCACATTCTATGGCCATTAATTCATTCATATTTAAAACAGATATTTCATTAAATGTTTCCAAATATTGCGCCCCCGAAGAAAACATACCTGCTGATTCACCCTCTCCCTCGACTTCCTTTACAAACACAAGCATATTGTCATATCCTGAACTTCCTGTTGCGTCAATAACAAACTCCTTTGGCGAACAATAAGATGGTTTAATCGGTGCTATGTCAATTACTAGATCTTCACAAGCAATAAGCTCAAACTTATCTAACAAGGTAAAGCTACTAACGATTGGTTCATCTAAGCATGGGCTGCTAAGAGAAGACGAATTTCTAAGCCAAAGTTGTTTAAAATCCTTTTCTGGTGTAAATGTTAATGTCTCATAATTCCATTGATTTGCCCCTGATGGATTCGTATATGTCATTAATACCTGATCCCCTCCTGTAATTTCAGGCGTATCAGAGGTAGGGTCTGATGCACAATTGCTAATTTCAGAATATTGATTGACTCTATCGTTTGAAAGCACCCATTCTACTTTATATAAGTCACAGCCTATATTAAACCGCTCCCAACGCATAGCATATTTTATTTTATACGTTTTTCCTATTTCAAAATCATATTCAAGTGCAATTCCCTCAGAAGCATTGTTGAATCCACAACCAAGAGAGTTATGTATCTGCGAGTACATTTGTACGAATCGATTCCCTTGATAAGCCGTACCTAGCTCTAGACCATCAGCCTCCCATGATGTCAAAGTCGAAGCACTTCCATTGATATTGATCCAATTGTTGAAACAACCATCATAAAATGATTTTTCATCATCACAACTTGAACCATGTTCAAAATCTTCTGTCAATATTACTTGTGCTGTAATTGTAGTTAAGCTAATCATACTAATTAGCATTACGAATATATATGTTTTATAATTCATTTCGAATGAGTTTAAAAGTTATAAAATTCCCTTAGAATAGGATTGGTCTTTTTCGTCATAGTCGGCATTTTATGACTTTGGAGGGATTTAATGAGAGCAATTAAAGTAGAGTGATTTTATTTTGTTTTTTGAATATTTTCCAAAACCAATTCTATTATAGAACTGGTTTTGGAAAATATTCAACTATAATTTTTTAATTATGGATTAAGAAGACCTGGAATTGTATTCGGAGGAAGTT
The DNA here is from genome assembly GCA_020630435.1 of Saprospiraceae bacterium. Taxonomy (GTDB): domain Bacteria; phylum Bacteroidota; class Bacteroidia; order Chitinophagales; family Saprospiraceae; genus JAHDBJ01. The sequence goes on from JAHDBJ010000004.1 coordinate 187,759, forward strand.
CTTTAAATACATTTGCATTATAATAATTAAGTAAAGGGTTTTGATTTGCACATGAAAACAGACTACAACCGTGTATACTTTCTAAAGTATTAATAGCAGCATCAAAGCCATTACTTCCCAAAGTATGTATATAGAAGCCCCTAAAATTACCATCTTGATCCTGATCCTGATATATACCAAATTGATACTTGAGATTTGTTTTAATACTACTAGCTCCTTTGACTACACTTGATTTTGACTCTCTTGTTTGATTATAATGCCCTTCTCCTTTGACATCTACAGCCAATTTCGTGAGTCCACCTGTTTCGGCAGATAAACTTCCTCCTCCATCATGTGTTACATTCTTGTCAATCGTTTCTGTTTCTGATGTAGTTTCAATAGCTAAATTAATTGAAAATCTATTTGAGTTTGGTAGTATACTTATTGAAGGCTTAACATTTAAAAATTCATTATCAGAAGTAACTGCTTGGACTTTTAAATATGGTGTTCCATCTTCTCTTATATAAACCCTAACTGTAACTTCTACTGCCACAACTGTATTGCCTTCATTATCGTGTATATATTCAAAAGTATTTAACTCTGTGAGTAATGCATCATTAATATTATCTGGTTCTAAACGTGCAGGATCTTCAGGATCATCCTCTGTCATCCCCGTAGGATCGATATAACGCATCGGATTATTAAGAACATAAGCATAAGGTGTAATATCATGATGTCGTTCTGCTAATGGATCCACGACAGTCCATCTTGCTGTAGCAGGATCATACCATCTAGCACCATAGTCATTCATATTCAGTCCCAAATCTTCATTAAATTCTTTACCATTATATTGGTATTTATTTTTGGTGGTAAAGTTCAGATTACTAGTCCATTCACCTTCCATATTCATCCCAAAAGGATAGTAATGTTGTTGTTGTAAAACGTCCGACTGTGTAATCACCCCATCTTGATTTAAATCAGAGAAACTAACCCGAACATTCCCTTGATAATCCAAGATAGAATATTCAAACTTATCCATTTCTGTCCCATCTCCATTTCGAGAAGTAATTCGTACATCTCCTAAATAGATCGCTTCTAAGGTATCGTTTCTTATTTCTACTTGAGGGAAATAATCTCTAGTCAATACAATATTACCATTGCCATCTCTCACAATTTTCTGGTGTTTGATACCATTTGCATCGTATAAAAATGAAATCTGTCCTTCTTCATTTCCATTACTAGCAAAAAACGTATTAATAGGAGCAACATCAATAACACTTGGTAAATTTAAGTGATTATAGGTTGTAGTCATTCCCTTACCAGAATCGTTCGTTACATTACCATTCGCATCATAAGTATAGTTTGATATTCCATTTTTAAAGCCCGCCTTTCTACCTGGAAAACTTTGAGGATCATAATAATCATTTACTTGATCTAAACGCCCTGTAGCAAGATTATGAATATAGGTCAGATCGTCTATTTTACCATAGCTTATCGTATATCCTGTTGGAGGTGGTCCACCTACTTGACCTACATTAGCACTCTTAAATTGTCCGTATCTGCGTAGTGTTAAAATATTTCCAATTTCATCATAGGTCGCATTCATATTATAACGCCCAACATTCGTAGAATTATTATTAGCATCAAACTCCGCATAACTTGCCGATTCTAAATAATTCAAATTATTATAAGTGTATGTATATTGCTGCTTATTCTGACACATCACCTTCCATGACATTTGATCAATATTCAAACCATCATAAATCAATCCCATTGAAAATAAATCAGAAGGTTCATCTATCCCTGCTACTTGTGGTGTGGCACAACAGTTATTACGGTAAAATTGAAAATTTAAAGTATTAACACCTTCTTTAACTCTAACCGTCTCGATGAGTATATCTGTTTCTTTGATTTCGATATTTATCTTCTGAATGCCTATTGTTGTTGAATTCACTAATCCAACTTCAATATTTGAAAATATAAAACCTTTATCCGTCATCCATTGTGTTAGATCACTTTCCAATAAGTCTAAATCTGCAACCTTGTACGGAAAATTCGGTAAATCAATTTCTCCTACAGAAGTGTATAATCTAATTATTTCTAGTAAAGCTTCATTCGTATCACTTACACTTATGTCTTTACAAACATAATCGCACAATTCTCCTACTTGTTGACAATCTGTAGCCTCTAGTGCATCTTCATTTAAAAATAAGAGTCTACCAGAACCATCATAAGAATAATCCATAACCTGCAACCAATTATCACCATCTGTCTGTCCTATATATTTACGATGCACTTGATTTAGATTATTATACTCTATTTTAGAAGTTAAAACGCCTTGTTTGTATGTCTCTCTAGGTTTCAACCTAGCATCATAGTTTTGGGTTTGAACAATGGCTGATGTCAGATAAGGATTCGTTAATTCTGTAGAAGTAATTAAACCAGCATTATTATAGTCGAAATGATAAGATACAGGTTCTAATGTAATATCTTCTCTAGTTATAATCTGATCTTCGATTCTATAATAATTATCATATGTATAATCAGTTTCAACATAATTATCGACCCCATCTTTAAGAAGCAATGCTGTAGAATAATCTATAAGATCTGTATCAGGTATATAAACATTTTCCGTCAACGTTCTAACAAATGTTTGTGGGTAGGCATTTTGAACAGTAGGCATCGCTGATAAAACTCCCGATGTAATTACACGGTTATTGTTATCATAATTATAGCCTGTGATATTCCCATTGCCATCTTGTCTAGCCATTAACCTATAGAGATTGTCGTAAAAGTAGTCCGTAACTTTATTCCCTGGTTCTACTTTTTGAATCAACATATCTCTATTATCATAATGGTATTCATATATCTGTCCCATATGATTTTCGATTTCTGAGATTCTATTGTAGTCGTCGTATCTGTATAATGTTGTATTATTAAGCGAATTTCCATCTTTGAATACTTGTTTACGTACAATATTTCCAAACATATCTTTAAGTAAGATGGTAACCATGTCATTTGGATCTGTTATTCTTTCTTTAGTAAGAGCGTAAGCGACAAAATCGCCAATGGACTCTGTACCATTATTGCCATAAGTCATAGTAGTTATATTGTTTGAGGCTGTTTCTTTTTCTAAAAGTCGTCCCAAACTTGAGCGTTCATAGGTATAAGTTGTCGTTCCCTTACCGAATACTTCTTTACTTGTAATTTGCCCTCTATAATTATAAACATTAAACTCTAGCTCCGCATTTGCCCAAGCATCATCATCCATAAAATCTCCATTATATTCACTTGTTGGTTGAATTGCTTTTATTTGCTCTATTTTTCTAACTCTTCCAAACTCATTTGTCCAAATCCAAACTTCTTGGCTTGGTGTTCCATCTCTGTAGACTACTCTTTCTTTTGTCACATTGTAGGTATTGCAGCCATCTACTCCACAATAGGCATACTCGTAAGTAGTATATGATAAACCCTCTGTATCTCCCTCTGCGATAGTATGTTCAATAGAATCGATTCTGTTAAATTCATCATAGAAAAAACGAGTTTTTATGCCATTTTCATCCGTCTGTTCTTCGACTAGTTTCTTTGAATTATAGCTAACAAAGGTACTTATATCTCCATAATGCGTCGACGAAGGTTTACCATACTGATACATCAACGTTTGGGTATTGTCTTCTCCATAACCGTTCGTTTTTAACTTTCTAGAATCTTCGATATTATCTGAAAACCAATCATAGGTAATTACCCTTTTCACAGGAACTAACGTTCCCTCTTTTGCTTCAAAAAATATTCTTGGGAGTAATCGATTATTCCCCATGTTTAAATCATCATAAACCGTATAGAAACCATCTATAAGAACACCATCAGTCAGTTGGTTTGAGGCATCTAATGTACTTCCTAAGTAGACTTCTTTTTTAATTGGAATCCCTTGCATATTACGATTTACCATTTCAGTTCTCCAATTAACATTTACATTATTTTCCCATCCTGTAACACTTGGATTTATATCAAAAGGAAAAGTATAATCCGTTTGGATTATTTGATTACCTCTTATTTTGGTAATTCTTCTTGGAGAAGCCACATTATAAGGATCACCATCATCTGTATAATCGTTTATTGTAGTAGTTTGTACACCATCTATCATTTGTATTGTACGGTCTAATTTTACCCATTCGGATCTATATTCTGTATTCATCAATATTCTCAAAAAAGAACGGTTCTGATTTAATGAAAAACCATTAGGATTTGTAGAAGGATTATATATTACTTCAGCAGGGATATAAGTTCCTTTTAGTGTTTTAAAAATCGGTACATCTTGAGTTCCCATTAAGGTAAATTCGTAGATATTTTCCATAGAGCTTTCAGGTGTATTATAGTAGCTCGTTAAGTTATCTCGAGTTTCAAACTCGAATTTTTTCCATAACAAATTTCTTCTATGGTCTAGTCTCGTTTTACCGAAGAGCTGCATTTTATCAAAATAATCTTTAATCTGATTAAGTTCTGAAGTGCTGGTTGAACCACAATTTAGTTCATCAACAGAAACACTAACATCAATATCTCTATTTGGACTTGTGGAGTCATAAGCATTTGTATATAGATACACCGTTTTTCCTTCCTCTCCTACTGTTCCATTCCAATCATGATGCTCTGTTACAGACTTATATGCGACAGTAAACTCACTAGGATCATTGATAGCGGTAGAGCTTACATAGAAACGAGCTAAGTCATTATATGGGATATCTAAATCGTCTAAACCTGAATAGTGACTTGGAGCATAAGCAAATTGTGGAAGATTTTCTATATAACCTGATGAAGTAGACGTAAGTTCCTGTCCAGAACTATTTACATTATTATAAGTATATTTTGTAGAGGTATACAATGGTGTACCTGTAGTATAATATTTACCTTTTTTTATTTCTGACACTCTTACACCACCCCCCATATAAATATAGTTATTGAGTGTATTTTGAGTCCCTGAATTAGCTATCCATTGAGGTCTAGAAACAACCTTAAATTCATTTGCTTCATACTCAAATTCAACAAATCCACCTTGTAAAGTCCTTACTCTCTCTAACATTGCTGTTTGAGTTGCCATTGAATTACTTCTAGCATCATATTGATCGATTCCTCCAGAAAGGTCATTTTCTGTCTCAAGCGTAAATCCATTCTGCTCCAAATCACCACTATTATATGGTGGTATGGCAGTGAGATAATCCTCTTTTTTCCAAAAAGCAGGAAAGAGTACTGAGTTAATTGAAAGGTCATCATCACCTCTATAATATCCCCAAGCATCAATCGTATTAGAGTTTCTTGGTGGAACATACGTTCCATTATAATCAAATCCAAAAAGAACTAATTCTTGACTTTCATCTTCTGTAATTTGCTTGATAGCATCTAATTTGAGTCGCTTATTATAGTTATCATTCAATGTTGTTAATCCTGAATCGAAGTAAGATGTTTCTAAATTAATTTGCTTTATAAATCCATCCGAGGGATTTAGATGACGAAAGCCTTTATACATAATATCATTCGTTCGGTCAAGTCGTGTTTCACTATCAATTAACAATTCTAAACTACCATACCTATAATTTATTGATGTCAGAACTTTAGGTGCATGAATTGTCTTTTTATTTGGGCTAGAAGTATATGGTGCAAACCATTCACATTCGTCTAGTACAAGTTCACCAACACCTTTTGCACTTGAATTTCTAAGATATTCTATAATATTATTATCCAATGTAGTATATTCGAAGGTCATAGTTTCATTTGTCGCCAAATTCCTTATCTCTGATAAATACCACTTATTCTTAGCCGCATAAGGAGTGTTCCCCCATTCGTTAGAGGTACCAAAGTGTTCTCTTTCTGATACACTGAAAGTATATTCTAATCCTTGATTTGTAGTAACTATAAAACCATTGATCTCATGTCCAACTTGAGGATTGATAAGTAGGTTTGAAGCAATACCTATATCTACAAAAGAAGGAGCAATAGAATCTATGTTTGGATTATATGGAATAGTTTGAATTGAACCATCATCTAAAAAAATAAACTTTGTTGAAATTCCAGCACATGTAATATTGAATTCATCTGGTTGGGCATCCGTAGTCATTCTCTGTAAAGCGCTCTCAGTTGGAGTTGTAAGGTAAGTGGAATCTACTTGATGTAAGTAGCCAAAGTTAAACCAATCGACGGCTGTACCTGAAGCACCTCCTCCCGTAGAGCGTGTATACCTAATGGATTCATCAGGAAGCCCTTTAACTGCTCTACTAATCATGCCTCCAGCATTTAATCTCCATCCCAAACCAACTCTTGAAGCATACTCATCTACTTTTAAGCCAGAACTACTATATGATAAACTAACGGAATGGGATAGTTTATCGCCTTGCATTTTAAATAAAGGAACACTATATCCTACAGCTCCTGAAGTTTTGTTCAATGAAGGAACGCCTTCATCATTCATAGGATTAATAACATTATCAGATGCCCCTTGAAAAGCACTTGTGTTTACTTGCCCTAATATCGTTGTATTAAAGCTTATACTAATCATTAGAATTAGCACACAATATAAATACTGATTTATTATATTTTTTTTCATTTTATATTTTTTTAACTATTCGATTATAGATAGATCTCTCCCATAGATACTTTAAGTAAGTATCTCCTCACATACTATCTACCTAATTTATATTTTAGAAATAATTTAGATTACTAGAATTATTATTCTACGATGATCATTTTACCGATCCCTTCATGATTAGCTGTTTTAAGTCTATAAAAATAATAACCAGCCGTCATCTCACTTCCTTTTATATTTACTTCATGTTTTCCTTTATCTAAGACTTCAAGTTCTAACAAGGTTGAAATGACTCTGCCTGACAAATCTATAACTTCAAGTGTAATGGCTTGTTTATCAGCTATTTCAAATTGAAGAATAGCCTCATTTGAAAAGGGATTTGGATTAATTGAATGTACAAAAAAATCTTGTTTCACTTCTCTTTTAGCACTATAAAGGAATCTAGTAGGTTCCTCTATTTTTATACCATTCTTCTCTAAGTTTTCTTTTGAAGTTAAATATGAATAATCAAAATAATATACACCAAATCCTTCTTTAACTTCTTTATTATATATATGCTCACATACCTTATTTTCTAATAGGGCGTGCATTCTAATAATTTGCTCTCGTGTAAAAGAACTCTTACATTTACTATCTGTCAAATTCATCATATTAAATACAGCATTGTCTACTTCAGTTCCTCTGGTATTCCGACAAGTTGAATAATAACCACATTCATCATAAAAATGACAAGATCTTATATTCTGACCACTACACTTTTCAATTGGTGCTGTATCACATATATAATCTCCTGTTAATTGGCATAATTTTCCATCTACGTTTTCAGCGCAGCCGCCCGTATCTGTTGATAATAAACCTAATGCTTCTCCTAAGTGCATCGCTAAACCATCTGGTATTGTAAGGTTTACTTCATTAGCCTCCATATGAATTCTACCTAGGTATGGATTTCCATAAGAAAATTTTTGAGGTGTATAAAAAATGTTAATACACCCCTCCCAAAAGTTTTTTCTTACCAATTCATCATACCTTATTAACAATTCATCAACGTTTCGGAATTCTGTTTTAGCAAAAGCATCTTCTATATAGTTAACTCCTTTAAATACTTCTCTTCCTCTTTTTTGTGATGCTAGTTCAAACTTAATCTGAGTTTTGTTTTCTTCGTACAGAATATTCACTTTTTCAACTAGTGTTGTTACATAGTCTTTAAAATCAGAATCAGCTCCATTTTCTTTAGTTTGAACCATATGAAAAACAATAGGAATTTGTTTTACTTCTTCTTTCATTTCATATCCTTCGATAAGATGATTTAGAGGTCCAGAACAATTTCCACTAAAATGATTATAAGTATGATCAATTAGCAACCCAATATTACCATCACCTCCCCACTCTCCAATATCATCAGAACAAGCCATATAACCATTTTCATAAATCGTCTTTTGAGCAGTATATGTACAACCATTTAGGTTGTATTCTACACTTAGAGTATGCCCTGAAGCATCACTTGCCCATTGTACAAGATAACCAGGTAACTGCCATGATTCAGCATACACCTCTTCTTCGTTGATAACATTTCCATTAACTTGCCATGTTAAACTTCCTTCTAAAGCTTGTCCATTATTAACTTGAACATAATAAGCATGAATATCTTCAGGACAAAAAGTATTTGTTCCTATAATCTCAATATTCATATCATCACAAGTCCCTAAATCAATGTTCATTGTTTTGGCACAACCATATACATTTGTTATGACTAAAGTGTAAGTTCCTTCTGTACATAAATTATTGAGCGTCAAACCACTACTTTGAGTACAAAAATCAATGGCTTCTCCTGAAGCTCCTTCCCAGCCAGAAGCTGCCCATGCAACACAATTATCAGCTGTAAATGTAGGATGTATCCACTGATAGGTATAAGGGCCGCTACTTCCAGTTATTTCATTCAATACAATTTGTCCGTCGCAGGCACCTGTCGAAGTAGGAGGTATTACAGAGACAACCTCTACTTGAGCAAAAGATTTAAAAGTAAAGATTAAGCAGACAATAAATAGTTGAATCCGCCATCTTTTTTTGTTCATTTTGTAATTCATATTTTTAATTTTTTGTTTTTAAAATTTCAAAAATAAAGTTCATTCACATCGAAAATTTTATCTTTTAAGTTTTTAAAAACATAGTTTAAAGTATAATAAAATAAATAGAATGAGTTCATGAAGCTCTTATCAAACTAGTCTTTTACTATCAAGTAAAAACTAACCATTAGACATTAAAAACAAGATCGTAAACTTGATCCAGTCGAGTCGCCTAGATACTGTTACAAATACCCTAAAATTTAAAAATCTATCTTAATCGTCAGTTATACTCTCAATTACTGACATCGTTTTCAAAAAATTCGTAGGAATAGCGTATACACAATGTTGCTATACATTGTATATCAATAAAAATTTAAAAATCTGTCTTATCTATCAGTTATACTCTCAATTACTGACATCGTTTTCAAAAAATTCGTAGGAATAGCGTATACACAATGTTGCTATACATTGTATATCAATAAAAATTTAAAAATCTGTCTTATCTATCAGTTATAC
>JAHDBJ010000032.1 GCA_020630435.1 Saprospiraceae bacterium
CAGTCCGGTAGCGCACACGGCTGGGGGTCGTGTGGTCGCAGGTTCGAATCCTGTCATCCCGACTATTTTAAAGCCTTGATTGTCAAATAAATATAAAATTTGATTTTCAAGGCTTTTTATTTAGCTACAACATAGTTAAAATATTGGGACGTTTTGCTCATTATTTTTTTGATGCGCTATTTTTCTAAAAAGAACCCCCAAATACATAATTGAGATTTTACGAAATCGGTTCATTAATTTTACCATATTGATTAGGCTCTACCACAAGTTATAGTTTACAGCATCCCATCCGCTGACGCGGTTCATTCGCTTCAATATGAACGAACGCTTTTTTGTGGAAGCAAAAAAGCGTTTAGAAAAAACCTTTTCTAACAAAAAAAACACTAATTTTGTAATATGGCAAAAAAGACAGGAAACAAGAACCGAGAGGGAAATTTATATGATAGAATATTTAAGGAAAATGCAGAAGCTCTTTTTATTCCTTTGATAGAACAAGAATTGAATTTTAAAATCAAATCCTATAAAGCCCTTCAAGAAAAAATAGCGAAAACGATTGAGCGAGAAATGGACTTCTTTTATCGAGTCATTACAGAAGAGGATAAGGAATTGCTCCTTCATATCGAGTTCCAGACTGAGAATGACAAGGAAATGATCTATCGAATGTCGGAGTATCATGGCTTGGCATTTCGGAAATATAAGTTGCCTATCAAACATATTGTTATTTTTCTGGGCAAAGGAAAAACCGATATGAAAAAAGAATTAGAAGGGAAAGAGATTTTTGATGGCTTTGATTTGATCAGTTTACACAAATTAAATACAACACAGTTACTGAGTTCACAAATTCCTGAAGTTATTCTACTGGCTTTGTTAAGTAATTACGAAAAGGAACAAACGGAGTCTATTTTGCGTTTATTGGTTAGACAACTCAAAGCAGTATGCCGCTCAGAGCAAGAATTATCAAAATATCTCCAACAATTGACAATTTTATCAAGATTACGTAAATTAGAGGAAGAAACTACAAAAATAATAGCAGATATGCCAATTACGTATGATATAGAACAGGATTACTTGTACAAACAAGGAATTGAGAAAGGAATTGAGAAAGAAAAAATTAATTCTATCAAAGCATTATTAAATCTTCAAAACTTTTCGTTAAAACAAATAGCAGATATTCTTAATGTATCTATTGAGAAGGTCAAGGAAGTAGCAAAAGGTATAGAGGATTGAATTAGCACTACTGAATAAAAATAAGGCTGCCTCTTTTGAGACAGCCTCATCAAAAGTCATTATGGCTTTGTCTAATAACGCTCTAAATCAATCATTTCATAGCCGCTGCTAATTTTGCTGTTGTATTTATAAATTAGGTCGCAATATTGATAACCATAATAATAGGCTTCGGCTTTATTCGATTTTTCCCAAATACCAGCCCATTTTCGAGTGCCATTATCCATAAAAGTTTCCACATCAATTAATTTATAACCAGCATCCCTTCTATCTCGACGCAGTTGTTTGAAATCGTCGGTTTTATAATATCGGTTCAGCAATTCTCCAGATCCTTGATGCCATACACCAGCCCACTTGCGTTTCGTTCCATCTTTATAGGTTTCGACATCAACTAGTTTATAGCCTTTTGCCTTCATCTCATTTCGTTTGTCTCCAAAATCATCCTTATTGTATCCTCGCCACATCGCTTGTTTATACGATGCCTTTTCAAACAGTCCAGCCCATTTACGTTTTGTTCCGCTAAGGTAAGTTTCCAAATCAATTAACTTGTAGCCCTTCTTAGACATTTCTTTCCATTTTTCATAAAAATCGTCATTATTAAAACCACGCCACATTGCAGAGCCAGAAGCTCCTTTTTTGAATACACCATCCCATTTGCGAACAGTTCCATCCAAGTACGTATCAAAATCGACACAGTGGTAACCTTGCTGACGAAGCTGCTCCCAAGTATCGTAGAATTCATCATGTCCATATCCTCTTCGAATGATACTTTCAGTATCGGTATCTCGCCATACACCAGCATAGTCCTTTCCACACGTCGATTTAAGATCGCCGTTGCTTTTTTCTGGACATTTGTTGCGAGGATCGTCGGAACGATTTCTGGTCGTTCCAATGGCTGTAAAGATACGATCTGTTACCCTCGACACACTAACATATGAACCGCCATTAATCATGACACATACACCTACTTTTGTATTCGGATAATAGCGCAGCATTGTTCTCACATCGTCATGGGCACCAGAATGATAAACGTTAAGGGCATTACCACTACCTGACTTATGGATACCATAGCGATAACCTTCTTCTACATTGGGAACAGATTGCCAAAGGGCAGCAGTATTGTTCAAGAAAGTACCATTCATCATGCCTTGCATAAATTTTGTCAAATCTTTGATGTTTGAAGCCCATCCGCCACCAGGAAGTTTCCAAGTGGTAGAGCCTTCATTTTCTGTTTTGAGTTTTCCATAACAATTTTTATCATACCCTTTCGGGCTAGTAGAATAAGCAGTTAAAGAGTTCATTTCTGCTTTGCCAGCAATTTTCCTATCTACCCATCGAATATAACCATTGGGCGCAGCTCCATCCAAAGCAGCTCCAGCCAAATTATGTCCAAAAGTGGTATATTCGTAATCTGTACCAGGTGTAAACAATAAACTCCCCCCTTTAAATACTTCTACTGAAGCCGTAGAATTATAAAGGTTGTTATATACAGATGGATATGCCAATCGATTATATTGCTCATAATGCCGAATCCCACCAGTATTAGAGAGGACATGGCTTAAGGTGACTTTTCCTTTACTACCAGAACTCGGCCAATTGCTAACATAATTATGGACTTTATCATGTAATGCAATTTTTCCTGCTTCAATCAACTGAAATGCAGCTACAGCATTAAGGGTTTTGGAAATAGAAGCCCAGCGAAAGACCGTATTAGAAGTGATCCTTCTTGTCCTATCCAAATCATGATGCCCATAGCCTTTCGTATGAATAATTTGACCATTCTTTACAACTCCTACAGCAATTCCAATGATTTCTTGTTTGATAATTTCATCTTCTACAATAGCGTCAATACTACTTAAAAATAGAGTGTCTTCTTCTTGTGTATTGGTATTGGAAGAAAAAAGGATAAATAGAGTAAATACAAGGAAGGGGATGCGGATTGCATCAAGCAATTTTACATTTTTCATTGGTTTGATTTTTTGATTTAAAAAACGCTAATTATTAGTTATTTGAGAAAATAATAAAGGGTGTCTTCTTAGTGGGTTATTTTATGGACTAATAGATTTCGAAAAGGTTTAATCTGATTTGAAAAAATAGCTCTAATGTTAAAATAACATTTCGAATACAAGGTTTTAGTAGCGATAATGCCTTATCTTTATCGTCTTTACCCTACTTAAAATAAAACATTCAAATTATGAAGAGAGTAGTATTGCAAAGTTTTGCCTTATTGTTTTGTTTATTTTTTGTAAAAAATATCTATGCTCAAAATACCTTGAAGGTCGGCTTTATGCCAGAAATGAATTTTAAAACGAATCTTCAAAAGAATTGGACAACGAGTTTTAAATTTCAACCACGATATGTTTTTATGGATAAACCAGTAGGCGAAAATATGGCCGATAGCGGTCGCTATGAGCGTACAGCAATGACCTTTTTTCTAATAAAATCTTTTAAGTCCAATCAGCAGATCGGAGGAGGTCTTTTTTATACATTTAATAATAATAAAAATAATGTACTTCGATTTCTACAAAAATATACCATTGCTCATTCATTAGGAGAATTGAAATTACAGCATAATATTCAAGCCGAAGAGTTTGTTGAAAAAGATAGCCCTATGACCTTTCGATTACGATATAAATGGAATACAAAATTTGATTGGGAAACAAAATCTGTTAGACCACTACACCTAAAGTTATCCAATGAACATATATGGATCAATCAAAAATCTTTTAATGATTATGAAATTAGAATTGGGGCATTAATGGGTACAACCATGAAAAATACAGGTTTAGATATTGGATTAGATACTAGGGTCAATAAATTTGTGCACCAACAAACAAAGTTTACTATTTATGGTATGCTAATCTGGACATACAAACTCTAGTAGAAGATGATTAATAATCACCAATAGAAAGCATTACAAGGGTACAGGCAGCAATCACCTCAATGCCTTTTTCGGTAGCCCGCTTCATCAATTCAGGATTTTCTGTACCAGGATTAAAAATGATCCGTTTCGGATTTAGACTAAAAATATAATCGTAATACTCTTTTTGAAGAGTAGGGTTTAAATAAAGTGTAATGGTGTCAACATCATCAATAGTTGGTCTATCATTAATAATAGCTATACCTTCTATCGCTCCTTTTTTTATACCAATAGGGTAAACAGGATGTTCTTTTTTATTTAGTCGTTGCGTTGCAATATAGGAATATCTTGAGGGGTTTGTACTTGCTCCAAGAACGACCGTTTTTTTATTTGTGGTTGTGTTCATACAAGATTAAACAATATTATTCATCATCGGTTCGAGCCTTTTTATTATTTTTGAATTTTTTAAATAAATCAAATCTGAAATGCAAATTCAAGGTAATATTATTGACATCAAAAATAGACGGACGTATACAGGGATAATTACAGTCGAAGGAAAAAAGATTAAATCGATTGAAGCAATTGATTTAGAAAGTGATGTATATATTTTGCCAGGCTTTGTCGATGCGCACGTACACATTGAAAGCTCAATGTTAATCCCTTCGGAGTTTGCTAGGATGGCAGTCGTTCATGGTTCAGTAGCAACGGTTTCTGATCCGCACGAAATCGCCAATGTGCTAGGTGTAGAAGGCGTAAACTATATGATTGAAAACGGAGATAAAGTACCTTTTAAGTTTAATTTTGGAGCGCCCTCCTGTGTACCTGCTACAACGTTTGAAACCGCAGGGGCAGTTGTCGATGCGAATGATATTGAGGATTTATTAAACAATCCAAAGATCAAATACCTAGCAGAGATGATGAATTATCCTGGCGTACTGTTTAAAGACGAGGAGGTTTGGAAAAAACTAGAAATTGCTAAGAAAATAGGAAAGCCAATTGATGGCCATGCACCAGGACTAAGAGGCGAGCAAGCAAAACAATATATTGATGCAGGCATTAGCACCGATCACGAATGTTTTACGTATGAAGAAGCCAAAGAGAAGTTAGCTTATGGAATGAAAATCTTGATACGAGAGGGGAGTGCCGCTAAAAATTTTGAAGCCCTAATTGATTTATTGCCAGAGAATGCAGAAAAAATGATGTTTTGTTCGGATGATAAGCATCCTGACGATCTAATTGTAGGACATATTAATCAGTTAGCTGCTAGAGCTATTGCAAAAGGCTGTGATTTATATGATGTATTACTCGCCGCCTGTATCAATCCTGTAGAGCATTACAACTTGGATGTAGGACTGTTAAAAGAAGGCGACTGGGCTGATTTTATCCTCACAGATGATTTGAAGAATTTCAAAATTAAAGCAACCTATATTAATGGAACATTAGTTGCTGAAAATGGTAAATCGAATATTGAACGAATCGAGGGGGCTAAAGTCATCAATAACTTTAAAACAGATAAAAAAGCAGTTCAAGATTTTTTTATTTCTCCTAGCACAGACACCTTACGAGCGATACAAGCCATAAACGGAGAAATTATTACAAAAGACGTAGAATCAAAAGTTAACATAGAAAACGGCAATGCTGTCTCGGATGTAGCACAAGACATTTTGAAAATGACGGTTGTCAATCGTTATGATAATATACAACCTGCAGTTGCTTTTATCAATGGTTTTGGTTTGAAAAATGGAGCTATTGCTTCTTGTGTTGGACATGATTCCCATAATATCATTGCTGTTGGAACAGATGACGCCGCTTTGTGTAGAGCCGTCAATCTGATTATCGAAAATAAGGGAGGAATATCGGCTGTTAATGAAACAACTGAAAAAGTACTAGGATTACCCGTTGCAGGTATAATGACAAATGCTGACGGTTACGAAGTTGCTGCTGCCTATTCAAAAATTGATGAAATGGTGAAAGAGGAGATGGGCTGTACACTTACTGCCCCGTTTATGACTTTATCCTTTATGGCATTATTAGTCATCCCTTCTTTAAAGTTAAGTGATAAAGGTTTATTTGATGGGAATGATTTTAAATTTGTGGAGACGTTTATTTAAAATAATACCGAAACCATGCAAATACTCATTGTCTCCGCTACGATTTTAGAAATTCAACCCCTTGAGTATTATTTAAAAGAAAATTTCGATTTTAAAAATAATATTTATTCGAAAGAGCATATTTCTATCGAATTATTGGTATGTGGAATTGGCATGATGCAAATGGCATTTCACTTAGGACAAAAACTAGAACAGTCAACGTACGATTTGGTTTTAAATATTGGAATAGCAGGAGCTTTTTCTAGGACTTTACAGATTGGTGACCTCGTAGCAGTAGAGCGACAGGTTTATGGAGACCTAGGGGCAGAACAGGTAGATGGGGCGTTTCAAGATATATTCGAAATGCAACTAATGGATAGGAATAGGCATCCTTTTAAAAAAGGGCTATTAGTTAATGAAATTCCTAGTGACTTTACGGAACTTCAAGCCGTCAAAAGTCTGTCTGTTAATAAAGTTTCGGGCGCTTCAAATACGATTAACACCGTATTACAACGTTATGATGTTGAAATCGAAAGCATGGAAGGAATTGCTTGTTTTTATGCTTGTAAATACAACAATCAACCTTTTTGTGAGATTAGAGCAATTTCCAATCATGTCGAACCAAGAAATAAAGCGAATTGGAATATTCCATTAGCGATTGATCGTTTAAATATGTATATTATTAATTATATTGCGAAAAATATTGAATAAATCTGTTATGTCTAAGAAGTTATTATTTCCAATACTATCCTGTTTAATTTTAATTTTTTCTTGTAAAACGGATCCACCTGCTACTAATCAAGCCGATCTAGAAGGACGTTGGGAGTTGACCAAAGCTTTCCGCAATGGAAAAGCAACGGAAACGCTAACTCATGCTTTCTTTGAATTTGATGAAACGGGTAATATGAAAACGAATTTTACGGGTTCAGAGCAAGCAAGTACCTACGAATTGAATGATAAGAAGATAAAGGAAAAAGGAGGCAATGATCTTACTTATAACATTGAAAAGCTAGATAAAGATAACCTTACTTTGGAGTTTAATATGCAGAATTTTGATTTTAAATTAGAGTTGCGTAAAGCCCAAGTATTGAAAGAAGATGTTGTACAGTAGATGTTAGTCTTGGTTTCTCTATGTCCAATTATTTAATTAAACAATCTTTTTGCCCAGCATTAATTGATTCAATGCCTCAACGAAGTTTGGGAATTGTCGTTGTTATACCTTGTTATAACGAGCCAGATCTAATTTCTACTTTGGAATCACTTTATCACTGTGAAAAACCAGAATGCGCTGTAGAAGTGCTTGTTTTGATCAATGATTCGGAACGAGCAACGACAGCGATTAAAGAACAAAATCAAAGGACTTACCAACAAGCAAAGAATTGGGCAAAAGCACATTCTTCTCCTAGATTACAATTTTATATTTTATATCAAAATGATTTGCCTCATAAGCAGGCAGGCGTGGGCTTGGCTCGAAAGATAGGCATGGACGAAGGCGTTCGTCGCCTAGAACTTATTGATAATTCGAAAGGGATACTCGTTTGTTATGATGCGGATAGTCTTTGTCAATCGAATTACTTGACAGAGATAGAACGCCATTTTTCTCAATATCCTACGACGAATGCTTGTAGTATACATTTTGAACATCCAATCGAAGGCCTAGCATACGAAGCATCCATTTATGAAGCAATTATCTTATACGAATTGCATTTACGCTATTTTATCAATGCTCAAAAGCTCGTAGGCTTTCCTTTTGCTTATCAGACGATTGGTTCTAGTATGGCAGTGCGTTCAGAGGCTTACCAAAAACAAGGCGGTATGAACAGGCGCAAAGCAGGAGAAGATTTTTATTTTCTGCATAAATTTATAGAGTTAGGCAATTTTACAAACCTAAAGACAACCACCGTTATTCCTTCGCCTAGAATTTCAGATAGAGTCCCTTTTGGCACAGGTAAAGCGGTAGGAGAAATGCTGACAGGTAAAAATCTCGATACCTATAACCCTAAATCATTTGAGGATTTAGATATTTTTTTTAAAAGAATTCCATCATTTTATACGAATAAAGATAACTTTGTACAAAAGTATCAAACGGTATTACCGGAACCAATTGCGTCCTTTTTGAAGATGAATAAAGTGGAAGATAGGATAAAAGAGATTAAAGCAAATACAACAAATGAAAGGGCATTTATACATCGATTTTATCGCTGGTTTAATGCATTCTTATTGATGAAGTATGTTCATTTTACTAGAGATAATTATTATTCTAATGTTGAAATTTTGGAGGCCGTTCGTTGGTTGTTGAATCGTTTGGAATTAACAAAAAATGCAGGCGCACTATCATCCAAAGCTGCATTACAAATATTGAGAAATTATGACAAAATCACTTTCTAAAAATAGCATTCTTTATCTTTCTTGTGCCATCTTATTTTTAATTCTATTTACAGATATTTATTCCTGTGGAACAACGGGAGGTGGTGTGATGAAGGAGCGCCCTTCTGTGCCAAGCGATTATTTAGAAGATAAAACCTATCGTCTAGGATTTTATAATGTAGAAAACCTATTTGATCTAGAAGATAATCCTAAAAAAGGAGACGAAGCGTTTACCCCAACGGGGAAACAAAAATGGAACGAAGAAAGATACCGTAAAAAACTCAATGATTTGAGCAAGGTTATACGAGCTATGGGAAGTCCAACACTACTAGGATTGTGTGAGGTGGAGAATAAAAAAGTATTAGAGGATTTAAAAAATACAACGTATTTAAAATCGTACAATTACGGTATTGTTCATGAGGAGTCGCCTGATTTTCGAGGAATAGACGTTGCTTTCTTATATCAAAAAGAATATTTCAAATTGGTCAATTCTGAGATTATTAGAATCAACTTTCCTAAGGAGATAGTGGAAAATTATACAACAAGAGATGTTTTATATGTAGAAGGAAAATTGAAAGGAAAAAACATCCATATTTTCATCAATCATTGGCCTTCTAGGCGTGGTGGATTAAAAGAAAGCCAACCGAAAAGAGTCTATGTAGCAGAACAAGTTAAAAAGAAAGTCGATCAGATCTTAAAAGCAGACGATGATGCGAATATACTGCTGACAGGAGATTTTAACGATGAACCAACCAATAAAAGTATTGCTGAAGTATTAGGCGCAAAAGCCCCTATTGTGAACGAAGCTCAGGAAGAGCATCTTTATAATTTAATGTTGCCAAGCGATAAAGAAGGAGAAGGAACATATAACTATCGAGGCAACTGGAATATGCTGGATCAAATTATTGTTTCGGAGTCCTTACTAGAAGGAGAAGAAGGCATAAAAGCACAAAATCCACAAATCTTTAAAAGAGGATGGATGATTTATAAACACGATCGCTTTGGAGAGACCCCCAATCGAACCTATGGTGGACCAAATTATTACGGTGGTTTTAGTGACCATTTTCCAGTCCTAGTAGAGTTGCGTTTGTGATTTTTGAGGATTTTAGATTTTTGTGGTAAACGTGCAGATGAATTTTGCATGATTTTGGATTTTTTAGTTTTTAAAATGATTTAAAAGTCAAGATAATTTTTTAGTCTTTTTTCTATTCTATTTTTCCAGTATTCCTCGATATATTGCCATTCCCAAGATACTTGGTAGGGATACAGTTCATAGTAAATACTAGAATCTTCATTAAAAGTATAGCCATTTTGATAATTCATATTTCCTTGACGTAAAAGTTCAAACCCTTCCTCGTTTCGACCTAGATAAAAGCAGGCATGTGCTTTCCAATATTGGGCATCTGAAAAACTATCATATTGCTTAAGACTTTTATCAAAACAATCGATGGCTTTTTCGTATTCATTCAAGTCGTAATAGCAAATGCCCAAATAGAAATAGTCAACGAAGTGTACCCAATCTTCTCCTCTTTTTCTAGTATTCTCTTGTATTTCGGGGAGCAATGCAGCAAGGGCTTTTTCAGGCTGGTTTAAGGAAAGGTAACACAGCGTTTTATAAAAGGGGATAGAGTGATCATTTTCATAGGTATTGCCAAATTCATTCTCATAAGCAATCAAATCTTTCAAAGCTGCGTGATAATCTTTTACAAAAACAGTCTTTAAAAAACCACTACGACTAAGGTATTTTTCACGATCGTATTTTACGGCTTTTTCGAAATATTTTACTGCCATTTGATACTTTCGATTTTTCCAATAGGGTAGGGCTTTCAATTTCCAAAATAAGGCAATGGTTGAATCTTGTTCTATCCCTTTATCAATGAGTAGATGCCACTCTTTAGAATTATAATGGTATTGAGCTGCTTGTGTATAATACTCCTTTGCGATTTCGTCTTGTCTTTTTTGTTTCAAGCTATCTTGTGTTGTTTGCTGAACGTTTCTTTCGGAAACAAAGCTGGCTTGTTGTTGCTGACAACTGCCTAAAAGTAGAAGAACAGCAATGTATAATATGTAGTAGTTTGGATTCATTTAAATAGTGTTAAGTTGTTTTAAAGTACAATACAAAAATAAGTGGCTCTTAGAACAAGTATTTACAATGGCTTGTTAATGGTATTTAATGACTTGTTAATGTAGAAGTTTTTAAAACCGCTTTCTAGGAATTAACTTTAGTTTATATTTGCGGATAAATCATAATCCATGCATCAAGATAAAAGATTATCAATAGGACTAGAATTAGTTTGGTGGCTCGTCACTTTAATCGTGTTGGTTGCGGTCTTGTTGCCCATCTGGAATAAATTTCCAAACTATCCTTTCTGGGCAATCAATATCGTTTTTGTAGTAGCATTTATTACCTTTTCTAGATATATTTTTTTATTAAAACATACCTTTTTTAGCGATCGATTTTGGTTCAAAATTGTCTTCTTATTTTTATGCCTTCCTATGGGATTTTACCTCATTGATTTTGTCAACCATTTTCAAACGTATATGGATGAAAACAGCCTCCAACCCTTGATGGATGGATTATCGTATGATGAACGAGAAAACTTAACGTCTTACATAAGAAACGAATTACTGTTTTTTGGTTCTGGTAGCGTCATTGCTTGTGGTATCTTCATGTTTCGCCTCGTTTATTCGATTTGGAGAAGAAGAAATCGAGGATTGGATTAATTATTTATATAAGGATTGGAACTAATCTTGGATACTTTCAGTTGGGGGTTTATAAAATAAAATTATCATGTTCTTCCTAATAAATATATCATACCATTGAGTTGTCTTCTAAGACAATTATCTATTATCTGAAATCCTAATATGATTTCAGGTTACAGTAGCTCATTTTTATAACATTCAAGTTGGAGTATTAAGGATGTATAAGCTTGCTTATACTATTGATGGTATTGTCATTTTACCATTTCAACTTGGCATATAGGTATGATATTATGGCAAATCGAAAAAAAAGATTAGCAAAAGAAACAGCATTAAAGACAAAAGAAAAGCAATTACTGTCTTTATTGAAAAAGCAAAAATTTAAACAGAAACATCAAGTTAAGGTACAACTTAACAATGTCTTGCAATATCTAAAACTAGAGAAAGGATACCTTAGTCCTGAGGAAAAAGGGTTCGTTAAACGATTGACTATTCTCAAAGCTAGAAACAGTTTGGGGTATACTACAATACTAGAATTGATGCAAAGCCCTAGAGTGAATTTTTCTTCATTAAGCCATTATAAAGTTTTAGCTAAAGCATTGTGCTATATTGGTATATTTCGTTCGTTTAAAACATGGAAAGCACCGAAAACAAAAGATGCTGCTGAAATCTGGAAAAGTTTATTTTTTCATCTAGCCGTTCGATTTAAGATGCCGAAGTGTATGGAAATCTTTTGCTACGATTATTTGAAAGGAGAACCAACAAGAGACGAGTGTGTTGCTTTATTTGAAGTGTTACGAGGCGTTGGAATTCACAATGTACCAGAATTCAAGTTAGATTTAAATGGTAAGGCAAACTTTCATTTTAACCATTCCCCTGTTCGATTGGATGTGTATGAAGCAGTCTGGTGGGCAAAATTTAGAAGCATGGGACTTGATTATTCTTCGGCTTTATTATTGGTCGAAAGTATTGAGGCAGAGTTTTTGACGGAATGGAAAAAATGGCACAGTGATTTGATTTTTTTCATCAATCGACATCAGGCGTCTATCAATGCTAAAGATTTAAGAGCTATTCTACGTTTTATAATTGCTCAGAAAAGAGGACACAAATGGATTATATTATCTAGTACGGATGACATATGTGTACCAGCTTTATATCCAGATTTTTCTTTTAAAGGAAGAACGGTAAAGTCTGTATTGAAATATGTTCATAATTGGAAGATATACATTAATAAATCGATAGAATTTGGCAGAGCTGGAAATTTTAAAATTTCTACCATACAATCCTTTCGCAAAAAATGTAAGAGAGAGACTATTTTTATAAAACAAATTAAAACAATAAGTGGCCTAGTCAAAGAGGGAATAGATATGGGACATTGTGTAGCTACATATTCAGGTTCTTGTTTAAGCAATCGAATTTCTATTTGGTCTTTAAGGTTATTTTTGCCATCCAAAAAAATGAAAAAACTATTGACGATTGAGGTAGACGAAGCGGATAAAGAGATTATGCAAGTTAAAGGGAAGGCTAATAGATTACCACATATCCATGAGAAAAGATGGATAAAGGAGTGGGCAGATCAAGTAGGATTAAGCATTTATGGTCGTTAAAAACAAATTCTCAAAAAAAGCCTACAAATCCTATGAGAATGTTTACGTATTGTAATGTACTGAGCAATTAAGGTGATTTTACGAGCATCTTGTGATTGTAATTAATCAAATTTTAGATTTTAAAAATTAGAGTCATGAGAAACCTTCTTGTTTTTATTTTAATAATAGTACAAACGATAAATGTGCAAGCACAAGAGGAAGATAAAAGTTTATCTCCTTATTTTTTTGTAAAAAGTCAGTCGGGGAATATAGAATCTTTCCCACTAAAATCTACAAAAGTAGATGTCAATATAGCAGGCGTAATCGCTGATGTTATGGTTAAACAAGTTTATTCAAATAATGGAAATGAAAATATCGAAGCAGTATATATATTCCCTGCTTCGACTCGTGCAGCCGTTTACGGGATGGAAATGAAAATAGGAACAAGAACCATTATTGCTCAAATCAAAGAGAAGAATCAAGCTCGGAAAGAATATAACGAAGCGAAAGCACAAGGGAAGAGGGCTTCTTTATTGGAACAAGAACGACCCAATGTCTTTCAGATGAATGTAGCAAATATTCTTCCAGGCGATGAAATTGAAGTTACCCTTAAATACACCGAATTGCTCATTCCCGAAGGGGGACAATATGAATTTATATATCCTACGGTAGTCGGCCCTAGATATACGGATATGACAACAGCGACAGCTTCAAAGGAGGGTGATTTTACACAAACGCCTTATTTGAGTAGTGGAGAAGCTGCTCCAATGACAGTAGAAATTAATACTCAAATTAATGCAGGAATGCCGATTGCTTACGTTAATTGTAAGAGCCATAATGAAGTAGTTGTCTCACATCCTGACATTCATTCAGCATTAATTGAAATGCCTACTAGCACACAAGCAAACAAAGATTATATCGTACAATATCAATTGAGGGGCGGTCAAATCCAATCGGGATTGATGTTATATGAAGGAGAAGAAGAAAACTTTTTCACATTGATGGTACAACCGCCAAAATATGTCCCATCGAATCAGATTCCACCTAGAGAGTATGTTTTTGTTTTAGATGTTTCGGGATCTATGAGTGGATTCCCAATGACGGTTTCTAAACAATTGATGCGCAATTTGATTTGCAATCTACAACCACAGGATAAGTTCAATGTGTTGCTGTTTGCTGGAGCAGCATCGTTAATGGCGGAAGCCTCTCTTCCAGCAACAGGCGATCATCTAAAGGATGCAATGGCTTTTATTGATGCACAAAATGGAGGAGGTGGTACTCAATTGTTGTCTGCCTTAGAGAAAGCGTTAAATCTACCTAGAGCGGGAGAAGACTATGCCCGTTCAATTGTAGTTGTTACTGATGGATACATCAATGTTGAGGGTAAAACATTTGATATGATTCGAAATAATCTGGATAATGCTAACGTATTTGCTTTTGGTATTGGGAGTAGTGTAAACCGTTATTTGATAGAGGGGATGGCAAATGTAGGAATGGGGCGTCCCTTTATTGTAGAGTCAACAGAAACAGCGCAAGCCGAAGCAGAACGCTTAAGGCAATATATCCAAGAACCTGTATTAACTCGTATTTCTGTTGATTTTAATGGTTTTGATGCTTATGATATAGAACCTTCAATGATTCCTGATGTCTTATCCGATCGCCCTGTATTGGTTTATGGAAAATATAAAGGACAAGCAAAAGGACAAATTAAAGTGAAGGGATTTATGGGTGGTAAAAAGACGTACAAAACAAAATTTGATGTACAAGAGGTAAAACCTACTTTAGAGAATAAAGCCTTAACGTATCTATGGGCTAGAGAGAGAATAAAGTTACTAGGGGATTATAAGACCGTTGAAGGAGATTATGCTGTAAAAACAAAGATTACAGATTTAGGCTTAAAGTATAATTTGATGACTGATTATACCTCTTTTGTAGCAATTGATCACGATGAAATTGCTAGCAATGCTACCCCACAAAAAGTAAAGCAGCCTTTATCAATGCCTTCAGGAGTATCGAATGCAGCCGTTGGTTTTGAATTGGAAATAGAAGGTGTAACAAGACATAAAAAAACGACTACGAAACATATCAGCATAAAGACTATTTTGTCAAACAACGAGGTTGACCTAGTAAGTATTAAAAAGCAGTTAGATAGAAAAATCAAGACGACCTACGATTGCCTTAAAGCAGAGATGGAATTACCAAAAACATTAAATCTTAAAATTGAAATTGATAAAACTGGAAAAATAGTCACAGTTGCCCTTGAAAACGATGATTTGCATGAAGCGATAGCATTGTGCATCGAAAATCAATTACTTGGCATTATTTTAAATAGTGTTGTGTTAATCCAAAATACAAGTATAACGATAACTGCCGAGTTGTATTAATTCAAAAATATAATTCTTAAAAGTAAGGATTGGTTAATTGCTCTTTTAATGAGAAGACTGCCTCCTAAAGGGGCGGTCTTTTTCTAAAAACAAACAAATGAATCATCAAATCAATAGAAACCGAATACAATATTTTTTACTAATACTTTTCATCATCGCTATAGGACTGTTTTCACGAACAAAATTTATCCCCTCAATTATTTATCCCTATTTGGGAGACTATTTATATTGTTTAATGTTCTATGTTTTATTTGGGGTTTTATTTCCTAAAAAAGAACCCATATCCATTGCGTTACTAAGCATTGGACTTTGTTTTTTTATAGAAATTCTTCAACTATATAAAGCGGACTGGATCTTGGCGATTCGTAGTTATAGACTAGGAGGTTTGATACTAGGGCACGGCTTTTTATGGAGTGATTTATTAAGCTATACACTAGGTGGAATAACGGGCTTTGTTTTAGAATTATTTTGTATGAAAAAAGGCTAATTACTACATTCCGTACATTTACCAACTAGATTAACTTCAGCATATTCAATTGACAGGTTTTGAATTTCAGGCAGTTGGAGTTTAACAGGCAAACACTCTACTCTTCCGCATGAATTGCATTGGAAATGGGGGTGCGTATCCGTATGATGCCCAGATTGACAACCTTGACATTTCGCATACCATTTTAAAGAATCTCTCCCTATAAAAGAATGAATGACACCATCATTCTCCAGTTTGTCAAGAATCCGATAAACAGTAGTCTTATTCATTTTTTCTTTAAACCGTTCTACTAGATTCACTACAGAAACAGCATATTTACTTTCTTCAAAAAATTGAGTAATGTCATTAACTGATTTTGTCCGTCTAATTATGCTCATAGCAACAAAAATAATAAAATAGAGTTGCATTAACAAAAAAAAATATTAATTTGCAACCAAGTTGCATTAGTTGTTTGTGAATTTGAAAAATGGAAATAAAAAAATCAGATAATTTAGGGATAATTAGCAGTAGTCTATGCTTAATTCATTGTTTAGCTACGCCCTTTATTTTTGCGCTTCAATCCTGTGCTGTAACCTGTTGTAGCCTTGCTCCTCCATGGTGGCGTATGATTGATTATCTTTTTATCCTTATTTCATTCTTTGCTGTTTTTATTTCTTCTAGACAAACCTCTAATCATTGGATAAAATATATGCTTTGGACTTGTTGGAGCGTATTACTTTTTACAGTAGCTGAAGAAAGACTTCACTTTGGTTTATTACCAAAAGGGAGCATCTATGTTCCTGCATTAGGTTTGATCTTTTTGCATTGGTATAACATAAAATATTGTCAATGTAATGAAACTCAATGTTGTTTACAAGACTAAAAAATATATGATCACTATGGATAATCAAAGGTTTAAAAATATTCAGATGGGTATCAAAATAGAAAATTCGATTTCTAAGATTTTGAATAGTGACTTATTGTCAAATTTTATGGACTGTTCATATGAAGATGAGTCTAGTGAGTCTAGAGCCTTCACCTATTCCAATTCTTTTATAGTGGAGCTAGATAATGAAGGCGATAATTTTTTAGTTAGCCAGACGACTGTTGGTTTTTCTACCAAAAATGATGAAAAAGCAGCGTTTGATTTTTTTGTCTTTCCAAAGAGTTTATTTAGCAAAAACAAATCCTTCCAGAATTAATACGAATACTAGGCAGACTGATACAGATAATATTCTCCTGAGCAATAGGCTTGAATTGCTATTAACTTGTGCTTGAAAATGATTCAAAGAACAACTTAAAATTCAAGACCATGCAAAAATTCTTTCATTATCTACTCGTTGATGCGCTAATTATCATTGCGAGTATCTTATTCGTCAAAGTTTGCAAAGCGGATATAGGCATTCAAAAAGAAATCAATCGTTCTTCAATCACCTTCATCTTAGGAGAGGATAAGGAGCGTGATAATCCTTATTATTCAAAAGCTAGAGAATACTATAAATTAAACCTTGATAACAGAACAACACCTATAATTAGCCATTGTACTTCTCTGTTAGGAATGAGAAATTTTTTAGAAAATTATCCTACCGATAATGGCTTACCTTGGGGAACAATTAATATAGTTGTCCATAGTAATGAATGGAAAGGTTTAGGCGTGCCACTCAACGAAAAAGGAGAAAGAATAATAACCAGTTTGCTACGAAAAGCTATCCAAGATAACACATTTTTACCCCTAGCAGATAATATTTTAGATGGAGGAAGCACTCTAATGATTTATGGTTGTGGTTTAGGCAATAATAGTGCATTGTTGACTGAGTTGAGAAGAGCTTTTGGTGGTGATGATGCACAGCAACCAATTGTTCGAGCATCTAAATTATTTATTGGTTATTATACTGAAGATAACGATGCACAACGGTTCTTATCGGAATATTGGTATGGATATTTTAAAACGGGCTATCGACCAGCAAATTATCATTTACAGCGACAATTCGAAGCCAATTATCCTACAGAAGAAGTCGATTGGATAGATGCCTTGTCTCGTACACAGCCTAGATTTGCTGGAGATGTTTATCATTATTATTTCAATATTCCCATCTCTTGGATGATTACCTTTGAAAACGAAGCAGATTTCCCTGATATATCGGATGAAACGAAACAGTTGGAATGGTTGAAACAGCAAAGAGAACTTATAACGGCTTTAGAACGTATAGAAATTCCTTTTGATAAATTCCGATGGAAATTAAAAAAGACGAGCCATACTTTTGAAGATGGAGTGACTGAACCTGTAATCAAAATAGAAGGCAAAAGTTCTGTGCTTTGTGTTTTACGAGCATTGACGATAGAAAATCATGATGATTCCATGAAACCACTACCTTTTGAACCTAGCCTTGAAGATGAACGTTTTTATACAACAATAGGGAATGATAAGTTACTGTCTAGTGCGTATTTGTTTAAAAAGTAAATACACACACGCACTAGACTTCTGAGGTTTAAATTTCCTTGAATTTAATCTAAAACAAAACTAACTTCGACAGTCGCTCTTACAGCAATCTGTCCAGGTGCAAAACTGGAGTTTTCTCCTAGTTCATTGGCAGCATCATCACTTACATTATTGGCATAATCGCCACCTGTATTCCCGTAGTATTTCTTGTTAATTTCATTGATTTTATGGGCTTTACCTATTTTTTGTCCAAGAGCTTGTGCTAGAGCTGCTGCTTTAGATTTAGCTGCCAAAATAGCTTTATTTCTCGCTTCTGCTTTAAATTTTTGTATTTCTGTATTTTTAAATTTAGGGCTACCAAGACGAGTCGCACCAAGTTGTAATAAATTATCGACTATTGCTTCGTATTTTGTTAAATCTACGATACACAATGCGATACTTTGACTTGCCCGATAGTAATCGACTTCGATAGCACGATGGTTACGCCTCATAGGACTCATGGAGATATATTGGGTTTGGATATGTTGTGGTAGTATTTTTTCTCCTTTTAAATAATTGATAATAGACTTTGATAGTTTACGATTTTTATCTTTTGCTTCAATGATGGTTGCCCCTTCAGTTGTAAGCGTAATATTCATCAAGACTTCATTAGGAGCGGCAAACACAACAGCTTCACCACTAGTAGTGATAGTCGGAATTTCTTGTGCATTTAATCTTGAAAATATGCTGATAAATGCTAGTAAAATGAATAATCTTTTCATTGTCATCTTTTTATATTATTTAAATATTTACTCCTTTATATCTTTAAGTTAAAAAACGTTACGGAATTATGATAAATTTATAGCTTAAAGGAATTAATACGATATATTTTTTACATTTTTACAATAATATTTGATGATAGAGCCTTTTATAATTTAGAAATAGGCATTATTCTATATTGCCTTATATTAAACTAAAAAATAGTCTAAAAAAATACTTTATGTACCCGATATTTTTAAAAGAAGTCCATTCTTTTTTAAGCTCCTTAATCGCCTATATCGCTATTGGGGTGTTTTTATTGGTGATGGGTTTATTTATTTGGGTTTTTCCTGATTATAGTTTGTTGGATTATGGATATGCTACTTTAGATCAATTGTTTAATATGGCTCCTTGGATTTTTGTGTTTTTAATTCCAGCCATTACAATGCGCTCTTTTTCGGAAGAACGGCAGACAGGAACATATGAATTATTAGCTACTCGACCACTACGACAATGGGAGATTGTATTAGGTAAGTTCCTAGCGGCTTGGTTTTTAGTCTTTCTAGCTTTAATACCGACATTGTTATATTATTATAGCGTACATCATTTAGGTAATCCAGTTGGGAATTTAGATTCGGGTGCGATTTGGGGATCGTATTTAGGATTGATATTACTTGGAGGGGTATTTTCTTCCATTGGTGTTTTTGCTTCTTCGATTAGCCTCAATCAAATCGTTGCTTTTTTATTGGCTTCGTTTTTATGTTTCTTTTGTTTTTTCGGCTTTCTATACTTAAGTAAGCTGCCTGTATTTTATGGTGTTTTAGATAGTTTTATTCAGATGTGGGGCATAGAATATCACTATGCTTCTATAAGTAGAGGGCTAGTAGATACTAGGGATGTCATTTACTTTTTTTCAGTAATGTTTTTCTTTTTAGCTTTGACAAGTTTTCAACTTACAAGACTTCGACAGTAGCGGGTTTGGTATGTTTCCAACGCTTATGTGACCAAAGCCAATTTGCTGGTTTTTCTCTTATACGTTGCTCCAGTTTCCCCATAAAGAGTTTGGTTATTTCTCCTTCTGTTGTCTTAGTGGGATCAGCACAAAGAATACTCAATTCTACTTCATACCGTCCTCGTTCGATTCGCTCAATAGCAGCATGCACGACAGGCAAATTATAAGCTCTAGCTTTACGATCTGCACCATGAAGGCAAGCCGTATCTCTGCCTAAAAATTTGATCCAATCGGCCTTTCTCCAATTCGAAGGATTTTGATCTGCAATAAAAACAAATTGAATAGGACGTTCATAAGTTTTTTCTAAGGCTTTAGAGGTCTCATAAGTTGGGGCAACAAAGACTTTTTCACTGGTTCTAACTCGTACGATATAATCGTTGATATACTTATTTTTAATGGGTTTATAAATTCCTAAACTATCATGTTTTACATCCAATCCAATAACAGCCGTTGCCCATTCCCAATTGTTATAATGGCTGGCAACCATCATTAGGTTTTGTTTTTTATCAAAATAATCATTCAAAATTTCGGGATTAATAAAGCGATAATGACGATGTATTTGTTTATTCGTCATAGACATTCCCTTGAAACTTTCTAGTAGTATGTCGGATAGGTTTCGATAAGAGGCTTTTGCAATCTGGAGGATTTCGGCTTCATCTTTTTCAGGGAAACATTTTTGCAAATTATCAAAAACGATAGCCTTCCTGTACTTTAAGACATTCAAGAAAAACCAAGCCAAACCATTAGATATTTTATACAATAATCCAAAAGGAATTAGAGAGAATAGAAAGACTATTATTCTAAAAAAAAGATAACCTAGATAATGCATAATTATGACTGTTCTATATGTTCAACAAGTTCGGTTAAATTCCAAGCATCTTCTAATTTAAAGTTCCCAATTTTTGTTCGACAAAGGCTTGACAGGTAAGCTCCACTATCTAGCGCTTTACCTAGATCATAGGCTAAGGAACGGATGTATGTTCCTTTACTACAGTTAACTTCAAATGCTATTTCTGGCAGTTCTATTTTTGTAAAATCAAAATCAAAAATATGAACAGGGCGGGCTTTTACTTCGACTTTTTTACCTCTACGAGCCTGTTTGTACAAGGCGACACCATCTACTTTAATAGCGGAAAACATAGGCGGAAACTGTTGTATATCTCCTAAGAATTGTTGTCTCGCTTTTTCTAATAATTGCGAGTCAATATGTTCAATAGGGAATGTAGCATCTATTGCTGTTTCTTTATCATAAGACGGAGTGGTTGCTCCTAATGTTAGACTGCCAGTATATATTTTTGGAAGCCCTTGATACTCATTTATTTTCTTCGTAAATTTTCCTGTACAGACGATCAAGAGACCAGTTGCTAGGGGGTCAAGTGTCCCCGCGTGTCCCACTTTTATTTTCTTTACACCTAACTTGTGCTTTATGGTGTATCTTACTTTATTCACAACATCGAAGGATGTCCATCCTAAGGGTTTGTCAATCAATAAGGTTTCGCCAGTTTGAAAATTAAACATTTTAGGTATGTATTTAATGTATTAGGCTAGGGCTGGTTTTATTCTTTTAAAAGTTATGGTAATACTTTTTAGTGATTCTGTATCAACTTTTCTGCTATTTTTTCAGCAAATGGTGTTTTATTTTTTTCTAATATTGATACTATTCTTTTTTTAAAAGAATCTAATTCATTCAATGCCTTATTAAATTTATCTTTAAAATGGATTAAATCAAATTCATAATATTTTAGATCTATGTTGTTCAGTAGATCTTTTTCATCGCATTCTAAAAATTGTGTCAAATATAAACGGTCATTTTCGATTTTACCAAAAATCCAAGGATGTCCTAACCAAATTCGTTGCCATTTATTCGATTTTTGTTCTAAAAAAGGCAACCAATACTTATAATCTGCAATTAGACCGCAACAAGTATGGTGAATAGATGCTTTCTTATCTTGTATATTTTCTATGACAATTCCGCCATAAAAAGATTGAACTTCTTTTAGATCAACTTTCTTTTGAATTTCTTTTTTAAACTGGACATGAATAAACTTTTCTAAATCTTCATCAACAATCTCAGAAATTTTAACGGATAGATAAGCATAATCCTCAAGTCTTTTGATATTTTTAATACCATTTCTATCCAATACTTTGAATACATTTTTATGAAAGTCTTCACCTGAAATGTCTTCCAGATCGTTTTCAAATTTCCAAGGATCAAATTCTAATACAAAATAGATATTATAAGTGTCTATCATTATTTAGTAATAATATATTTACACTATATTTTATTAGTACAACAAACTCCAAGCTATAGCAATTAATCCGACAATAAAACAATAGATACTAAAATAGACCAATTTACTTTTTTTAACTAAAGCGATCATCCATACACAGGCTACAACACCTGTTATTAAGGCAGCAAAAAAACCAGCAATAAATGGGATAGCTTCGCTACCAGTACCCATAATTGTGCCGCCATCGAGTATATCTTTAGCCACTTTGCCCAGTATTAAAGGCACAACCATTAGGAAAGAAAACCTTGCGGCTTTGCCTCTATCAACACCTAGCAAAACAGAAGTTGAAATGGTAGCACCAGAACGAGAAATGCCTGGTAGTATGGCTATCATTTGAGCGATACCTATCACAAAAGCATTGGAATAACTTACACTTTTAAGGGTGTTTTTGGCTTTGTCTGCTAAAAAAAGCAACAACCCTGTAAGCAGTAACATCACTCCAACAAGAAGTATATTTCCTTTAAAGAAACTTTCAATATAATCTTCAAATAATATTCCTACTAAAGCGGCAGGAATCATTGAAATAATAATTTTTAAAGAAAATTGCGTCTCTTCATTATACTTAAATTGGAAAAGTCCTTTTATGATTTCTAAAATATCTTTTCTAAATACAATGATTGTACTTAGGGCAGTAGCAAGGTGTAAAATAACTGAAAATTTCTCTTCATTTGCACCATAATTAACCCCTAAGATCGCTTGACCTAACTCGATGTGACCACTACTACTTACTGGTAAAAACTCCGTTAAACCTTGAATAATACCAAGTATAATGGCTTTAAGTATTTCACTCATTGATAGTGCTAACTGCTTTGTTTTGTTGGAAAATAGCGAAGATTTCTAGGATAAGTCCAGCAAGAATTACCATTGGGGCAATAACCGTTCTTCGGGTACTATAGATGTCATCTGGATTCCATTCATTAGGAGCTTGCTCACCACCGACCATCAACATTAAGCCCAACGCTACGAGTATAATTCCTCCCAGAATCATAAGATAATTTTGCTTACCAAAAATTAATTCTTTTGGAGTATGGGTTTTCACCGTTGTTCTTGCTTTAACCTTAGATTTTGTAGGTATAGTTTTCTTAGACTTCGTAGGGACAATAACTTTTTTTGTTGACTTATTTTTCTTTTTACTCATGTCTTAATTGGATATTTTTTTATGGAAAATCCAAAGAAACTAATGCTAGGAGCATTAAAGTTCACAAAGGTACATTTATATAATGGAAATGAAAGAGATTTTTAATACAAATCATCAATTTTTGTACGAAGATACTTTTTTACAGTATAATACGAACTGAAACCAGATATAGTTACCCCTAGAAATATTAATAATAGAAAAAGAATTCCTAAAGCAAGGGGATTTCTAATGGCTTTGAGTTCGGGAATATCATTTAAGATAATAAACATCAAAAAAACTAAGGCAGTAATTGCAATCATAGCACTAATTAGGCCGTTTCTAATGCCTTTTCGTATATAAGGACGACTGATAAAATCCCATGATGCTCCAACCAATTGCATATTTTTGATAATAAAACGATTAGAATACAAAGCGAGTTTGATAGTGTTGTGTATGAGCAGAAAGGCAATGAAAATAAAAGAAAGGCTCAATAATAGACCAACCCAACCCAATTTGCCGATACTAGAACCGATGTCATTGACTAAATTTTCACGATAAACCACATCAACAATGATAGGTTCTGCTTTGAGTAGACTAACGATAGCATCTAGACTATCTTTTTGCATATAATCAGCATTAACATTAAATGAAATGACATCATAGAATGGATTATTGAATCCAAATTTCATAAAATCCTCACCAAAATCTTCTCGTAAAAGTTCAGCAGCTTCTTCTTTATTGGTATATTCAATTGAATTATTTTTTACAAATGTTCTGTTTTTTAGAGTTTCTTTTAATTGCACAATGCGTTTTTGATCAGCCGTTGGGCTAATCTCAATCATTATCGCAACATTTTCCTTAAAATAACGGATAAGTTGGCTGCCATGTATCAATAGCGCACCAAAAAAACCCAATAGAAACAATACTAGGGCTACACTTATAATTGCATAAGTATAATTTGCCTTTGTTTTAACCTTCTTGTTTATTAAAGAGGAAAACATTTAATGTCAGTAATTTTTATTTTGAGAATTTAAGCAGGAAGTTGTTTAATAATGAAGGTTTACTTTAATTATAAGTGCTTATATTTCAAGATAAAGCTCCATTCTTTTTTCGTAGCCTTAGCTACAGTAAAAAGAATTAGCTGAAATATTGAGATACAATGACTTGTAATTAATTCATCATTCTACTTTTACACAGCTTCCAGGTGTAAAGTAACTAAGGAATAATAGAAATAACAAATTTACTATCAATTAATCGGTGTTCCTATTTAAACCTATTAGAGGCTCGTAAGAAGCTATCTTTTTTTACAAAGCAAATATCACATGAACCTAGTGCGCCATCATAAGGTCTATGAAGGAAACCCGCAAAATCGTAGACAACGTAATTCCTTTTAGCCATAAATTCAATAACTTCAGAAAAGACGGGTAGATTAGGTAAATCTTCAAAAGGAAATAAGGAAACTTCAATGATAAATACTTCGGTATGTCCAAACAGTTTACTAGCACCTTTTAGTGCTTCTAATTCGAAGCCTTGTATATCTAGTTTTACAAGTTCAGGGATACTTATTCCACGAGGTTCAATTAAACTATCAATGGTAATAATTTTGATAATTCTTTGTTTCCCTGATGCGAGTAGAGTTGTCTCTTTTTTAGGAAGAAAGGAACTCCCTTGTAAGTCATCCCATAAAGTCAGGACTAACTCATCAGGTGCAGCACCAGCTCCTACTTGCTTATAGATAGAGCCAGAAAATTCTTCACAAAAATCTATAAGCGCAGACTCCATTTCTACTTGGGGTTCGATTAAACAAAAATGGGCATTGGGGAAAATAGCTTTTACCATTCGACTCCAAGTCGTGCGATTTGCTCCGACGTCCATAATCCAATTACATTCTAATCCTCTTTTTTTGAGGCTTTTTAAAAGAACGTCCATTTGCCCAACTTGGCTATCGATATTTCGGATTTTATATCCCCAACGAGCAAGCGTATTATCTATAATATTTTTTAATAAATTCATTTATTTCTCTGGAATAGGAGCACCAGCTTCTGCCCATTCTTTTACAGCTTTTATATATTCTTCTTTTGAAACAGGTGGTTTTTCTCTTTCATTTCCATCCGCATCTATTCCTGGTTCCCATGCCCATAAAACCAATTCATGTTCTGTTAGATGTTTTACAATTTCTTTAAGGCTCCGATTCCCATTATTTTTTCGATTGAGCATCGATTGAGCAATTTCTATACGACTTAAACCTTCCCATGCCATTTTTAGTGGAGCGAGTGCCCATTCAGGAGCACCTGGAACACCAGAATAATCATTGTTTTCTTCCTGATGGCAAGTGATACAACGTAAAGCTGCGAAACCATGGTCATCATCTCCTCGCTGGACACCGAAATTATGATAATGACTATCTTCACCTTGTAATGGTCTATCTCCCGCAGGATGACAATTTACACAGCGTTTATGTGTAAGCACTTTCATCATCTTATCAAAGGCTTCCATAGCAGCTTTATTCTCTTCGTCTTCTACGATTGAAGATAGATTGGTGACTTTAGGAGGGCTGTCATGATGAAAACCAAGCGACATACCAGTAATAAAGACAACAATAATACAGGATAATATGTAGGTTTTTTTCATTTATATAAGGTATTAGTGTTTAGTAATGACGAAATAATAAGTTGAACAATTTAGAAATATATATATTGTTTCAAGGCGAGGCAAAAAACGCAGGCGACGCCTAGCATCGACGAGGATTTTTAACGAAGTATTGAAACAAAAGATTATTAGATAACTATTCAAGTTATTTTTTTGCCATTACTTAGTGAAAGATGCTGTTTAGTTTTAATCACACGCTTTGCTAAATGTATGATTTTTTTTAAAGATGTCAAATTTTAATTAAAAAATATTCGACTTAACTTCTATCTTGTAAAAGATACAAATAAATCCTGCTATGATAAGGCGATTTAAACCTACATATTGGTTATACAATTATTTTCATAAAGCTGCTTTAGCACATAACATTCCACTATATAAAAAGTATGGAATACAAAAACGGTATTATGAATCTATTTCAGCAGAGGATTTTAAACATCTAAAAGGG
The DNA here is from genome assembly GCA_020630435.1 of Saprospiraceae bacterium. Lineage (GTDB taxonomy): Bacteria > Bacteroidota > Bacteroidia > Chitinophagales > Saprospiraceae > JAHDBJ01. The sequence goes on from JAHDBJ010000032.1 coordinate 26,370, forward strand.
ACGGCAAATAAATATGATAAATTAGATAGTTTTGATACAATATTAAAGGAAGAAAATATTTCAAAAATTAATTCTAAATACCATAATACTTTAAGAAATTGGTCAAAAAATGGTTACGTTATTTTAGAGCAGTTTTTTCCAGAAAGTAGGATAGAAGCCATTAATACAGAAGTTGATTTTTTAATAAAAAAAAGGAAAGTTAAATTTCAAAATAAGGGAAAAAAAATAATGTTTGCTTTTCATCATTCGTCCTTGATAAAGGCGATGGGTAATGATGAACATCTTCAAATAGTTTTAAAGCTTTTGATGGGCAAAAAAATGGAATTGTTTCAAAGTATAAATTTTATGAAGGGAAGTGAACAACCTACTCATTCGGATTCCATTCATATGACAACCTTTCCACTTGGTAATCTCATTGCTACTTGGGTTGCATTAGAAGATGTAAGTCTTGACAATGGTCCTTTACATTACTATCCGAGTTCTCATAAACTTCCATATTTGATGAATGAAGATTTTGATAATCAAGGAAGTCGCTTTTTTTTAGGAAACAAGACCTATAGAACATATGAACAAAGGATAACAGAAATTATAAAAGAGGAAGAGCTAGAACAGAGCGTTTTCCTAGCAAAAAAAGGAGATGTTTTTATTTGGCATGCAAATTTATTACATGGAGGGAATGAAATGAACAAACCTGAACTTACCCGAAAGAGTGTTGTTTTTCATTATTATAGTAATGATGCAATTTGTTATCACGAATTGACCCAACGACCAAGCTTAAGAGTACGTTTTTAGAAGTCTATAGCCCATACTAGAATAGTTCGGTCATCACTAGCAGAGAGTAAATGATTTTTATGTGAGGTCCATAATAAAGAATTGACAGAATTAAAGTGTCCTTGTGGGTTTTGTAAATCTTTCGTAGCGTCTAAGACTTTTATTAGTTCAAAGGCATTTGCATCCCAAACCTTAATTGTTTTATCTCTTGAAGCCGTAGCGAATAATGACTTTGAGGGATGAAAAGCAATATCATTAATTGTATACATATGAGCAGGGATATTTTGGTATAATTGGTAATCCTCTGCGATAGACCATATATTCAATTGAGCATCTCGACCACCACTTAATAAATACTTTCCACTAGGATCGAATATGACTTTAAAGATGGAGTTTTTATGGGCGTTTGTTATTGTTTTCTGAATCTCAAAACTATTGATGTCTAAAATATAAATAGAATTATCACTTGCACCGATGGCTATCACATTATGTTGTTTAGAGTAAGCGATCGAACGAAGACTTTGATTGCTTAAATAAAGACTTTCGATTGGGCGAGCTTCTTCAATTGACCATTTTGCTATTTTTCCATCACCTCCAAGAGTGATGACTTGATTATTTATGATTTTTATATCAAATATCCCCTTAGTATGATGCTGAACATCCTTGATACTTTTTTTCTGTTTCCAATTGATCCAATGCAAGCCACCATCCATATTACCGAGTAGTAATTGATTGTATTTTGGTAAGAAAAGCATGGAAAAAATTTTATTCTCAACGGTTGCTTTTAAATAACCCATTTCTGGATTATCAATATCCCATTCAACGACCCATCCTTCACCTCCTGTCGAAAGGCATTGATGCGGAAGCTCTCCTTGTACTATTTTATAAATAGCCGCATTATGTCCCGTTAGGGTTGATATTTTCTGGATATGTGGAATGTTTTTTTATAAATATTATTCCATTTCAATTCCTAGTTTACTGACTTTTCCGATTATTAATTTTTGTTTTCTAGGTGATTTATTTGAAAAGGCATAAGCTGATTGTAATTTTTCAGAAGCAAGTGATAATTTTGATTCGTCGTTGGTGTATAGTGTTGCTAGCACTTCATTTTCTTGGATAGCATCTCCAATTTTTTTATACAAATAAATGCCTGCCGCCAAATCAATGCGATCTTCCTTTGTTTGCCTTCCTGCGCCTAATAACATGGAAGCAAGACCAACAGTCTCAGCATCAAGGTCAGAGACATACCCTGAGCTTGTTGCCATTAAATCAACTTGATGCGTTGCTTTAGGCATTAAGTCCCAATCGTCCACTTGTTTGGGATTACCACCTTGAATCTGCACCAATTGGCGTAATTTTTCTAGTGCTTCTCCCGAGGATAATTTCTCTTTTAAAATTTTCACACCTTCTTCGTATGTTCTAGCATTGTTGCTTAAAACCAACATATTTGCTCCTAGGCTTAAACATAAATCTTCTAAGTCTTTTGGTCCTTTGCCTTTAAGTGTTTCTATAGCTTCTTTGATTTCTAAAGCATTTCCGACAGCATGGCCTAAGGGTTGTTCCATTCTACTCACTAAACCAATAGTTTGACGATTCATTCCTTCTCCAATTTCTACCAATTCTTGAGCAAGTGTAAAAGCATCTTTTTCCGTCTTCATAAAAGCACCACTGCCTACTTTAATATCCAGAACGATTGCATCTGCACCTGAAGCTAATTTTTTACTCATAATACTTCCAGCTATTAAAGAAATATTTTCTATAGTAGCAGTTACATCTCGAAGTGCATACAATTTTTTATCAGCAGGGACTAGATTTGCAGATTGACCACTAATAGCGATGCCATATTGTTGAACATTATTAATGAAAGTAGTTCTATCCAAATGAAGGTTCATTCCCGAAAAAGTTTCTAATTTATCCATTGTTCCACCAGTATGTCCAAGTCCTCTACCTGTCATTTTAGCGACAGAAGCTCCTGCTGAAGCAACTAAAGGGGCAAGTACAATAGTTGTCTTATCTCCAACACCTCCAGTACTATGTTTATCTACATTGATTGCAGAGATAGCAGATAAGTCTATTGTTTCCCCAGAATGCATCATACATTTTGTAAGCGTAAGTGTTTCTGAAGCATTCATCCCTTGAAAATAAATCGCCATCATCAAAGCTGCTGCTTGATAATCTGGTATTTCATTACGTGTAATGCCTTTTACGAAAAAAATAATTTCCTCATCAGTCAATATTTCTCCATCTCGTTTTTTAGAGATGATATCTACCATTCTCATAGTTTAAAGTTTTTCTACAATTCGGGTGACAAGTTTAATAAATTTAGGACGGGTTTGGTTGGCCACTTCTACTACTTTATCATGTTCCAAAGGAATATGCTCTCCATCAGGCACAGCCATATCTGTGATACAACTAATTCCTATAGATTTGATACCAGAATGGTTGGCTACGATAACTTCAGGTATTGTTGACATTCCTATTGTATCTGCACCGAATCCTTCAACCATTTTTAATTCGGCTTTCGATAAATAGTAAGGCCCAGAAACGGCAGAATAAACACCTTCAAAGGTTTCTATATCTAATTCTTTTGAGGCGGCTTTACCTATTTCTATTAAGTTTTTAGGATATGCTTGCGACATATCAGGAAAGCGAGGACCTAAGCTATTGTGATTTTCGCCAATAAGCGGATTGGTTCCCATCAAATTAATATGATCGGTAATAAACATTAAAGCACCAGGATACATTTTTGGACTAATCGAGCCACAAGCATTTGTTACAACCATTATCTCTACGCCTAGTGCTTTCATTACTCTTACAGGAAATGTTAGTTCATGCATCGTATAGCCTTCATAAAAATGGATACGTCCTTGCATAGCCATAACTTCTTTCCCTCCAAATTTTCCAATTACTAATTGTCCTGCATGACCTTCAACTGTAGAAACTGGAAAGTTAGGTATTGTATCATAAGGATATTTTTCAGAATCTTCAATTTGGTCAGCTAAAGAGCCTAAGCCAGAGCCTAAAATCATCCCGATTTTTGGAGTATAGCTAGACTTACGCTTTATATACTCTGATGCTTGATTAATTTTATCTAAGTAATTCATTCTATGATTATTTTTATATTTTTTCAATAACAGCATTGATCAACTTAATTAGATCATCTTTCACTAATTTCATTGTTTCCATAACATGAGCATGATCAAGCTGTTCATTCATTACCCCCGCAGCCATATTAGATACATAGGTTATTCCTAGTACTTCCATGCCACAATGAGTTGCAGTAATTGCTTCAGGAACAGTAGACATGCCACAAGTATCAGCGCCCAAGGTTCGCATCATCCTTACTTCGGCTGGAGTCTCATATGATGGTCCAGTAGTAAAGAGATATGTTCCTTCTTGTAGTTTAATATTATGTGCTTTGGCAGCCTTACGTGTAATTTCTTGTAGTCTAGGAGTATATGTTGTACTCGTATCAATAAATCGAGTACCAAAATTATGAAGATTTTTACCAATCAAAGGATTGTTGTAGACCCAGTTGATATGATCGTTTAGCATCATGATATCACCGGCATTAAAAGAAAGATTAATGCCCCCAGAAGCAGAAGTGATGATGAGCTTTTTTACACCTAATAAATGTAAAACTCTTACGGGAAAAGCTAGTTTTTGTATGGGGTGTCCTTCATAAAAATGAAAACGCCCTTGCATTAGTAAAACCGCTTTACCGTTTAGTTTGCCAAATACAAGTTTTCCAGCATGCCCAGCAACAGTAGAAATGGGCCAGCCTGGTATATCAGCATAGTCTAATCGTATAGGATCAATAATTTGCTCTGCAAGAACACCTAAACCAGAACCAAGAATCATTGCTATCTTAGGCTGGACATGATTAAACTGTTCTTTAATAAATGCAGTAGCTTCCTTTAGGATGGGAAGTTGTTCAAATGCAATAGCTTGCATATAGGTAATATTTAGTTAGTATTTGAATAAGGGGTTAAATTAAGGATAGCACAGGGAATTTCAAAAAGAAATCTCAAATAATTATAAAAAACTATTTCTTTTGAAATGTAAGGAAAAATATAAATTATGCGATGTGCCTTTTTCTTCGTCAATTATGCTGAATTATTTTTGGAAATGAAAAATCCTGTTATATATTTGCTTTTAATTAGACTTAGTCTAAATAAATATTGAATTAAAAATTCAAATAAAGCAAGATGAAAAAGTTGTTATTTTTGTTGCCAGTTCTTTGTATAATATTGTTCTCTTGTGATAAAGATGAGAATCAAAATCCTGTACTAGCACCAGATACATATAGTTTTGAACGTAATGGTTTAACAACTATATCATTTAGTGGTCAAACAACTAGAATAGGAATGGGAACAGAGTTAATACTTGCAATGAAAAATGTAAATAACTCTAAAGATTTGCTACTGGAAATGTTTCGTAATCAAAAAGAAGATGGTACTGATGCGAATCCATTTACAGAAGAAGATTTAAATGCTTCGCTTAAAAGCATCAAATCGAAAGTAGCGGCATCCGCAGATTTATTTACTACAAATACTGTTGAGTCTGCCTTAATCAAAACAGATATTGAAACTTGGATTATGGCTCAAGTTGATGAAGTCTTTTCTAGTGCTAATCAATTAGCTGGTATTGGAGTAGCGGGACAAATTGCTGATGGAACAATAGCTAGATATGTAAGTGCTAAAGGGATTGAATACGACCAATTGGTTAATAAAGCACTCGTAGGTGCTTTGATGCTTGATCAAATGGTTAATAATTATTTGAGTCTAGCTATTTTAGATGCTAATGAACAAATAGTTGATAATGATAATTCGGTCTTAGAAGAAGGAAAGAATTATACAACAATGGAGCATAAGTGGGATGAAGCCTATGGTTATTTGTTTGGAAAATCTGCGTCTGTAGCCGAACCCCTCTTAACCTTAGGAAATGATGATGTTTTTTTTAATAAGTATCTAGCAAGAGTGGAGAGTGATGGAGATTTTTCAGGAATTGCTCAACAAATATATGATGCTTTTAAATTAGGAAGGGCTGCTATCGTAGCAAAAAATTATAATGTAAGAAATGAACAGGTGGCCATTTTACAAGAAAAGTTATCAGAAGTAGTAGCTGCTAGGGCTGTTTATTATTTGCAACAAGGAAAAAATAATATACCCATAGATGGAGGTTTGAATTATGGAACGGCATTCCATGATTTGTCAGAAGGATTGGGTTTTGTATATAGTTTAATGTTTACTAGAAGACCAAATAGTCCTAATACTTATTTTACCAAGGCTGAAGTTGATGGATTTATAGCTACTCTGGTAGAAGGAAATGGATTTTGGGATGTTACCCCTGAGACTTTAGATTCAATTTCTGAGATGATTGCGGCTAAATTTGATTTTACAGTAGCACAAGCAGCCGAATAAAGTAAATAAAGATAAACTTAAATAGATATTATGACGATGATTAATTATTTTAGATTTCTTTTGTTTTGCTCTTTTGGAGTTTTATTGTCTGCTTGTAACGACAATTCCAATAATTCATCTATCGATACTTTTGATCGTGAATTAATGTTAACACATTGGGCAGATAATATTATCATTCCTCGTTATGAAACATACGTGAGTAGCCTTGAAGATTTAGAATCTAAAACAGAAGAATTTATCACTAATGCTAGTGTTGATAATTTTGATGTGCTTAGAAGCAGTTGGTTGTCGTCATATACTGCATGGCAAGCTGTTTCTATGTTTGAAATAGGAAAAGCGGAAGAAAATGGTTTAAGAAATTATACTAATATTTATCCTACAGATACCAATAAAATCAATCAAAATATTGCAGAACATGATTATAATTTAACCCTTCCATCTAATTTTGATGCTCAAGGGTTTCCAGCCTTAGATTATTTACTTTATGGATTAAGTGAGGATAAATCAGAAGCAGCTTATTTGTTGACTCAATCCGATCGGAATCTATATTTAAGCCTTCTTGTTACTCGACTAAAGTTATTGGCAGAGGCAGTTGTCGATGACTGGAAATCGGGTTATCGAGAAGAATTCATTGCCAATAAAGGATCTTCTGCTACGGCTTCTGTGGATAAGATAGTCAACGATTTTTTATATTATTATGAGCGATTTTTGAGAGCTGGAAAAGTTGGAATTCCTGCTGGGGTATTTTCTGGCAGCTCATTGAGTCATACTGTAGAAGCTCCTTTTTGTGGAGTGTATTCTAAAGATTTCTTGCTTGCTAGTTTAACTGCTGTTCAAGACTTTTTTAATGGTAAAAGTCATTTAAGTAATGGAACAGGAGAGAGCCTAAATGCTTATTTAGACTATTTAAATACTAAAATTGAAGGAGCAGATTTAGCGGTTTTAATTAATAGTCAATTTGATTCTGCTAGAAATAAAATAAACAGCTTAAATCAAAATCTAAAAAAACAAGTTGAGACAGATAATGTTAAGATGTTAGAAGCATATGATGAGTTACAAAAAGTAGTTATTCTCTTCAAAGTTGATATGATGCAAGCACTCAATATTAAAGTTGATTTTATTGATGCTGATGGAGACTAGATTAAGCCTAATATGGATGTTTTTTCAAAATATCTAAATCAAAAAGTTGATATTGCTCCTCTGATAACGTTTAGGATTTTTTTTGGTCTTTTGATGTTGTTTAGTATCCTACGTTTTTGGTATCATGGATGGATCGAAAAGCTGTATTTAAACCCTACGTTTCATTTTAAATATTATGGTTTTGAATGGGTTCATGTCCCTGACAATTATACATATTTATTGTTTATTATTTGTGGGATTTCAGCTTTTCTTGTTGCTTTAGGTTATCAATATCGTTTGGCAATGCTTACTTTCTTCTTGTCCTTCACATATATAGAATTGATGGATAAGACAACTTATCTTAACCATTATTATTTTATTTCTAGTCTTAGTTTTTTACTCATTTTTTTGCCAGCAGGGCGGTATTTTTCCATGGACGCTATCAGAAAAAAAAATAGTAGTCGCTATATCCCTAGATGGAATATTGATGCAATAAAATTATTATTGGCTATCGTATATATTTATGCAGGAGTTGCTAAGCTCAACTATGACTGGATGTATAATGCCATGCCTTTAAAAATTTGGTTGCCTTCTAAGTTTGATATTCCCTTCCTAGGCGACTTATTACAACAAACTTGGCTGCATTATGCTTTCAGTTGGGCTGGTATGTTATATGATGTGACGATTGTTTTCTTTTTACTTTATCGGCGAACACGATGGCTTGGTTTTATGGCTGTAGTAGTGTTCCATCTTCTTACTAGAGTATTGTTTCCTATAGGTATGTTTCCTTACATTATGATTAGTGCGACACTAATTTTTTTCTCAGGAGAATGGCATCATCAATTATTAAGATTTTTCAATAAAATCATAGTTGGTTCAAAAAAATATTTAGCCAATCAAAAAGCATTAGAAGTTGACGTTTCCCGTAAGGGACAACTGAAGCGGATGCTTATCTTTTCTTTTTTCATTATTCAAATCCTGTTGCCATGGCGTTATCTATGCTATCCTGGAAATGTATTTTGGACGGAAGAGGGTTATCGTTTTTCTTGGAGAGTGATGTTGATGGAGAAGGCAGGTTACGCCAATTTTAAAATTGTAGATGCCAAATCAGGGAAACGGTTTTATGTAGACAATAGAGACTTTTTAAATTCTTTTCAAGAAAAACAAATGTCGACACAACCCGATTTTATTCTAGAATATGCCCACTATTTAGGTAATCATTTTAAGCGTCAAGGTCATCAAAATGTACAAGTTTTTGTAGAAAGTTACGTAGCCTTGAATGGAAGAAAAAGCCGTCCATACATCGACCCAACAGTAGATTTAATGAAGGAAAGAGAATCCTTTGAGCACAAAGATTGGATTTTACCATTTGAGACAAAAGATTAAGTAAGAACTGAATTCAATTTTTGAAATGAAAACAAATTATAATACAAATTCACCTATGCTATTTCGTTACGCCATTCTAGTATTTATGCTATGTTATAATTCGTCAATTATAGCGCAATATACTTTTTCAGGAAAAATTATAGATAAGAAATCTAATTCAAGTATTGCAAATGCAGAGGTTTATAATCTAACAACGGGAGCATTTGTGTTGAGTGATGAAACTGGACAATTTGAGTTCAAAAACCTTGAAAATGGCTACCATGAAATAGCGATTTTCTCCTATGAATATGCGACATTAACGGAGAAGGTACTTGTAGAAAAAAATATAGAAAAGCAATTTGAATTGGAAGTTTTAGGCGTAGAACTCTCTGAAGTAGTGGTGAATGCTAGAAAGGAAGAACTATTTGCTTTGAAGCGTTTACGACCTGTAGAAGGCACATCTATATATGCAGGGAAAAAATCTGAGGTTGTGCTATTAGATTTGACTACAGGGAATTTAGCCAATAATAATAGCCGCCAGATCTATGCACAAATTGTAGGACTCAATATATATGAAGGAAATGATGGTGGTTTACAATTAGGGATTGGTGGTAGAGGGCTTGATCCCAACAGAACAGCCAATTTTAATACTCGTCAAAACGGTTATGATATTAGCGCAGATGTACTTGGTTATCCAGAAAGTTATTATACGCCTCCAGCTGAAGCATTGAGTGAAATTCAGGTAGTAAGAGGAGCGGCTTCATTACAGTATGGAACACAGTTTGGAGGATTGATTAATTTTAAATTCTATGAACCACCTTATGGCGAAAAAGTAGAACTGATTAGCCGTCAATCGATAGGTTCATTTGGATTGTTTAATACCTTTAATGCGGTTGGGGGGCATATTGGTAAATGGCGTTATTTTACCTATTATAATTATAAAAAAGGAGATGGTTATCGAGAGTACTCAGCCTTTGATGCACATAATTTTTTTGTTTCAGCAACCTATCAATTTAGTAAAAAAACTGCCTTGAGTGTAGAAGGAACGTACTTCAAATACTTGGCTCAACAAGCGGGCGGATTGACGGATGTACAATTTAACAATAATCCCCGTCAAAGCACAAGAACAAGAAATTGGTTTGAAGTAGATTGGAAATTATACAATCTCAAATTAAATCACCAATTCAATGAAAACTCAAAATTGAGCCTTAGCCTTTTTGCGCTTGATGCTCAACGCAATGCCCTAGGTTTCAGAGGCAATCCAACGAATCTCAATGAAAATCCGATAACCGCCTTAGATGAACAGTTGTCAGATGAAACGTATTTGATGCCTAGGGATTTAATAAAGAGTACATTTAAGAACTGGGGAGTAGAAACTAAGTTTTTGACGAAATACAAGTTGAAAGAAAAAAAGGCAGTTTTATTGCTAGGGGCAAAATATTATAATGCCAATAATACATCTTTACAAGGAGCAGGTTCAAGAGGTGTAGAGGCTGATTTTACATTTTATAATGAATCTTATCCTGATTATGCGAATCAATCCAACTTTGAATTTCCGAATTTAAATATAGCCCTTTTTGGAGAACATATATTTTATTTGAATGATAGATTGTCTATAACACCAGGGATACGTTACGAATATATAAAAACGGAAAGTGAGGGTGTTTATCAACAAGTTAATTATGATAATGCGGGCAATCCGATTGACCAAGAGATGTTTACAGATAATCGGAACTTGAAACGAAATTTTGTGTTATTTGGAATAGGAGCAAGTTATCAACCTAGTACGTCAATAGAGTTGTATGGGAATATTTCTCAGAATTACCGCTCTGTAACTTTTAGTGATATACGGGTGGTGAATCCTACATTTATTATTGATGAGGATATTTCGGATGAAAAAGGATTTACTACAGATATAGGGATTAGAGGGCGTTGGAAAAAAAATATTTCTTATGATATTGGTGTCTTTAATATTTTATACAATGATAGAATTGGAATTATTATTAATGAGCGAGCCAATAGAGAACGGAAAAATATAGGTAAGGCTGTTATTTTTGGATTAGAGTCTTTTATAGATTTTAATATTGCTAGAATATTAAATTCGAAGCAGCAGCAATTTAAATTTAAATGGTTTATTAATAATGCCTTGACCCATTCTAGATATATAGAGTCGGAAGAAAATAATGTAGAAGGAAAACAAGTAGAATTTATTCCTACCATTAATCTTAAAACGGGCATTCAAGTAGGTTATAAAGATGTATTATTAGCAACTCAGTTTACCTATCTAACAAAACAGTATACGGATGTGCAAAATTCTGCTACACCTGCTGCTGGAGATGCTCGAAGCGGTGTTATTGGTGAAATACCAGCATACCATGTACTAGATTTATCCTTATCCTATAAATGGAAAATGCTGCGCCTTGAAACAGGTATTAATAATATTTTTGATACCGCCTATTTTACAAGGAGAGCGACGGGTTACCCTGGTCCAGGGATTATACCTTCTGATGGTCGAGGCTATTATTTGACCTTGGGTATTAAGTTGTAATTTTTTACCATTCGTCAATTAGGGTTTGTACCAAACAACATTCGTTAGCGGTTTTATCTGTATATATATTATCCCATTTTAATGTTCCATCATTATGTTTATAAAAAACACGGTAGTAACCTTTCTCTAATTGTGCTAAATTAATTTGGACAAGGTTTGAATTGATTTGATTGTTCATGATTTCTGCTTGAGCTAGATCCGATTCGAGATACGTAAATGTAGGAGTGAGTGCTTCAAAATCAGTATCTTCAAAATCAGTATTTTTAGTAGCGGGTAGTATCCAAATTTCTTCTAGATTACTTTGGGAAGAAATGGTCAAAACATCTACCGCAGGATTTGGAAAGATGAAAATATTGGGGGTATATACATTAGGATTACCGATTTGACCAATAGGACTTCCATTAGCATCACGAAGATTAATACCTGTTACAATATCTAGAGCTTCATGGCTTGGCGTCTCACTATTTGGTGTATCGCTTGAATTGTCCTCACAAGATAATGTGAATAGGATAGATAATATTAAAATGAATGTACGCATATTTATAATATTAAGTCGGGGTGTTCAGAAGTAGCCTAAATATTTGAAAAACAGGGATTTATTTCGTGTTTTGATGCAAATAAATACCCCGAAAATGCTGTTGTATAGGAAAAATGGGGTATTCAAACTCTGTTGAGCATGAAAATACAAAGAATTAGCGAGTATCAAGGCATTTTAGGCTTTCCAAATCTGCAAGATACCCATCACGACTATTTTACGTCCTTTTTAGGGGGGAACTTAGGAAAAATCTATCAAGCTCTTCCTTGGCAAGAATTAGTCCAAGTACTAGAGCTAAAAGATTATAAAAAAGAACCTCCTAGTCAAAAAATATTAGGCGAGCATTGGTTGCCTTACTGTGAGGACTTGGAAAGTATGACTTGTGATGCGACTTGTTATGAATCCTATGCCCTTACTACTGAATATGCCTACTTAGCTATATTTGCTTGAGCAAACTTAATAAAGGTATTTGAATATTTACTCTTGTCCCTGTTGGTTTATTTTTTTCATCTTTTTTATCGATGGTTTCAACTAGGAGTTCTCCTTCTTCAGAATCTTTGAGTAATTTGAGTCGCTGTAAGGTAACAATTGTTCCTAGTGAACGGTGTGCTTTTTCGCTAGATACACGTTTAAGAGCCTTGTCTCTACCAATACCATTATCTTCTACGACACAAAGGATAGTTTGTTCGTCCTTCAAACTAAAATCTATGCTAATTTTACCATTTTCTACATCTCGAACACCGTGTAAAATCGCATTTTCAATATAGGGTTGGATAACCATAGGCGGCACCCCCATTATATCTTCTTCGATTTCTGGGTTTACTTTAATGGAATAGGTGAATTCATCTCTAAAACGTACTTGTTCTAGTGCTAAGTAATCCATTAAAAAATTGATTTCTTCTTCTAGGGAAATGGCTTTTTGTTCTGAATTTTCGAGGATGGTTCGAATCAATCTAGCAAATTTCGACAAGTACAACTCCGCTGCGTTGCTATCATTCTCAGAAATATATTTCTGTATCGAATTAAGGCAATTAAAGATAAAATGAGGATTCATCTGCGCTCTTAGAGCCTTAAGTTGCAGCTCTGTGGCTTGTAATCTAAAGATTTGAGCCATTCTTTCTTTTTTCTCTGCTTCATATTTGATTTGCAATTCGGAAAAAGCCCTTGCTTTTTCCTCATTAATTAGTTTCTCTCTAGCCTGGCTATACGACAATTGGTAGTTATATGCTTGCTTAAAATCCTGCTGTTTTTCAAAAAAGATAGCCATATCCCGATAAATGACCGAACATTGTTGTTGATCATTATACTTTTCTGCAAACTCTATTGCACTTAAAAAATACTTCAATGCATTCTCATTATCTCCTATTTCTGCAAAGAGTAAAGCAATATTTCTTTCCAGAGCTGCAAAGTTATAATCGTCATCTAAACCCGATTCTTGATGATAAATTTCTTCGGCAATATCAAACATTTTTAAAGCATCGTCAAAACGACGTTGAGCCGCATAGATTTGTCCTAGATTTCCATATGCTCCAGCTTTAGTATATCTGCTTTTATCTTCGTGTTCTTCATTGATGATTTTTTTAAAATAATAAATCGCTGTATCATAATTACCTGCGGCACTATACGTATCCCCTAGGTGCAAATAATGCCATGTCAATCTAGAATAAATTTTGTATTTCTCACAAATTTCAATTGTACTTTTATAGTATTTAATACTTTCTTTAAAGTTCTCAATTCTATAATAGACCCATCCCAGACCACTATATACTAGCGATAAAAAATAATTGTCATCAATACTTCGTTCGTTAATTTCAAACAGAATTTTTTCTGCATCAAGTAATAAAATTGCAGCTTCTTTGTCTTCTCCTTTTCTTGTTTTTAAGTATCCTTCCCTACAAAGTATCCTTGCCTTTAATGTTGCAGAATTGATTTGATTGAGAAAAGCTTTTGCTTTATTTAAATATTCAATAGCCCCTTTATTATTTTTAATATTCATATAAGTGCCCGTCATATCTACATATAACTCTGCCAAGAGCTTTTTATGTTCTAGGGGTACTAAAATATTTTCTGCAAGATGTAGATCCTGTAAAGCAGACTCATAATAATAGATTGAATTTTTAATAAATCCTCTACGATGAATTGCTTTAGCTTCTTGAATTCGATTTTTTAACTTTTGAGCTATTGTTAATTGTTCCTCTAAGAGTGATTTAGAAAGTTCAACATCCGTATATATCAACTCACTAGTCAAGCGATCTAAGATGTCTAGTTTATCTACATCTGTAGGGGTTTGTCTTAACTGTTGTTTAAAAAATTTAACCTTTGCTTGATTCACATTAATTCGGTTTAGTGGTTTTCTTAAGACTTATTTTAGTTTATAAGCATATACTCCTGCTCCATCTGCTACAACTAGTGTATTCCGCCCTTCCCTGAATAAGTCTCCTACTTCAAATTCTCCTGTCCCTGCTAGTGGAAAATCAGGATATAACTGACCTTTATTATCCATTAAATAGATTTTATGCTTACTAGCATTATAAGTTGCAATATACGATTTTAGACTTCCTTTTGGTTTAACAGCGAAGACATTGTCTTGGTTTTCTTCAAATATATAAGAAAAATATTCTTTAAACTTATTATTTTCATCATAATAATATACAGAAAGGTGTTTTCCACTTAATGTAATGTAGTCTTTGCGTTGATCACCTACAATATCAGCATAGGCAAATTTTACATTTTCACGTTTTTTTGGACTAATCCCCAAGTTAAACTTCTTCCCAGCAAAATTTATAACCCTGGCTTTTCCTTCTTTGCCTGCAACCACAACCCTCTGGTAAGGGGAAGTACTAATATCTATTCCAAATTTTGAATTCGTTGTGGTTTTTAATTTCACACTTGGAAAATGTTTTTCTCCTTGTCGTGTAAAAAAGTTGATTTTACCATTTTTGTCTAGAGCAACTACGTAATCCTTTCGATTTAGTAATACGTGTTGTAAAGGTTGTTCAATTTCTCCCACTCTCAAGTTAGGATTCCATCCCTGTATTGGACGACCATCTTTTTTATACCCATAGATATTTTTATTCTTACAGGCCACATAGTAGCTATAGTCTTTATCATTAAAATAATCGACCAATAATAGTCCATTCGTAGCATGGCTACTCAATTTTATAGGAAAATTGGGTAATGGATTTCCATTATAATCCAATAAGTGGATATTTTCTTTTGTATTGAATAAGAATTGTAACTGCCCATTTTTAAAATAATCAATCTGATAAATATCCGAAATGATGGGACTTTCCAAATATTTTTTCCACTTTATTTTTCCTCCATTTCCAATTAGATAAATATTGCTTTGTTCATCTTGAATAAAAATTTCGTACTCTTTGGTTTTGATATTCTTGACTACTTTTGGAGGGATAGAAGCATTGGATTGTAAATCTGTTCGCCATATAATGCTTGTTTCTTTTTTTATTGAAGAAGGGATATATTGAATATTCCCTTTAATAAAGAATCCTTTATCGGAACTTTGGAGTGCAAATCCTATCGTATTAAATTTCTGGTACGGAGCTAGTAATTCTGTCAAGGCCTCCAAGGACATTTCTTTCAAATAAGCCTTATACAACTGCAGTAAAATTGTTGGATTGATATAATAAAATGCTTGAATATTGGATGGGAATTGTTGCTGAAATGCTAAAAAATCTGGTTCTCTATTTAATGTTTCTCCTATAATATATTTATCGATCCATACTTTAAGTGTCGTTTCTGAATTGGCAAAAATAACATAATCATCAATAATCGTATAATAAGGTTTTTGCAGACTACCTTGTTCTTCTCCTAGAATTCCTTTAAATAGATTAACTGCTAAGAGTCTTTTCAATTGGTATGTTTGGTATTCTACTGTATCCAAAATACCTGCTGTTTCTGCAAATTCTGCTAATAAATCACTAGCAAATTCAATATCTTTTGCTTTGAAAACTATACATTTTTCAGAATCATAGTTGGTAGATGTTGGTTCATAAAGAACGCTAGCAAAATTATTGGCTGCCCAAGGTATGATATAATTAGCGAAATCAGATTTATGATGAATGCCTACATCTATCCCAAAAGCCTTGATATTATCTATACTATAAAAGGCAAGCACTGCTGAATTATTAGGAAGTACTTTTGTCATTTCAAAAACGCCCCCTCGATTTTGCAGATTAAGAGTCGTAAAAAATCTATGTCCTGTATTGGGAAATAATCGTCCCCTTAATTTTATATGTTGTGCGGATAGATCAATATTCAGTCCGATCCAATCTATTGCGTTTCCAATGGTGTTTATTGCTCTTTTTTTATCATTTTTAATAATATTAGAAAGCAAAAAATTCATATTCTCTGGCTTACAATATATAGCTAAATGACTATCATCATTCAATTGTGCTTCAAGTTGTTGGAGGCTTGATTCTCTAGCATAACTATTATGGTATTGATGTACTTGGTTTATTGCATCTTCTACTAAAAAAGAACGACGACCTACTAGGATTAGGTTTTTAAATGTACTTAGTGCAAAAGAACGACCATTTTTGAGTTTGATTTGATAGACTTTTTCATCCTGAAAAGTAGAAAAATCTACTTTATGTCCCTTAGAGGTTAACTCGTCTAGCAACTCTTCTTTGAATACTTTTTTATATTGTTCTACTATGTATATATAATCAAATCCTTTAGAACCATTAACTTGTAATGCAGCAAGGATGCGACAATTTTTGAACATATCATTTTTAAATGATTCATTCTGAAAAAATAAAGTATCTATATCTGCTACATCTCTCTGGATTTTTTGAACAAAATCCATTTCCTTGAGGGTTTCCTTAAAGTTTGTTCTTGAAACTTTAGCTTGAATACTATCCAATTGATTAAATTCCAAAATAAGTGCCGCATTGGTTGGAACAGCTTCATAAGCACATACCTTATAAAAAGGCAATCGAATGTATTTATAGACCACAAAAATAATTAATGCGACCCCGATAATGCTACTAATAGCCAACAAGGGGGTTTTATATTTTTTCCAAGTTGTTTGATCTTGCATAATTACACTGACTTGATAAATCGTCGAAGTAAAGGATAAACCTAATTTTTAAAGATGTGGGACTTTTATTACAAAAAAATGAAAATCATTTGATATAAAAAAACTAATATTGAAGTTATTAGACTTTATTTCTATTAACTAGTTCAAGTTAGGCTTTTATTTGAAGTATATTTAAGATTTAAAATACCATAAATCAATGCCTTAAATAGTTGACTAAACATTTAAACTTCATAATATATGAATCTAAAATTTTTAAGAATTGGTTTAATTCTGGCAATACTTGCTGTACTACTAGGAGCTTTTGCTGCACATGGATTAAAAAGTAAAATTGAATTAGATAGGATAGGAATATTTAATACTGGTGTCCGCTATCATTTTTATCATACATTTGCTATATTGATCGCAGCGTTACTACAAGAAAAATTAATCCCTAAATTTGTTAATCTATCTTTGTATTGCTTCTTATTTGGAATAGTGTGTTTTTCTGGTTCTTTGTATTTATTAGCTTGTAAATATTGGCTAAGTATAGATTGGTGGTGGTTAGGGCCAATCACCCCGATTGGCGGTGTTGCTTTTATATTAGGTTGGTTTTTTCTTTTACTAGCAACAGTTAAAAAATAAGCCCACTTGTTTAAGACTAAAAGAATAACTTCCTGATTTTCAATATTCCTTAAAAGCTAATTTTAAATATACTCTAATTATTTTATAAAGATTCAAATTTTATAAAATCCCCCTCTTCAATTCCTCTACTTTTACAAAAACCTGCGACTACTTCTACAACATATTTTGCGGGTATATTAGAGGGAAGAGAACGTTCAGAAAGCGTTTCTGTATTGGGATAAATTTTCACAATTTTATTATTCTCGTCTATATATAATATATCTAGAGAGATATACGTATTCTTCATCCAGAATGCTTGTAACTTGGGGGCATCGAAGGTAAATAACATCCCTTGATTTGGAGACATATAACGCCGATACATTAAACCTTGCTCTCGTTGGGCTTCTGTATCGGCTATTTCAATATCAATCGTCTTGATAATTTCTTCAGTATTCTTTTTAATAAAACTTAGATTACCTTCTTTTTTAAACTGTGGGATATTTGTTGTAGTTGTAGAGATGTAATCGTTCTCGGGCTTATTAAAAAGATCTGTAGGGAGCATTGGTATAATTAAAGATATTCCAAATAATAGTACTAATCCGATGACAATAAACTTTCTTTTATTAACAGGTTGTTTTCTTCTTCTATTCGTCATTTTATTTCACTTTTGTTAAAGCTAGAGCATTAATACAGTATCGTAAACCACTAGGAAGCGGGCCATCTTGAAAAACGTGTCCTAAATGTGCTTGGCAAGTATTGCAAACTGTTTCTATTCTTCGCATCCCAAACTTTCTATCCTCATTATAAGCGATTGCATTTTCTTTAATTGGTTGAGTAAACGACGGCCAGCCTGTACCAGAGTCAAATTTTTCATTGGCATCAAAGAGTAATGTATCACAGCACACACAAGCATATATTCCAGGTTCAAAAAGAGTACACAGCTCTGAGCTATGGGCTCGTTCGGTTCCTTGTTGTCGAGTAATTCTATAAACTTCTGTTGTGAGAAGTTCTTTCCATTCATTATCTGTCTTAACGATTACCTTATCAGGTTGCGGATTTCCTTTTGTTGCAAATTTTATAACATCAATCCATTTTAGCATCTATGTATCTTTTTAGTTTGGAACAGCACTATATTTTTGAATAAAAGCTTTCATTTCATCAACCATTTCAGGTGAGCCTACAACAATAGTAGCTCGCTGGTGTAATTCAACAGGCTGTATTTCTAGAATTCGCTGTAACAATGTATTAATTGCCTTTCCTCCAGCTTGCTCTACTAAATATGATATGGGATTACACTCATATAATAAGCGTAGCTTTCCTTGAGGATACTTCCGAGTATTTGGATATAAAAAGATACCTCCTATGAATAAAATCCTGTGAATATCGGAAACCATTGAGCCAATATATCTTAACCTTAGATTTTCATCCGAACAGTGGTCAATGTAACGACGCATTTCTAGATCAAATTTACTATAATATCCTTGATTGATTGAATAATCCAAGCCTCTTTTAGGAATTTGAATATTACGATGAGACAGGCAAAATTCCCCTATTGAAGGATCTAGTGTAAAACCATTTACTCCATTACCTGTAGAATATACTAAAATCGTAGAGGTACTATAAATGATGTATCCTGCTGCTACTTGCTCAACACCTTTTTGTAAAAAATCTTCCAATTTGCACGGTCCATCTAAAGGACTTACTCGTCTATAAATGCTAAATATTGTACCAACCGATATATTAACATCGATATTAGAAGATCCATCTAAAGGATCAAACAGCACTACATACTTCGCATTTTTAGATTCTAGTGTAGGCATTACAATGAAATCTTCATTTTCTTCTGAAGCAATTCCACAGCATTCTCCACTATTCTGCAAGCATTCAATCAACTTGTCATTGGCATACATATCCAATTTCTGGACTTGTTCTCCATGAGAATTCTCCTCACCTGCAGCACCTAGTATGTTTACTAGTCCAGCACGATTGACTTCTCGATTTACAATTTTGGCAGCAACTCCTATATCTCTCAACAAACCTGTCAATTCGCCTGTCGCATATGAAAAATCTTTTTGTCGGCGAATTATGAATTCATCTAATGTGGTGATTTTACTTGGCATAAGTCTGATTTAATTATGGGCAAAAGATAATCTTTAGTTTTTTTATATTTGGAAGCACAAAGATAAGAAGTAATCAGAACATAAATCATTGTTGCCAGACAAATTTCATTCTTGACTTTTATAAATAAATGCTCCTTCCTTGTTTATATCGTATACGTTTATGTCTAATTCTCTTGAAGTCTTCTTCCATTTCTTTATTCTGTCATTGTAATTTGAGCCATCAAAAATTAGCAATTTAAATTCATACTTTTGCTTTAAGTCCGCTATATCAATGGTAGGATTATCTCTAAATAAAATATAATCAACCTTTTTAATTTCATTATCCAGATGACCATAATTTTTATTTACCTCTAGAATTTTTTTATCAAAAATCTTTAAAATATTTCCTTTTTTATACACCACATCGTATGATTTAGAAAAGGTATCCAGAACTATCGTATCAAACAGTTGCCCTCCTAGAGCCCAACGATAATTTTGAGTAATATAGTTGACTTTCTGTTTAGAAATATTCGACGATTGTAAGGATAAAATTTTCCGACCATTTATTATATCGATTATTGTGTTTTTATAAGAATGGTATATAACAAATGACATTTGTCTCGACCGAATATAATCGTTATAATAAGTGTGTACTCCTAGAAATATTGCTATAAAAAAGCCAAATGCTAACCATTTTTGTTTTTTTACTGTGAGGTAAATCGCAATTGTTATAGTTAAAAAATATAATAAAAATACGCTTGGCTTACAAATCCAAATCCCTTTGATTAAATGATAAGGAAATTGTTCTATTTTATAAATTACCTGATTCATGAAACTAATAATCCACCAAATTATATTACCTATAAAATCTGATAATAAGGGTATAGCATGAACAATAAATAATAAAAGACCTCCTCCTAATACAAATGTCGCTAGATAGACTATGACAATGCCTGTCAATAAAAAATAGCTTGGAAATTGATGGAAATAATATAAACTAATGGGTAATGTACCGATCTGTGCGGCTACACTAATAGTTCCTAATTGCCATATTGTATCCAAAATTTTATTTTCAATATAGATTAGATTATACAATTTGGGTTGAAAAAAAACAATTGCTAATACAGCAAAATAAGAAAGTTGAAAGCCTATATTTTTTATTAAAAAGGGATTAAAACAGAGTAAGACAAAAGCTGAAACTGCCAAGGTATTATAGATGTTTGAGGTACGATTTAATATCTTTCCAATTAAGATAAAACTAAACATTGTAGTAGCTCGCAAGACCGAAGGAGCAGCACCAGTCATAAAGGCAAAAAGCCAAATTACAATTAAAATACTTAAATATTTCAATTGTTTATAAGTCCTTCCTTGTTGCTTTTTCAAATTGAAAAAAAACATAAAAAAGTAAGCTACTAGACCTACATGTAATCCTGATACTGCTAGCACATGAATTGCTCCTGTATCAGTGTATGCTTTCTTTAATGCTACACTTAAATCATTTTTATAACCAATAATTAAAGCTGCTGCAACAGCATATTCATCAGCCGTTGGTAAAAACTGTTTAAGTATTCCTGCAAAATATTGTTGACTAGAAAAAGCATATCTATAAATAGATTGTCCTTGATCATTATCAATTAATTGAATTTGATTGCTTTTAATATAAGCCTGATAATAAATGTTTTGATTTTCCATATAGGATTGATAATCAAACATATGAGGATTTAAAGGAGCTGCAATTTTTTGAATTTTCCCCGAAAACAGTATTAAGTCACCATATCTTAGAGAATGTTGTGGTTCTTCACCTTTAGCTTGAATCCATATTGTTCCCGAAGTTCGATTTAAAATATTATGGGAATGACCGATTTGTATTACCTTACAAGGAAATTGAATGCCTGCTTTAGTCTTTTTAGGCATATCATTAATAAGTCCTAAAACAATATTATTCTCGACTATATATTGTTGAAAGTGATTTAAATGATTAATTTCCTTTTGTGAATGCATTAATAAATATCCTAGAAGGAATAAAATTACATTCAACAAATAACCATATATGTATCTATCCTTAAAATTAGTTTGTTTAAATGCAAAAACTAATAGCATTATCCCTATTATGAATAGTAAATAATCATTATACTCAATGGAATAATTAAGGCTAAACGATACT
Source organism: Saprospiraceae bacterium (assembly GCA_020630435.1). GTDB lineage: Bacteria > Bacteroidota > Bacteroidia > Chitinophagales > Saprospiraceae > JAHDBJ01. Next base: position 48,053 of record JAHDBJ010000032.1, read on the forward strand.
AATATTCCTATTGAGAAGGGAATAAGAAAACGTACAAAAGGAATTTCATTCCAGTTTATCATAAAAACTAAATTATAAATATATGAAAATACATTGTTATAAATCAGTTTTAAAAAAAGGAAAGACTTTTACATCTTTCCTGCCTATTTTTACACAATTTTGATTTTGAATCACAAAAACAAATAGAACTGATTATATTAATTAAGTAGTAGTTAGAATTAGTGTTTGATAGTAGTATCTGTTGTAATCAGCTATTCGCTTTTGATAAAACAAATATAATAGCTATGATTGGTTTAGAATATTCTTTTTTTAAAAAAAAATTACATCCATAGGTAATTGAAATAAATATTTATATGTAATAAATTAGAAGTATTTTTGAATATTTATCAAAGAAAACAATTTTATAATGTGATTATTTTAAATAAAAGGTGAAAAAAAGAAAATTAATTTTCTTTTTTTTTAAAAATTAAAAACATTAACCAATTAGAATTTCATGTCACATTATCAATTTTTATCATAGAATATTAATTCAATCACATTTATCTACTTTAATTATCACTTTATTTATCTTTAAAAAGATGATCTTTTATAAGTACTCTTTTATTTTTAACAAGCAGTTTATCAATCCTAGCTATGGACTAACATAACATACGTCAAATCCCAAAATAAACAATGAAAAAAACAATTATTACTTTTCTAAAAGCCCTGTTATTATTTGCTACATTTTATCTCTTATATCTCAATATCAAACTTTATTATCAGCCTACTTTTAAAAACATAAATGGTACTATAATCAATAGAGATGTTTATTATCAGCTCCAATTTCTAAAACAAACTATCAAAAATAATGCAGGTACTGAAATGCAAAATATATATCCTGAAGGGTTTATTTTTTTGAATGTTTTATATGGGTTAGCATGGTGCGACCTTATTAAAAATAAACCAAGTACTTCTACTATTTTCAAAGAGGGTATTACAGAAATTGATTATGCACTTTCAGAAATTTCTTCTAGTCAAGCTAAAATTATTTTTAGTCCCGATTTAGCGCTTCCTTATGGTGCTTTTTACAATAGCTGGAATAATTATTTGCTTGCCAAAAAGTTAAGTCTTTCGACCGTCTTACAGGATAGCATAGCCCTTAAAAGATTTAAATTTCAAAGTAATATAATTGCTAAAGCCATTCAAAAAAGCTCAATTCCATATATTGCTTCATATGAAAATGGAACATGGCCTTCTGATATTATCGTTGGAGTTGCTTCATTAGCAATTTATAATGAAATCATTGACGACAAATATCATCCCCTAATTAAACAATGGCTAAAAAAAGTAGAACAAGGTTTAACCCCTTTCGCTCAACTCATTCCTCACGTTGTTGATTCAAATACAGGAGAAAGTTATGGGTTACCAAGAGGTTGTTCCCAGAGTCTTATGCTGAATTTTATGTTTGAAATTGATTCCGTTTTTGGTCATAATCAGTATAAACGTTATAAAAAGCACTTCTTTGAAAATCGCTTTGGTTTACTCGGCATTAGAGAATATCCCAAAGGGAAAAATGGTAAAGGAGACATTGATTCTGGTCCTATTCTCCTTGATATTGGTGGTGCGGCTTCAATCGTAGGAATAAGAACGTCTTTTTTATACCAAGATTATACTACTTATCAGTCTTTAAGAAATAGTGTGGAAGCATTTGGAATACCCCTAACATGGAATAAAAAGAAACGGTATTTGTTGGGGCAACTACCAATTGCTGATGCCTTTATTACTTGGGGTAACTCTATTCATCATCAACCAATAAGTGATTTACCAACTAGTATGAATTATTGGATATTCCATTTATTATCGCTATCCATTATTTTAATGATTGCTTACTTATATTTTTCAATATTTAAAAAATATTCTGCTGCCGAAAACGATGACAACTGATAACCAATTGATTTGCCTTGATGTTGATAATCTTCGCTTAATACTAAATAGTTGTCAGGCAATAAAAATCCATAGTCTAATTTAAGAGGCAACCCTAATTCAGTGTATGCTTCAGCAACTAAATAAAAAGGGCGTAATGAGAACGGCAGTTCAGCTAAATAAAGCACAGTTTTATCATTCGTTTTTTCAAAAGTCATCTCATAGGCTTGCCCTTCAATAGTCGGATTATTATATTTATTTGCTCCAAATATTTTCTGGGTTTCTTTTTGTTTAAAATATTTTTCAAAATCATTTTTCTGATGACTTAAGCGCATCCTAAAATCTTTTACTTTCGTCATATCGCCTTCTATCTTTTCAAAATCACCATGTTCCCCTGTATATCCAGCAATATACTTACCAGAAGGCTCAATGATCAACCAATCCAGCATTTCATCTTGATATTTCGTGTCAGGACGAGTCAATAAGATAGTACCAGAAGGCGGATCAACATATATTGACATCTCTCCTTTGTGTCTTGGATCATCTGAAGCTAACATTTCATTATGAAACGTCCAAGTCCACATTTCTGAAAAAAAATATTGTCCCTGACTGGGTTTCCAATTTTCATTGCGGTATGCTGTAGCCACCCATTGAGGTGATTCTACAAGCACTTTTTTCTTTTTCAATCCTACGTTTTCCTCTTCGTTTTTTTCATCATTACTAGAGTTATTTTTACAAGCAAATACTCCAATAATAAATACGAATACTATCCAATAATTGTTTTTCATTTTTATAGTTTTTAATAAAGATTATCCATTCATAATTTTCTTCATAATATTCTTACCTGTCATAGCTGCGCTTGTTAACACTCCTGAAAATAATGCAGCTCCTACCCCCGCAGTTACAATATCTTGCCCCGTTAAATAGAAGTTTTTAATAGGTGTACGAGGACGTAAGAATTTTTGACGAAAGCGTTTGGGAGTGTGATCTAATCCATAAAGTTCTCCTTTTTCATAATTCACAAAATGCTTCGTCGTTAATGGTGTAGACAACTCGTAATGAATCACTTTCCCTTCAACCTGAGGCAACTGTTTATACAATTCTGCCAGAAGTCTTTGAGCAATCTTTTCTTTTAACACATCGTAATCCTCTCCTCTTTTCATCCATCGACTACCTTCCCATTGTTGAAATTTATCATAGGGCAATAAGGTGATAATATCTATGGTACTTTTTCCAGGATAACGATTTGACCAATCAGGATCTTTTGCAGAAGGAAAAGAAATATAGACGACAGGAAAAGGTTGGTTTATATCATTGACATATCGCTCCACACAGGTATCATGGTCTACATCATCAGGATATATCCAAAAGTTTGTTTTAGGAAGCCCCAAGGATTCTGGCGTGCCTTCTAACCCTATGTATAAACAACCATGCGCTACAGAGGGGTTGACTTGTTGAAGTTTGTCGTAAATATCGTGTCTTTTTACTACTGCTTGGGGCATTAGTTGATTATAGGTAACAATCACCCCCGTACCACTAATAACATTTTTAGCCTTGAATTCTTTCCCATCTTTCATTCGAACGCCCTTTGCTTGATTATTTTCAACAATAATCTCCGCAACTTCGGCACTAATCAGTATTGTGCCTCCCGCTTTTTCAATTACAGGATCAACCGTTTCCACAATTCTAGAAGATCCTCCTACAGGAAAATTCCCTCCATGAAAATAATGCTTAACCACAGAGGCGTGCATGGCAAAACTACTTTGCTTAGGCGGTAGACCATAGTCTCCATATTGCCCTGATAGTACCTTTATTAATGCTTCATTATCTGTCAGCGATTTTAATACTTCATATGTTGTTCTATCTGTAAATTTATGATAAGCACTACGCATAAAACCACCTGAGATTGCACTCATTACAGAAGGCATGGCTTTGTCTAAATAGTAGTTTCGACTAGCTTTACTTGCTTTGAAGATCGTATCTACGTATTTATCAATTGCCTCTTTTTCACTAGGAAAATATTCATACATTTTTTCTTTAAAATGCTGGACACCCTTTACAAAATCATAGGATTTTTCACCAATAATAATCCTATCATAAACTTCCCCCATATCCGCCCACTTCAGTTCCCCTTCTGTTATATAATCAAATAGCTTTTTTAAAATGCTATTAGGCCGTTGCATTTCCCCGATATAATGAATTCCTACATCCCATTCAAAATTTTTTCTTTTAAATACGTGTGTAAAACCACCAGCTACATAATGCCGTTCTACGACTAATACCCGTTGTCCCTCTTTTGAAAGTATCGCTGCGGTACATAGGCTTCCTATACCTGAACCAATAATAATAGCATCATAATCATCTGCTAGGATGGGCTTTTTCTTGTAAGACTGAATCATTTTATATATTTATTAAGCTATTGCTGAAAAAAATGACAAAGAGTAAGCTCAAAAAGGCATAAACGAAATCAGGAAGTTATTCTTTGACCGTTACTTAACTTTTACGCAGTATTTTTTCCATTTTACGTCCTCTAGCTAACTCATCTACTAATTTATCCAAATATCTTACTTGTTGGGTTAACCGATTTTCGATTTCTTCTACTCGATAACCACATATAACGCCTTTAATAAGATTCGCATTTGAATTTAATGTAGCATTTTCAAAAAATACTTCAAAGCTTACCTTTTTTTCTATTTGTTCTTGTTGCTTTTTCTTGTCATATCCTGTTAACCATTCAATTACCTGTTCTAACTCTTCTTCTGTCCGACCTTTCTTTTCAATCTTAGTAAGGTAATGCGGATATATGGATGCAAACGTTAAGCTAGCAATTCGCTCATTATGATCTTTTGTATTTTTCATATCCTAAATTTAATAAATATTTTTTAAGCACAGGACAAAAGTTAGATTTTGAAAAAAATATGTAGCAGCACGTCTACCTATCTAAATTTAGTAGCACAATAATCAACTTGGATAACCTATCTAAGTTCTTTGACTACTTTTTTAAATTTTTTGCCGATTATTTTTCTATTAAATCCTTTGTTGACTTTCATACAACGTTTTTCACCATTCTAAGCTATCTACTTTTTTGAATTACGCTATTTTGCCCTGTACTTAAAAATATTTTCTTAATCCTAACCTGATGTATTGAAGTTATTTTTCTTTAGTATTATGTACTCTTTTTTATAACTCCAACATTAAATGCTGTTTAAGGTTTCTAATCATTTTCTAATCGTTCTTTAATTAAATCTATCTTCATCTTAGCATTTTCATTAACTGGATTCAACTTGAGCGATTTTTTATAGTTTTCTAAAGATAGCTTGAGTTCATTGTTTTCAAGATATGCTTCTCCTAAGCTATCATATGTATTTGCTGATTGCGGAAATTCTTCAGTACTAAGAATAAAGATTGAAATTGCTTGTTCCTTTTTCTTCTGAGATAAAAAATAATAACCTATACTGTTCAGTACATTTTCAAAATTGACAAAAGGATACTTATGCTTTAGTTTCTTATACTTCCTTACTGCTTTACGACTTGAACCAGTTTCAAAAAGTTCGTAAACCTCTTTCTGAGCATCCTCCGTTCGATCTTTTAACTCTTCATCAAGATACCCAAACAAGGTATTGGTTATATCATCAATATTATGTCGTACAGAACAACCATTCGTTAACCAAATAATAGAAAGATCTTTATCAGGATAATACCTATAGTTGACAAGTCCTCCTCCATTAAAACCATATGATGGGATATTGTTGACTTGTAGAATAAACCAACCATTGGTAAAAGCATAGGGAACTGGTGTTGTATAATTAAATTCTTTAAACATCTGATTCTTTGAATCAGCACTAATTAATTTGTTCTGTTTGAGGTTTAAATCCCAATCAATAAAATCATCTAAAGAGATTGTTAAGCCTCCAGCACCATACATATAATCAGCAATAAAGAAATGGTGATGTTTTAATTCATTATTAGCGCCTGGTTGATACTCTGTTACTCTATTTTCAACTATATCATCATCATTGGAAAATGTTACCTTACTTTCCTTTTGAAATTGATTGATAATATAACCTTGAAAATCTCCATCATTAAGATTCTTAATAATCCGATTTAACAACCAAAAATTAGTCTGATTATAACTTACCGAAGTTCCATGCTCAAACTGTTTTTCCCCTCCATAAACTTTTTTTCTAGCATCTTCTTCAACTGGTAAACTTTCTTCTCTCATATCGGGTAGTCCAGATGAATGGGAAAGTAGATTCGAGATTTTAACTTTTTTCCAGCTTTCTGGTAAGTCATTTATATATTTTGAAATAGAGTCATCCAAAGATATTTTATTGGATTCAATTAACTGGAAGATTCCCAAAGAGACAAAAATTTTAGAAAGTGAATGTAATCTAAATAATGATTCCTTAGTTATTGGCACTTTATACTCAAGATTTGAAAATCCTAAATAGTCTTTATAAACCACTTTTTTATTTTTAATAATGGCAACAGCCAATCCTGGAATCCCTAATTTCTCTTTTATCTCACTAATAAACGTTTTAATTTGAAGTCTTTCAGTATCTAATATCCCTATTTGGGAATAAACATTGTTGAACATAAATAGGCCAATTATTAATAGCCAAGTAGATTTTTTCATTTTTTCTTTTTTTTTTTTTAAATTAACGTGAGGTTCACTGAGAATCAGTTTAAAAGATGCTTGAGAATGACAGTT
>JAHDBJ010000062.1 GCA_020630435.1 Saprospiraceae bacterium
ACGCTGCATAACCAAAATCATATTCCACATCTTCATAGACTTGTTTGAAAATATCCACCGCAATGTCCAAATGCTTTTTAGCATCATCGTATAAGCCCATGTTGATTTCTGTGAGGGCTAGGTTTTGGTGGGCAATTGAGTTATTTTCAATATAATAGTTATTAGTTTTTTTATAAATTGAGATAGCTTTAAAATACAATTTTCTTGTTTTTATTTCATCATCTATTTCCCATCTTCTTGCAAGGTTAACAAAAGCAATAGCCTTATCATTTAATGTTATATTATTACTTACAATTAAATTTTCTAATATTTTTGAAGCTTTATCCTTTTTATTGTAATCTAACAAAGTAGTTGCTTTATTGTTTAAACAGTTAAAGATTTCTACTTTACTATTTAAAGTTTTAAATATGGGTAAAGCTAAATCATAGTTTTCAATAGCAGTACCATAATCACTTTTAGATTCATATAGTCCAGCAATTAATAAATAAGTTCTTGCTAAAAAGAATTTTTTATCTTTATGATAGAGCTTACGTATATTTTGGCTTTTTATTACATACTCTAGTGCCTTTTCATAATATCCTAATGTTTCTAAGTATACACCTAAATTGTATAAACTCCTAGTAATATCAAAATGATGATGAACAAATATTTCTTCTCTTATATGTAATGACTTTTTGGTAACTTTTAAAGCTGAATTAAACTTATCATTAAAATAATATTCTGTTCCAATATCATGCAAAACCTCTGCAATAATAGAATCTTGATCATAAGTTCTAGTAGGATATTTATTAATCACTTTATCAATCGACTCTTCAGCTACTTTTGGGTTTTCTTCTATATATCCTGAAGTAAATTGTAGTAATATACTATCCAAACTAATGTCTTGTTGGGCTTGAGCAAGTAGCCTAAACCCACATAATATGAATATTGAGAGTAGTGAAATACGAATTTCTATCATATTGACTGTAGCCCACATTTATGTAAACATAAATAGATTATTTTTGATCTACCATACATATTTAAAAGTAGTTATAATTTTTGAAATTTAAATCCTTCTTGATACTCTTGGTATAAAATATTCCCTAGATAAGTACCACTTGGTAAATCTGAAATGTCAATGCGTAATGTTTGGTTTTTAGCTATATTTATATGTTCTACTTTTACGAGTTTACCGATAGCATTATAAATATGAATACTCCTATTTTTCATATCTTTTGTAAATTCTAGTGTTAATTGATTATTTACAGGATTTTCTATTATAGAAACCAATGGAAGCCTCACCCGATTATCTATTTTTAAGATATCCGAATACCAAGACGTACCATCTCCTTCTAATATTTTTAAACGATAATAGACTGTATTAGAAAATCTACCGTCCTTGTCTATATATTCATATTCATTATGAGATAGATTTTGTGCTTTAACAAATCCAATTTTACTAAAATCATATCCATTAGAAGAACCTTGTACTTCAAAACCAGTAATGTTGATTTCCGAAGCAGTTGACCAATTCAGTTGAATTTGTTCTGAGCGATTTAGTCTAGCTTCAAAGGACAATAATTCCAAGGGCAAATACATATATTCTGGTAATTTCCCATCGGTAGAACACATCCCTACTAAAGAGGGTGGATATTGCAACTGGTCAAAAATGCTATCTCTTAATACCCTATAAGATATATCAGGGTTGCGGAGTTTTATCATGGCTGCAAACTTTGTAGTATAGGCAGTAGACATAGATGTCCCTGATTTTATCCCATAGTCATTTTCAATATCTACACCTTTTGCCGCTAAATCAATATGTTCTGAGCCGTAATTTGAAAAATCAGGAATTTGATCATTATTGTCAATTGACATTACACCAATAATATTATCAAGATAATAACTAACTGGATAATATAAGGTATCTTCCACTAAGCGACCATGATTACCAGCAGAACTAATAAATAGAATATCGTCATGTAATCCAGAACGCTGTATAGCATTAAATAATACAGTTGATGCCTCTCCAAAGTAACTCCAACTGGTATTGATAATATCTGCGCCTTTTTCTTTCGCATAGTAAATACCACAGGTACTATTAAATAAACTCCCCCAACCTTCATCATCATGTGTTTTTACAGGAATCAATTCAACCGCATCCGAACTCAAGCCTGTGGTTATCAATTGCCCAATATGACTACCATGACTGTTGTCATCATTGGGAATTCCTTGTCTATCTTCTATATAAATGCCATATTGGTCGGCATCGTAACAATTATTATCACTATCTCCTCCCGATTCATCAGGATTTGTCCAGCGATAGGGATATAAAGGCGAATTCGTATCAAATACATCTAAGCCTGTATCTAGTACAGCAATTTTTAACTTAGAAGAAGTAGTGTTCGATTGAATCGTATTTTTTTGAAATTTATTTTTTCCTAAACTTTTTTCTTGAAATTTATTTTTTCTATTTTGCCAATTATCAGGTCTGATGATATAGTTAAAATCGACTCCATCTACACTAGCTTTATTTTTGGCTTTCCCTTTTTTCGTATTATCATCGTGGACATATTGTATATCTCCGCCAATATCTAGGAGGATGGTGTCGGGTATTTCCCAGAGTTCAAGTTGTTGTCCGCACATACAGGAGTCGAGTACCGTGGCTTGGAATTCGTCTCGGAGTGCCTGCCGAGTTGTAGGGGTAGCCGAAGGTACAAACTCAATGACATACTCATTGGGATAGTAAACGCCTCCTAAGCTATCGATACCGTAGACGGCTACTTCGAAGTTGTAGGAGTATTGGGTAATACCTGGCACAATAGAATTGGTTACATTACAGGTATACATTCCTCCATCATTAACATCTATTTGAGGGATTGTGATAAAGGTATCCTGTGAGACGGGTTTCACACAAGCCCCGTCTTTGAACCATTCGTATTGGGTATAGGTTCCAGCTACTTTATCTACGGTTATGGTTAAAGTACTGTCGATGTAAGTTCTACCATTTCCTAGAATTGGGATGGTGTCGTAGTTTTGGGGGATGTAATAAAACTGTATATTAGGCGGGTTGTTTGCAATATTTTCTAATTCATCAAAAGAGAGTATATTGTTTTCGCATAAAAAAAAGTTGATATTTTTGAACTTAGACAAATCTGGAAGAGTACTTAAATTATTATCATTGCAAATCAGTGAACTTAGAGAATAAATACTAGTTATTTCAGGTATAAATGTTAGTTCATTAAAACTACAATTTAAATAACTTAAAGATGTTTTTTGAGATAGATCTGGTAATTTTTTTATTTTATTATTATTACAATATAAACCAGATATGCTGTTAGGAAGTTGTGGTAAACTATCTAATTGATTATAACTACAATGTAAACCACCAAGATTTTCTAAAAAATTGAGATTTGGCAAGTTTTTTATTTGATTATTGCTACAATTTAGCTCTACAAGATTAATTAATCCATCTAATTCAGGAAGATTTTCTAATTGGTTACCTCTACATTTTAGTTCTATAAGACTCACAAGATTCGATACATCAGGTAGTGTAGTTAATAAGTTAAAGTTACAGTCTAAATCTTCAAGACTTACTAAATCAGATAAATCAGGTAAACTTATTATTTGATTATTAAAACAAAATAATGTTTTCAAATTAACTAAGTTAGATAGATTAGATATACTAGAGAGTTGATTGTTATAGCAATATAATGTCTCTAGATTAACTAGACTAGATAAATCAGGCAAAGTATCTATTAAATTATTACTTCTTAGGTTAATAATAGTCACCCTCCCCCCACTAACAGTAATCCCATGCCAAGTAGAAACAGGATTGGTCGTCAACCAATTGGTATTATTTGTCCAATTCGGACCTCCTGTACTATTATAAATATCTACTAGAGTAAGAGAATCTTGTACATTGACTTGGGCTTTGGAGTAGTAAGGTAGTATAGAACATAGAATGACTACTAAAAAAAATAGCTTTTTCATAGTTTAGGTTTAAATGACAAATAAATGCGTAGCATAACCTTAGCAAGGTTTTTTGCTAAACGCGCTCTATTGGGTATATCTAATAAGAAGTTAAAACGTAATCACTCACTTTTATATAACAAAAATAATTCTTTTTATAACAATAAAAAAATATTATTTTTTGTAATATATCATTTGGTACATTGCATTTTATGGTATAAAAAATAATGCCATAAATGGTTTGTTCTTTTAGCTCTTTTGCGTTTTATACTTAGGAAGGTTTTATATTATTCAATATAACGAACTAGCGTGTACATTTAAATAGTTAAATAATCCCTTACTTTGTAAGTCCTTCAAATAACCAATCAGCGAGGTATTGGCGATTTTTGACCTGAATGAAACGCTGTTGGTCGGCGGGATTTTTGATATTGCCCAATTCGACGTAAACCGCAGAAGGCTTTGTCTCTCGTAACATATGCAAATCACGATAAGATATCGTTCCTGTATAGCCACGCCCTTTCTGGTATTGCTGGTATTTTGATTTAAAGGTAGAGTGGATATTCCTAGCGAGCTTTTTACCAGACTTTGAGCCTTTTTTATAATAGAAAAAAACATCGGCTCGTTGTTTACGGCTTCGAGCATCGATGTGGAGTGCAATTAATTTTTGTTGTTTTATGCCAAGTCGATAATAACTACCATAGAGCTTATTGATAGCATCCGAACGCTGTGTCAATCTCGATTTTTGTCCTCTAAAGGTTTTCTGGTCTTTCCACGTCAATTCGTCATAGTCACACTTCAAATACGAATCGTCCCTTATCCCATCATCGGGATCACGAATAATAACATAGGCAATCGCTCCATGCGCTATCAAATTTCTAGCCAATCGTAATGCCACATCATAAGCATATTCATCTTCACATAATTCCCTGTTGCCGTATTTTCCTACAGCACCACTATCAGGACCTCCATGTCCCCCTACAATATAAAAAACTTGGTTTTTAAGTGAATTATCTATTAGAGGGATATGTTCATGTTTTTTACCAAAAATAGGATAAATACGATTTCCACCTTTTTTATTGGCTAGATTAACGGTTTTAGAATAACGAGGAGTCGGCTGTTCTTCTTTTACTTCAGTTTGGAGATTTTCTTTCTTAGTCGTTTTAGGAGGATTTATATTTGAGAGAGATTTATCAGATGAGCATTTTAACTCATGGTAAGGTACCCATAGGATATTACTTTTGGTATAAGTACTCCTCCGTATCTTCTCCTTTGTGAGTCGATTATTGTATTTTTGAATTCTTACTGCTAAATCCCAATTGTCGTTATCAATGGTAGAACGAATACTCTTTCCATTATATTCATAAATCCAAACAGGCAATTTATACAGTCGCCCTTTTATTAATCTAGCTTTCGTTTTAGGTAGCTGATTGAGTTTATAAAATTGATTAACATTGCAAGCATGATCAGCAAGATGATACCGTCTTAATAAGGAGTACACCCCATCTCCATTTTCTGCTTTAACTTTATGAAAAAAGGGAACTGCATCATGGACAGCTTTGATATTTGGAACGCTCCACAAAAAAAAAAATAATACAGTAATTGAAGTTTTATAAAACATATGACTTATACTTTCTCAGTAGTTTTATCGCAAAAATACTATATCAAAAGTATTAAGTCAAACTTTTTGTTGAAAACATAAATTTATTTGTTTGATATTTTAAAATTTCTAAATCGTATTATTCAATTTCTTTAAGGTACTCTTTAAAAACAACACCGTATTCCTCTAATTCTTTTAAAACAGGTTCATAGACTTCTCGCATGACAGGAATATTGACGCCTGTTGTTGATATTTTTCCTTCGACCATTAGTTTTACAAAAATACCAAGTGGTAGTCCTACTAGCTTCGCCATCCCTGTATCTACTGCATTTTCGCCTTTTAATGTCATTGACGATGTCAATTGATATTTCTTGTCTTTAAGTTCGTATTCAAATTCATGCTGCATAATGATCATATCTTTATCTTCTGGCGAAAGTTGCCATTTATCTAGCAGCAGATTCTCTAAGATTAAGGCTGGAGTAGCCTGCTTAATTTTTATTTTTTTCTTTCTAAACAATCCTAACCATTCTAATTTTTCCATTACGTCTGAATCCGAAGAAACATTTAAGAAATTGGCAACTCTTTCTTTTACAGAACCATTCCCTGATTCCATGTAGGCATCCATCCATTCATGGTAAGTTAATTTGTCGCAGTCGTGAATTGGATAAGAACCATCTGTTAAACCAATTTTAATTAATGCATTCCAAGCAGCACAAAATCCTTGATGTCGAAGCGTAGCTCTCAATATATTTGGAATACCATCTAATCCATAGACACTCCGATATAATAAAGAATCTCTATTGGCATAAGCCTCATAAACTCCTACTGCTGGTACATCTACTAAATGATATTTTTTAAATAATCGAGCATAAGGAATGTATTTGTGTTTACCATTTTCTAAGTATTGAGCCGTCCCCTGACCAGCTAACACCACATTTCGAGGATTCCATGTAAATTTATAATGCCATGGATTATCATCACTTTCAGGAGCAATTAACCCCCCAGCATAGGAGCGAAAAGCTGTAATATTTCCGCCCTTTGCTTTAATTTCATCTATCTTCTGCATAGCTGACATATGATCAATCCCTGGATCTAGTCCCATTTCTCCCATAAAAATTAAAGAAGCATCTCTGGCCTCATCTCCTAGTCGATACATTTCCCTAGAGACATACGATGCTGTTACCAAATGCTTTTTTAACTTAATACAATCTCTAGCAACTAATAAGTGCATATGGGCAGGTAGGAGCGATACCACAATATCCACTCTACTAATAATATCCTTTCTATCATTAGGTTTTGATACATCCAGCCATATTGCTCTAGCTTGAGGATGATCCCCAACCTTACTTTTTGCTAATTCTGGATTGGCATCAGCTACTGTAATAAACCAATTGTTTTTTGTAGCTTGTTCTAAAATATATTTGATCAAAGCTGTTGCAGATCTTCCAGCACCAATAATTAAGATATTATTCATAGTATAAATGGTTGAGCGAAGTGTTTTCTTAGATAATTTATCTCTATATTTACATCCTTCTTTAATTTGATATAAAATTTCCACAATTTTAATAAAACTTGTTGAGTAGAGAAATTTAAGAAGCAAGTTTTATAGAAAAGTTGAATAAAAATATATTACATAATAATTGTATTTAGTAAGAATCAAATAATAAGTTTAAAAAAATGTTCAATTTTTGATTCGCTAAATATGTGTAGAAAGGGTTACACTATTAAATTCAAATTATAGGCGAATGAAAGAAATTAATATCCATACTAAAGTTAAAGTTTACGAATCTATACATGACCTTGGTGAAATAGAGCAACAACTAATCACAGCAGCTACAGAAGCTATGGAACAATCCTATTCGCCATATTCTAAATTTACAGTAGGAGCAGCTGCATTATTAGAAGATGGTACAATTATAAAAGGCAGTAATCAAGAAAATGCTGCTTACACAATGTGTATTTGTGCAGAACGAGTAGCCTTGGCCGCCGTTTCAAATGTTCTTCCCAAACAGAAAGTCCTTAAAATGGCTGTTACTGCTCAAAACGATCAAGGTACTGTAACAACCCCTGTTTCGCCTTGTGGTGCTTGTCGTCAAGTGCTAAGTGAAACAGAGTATACACAAGGAGATAAAATTGAATTAATTTTATTTGCAGTGGATGGTCCTATTTATATTTTAGCTTCTGCAAATGATTTACTTCCACTTTCTTTTGATCCTTCATTTTTATAAAAATAGGAATACTCCAGTTTAATGAAATACAGCAACCGCATCTACAAGCCAAGTGTTAGAAAACGGATAGCTTACTGGACGGCTTTTAGAGTAGCGATGTCCTATCTTTTTTTATATCTAAAATCATGGTTTTGGGGTAAAGCATATTATGAAAGAAACATATCTGCTTTACACCTTAAAAATGCAAATTTAATCAAAGAAAAAATTGTATTACTTCAAGGGCTTTTTGTAAAGTTTGGACAATTAATTTCTATTCTTTCGAATATCTTACCAGATGAATTTCGAGCGCCTTTGGAGGCTCTACAAGATAAAAACCCTCCACGCCCTTATGAAGAAGTAGCAGGAGTAATCCAAAAAGAATTAGGTGCTGCTCCAAAAAATATTTTCACCACTTTTGATACAGAACCTATTGCATCTGCTTCTATAGGTCAAGTTCATCGAGCAACCATTGAAGGCAGAGAAGTAGTTGTAAAAGTACAGCATTCTAATATCGAAGAAATTGCAAAAGCAGATCTCGCCATCCAACGCTACTTGGTCTCCTTGTGGGCTTTTTTTTGGAATATGAAAGGAATTGAGCATTCTTATGAGCAGGTTAAATTAATGATTGACGACGAGTTAAATTATAAGAAGGAAGCCGATTCGATGAAATTGGTTGCAAGCAATTTAAAATCCTTAAAAAGTTTAAAAATACGAGTTCCTGAAGTACTAGAACAATACAGCACCCAAAAAGTAATGACCTGCGAGTATTGTGAGGGGATAAATATTGGAAATATAGAGGGAATTGAAGCATGGAATATTAATAGAACGGATTTAGCCAAACGCTTGACTAGTGTATATTGTCAGATGATCATTGCCGATGGTTTCTACCATGCTGACCCACACCCTGGTAATATTCTTGTGAATCGTAAAGGAGAGATTATATTAATTGATTTTGGAGCAACCGCACAGTTGAGTACGCAAGTAAAAGACGCTATCCCTAAATTAATTGATGCTATTATTAAAAATGATACTGAAAAAATTATTGATGGTTTACAATTAATGGGTTTCGTAGGAAGGGGAAAAGATGCCGAAGAAATTGCTGAACGTTTGGTTGTTACATTTAGAGATTTTCTTGAGAATGAGGTTCAAATTGAAGGGCTAAATATTAAAGATATAAAGCTAAACTCTGGATTAGAAAGTCTAGGAACATTGCTTAAACAGATAGACCTAAGCGAAGTTTTTAAAACCATACAAATTCCTAAAGACTGGGTTTTGTTAAATAGAGCCATTGTCTTGTTGATGGGAACGACTTTTCATCTTGCACCTGAATTTGATACCTTAACAGTTGTAAAACCCTATTTACAAGAACATATTGCTAAGGGGAAAGAAGGTATTAGTCAGATGATTTTAAATTCCATCAAAAATCAAATCACGACAAGTATAGCTTTGCCTAATGAATTACAAAAATATCTTAAAAAAGCAAATAAAGGCGTTCTGAAATATGAAATTAAAAACTTAGACAAATCTGTACAATTAATCTATGCCCTTGGACAACAATTTTTATTTCTAACCTTAACCCTTGCTGGAATTTACTTTACAAGACACATCGATAAAGCACTCCACCCCAATTGGCATAAAATAGGCATTGGTCTTATATTCATCGCTATTTTCTTATTTTTAAAAGCTTGGTGGCGAGGAAAGAAAATTAGATTCTAAAAGATTTAATATATTTTTATATCTAAATTTAAGACAAGACTAATTTCAATTCATTTTCAATTTTTCATTAATCTTATTACATTTGTGGACGTTTTAACTCTATTCTAATTATAGTTTTATAGTACTGGATAGATTACAACATATTCAAATATCTAATTATACACTTACTATAACCTCAATTAGGAAATTATTATATCATAAAACAATCAACTATTATGGCATTCGAATTACCAGAACTCCCTTATGCACATGATGCCTTAGAGCCTCATATAGATGCACGCACTATGGAAATTCATCATGGAAAGCACCATGCAGGGTATACAAAAAAATTAAATGCTGCTGTTGAAGGAACCTCACTTGAAGGACTATCAATAGAAGAACTACTAGGCAATGTTTCTAAAAAATCTGCTGCTGTAAGAAATAATGGAGGTGGATTTTACAACCACTCTTTATTTTGGTCAATCATGTCGCCAGATGGTGGAGGAGAACCTTCAGGCAGAACTAATATTGGCAAAGCAATCAAGCGTGATTTTGGATCTTTCGAAGATTTCAAAAAAGAGTTTAAAGCCGCAGCTGGCACTCGTTTTGGTTCTGGGTGGGCTTGGTTATGTGTTGATAAAAATGATAAACTATTTATCACATCAACTCCCAATCAAGACAATCCAATGATGGATATTGGCGTAAAACAAGGAACTCCCGTATTAGGATTAGATGTATGGGAACATGCTTATTACTTAAATTATCAAAACCGTCGTCCTGATTATGTTGAAGCTTTTTTCAATGTGATTGACTGGGCTGCTGTATCAAAAAGATATAATGATGCTAATCCAGGAGCATCGGATTTATAAGATTATAGAGCGATATTATTTTATAGTTAGGGAATTTCTGCTTGGAAATTCCCTTTTTTATATCTCTTATAGAACGAAGGTATTATTGTTGCCATAACTTCATATTTTCAATAATATACAATATTTTTTAGCTCTTTTATTCTGTCAATAGAAACAGGGGCTGAAAACTTAATGCTTTCAGCCCCTGTTTTATTAATATTTTTCGAACGAACCTTTTAACCAAAAACTAACGTCGTGCCTTCTTAGCATCAATACTTAAAGTAGCATGAGGTACGGCTCTGAGTCTTTCTTTGGCAATTAGTTTGCCTGTTTCTCTACAAATCCCGTAAACTTTATTTTGAATACGAATGACTGCATTTTCTAAGTGCTGTATATATTTCTTTTGTCGAGCGGCAAGCGTTTGTAATTGTTCGATTTCAGAAGAACTAGAAGCATCATCTAAACCTTTGAGTTTAGAATCAGGATTATCTGCTTGTTCTGAAAGTTGTTCAGTGTAAAAGTCAAAATCTTCTTTAGCTCTTCTAAGTTTTTTTTCAATCAGTACTCGGAATTCACTTAATTCCTCATCGCTGTATCGCGTTTTTTCTACACTCATAGCAATACGTTTAATATTAACAAAATAAAATCAATAAAAAGAGAATACTGAAGAGACAATACATCAATTTGTACCTCCCCTAGAATACCTCAAAACATAAATTCATATTAACCAACATACTTGTATAAAACTAGTAAACGTCAATTACTATAAAGATGTTTCAGGGCATCCTTGATTTTAAAGAAATATAGGTTCACCTACTCTACAAAGTTATTAACCACCCAAATAAAAATTTCAATTGGTCTACATTAGAGATACTCTGCCCCGATATTCCAAAAAATGCGCAAATTTAATAATTTTTTAAAGTTAAGTAAAGATTTGTATTGAATAATAAGCTCTAAAGCTCAGATTCTACCAATATTCTGATTTTAACAGTACATATTTTTATTTTTTATAAATATAATTAT
>JAHDBJ010000033.1 GCA_020630435.1 Saprospiraceae bacterium
CTTGAAATACAAGCACTTATAATTAAAATCAACCTTCATTATTAAACAACTTCTATTTTTGAACAACTTCATTGCTATCGTTTATTGTAGTTTGATTCAATTAAGTATTTTTTTATTAAAATTTTAAAATAATAATCTTATGAAAAATATTGATTTGCCAATTATTTTAATTTTAACAATTATTTCATGTAGCAATGATCAGGATGATTTAAGGACTTTAGGAGGAGATAACTTTAAGTTCAAGGAATATTTTTATAAATCTTTCGATCCTTCATCAGGGGAAAAAATGGATTCTATAAAATATATGTTAACAGATGAAGGTAAATTGGAAAGCTATTCAGGGACAAATAATGGCACTTCAATTAGTGGTATTGTGAATTATGCTAACAATAATATAACTTCATTAGAAAGTTATTCAGGTGGAAAACTTCAATCAAAATGGACTTATTTGTATGAAAATCAAAATTTAGCTGAAGTTTTAGTTGAATATACTCAAGGTTCAACTTTTATGTTTTCTAAAACTCAATACACTTATACAGAGGATACTATATTGGTAACACAAAAATCAAGTACCGATGGTGTTATTTTTGACATAGAGGAATCGAATAGTAAAATTATTTTAGATGATAGAGGTAATCGAACTTACTATGAAGTAGGTGATAGTGCAAGTCAAATAGAATTTGACTCAAACAATAATCCAATTTCTGAAACACATCTTTTCGATTCTGGAATGGGCTTAGTTCCTAGAAAGGTAGATAGAATAACGCATCTAGATAGTAAAAATACGTTGTATGAAATATATGAGAGAACCTATGGTAAGCAAATTTTGATGCTAACTTATCATTTATTAGATAGTTATATTGGTAGAGTCAATCCCAAAAACATCTCTCCAAATAATGTTGATACATATGAAATTGATTTTAGCCATATATATAGTTTTGAAATTAATAATGAAATAGCATCAAATAATTATGCTGTTTTGAACAGCTATAAGACGTATGATGTACCTCGTTCGAAAATAATTAGCCATATAGAATTTAGCTTTATTCCTAGGGATTAGTCTTTATAGGTAAAGAGGGAGTTATATATTTTAGCAAATAATTGTCACTTAATAGAAATTTATCCGATGAAGAAGTTGTTTAAGAATTACTACTAGTAATGAAAAATAGAGATTTAAATGAAGATTGAACTCTTTTTTAGAGTGCATAGCTGAGTTACGGACGATAAACAAGGGGAAAATATTCAATTTAAAGATCATTTTGTAGTCTAGCAAGTAGTTTTTGAACAACTTCGATTTATAAATTGATAAGACAGTAACTATTTTTTATAGAATAAGAGTATGGAGTAAATAAGAATAATGTTGTAGGTAAAAGACTAGATTCTATTGGATCTACAGATGAAGGTAAACTATCTAGCTATCCTGAAATACGGTTTGAAGTATTACCAGATTTTTCTACATTCGACAATATTTTTACTTATTTAGAGGGTGGAAGTTTTAATGTTTGGATAAAATGCTTCAGATACATTATTAAGAGTGCCTCCACCCTTTAGTGAGCGTCAAATGTCAGTCTCAGATTTAGCATTATTAAATGGATTGGTTGCGTTCTGGATTTCCAGAAAATTGAAAATAGATTCTATTTTAAAGTAGTTATAAAATATATGATAATTCAAGCATCATTCATTATTTTGAGCGTAGTTTTATTCCTAAAGAATAAGAAGATTCTGCTCCTAGTAAATTTATGGATTAGTTGTTTTTTAGAAATAGTTGATGTTTTTTTAAAAAAAACTTCTTACATATTCAAGAGTAGTTACTAAAATATCAACGACTTTCCTATTGCGTATGTATCTACTTAAAACTTCAAATGCTTTACTGTAGTCGCATTATTGATAAGTTGTTTTAAGGAATCTATACCAATCAATAAGTGATCATTGGCATAATCAGAGGTGACTTTTTGATCATTGGCTTCGGTTTTAACACCTTCGGGAATCATTGGTATATCCGAAATAAGTAATAAGGCTCCCATCGGAATTTGATTCTCAAAAGCAGTTATAAAAAGGGTCGCAGTCTCCATATCTATTGCCATACATCTAAGAGAACGTAAATATTCCTTAAATTCTTCATCGTATTCCCAAACTCTACGATTGGTTGTATAGACTGTGCCTGTCCAATAATCTCTACCATATTCTCTAATTGTAGTTGAAATCGCTTTTTGTAATGCGAAAGCAGGCAAAGCGGGCACTTCAGGAGGCATATAATCATCAGAAGTTCCTTCTCCTCTTATAGCAGCAATAGGAAGAATTAAGTCTCCTACACTATTTTTACGTTTTAAACCACCACATTTCCCTAAGAAAAGACAAGCTTTGGGTGTGATAGCTGAAAGTAAATCGATGATAGTTGCTGCATTAGGACTCCCCATACCAAAATTAATCATAGTAATGCCATTGGCTGTGGCACACTGCATAGGTCGGTTTTTCCCTTTAATTTTTACTTTGTGTAGTTTTGCAAATAGTTCTAAATAATGACTAAAATTAACCAGTAAGATATATTTTCCAAATTCATCTAGTGTCATACCGGTATATCGTGGTAGCCAATCTTCAACTATTTCTTTTTTATTTTCCATTTAAGAATTATTTAATTAGAGTTGTATAACCTTGAAAATTAATCTGCCTATCGGATGCAGGATCATAATAAGAAACAAAATACACATAGACACCTGCTTGTAAGATTCTACCTGAATTATTTTTTCGACCATTCCAAGCAATTTCTGGATCGGTTGTTTCAAAAACGAGATTACCCCACCTGTTCCAAACGGACATTTTAAAATTGGATACACTTGGAATAAATCCTTTGCCTTTAAAACCGTCATTCTCATCATCGTTATTAGGGGTAAAAGCATTTGGCATAAAAAAGGATAATTTCGGATTTATATCAATATGCTGAATAGCTGTATCTTGACAACCTGTACCACGTGTACTAATTAATGTAACGATATAGTAGCCTGTATCTTGATAAGTATGTATAGGGTTTTCTAGGACGGAAGTAATGCCATCACCAAAATCCCAAAACCAAGTAACGGCATCAACAGATAGATCTTCAAAACTATAAGTCGCTATATATTCTTGTTGACTTTCTAGGTTGAGATCAAAGTCAGTTTCTGGAGATTCCGTAACAGAAATTAAGTTAGGAAAAAATTCAGAAACTTTACACCCAATTGGTGAAGTAACTTCTAAGGAGACATCCCGATCACCACTTATTTCATAGGTATGTATGGGACTGATATCTGTAGATGTTTCACCATCACCAAAATTCCATAAAATAGAATACGTAGAATCTATCGGAGTACTAAGGTTATTAAAAAAAACATTTAATGGATTGCAACCAGCAAAACTACTAGGTTCTACGATTAACAAAGCGGGAGCTGGTTGATAACTAATTTCTTTTGTAATTCGCTGAACACAACTATTATTATCAATGATTTCTAATTCTACATCAAAAATGCCTGGAATAGGATAAGAATATTCAGGGTTTTTTTCTGTAGAAATATTACCGTCCTTAAAATCCCATGTCCATTCTTGAATAGTACTCTCATTTGCAATAGATAAATCCGTAAAGGTTACAGGTCCAGCTACACAAGTATCATAATCAAAACTAAAATTGGGTTCGAGGCTTGGATTAATAGTAATGGATATTTGGGCAGAGTCTGCACATTCAAGACCAGGGTTAGCAATCATTTTACCTTCATAAGATCCAAAATCAGGAAAATCAATCGTTAGACTTTGATTAGTGGAAAATTCAAACTCTTGTATCTGACCATTGATATTAAAAAACCATTGATAGGACTCTGTCTCATCTTGCCCTGAGCTAATATTATCAAAAGTTATGGATTTCGAGCCACATGAAATCACGTTAAAACCTGTCATATCAGGATTAGTTGTATCTTCTATAACCTCTACTTGTTCATTTTCAGAATCTATTTTTACATCTACGCTTTTACCACATTCCACAACAGTATATTGAAAATCTCTACGTATTGTACTTAATAAAAGCCCATCTCTATATTCCTTAACGCATAAACCAACTGCAAATAATCCTATCGCTGTAGGTGTTCCTGACATATGACCTGTATTCGGGTCAATAATGACTGTTGGGTCTCCTCCTAAGGGTCTACTTGAAGTATAAGTTGGAGCTCTAAAAGGTATCGTATTATAAGGGGGGCGTGAAGCAATAACGGGTCTTGGGTCATTACGAGCCGCACCATTAAAGGGAGAACAAAACTCATAAACTAAGGAATCACCATCTGCATCTGTTGCGACAAAATCGAAATTAATATCTTGGTTGGCACAAGTATAAAGTGGTGGAAGGGCATCTTCAAAACTAGGACTGCTATTGCATCGCAATTGATTTTGAGCAGCAGCTGTTATTTCAACCATATAAGTACCACCAATACTACCAGCATTACTAATATTATTGATGGCATCATTTCGACAACAACGTTGGTATGTTATGGTATAACTTTCACTAATTATAGGCAAAGTAACGTCAAATTGATAAAGCCCTTCTGTGACACAAGGTTGAATAGGAACAGATTCAATATCTGCACAAGTACTAGCATCTTCGGGAACATCGAATTCATCCATTAAAGGAACATTAAAATTTTCTATAAAAGAATTGCCTGATTCTGTATAAATTGTAATAGCTGCTTGAGGATCAAGTGGCGTAGGCTGCCCCCCTTGTCCTGAATTTCTAGCACTACAGTCTCGATAAATTTTTAAGGTGATTCTATATGTAGTTTCACTATTATTTGTATTAAGGCATTCATAGGTCATGCTTCCTCCAACGATATGCAAAGCATATATATCACTGGAGAAACACACTAGTACAGTAATACAAAATAATGAGAATAGTAAGTCAATTAATCTACGTTTTGGGTGTTTGTGTTTTTTCATACAAGTATTTTGTTTTAATAAAAATGGCAAAATAGGGAATTGAAATAATTGTTTATTTTCCCTTATTTTAAGAGTTTATGTTGACTTGAAAAAGACAACTTAATTGAACGTAGATATATTCCTTTGATTCGTAGTAGTTTATTTTACGAGCGTAGCAAAACCTTTTAATTCACGTTCAGCACCTCTAGGACCTAAGAATGATATTCGGTATACGTACACACCATTTTGTAAAACATTACCTTGATTATTTTTACGACCGTTCCAAGCTTGGGTTGGATCGGAGGTTTCAAATATTAATTCTCCCCATCTATTCCAAATGGTCATTTGAAAATCTGTAATCCCATCTAGTATACCTTTTCCTTTAAAACCATCATTCATATCATCGCCATTAGGTGTAAATGCATTTGGTACATAATAAGTAACACGAGGTTGGATGTCAAGGTATTGAATTAGAGTGTCTTGGCATCCGCTTTGGTGTGTTACTATTTGCTTTACTTCATAATAACCAGTATCTCGAAAAGTATGTACAGGATCGATTTGTGTAGAAAAAGTTCCATCACCAAAGTCCCAATACCAAGAAATAGCTTCTTCGGATTCGTCTCTAAAAAAGACTTCATTATTAAATTGAGATAGAATTTCAGGGGAATACGAAAAATCAGCAGTTGGAGATCCTCGGACAGTTATTAAGTTTGGGAAAAAATCGGAAATGGAACAACCGATAGGCGATGTGATACTAAGCGAAACATCATAAAAGCCAATATCTTCATAAGTATAATTAGGACTTATTTCTGTTGAGGTATCACCATTTCCAAAGTCCCATAAAATAGTATAAGTAGAGTCAATCGGTGTACTAAGGTTATTAAAAAAAACATCTAGTGGTTGACATCCATTAAAACTACTAGGATCGATGACGATGATAGCAGGTGCAGGTTGATAGTTGACACTTTTTGAAATAGTATCTACACAACTATTTTGATCAGTTACTTGTAAAGTAACATCGAAATTACCAGGAATTGGATAAACATAATTTGGATTTTGTTCGGCAGAGAAATTACCATCTTTAAAATCCCATTCCCATTCTTGTATTGGTCCAGCCTTACTTTCAGATAAATCAGTAAAAGCAACTGGTCCAGCGACACAGGTATCATAAACAAAACTAAAATCTGCATTAATTTCAGGAAAGATACTTACCCTAATGTGTCCAGTATCAGAGCATACTTTTCCAGGATTTGCAATGATGAGTCCAGTGTAAATGCCCGTATCTGGAAAATTAATTGTCAAGTCATTTCTTGTTGTTTCTATCTTTTCAAATTGGTCTCCTTTTATGTCAAAAAGCCATTTGTATTCGTCTATTTTATCCACTAAACCACTTTCATTGATAAACGTTATGGTATTATTTCCACAAGAATTAATTATATATTCTTGACCTGCTACATCAACATCATCAGATTGTATTTTAGCATCAACTAAAGGTCGGCAGTCAACGACTTGAAATTGGAAATCTCTACGTATCGTACTTAATAAAATACCCTCTCTATATTCTTTTACACAGACCCCTACAGCAAATTGTCCTAGTACCTCTGGTACCCCAGAAATTAATCCTGTAACGGGATCAATAGCAATGGTAGGATTACCAGCCATGGGACGTCTGGAAGTGTAAGTTGGTGCTCGAAAAGAAACACTATTATAGGGGGGGGGAGTCGCTGGATTAGGTCTTGCTCCATTAGGGGTATTAATTTCATTTGGACCAGTAAGAGGGCCTCCTCCTAAAAAAGGGGCGCAGAATTCATAGGCCAAAGAATCTCCATTTACATCAGAGGCAGCATGATCAAAGTTAATATCGAATCCCGCACAAACTATAATGGGAGGAAAACTATTAAAAACAGGGCTACTATTTTCACGAACTTGTGCTTCTGGTGTAATTTCTACGGTATAAGTTCCCCCTGAATTCCGAGCATCATTAATATTAACCGTATCAGGATTTCTACAACATCTTTGATAACTTACAAAATAGCTTTCTGATGAGACAGGCAATATACGGTCAAATTGATAAATCCCTTCTTCTACTAAACAAGGTTGTCTTAACCTATCAGGTATTTCCATGCAGCCGTCTTCTTCAATTTCAATTTCAGTAACTGTAGGCAACCCAACAGATCCACTACTAAACAATGTCGATGAGTTTGAATCTCCTTCATATATCGTTACGATTGCTCCTTGGGTATCATTTCCCCCTAATCCGTCAAATTGTGTATTATTTGAGTTTTGTGAACTACAATCCCGATAAATTCTCAGCCTAAATCTATAAAGATTACCATCATTTGTAGCACGAACAAATTCATAGGTCATATTACCACCTATAATGTGTGTTGCAGATAATTCAGGACAGCACAAAATAAGCATTATAAAAAGGGCAATAATAGAGAGCCTCTCTTTTACGGTATTATTTTTTGAAAAAATGGCATTTGACATCAATAATTTGAATTTATTTAGTTAATAAAATTCTTTTTAAAAATATCTGGTGTACACTTAAACGAAAGGAGTTTATTTTAATAGGGAAGCAAATTCTTTTAGGTTTACTTTTCGACCTCCACCATCAGTATACGAAACTGTACAAATATATATGCCAGAAGGTAATATTCGTCCCTCGTTATTAAATCTACCGTTCCAAGCTTTATTAGGATCAGTAGAACTAAACACTTGCTTACCGTGCCTATCCCATATAATCATTTGGAAATTTTGTATTCCAGTAAAATAACCTGTTCCTATATAAACGTCATTAATCCCATCTTGGTTGGGAGTAAAAGCATTTGGTAGGATATAGCTTACGAATGGTTCTACACTTATCAGTTGCGTAACTGTATCGGTACAACCATTGTCATTACTTACAACTTGAATTACATTATAATCCCCTGATTCCAAAAAATCAAAACTTGGTTCTCTTATACTTGTGGTATTGTTGTTTTTGTCAAAGTCCCAAAACCAACCGACTGCCCCCGAAGATTCATCTTTGAAATGGACTTCAGTATTGAGATTATTGGGGCGTTCGGGTGTCCAAGAAAAGCCTGCTTCAGGAGAAGTACTTACATTTATATTTGGAAAAGTCTGATTGATTACACATCCAGCAGGTGTAGTTAATGAAAATTTTATATCATAAGTTCCTGCCATTTGATAAATATGTGTTGGTTCTAATTCATTTGAAGTTGTTCCATCTCCAAAATCCCAAAATAAGGTAAAATCATCGCTAACCGTCGTTCCTTCATTTTTAAAAAATATCGGATTTGGGATACAGATTTTTGTATCACTTGCAGTAATATTGATAGTTGTTGGTGAAGGAGCATAGGTAACATCTCTAGAAGTAGTTTCTATACAACCATTACCATTATCAACAGTTAGAGAAACGGTATAAGTACCAATATTAGGAAATTGATGGCTAGGAGCCATATCGTTTGAAGTTGTCCCATCTCCAAAATCCCACAAATACTGCTCTATAGTTCCTAGGCCTATAAAAGTAAAATCGATTGGACCTTCTTGGCATTCATTAGTATCGAATTCAAAATCAGCCCTTACCGCTTCATTTACTTGAACGATGATGTTTGCAATATCTCCACAATCAGTACCAGAGTTTATCGTCAATGTAGCAGTATATTCCCCTACAGAAGGAAAAGTAACAATGGGATTTTTATCAGTAGAAACTTGCTGAGTTCCATCAATATCGAAAGTCCATAGGTATTCAGAAATAAATTCTTCTTGATAACTTTGATTTATAAACTCTACTGTGGTACCACTACAAGAACGGACAATAAAGGCTCCATCTTGGATGTCAACTTCATCAACATCCGCAGCAACTAATGGATCGCATTCTGTAACATTAAATTGAAAATCTCTTTTAATTTCACTAATTAGGATTCCATCTTTATATTCTTTTACACATACGCCTACTGCAAAACGACCTTTTAAAGTTGGAACTCCAGTTATTACTCCAGTTACAGGATTAATCTCAAGTCCCTCCATAGGATTTAAATCAGAATATCCTGATGCAAAAGGAACTGGTGCATAAGGAGGAGGAGTGGGGGGATCAGGTTTGTTTCCATTCGGTGAACTAATCGGAGAATCATTACCTCCACCTACTAGTGCAGAACAAAAAGAATAAACCAAATTGTCTCCGTCCCCTAAACTAGCAGAGTGATCAAACTCAAATAAGTTATTAGCACAGATGACTAAAGGAGGAAAAGTATTAAATTTTGGGCTGTTAGAACAGTTTGTAATAGCCTCATTACTCACAAAAATTGAATAAGTAGCTCCGATAGTATTAGGATCTTGAATATTAATCACATTACTATTTCTACAACATCGTTGATAGGATATATGGTAACCATCGGGGTGCGGAGGTAATTCCAAATCAAATTCATATTGTGCTTCTGTTACACAAATATTTTCTGATAAGAATACACAGTCTTGATTAATATCTAAGTCTAATTCTTGAACTTGTTTCATGTTGACTATTCGACTTCCTCCACCAAAGGGGTTTGTTTCATTACCTCTATAAACCCCAATTCTAATCACACTTTCTTCTGAGGATAAGAAACCATCACATTCAAAATATATTTTTAAATAAAAACGAAAACTGTTATTGCCGAGACATTCATAGGTCATATCTCCTCCAACTATGTGTTCAGCATGGATAGTAAAACAACAGATTAAGAAACTCAATACACAAAAAAGTGTACGAATTTTAGATATTATACTATTTTTGAGCTTTGTTTTATTAGTAAGTAAAAACATAGTTTACTAATGGTTTATAAAATGAAACGTTTTTGTAAAATCTAATATTCTTCTAGAACGAGGAAAATTAAGTAATCATTACATTTCGTAGAGTATTCTGTTTCGTACAAAACTAATATTTTTATGTTGGATACGGTCCATTTAAATGAAATAATCAAGACTTTAGAAGAAGGAGGACTTATTTTATTACCTACAGATACAATTTGGGGGATAAGCTGTGATGCCACTCGTCCTGAAGCCATTGAAAAAATATATACCTTAAAACAAAGAGCAAAAGATAACCCTTTTATATTATTGGTTGATAGTATAAAAATGCTCAAACAGTATACACTTAGGATTCATCCACGAATTGAAACGCTGCTTGGTTACCATAAAAGACCTTTAACGGTTATTTATGATAAAGGAACTAATTTACCTTCAATTACCTTAGCAAATAATGAAAGTGTTGCTATAAGGATTGTTCAAGATGAACTCTGTCGACAGATTATTCAGACTTTTGGCAAGCCAATTGTATCGACTTCTGCAAATATTTCAAAAGAACCTTTTCCGAATAACTTTGGAGAAGTGAGTTCTAAAATTATTCAAGGAGTGGATTATGTTGTACCTTATCGACAGTTAGAAAAGTCACTCAATCGACCATCTGTAATTGTACGGTTGAATCAACAAGAAGAATTGGATTTTATTAGAGAATAAAATAAAGAGATAGGCTATTAATGCTTATGTTTAGGTTACATTTGCTTATTAGAGGAGTAGAATTGTTTATTATTGTATTTTTATAAAGAATGTTATTTAATATTACAAGAAGAGAAAGGGAGTATTTTAAAATCATCGGCATGGAGGCGGAACGGTTGGGTTTTCCAGCATATGTAGTTGGTGGTTATGTAAGAGACAAATTATTAGGAAGAGCTACTAAAGATGTTGATATTGTATGTATTGGTAGTGGAATAAAACTGGCGAATGCTGTTGCTAATCAATTACTTCCGATTCCTAAAGTTGCGGTATATAGGAGATTTGGTACAGCTATGTTTAAACATAGAGGGGTTGAATTTGAATTTGTAGGAGCTAGAAAAGAATCGTATCGATTTGATTCTAGAAAACCAATCGTGGAGAATGGTACATTAGAGGATGATCAAAATCGGAGGGATTTTACAATTAATGCCTTAGCAGTCTCTTTAAATGAAGATAATTTTGGAGAAATTATCGATCCATTTAATGGTATTCTTCATCTAGAAAATAAGGTATTAAAAACACCACTTGAACCAGGTAAAACATTTTCGGATGATCCACTTCGAATGATGCGTGCGATTCGTTTTGCTACACAGCTAAATTTTGATATTGATCCCAGAACATTGAAAGCAATTGCTACTTTTAAGGAACGTATCAAAATAGTATCGTGGGAACGTATCACTATTGAATTGGATAAAATTTTAAAATGTCGTAAACCGTCTATTGGTTTTAAGTTACTTTTTAATACGGGCTTATTAAAGATTATCTTCCCTGAAATGGCGGCTTTGCAAGGTGTAGAAGTTAGAAAAGGAAAAGCACATAAAGATAATTTCTATCATACCTTAGAAGTGTTGGATAATCTTTGTAGAAAGTCTAAAAATATTTGGTTGCGTTGGTCGGCAGTCTTACATGATATCGCAAAACCACCAACTAAACGATTTGATAAAAAGCAAGGGTGGACTTTCCATGGACATGATGCAGTAGGAGCAGCTATGGTGCCTAAGATTTTTGCTCGGTTTCGTTTACCGATGGATCATAAAATGAAGTATGTTCAAAAAATGGTGCGCTTACACCTTAGACCAATAAGTCTTACAAAGGAGAATATAACGGATTCGGCAATTCGACGACTGCTATTTGATGCAGGAGAAGATATTGATGATTTAATGCAGTTGTGTGAAGCTGATATTACGTCTAAAAACCCTCGAAAAGTTGCACGTTATTTAGAGAACTATGAGATTGTTCGGCAAAAGCTTAAAGAAGTAGAAGAACGAGATCATCTAAGGAATTGGGAGCCTCCTATCTCTGGAGATATTATTATGCAAACTTTTGGTATTGAACCTTCTCGGGCTGTTGGAATTATTAAGAAAGCTATACGAGAGGCTATACTAGAAGGAGATATTCACAATGATTATAATGAAGCCTACGCTTTTATGCTCAAAAAAGGAGAAGAACTTTCATTAGAAGTTAAAGATAATAGTTTGAAAAAATAAAAATTAAGTAGGATGACTTTATTAAGGTTTATCCTGAAGTTGTTTAAAAATAGATTGATGAATTATTTATAAGTCATTGTGTTTTTGTATTTCACCTAATTCTTTTCACCATAGCTAAGACTACGAGAAAGAATGGATTTTACTTTGAAATACAAGCACTTATGGCTGAAATTAGTTTTCATTGTTAAAGAACTTTCCATATAAAATAGAAGGGATGAAGATTTTTTCACAAATAATAATTTTACTATATTTTGCGCAAGTTGCTTTGGCTCAAAGCCATCCATACGAGGTCAAATTTTCACATCAAATTGAAAAAGAAATAGCGACAGAACAAATCCGACCTTCAAGAGCAGGGCTATTATATTCTTTGATAGGGGATTATCAAAACTCAATTCGTTATTCAGAAACTCCAGTTTCATGGAAAGTCGATAGCTTAGAGTTTAATAATTATGATATAAAAGCAGCTCTCCCATTAATTGTGAAACAAGCTAAAAATAATTCAATTGTAATTATTAGTGAAAACCATTTAAAACCTCAACACAGAATCTTTGCAAACAAAGTTATCAAAGAATTAGCGAAATTAGGCTACAAACATTTAGGGTTGGAAACATTTACAAATGTATCAAATAGTAATATATTATTAGATTCAAAGTTGAATTCACGGGGCTATCCATTAGATTCTCCTTTAACTGGAACCTATACTCTAGAGCCGAAGATGGGTGAATTAGTACGAAGTGCGATTCAATTAGATTATGAATTATTTGCTTACGAACGAAGTGAAAAGATTGAAGGAAAGGATCGGGATGAAATACAAGCTGACAATATAATCAAGTACATAGAAAATCACCCTAATTCAAAAGTTGTAATTTTATGTGGACTGCACCATGCTGTTGAAGCCAATATCATAAAAAGAGGGAAATCATATTGGATGGCAAACTATTTAAAGAAAAAACTTAACATTGATTTATTAACTATTTATCAAGATAATTTTACTGAAAAAATCATTGAAAATGAGCACCCAATATTAAACTCTTTGAATATTAATTTGCCTTCAACCTTTATCAATAAAAAAGATGGATCGACTAAAATTACAGAGTATGTTGACATTGAGATAATTCACCCCAAAACCACTTATTTGAATGGCAGACCCAATTGGTTATATCAAGATAAGAGATATAAAGCGGTGGCAATTAAATCAAAAGATTCAGGATTGAACTTTCCTTTAATGGTGTCGGCTTATCCCGTAGAGGAAGTTAACTCTGTTCCTTTGGATAGAATAGAATTAAAACATAAGTACGACAGGAAAGTTCTTGTTCTGAAAGAGGGTGAATATAGAATTGTATTAAATGATGGGGAGAACAAACTGGAATATATTAAAACAGTAGAATGAAATACGCAGGCTAATAATGTGCAAAGTACAATAGTTGGGAATTAAGGCTCAATTCTAGAACCATTCATTGCTAACTATTGTGTATGTACTAATAGAAGTTGTTCAAAAATAGTTTACGGGTTTCTGAAAAAGCCTTTTTGTTTCCATTGTACTTTTTAGAGCTGCATAGCCAAACTACAGAGCGAAAAAAGTAAAAATGGAAACAAAAGTTCAATTTTAATAAGTTCAGCAGCCATTCTTGAACAACTTCACTAATAAATACATTTACTTCACGACTATTTTTTCTGTTTTCTGAATATGATTACCCATTATAAAATTAACAAAATAAATTCCCTTTGGTAAATTTTGTAGAGACAAGGCGTTTTGCTTATTTCTTATTTCTCTTGTCAACATTTTTTCGCCTATTGCAGAATAAAGTTCTATTTGTACAGGCAATACAATAGCATCTCCGATTAATTCAATATTGAGTTGATCATCCATTGGGTTGGGGAATATTCTAATATCTAGACGTTCATGACTTCTTATTGATATAATATCAGAATATTCAAAAGTATCATCGAAATCAATCTGCTTCAATCGATAATAAGCAAATTCAGAAAAGGCTTCATCCAAAAAAATATAATGATTTGCAGTAGCACTTGTGCCTGCTCCATTTACAAAACCAATAGTTCTAAATGTTTTTCCATCGTTAGATTTTTCTATTTCAAAACCTTTATTATTTATTTCTGTAGCAGTCGTCCATTCTAATAAGACGTTTCTCCTATCATTTAACGTTGCTGTGAATTTTAGCAGTTCTACAGGAGTAGCTATAAAGGGAGGCTGGATTTGACAATCGTTATAACAAGCTGGAGGAGTAGAGGACCACAGACCTGTACTGTAATCATACCATTGTTCACCCATTATATTAAGTAGGTCGGCGGTTTGACTTGCACCTCCATTGCTAAAAATGACATTACTAATAGTACTAGGAATATAATAGCCAACCCAATTTTCACAATTGTCACCATATTCTTCAATCATAGGCGAACCAGGCCAATCTCCTGAATATTGTTGTAATGGTGGATAAGTCCACGTATAGATATAAGGCGTAAGCCAAGAGCTCGGTTTTTTAAAATGTACTAATACATAAGAAGTCCAGAGGTGATGCGTGATGGGTACAGAAGTGACACCAGTTATATCATTTACACCAATAGTAGTAACAGTCGCATCTGAATTTACTTCAAAGCATCCTGTATAAGGAATCCATTGAGATAAGTCACTCGGATCAGCATTGGGATTATGAGAATAATAGAGTGTTATATCATTACAATCATTAGAATACCCATTAATACAAACGGTATGTCCATCAGGATCGTAGGTGTGATCTGTTGGAAGGATAGAAGTTAAGGGACGTTCAGCGGGAAGCACTTCTTCTATAAGGATAAGACCATTGGTATGTGCAGTAAATGTAATATTCCCTCCCATGACAGTTGCTATATTTCCAGTATAAGCATCTCGGAGTAATGTGCCATCAGACCAAATACCAGATACATTAATACTTGTAGTACCACTAGCATCTATCACAGCCACAATATCATCTTGAATGACTGAATTGGAAAAAGAACGATGAAATGTATAAGGGCTTGCGCTCCATTGTGTATGCGTTCCTGCGCCTACGGCAACGTGTTTCCTTCTAAATGTTCCTATCTTTTGCCAATGTTCTAAAACGCTGGTATTTATCGATCCCCAATTCATAAAAGAACGAAGTCCCTCCATCCAATCTGTAGTAGATGCTGGGATTAATGGACGTTGTGTTTCATCGCCATAAAAAATTTCGACTGGACCTGGACATAGTAATAATGCTGTTCCACCTCTAATCAGGTTATTTCGATCAAAGATTCCTGGTTGTCCTGTTCCATTTTTATCATGGGAAGATATATAACTTAAAGCAGTCCATAGCGGATCAGCATAGGATGCTGCATAGTTAGAATATAGAAATTCGAGAGAGCCTCCCCAAATACCATTGGCTTCCAAGTATTCTTCAAAATGAAAATTAATTAAGGCATCTGTACGTCCTCGAATGACCGCATCATTATCCCTGATATAGGTTCTGCCCCAGTGTTCCCCGACCATCCAAAAATCATTATTATCTAATACTTTAGAAGGATTGGCAGCTTTCCAATCATCCAATGCTTTCTGCCCTTGCTCTTTTAACCTTCCCCATACTTCATATTCTACGTGCTTATAGGTGTCTAATCGAAAGCCATCAATACCGTATTCTCTTACCCAATCGGTCAACCATTTGACAACATAATTTGCAGGGTTTTTAACATAGGTAGGATTTGCTGCCCAAAAGTCATTCAACTCATTTTGTTCTTGTGTTTGTTTAGTAGTTCCCCATTTAGTTTGCAATATTTTGGGTAGGGTTACATCGGTCGTTAATTCTGTTCTTAAATCGGGTAATACGATTCCTCCTCCCTGTAAATCACCTGTGCCAAAAGGGGGAGAGTTTCCATAGTCGGAGTTATTATCACCCGCTCGAACCCAAGAGACTCCGTTATCGTCAATCCACCAATTTAACCAGTCAGGATCGTTGGGATTAGATAGGCTACCATAACCATAATTCGCAGCATCAACAGCGTCGGGTGTTCCTACATAATTGATATAAACATCAAGAATGATTCGAATTCCGTGATTGTGTGCTGTTTCAACCATCGTCTGAAATTCTGCCCGTGTTCCAAAATTAGCATCTAGTTCTGTCCAATCTAGCGGAGAATAACCATGATAAGGATAATAATCGCCGCCCCAATCAGGTGCAGCAGGTAATAGAGCTTCATTCCAAGTGCCATGTGTTTGTTCAAAGGGTGCTGTAATCCAAAGCGCATTAACCCCTAAATCGTTGAAATAACCCTCATTGATTTTTTGAGTTATCCCTGCAAAATCCCCTCCTAGAAATCCTCCAATAGGATCGTTTCCTCTCCCGTAAGGATTATCATTACTAGGGTTTGCATTATTAAAACGATCGGTCATCACATAATAAACGGTTGCATTATCCCAAGTAAAATAATCTTTACTACCAGGGATACAAGGTGCTTGTGCTTGTAAAATATGGGGGATCGAATGAATGAACACAAAAATGAATAAGCATAATTTGTAAAAATGTAGGTGTGTCATAGGATTTGAGTTTTATTATATTGTATTTTTATTAAATATAATAAACTACTAGAAATTATTACACTGTAAACTAAATTTCTTAAACTTTTGACCATGCTTTTTTCTCCAACTTGTCGTTGTGTACTCGCCTTGATAGCTAAGGCTATCAGGCTGTGTCACGCCTCAATTTGAATAAAAATTCATTGTTCAAAAATATCAATTAACTTAATTTACAGTGTACTATGTGTTCAATTTTTTTGAATTTTAATGCATTTGTTGGTAAAAATCAATAATTCGTTCATCGACTAGAATATCTCTAGGGCGAAGCCTTTCTTTTAAAATAATACCTTGTAAGGTTCTACAACGAGATAGGGCAACGTAAGTTTGACCATGTTCAAAAGCTCCTCTACCCATATCTATCATAGCTCGATCAAAGGTTTTT
The DNA here is from genome assembly GCA_020630435.1 of Saprospiraceae bacterium. Taxonomy (GTDB): domain Bacteria; phylum Bacteroidota; class Bacteroidia; order Chitinophagales; family Saprospiraceae; genus JAHDBJ01. Next base: position 16,910 of record JAHDBJ010000033.1, read on the forward strand.
CCTTGACTTTTGTGTATGGTGATTGCCCAAGCCAATTTTAGTGGGTATTGTGTAAATGTACCAATAATTTCTGTTTTGATTTTGTCATTATCCTCATCGTCTATTTTATATTTTAGGACTTCCCAGGTTTCGGTTTTGGCTTCGATTTGTTTTTTTTGTCCTTCTTGAGTTGTAATTTCTACAATAATTTTATCGAGATCAATTTCTACAATTTTGCCGATTGTTCCATTGACGTATTGACGCTCTTGGTCATTTTTGATAAACATGACTTGAGCATTTTTTTTGAGTTTTAAAACCATTGGAGCGGGGAAAAGTTTCGGACTAAAACTGCCTGTTGTTTTTCCATAAAAATCAAAGATTTCAGTATCTAGATTGCCTAATTCTTTTTGATTAATACTATCTACTCGAGCATTACGAGCTGATAGTGTGATGTAAAAATCTTCAGGAGTAAAGTCGGGCATGAAACGCTCGTTCAAGTCTTCTAGATCGTCGTAATCTACACTATTGGTTCTTACGGCATCGAGTAAACGGATAAAATGCCTTTCCTCTTGACGGTAAATTCTATGCAATTCTATCATTTCCATTTCGAGGTTTTCAAATAGATGGGCGGAAAAAAAGTAAGGCGATTCATAGTAGGTTTTAAATAGGATTTTTTCTTCAGGAGAAGATACGACAGGGGGAAGTTGGAATAAATCGCCAAAAAAGACAACCTGTACACCTCCAAAAGGTAGATACACTTCCTCTCGATTAATCCGTAGAAAATGATCAATGTTATCAATCATATCTGCTCGAACCATTGAGATTTCATCAATGATTAGAACGTCAATTTTTTTATACAACCGTTTAAAACGACGAGGTTTAATATCTTTCTTGGTAATTGGTTTGGGAGGGAAACCGAAAAAGGAGTGAATGGTTTGCCCTCCGATATTTAATGCAGCAACGCCTGTTGGAGCTAAAAAAACAGCACGTTTTCTAGTTGTATTTCTAAATAATCGGAGTAAGGTTGATTTACCCGTACCAGCTTTACCTGTAATGAATAAATGTTTATGGGTTTTTTCAATCTGATCAAGGGCATATTGAAAATCACTACTGAGTTCTAGGGCATTTAAACGTTTGTCCATATAAATAAAGGGTGTCGATATTTTAAGTTTAGTAGATTGAGGTGATTAATTTGATAATTTATGACGGGAAAATTCAACTTTACTTTTCGTTAAAATGAACTATCAATTCTGTCAACCTACTAATTATAATGAAATCCTTTTAAAAAATAAACTTGGATCAGGGCAAATTGTTGACCAATACTCGACTTCGTTTGGTAGACAAACCCCTCTAAAATCTTGTGTATATTCTAACATATCTAGAATAACTTGAAAATGTAAATGTGGCGGCCAATTTCCATTAATTGGAGCATCGCCAATCCAAGCAAAATTATGTCCTTTTTCTAGTTTTTGTCCTGCTTGAATTCCATCTAAAGTGTCTATTGTCAAATGACCATATAAAGTATAAAACTTAAAATCGAAATCAATCTGATGTTCTAGAATAATGGTTGGACCATAATTGCCTTCTCCTTGGTTATTATAAGCACTAAAAACGGTGGCATCTAATGGACAGTATATTGGTTCCTTTGCTGGAGCCCAAATATCTATTCCTAAATGTATATCACGCCATTGAGTCCCATTTGTTGTTTTAACAGCATATTCTGGAGCAGTATAAAACCCTCTTTGTTCTAAGTAGCCACCTATCCCTAAAACGGTATTTGGGTTTTGAAGCGTTTCTTGTATTTTTTGTTTAAATAATGTGATGTTTTTAGGACTAACATCTTTAAAAAAAAGGTTAGATTTGCTTAAATCTAATTCCATAATAGCTCTATCTTTTAACTCAATTATATCAGTTAATTCGAGAGCATTTTTCTTGAGCCATTGTATATATTGCTCCTTACACTTTTTTATATTTATAAAATTTACATTAATCTGTTTCATACTTACCATTATGTCATCAAAAGTAATAAGAGCTATTAAAATTTTCATAAAAAAGAGATTATATTAAAAAAAGCTCGGAACACAATGTTCCGAGCTTGCTAAGAAAAAAACTACTTACTTTATTTTTGATTAATCTATTTTGATAATTTTATATGTCTGTCTTTCCTGTTCTTTTCTACTAGAGATATTGAAGAAGTAAACACCACTCTTTAGTTCAGAAATATCAATTTCATTGATAATTTTTCCATTACCAATTTCTAATGGAATTGTTTTTACTAATTCTCCTACGAGATTAAAAATCGTAATATCTAATACTTGATTATTAATACTCTCCAGTTCTAGGTTTACAATATTACCTTGGACAGGATTTGGATAAATATTAACATCAGAGAAGCTAAATCTTCTACAGTTATTTTCAATTGTAATTATCTCTGAATATTCACTTTCTCCACTAAAATCTACTTGTTTTAGACGATAATAGTTTAACCTTGATTGAACATCTAAGTGTTTGAATTGATAACGAATATTTTCTGAAGAAACTCCAGCACCATTAATAATATCAAGTGTATTGAAAGTTCTACCATTATTACTATGCTGTACTTCAAAATAATCATTATTTAACTCAGAAGCTGTTGTCCAATCTAGTTGTACAGTATTACAATCTGTAAAACGTCCACTAAAAGAAGCTAATTCTACGGGTAATTCGCAGAATACCACATTTAGGTTGACTTCTGCAAATGTAGAACAACCAGTATTTGTATCAACAATAGTTAAGGTATAAGTTTTAGCTCCAAGACTTTGAATGTAAACTTCTGGATTTGCAGCATAAATATCACTTAAAGAACCATCATTTGGAGACCACGTATAGCTATAATTTCCTGTTGATGTTATATTAGGACTAAAAGTGATTCCAGTTGCTCCCAAACAAGCTTCTTCATCTTCGATAGTAACAGTAGGAGCTTCTTCTGGATTTGTACCAACTGTAACTTGAGCTGTTGTAGAACATCCATTAGATCCAATAGCCGTAAGAGTATATACAGTGGTACTGGTTACACATGCTAATGGATCAGAAACATTTGGATCAGACAGCCCTGTAGTAGGATTCCAAAAATATTGGACTCCTAGTTCTTTTGTAGTACCGATTTGGACACAACTTCCCTCACAAACTGTTACTGAAGGTATTACGGGTAAAACCGTTTCATTTACTTGTACGGTTACCTCTCTAGTACTTGTACATCCTCCTTCATCCATAGTTAGGGTGAAGGTATATGAACCTGCGGTTGTTGGTGTGAAAGTTGGGTTACCTGAACTAGCATCACTAAGATTAGTTGTTGGAGACCAAGTATATGTTACTCCTGTAGACGGATTAGAATTACTTCCTAAGGTTGCTGTTTCACCAACACAAATAGTTTGATTATTCCCCGCAGTGAAGTCAGATTGAGATGATATTAATGTTTGTGTTCCAAACTGCTCACAACCTTCAGGACTTCTAACTATTAACGTGTAAGTTATTGTTTCTTGTGGTTTAGTTACTATAAAAGTAGGTGCTACAGTAGCATTGATTAAATTATCTTGTGGAATCCATTCATATGTATAGCCTGTACCTGTAGGAACACCTTCACCTAATGTTATTAGATCTGTACTTGAAGGACAAAAAGAAATGTCTGGCAAAGTAAACGGATCTGGTAGGGCACTTACCACTACATCGACTTGATCTGTAGAAGTACAGCCTGAAATTGTATTGGTTGCGGTAACGGTAAAAGTAGTATTAATGGCGACCAAAACCTCAGGTTCTGCTGAAGTCTCATCTGTACCATTTTGCCAATTTGATAATACTGGAGTCCAAGAATAAGTTGTATTGGCTTCCATTGGAGAACCTAATGTAACCACACCATTATCGCAGACTAAGTGATCTGGTCCAGCATCAGCTCTTGGGCTAGATACAATAACCAAAGAAGTATCTACTGCAGTACATCCTGATAAATCATCTGTTACAGTCACAATATACTCAGTAGTTGATTCTACTGTTGCAGTAGGATTAGAAACCGTATTACTAGATAGACCATCTCCTACCCATTCATAGGAGTATCCTGCAACTGTAGGAGCACCAATTTCTACAGGAACATTCGAACAGACCGTAACGTCTGGGGATGTAAATGTAGGTAATGACCAAACAGGATTATTTACAGAAATACTGGCAGAACAGCTAAAACTACCATCATTTGGACTAGTCATGGTGACGGTATAAGTACGTTCAACATCGTCTGTTAGGTATACTTCTTGACCAGTAGTCGAAGATAAACCTATAGCAGGAGACCAAGTATATGTAAATATACTAGGATCGGAAGAGAATATATCAGCAGCACTAGCTGTCAACTTTACATTTCCACTACTTAGTCTAAAATCTGGACAACCAGTTGGTGCTTCAACATCTATATTGACGACACAACCACAAGGCGGAACAATAACTGTATCTCTACAAATATGACCGTTATAACTTACTTCTAAAGCATAAATGGTTTCCGCTGTTGGTGAAGCACTAACTGGAACTACTGCTTCATCAATAGCACCTGTGAAATTACCTGAACCTGAAACTTTAGTCCAAGCATATGTTTCATTAATATTCGGTGTTCTATCAGGAAGTCCAACTGTTCTTGGACCACAATAATCTTCATCTGCTCTAGCTTCAATAACGGCTACGTCTACTTCATCTACAAAGGTACAACCATCTTTTTCTGCTGTAAGAAAATATGTTATAGGATTAAGAGCCGGCATTTCTAAGCTTCCTGGTTGAAATGTAGTTTGGGCAATATTATTTTGAGTTAAATAATTACCTGGTGCCCAAGTATAAGAGTAACCTGATACTCCTGCATCTCCCAGAGGTGAGGTATCACCTAAACAAATCACAACATCATCCCCTGCAAATTCAATTCCTGGTTGAGATGTTGTAATAACATTTATATCATCAGTCGTTTGGCACGATCCACCTCCTGTTACAGGAATAGTTAATGTAAGTGTATAAGTCGTATTTGAAGATGGCGTAGCAATAGGTTGTGCACAATCTGAGCAACTTAGACCCGCTGTTGGTGTCCAACTATAGGTTACTCCAGCAACACCAGCAATCGGAGTTGTTCCAAGTTGTACTCCGCTAGTACCTTCACAATAACTTACAGTTGTTTCTCCAGCATCTGCTTCATAGGCATTAACAATAGCTTGATCAATTTGAACACAATTATTGGCATCCGTAACGGTCACAGTGTAAATTATAGCTCCCTCAGTTGCTGGTGTAACAGTAGGATTAGCATCTGTACTAATTATAGTAGTAGAGTTACCTTCTGCCCATTCATAAGCATAACCACCGCCACCACCAGTAGCTGTTGGTGAGCCACCTATCGTAACAGACGTTCCAGGGCAAGTATTAAATATACCTCCACCTTCAATAACAGGAGCAGCAGTACCATCTACTAAAACGGATGCTACATCACTAATAGTAATTTGACCACCGCCACAACAATCAGAACTACTAGACACTCGTCTATAATATCTGTCTGCTACTACAGGATTAGGGGTATAATTTTCTTCAATTGCTCCTCCTATCTCTGTCCAAGGTCCAGTTGCACTCTCCGCTATTTCCCATTGATATTTTGCTTCAACAACTGGTTGAGAAGTTAATACTCCATTTTTGTATATTGGTACTAGATCAGTTTCCAAAACCCCAACTACTTCTCCATCAATCTGCTCTACTAAACCATTTTGGCAAACTGTCTGAGTAGATGGTGTAACTGTGTTATCTATTGTATAAGGGGTAGGACACGTTTCTAAGCGAGTATAAATAATATCATTACCTCCTTCATGAGAGATTGTATTTGTAACAGGATAATCATTTGAATTTGAATGTCCAACAATTTGTATGTCTCCGTTATTATAATAAATATCTTGTCCTATCTCATCCACACTTCCACCTAATGTAGTAGAAAACAAAACACTCGCATCATCATAATCTAATTTAGTATAGGCTAAATCGTCTCCTCCATTATAAAAACTTCCATTTGTAATCGGAAAATTAGTCGCTCCTACTATTTCGCTTAGTATATGTATACCACTATTATCAACATCCATAGCTATACCGACATGAGCTCTACTCATCAAAGTAGACAATAAAATGTTTCCATTTTGATCAAGCCTAGTATATGCTATAGGAACAGAAAAATAAACATTTTGAGTACCATCTGTAGTAGGATAATTATTGGCTAATTGAACCCTTACTAATAAATGAATTTCATTATTATGAATTTCAATATCTTTAAGAAAATCCTCTCCATCACTTCCTAAAAAAGTTGACATTAAAACATTACAATCAGCATCAATACTCATCAAGCCTATATCAGCAGATCCACCAGCATGAACGCTTCCATTGGTTACAGGAAAGGTTGTTCCTATATTTAATGCTATGTATATTATTCCATTATCTTCAACAAGGTGTGATACTCGATCTACACCATTTCCTCCATACAACATAGAACATGCTATGCTGTTATTTGTATCATATTTAACTATTATTAAATCTGAACTACTAACAAGTGTACTTCCATCTGTTACTGGAAAATCACTAGAAGCTGTTCGACCGAAAATAAAGGCATCTCCATCAATCACCTGAATTGCTTTTCGCTCATCTAAGTCTTCATTAACGCTCCCCCCTAAATACGTTGAGAATGCTACATTACCATTAGAAGCTAATTTGATATATATTATATCATCACCACCATTGCTAGTACTTCCATTGGTTGTTGTAAATGTAGCACCTCTTGAAAGACCTACAATAAAAACTTCTCCATTATAAACTTCTAAATCATAAGCCTCTTCATCTGCATCATCGCCTCCTATGTAAGTTGAAAATAATGTAGTTCCAGTAGTTGCGTCGATTTTTGTATAGATGATATCCTCATTTCTTGATATAGTAGGATTAACACTTCCATTTGTCACAGGATAATCAGAAGATTCTGAATGTCCTAATATATGGACTTCATTGCCCACTACTTCCATATCAATTGGTGTATCTACTCCTGTTCCTCCTAGATAGGTAGAAAATAGCACATTACCACCAGCGTCTAATTTCGAATAAACCATATCTTGGCTTCCATTATATGCTGTTCCATTAGTTACGGGAAAGGTAGATGATTGAGTACTTCCTAACAAATACATATCACCATTAACCATCTTACTAGTGATTAAAAGATCTTCACTATTTCCACCAACATAAGTAGAAGCATCAATAGCTTGGGAGAATCCATTTTGGAAAAAAATTAAAAGAAGTGTAATAAGTAAATACAACTTTTTTTTCATAATGTTTTTTTTAAAGGCATAAAGTATCATTCATTCAAAGTGAAATCACTTTGAATGCTCTTTAGGTTTATGCCTAAAAGTTAATAATTAGATTAATGTCTTGGAGAGTATGTGTTTATAGATTTAAGAGAATTTGACCTAAAATAAAAGGTTATCTTTTGATAAGATTAAAAGTAAAAGCAAAAGATAACACAAAATTAGAATAATATTAGATTTTGTGACGGTGCTTTAATTGTATATTGTTTTTTAAATTGGAGGTAAATAAATATTTAACAAGTATTTATGTATTTTTATTTTTTAAAATATTTTTTTTGTGACATTTTTTTAGACCTAAGCATTACTATTTTTAATAGAAAAAAGCTCGAAACTGATAGCTCCGAGCTTTTAAAGAAATAAACTATTTATTTTATGATTAATCTATTTTGATAATCTTATAAGTCTGTCTTTCTTGTTCTTTTCTATTGGAAATATTGAAAAAATAGACACCACTCTTCAGTTCAGAAATATCAATTTCATTGATAATTTTTCCATTACCAATTTCTAATGGAATTGTTTTTACTAATTCTCCTACGAGATTAAAAATCGTAATATCTAATACTTGATTATTAATACTCTCCAGTTCTAGGTTTACAATATTACCTTGGACAGGATTTGGATAAATATTAACATCAGAGAAGCTAAATCTTCTACAGTTATTTTCAATTGTAATTATCTCTGAATATTCACTTTCTCCACTAAAATCTACTTGTTTTAGACGATAATAGTTTAACCTTGATTGAACATCTAAGTGTTTGAATTGATAACGAATATTTTCTGAAGAAACTCCAGCACCATTAATAATATCAAGTGTATTGAAAGTTCTACCATTATTACTATGCTGTACTTCAAAATAATCATTATTTAACTCAGAAGCTGTTGTCCAATCTAGTTGTACAGTATTACAATCTGTAAAACGTCCACTAAAAGAAGCTAATTCTACGGGTAATTCGCAGAATACCACATTTAGGTTGACTTCTGCAAATGTAGAACAACCAGTATTTGTATCAACAATAGTTAAGGTATAAGTTTTAGCTCCAAGACTTTGAATGTAAACTTCTGGATTTGCAGCATAAATATCACTTAAAGAACCATCATTTGGAGACCACGTATAGCTATAATTTCCTGTTGGACTAACACTAGGACTAAATGTTATCCCTGTAGCACCAAGACATGTCTCCACATCTTCTATATTAACGGTAGGAGCTTCTTCTGGATTTGTACCAACTGTAACTTGAGCTGTAGCAGAGCAACCATTCAATCCAATTGCAGTAAGTGTATAAATGGTAGTGTTAGATACACATGCCGTTGGATTAGCAATATTAGGATCTGACAGTCCATCTGTAGGACTCCAAAAATATTGAGTACCAAATTCGGGAGTTGTTCCAATTTGTACACAACTTCCTTCGCAAACTGTTACTGAAGGCATTGCTGGTAACGTAAAATCATTTACTGTAATGGTTACCTCTTTTGTACTTAGACATCCACCTTCATCCATTGTTAAAGTGAACGTATAAGTACCTGCCACAGATGGCGCAAATGTAGGATTAGGAGAGGAAACATTATCTAAACCTGTTGCAGGACTCCATGTATAAGTAATTCCTGTTGTAGGATTAGAACTACTGCCTAGTGTTGTAGTTTCTCCCTTACAAATTGTTTGATTATTACCAGCTGTAAAACTAGTATTCGTTGGCTCAATAGTTTGAGTACCGATTTGTTCACAACCTTCTGCATTACGAACCACTAAGGTGAAGGTAGTAGGTACACTTGGTTTAGGATTATTGACAGTTGTTGTCATCGCTGTAGGATCAGCTACTAGAGTAGCTGGTGACCAACTATATGTATACCCAACTCCTACAGGAGCACCTACTCCTAAAGTTAAATCTGATAGATCAGACGGGCAATAAGACAAGTTAGGTAAGACAAATGGAGTAGGCAAAGAACTAACAATCACATCTACTTGATCGGTAGAAGTACAACCAGAAGGTGTATGTGTTGCAGTAACCGTAAACGTTGTATTAATAGCAACCAATACGTCTGGTTCTGCAGAAGTACTGTCTGTTCCATTTTGCCAATTTGATAATCCTGGTGACCATAAATAAGTTGTATTTGGTTCTGCTGCTGTTCCTATGGTAATGACACCATTATCACAGACTAAATGGTCGGGTCCTGCATCGGCGTTAGGGTTTGCTACTGTAATTGTAGATGTATCAATAGTTGTACAGCCTGATAAATCATCCGTAACTGTTACAATATAGTCAGTTGTAGCTACTGCTATTGCTGTAGGATTAGATACCACATAACTGGAGAGTGTTTCCCCTGTCCATTCATAAGTATAACCAGTAACATTAGATGCGCCTATTTCTATGGATGTACCTGCGCAGATGGTTGCATCGGGTGTTGTAAATGTTGGTAAAGACCAAGCGGGGTTATTAACTGATATTGATGCATTACAACTAAAACTGGGATCAAGAGGACTTGTAATTGTGACGGTATAAGTTCGTTCTACATTGTCTGTTAAAAATACTTCTTGACCAGTAGTTCCAGATAAACCAAGAGCAGGAGACCATGCATAAGTAAATGTACTAGGATCGGATGAAAAAATAGAACCTGCATTGGCTATTAATTTTACATTTCCTCCATTTAAGTCAAAATTAGGACAGCCACTAGGAGCATTTACACCGATTACTGCCACACAACCACAATCTGGCACAATGACTTGATCTGTACAAGTTGTGCCATTATAACTTACTTCTAATTGATAGATGGTAGTACCACCTATCGAAGCACTTACAGGAACAATAGGTTCATCTGTAGCTCCTGTAAAATTACCAGGACCAGATACTTTAGTCCAAGTATATGTTTCATTAATATTTGGTGTTCTGTCTCCAAGACCAATAGTTCTAGGGCCACATCCATCAACACCAGTATTTGCTTCAATTACAGCAACTTCTATTTGATCTACAAATGTACAACCATCTTTTTCAGCGGTCGCATAATAAGTTATTGGATTAGGAGAAGGCATTTTTAAATTTCCTGGTTGGAAGGTAGTTTGTGCCGTATTATTTTGAGTTAAATAGTTTCCTGGAGCCCATGTGTAAGAATATCCAGCTACTCCTGTGGTTCCTAATGTTGCAGTTTCTCCTAAACAAATAACTACGTCTGATCCAGCAAATTCAAAAGACGGCTCACTAACTGTTAAAACAGTTACATCATCTGTTGTTTGACAAGTTCCCCCTCCTGTAATAGGAATCGTTAAGGTAAGTGTATAGGTTGTATTTGTTGATGGTGTAGCAATAGGTTGTGCGCAATCTGAACAACTTAGATCGGTATTTGGTGACCAACTGTATGTCACACCTGCAAGCCCAGCAATGGGAGTACTTCCTAATTGTACACCACTTGAACCCTCACAATAGCTTACTGTTGCTTCTCCAGCATCTGCTTGATAAGCATTGACAATTGCTTGGTCTATTTGAATACAACCATTTGCATCTGTTACTGTAACAGTATAAATAATAGCTCCTTCAGAAACGGGAGTAACTGCTGGGTTGGCATCTGTACTCGTGATTATTTCAGAATTGCCTTCTGCCCATTCATAGGTATAACTCCCTGAACCTCCTGTAGCTGTTGGAGATCCACCTATTGTAACAGCTGTCCCTGGACAGGTGTTAAATATACCACCACCTTCAACGGTCGGTGAAACTGTAGCATCAACTATTACTGAAGAAACATCACTGATTGCAATTTCAGTACTTCCACAACATGGTGATGTTTTAGCTACTCGCCTAAAATATTTGTCTGCTATTATAGGACTGGGAGAATAGTTTTTTTCAATGGCACCTCCTATATCTGTCCAAGGGCCTGTTGGACTTGTTGCGGTTTGCCATTGGTATTCGGCTTCAACAGAAAGTTGAGTACTTTCAACCCCATTTCTATATATGGGAACTAGATCATCGCCTAGTACAGCCACGTCTCCCCCTACAATTTGCTCTACTAATGCATTCTGACAAACTAATTGAGTAGAAGGTGTAACTATATTATCTGCAGTAAAAGGTGTTGGACAAGTTTCTAAACGAGTGTATACGAAGTCATAACTCCCCGCATAAGAACTACTATTCGTAACGGCATAATCATTAGAAAAACTATACCCAACAATATCTAAATAGCCATTTTCTACAAAAAGATTTTGTGCGATATCACTAGATATTCCGACTCCGATATAGCTTGAAAGGAGTATTTTTCCATCATAATCCAATTTAGTATAAACCATATCATATAATGCTGAATAACTTGTTCCATTTGTAACAGGATAATCGTCTGATCTGGTAAAACCTAAAATGTGAACTTGATTATTGTCTATGACTAGTGAAGAAGATACGGATATATCAGAACCACCAAATCGTGTAGAGAATGTAATATTTCCATTTTCATCTAATCTAGTATATGCTATTTCTCCCAGAGTACTTCCGTCAGTAGTGGGATAATCTGAAGAATGACTTCGAACACCTAAATGTATTTCATTATTATAAATTTCTATTACTTTAATATCTTCATCATTATTTCCTCCTATAAATGTTGCCATTGGCATACTACCATCTGTATCAAAAGTCATTAATATAATTTCTTCGTCACCACCTCCATATAAGCTACCATTTGTCACAGGAAAATCAGTACCACTATCATTGGTAATTCCTCCTAAATAAATAAGACCATTCCTTTCTTCCAATGTTGTTATTTCATCATTGCCGCTTCCTCCAATGTAAGATGAAAAAACCATATTATTATTGGAGTCATATTTAGTTATAGTTATATCAGAGCTTCCAGATGAAGTACCTCCATTTGTCACAGGAAAATTGGTAGATTGCGAGGCACTAAAAATATAAGCTTCTCCATCAATAACTTTTATTGTGTTACGGATTTGGGGCTCATCAACTGAGTTTCCTCCAAGATATGTTGAAAATAAAGTATTTCCATTACTATCTAATTTTATGTAAATAAGATCACTAGATCCTGAATTACCTGTACCATTGGTAGTAATAAATTGAGATTGCCCTGTTCTACCGATAATAAACACTTCTCCATTAGATACTTCTAGATCTCTAGCATATTCATCACTATTAAATCCACCTAAATAAGTGGAAAATAAGATATTTCCATTTGTAGCATCTAGTTTAGTATAAACAATATCTCGTTTGTATGTTTTTGTAATACCATTAGAAGACCCATTCGTTACAGGGTAATCTGTTGAAGTTGATGTACCTATAATATGTACCTCATTACCGATTATCTCCATGTCAATAGGATCTTCTGCACCTCCACCACCTAAATAAGTAGAAAATAGGATATTACCATTAATATCTAATTTAGTATAGACCATATCGGTTGGGCCTTCAAAAAAATTTACAAGTGTTGTCCCATTCGTTACAGGATAATCTGTGGATTGTGTACCTCCTAAAATATGAATTTCATTATTAATTTTTTTGCTTACTATTGGAGTTTCATAATCACTTCCTCCTAGATAAGTAGAAACACGAATTGATTGGGAAAAGCTATTTTTGGTGAAAATTGAAAGAATTACGATGAGTAAGTAAATTTTTTTTTTCATAATAATAATTTAATAAACAAACAATTACCTGTCCTAAGAAGATCATTTCTTTTTAGGAATATGTAGTTAATAGAAAGGAGAGTGCAATAATTAAACTGGAAAAAATATAACATTGTAGTTTCTATAACTATTATTTGTATAGAGTTTTCAGTGCTATGTTCCAATTCAAGTTTATTCAAACGTAATACCAAAAAGAGTATTTAACATGAAATATTAGCTAATAATGTGACAGGCTATAAATTATATTATTGAAGCTGTTTAAAAATAGAATGCTCAATTATAACTAAACTAAACCTTCATTATTAAACAACTTCATTATATCTGCTTACTAGGGTATTACTATCTTTTTAATTAAAATTGCTGCCTAAAAGAGTAGAAATGTGATATAATTCAACAAGGGTAAAAAGCATTTTAAGCTTCTTAAATAGAAAGAAAATGCATTGTTTTGTATATAAACTTGGCTAATTTAAGAATAAGTGTAACACAAATTACCATTAGGTTGAATATCTAATATCTTTAAAATTGCTATTTGCTAATGTATATTTTGATTCAAAATTCTTTAATTTTGCTACCCATTTTCAGATTTCATAATGATGCTAAAGAATATAAATATTCATATTGCTTTGCTCCTAAGATTAGGGTTCGCCTTATTTCTTTTTTTTCTATGTAGGGTTGTTTTTTATTGGTATAATAAAGGATTTTATCTTGACGTATCCTCCGAAACTTTATATAATATATTTAAGGGTGGATTGCGATTTGATATTGCAGGATTAGGTTATTTGCTTGGATTCTATATTCTTACACAAGTTATTCCTTTTAAATTTCGCCATCATTACTTGTATCAAAAAATCACTTCTATTTTTTATATTCTTCCTTTGTACTTGGGTATTTTTATGAACTTGGGAGATGTTGCCTACTATGAAATCACGCTTAAACGTACGACCATTTCGATATTCAAACAGTTTTCGAATGAAACCAATATGATGGTTTTATTTTCTCAGTTTCTATTGGATTATTGGTATTTATTTTTATTGCTTTTTGGACTGTTTTACATCATATTTATTTTTAATAAAAAAATAAAAATAGCTCCTCCCAAGACACAAAACAACTTAATATATACCTTTTCGTCATTGATGACTTCACTACTGATTGTAGGAGTGACGGTTATTGGGATAAGAGGAGGATACGGTAAAGGGACACGTCCTATCGCTCCTAGTAATGCAGCCAAATATGTTGATAAACCGAATCAAGTAGCTATTGTGCTCAATACGCCCTTTGCTTTTTTTAGGACGATTGAAAAAAGTACACTTTCAGAAGTCAATTATTTTGAAAATCAAGCTGAACAAGAAGCAATCTATTCTGCACACCAAGTCTCTGATTTAACTAAAGGTAGCCTTTTTAAAAAGAAAAATGTAGTCCTTTTTATCATCGAAAGTTTTGGTCGGGAGCATATAGGCGCATTGAACAGAGATATTCCAAATTATAAAGGTTATACACCATTTATAGATTCGTTAATCAGGTATAGTTATGCCTTTAAACATTCTTTTTCGAATGGGCGGAAATCCATCTCTGGTATGCCTTCTTGTTTAGCCTCTATACCCTCTCTAGTAGAACCCTTTATATTATCTCATTATTCAAGCAATACTATCAATAGTCTAGCAAGCCTATTAAAAGCAGAAGGATATCAAACCGCTTTTTTTCATGGTGCGCCTAATGGATCGATGGGCTTTGATTCTTTTGCAAAACAAGCAGGTTTTGAAGCATATTTTGGACAAGATGAATATGGTGCTGGAGATAGAGATGGATATTGGGGAATTTGGGATGAAGAATTTTTCCAATACTATGCTGAAGAAATGGATAAGATGAAGCCACCATTTTGTACGGCTCTTTTTTCCTTAACGTCTCATCATCCTTTTGTTATTCCAGATAGATATGAAGGTATATTTCCAGAAGGACCATTGAAAATTCAACGTCCTATAGGCTATACAGATAATGCTTTGCGACAATTTTTTAAGACCGCCTCGGAGATGTCTTGGTTTGAAAATACGCTATTTATTATCACCGCAGATCATGCTTCGACTTTTGGGTATTTAGATAAATATAAGACAGCTACTGGATTTTTCGGTGTCCCCTTTATTGTATATGATCCTTCGGATACAAGGATGAAGTCGGTGGATACAACAACGGTGGTGCAACAAATTGATATTATGCCAACTGTTTTAGGATTATTAAATTATCCAAAGGAATATATTGCGTTTGGTAAAGATGTTTTAAATTCAGAAGAGGAACATTTTGCGATTGGCTATATGTCTGACAACTATCACTTATTTAAAGATGGAAACCTGTTACAGTATGATGGTGAAACGGTAACAGGTTTCTATAATTTCATTAAAGATCCTTTGTATAAAAACAATTTAAAATCAGAAGATCACGCTAAAAAAACGGAACTGTTGCGGTTTTGTCAAGCTTTTATACAAGAATATAATCGTCGGATGATTAAAAACGAAATGACTTTATCAGACTAAATGTTGGATAATATTATCATCTGAATCTGTTCCTTCTTCTGTAAGGTGGAAAATATCATTGAAAGCAGCATAAATGGCACAATTCGATATACACATTGTGAAAAAGACACCTATTCCTAGACATAATAAACCACCTAGATTAAGTAATGCTAATAATAGGATAAATCCTAACCAGCCCCAGAATTGTTGACCTGTGAATTTTCTACTCAATTCCATGGCATCCCAAGCCTTACGATCACCAAAAATGATAAATAGGTTGGAAAACATATAAGAAACAGCAAAGTAAGCGGAAGCTGCTAAGATTCCTAGGCCACCAAGTATAAAGACAATTTTCTCTGCTCCTGAAGCTGCGCCTATACCAATAACTATTCCGAAGGGAATAATAGCTGCAAAGACGATAAGTACCATGAAAAAAGTAAGGATTAATAATGGGGCAAAGTGATTAAATCCTTTAAAGAAGTCGCCAAAGTTTAATTCTTCTCCTTTATCTGTTTTATACGCACCGATATGAAAGCCAGCATTCAAAGGCATTGAAACCAATAAAGAAGAACCAGGTATAAATGCGGTTGCTACACTAATAGGAATTTGCAGTAATTGATAGCCTAAAAATAAGCCCATATTTTGTTTAAAGATTTCCCAGCCCTTACTTATATATGAGCTAGGACTCACTTCATAGTCGTAAAGCATATTATTTCTAAGGGCATCTTCGGATAATGAATTTGGATAATTCTCTTTCATGTATTATTATATTTTGAAGTTTTTAAATATTATTTTTCTGGTTCTTTTTTCCATGTTCTACAATCACATTCTAGATCTCCTAGATTTCGATTACCTCGACTTTGATCATAGGCTTCTACTTTACAATCTCGTTCAATGTAGGTATTTTCACCACCACATCCTTCTTTTGTCCATAAAACTTGTCTTGAATTTTGATCAATCAGTTCGCAGCGTTTGCATTGATTGGGCAAAACGACTTCTTTAAAGATATTAGCACAAGAGAAGGTGATTATTATTATAAGATAAATCAGTTTATTTTTCATTCTATTATTGGGATGCTAGGTTATAAATATAAACCTTATCAAACGCCTATATCTTCATTCCATAAGGTAGGATTTTTTTCAATAAAAGATTTCATCATTTGGATACACTCCTTGTTATTAACGACCAAAATCTCAATTCCACGGCTTTTGAGTAGCTGTTCTTCTCCTAAGAAGGTTTTATTTTCACCAATAATAACTTTTGGAATGCCATAGAGCAGAATTGCGCCTGAACACATAGCGCAAGGTGAAAGTGTAGTATAAATTACACACTCTTTGTAGGTTTGGGCAGTTTGACGACCTGCATTTTCTAAGGCATCCATTTCACCATGAAGGACACAACTGCCTTTTTGTATGCGTCGATTGTGTCCTCTACCGATTATTTTCCCATTGTGTACAAGTACACTACCAATAGGGATGCCTCCTTCTTTTAATCCTTGTTTTGCTTCTTCTATGGCAGCTTGTAGAAATTTATCCATAGAATGAAGTTAGAAAAAAACTTTAATATTTTTTATGATCTTTCTTTAATTAATTTCCTAGCGAACCGTTCCTTACCAAACATCCCATTGATATAATAAAAACCTGATGGTAAATCTTCTTCAAAAGAAATACGGAAAGTGGTCTGTCCAGCAGGAATTGGTTGGTTGAATGTTTTGATAACAAAGCCTCTGTTGTTTAAAATTTTAATATCTAGAATTTTTTCTTCTGTTTCATCAAAATATAGAAATACTTCATTTTGAGCAAAAGGATTAGGATATACTCTTGTTGTTATTTTTACTTTTTCAAAATGGACAGGAAGAATTGGACTATATTCGAAAGCTCCATCAAAATCGACTTGCTTCAATCTATAATAACGGACTCCATGCTTGAATTTTTCGGTATCGGCAAAGTAATATGACTGTGTTACGGAAGTTGTTCCATTTCCATTAACAATACCTATAATTTCGAAATTATTCTTAGCAAAATCTTCTTCACTACGAGCGACTTGTACTTCAAAGAAATCATTATTGAGTTCTGAGGCTGTTTCCCATTTTAACAGTACATCATTTGCTGTCTTTTGAGCTGTAAAATAAACTAGCTCAACAGGTAATTCGGCAGCATCAATAAGCATAATATCATCTAATCGGAGTTCATCTGAGCCTGATTGAACAAATTTTACTTGGAAGCTAGAGGTTTGAGTTTGCCCAACACTATTTAATATAGCTGTAGTAAATAAGTTAGGGGCTTGTATCCATCCCGATGTTTTTGGTATTTCATATAATTCTACCCAAGGATCGGTATCGCTACCTCTTATCCAAACTCTATCTACATTAGAATCATCTTGAGTAAAATGATCATATTTAAACTGTAGAATTAAATTCATTAAAGAGATATTACTCAAATTAAATGTAAAAATTGCTTCATTGGTATCAGCATCAGAAGAGGGTGATAAGCTTAAGAAATTATTATCTGTTGGCAAAATACCTGGATTGGTACTAACTTCTAATACACCTGTTCCGACCTTTTCATAGTCTAGACAATCTAAATCTGCTATGCCAATGCTTTCTTCTGTATGGGTTTGTGGTGTAACATTTTCAAAATCTAGTAAAAAAGGTACTGAAATAGGTATATTTTCAAGATGAACAATTGTCTGTTCTAGGAGACTATCTTTTGAAAAGTCGTTGTCATATTTATGTTCTAACCAAGTGTCAAAATTATATGTTCTTGCGACACTTAGATCTGCGGTTTGCTGAAAAATATGAACAACTGAGTCTCCCTCAGGTATAGGTATATTACAAGTGTCTTGATACATAATACCATCTAGTACATAACTTATTGGTGTATGGTTTAAGGTTATCGTTCCCTTATTTACAATTTTAATGGCAATAGCTTCACTATTACTTAAAGCAGTAGAAGTTGCTTCTCTTCCAATAAGAGGTGTAACGATTTGTGAAAGTTCTAGATTTCCATTATAACAAATGTCTGTATTTTTGGATGTATCTCTTAAAGCTCTACACCGATAACTATATCTTCCATTGACCGTTTTTGCACGTACAGCAAACCAGTATTCTTCTCCTAGTGTCAAATTTTCGACAAAGTAACTGGTGTCTGAAGTTATTCCGATAGGTTCCATTTCTCGTTCGCCCAATTGAAAAACTTCATATTCTGTAGCGTAATCTAGACTGCTCCATTCTAATAAAATGTCTCCATTACACATAGCCTTTGTAGAAAAATTTTTAGGTGTCCAAAGGACATTGAAAGGACTTTCAGATTGACTAGCGTTTCCATTCCTAGAGACTCGAACCAATACATCATCCGATAAAATACTAGGCGCATTCCAACGATAATGTCTAGTACTTCCTGAATAATTATCTTTAATAAGCACCCAGTTTGAACCTCCGTCTGGAGAATATTCAAGTTTAAAGCCTTCATTATCATTGTCATAAGCATCCCATCGTAAGACTACTGAACCATTAGGATGAAATACTTCTCCTCCAATAGGATAAGTTAGTTTTAAGGCTTCCTCTATCTTACTAGTTGTTACGACGTATTGCTGAGAACCGACAGGTATTGAAGAACCATTTATATTAATAGTATAGTTACCTGCCATAGGACTATCTATAGTGATTTGTTCAATATTATTTAGAGTATCAACTCCTCTTACAGCATTATTAGTTACGCCAGTAGGAGTATGATCTAAAATCCAAGGATTAATGATATTGCCATTTGGATCAGTTATAGTAATATCAAGATCATTAATAAGTGCTTTAACAGGATAGGCCTCGGCCTCTTTATCATTCCAATATAGCATCACATTCAGCTTAGTGATGCCTGCGGGTACAGATAAAATATGTTGTTTGTTTTCTCCCTGAGTAATTTCATCCTCATAATGGTCATCAGATTCTAGGCTTTCAATAGCTTGTCTCGCATTAATGCCTCCAAAACCATAAATAAAATCAGGTCCTGGATTTCCTAGATCATTTGCTGTATTACAAGCTAAAGCCTTTACTAAAGCACCTTTGGGATTAGCACCGCCATATAGTTGGCGATATCTTTCATAGATTAATGCTAGAGTAGCACTAACAGCTGGAGTGGCAGCACTAGTACCCCCAAATTGTTCGTACCAATCATCTCTATTCGTAGAAATAATACTTTGACCATATGAAACTATTTCAGGTTTTAATCTCCCATCAGCGACTGGACCTCTAGCCGAATAAGTACTTACCACACCATTATAATCTACATTTCCAACAGTTAATACATTTTTTGCGCTTGAATAAGCTCGCATGATCGAATTATAACCAACAGGATAAATACCACAATCCCAAGTTCCCGCATTACCACCTGCAAAGACATGAACAATATTGCTGTAATTGATCATTTGCCAATCGAGTAATTGACTAGAATAGTTATATGATCCTTCATTCCCACAGGTAATACTAGAGCCATAAGAATTACTAGTAATAACCATCCCGTGATCGTTTATATAATCGGCTGCATAGTTTATGATTCGACTTGTCTTTTGTGTGATAAGTTGAACGTCTGTTAAACACCCTTGATAATCTTCTACAATATTTCCGTTTCCTGCGATGATACCCGCTGATAAATCACCATGAGCGCCATAACTACTATATGTACCGTTAGCATAATTGATAATTCTACCTTTAAAATCGATATGATTACTAAGTTCTCCTCCATCTCCTAATCCTACAATAACACCATCACCACTTAAATTTCGAGAACCTGCAAAATTTGATGTCAATACATTTATACGATTTCCAGTTGTAGCTTTTCTTTGTATATAGAGGGGTTCTGGTTCTTCATCTGTAATATCTAAAAAGGCTACTTCAGGCAATTCTAGGAGCAAATTGATCTTATCAAAAGCAATTGCGCCGCTTATCATTTTACCGTTTTTTAAATGGTCATATTCGATGTTAATATCATAATCAGAAATGATTTCCTTAATTCTTGAATTAAGAATATTATCAAAAAAGACAATTGTTATATCGAGTTGTTTGTGAATATAATTGGAGGGTTTATCTAGTTTTTCTTGTACTGCATTTGATAATTTAAATTGTTTATCAATAGGCTGGATAGCCGTTATCTTTAAAGCATTTAATGTTGCTCTGGTGAGTTGTTTTGGAATACTAGCAGAGTAGATATTATGTTGATGGTATTGTAGTAGTTGTATGTTTAGATTTTGAAGTCGATCTTGTAATTTTTTACTAGGAGGGGCTTGAAATTTAATAAATGTATAATAATGGTTATTATATGTGTTTTTATTAAACTTATTTTTATTAAAAAGATAATCTTCAATATTATTTTGTAATAAATTTGGGCGGATCTGCGTTTTTTGATTTGATTGACTATATGACAACTTTGCATAAAAACAAAAAAACATCATTAGGGGCAATACAAGAGCATTGCCTACAGAGTAGATTTTTCTCATAGGAACATATATAAGTTAAGATATTATCTTCGATATGCTGTGTCGTTTGGTTCTCCCCGTTTTATGTGTTTACTATATTGTATTGTAAGAAACACACAGCATTTTAATGAAGAATTGCAAAAGATAGTATGGTTACTCCTTATGTTTAAGCAAAAGCCTTGCCAAATATTAAATTGCAGGGATTAGAACAAGGGCATAACTTTTCTATTGGTTTTTGGAAAAACTCCAAATTTTTACAGATTTGAGGATACATTTTCCTATATATTATTTGAAAACATAATTTTTAAATGCCTTCTAAATCTGGTCTCTTGATACAAAAATGAAATTATTCAATTTTTATTTATAAATAAAAAAGCAGCGCCTCTGGGTAAAGACACTGCTGAGTAAATGGATATTGAAAAATAATATTTTAAAGGTATCAAAATCAACTCCTTTGTATAATTCAACCTGTTTTTTACAAAGTAAAGTTAATTTTGACGTCTTAATTATTTCTTGATTATTTTGTGGGAGAAAGTTTTTTGCCCTAGTTTTATATATAAAACATATATTCCTGCTGTCAATTTATCTTCAAAATCTACTTGAATCAATTGTTTCCCTTCTATAACGTCTACTGTTGTGCTTTGTTGTAGGCTACCATTCAAATCAACGATATTTAAAATTGCAGTTTGCTCTTGTTTACTTTGAATATTTACGTTAAGTGTTTTACCAAATAAAGGATTTGGAAAAATATCGACATAGGCCTGATACTCAAATTCTACACTTACGATAGGGCTGTACTCATAGGCACCATCAAAATCATTTTGCTTCAATCTATAGTATATTGTTCCTGATTGGCTAGGGTTATTGTCAACGAAAGTATAATCAATAGATTCAGTAGTTGTCCCTGCACCATTAACAATGCCAATTGTTTGGAATTGTCCGTTTTGAAGTGCTTCACCATCTACAGCTACTTGTACTTCAAAATAGTCATTGTTTAATTCACTTTTAGTATTCCATTCTAATAAAACTTTATCCTCTTTAGTTTTCTTTGCTCTAAAATAGGTCAGTTCTACTGGTAATTCTCCACCGTCAAATAATTCTATTTCATCAATTTCAATTCCAGTACTTCCAGATTGTTCAATTTTAAGTTGAAAACTAGAAGTCAAGATTTGATGGTTTTCGTCCAATACTGCACCAATATTAATATCTGTTAAGTTATTCCATTCTTGACTATCACTAAAGGTTAAGACTTTCAACCAAGGATCGGTATCGCTTCCCCTAGCATATAAGTCATTTGATCCAATATTTATTGTAGTTGAACTTTGTTCTTCGATAGAAGGAGTTCTATATTTTACACGACCTCCAATATTAATTAATTTATTTTCAGATTGATTAGAAGTGATAACCAACTGGTTAATGACACTAGATGCTGATTTGTTTGTCTGACCTATTAATAGGCTTCTGTCTACACTACCTTCTTCAATACTTAAAGCACCATTGGAGACGTTGAAATAATCTAAAAATTGTGCACCTTCCAGGCCAACAATATCTTCAGAATAGTTACCAATTTTTAAACCAGAGAAAGAAAATAGTTGTGGTAAAGTAACGGTAGGGTTTGCTATTTGTTTAACTGCTACATCAATAGTATCTTGGCTTAAATCAGTATCTCCTTCCAATGCTATCCATGTACTTAACTTATATTCTTTTGCTATAGAAAAATCCGCTTTAGCTGTAAAAGTATAAGTATCTTGTTCACCTACACCAATACTTCCTGTATACATTTCTGAGACAACAGCTCCATCTATATCATAATATACTGGAATATTACTGATATTTTCACTACTATTATTTTGTATTACAATACTAATGTTTTCGTTAGCTGATAATGCTAAAGAAGTATATTCTCTACCGATTGTATTTACTTCAATATTTATCAATCTTGCGTCTAAAGATGGTGTACAAGGAGTAGCATCTGTTGTGATTTTTTTAGCAATTGCTCTTAGACTTTTTTGTCCTCGTTCAGAGATTGCTCTAATGGTAAACCAATAATCAGTACCAACCTGGAAATTATCGGAGACCAATAACTCGTTTTTTGTTGTATTTCCTATGACTTGCCATTCCATATTTTTATATATTAAGACTTCATAGCTTTTTGCAAAGTCGAGTTTATCCCATGAAACTAGGATTTTTGAACTACATTGGGTACTCAAGTTAACTGCGGGGCGAGGCAAAATGCTTGTAGGAATATCATTAGTGTCATAATTGGATGAGTTCCTTCTTGAAATCCTAAATATTACATTATCTGAAATATCAGTTGCTAAAGTTGAAAATGGATAGATTCTCAAATCACTAGGAATATCATCTCTTACGACTCTCCAACTTGCTCCACCATTAATTGAGTATTCTAATTTGAATGGATCTGTAGAATCTTCAGCAGCTTCCCAGTAGACTGAAACGGGTGCATCTGTTAATATTGCCTCTCCTCCAATTGGATAAGTTAATTCAATTTGAGGTTTAATAAAATGATATGATATGAAATAATCTTGGTTCTTTTCATTTGTTGGAAACACTTTTCCTTTTATTCTAATAGTATAATTTCCACTTACAGGTGTTTTTATAGTCACTTGTTCTATATTATTTAAGTTATCTTCTCCTCTAACTGCAGGGGCAGTTACATTACTTGGAGTAGTATCTAATACCCATGGTAAGTATATTTCTCCATTAGGGGTGATCACTTCTAAGTTTAGGTCATTTATTAGTGCTTTTGTAGGATAAGACTCTGCTTGTACATCATGCCAATAGAGCATAACTTTTAATTCAGAAACTCCTGCAGGCACGTTGATGGTATGTGCATCTGGTGCATCATTTTCAGAAATACTATCTTCAATATATTCTCCATTAATAATTCCGTCTACCGCTCTTTTCGCATTTATAATTCCAAAGCCATATCCAAAATCAGGACCATAGTTGCCATCGTCATCTGCTGTATTACAAGCGATTGCTTTAATTAAACCGCTTTTAGGATTACTTCCATTATTAAGCTGCCTATACTTTTGAATTAATAGGGCTAATGTTCCTGTGACAGAAGGGGTAGCCATACTCGTCCCTAAAGACCAAAAATAGTTATAATTACGACCAGTAGAAATTACATTGTCACCTACCCCCATAATTTCAGGCTTTAACCTACCATCTTTTACAGGGCCTTTGCCCGACCAGCTGTTAATGTGCCTATGATGACTTACTGAACCAACAGTTAATGCATTTTTAGAAGCGGCATAGGCTCTTAAAATATTTCCATAAGTCCTTTCAAAACCTTCACAGTTTGTATCTCCATAATTTCCAGAAGCAAATACATGGATAACATCCTCTAATTCTCTGGTCATATGATCTATATTAGAACTAGAATAGTTATAGTCTCCAAAAGTACCACATTTAGAACTGCTACCATAGGAGTTATTAGTTATGACCATTCCATGGTCTCTTACATAATCTCTTGTATAAGTAATAATTTTACTTGTTTTTTGTGAAAGCAGCGTACTCTTAGGCGCCATTCCTGCGTGCATTTCATCAACAATTCCAGCTCCCCCTATCGTTCCATGTACATGGTCACCGTGTTCACCAAACGAACTGTAGTAACCGTCAGCTTTATTGATAACCCTTCCATCAAAGTCTAGATGGTTGCCTAATTCTCCTGCATCACCAACACCAATTACAACACCTTCTCCATTTAGATTGTACCCCCCTGCAATATTAGCGTTTAGTAGGTTAACTCTTTGAGTTCCACGATTTTCCCAGTTTAGAGGAATATCTGCTCCCTGATGAGATTCAATAAAAGAAACAATAGGAAGTGCTGCTAGAGCTTTCACCTTTGAAAGAGCTATTTGACCAACTATCTGTTTGCCTCCCATTAAGTCTTCAGCTATTCTTTTGACACCTATCTTTGACAATTCATTTTCTATATCTTCTATACTAACTTTGTCATAAAAAGAGATGACAATATTTACTTTTCCCTTTTCTGTTGTAGCCCAATCAGGAATATTATTATTACGAATGTCGGTGGACAATTTCAAATTACTATAATCACTAGTCATATTTTTAATTTCTAATGATTTTAGTACTTCTAAATTCGTATTATTAGGGATGCTTAAAGTATAAAGCTCACCACCATGATATTCAAGGATTTCTATTTTTTGATTTTTTAATTTTTTAATCAATTCTTTACTAGGAATTTTTCCAAACTCCACCATTGTGAAATGATTATTATTATAAATATTCTTTTTTGAATTTTTATAAAAAGTCAAAATATCATCTTGCTTAGTTCCTTGAAATATTTCTTTCGCCTGAATCCCTCTAGGGATTGACTGTCCGTTAGCTGTAAATATCACCAGCCCAAGTGATAATACTAACATTATTTTCTTAATAGTCCATTTACTCAATAACATAGTGTATTAATTTATAGGTTATTTTTGGTTACCTAAATACATTGAAATACAACCCTTTACTATGTAAAGGCAATGCAGATTCATGATTGTATTTATTAAAGTTTTATAAGAATTGGTTTCCTTTATTGTGCAAACACATGGCAATCTATATCTCTATAATAATTGTGCCAAACACATGGCAATGTATGTCTCTAATACCCTTAAAGAATAGCACTAAAATGTAAAAAAGTGACATGAAATATTATTTGAATATGAAAAAAAGGAATAGAAAGGTATTATTGTATTTTTATAAAAAACTGGGAATCAGTATGGAAAAATATTGAATGTAAATCAAAAAAATGAAAAGCGTGACACAAAGAATCAAGGAAAATTCCGTTTTTTAAGGATATTTTTTTTAAAAAAAGTGTAATTTTTTTTAAAAAATTAACACTAAGTACATTTTTATCTAAAATAATGCTACCTTAATTGATAGTTATTTTGAATAAATTAATATGGATAATAAAGAATTAATGCGGAAAGCAATCGAGCTTTCTATAAAAGGTATGCTTGCTAATGAAGGAGGTCCTTTTGGTGCAATTGTTGTAAAAGATGGAAAAATTGTAGGAAAAGGAAACAATAAGGTCTCTTCTACAAATGATCCTACGGCTCATGCGGAGGTTGTAGCTATTAGAGATGCTTGCAAAAACCTTAATACATTTCAATTAGACGATTGTGATATATATACCTCTTGCGAACCTTGCCCAATGTGTCTAGGAGCTATTTATTGGGCTAGACCTCGTAAGGTGTTCTACGCTTGCACAAAAAAAGATGCAGCAGCCATTGGTTTTGATGATGATTTCATCTATAAAGAACTTGAAATTCCGATGAAGGACAGAAAAATACCTTTTGTACAGTTGTTACAGAATGAGGGGATTAAAGCTTTTCAAATGTGGGAAAGTAAAGAAGATAAGACAGAATATTAGATCATAAATATTGACAGGGCAGTTTTTTAAACGTCTTGATAGGTTATAAAATAATCTTTAAATGAGTTTTCCTTTTTTATCTGAGTCATATGCACTAAAGAAATGACTTGATCTTCTTTTTACCTCCAAAAGCGAATTTTAAAACTGCTCAATTATTTATTAGCCATTGTACCTCAATATTTCAAGCTAATTCTTTTCATCGTAGCTAAGGTTACGAAAAAAGGATGGAGTTTCATATTGATATACAGGACTTATGACTAAAATAAACCTTGATTATTAAACAACGTCTTAAACAAATTTGTAGAATAATAAAACCACACAAACTTTTAACACTACTACTTTATGACTTTCAAATTAGAGCGGGATATTGTATTTTTTGATATTGAATCGACGGGACTAAATGTCTTACGAGATCGAATCGTTCAAATCGCACTTGTCAAATATTTTAAAAATGGCTCTCCTCCTGAAGAAAAGTCTTACCTTATTAATCCAGGGATTCCTATTTCGATTGAAGCGATGAACGTCCATGGTATCACGCCAAAAGATGTGGCTCGAAAACCTACTTTTCAAATGGTGGCGCAGGAGATTTATGATTTTATTGGAAATGCCGATTTAGGGGGCTATAACTCTAATCGATTTGATGTGCCTATGTTAATGGAAGAATTTGATAGGGCAGGGATTGAGTTTACAGTATCCAAAAGAAGGTTGATTGATGTTCAACGCATTTTCTACAAAATGGAGCCTCGTACACTTCGAGCTGCGTTAAGATTCTATTGTGATAAAAAATTAGAGGATGCCCATGATGCACTAGCTGATGTAAGGGCAACTGTTGATGTATTTCGAGGACAACTTAAAATGTACGAAAATGTTGATTTAATTGATGAAAATGATGAAATTATCGAAAAACCCATTCGAAATGATATGAAAGCCATTCATGATTTTATTAATGATTTGAATACATTGGATGCTACTCAACGGTTAAAGTTAAATCAGGATGGTGTAGCAGTATTTAATTTTGGAAAATATATCAATCAGCCAGTAGGGGAAGTGCTTTCTAAAGATAAGCAATACTACAATTGGATCTTACATAAAGAATTTTCAGCTCAAGTTAAGCAACTCGTCAAACAAATTGTCAAGGATTATGAACAATCTTAATGCACTTCAAATAGTAATTTAAACGATCATAAGCTCTCATCTTTTTAATCTATCGTATAAATTTCTTAATCTTTTGTTAAAAAATATTTTTAATAAGGGGATTAAAACGTAGTGGCTGTCTATATACCGACAGCACTTAAAAAGGAATATTCCTATATTTATATTAAAATCGATGAATGATTAAAAATAAACACTCCTTTTTAAATTTTTAAAAAACAACTACTTATGACCAGAAAAGAGTTTTTAGAGAAATTAGGATTAGGTGCTGCTTTTGCCTTGACAGCTACCTGTTTAGGCAGTTGTGGGAAAGATTCGACAGTAAGCCCTACTGCAGATGTAGATTTTACCTTAAATCTATTAGATAATGCCAATACGGCACTACAAAACCCTGGAGGATACCTCATTAGGGATCGTGTAGTCATAGCCCGAACGAATGATAATGAATTTGTCGCAGCAACTCAAGTATGTAGCCATGAAAACCTAGCAGAGATAATTTACCTTCAAGGAGAATGGTTTTGTACAGCTCATGATGCTCGATTTGATCTTAATGGTCAAGGACTTAATGCGAATGGTAGTAGAGGGCTAACAATTTATAATACAAGTCTAAATAGTGATATACTTAGAGTGTTTTCTTAATAAATAATCATCCCTATTCACTAAGTAATGACAAAAAAACAACTTGAATAGTTACCTAATAATCTTTTGTTTCAATACTTCGTTAAAAATACTCGTCGATGTTAGGCATCGCCTGCGTTTTTTGCCTCGCCTTGAAACGATACATATATTTCTAAATTGTTCAACTTATTATTTGGTCATTACTAACTTTTATAATTAAAAAAATAATACATGATAAAGCAATTTTTTTTGGTATGCTGTTTCTCATTATTCGGTATAACTTTTTTGACAGCTCAAGATGCACAATTTTTTTGGACGACTCAGATAGAAGAAGCAATAAGCAAAGCACAAGAAGAAGATAAAAGAATATTGATGGTTTTTTCAGGTTCAGACTGGTGTCGTCCTTGTATGAAATTTAAAAAAGAAATCTTAGATACAGAAGATTTTAAGACTTATGCCCAAAAGAACTATGTTGTCTTATATTTAGATTTTCCAGCTCGAAAAAAGAATCGTCTGTCAAAAGAGCAAACAGTTCATAATGAAGCTCTCGCAGAAAAATATAACCGTTCTGGTTTTTTTCCTAAGGTCGTGATTTTAAATAAGGATGAAGAAATTTTAGGGACACCTTCATTTGAGGGGCAAAGTCCTGAAGAATATATTGTTCAATTGGATAAGTTATAAGTATCCAAAACTAATAATCTAAAAAATAATGCTTCGATTAATTTGTTTTTTTGCTTTAGCTGTTTCCTTTTCGGACTGTACTAAAGCGCAACGGCTTATCCCTCAAAAGAAGGTTATCAAACTAATGGGTTGCGGTTTTGAATTAACTGCAATTGCTAAGACCGATACTCTTGCATGGGAAGCTATCAATGCAGGTATCAATGAAATTAGTCGTATTGAAAAATTAATTTCTTCATGGGACAAAAACTCTCAAACTTCTGCTATTAATCGAGCAGCAGGATTAGAAGCAGTAATTGTTGAAAAAGAATTATTTGACTTGATATACCGTGCTAAGAAAATTTCAAAACTTACTCAAGGAGCCTTTGATATTTCTTTTGCTTCTATGGATAAAATCTGGAAATTTGACGGTTCGATGAAACGGATGCCATCAGATAAATTTGTAAAAGCTGCAGCAGCTAAAATTAATTGGGAAAATATTATTTTAAATAAAGATAATCATAGTGTCTTTTTAAAAGAAAAAGGAATGAAGATTGGTTTTGGAGCTATAGGGAAAGGATATGCTGCGAATAGAGCTTTATCCATTATGAAACAAATGCCTATACAGGGTGCTTTAGTCAATGCTAGTGGTGATCTTATCTCATGGGGTAGTAATAGCAAAGGAAATAAGTGGTCTGTTCAAATTGCTGACCCTAAGGACAAAAACAAATCATTAGCTTGGCTAGAGCTAAAGAATATGGCGGTTGTTACTTCAGGTGATTACGAACGATTTGTGAAATTTGACGGAAAACGTTACGCTCACATCATTGATCCTCGAACGGGATATCCTACGACAGGGATTAAAAGCGTAACAGTTGTTTGTCCAGATGCTGAAGTAGCAGATGCATTGGCTACTTCAGTGTTTGTGCTAGGCATAACAAAAGGATTATCGTTGGTCAATGGTTTGAATGGGGTCGAATGTCTTATTATAACCGATGAGGATGAATTATTAAGTTCGACGAATTTAAACTTGAATTACTACTAAGGGGATCATACTGTTTAATTATCTATTTTTTATAAACTTTATATTTAATGAAAAAAATAATTAAAATCGGCGTAGTTGCGTTTGTTACCTTACAACTACCTAGTTGTATGTCTGTTAAAGCTTATCAAAAGATGTATCTCAATGATAAGGATATGGAGCTAAGTGCTAAGAAAATTGAAGTATATGAGACCAACTTTGAAGCCTATCGTGAAGGAGCAGCAGGTGCTAATGGTGGCAAGGTAGGTGGTGGTTGTGGTTGTAATTGATTTATGATTTTGAAAGATAAGACTAATTATAATTAATAGATGAATAAGCGTATAAAATTTAGATTACTATTAGTTTGGGGTATCCTACTAATACCTATATGTACCATAATTGGGCAATCGTCAGACTATGAAATGAAAGGGAATAATGATGAAGTAGAGGCTGATTTTTTGTTAAGTTATTACCAACAGGATGGCGATAATTCTCCTGTGACAGGAGGAATAGGAACGGAATCATTGCAAGATGCAGCTTTGATTTTTAATGTCAATATTCCTTTAGATAGCACCAAATCGATCAATGTGTATCTAGGGGCGGATGCTTACAGTTCTGCTTCAACAGATATGATCGATGGTCAGAATAATTCTTCTGCCTCTAGCCAAGATGTTCGGGCTTACGGTACGGTTAGCTATGCTCAAAAAAATCTAAAGAGGGGAGAGACTTATGGCATCCGACTTGGATTTTCAGCGGAGTATGATTATACTTCTTTTTCTGGGGGTTTGTCTTATGCAAAAGAGTTTAATGAGGGCAATAGTGAAATCAGTTTAGTTGGACAAGCGTTTATAGATCAGTGGAGTTTGATCTATCCTGTAGAGCTACGTCGTACGGTTAGCCTTCTTTCCAATAAACGACAGTCCTATAACCTGCAAGCAACATATTCTCAAGTTATCAACCAGCGTATGCAGCTGTCTTTATCGGCTGAACTGATCTATATGAAAGGCTTATTATCAACTCCTTTTCATCGAGTATATTTTTCGGATCAATCTTCTCCTGATATAGAACGTCTTCCAGACACTCGTTTAAAAATTCCAATAGGGGTACGATTCAATTATTTTCCTACAGATAATTTGGTATTACGTTCGTACTACCGTTTTTATACGGATGATTTTGGTATTCAGGCGCATACTTTGAGTTTAGAAGCCCCAATCAAACTAAGCGAAGCATTTACTATTTTTCCATTTTATCGTTATCATACACAAAATGCTTCTGACTATTTTGCGCCCTATCAGCAGCATCTATCTACAGAAACCTTTTATACTTCTGATTATGATTTAGCGGCTTTGCAAAGCCATAAGATAGGATTTGGTGTTCGATATGCACCTTTATATGGGGTGGGGCGAACTAAATTTTTCAAAAAGGCTTTATCTATTAAAGACATACATTTTCGAGGAGCTTATTATACTCGAGATACAGATTTGAATGCTTTTATTTTTAGTATGGGGATTTCGTTAGGAATAAAGTAGAAAGTGTAGGCTTATTCTTTTAAAAAGATATTTTTAATATAGGAATACAAATTTGTGCTTAAATTTTATTAATAAAATGAAAAAGCACTATATTTGCACTCGCAAAAAAGCAGTGCAGTTTTTATATTATTGTTTTGGCGAGGTAGCTCAGCTGGTTAGAGCGCAGGATTCATAATCCTGAGGTCGGGAGTTCAAGTCTCCCTCTCGCTACAAAACTTAAAGCCGTTTCCATTTGGGAGCGGCTTTTTTTGTATCCTATTATCCTGGTTTAATCCATCTTATTTTGGTTCTTGTTTGAACTATTATACCAATCCATAGCTAGAAGTACAATTACGTTTAAAGCGGATTTTTTCTTATGCGACTTTATTTTGTGAATGAATAGCATAGCTAGTAACAATTCCTGCCAGATATATTAATACAGGTTTATCTGTATTTTGAATCACCTCTTTTACTTCAAGTATTACTTTTTAGGACTTTTTAATTTTCAATATAACTTATTTTTACGTTAAATAATGTAAAAACAAGTTGTATAACTAATAAATACGCTGTATATTTGAATTATGGAAAAATTGACAACTGCAGAAGAGCAAGTGATCTAAGTCATTTAGCAAATGGAAAAGGGGCAAGTTGCTTTCCATTTATATCATATCACTACTCCCAACAGTAACTCAAACATTATTAAACATTAATCCTTTAGTTATGCGCATTACACTAATATTGTTATTTCTTTTATCGTTTTCAAATCTTTCATCTCAAGATCTAATCCAATTATCTGGTCATGTTCTTGATCATGAGGACAAACCTCTTGATTTAGCCTCAGTTTTGCTGATCAATAAATCTGACAGCACAAAAATGTATATACAATATACAGATATCGATGGTTCTTTTTCCTTTGAAAATGTAATCGCAGATGTCTATACTATATCTATAAGCTTTCTTGGCTACAATGATTACGAAGAAGTATTGACTTTAAACCGTTCAATAGAGTTAGATGATATAAAACTGATTCAGAATCAAAATCTTCTTGATGAAGTCACCGTTGTTTATAGAGTGCCTTTTATCGAAAGACAGATTGATAGAACGGTAATCAATCCTGAAGCCCTAATTGCTAATGCAGGTAGTGATGCCATTGAGGTTTTAGAGAAAGCACCAGGTATCACCGTAGATAATGAAGGAAACATCAGTTTAAAAGGAAGACCTGGCGTTAGGGTTTATATAAATGAAAAGCCTACATATTTGGAAGGATCTGAACTTGAAAATTATTTAAGATCACTTCCATCTTCCTCCATTAAAAAAATTGAGATCATGGAAAACCCTCCAGCAAATTACGATGCTGCGGGAAATGCGGGAATAATAAACATTCAACTAAAAAGAAATATTCTCAAAGGATTTTTTGGTAATACTTCTTTAAGTTATAGGCGAAGTAGATACAATTCCACCAATAATAGTCTTAATTTAAATTACAATACGGAGAGGTTCAGTATTTATGCTAACTCGTCAATAGGGTATAATCGATCTTTTCTTGATGTGAATATCAATAGATTTTTTAAAGTTCCTACTCCATTAATTGGAGCAGCTTTTGCTCAGAACTCCTACAATTTAAGGACAAGAAAATACCTCAACAACAAAATCGGATTAGATTATTACTTAAAAGAAGACTTAGCAATGGGGGCCTCAATATATCTTGCTACCCAACCCAACATAAGATATGTTGATAATGTATCGACCATTTCCGATACAGAAGGCGTATTAATTCAAAGTGCTGCGGCAGATAATTTAGATGACCGAAGTTTTGAAAACCAACTCTATAATTTTTACCTCTCAAAAAGCTTGGATAGTTTAGGCAGTAAATGGTCGTTTGATGCGGATTATGTACAATACAAATCCAACTATAATCAGTTGTTTAAAAACTTTTCCTATGATGACAACGGAAGTCTATTTTATGAGGATCAGATAACTGGTAATATTCCTTCTACAATAAAAATTTATACTGCAAAGTCAGATTATGTAAAGTCCTTTAGTAATGGATCAAAACTAGAAGCTGGAATAAAAACGGCATACACCACAACTGATAACCAAGCCATTTACTCAAATACCATTAATGATATAACAACACCAGATTATGACTTGAGCAATCATTTTTTATATGATGAGTTGATCAATGCAGCATATGTCAATCACAATCGTGCAATTGGTAAATTCAATGTTCAAATGGGTCTTAGAGCTGAAGCAACCAAGTTGAATGGCGATCAACTTGGAAATGTTGAAAAGCCTGATTCTAGTTTTACTAGATCTTATCAATCCTTATTTCCTACACTTTATGTATCCACCCATTTAGACTCTTTAAAAAATCACAATTTGAATTTCTCTTATGGCAGAAGAATATCCCGACCATTTTTCCAAGACCTTAATCCATTCATTAGTCCACAAAATCAGTTTACATTCGTTGGTGGTAATCCTAATCTTTTACCAAGCTATGCACACAACATCTCCTTAACCCATAGTTATAAAGGGATATTGACAACATCCATTGATTACTACAAAAGTATAGATGCAATATTTTCAACTTTCGAAATTCGAGAAGGAATTTATTATAGTCGCCCTGGAAACCTTTTATCATTTCAAGCCTTAAACCTATCTCTAAATGTTGCACTAAAAGTAAACAAAATATATAGTCTTAATGCCTACTCCAGAATAGCATATGTTAAGTTTGAAAGTCCATTGTACAATCAAGAATTGAATGCCAGCGGGACTTACTTTTTTACAAATATAACCAATAGCTTTAAAATTGGTGATAATTGGAAAGCCGAAATAGGTGGAAGGTATCTCTCTGAGATTACTTCTGCTCAGCTCGTGGCTAAGCCTTATGGTGTAATAAACCTCGGTTTGCAAAAAAGCATTTGGGATTCGAAGGCAACGATTAAATTAGCAGCTAATGACATCTTTTATTCCAGAAGAATGGCTGGCATCATCAATAATCTACAAGACACTGATGCCAATTGGAACACTAAATTAGATTCGAGACATTTTACCCTTACGTTCAGCTATAGATTCGGGAAGGTGACTAATCAAAAACAGAAATACAATGCTAATGGATCCGAAGCGGAACAGGAAAGGGTAAGGAATTAAGGGGGACTTTTTTGTAACATACTTCCCCGCACAAGTGCTCACAAATCAGTAAAAAATGTGGCGTTGTATCAGAAGGAATAATACAAAAAGACAATCAAGTTAAAATCATAAATTTGTGTTGACTAAACTACAATGATATGTGAGAGTTCAAGTCTCCCTCTCGCTACAAAACTTAAAGCCGTTTCCATTTGGGAGCGGCTTTTTTTATGGGTTTTCTTTTTCTCCCTTTTACTGTTTTGATTCTGGAATTTGTAAAGAATCTTTTCTTGAATATCACAGTGCCATCATCGTCGTGACGAACGCCACTTCATCACGATGGCATATTCCAAAAATAAAACTATGATTATTTGTTTCAATACCATACTGTTGCGATTAAAATAGGCAAGGAGGTAGAACAGATAGAGCCAGTATAAAAGTTTCAATACCATACTGGTGCGATTAAAATGAACCTATTTATCCAGACGAATTTGAAGAATAAATTAGTTTCAATACCATACTGGTGCGATTAAAATTGTATTAAAAATGGTTTGAAATTTATTTCTGATTAAGGTTTCAATACCATACTGGTGCGATTAAAATCAATAAGGCAGGGTGAAAGTCAATTATATTTTTATCGTTTCAATACCATACTGGTGCGATTAAAATATAATTATGTCGGCTGTTGTAACTTATATCATTAAGTTTCAATACCATACTGGTGCGATTAAAATTTGATTGGAGATTTAACGATAACAAGCGCACCGATGTTTCAATACCATACTGGTGCGATTAAAATTAACAATCCTGGCAATGTTAAAATTTCGCCTGATAACGTTTCAATACCATACTGGTGCGATTAAAATTAACAATCCTGGCAATGTTAAAATT
>JAHDBJ010000034.1 GCA_020630435.1 Saprospiraceae bacterium
GAAATCGCAACTCCAACAGGAAAACCAGTTGTTTTTGAAATGTGGGCTTTCCCTAAGAAAGATGAACACGTTAATGCTATTTACAATGAACACAAATCATCCTTTGACAGCCCCGTTAAACTTACTGATTTTATTAATGCTTCTTTTGCCAATTCAGATTCATATGCCGCTGTTTTTATACCAGGTGGACATGGAGCTATGATAGGAATTCCTGAGGACAAAAATGTAGCAAAAATTCTAAACTGGGCACATGAAAATGATTTATTTACCATTAGTCTTTGCCATGGACCTGGAGCATTTTTATCAACTACTTTGGGGAATCAAGCATTTTTATACAAAGGCTATAATATGGCTGTTTTTCCTGATTCAGTAGATAATAAAACACCAATGATTGGATATCTGCCAGGTAAAATGCCTTACGGTTTAAGTGAAAATTTGAAAAATCTTGGTGCTAATTTGATGAATACCAAAATGGATAAGACCGTGTGTGTAGATAGAAAGCTAATTACAGGTGCGAGTCCATTAGCATCCAATGAACTTGGCAAATTAGCTGCAAAAACATTATTAAAAGAATTAAACTAAAATATGGAATTAATAGATAAACTCAGTTGGCGTTATGCGACAAAAGCAATGAATCGTCAAAAAATCCCTCAAGAGAAAATTGATAACATTATTGAGGCAATATCTCTAGCACCAACCTCTAGTGGCTTGCAACCTTTTGAAGTATATGTGGTTGCGAATCAGGAGGTAAAAGATAAAATTAAGGTAATCGCATGGAATCAGTCTGTGGTGTCAGATTGTTCTCACTTATTGGTTTTTGCAGCCTGGGATACCTATACTGAAGAGCGGATTAACAAGATGTTTGACTTAGTGAATGAAGTTAGAGGGTTTAAAAATGAAGGTTGGGAGAATTATAGACAGATGCTTTTGAAAAGTTATCCTTCAAGAGACCCCGAAGTAAATTTCAATCATGCTGCAAAACAAGCTTATATTGCTTTCTCACAAGCGATTACAGCCGCAGCATTTGAGGAAGTTGATGCTACTCCGATGGAAGGTTTTGATGCTAATGCATTGGATGAAATATTGTGTCTAAAAGAAAAAGGATTAAGAAGTTGCGTTTTGCTTCCATTGGGATATAGAGATGCTGAAAATGATTGGTTAGTCAATCTTAAAAAGGTTAGAAAAAGTAGAGAGGATTTAATTACTGAAGTAGGATAAAAACTACTTACAACAAAGGTTCAATTCCGCAAAGTTAAGGGGAAAAGATGGCATTTGATTTTTGGAAATGGGATGTTTGATGGTGTCACTTTTTAAGTTTTTTGGGTTTTAGTGGCAGAACGAAAAAAATGACTATTTTGGTTTGTTGTATGGGCATAATGAACCCATAAACCCCAAAAGAACCACATCTATTCGGAAGTATTTAATATATTATATTTCAATGTTTTACAAACCTACTTCGGCTAAAATGCAGGTTTGTAATTTTTTTCGGTCATATATCGGACGTTTGCTCTCATGAGTTTTCGTTTGGTTGGTGGGCGGATTCTGACTTTTTCTCGGTAACGACTAAGCAGTCGGAGGACTTTTTTAAGGTGTTTAAAATCTGGATTTTGTAGTAATAATCGGAATCACTCTTTTCGTAGAATGGCAACTGCAATATTTCGATTGCTCTGCTGTTGTTTTTTGCTCTTTTTTAATATGGTTAAAAGAAAAATACCCCAAGAGTAAAATAATTTGTTGGGGAACCATTAGCCATAATGAATTTGAAGAAAAAGTATATACCATTGGTCTTACAGCTTATGAGGGGGGAATATGGATTGTTTAGAAGAGGGAAGATCAAGAACCCTAAAATAGGAACATTAGAATTCCTTTTAGGTGAATCTGAATATGATAATTATTGGTTGCCCTTAAAAGGATTGAATTTTAATGATTATGAATCAAGACCATTAGGAAATTTCTATATGAAAAATGCTATCAATGAGGTTATTGATGCTGTAATATTTAACCGATATATGAGACGACCAAAATTAGATAGAAATTTCTTCTTGAAAATTTGCCCAGATAATAAATATATCAAACCAGAAATAGAAGAATAAAAACTTTTTTTGTTTATATTAATAGTTCTATTTTTGTAAGATTGTTTTGTTATAAAATTAGGCATTTTTAATGTATTGGACTACTGAAGAAATATTGAAATTTGCACCAGATCAAGCCTCTATCAAAAAAGCAAGGGAAGTATCTATAAGATCTAAGTGGATGTCATTAGTCTCCAATGGTCAAATTGTCTGGGGCGCATTTCATACAGGAGGAAAAAAACCATATAATACAGTCGTAGATTTAGAAACACCAGCTTTTAAATGTAGCTGCCCAAGTCGTAAATTTCCATGCAAGCATGCTTTAGGCTTATTTCTTTTAAGCATAACCGATACAGATGGATTTAGGATCAGTAGTGATTTACCTGAATGGGTAGAAACTTGGATTGAAAATAGAGGAAAACGAAAAAAAACAAAAGAAACAAAAGGGAAAACACCAGAAGAAATTCAACGCTCAAAAGAAGCAAAAGAAAAGACCCGAAAAAAACGCCTTGAGACAATGAAAAGTGGATTGAAAGATCTAGAATTATGGTTAGAGGATCTTACAAGAGAAGGTCTAGCAACAGTACAAAGTAATAGTCGAAAAGATAAAACTTTTTGGTCTGATATTGCCTCTAGAATGGTAGATTCTAAGATGCGAGGAGTTGCTACAAGAATAAGAGAATTAGAACTAATTTCTTCTGCTCAAAAAGAATGGCATGAATCGATGTTAATGACGTTATCTGATTTGCATTTAATCACTAAAGGAGTAAAAGCGTTTGATAATATTCCAGATACGTTACAAATAGAGCTACTGAATCAACTAGGTGTAACGGTTAAACAATCTGATTTATTAGAGGAAAATGGAATAAAAGACAATTGGTTAATTATCGGTCAATTTGAATCGTATAATATTGATAATGCTCCGTTTCAACGAACATGGTTTCTGGGAGAAAAAACAGGAAAGTTTGGATTTTATCAAGAGTATGATTATCGTAAGATAGGATTTCAATACATTTGGAATGTAGGAAGTGTAATAGAAGCAGAAGCTGTCTTTTATCCATCTTCCTATCCTTTAAGATTAATATTTAAATCCCAAAAGATTGTACACATTATAGATGATAGTTCCTTTCAAGGAACTTATGGATTCTCAACGTATTTAGAACAATATAGTCAGGCACTTTCAGATAATCCATGGCTGAGGGAGTTTCCTTGTTATATCCATAGTGTTATCCCAATTGTTGAGAATGACATTTTTTATATTGTTGATGAAAATAGTAATAAAATACCCCTAGAAATAAGAGGAAACTTGGGATGGAAAATTATGTCCTTAAGCCAAGGACAAAAAGTAGATGTATTTGGCGAATGGTTTGAAAATAGCTTAATGGTTTTGAGTATTAAAAAAGGAGAAAGAAGAGTGTTTTTTACCAATCATTCCTAAAGAATTAAAAATGAAAATTCAACTGCTTATTTTGATGCTAGTTTTCTTGAGATTGAGTATTGATTAATATGCCTAAAAAGATGACTTTGATTCGTATTTTTCTTTAGCCATTTCAATTTGGAAAGCCTGTTAAAGCGACTTCTTAAAGTGCGGCTTCATTTCCTAGTTTTCTCGTAACAGATACTCTAAAAAGTTATCCCACTAATAACATTAAAATTGATATAAATATTATTTGGTTAGTAGAGCCTTTCCTATCTCAGAATAGAATCAATTTATGAATGTTGAATCGGGCAAATTCTAAGATAGTTACGATTTAGCACTACAATTATTCAAGCAAGCCACTAAAACAATCAATTAAATACTTCTGCCCTAATCTAGATCAGAATTGAAATAACATTTACTATTACAGTTTCAACGAACCGATTCTTTTAATTGTTCATTTTTATATTCAAAATAAAAAGTATTCCCATTCGTGGAAAATTCAATTTTGAAATCAGCGGATAGGGGAATATCCTTTGTAGGAAACCATTCTTTTTTAAGGTTTTTATTGATAATAATAAATAGTCCTTCTTCATCACCTACAGCACAAAATCGTTTAAGGTTACCAGAATGGATAGGGATAGCACTTACATCGTTTAATAATTCAAATTCACTTTTAACGTCTCTGGTAGGAATACCAATCTCACTAATTCCTAGTAAAGATGCTTGAGAAAAGGGTTTGCTAGAATTAATGTCTAACTCTTTTCGAGCAATAAATTCTCCAATATTTTTATCCTTATCATAAAAGTATATTGCATAGGCATTCCAAAAATCAAAATATTGAATCTCATTTCCGTCATAGCATAAAATATCAACCCTTTGCTTTAACCATTCTAAGGCCTCCTGTTCCATATTGGATGGAATATTGATAGCATAATGATAGGGCTTGAAGTTATCGTTTTGAACGAATCTTAAAATGGAATTTCCAATTTGAAATTCAACGGTATCTTCTGAGTTTTTGATTATGTCTAATCCTAATATATTGGCATAAAAATCAATTTGTGTATCTAAATTAGAGGTATACAATTCCAGTTTTTTTATTTTCATAACATTATCCTAAAACCTTAATTTCTTTTACAAATGGTTGCTTGTATAATCTTTTTTGGGTTGCTGCAAAAATAGCATTTGCAATAGCTCCTCCCGCTGGTGGTAGGGTAGGTTCTCCTAGACCTGTTGGATCATTATTACTTTGAACAAAATGCACCTCAATTTCTGGGGCTTCGACCATTCTTAGATGGCGATAATTATGGAAATTGGACGATTTAGAACGACCATTTTCAAATTCAAAATCAGCATACATGGCATGTCCCATACCATCAAGAATTCCTCCTTCTATTTGATTGAGAGCGGCTTTAGGGTTGATCACAATCCCACAGTCTACCGCACAATAGATTTTTTTAACAATAGGTGAATTATTAACCATTTCTACTTCTGCCACTTCTGCCACATAGGTATTATGCGAATAGTAAGCACAAAAACCTTTATTGGTTTTACGTTCTTTCCAATTCGATTTTTCTACAGCCAATTCAATAACACCTTTCATTTTATCGACTTCATAATTATACTTTTCACCTACAGGATTTTTTTGTGCTTTTTCCAATAATGCTAGTCGAAATTCTATGGGATCTTGCTGTAAATGAGTCGATAACTCATCTAGAAATGCTTGTTCCGCAAAGGCTAAGAAATTAGCATAAGGGGCTCGCCAAGCTCCAGTCGTTATATTGGAGTCAATCTTATGACAATCTACTCTGTAATTAGGAATTGCACCACAAGGAAAGTTACTTTCCATAGGAGGGAACATCTGTCCATTGAAACAGGCTTCTGTCAGGTGATATGCTGTTATTTCACCATCCTTAATACCCACTTTAAAACGATAAGCAGAGGCAGGTCTATAAGTACCCGCAAGCATATCATCCTCACGAGAAAAAACGACTTTTACAGGTTTATTGATCTTACTAGAGATTTCAGCAGCTTCTAGAGCGAAATCACCATATAGCCTTCGACCAAAACCACCACCCATTCTTGTCATATGTACATCTATATCTTCTAATTTTCGTCCCAATAGATCAGCGACTCTTGATTCTGTCCATTTAGGCGTTTGAATAGGACCTACTAAATGGACTTTTTCAGAAGTTACATTGGCAAAAAAATTCATGGGTTCCATACAGTTATGAGGCAAGAATGGGGCTTCGTAAGTTCTTTCAATTATGTCATCCGCAGCTTTGAAAGCTTTGTCAATATCACCATCAACTCTTCTTGGACTTGTTGATTTTTTAGCTAAATATTCTTTTAAGG
The DNA here is from genome assembly GCA_020630435.1 of Saprospiraceae bacterium. Classification (GTDB taxonomy): domain Bacteria; phylum Bacteroidota; class Bacteroidia; order Chitinophagales; family Saprospiraceae; genus JAHDBJ01. The sequence continues at coordinate 5,845 of JAHDBJ010000034.1, forward strand.
TTTTAGTATGGTATGTTGAGTCTTCAAATTTTGCTGATTTCTTCCAAGTTGTTTTTAAGGCTTTTTTACCTTTTATGGCTGCCCAGGTATTTTTGGCGATGATTGCAATTTTATCTCCAAACGATACCACATCTATTACACCATTTATTTTTTCTGTTGCTGTTTTATCAAAAGATTCTAACGTATTTCCAAAAGCTGGAGGACGTACTACAACAGCATAAACCATTCCTTCTTCTTTGTAATCCAATCCGAAGAGCGGTTGTCCACTTAAAATATCATTTATATCAACGTTTACTTTGCTCTTACCAATTATCGTAAAATCTTCGGGCTTCTTTAACGTGAAATCTTTCGGGACTTCTTTTTGACTGGCCTCTTTTGCCAATGCACCATAACCTATACTTCGACCATCTTTATGGCTTACGATACCTTTTGATACAGAGCAGTCACTAGGATCAGCTTCCCATCTTGCAGCAGCTGTTTCTACTAAAAGTTGTTTTACAGAGGCTCCCGCATTTCGTAATATTTCCCAGCCCTGTCGGATAGATTGGCTACCCCCAGCTACTTGACGCTCGTACCAATCGGTATTTAACGGAGCTTGCTCCACAATTACGTCCTTCCAATCTACATCCAACTCTTCTGCAACAATCATTGGCATTGAGGTCTTGATGTTTTGCCCAATTTCAGGATTTTGCGAAAAAATAGTAATCAATCCTGTTTCACCAATTTTGATATAAGCATCAAAGGTAAACCATTCCTTAGGCATTGCTTTTAGAACCTCTACGACTGCTTGGTCGCTTTTACAACCCATCCAGTTAAAACCAATAAAAAGACTTCCACTAGCCAATGCACTTGTTTTGATAAAATCTCTTCTATTTACTTTGTTCATCTTTAGATATTTTTTGAAGCAGTTTTAATAGCTTTTTTTATTCTTAAATAAGTGGCGCATCGACATAAATTACCATACATTGCATTATCAATATCCTCATCACTAGGGTTGGGGATGCTTTTGAGAAGAGCAGCGGCACTCATAATTTGTCCAGATTGACAGTACCCACATTGAGGGACATCGTGTTCTCTCCAAGCGGCTTGTAGAGGGTGGTTTATAGTATCCGAAAGCCCTTCAATTGTTGTTATAGGTTGATCTTTTACTAAAGAAATAGGAATGGAACAAGAGCGAGCAGCTTCTCCATTTAGGTGAACAGTACAAACACCACAATGTGCAATCCCACAGCCATATTTGGTACCTACTAAATTCAATTCATCACGTAATACCCATAAAAGAGGAGTGTCTGGATCGACGTTGACAGTTTTAGACTGCCCGTTTACTGTTATTGTGTAATTCGCCATAGTAATGGATTTTATAAATGTAGGAGATACATCTAATATCAAAAAAGAGTAATATAATGAAATTAGTTAAACTTTGTTTGTTTCAGTCTAAGAAATAATCGTTAATTATCTTTGTAGGGCTTAACTTTAAATATTTTTTTAAAAAAATAAATCTTTGTTGTCCTATTTTGAAAATCTTGATCGACATAGGGGTGTAAACATGATATAATAACATTTAAAAAAATTAATTATTATGAAAGAATTTATGATGATCTTTAGAAGCGAAGATAGAGTTGAAAGACCTACCCCAGAACAAATGCAAGCGCAAGTTAAAGTTTGGCAAGATTGGATAGGAGGAATCGCAGCACAAGGGAAGTTTGTATCTACAAATGCTTTAGGTATTGAAGGTAAAGTAGTTCGACCAAATAATGTCATTACAGATGGACCTTATATGGAAGTTAAGGAGATGGTTGGTGGATACATTATTGTAAAAGCAGAGAATATTGAGGATGCGATTAAACTTTCGGAGGGCTGCCCTACATTGAGCTATGGTGGTTCTGTTGAAGTTAGAGATGTTATGGTATTTTAATCCAAAAAATGTAAGGCTGCCAATTTTTAAATTGGCAGTTTTTATTATGAAAAATCAAGAATTAATACCAAATTTATTCCGAACAGAGTTTAGTAAAGTCGTTAGTGTACTTTGCAAAACGTTTGGTATTTCCAATATACAGTTAGCTGAAGATATTGCTAGTGAAACTTTTTTGGTAGCTGCTGAAACTTGGTCCTTAAAAGGAATACCTGAAAACCCTAAGGCTTGGTTATACGCTGTTGCAAAGAATAAAACAAGGGATTTCTTTAAAAGAAAATCAATTTTCATCGAAAAGATAAAACCAACATTATCTAAAAAGCAAGAACTGATAGATAACATGGAATTGGATATGTCTGAGGAAAATATTAAAGACAGTCAACTCAAAATGTTGTTTACAGTCTGTAATCCTATCTTGTCTACTGAAGCACAAATATCTTTAGCACTTAGAGTATTGTGCGGATTTGGGATTGAGGAGATAGCCTCAGCATTATTAACCACAAAAACCACTATTAATAAGCGTCTGCAAAGAGCAAAAACGAAATATAGAAAGGAGAATATACAGTTGGATTTGCCATCTAAGAATGAACTTAGAGAAAGGCAGTCTAATGTATTGACTATAATCTATTTATTGTTTAATGAAGGATATTATTCATCTACAAATGAGAAAAAAATAAGAAAGAATTTGTGTTTAGAAGCCATGCGTTTACTGTATCTTTTTTTGGATCATAACAATATCTCTGAGGCAAATGCCTTGATGGCATTATTTTGTTTTCATGCTTCAAGATTTGAAGCGAGGCAAGATGAATTGGGTAGCCCTATTTTATATGATGAGCAGGATAAAAAAAGTTGGAGTCAAGAATTAATTTTGCAGGGAGAACATTATCTACATCGTTCTGCAAAGGGCGAATTGGTTTCTAAATACCATTTGGAGGCATCGATTGCTTTTTGGCATACCAAACCCGAAGAAAGTCAACAAAAATGGGAGCGTATTCTCCAGCTCTATAATCATTTATTGCAAATTGAATATTCGCCTATAGCTGCTTTAAATAGAACGTATGCTCTTGCCAAGGCGAATAGTAAAGAAGAAGCAATCAAGGAAGCCTTAAAAATAAACTTAACTAAAAATCACTTCTACCATGCGCTTCTAGGAGAACTTTATCATGGGGTAAGTAATAAACAGGCATTGGAGCAACTTCAAATGGCTTTATCACTAACAAAAACAAAAAGTGAAAAAAATATGATCCAAATGAAGATTCGAAAAATTAAGCCTTCTTCTTAATATTAATTTCCTATCATAGTATATTAAGCAGAATATTTGGTACATTGCGGGTTTTATAATAATCTCTGCTCCATCAGTTGATAGATTGAGTTTAGGTAGTGAGAGTGTCAAAAAGAGAATAAATGGGGTTTGAAAATTTGAAGTTAATAGAACCGATATTAAAAGCAATAGAAGAAAAAGGGTATAAAATCCCAACAAAAATTCAAAAAGAATCCATCCCTAAAATATTAAATCGTAACGATCTTTTAGGAATAGCCCAAACAGGAACGGGAAAAACGGGTGCTTTTGCCTTGCCAATTATTCAATTAATCTTTCAGATAGATGGCAATAAGCAAAAAATGCCAAATTTAAGGGCTTTGATTTTAACGCCAACACGTGAATTAGCGATCCAAATAGATGAAAGTATAAAAGAATATAATAAGTATACCAAAATAAAACATGCGGTTATATTTGGAGGCGTCAATCAGAATGTTCAAGTGCGAGCATTAAAGAAAGGTGTACAAATTTTAGTAGCGACACCAGGACGATTATTAGACCTGATAAATCAAGGTTTTATAAAACTAGATGATATTAAAATTTTTGTGCTTGATGAAGCTGATCGTATGTTAGACATGGGATTTATCCATGATATAAAAAAACTGGTAAAAATATTACCTATTGAGAGACAAACATTGTTTTTTTCGGCTACTATGCCTAACCATATTATAGAATTATCAAAAAAAATATTAACCAATCCAGAAAGAGTAGAAGTTACTAGGAAATCAACTGCGGCAGAATCTGTAAAGCAGTATATTTACTATACCAATAGGAAGGATAAAACAAATCTGTTGACGCATATTATAAAAGATAAAAAAGAAGAACAAATGCTTGTTTTTGTGAGGACTAAGCATGGTGCGGATAAGCTTGTTCGGAAATTGAAAAAAATGGATCTTAGAGCCGATGCTATCCATGGAAATAAAAGCCAAAATAGAAGACAAAAAGCCTTAAAAAACTTTAAAGAAGATAAGATAAAAATATTAGTAGCAACCGATATTGCTGCAAGAGGGATAGATATATCGAAGCTTGGATATGTGATTAACTTTAATGTTCCAAATATTCCTGAAACGTATGTTCATAGAATAGGCCGTTCTGGTCGAGCTGGAGAAAAAGGGGTCGCTATATCAATTAGCGAGCCAGAGGAAAATATTTATGTGAAGGCGATTGAAAAATTAACCGAAAAGGCTTTAGAAAAGGTCAACGATCATCCCTATCCACAAACGACTAAACCCATGACGATAAAGGAAAAGAAGGAATGGAATAAAGAAAAGCAAAAAAGAAAAAGAGAATTTTTTAGTAAAAAAAGAAGTGTAAAAAGGAGAAAGAAAAAATAGGCTTATCAAAGATAAACTATATTTCATCTTTCATTTGGTTCATGAGTTGTCGCCACAAATTGAAAGGAAATTGTCCTTCTTTAGAGTCTTTATGTGGAGCATTTCTAATGGAGTAACAACTGTAGTCTGCTGTAAATTCCCAGCCTAATGCTGTTTCGACCCATTGATATTTCTCTTTTATATGGCAAGGTGCTAAGTAATCAGTATTGTCAATATTTAATTCATTTAAAACAACTTCAGCCTGTTTAGATAACACCAATCTATGCTCATTATCTTCTCCTCCAAATCCTACAAAATCTTTTAAAAGTAGAAGAGGGATAAGAGAGTCTTTCCATTGATTATCGTATTTTTTGATTTGTTTTAATATTAGTAAAAATTCACTATATCGGAGACAATATGGATGCCATCTAGCACAATCTCGCCACCCCAAAAGATATTCATTATCATTATGATATAAAAAAAGATTAATAGTGCTACCAGATATGTCAGGATGGAATTCTATTAGCAACTCAAAATTTTTTAATATAAAAACAAAATGAACGGAAAGGTGTTGTATTTTGTACTTTCTACCTTTATATTCCCCTTCTTCTTCATCCACGGCTGTTTCAAAATTCTTATTAAGCTCATTTATAAGTTGTAACGGAATGTCCTTGTTTATTTCTCTTATGATCTCTCTTTCTTCATTCCATATGATACCTTCCAGAGCCAAGTATAATTGCCAAAAATCTTGTATTTCAAATGCCTTATTCATATCCAATTATAGTTTTAGTGTGAGTAAAGTCTTGTAAGGATCTCCTTGTAAGTGTAAAAGTTTTGCAAAGGCAGGTTCTGTTTTCATTCCTTGTTTTTTCAATTCAATGACTTCTTGTTTAAATGCTTGTCCTTGGGATTGAAGTATTTGGTATTCTATAAGCATATGCTGATAAGCTAACTGACTTTTAGTTGGCCGATTTTGAGCAAAAAATTCTATTGGGAAGGAAAATGTATTGAATCGTATTATTGTAGTATCGATAGTTCCAATAGTCTTTTGAGTAATACTAAAACCCTCCTCTTGAGCATAGTATTTGGATACGATATCAATAAAATTTTGATGTTTTTTACAAGAACAAATAATATCTAAATCACTTCCAGGGATGTCAATCTCAATAGGGATTGTACCGACTAGAATAGGCTTAAATGCTACTAGATTTTCAAATATTTGCAGCCTCTTTAAGACTTGATATGCTTCTCGTTGACGTTTATTTCCATTTTTTAAATAACTTATTCCCTCAAACATTTTTAGAACGATTTTTATAAAAATAGTAGATGTAGACCAAACTCAAAGAAAGTACTAATAGTAATGTCATTACGAGAGCTATCCATTTAAAAAAAGTAAAGGTGCTGCCAATAGTTGTTTGAAAGGAGGTAATAGACGGATAGCTTTTTAGCATACCCAAGGTATTGAAATTTTCACAGAAATCCAGCAACATAATTAACAATGGGCAGACCACTAAGTATTTAAATTTCGGGATAATTTTTCTTATCAAAGAAAATAAAATAAGCATGAGCAAGCCTCCATAAACAAATGGGTACATCATATCTATCTTACCAGTGACAAGCCTGTGAATTTGCCGACCTTCTGCATTTAACGTTTTAAAATAGTCTATTGCTTCTTGATGGGTATAATATGGTTTAAGGTCAATAAAATTGACTGTTTCTCCCGCAGCATTACTCATTTTAATTTGATGTAAGGGGAAAATAAAAAACGTAAAAACCATCAGTAATGCAAAAAATAACTCTGCAGCAATTTTAAGATATTTCGTATTCATATAAACAACCTAATGTCTACAACCACATTGCGGCTTCATAATACTATTGGTTTCCATATGCCAAGGAAAATCTTGATTATATTTGGACAATTCCCAGTAAAACTTGCTACGTTTTTTATCATAATTCCCAACTTCATTCATTGTACTGACATCATACAATCGCCCATTTAACATAGTGTATTCAATGGTTTCAGTATTGTGGATGTCATCTAGTGGGTTTTTATCCAAAATAATTAAATCGGCTAGTTTACCAACTTTCAAAGAACCGATTTCCTTTTCCATGCCAAGATAAATCGCACCATTCATTGTAGCTGCTCTTAAGGTCTGATGATTACTCATTCCTCCTTGTGCAAACATCCAAAACTCCCAATGTGCCCCTAGTCCTTGAAGCTGTCCATGAGAACCTAAATTGATATTAACACCAGCATCTTGAAGTTTATTACAAGATTGAGAGACTAAAATATGCCCATTTTCATATTCCTCATCAGGAACCATTGTTCGGTGTCTAGAACGACTGTCAATAATCGCTCTAGGTGTATATTTCAGAAGATGTTCTTTTTCCCAAACATTCGTTTTTTGATAATAATAATATTCTCCATTCATCCCACCATAATTTACGATTAGGGTAGGGGTATTATGGGCTTTTGTTGCTTTCCAAACTTCAATAACATCCTTATAAATTGGAGCAATGGGGATATTATGTTCTACGCCTGTATGTCCATCAATTACTTGAGTCATATTATGAAAAAAGGTAGAGCCTCCTTCGGGCATGACGAGTATATCTAGTTCTCGTGCTGCTTGTATAACTTGTTGTCGCTGATCTCTACGAGGTTGGTTATAACTTTTAACCGAAAATGCACCATAGGCTTTTGTTCGTCGAAGAGCAGATTTGGCATCGTCCAAACTATTAATAACAGCTTTAAAATCACCATCCGCACCATACAAAATTACTCCAGTTGAATAGAGCCTAGGGCCAACCATTTTTCCAGATTTTATCATTTCAGAATGAGAAAATATCATTTCCGAATTGGAGGAAGGATCATGACACGTCGTAACTCCATAGGCTAAGTTTGCGTAGTATTCCCATTGTTTTTGTGGGCTAAGTCCTAGTCGGAAATTACCTAAATGAGCATGAACATCAACAAAACCAGGAAGAATAGTTTTCCCTGTAACATCCATTGTTTTTGTACCAGCAGGAATGTCCAACTCACTGGCTTGACCTATTGATACGATTTTATTATTTTCTATTAAGATAGTGCCATTCTCAATCACTTCGTCTCCTTCCATTGTAATGATTCTTGCTCCTTTTAGAGCTATTTTACCTTTGGGCTTATCACTACTCAATTGTAATTTAATTTTTACTCCTACTGTATCAAGTGGGGGGACAGAATCTCTAGCTCCTTCTAGGAATAGAAAACGATCCGTCAATTCATCTGTATAATATTCGTTGCCAAGCGTCCAATGTATTTTTTTACTATCTGCTGACCAATGAAGATTGATGCCTGCGTCTTTTGCGACTTGAGCCACAGGAACGGCCTTGGTTTTAGCACTTAAACCGATTGGTTTCCCTGATTTAGGCATTGGTGCAACATATACTTTATACAATTCACTAAAAGCAATCCATTTATTGTCGGGGCTAGGAACAAATTGATTGGTATATTTTGTATTGAAAATGGTTTTTTCCTCATGTCCATTTAAATCGACACTTTTAAATGCTTTTTTGGGGCTTCCAAAAAGATAACCTCCTGTGTTGAATTGAATTCTTTTATCATCAGGTGTGAATCGAGGGTTTTCGCCTAGTGGCGTAATGAATTTTGCTTGACCTCCACTCGCTGAAATGGTATAAATACCTGGTTTTTTAGTATGTGAAAAACCTTGTTGATGGTTACCACTTTCTTTTCTAAAAACGATGGTTCTACCATTATTTGAAAATCGAGGTGTTCGGTAGATTCCTTTCTTTTGCGTGAGTTTTGTAGAACGTTTACTTCCTATATCTATTTTATGAATATTACCCATTTCCTCATCATTCCATGTTACATATACGAGCTGACGACCATCGGGCGAAAATGAAGGCTCAAACTCAAAATCTGTACTTTTTGTTAATCGACTAGGCTTTCCATTTGGTAGATTCATTTTCCAAAGATGTCCTACTGCACTAAAAACAAGTGTTTTACCATCAGGTGAAGTTTGTGCATGACGAATCACATGAACATTAAACTCATCGGCATCTACTTTATTCTCAAACAGGACGGTTTCTTGCACTTTTATATTTACATCGACGGAGAAAGGAATTTCTTTAGCCTTTGCATTTTGAACGTCCACTTTCCATATTTTACCTTTTCCCCAAATAACAATATGTCGATCGTCAGGTGTCCAGTCAAAGCCTGTATAAGCACCAAAAATTGCCCATGCTTCTTGTTGATCTTTACTCAAACCATCAAAAATAGGCCATTCTTCTCCAGACTCTAAATCGTGTAAGAAAAGGACTGATTTTGTTCTTACCCGTTTTATAAATGCCATTAATTTCCCATTATTAGAAATCTGAGGACGGATAGCACCACCAGCACTTCCTGTGACTCTTTCCTCTTTATCTTTTTCTATATCATAGCGTTTTATCACATATATTTGGCTGTTAGGATCTTTATTATATTTAAAAAAACCACCAGGATACATATCTTCACTAAAATAAATATACTTACCGTCAGGAGATATACAAGGTTCATTGACGTCTTGTTGGTCATTTTTTCGTTTGGTCATTTGAACACCTTCACCACCACTAAGATGATACATCCACATTTCTCCAGCTCCTAGAGAACGCCTAGAGGTGAAATGTTTTCGAGCGACTATATAATCGCCATCAGGCATCCAATAAGGATTATTCAATAAACGAAATTTTTCTTTCGTTACAGCTTTAGGATTAGAACCATCTATATCCATTATCCAAATATTATCACCACCACCTCTATCACTTGTGAAAGCTATTTTTTTACCATTAGGACTGAATCGGGGTTGGACATCATAGGGGATTCCACCAGAAAGTAATTTCGCTTTACCACCTGTAATGGGCATAGAATAGATATCTCCCATCATATCAAAAACGATGGTTTGACCATCAGGACTAACATCTAGACTCATCCAAGTTCCTTCATTAGTGTTGAAAGAGACTTCTTTTAATTGACCAGGAGGGTTGGCGACATCCCATTCTGGTTTTTTATCTTTTTTTTGTGAAAGTAGTATAAATGGAGAAAGGAAGATTAAAGTAGTAATTATAAGTAATCTCAACATGATTATGGCGTTTAATAAGTGATAATCTTATCTGCAAATATACTATTTTATAGTGTGTTGATAGTAGAAAAGGATAACAATTTCAAATTGTCATCCTTTTCTGCTTGAACCAAAATGTATTAATAAAGCTATTATAATTTTTTTAAAACTTTTACGGCTTCTTGATGTTTATAGCTTTTCTGTTCTATAATTTCTTGTAAAATTTTCTTTGCATTATCATTTTGTTTTAGTTTTAATAGGACACCAGCTTTGTACCATTTTGCTTTATCTGCTGCAAATGCTCTTGAATTGATGATTTCATCAAAGTTTTTTAAACTTTTATTATACTTTTCTAATTCAAAATTAGTTACGCCTAGAATTAACCTCATTTCTTGATCTTCAGGGTATTTATCAAGAAATTGTTCTATTTTAGGAAGCGCAGTAACATATTGTTTTTGGTCAAATAATTTTCTGATTTCATTGGCTTTTTTAGGTTTTTCTTCATCTCCCCGCATAGTATAACTTGGTAAATCATGCGTATGAAATGCTTGATAAGGAGGAGAAGGTGTAAATTGAGTGACTAGCCACCAGATGCCTACAGAGAGACCAATTACGGACGCTGCAATTTTAAGGTAGTTAATTAGTGATACCCTTTTCGCTGTACTAGGTTTTTGAGTATTTAAAGTCTTTTGACTTTTCTCCCTTCTGATTTCACTTAATGTATGTTTGAGTTCTGGCTCATCACTCAACATATACTTAAGCTCTTGCTCAAGAAAAACAAGTTCTTGTAAAGAAGGGTCTTCTTGCATTTGTTGTTTAAAGACTTCTAATTCTTTTCCTTCAAGTTGACCAGTGAGATACAACTGAATTTGATTATATTTTTCTATCTCTTCTTGGTTCATTTTATTTTTTTCTTATGAGATAATTCCGTATAAACAGGATCTTCTTGAATTGTTTTAATAAGATGTTTTTGACATTTATATTTTTCTTTTTTAGCGACTAAATCGTTTAAATATCCAACTTCTTTAGCAATGATTTTAAAACTATTACCATTAAAAAATAGTGTGAGTAATCGTTTACATTTATCGCTTAGAAGACTAAATTTTTGTTTATAAAGTGCTATCTGTTCAAATTCACTATATGTCTTTTCTAAGTTAGTGTCACTTATATATTTGTGATCATCCTGAATTGTAACCTCCGATCTGTATTTTTTTTGCATTTCATTTAACCAGAGGTTTCTACAAATAGCATAAAGTAGGGTATAAAACGCAGAATAAAGAGAAAAATCTTTCCTCCTTGCTTTTTTTAAAATGACCATTAAACCTTCTTGGAAAATTTCCCATGCATCTTCTTTGCTACCACCATTTTTTTTGATTAAAGCTTCTATTCTAAATAGAAAGTCATCATAAATTTTTTCAATAATTTTTTTATCATTGTTTAATAAACCTTCTAAATAATTGATATTATTTCGATTTTTACTCATTCATTTAAGTTATGATGTTACAATATAATATTGTGGTATAATAAGGAATACAAATAAAGATAAGTTTTTTTAAAACAAAAAATTATAACTAAAAAAATGCAGCATAGCCATTCTTCTTGTAATAAGATAATCTATTTTGAATATTGATGACTAGATTGTTCGTTTTGGGCATATGAATTTTATTTTTTTATAAAATTGGTAAAGTATTTTAAGTGTTTATTGAAGCATAAATGAAGGGGGATACTTAAGAAGATTAGCTAGTATTTATATAAAATGTATATTTTGAAGTTGTTTGAAAATTAATACTCAATTATGAATTTTTATAAAAACCCCAATCACAAAAATATGCTGGATCATGGATTGCACCACTTTTTATGATCCCCTTTTTCCAGCCAATAAATAAAGGATAGCCATACGTGTTGCTAGACCATTTTCAACTTGCTGTAAGATAATTGATTGGTCAGAATCAGCGACATCACTACTAAGCTCTACTCCTCGATTAATAGGTCCAGGGTGCATTATGACAACTTCTTTATTCAAACTATCTAAAAGTTTTTTATTGATACCAAAACGAAGCACATATTCCCGAATAGATGGAAAATATTTTATGTCCTGTCGTTCCAATTGAATTCTTAGTACATTGGCAATATCACACCATTCAAGGGTGTTTCTAAGGTCATGAGAGACCTCAACGCCCAGATGTTGGATATGTTTAGGAATAAGAGTAGGAGGCCCACATACCTTTACTTTTGCACCTAGCTTATTTAAGCAAAATATATTACTCATTGCTACTCTAGAGTGAAGGATATCACCAAAAATAGCAATTTTTTTGCCTTCCAAATCACCAACTTGCTCTCGCATAGAAAAAGCATCTAGCAAGGCTTGTGTGGGATGTTCATGTGTGCCGTCACCAGCATTAATGATATTGGCATCAATATGGCGAGATAAAAATATGGGTGCACCTGGAGCTGGATGTCGCATAACGAGCATATCAACTTTCATTGAAAGTATATTATTCACCGTATCTAGTAGTGTTTCTCCTTTTTTAACTGAAGAAGCAGCAGCAGAAAAATTAACCACATCTGCAGAAAGCCTTTTTTCAGCTAATTCGAAAGAAATTCTTGTTCGAGTAGAATTTTCAAAAAATAAATTGGCGATAGTAACATCTCTCAGGGAAGGAACTTTTTTGATTGGACGATTGAGGACTTCCTTAAAACGTTCCGTTGTCTCAAAGATGAGTTCTATATCTTTCTTTTTTAGGTACTTAATACCAAGAATATGTTTAGTACTTAATTCAGCCATTTATGATTGCTTTTGGGGAAATAAAATCACGTTGTCTGCTCCTTGTATTTCTTTCCATTCCACTTGCACATAGGCTTCACTACTTCTTGAATCAATACTTATACCAGTATAGTTCGCTTCAATTGGAAGTTCTCTGTTGAAACAACGATCCACCATCGTAACTAAGGCAATTTCATCAGCTCGACCGTAATACTGAAGGGCTGCTAGTGCAGCGTTAATAGTTCTACCAGTATATAAAACGTCATCTACTAAAATGACCTTTTTATTATCTATTAGAAAATCAATTTGTGTACTACTTGGAGTAAGTGGTTTGGTACGAGTTCTAAAGTCATCTCTAAAAAAAGTAATATCTAACTTGCCATACTCAATATTACTCAATTTAGATATTTCTAACAAACGTTGGTAAATTCTAGATGCTAGGATACAGCCTTCAGGTTGGATGCCAATAATACAAGTATCTTTAAAATCTCCAAAATCTTCAATTAATTGATACGTTAGCCGTTCAATGGTTAGAGAAAATCGAGCTTCATCTAATATAATTCTTTCCACCAATCCGTTTTTATTTAAAATGTGATTTCAAATGTACAATAAATTCTTTATAAATATCTTCAAATTCCATTTCTGGTGTTTCAAGATAATTATCTAAAAGAGTATAAATAATTTTTGAAGCTGGAGGCTGATTTTGAATATCTTCTTTCCCGTGATTTTCACCATAATAATGACCAATTATCTTTGAGGTAAGACCTCTTACAATTATTTCATCAATATTAGTATAAGTCTCTTTATGTTTTTCTTGTTGTATGAGTTTTTTTAGCTCTTCATCATAATATTTATCAAGCAATCTATCCGTATAAAGATGGGCATTTTCATGTATAGCTATTCTTCTATAATCTTCATCCCATTCTAATTGGAGTTGTTGTGAAGTTGTATCAGGATGATCACAAAAATATCCAATAAGAAAATGCCGATTATCTTTATCATCATTTAAAAAAGTGATAGCTTTATTTGTGATGTTATTAAGTGGGTCAAAATATATTTTTAATTGAGATGTATTAGTCGTTCTAAAGAAAGCGTTTAGTTTTTGTGAGATTTGGTTCGTTTTTATAGAGTCTATGAAGTTGGTGAAATCAGGTTTTATGGAATGTTGATACTGTATTTCTTTTTTGAAGTCAGCAAGTAGAGTTGCTACAGAATCTAGATTTTTTCCATACCATTCGTAATTATAATTTAGATAAGCAGTATCAAGTCCTTCTCTAATATTAAAATCAGCATCAAATGCTAAGGCAAGTACTGGAAGATCACCGCTCCAAACTTCACCATTTCGTATTGTTTGAACTAATGGATGTTGGTCAAATCCTAAATAGGGTTCTATTTGTTTTTTATAATAATCATTTTTACAAGGAAGATAGATTTCAGGAATACTATCTTTTAATGCTAATACGTAAGCAATTCTTAAAAGTTCTATCTGTTTATTTATTACAAGACTATGTGTATTAGGAAACCGAACGGTATTTTTTTTACAAGAAAAAAGAATACTTATAAAAATTAATATCAAAAGTCGTTGCATTATTGTCTTGATTGGATAAGTTATAAAGCTTACATTCTCTTAGGTACTTCTATACCTAAAAGATCTAAAGCTTGCGCTAATATTTGAGCTACAGCTTTACACAATAATAATCTGAATGCAGTAGCTCCTTTTTCATTTGCATTAAGAATTTGAACATCGTGCCAAAATTTATGTAATAGCTTGGCTAAATCATAACAATAATTTGCAATGTTAGCAGGATCATAACTTTTAGCAGCTTCTTCTAGGATACTAGGAAAAACAAAGATTTGGGCAATCAAATCCTTTTCTTGTGATTGCAAATTCATATAATTTAATGCTTCTTCAAAGTCAACGCCTTCTTGAATACCTTTTTGATATACACCATTGGCTCTTACATAGGAATACTGTACATAAGGACCTGTTTGACCTTGAAGATCCACAGATTCTTTAGGATTGAAAACCATGTTTTTTACAGGGTTTACCTTTAGAATAAAGAACTTCAAAGCTGCTAGACCAATCTGTCTAAAAATATTTTCTTGTTCTTCTTTTGGCATATCAGCAATAGAACCTATTGCTTGTGTATTTTTTTTGGCTTCATTGATAACATCCGCTATTAAATCATCGGCATCAACTACTGTGCCTTCTCTAGATTTCATCCTACCTTCTGGAAGGTTTACCATACCATAAGATAGGTGATAAAGTCCATCGGCATAGCTTCTACCAAGTTCTTTCAAGGTGGCAAATAAAGCTGCAAAGTGATAGTCCTGTTCATTACCTACGACATAGATCATTTTGTCAAAACCTACTTCATTGTATCTCATATCAGCAGTTCCTAAGTCTTGAGTGATATAAACAGAAGTACCGTCGCTTCTCAATACGAGCTTCTTATCTAGTTTATGATTTTCTAAATCAATCCAAATCGAACCATCCTCTTTTTTATAAAATTTTCTAGCAGCTATTCCATCATCAATGATGTTTTTTCCGAGTAGATATGTATCGGATTCATAGAGGGCGGAGTCAAAATGAACACCTAATTTTTTGTAGGTGGTTTCAAAGCCGTCATAGACCCATTGGTTCATTTGTTGCCATAGATTTCTGGTAGAAGTATCATTTTCTTCCCAATTGATAAGCATTGCTTTAGCGGCTTTGCCTATACTAGAATATTCATTAAAATAGTTGTTTTTATAACTGTTGAAAAAAATGACCTCATCATCTCCATCTTTTTTCTTTTCTGTAAATATTTTCTTGCCTTGCTCGGATTGTTGCCAAGTTCTATATTCATTTTGAAAAGCTTGTTCAAATTTTACATAATAATGACCAACAAAATGATCGCCTTTAACCTGAGTAGATTCAGGCGTAGTACCTTTTCCAAATTGCTGCCATGCTAACATACTTTTACAAATGGCAATACCTCTATCATTAACGATTTGAGTTTTAACGACATCATATCCTGCAGCCTCAAGAATTTTAGCCGTTGACCAACCCAATAGTATATTTCTGATATGTCCTAGATGTAGTGGTTTATTAGTATTTGGTGATGCAAATTCTACCATTACTTTTTGACCATTACTAGGAAATTTTCCAAATTGTTCATCCTTTAAAACAGAATGTAAGAAGTCTATCCAAAATGAATCATGGAATTTAAGGTTTAGGAAACCTTTTACGACATTAAAAGAGCTGAGTTCATCGACTCTATCGACGAGATATTGCCCCAATTCTTCTCCAATTTGCTCAGGCTTTTTCTTAGCTATTTTAGTAAAAGGAAAAACAACTACGGTATAATCTCCTTCAAACTCTTTTCTTGTCTGTGATAAGGTGATAGATTTATCAAAAGTTTCATGATACAACGCTTTAACACCTTCTTTAACGGCTGCTTCTAGTACATTTAGTATCTTCATTATTGTATTAAAATTTTTGGCAAAAATATCATTCCTACTTGACAAAATTGAATTTTGTATTTAATTATTGCTTAGTACAATGCAACTTATTGGTAAATAGTTTCATCTAACGAAATATATTAGACTTATTTTTAAATTAAAAATCATTATTTTGTAAATTAATTTTAAATAAAAACCTTACCTAGCCAAATCCTTTACGAAGTTGTTTAATAATGAAGGTTTATTTTAGTTATAAGTGCTTGTATATCAATATGAAACTCCATTCTTTTTTCGTACCCTTAGCTACAGTGAAAAGAATTAGCTGAAATATTGATATATCATAATGACTATATAAATAATTGAGCATTCTATTTCAAACAGCTTCTACATTAAGAGGGTCTCAGTATTAATTGAATATTCCTAGATGTTTTCAGCATTCAAAACTAAGAAATTATGAAAAAATTGTTTCTGCTTATGGCAAGTATGTTATTCCTATTGTGTCAAACTCAAGGACAAGTTATAGTACAAATAGCAGCTTACGAAACACCCGTATCCATTAGTTATTTCGAGGGACTTGATGGTGTTAATTCTTATACTGATCAAAATGATATTCGGCACTATTATATAGGAGGCTTTTCCTCCGCAGAGGAAGCAGAGCCAGTTGTACAGCAAGTTATTGCAGCAGGTTATCCTAATGCTCGTGTAGAAAACTTGTCCAGTTTTAAAGATTGTGGTTGTTATTTACCAGACTCCTTCACTCCTAAAACAATAACAAACCTCAAAAAATTGAAATCTATTTTTTTTGATTTTGATAAAGCCTTTTTAAGAGGAGAGTCAGAAGTTCAATTGTCCATTTTAGCTGAAATCCTCCATGAGCAGCCCTCATATTTTACGGAGATAAGAGCGCATACAGACTCGAAAGGAAGTTTAGAATATAATCGAGAACTGTCCCATTCTAGAGCAGCTTCGGTGAGAAAATATTTATCGTCTAAAGGTATAAGTTTAGATCGTATTCGGACAAGCACTTCAGGAGAGGAAGAGCCAATTGCTAAGAATGAACTCGAAGGTAAAGATACGCAAGAAGGTCGTCAATTGAATCGTAGAGTAGAACTATTAGTGATTGATGAGACAGGAGAAGTTTTAAATGATCTAGTCGAAAAAATATTTGTACCCGATCATTTAAAATACTAGAAGTATGTCATAGAAGTTGTTTAATAATGAAGGTTGATTTTAATTGTAAGTCATTCTATTTTTAAACAGTTTCATAAAGAAATAAACTACGGAGAAAAGAAAACCAGATAAAAAATACTGATGACTGCATTGGATTTTATATTACAGACATTAAATCATTAAAAGAATATCTTTTTGAAAAAATAAAATTAGATGCACTATCAACAACAAGACACAGATTCGAAAAATTTATAAAGAAAAGGATAGAAAATTATATTTCAAATTAAATCTACAACTTCGATTCTAAAAGAAAAATGCCTGTGTTGAACAAAGACTATAACACCCATGTTGTCCGCTCGCCTTTCGGAGAACGTTATGAGTTGGCGTTGCAAGTAGTGTCAACCTCTGTCTTTGGGTAACCATCCAACGATTAAAAAGGAAGTTATAAAATGTTCAAATATGAAAGTAGGAAAGCTATTTATAATTATATTTTTGACAAAAATGGTAAATTAAAGTCATGCATTTATAAGGTCTGATTCAGTTGAAGTGTGGTTAGGCTTTTATGAGAGTGGTGAAATTTTTTCAAATGGAATTCGTTTAGACTCTACAAGCTCAACTATTTTTTTATGAAAACGGAATGTTAAAAAATAAAACGAAATACTTGATAAAAACAATCTTATTGTAGTTTTGACAGGAAAAGTAATAAAATCGACAAATGGTGGGGATACTTGGGAAACTATATATGAAGAGAATGCAAGAATGATAGGATTTGATTCAGTAAATAAGGGGTTAATGTTATTAAAAAAGAGCAGTTGTCCAACAGATATTTATCAAGTAAATGATTTAATAGCTTCAACTGATAATGGTGGAATTCTTTGGGTAGAGGCAGAAGATACGACAACTAATTTACGTTCTAATTTTCAAAACAGTCAAAAGAAGAATAATGGAAATTGGTATATAATGATTGGAAACCAATTGTTTGAGATAAATGAATAGGCAAATTCAGCAGTAAGGTCATCCACAATAATACAAAAATAGTTTTATTTTTTTAATATATGATTTTGATAATGTGAACATATTTACTTAACTTCGCTGCGAAGTAATAAGAGAAAGAATGTGTTTATACTTTTTTAATAAAAGTAACTTTTCAATTCGAATACTATAAATACACAGAAAATCTGCAAGTTTTTTTTTGATTTAATTTAAAGAACGGAGTGCAATATACTACCAATCTTTGTAGTAAACTTGGGTTGGTTGTGACTGTTTGTATAAGTTTTAAGGAAAGATTTCTCAATCAATACTCCTCTCTCAATCCGTGTTTTATGACAAACCTTGATAATAGAAATGATTTTTCTATTATTAAAAATATTATAAACTTTTTTTTATTTACAAACCTAATAATTTATCATGAAAAAAGTGAATTTAATAATGCTCAGTTTGACTATGTTAGCTGTGGCAACGTTCTTTTTTGGTTGTATGAAATCAGAAGACATCACTCCAAATGCATTACTTGGGCTTGAAGGAGAAGTATTTGTTCCAGTTCAGGATGAGGCAGAAGTTATCAACTACACTAGCAATACTATACCTGGGAAGTATATTGTTGTGTATAAAAAAGAGGCACCTGCTTCTATGAGAACTATTTCTGGTGTGAAATACAATCAGCGCCAACAAATGATGAGACAAGATGCTGAAGCGACTTTGGCAAAAGCTAATGTCCCAGCTGAAAAATTGCGTAATGTATATAGTACTGCGCTTAAAGGTTTTTCCGTTGAATTATCTGAAAAACAACTAAATGTCCTTAAAAAGGATACAAGAATTGATTACATTGAGCAGGATCAAATCGTGACAATTGCTATGGGGGGACCTCCAGGCGGCGGTGGCGGTGGTGGTGGCGGACAAGTGACGCCTTGGGGAATCACTCGTGTCGGTGGTGCTATGGATGGAACTGGTAAAAGAGCATGGATTATTGATTCTGGTATCGACTTAGATCACCCAGATCTTAATGTGAATGTCGCACTTTCTAAAACCTTCCTTGGTGGTAACACTACACCAGACGATCAAAATGGTCATGGAACACACGTTGCAGGAACTGTTGCCGCAATTGATAACAACGAGGGGGTTGTTGGTGTTGCTGCTGGTGCAGAAGTTGTTTCTGTAAGAGTTCTTGATAGAAGAGGGAGTGGTTCTTACTCTGGTGTTATCGCTGGTGTTGATTATGTTGGTGCAAATGCTTCTAGTGGTGATGCTGCAAACATGAGTTTGGGGGGTGGTGTTTCCCAAGCTGTTGATGATGCGGTTAAAGCTGCTTCTAGTGCATGCGCATTTGTATTAGCTGCTGGTAATGAGTCTACTCATGCTAATAACTCTTCTCCTGCAAGAGTGAATGGTGCTAATATCTATACGGTTTCCTCTATGGCGCAAGGAGACAACTGGTCTTCTTTCTCTAACTATGGCAATCCTCCTGTTGATTACTGTGCACCAGGTTCTAGTATTAACTCTACTTGGAAAGCTGGTGGTTATAACACAATTTCTGGAACTTCTATGGCTGCTCCTCATGTATGTGGGATACTATTATTAGGAAATATAAGTAGCGATGGAAAAGTGAATGGTGACCCTGACGGTAATTCTGATAATATTGCTCACCATTAATCAACTAGATAACTGTTTGCCTTAACTGGAAATAAACAGTTGTTAATTTATAAGATTTTAGTTCGGTCGGGGAGGGACTTTTTGTTCTTCCCCTTATTTTATATCTTTGGCGATAGCGCTTTAAAGTGTACAATAAACAAACAGAAGAAGACAACTATTATGAAAGCCAGAAATAAATACTTCTACTTCCTTTCTTTCTTAGAAGGCGGCTCCGTGATGATCTGTGAACTTGTAGGAGCTAAAATGCTCGCACCGTTTTTTGGTACTTCCCTTTACATTTGGGCTGCAGTACTTGGTCTTACCCTTGGTGGTCTTACCCTTGGCTATTTTCTTGGAGGGAGACTTTCTAGAAGGTATACTAACGATCCCCAGTTGTTATTTTGGGTTTTGATGATTGCTGGTCTAGCTTTACTTCTGATGCCTTTTACCAGTAACATTATTATGAATGCTACTATCGAGATGAGCCTTCAGACAGGAGCCCTGATTTCCTTACTGGTTTTTATGGTGCCTCCTTTGATATGTATGGGAATGGTTTCTCCGATCATTATAAATCTGCTTACCAAAGATCCAGATAATGCTGGAAACAGTGCTGGAAATGTTTATGCTATTTCTACCCTCGGTGGTATATTGTTTACATTCTTGATGGGCTTTTATATTATACCAGAATTTGGTATCTCTAAACCAGCAGTCATTGCAGGGATTGGTCTAGCTATACTGCCAGCAATTTCATTGTTAAAATATCGTAGTAAAATGGCAGGGGCTCTTTTACTGTTGTTGTTTGTATTGGGGGGATGGACGATGAGCATAGAGGAAAAAGCCGCTGAAAATTACAATGTCTTATATCATTCCGAAGGTATCTTGGGGCAGGTGAAGGTAGTTGATCATCCATCATATGAGTTTACAGAAGATCATAGAATGGGACGTGGGTTAATCGTTAATAATACTTTACAAACTTATATCGGTTTAGATCATGATTTGCAATATAGTATCTGGAGTTGGGCGCATTATTTTCCGACGGCTGCCAGTATTTATCCACCTGGAAGCAAAGTATTGATTTTGGGATTGGGTGGAGGAACATTAGTCAAGCAATTTGACCGACTGGGCTTTGACTCCGATGTTGTTGAAATCGACAAAAGGGTAGGGGAAGTATCTATCAAATATTTCAACATGACTCCCGAAACAAACCTTATCATAGATGATGCCCGCCATTACATCAGAACCACGAAGCAAAAGTATGACATTGTTGTTTTTGATACCTTCCTTGGGGAATCTGTACCTGAGCACCTTTTGACAATGGAGGGCTTTGCAGACACTCGGAAGATCATGAAGGAAGATGGTATGATAATGATTAACTTCTATGGTTTCATCAAAGGAGAAACTGGGAGGGCTGCACGCTCTGTTTTAAAGACTCTGAACGAATCCAAATTTACAACGGAAATCCTCGCTACACCAGGTACGGAAGATTCCCGAAACTTGATTTTTATTGCTAGTGATAAAGAAAAGGATTTTAATAAAATTAATTATGAAGAACCCAACTTTCCTCGGATCTCTAACCTTTACGATTACCTTTTAGATGTTCATAAAATCAAAGTTTCCGATGTCGAAGTTTTAAGGGATGAAACCCCAAAACTTTCTAAACTGTACGCCAAGGCAGCCATGCGTTGGAAGAAAAGCTATAATGCTTATTATCGGAAGTATTTTTTTGATAAATAGATTGGATAGGTGAAATGATAAAAGAAAGCAATTGCTTGTTTTATTAATGATTATAGTAATAAAATTTATCGACTTTGAAAAGCATCTTCTAGACTCATAGTTTTATCAATTTGGATGCGCCCTTTTTCATTTTTAATTACAGTAGCACACTCAATAGATTTATCATGTTCAAAAAATAAGGTATAATTATTTTGAACAGCTTCTTCTAGGAGTTTTGACTTTTCTTCCATAGTTTCCAAAGGGCGTAGGTCATAACTCATTACATAGGGTAAGCCGATATGTCCCGCAGAAGGAATCAAATCAGCACAATAGACTAAAGTTCCATTAGGTGTAAGAATTTTGAGTAACATCATTGCTTCAGTATGTCCATAGACAAACTCAACAGCTATATGTTCCTGCCACAGTACATTGTCTGTTACATCGATAAACTTCAGTTTATTTTGTTTTTGTAATGGGACAATATTTTCTTTTAAAAAAGAAGCCTTTTCTCTAGGGTTTGGATTTAGAGCCCAGTATAGATGGCGCTCATTTGTCCAATAAGTAGCATTTGGAAATGTAGGAACTATTTTTTCATTTTTATCTAATGATAAAGCACCACCAACATGATCAAAGTGTAGATGCGTTAGAAAAACATCTGTAATTTCTTCAAAATGTACACCATTTTCTACTAGGTTTGTTTCAAGCAATTCTTGCTGTGAGGGTTCAAAATGAGAACGAAATTTTGCATTTTGCTTCATTCCAATACCCGTGTCTACAAGTATCTTTTTTTGTCCTACTTCAATAAGTAACGCACGCATTGCCCAAGTACACATATTTTGTTCGTCGGGTGGATTTACATTTTGCCACAAGCGTTTAGGTACAACACCAAACATCGCCCCTCCATCTAGTTTGAAATAGCCCGTATTGATTGTTGAGAGCTTCATAGGTAGAAAATTTACTTACTCTTTTTAAAATCTTCTAAGGTATAAATTAAAGTAGCAACATACATATTGAATGTTATTTTAGGATCAATATTGTAGAAGTCTTCTAATCTATACATTCCTAATAATTTGATTTGATCCGTGACTTGAAAGGTTGTTCCGATTTCATAACGCACTCTTTGAATCTTATCAAAATTATTAAATCTAAACCATGGTTCAATAGCTGCAAAGGGTTGGAACTTTTTCATCTTTGGCAATGTAAATACTGTTTTCCAGCGTAGAAAATCAGCATCAGGAATATCTTTAATGTCTAAAGCAAGGTGAAAGCGCAAACTACTGCTCAGTTTCATCTTATTCAAGGCACGACCATAACCAATGTCAAACCATAGAAATTGTCGATCACTACGATCAGGCATAAACCAAGTCCGTGTAATAAATTGACCATACCAACCTTTACCTAATTTGTGCTTAATGGATAAGTCTATTGAACTATTTTGATACTCGCTTAGCCCTTCATTAAAACGGAAGATAGGAGCGATGGCTACTGATGTTTTATCGTTTAGCTGGTGCTGCACTTTAACAGATGCCCATAGAATGTCATCTGTAATTTGACTGTAAACATTGTTAAGTAGAAAAAATAAAAAGAGGAAAGGCAATACTGTCTTAAAATTCAACATAATTATTTTAGTCTTTATCAAAAATAGTTAAACGTATTATGGATATTTGAAATTGAATAAATTCGACACAAAAATACTTTTCCTCTTTTGATTTTAGCAATTTATTTTCTAAAAATATTTTCTATTAATCTTTCATTTTACCTTCATTAATACCCAATAAATCCAAGAAGAAGGCATACTCCATGGCCGTTTCTTTGAATTTTCGGAATCGCCCCGAAGCTCCTCCATGCCCTGCTTCCATATTGGTATGTAAAAGAAGAGGGGTATTATCGGTCTTCATTTCTCTTAGTTTGGCGACCCATTTAGCAGGTTCCCAATATTGTACTTGGCTATCATGGAGACCTGTGGTAACCAACATGGCTGGGTATGCTTGCTTTTTTACATTATCGTAGGGAGAGTAAGATTTTATATAATCATAATAATCTTTTTCATTGGGATTTCCCCATTCATCGTATTCTCCAGTTGTCAAAGGAATACTTTCATCAAGCATCGTCGTAATAACATCAACAAAAGGAACTGCCGCAACGACACCTCTAAACAATTCAGGGCGCATATTGATAACAGCTCCCATTAAAAGCCCCCCAGCACTTCCACCCATCGCAAATAGTTTTTCACTATTTGTATATTTATTGGCAATAAGGTGATCCGCACAATCAATATAATCAGTAAATGTATTTTTCTTTTTGAAAAATTTACCATTCTCGTACCAGTGTCTCCCCATTTCAGAACCACCTCGTATATGTGCTATGGCATAAATAAAACCTCGATCCAGTAAACTTAATCTTACCGAACTAAAATAGGGATCCATACTATACCCATAAGAACCATAAGCGTAGAGTAAGAGAGGGGCGTTGCCATCTACTGTTGTTCCTTTTTTATAAACAATAGAAATCGGTACTTCAGCACCGTCTCTTGCCTTAGCGTAAATTCGTTCAGAAGTATAATTATTTTTATCAAATGTATTGGATACGATCTCTTGTTCTTTCAATAAGGTACGTTCTTTTGTACGCATATTATAATCAAATGTAGAACTAGGCGTGGTTAATGAGGTATATCCAAAACGCAATACATCGGTATCAAAATCCATATTGACCGAAGAATAAATTAAATGGGAATCTTCATCAAATTTAATATAATGTTCTTTTGAACCATCGCTAGGAATGACTCTTAATTCAGTAATTCCTTTTATGCGTTCGCTTAAAACCATATAATCGTTAAAAATCTCAACGCCTTCGAGCAGTACATCAGAGCGATGAGGAATGACCTCTTTCCAATTCTCTTTACTAGGACTAGAAACAGGTGCTTCCATTAATCTAAAGTTTCTGGCTTCCCAATTGGTCAATATATAAAATTTGTCTTTATAATGATTAATGCTATATTCTAATTTAGTACCTTTAGCGGGACGCTTTTGGATATATTGAAACTTGCCTGTTGGATTATTCGCATCTAGATATTGGTATTCGTTTGCTAATGTAGAATAACTACCTATAATAAGGTATTTATCTGATTTAGTTTTATAAACAAAAGTGCCATAAACATCATCTTTTTCATGAAAGATTTCTTTATCCTCACTAGTAGGTTGACCTAGTTCATGCCTGAAAACTTTATGGCTTCTTAGTGTTTCACTTTCTTTGGCAGTATAGAAAACCGTCTTATTGTCATTTGCCCAAGGCGCAAAACCCGTTGTATTAGGAATTTTATCTTCATATATTTCTCCAGTTTCCAAGTTTTTGAAATGGATCGTATAAATTCTTCGACTTAGAGTATCGACTCCAAAAGCTAAAATTTTGTTATTTGGACTGACACTCAAACCGTTGATATTATAATAGTCATATCCTTTGGCCATTTCATTGACATTGAGCATGATTTCTTCTGTGTCCTCTAAAGAGCCTTTTTTTCTACAATAAATGGGATATTCTCCACCTTCTTCATATCTAGTATAGTAGAAATAACCATTATCTTTGTATGGAACAGAGGAGTCGTCTTTTTTAATCCTACCTACTATTTCATCATATAATTTTTCTTGAAAATCAGTAGTATGAGAAAGGAGTTCATCTTTATAACTATTTTCAGCGGTAAGATAATCTAAGACTTCTTTGGTATGTTCATCAGGATCTTTAGCATTTTTTTGCTCATCACTTAGTCGCATCCAATAATAATTATCGACTCTAGTATCTCCATGAATTGTCATTTCTTTAGCTACTTTTTTGGCTAATGGAGGCTTTATATCTTGTTTCTGGTGCATGTTAACAATGTTTTTTTCTGTTGTATTTTTTTCAGATGTGCAAGAATAAATAAAAATTAGAATACTAGCGAGTAGTATTTGAGAAATAATTGAAATTGATTTAATTGAAAGCATGATAGGAAGATTTGATACGTGTTTTAAAAGGGTTTTAATTTGTGTTATACATTAAGTCAACCTACTTAATATTAGTATACACTAATGATACTTTAATAACTATCTATTTATATGTAAAAGCAAAAAAACATAACCAATAGACAAGTAATTAATACTAGAAAAGCTAAATGTATTACAATATATTGTAAATATATTGTTTATGTTGTTAAAAACAATATTATTCT
Source organism: Saprospiraceae bacterium (assembly GCA_020630435.1). Lineage (GTDB taxonomy): Bacteria > Bacteroidota > Bacteroidia > Chitinophagales > Saprospiraceae > JAHDBJ01. Next base: position 31,401 of record JAHDBJ010000034.1, read on the forward strand.
TTTAAATATTTGTTTTATGTAAAATATTTAACAATTATTTTGGATGAGTTCTGTAAGTAGGTGGTATAAATCTAGGTATTTTGGATGAGTTTTTAAATATTTTAAATGCCTTTCAATCGTTATACTATCTTTTCGAATAGCAGGGCCAGTTTGCATTGCTTTGGGATTGGCTGTTTGGACTTTAAGTGCAGTTTCCAAAATCAAAGGCTTTAAAAGGTCAAAAGGGATCTTTTCTTGCTCTAGAATGTCTTGACCAACATGGAAAAGATAATTGGAAAAGTTATTTACAAATACAGCGGCAACGTGTAGGATGGCACGCTGCTGATCGGAAATTTGATAAACTTTTGACCCTAATTGTAATCCTAGATCCTCTAAGAGATTACGAGCAGTTTCTTTTTTAGCATCTATACAAATTGGAATTTTTGTAAAATCCGCTTTTTTACGAATAGAAAAGGTTTGCAATGGATAAAAACTACCATAATTTTCAAAATAAGGTTTTAACACCTCCATAGGAGTAGCACCCGAAGTATGAACAACTAAGGCATTTGAATTATCTTTTAGACGGGTAGATAATTTTTGAGACACAGCTTCAATTGCTTTATCAGGAACGGCAAGAATATAGAGATCACTTGATGGATTTATTGAATGAATGTCATGCACAAAAGGAACATCTAGGATACGATCCAGTTGAAATGCTTTTTGAGTACTTCTAGTGAAGACTTCTTTTACAAATATATCTCTTTCGTTCATCCTTCTGATAAGGTGAAAACCAACATTCCCTACACCTATAATTGTACATTTCATTAGTCCGCTTTATCTACTTTCTTATTGCCATATAGTTCGTCTTTATCTACTTTATTGACCTTCTTACCAGATTTAAGTTTTTTAGAAATGGCAGCATAAGGCCCAATAATAATTTCTTCTCCTCCCTCTAAGCCTGATAATACTTGGATATAGGTTTCATCTTGAATGCCTGTTTTAACCTCTTTCATTGTTGCGGTATCTGCTTCAACTGTAAAAATAACTTCTAGTAACTTCTCTTCTTCACTTAATGTTTTATCTTCTTTTTTAGTCTTGTCTTCTCTTGTTGTAACAGCTTGAATAGGCACACACAATACATCCTTTACAGTATTGGTATTAATCTCTACAGAAGCAGACATTCCAGGACGAAACGGAAATTTTTTACCCTTCGTCATTAAATCTTTATAAGAGTCAGGGTTTATACGAACTTTTACAACAAAGTTCGTTACTTGATCCGTTGTTGCTAGCGCATTTAGATTAGAAGCAGAATTGGCGATCTCTGTTACTTTTCCAGTAAATTTTTTGTCCAAATAGGCGTCAACCTCTATTTCTACTTCGTCTCCTAAATTAACTCGTAAAACATCGTTTTCACTAACATCTACTTGTACTTCCATAGAATACAAATTGGCAATTCGCATGATTTCAGTTCCTGTCATTTGTGCTGTTCCTACAACACGTTCTCCTTTTTCAATATTTAATTGAGAAACAATACCAGACATTGGTGCATAGATTGTTGTTCGTCTTAGGTTTGTCTTTGTTTCTTTAAGTGAGGCTTCAGCTCCTTTTACACTAAATTCAGCCGCTTTTACTTGCTCTAAAGCCGATATTTTACCAGCTTCTAAAGCCTTTACATTTGCTTCTGAAGAACTAAGCGTTGCTTGTGCAGATTGAAGGTTGGCTTCTAATGCTTCCAAAGATGATAGAGAGCCATCATAGTCTGCTTGAGCAATTACTCCTTCCTTAAACAATTCTGAATTTCTTTGATGGATTGTTTTTTGATTTTTTATTTGGGCTAAGATATTAGAAACCTGAGCTTTACTTTGTTGGACTTGTGCTTTACTTTGCTGAACTTGTGCTTCTGCTCTTGCAACTCCTGAACGAGAATTTGCCAATTGCGCCTTTGCATTATCGACATTAGAAGCAACTCGCTCAACAGCAGATTGATAAGCATCAGGATCTACTTTTAATAATATCTGTCCAGTCTTTATGCTATCACCTTCTTCTACATATAATTGGACAACCTCACCTGAAACGTCTGAGCTGATTTTAACTTCTTGTTCTGGGTATATTTTACCACTTGCAGCAACTGTTTCTTTTATGGTTCTTTTTTCGACTTTTTCAACTGTTACTTTAGTACCTTTTGGTTTGCTTTTACCTTTAAAAATAGCAGCTATTAGTAAAGCTACTGCTACTAGTCCTAATAGGATAAAAAGCCATGTATTTTTTCTTTTCTTTGCCATGTTCGTAAAATTGTTTTGACTTATAGTTGAATGGGTTTTCCTTGATAAAAATCGACTATTTTTAATTTGAAAATATAATCGTATTTTGAACGAATTACTTCTGATTCAGCATTGGAGACATTATTTTGAGCTGTTGTATATTCTAAGGTGTTTATTGCACCAAGTTTATATCTTTTTTCAATGTTTTGATAAGAAATTTGAGCAGCTTCTAATGATTTTTGGGCGGCTTGAAGCTGAAGTTTAGCTGCTTTTGCATTCGCTACAGCATTATTTATATCTGATTTTAACTGTTGTTCTATTTGTTTGTTTTGTAGCTGGGCTGTAGTAATATTTAATTTAGCTCGTTCCATATTAATTTGAGTTTGGCGTTGGTCGTACAACGGCATTGAAAAACTTAAACCTATCGTTCCCCCTAAGTTTTCATTAAGTTGATTAAAGTAAGGATTATTTTTATAAACAGGAACATCTATCTCTGATTGGAAAGTGACAGGATTCCCCATGAAAATGACATCTGTGGTTCTAAGAGCAACATCAAATCCATCTATAACCCTTGCTAGGCTAGAGTAGTTTGTTCCTAAATTTGCAAAAGCAGAGAGCCTAGGAAGCTTACCTGCTTTTGCTATGTCAATCCCTAAGGTAGCACTTTTTTCTCTGAGCAAACCTGCTTTTAAGGAGGGTTGTCGAGCAATAGAATTTTTATAAATTTCATTCAATATTAAAGCATCGAGATCGTCTGAAGGTATTTCAATATTGGGACGCTCAATAACTAAATCATAGTCAGGTTCTAACAATAGGGTTTGCTTTAGAGTAAGATAACTAAGTTCCACACTATTTAGAGCGGCTACCATATTTTGTTCATCTAGAGCAATTTGCGCCAAAATATCATAACGATTTGCTCTAGGTAAAGAACCCGCATTTATTAATTTATCTGTTTGCGAAAGTTGATCTTTCGATTGTGAAATTCTGCGTTTAGCGACATTCAATTGTTCTTCTGAAAATAGAATATTTAAATAGTTTTGGGCAACTAATAAAGCGATATCTTCTAAAGCCTGTTGGTTATCTAGTTTTGCTGCTTCTAAATTATATTCGCTTTGCGTAATTGAATTTTTTGTCCTTTTCCCATCATAAATAACATAACTGCCATCTACTCCAAAACGATTATACTGACTAGTAGAAGTTTCAAAACTGTTAGATGTAGGATCAATGGAACGCCCTAAATTAACACCATAAGAAGCATTAGCATTAGCAATAGGATGTCTTAAGTATTTATTTTGTTGTAAAGTTAGTTCTGCATTACTTATTGTTATTAGATTTTGTTTGACAGTGAGGCTATTCTCTTGAGCATAACGAATGCATTTCTCTAAAGACCATTTTTCTTGAGAAAAAAGTGTCAAAGATGATGACAGTATAAGAAAGAATAGTATCGTTTTTAATCTTAACATATAGCAAATTTTGATTCAATTTAATTGAATAATGATACAATAGTATATAAGTACAGGTGATTTTAAAAACTATTTATATCAAAAATGAGTTTATGGGGATAAATATATTGATATGAACGATAAATTTAATGAAGTCTTAAATATATATTTTTGATTTTAGAAAAAATAATATCAATAAGGTTTTAAAAAATGAATGTTATTATTCTACTAAAATTATATCTTAAATCTTGTTCCGTATTCTATTCTAATTTTTTATAGAGTCCAAACCCTTGAATTACGAATCGGGGTATATAATTCGAAAAATTTTATTCAAATCTCAATGGAGAAAACGTAGAGTTTATAATTCAGGACTAAAGACTAAGATTATTTATTTTTTTATAAAAGGCGAGTGCCTCTTCTTTTTTCCCTAGGGCATCATAGTAAATTCCAAAGTGTTGGAGTGTTTCGGGATTCGTTTTGTCTAAATTTAATGCTGCATTCAGATCTTGATATGCTTGTTCGTATTTCTTCAGTTGTATAAATGCAAAGGCACGATTTAAATAGGGTTTAACTTCTTTCTGACCAAAATAAATAGCAGCATTACAATCCTTAATAGCTTTTTGATAGAAGCCTTTTTTGTTTTTTATAAAGGCTCTCATATTTAGTAAAGTTGGATCTTCAAAATTTTTCTTTAAGCAATGCTCGAATAATGGTAATGCTTCGTTATAGTCCTCTTTCAAAAAATAGAGTATTCCAATATTTCGAAGTTCGTAGAAATTGAGTTTATATTGTTGATTCATTTTTTCATAAATAGCAATAGCATTGTCATATTGCTTCTTTTGGGTATACACTTTAGCTAAAAGGGGAAGAATGTCTTCTTCAGCAATGTTTTGATGAAGATAATGATCTGCTTTAGTAATGAGTTCATCAAATTTTTCAACTTCATAAAGCTGTTGTAGCTCCTTATATTCTTTTGGTAAAAATAAACCATTAATCAAGCTCAATAACTGCAAACCATCATTATATACTACAGCACCATCATGTGTACTCATAGAAGAAGAAGATGGTATGATATTTACAAAAAAATCAATTCCTGCTGCTATAATAAAAACTAAAAAGGCTTGAATAAGATAAATAGAAGGTTGACTTTTTATAATATATAACAAGAGTGGAATTGAAATTATTAAGCTTGCTATTGGTCCGCCTAATGTAATGATGATGCTTTTAGAAGTAGATAAAGTAGTGCCTTTATAGGTACACATTCCCAAATTCCAATTTAAAATGTTCAACCGAAAATACAATTGAAGTCTGCCAAAACGGAAATGATAACTATTACGAATGTCTCCATATGTACCAATATATACAGTAACAGTTTGCTTTGTAAAGATTAGTGCAGGTATTGCATGACCTAATTCGTGGAATAGAGTTGTCAGTGAACGAAGTACTAGAATAGAACTTAAGCCTAGAATAGCGAGAAGTATACCAAAAAGTAAATTCATAGACGTTTTTTTGAGAACAAAAGCAGTAAAGTAAGGTGTTTATTGAACAAAAAAAATACAAAAATGGTTCTTCTGTTATAATATTTGATTTAAAGATCCTTTTAAATTGAATATATCTTTTTTGATATTCGATTATATAAAATTGTATAAATAAAAGTATATTGGCAACGCTAAAAAAATAATATAAAAAACATGAAAAAAGTAGTTGTATTAACAGGTGCAGGGGTTAGTGCAGAAAGTGGGATTAAAACCTTTCGAGACGCTGACGGTTTATGGGAAGGACATGATGTCATGCAAGTGGCCTCACCCCAAGGATGGAGACAAGACAGGGAGCTTGTATTGGATTTTTATAATCAACGACGTCGACAGTTGAAAGAGGTTCAACCAAATGAGGGACACTTAGCTTTATTAGATCTGGAAGCCAAGTATAATGTGCAAATTATTACTCAAAACGTGGATGACTTACATGAGCGTGCGGGAAGTAAAAATATTGTACATTTGCATGGTGAGTTAACGAAAGCACGGAGTACACTTGATGCTGGTTTGATATACGATTGTACCAATGATATTAATATAGGAGATAAGTGTGACAAAGGCGCACAACTACGACCTCATATTGTTTGGTTTGGTGAAGCTGTTCCAATGTTAGAAACTGCGGCTCTAATCTGTTCTAAGGCAGATTTTTTGATCATTATAGGGACATCTATGCAGGTTTATCCTGCTGCTGGATTGGTAGGATATGCTCCTTCGAATATTCCTATTTTTTATATAGATCCAAAACCAACGGTTAATTATGAATTGCAAATGGTTAACCAATTAACAATTATTGAGGAAAATGCAACTACAGGTGTTAGAAAAGTAGTGGATCGATTACTAGAACTAGCGTAAACAAATAAGCTCTACGTATTATTTATAATAAAGTTGATTAAATTATTTTTAAATCAATATTGAGAATACTATTTTTGAAAAAAATAAAACCAATGATAAGGAAGATAGATATTTCAGATGAATCTACTGCTCAACAAGTACATAAATTGCAAAATTTAGCCTATCAAGTTGAAGCAGATTTAATAAAATACGATAATATACCATATTTAACCCAAGGGCTTAGTGACTTAATGCAAGAAGACGAGATCTTCTATGCTTATAAAGATGATACAGACAAAATTATTGGTGTAATTTCTTTTAGTATCGTAAACGATGGGGTATTGGATATTCATCGTTTTATGGTGCATCCAGCGCATTATAGAAAAGGAGTTGCGACTAAATTGCTTAGGCATGTTAAAAGTAAGTACTTTTTAAGAAAAATTATTGCTCAAACAGGAGCTAAAAATAGACCAGCTATTGAGTTCTACGAGCGCAATGGAATTCCTTTTGTTTGTAATATTCAAGTAAATAAACAAATAGAGTTAGCAACTTTTGATGTTGCCTTCATGTCTTTAGAAGAATATAAAGAAAAAGTAAAAACAACGGATAAGTTGGTTGAATAAAGTTGCTTAGAAAAGAGTACCAGAACGATGAGGTGGAACGATGCCTAAATGTTCATAGGCTTTAGCTGTTGCTTCTCGACCTCTAGGCGTTCGTTGTATATAGCCTTCCATAATTAAGAAAGGTTCATGTACTTCTTCAATTGTTCCTGCTTCTTCTCCTACAGCAGTACCGATAGTTGTAAGCCCTACAGGACCACCTTTAAACTTATGGATGATAGTAGATAAAATGCGGTTATCCATTTCATCAAGACCACTTTCATCGACATTTAGAGCTTCAAGACCAAATTTGGCAATCTTGATATCAATCGTTCCATTACCTTTTACCTGTGCAAAATCTCGAATCCTACGAAGTAGAGCATTGGCTATTCTAGGAGTGCCTCTACTTCTTCGAGCTATTTCAAATGCACCATCCTCTGTAATTGGAACTTTGAGAATACCTGAAGAACGTTTAATGATTTTTTGTAGAACCTTGACATCATAATAATCCAAGTGGCAGTTAATACCAAAGCGGGCTCTCATTGGAGCAGTTAGTAAACCCATTCTTGTGGTAGCTCCTACGAGTGTAAAAGGATTTAGAGTGATTTGTATGCTTCGTGCATTAGGACCACTATCAATCATAATATCGATTCGATAGTCTTCCATAGCTGAGTATAAATACTCCTCAACTACATTATTTAATCGATGAATTTCATCAATAAAAAGAACGTCGCCTTCTTCTAGATTCGTCAATAAACCTGCAAGATCTCCAGGTTTTTCAAGGACAGGCCCCGAAGACATTTTCATTTCTGCTTCTAGCTCATGGGCTATGATATGAGATAGGGTTGTTTTTCCTAGTCCAGGAGGTCCATGAAGTAAGACGTGATCTAATGCTTCGCCCCGTTGTTTGGCTGCAAGGATGAAGATCCCTAGATTTTCTACTAGCTTTGGTTGTCCACTAAAGTCGTTTAAGGCTTTAGGACGCAATGCTTTTTCGATTTGATTATCTTCATCCGAAAAATGCTCGTTGGTAGGATCTAGATTAGGGTTCAAATGCTTATTTTTTATAAAAATCTATTGATTGTCTCTCCACTCATAAACCCATTTGGCTTGGATTTGTTCTAGGTGTCCTTCATTACAATCTTCTCGCTTTCCTTCGAAGTTGGGTAATCCTAATACCCAATCTATTAATGCTGTAAAACGAATACGATAAATTTTAGATTCCGTAAATTCATCGCCAAATTTATCATAAAGCTTCATTGCAATATCTTCGTGATCAGCCCAATAAATTGGAAAATCTTCTATATCTTCGAATGGCATTTTTAGTATTTTTTAATTGTAAAATAAAGTTTAATGTTCGTGTCCAATAATTCTGGACTGATCAGGGATTTCTACTTCAATATCAGCATTATCGTCTAATATGATGCATTGGCAACCCAATCTAGATTCTAGTCTAGGATTAATAGCACGATCTATAAAATCTTCTTCTTTATCAGAAATTTCTTCTAGGTCATCTTCTCCTTTATGGATATAAACGTGACAAGTACTACAGGCACAAACACCACCACAATTATGATTGAGGTGAATGTCATGATCTTCTGTGATTTCTAGTATTGAAAATCCTGCTTCTGCATTTTCTATAGTAACAGGTTCTATGTTTTTATCTTCAAATGTGAATTTTATCTTCGCCATGTGCGTTTTTTCTATTTTTTACAAAAGTACTCTTTGCAATTTTTATAAAAAAATTAATTACAAGTTAATAGCAAACTATATGAGATAAAGTTTAATAAAATCGCATTTTTTTTATGATTTGGGGTTCAGTATAGCCAGATTAATGACTTTAGCAATTATTTAACCTATACGACATTTTTTTTTTGAGAAAATGTCCTTAATTTTAAGATTCCATTCGCTATAATAAGAAGCACACAACATCTATTATTCATTAATATTAAGAAATGAAATTTTACTACCATTTACCCAAGATTTTACTGTTATTATTTTTATTAGCAATAGGAATAGGAACAACTCGGCAAGATTTGAATGAAGCGTGGGGCTTTTATGGACATAAACGGATCAATAGAATGGCGGTTTTTACTTTGCCTCCCGAAATGATCGGTTTTTATAAAAAACATATTGAGTATATTACAGATCATGCGGTTGATCCTGATAAGCGACGTTATGCTACTAAACACGAAGCAGTTCGACACTATATAGATATTGATCACTGGGGGGAGTTTCCTTATGATATGGTTCCTAGAGACTTTACTGATGCTCTAGTACGATATACAGATTTCTATGTAATTTCTGAGGAGAAAGACACGATGCATTTGTTTGGGGATAAGGTAGTCGAAATTACACCGAATTACATTCGAATGAAAAAGGATGGTGTTAAAGCATTTTTAGGAAGAGATAGTTTTGATTTTCCTTATGATGAGTATAGAGCCTTTTTTAAAAAGAATATCCAAGCTAATTATTATGAGGATGATTGGAAAGTTGATGGAGAGGTGATTAATAAATTTTTTAAAAAATATAAACCAAAAGTAAAAGCTAAAAAAGCTTTTGCCATTGATCGGTTTTCTCCTTATGGTATTTGTCCATATAATTTACCAGTCGTTCAAAAAAGGCTAACAGATGCTTTTATTGAAGAGGATAAGAATAAAATTCTACGTTTGTCTGCAGAGATTGGACATTATATTGGTGATGCTCACGTACCTTTGCACACTACTGAAAATTATAATGGTCAGTTAACAAATCAAGTAGGGATACATGGTTTTTGGGAAAGTCGATTACCTGAGTTATTTGCAGATAAAGAGTATAATTTTTTTGTAGGAAAAGCAGAATATATAGAAAATCCTAATGATTACTATTGGGATGTAGTGATGGAAAGCCACTCGCATTTAGATAGTGTATTATTGATTGAAAAAAGATTAAGTGAAACGATTCCAAGAGATAAGCAATATTGTTATGAAAAACGCCTAGAAGCTACGGTTCTTACACAGTGTAAAACTTATGCAAGAGCTTATCATGAGGCTATGAAAGGTATGGTAGAGTCCCGAATGCAAGCCTCTATTCGTTCAATTGGTTCGGCTTGGTTTACAGCATGGGTTAATGCTGGGCAACCAGATCTAAAGAAGTTGAAAAATGAAGAATTGGATAAAGCAGAAAGAGAACGCTTGAAAAATGAAGAAAGCCTATTTAAAGCAGGAAAAATAAAAGGGCGTTCGCATGGAAATTAGAATAAAATATTATTAAACAGCTTCAATGAAAAAAGACGATTTCAAAATAAAAAGAGGTCGTCTTTTTTTATTTCATATTTTTACGACCATATTTAGAACAGATAGGACATTCTTTTGGTTTATGTCCCCTAGCAGGACAATACTCCCTTCCAAAGAATATGATCTGTAAATGTAACTTATTCCATTTTTCTCTAGGAAATACCTTTTTTAAATCTTTTTCTGTTTGTTGTACATTTTTACCTGTACTTAATAACCAACGATAGGCTAGACGATGGATGTGGGTATCAACAGGGAATGCTGGCACACCAAAGGCTTGAGACATCACTACAGAAGCAGTTTTATGTCCTACGCCAGGTAATGCTTCAAGTGCTTCAAAAGTCCTAGGAACTTCTCCCTTATGTTGGTCAAGTAAGATATGTGATAATTGATGTATGGCTTTAGATTTTCTAGGAGATAACCCACATGGGCGAATAATATCTTCTATTTCTTTTGGCGTAAGCTTAATCATCTCTTGTGGAGTATCTGCTTTAGCCCAGAGTGCTGGTGTTGTCTTATTGACTCTTATGTCAGTACATTGAGCCGACAATAATACAGCAATAAGAAGGGTATAATCGTCCTTGTGGTCTAGGGGTATAGGAACTTCAGGGTACAAGTCTTCAAGGATATTACTAATGGCTTCTGCTCGTTCTTTCTTGGTCATAAGCGATTAAAATTTATATCTTGCTAAAGGGGTTACTTCTTGTCCTATAAATTGTTTTTCCATATATTTAAAATAGCCTGTAACTGCAATCATAGCAGCATTATCAGTACAGTATTCAAATTTAGGGATATAAGTATTCCAACCTTCTGTTTTTCCCAGTTGATTTAAAGCTTCTCTTAATGCCGAATTAGCAGAAACTCCTCCTGCTATTGCAATTTCTGTAATACCTGTTTTTTGTGCTGCAAGTTTCAATTTTTTTATTAAAATAGCCACAATTGTTTTTTGGACAGAGGCGCAAATATCATTAAGATGTTCTGTTATAAAGTCAGGATGTTGTTTTAATTGTTTTTTTAAAAAGTAGAGAATTGATGTTTTGAGACCACTGAAACTAAATTCTAACTCACCAACTTTCGGTTCAGGAAATTCGAAGATAGCATTTCCTTGTTTTGCTAATTTATCAATAATAGGTCCGGCAGGATAGTCTAATCCTAGCATTTTGCCCGATTTATCAAAGGCTTCACCTGCGGCATCGTCGATTGTAGAACCAATGACTTCCATCTCTAAAGGTGCTTTAACCCGTACAATTTGAGTATGTCCACCAGAAACAGTCAAACATAAAAAAGGAAATTTTGGCTTTGGAGTTTCGGCAAAATGGGCTAAAACATGAGCTTGCATATGATTTACCTCAATCATAGGGATATTAAGACTTAAAGCAAAGGCCTTAGCAAAGGAAACGCCCACCATTAAAGAACCAATAAGTCCAGGCCCTCTTGTAAAGGCAATGGCTGAAATTTCTTCTTTTTGAATTCCTGCTTTTTTAATAGCTAAATCTACTACTGGAATAATATTGATTTGATGTGCTCTTGAAGCAACTTCAGGAACAACACCACCGTATAGTCGATGTGCTTCTTGATTGGCAATACAATTGCTTAATATCTCTCCATCTTTTAAGATGGCTGCTGAGGTATCATCACAGGATGATTCTATACCTAAAATAACTGTACTCATAGGGCAAATTTAATACTTCAAGCTTTATAATGAATAACAGAATTCTAAAAAATATCAAAAAAGTGGAATAATTTTAGTGTTACTATGTTAGAATAAAATTTTATTGAAGACAATTAAATTATTATTATTTGTTTTTTTTGCCTATCTTTAAACAACTAAACATACACTATCCAAAATTATTTTAAATGTTCGGAAAAAAGAAAACTAACAACAATTTTCAAGAAGCGGAGGTAAAGTCTCAAAAAGTAACTTCTGCTTATAATCCTTCTTCAAACAACCAAACAACTGTCATTGCCAAAGACACTAAAATTGAAGGAAAGCTTATATCTTCTCAAAGTATACGACTTGATGGCGAACTAGTTGGTAAACTTGAGTGTGATAAGAAACTCGTTCTAGGCAATTCTGGTGTAATTAATGGCGAAATTAATTGTAAAAGTGATAGTTCTATTGGTGGTTATGTAAAAGGAGACATTGTATCTGCTGAAACTTTACATTTGCTAAGTAGTGCTAGAATAGAAGGAAATATTACGGCTGCTAAGATTATAGTTGAATCTGGAGCAGGATATAAAGGACAGCTGAATATCGGTTCTTTTGAATCGAAATAATTAAATTCCAATATGAAATAGGGCATCTCCTTGGTTGACTAAGGGGAAGTGGTTAATGCAAAATACATAAGCATTAAAGGGGACTTTAATGTTTTCTTTGTCGTTGCCATAGGCATCACTAACATATCCAATAACCTGATCTTTTTCTACCTTCTGTCCATTTAAAACTAAAGGAACAAATATACCACCATTTGTAGCTCTTAGCCATTTCTTTTTAGTAAGATGTATAGATTCTTGATTGCCTGAAGGTTCAATTTTGGGGTGTTCGATGATATTGTAGTGGCTTAAAATATTTAATGTCCCTTCTATTCCTTCTTTTATAGCAAATTCATCAAAACGAAGACTTTCTCCTCCTTCATAAACAATGATAGGAATATCTAAATCAAAGGCTGCTTTTCTAAATGATTTATCAATTAAACCTGATGAGAACCAAAACGGTGCGTTAAATAGTTGGGCTAACTTTTTGCTTTCAGGCATTTCATCACTATATCGAACCTGAGGAAAATTATTCCGACGATCACCTCCTGTATGAAAATCAATACCAAAGTCAATATGCTGTACGATTTCTTGTATATGATGGTGGGCTATCCGTCCTGCAAGCGAACCTTGTTTTGAACCAGGAAAGCTACGATTAACGTCTTTGCCACTGGTTACTTCTCTTGAAAAGTGAATAAAACCAAACACATTCAATAATGGGACAACTATGATACAGCCACTTTTTACATTTTCAAAGTAATGATTTGAGATCATACGCTTCAAAATCTCTACACCATTGATTTCATCACCATGCAATCCTCCTTGTAATAAAACAGTAGATCCTGGATTTTTACCATTAAAAACATAGACTGGAATCTCTATAAGTGTGCCTGTAGGAAGTTTGTCTATAGGAATATTAATACGTTTGTTTTTACCTGGTTCGATCTTAGTTCCATATATAGTTATCGTGTTTTTCTTTTTTGTATCTCGCATTTTCTTTCAATTAACTTTATAATACTCTCCGCTATATTAATACCAGTATAATGTTCTATTCCTTTTAGCCCTGGAGAGGAATTGACTTCAATAATTAATGGACCTTTTTTAGAGCGGATAATATCTACTCCTGCTACATCTAGATTGAGGTATTGACAGGCTTTTATCGCCATTTTTTTTTCTTGTTTACTCAAGACTGCTGGAACGCCTGTTCCGCCTCTATGAATATTAGAACGAAAATCGCCTTCAGCACCAATTCTTTTCATGGTAGCAATAATTTGACCACCTACCACAAATACTCTAATGTCTTCTCCATTAGATTCTTTTATATATTCTTGAATGAGAATACTGGCATTCATTTTATAAAAAGTATCAATAATTGATTTAGCAGATTGACGAGTTTCTGCTAGTATAACACCAAGACCTTGTGTACCTTCTTGGAGTTTAATGATGACAGGCGTTCCTCCAAGTAGACTGATTTGCTCATCTATATTTTCAGGATTAATGGCAAAAACGGTATTGGGAATTGGTAGTTTTTTACGATTTAAAATTTGTAGAGTTCTTACTTTATTTTGAGCTCGCAGTATTCCAAGTGAACGGGCAGTACTATACACATTATTCATTTCAAATTCCTTGACGATTGCTGCTCCGTGTCTTCCTACAAGTGTCCCAATACGAGGAATGATAGCATCAACTGCGTCAATAATATTTTGTTCTTGAAAAATAATCTCTCGCTTCCCTTCACCAATTTTGATAGAGCATTTGGTATGATTGACAAGGTGCATTTCATGCCCTCTTTTTTGACCTTCATCTAATATACGAATAGTAGAGTATAGTTTATTGCTAGTAGAAAGAACATAGATTTTCATTAGTAGGGTATAAATAAAGTAATAAGTTCCATAGTAATGACTACAAAATATCAACTAAAGTCACACCATCGCCCCCATATTCATCTTCTGGATGCCGAATATCAAACTTTACATCGTATTCTTTCAACTTTATTTTTACAGCATTTCGTAGCACACCATTTCCTTTACCATGAATGATTCGAAGCGATGCTGCGCTAGAGAGTAAGGCCTCATCGATAAAAACTTCTATAGTTTTTAAGGCTTCTTCTCGTCGCATTCCTCTTAGATCCAGTTTTGAATCAAATTTAGCATTATTTTCTAGAGTATTGATCTTGATGCTTTTTTGACGTTTGATTTCTAATGGTTCATTGGCGTGTTCTAAATCTCTTAGTTTGACTTGCATCCGCATCTCACCCATAAGAATAGTTGCTGATTTTTTATTGATGCTCTCTACTTTGCCTGTAGTTCCACCAGTTTTGAGCTTTACATAGTCACCCACAGTAATTTCACCTTTTTTGATACTTAATTTACTCGTTTTTTTATAATAAACAGCTTCATTAAGTTGGTTTACTTCTACACTTAATTGCTTGCGGTCTTGACGAGCTTGGGCAGCTAGTTCTTTGGCTTTTTCTAGATTTTTTTCCTCTTTTATTTCTCGGACTAGTTTTTCATATTTTTTATTCTCTTGGGCAACTTGTTGTAGTGCTTGTTGTTTAGCTTCTAACTTTAGTTTTTTACGTTTAAACTCATAATCTTTCTCCATGACCTCGTAAGACTTTATGAGTTTATCCAGTTGCTTTTCCTTATTTTCAAGGGTTTGAATTTTTTCTTCTAGTTCTTGTTTCTCTCGTTGTAAATCTACGAGTAATTGGTCAACGGCTTTTTCATTTTTGCCTGTTTTATGTCGAGCATATTTTAGGATTTTAGAACTTAAGCCACTTTTTTGGGCAATTTCATAAGCATAAGAACTACCAGGGCGACCAACTTTTAACTCGTAGGTAGGAGAGAGGTTATCCTTATCAAAAGTCATAGAGCCATTGATAATACCTCTAGTCTTAAAAGCAAATACTTTTAGATTAGAGTAATGCGTAGTAATTACACCATAAATCTTTTTGAAGCTAAGTTCTCTAAGAATGGATTCAGCGATGGCACCGCCAATTTTAGGATCAGTCCCTGAACCAAATTCATCAATTAGTACCAATGTTTTTTCATTAGCCTTATCCACAAATTGCTTCATGTTTTGAAGATGAGAACTATAGGTACTTAAGTCATCTTCTAGCGATTGTTGATCTCCAATATCGGCAAATATTTTTTCAAAAAGCCCCATTTCTGAGGTAGCTTCGACGGGTACTAGCATTCCTGCTTGGAGCATCATTTGCAGTAAACCAACGGATTTTAAGGTGATAGATTTTCCTCCTGCATTGGGACCACTCAAGACTAGGACACGATTATTATGGTGAAAAGTCAAATTGAAGGGAACTGTTTTTTTTCCTTCTTTTTTATTTTTTAAAAATAATAATGGATGAAAACCATTTTCAACATTGAAACAAGGAATAGGTTTCACTACGGGCATCTCTGCATTGAGTTTTATGGCAAGTTGTGCTTTTGCTTGGATGACATCGAAGCGGATCATTAAGAGTAAGTATTCTTCCAAATATAAGCAATAAGGACGAAGTGTAGTACTTAGTGCTTTTAGAATCCGATAAATCTCTCGTTTGTATTCATTTTCTAAATTGAAAATATCATTATTAATGTCAATAATACCCTCGGGTTCAATAAAGACCGTTCTACCTGTAGCGGACTCATCGTGTATGATACCTCTGATTTTGCGTTTATATTCGGCGGGGACACTTAATACTCGACGACCATTTCTAAAACTCTCAACGTTATCTGTTAGCCATCCTTTAGACCGATAGTGTGTGATTATACTCCTAAATTGTCGGTCTAATTCTCGTTCTTTTGATTGTTTTTGTTTGAAAATTTTTAATAAATCAGGAGATGCATCAGGTTTAATATTGCCTTCTTCGTCTATCACTTTTTCAATAGTTGAAATCAATTCAGGATCGAAAACAACATCACGAATAATATCGTGTAAGGAAGGATAAGTTTCTTTTCGACTGCTATTTTTAAAAAACTTAAAGATTGCTTGAATAGAAATCAATATATTATTGATGCGTTGTAAACCTTCAATAGGAAGCACATAATCCTCAATAGACAGCATTTTTAAATCTTCTCGAATCTCCTCATATGCTTGTAATGGAAAGTGATCTTTTTCAGTAATACTGAGTTTATATTCTTTGACTTCCTGTAAGATTGAATCTAGTATAGGCTTAGATGAATGAAAAGGTAATGCTTGAATAGCTTCTTTACCCAATTCACCTAAACATTCTTTCATCAAGAGATGGAGAATCTTATCAAATTCTAATTTTTCGTATATATCTTTTGGCTGAAAAAGCATGATTTTTTTTGATACTTGTTGAGATAGTTTTTAAATACAACCATTACTACAACAAAAAGAGAGAAAAAGAGTTCCTTAGAAACGAGTTTCTAGGTAATAGGGGAGCATTGCTCTCCATGTAGGCCAATCATGCCCCATATCTGGTCCCCATACATCCAATTCATGAGGAATACCTTTTGAATGGAGTAAGGCAGAAAAACGCTGAGACGCTTCTGGTGTTTCATAGCTTCCAGAACCTGTTAAGATATGAATGTGTTTACTATTTTGAATTAAGGGAAGATATTTATTATCATTCAAATTCGGGAGATAATGTTCTGGGGAGTTAAAATAAACATCATCATCATAATACCCTTTAGTATAAGTGCTTAAGTTATAATTGCCACTCATGGCTATTGTTCCGCTTATAAGATCGGGACGTTTGAAAAATAAATTAGCAGCGTGTAAAGCACCTAAAGAAGCTCCTGAAGTATAGATTGGCGTCTCATCACTGGTTGAGCGTTTGATATGAGGAATGACTTCATTGTATACATAATCGTTAAACTGTTGATGACGAATAGCTTTATGTTTAGGGTGCATATCGCTGTTTAACCAGCTTTCAGAGTTAATGCTATTGATAGAGAATACTTTTACTTTGCCTTCATTAATATATTTTTCTATGGATTTAATGAGCAAGAAACGTTCATATTCTAAATAGTCAGCTGCTGCGGTGGGTAAAAGCAATAATGCAAAACCATGATGCCCATAGGTTACGATTTCCATATGTTTATTTAAGGCAGGACTATGCCATCCAAAAAGTTCTCTATTCATTTTGTTTTATTTTTTATGGTTAAAGCCAGAATTGCCTTGGCTAAAATTGAACCGCAAAATTACCAAAACTTAGGAATCAAGGCATTAGTTTTTTGAATATATTTTTGATAATTTTTATTTTGCTTATACTTTTCTTCTAACATAGGCACACCAGAGACATTATTTAAGAGCCAAGTAATGACAATAGGGCTTAATATAGTAATATACCATTTTCCGTAAGGGAGACAAAAAATGAAAATACCCCACCATACTAGTATCTCTCCAAAATAATTAGGATGTCTTGAATAAGCCCATAAACCTGTCTGCATGATTTTACCTTTATTTTTAGATTTTTGTTTGAACTGGTAGAGCTGGAAATCTGCAATACTTTCCCATAGGAAACCAATTAACCAAAGCAGAGCTCCGCCATATTGCCAGAGTTGTATAGGGATAAAGGTATTGTCAATTTGTAGTAAAGGGAAGGAGATAATCCACATCATAAACCCTTGAAGCATGAAGACTTGTAGATAAGAGCGAATATAAAAATACTTTCCCCAATCTTTTCTCCATTGCGCATACCGCCAATCTTCTCCTTTATTATTATTTCTTAAAAATAGATATATCGCTAATCTTAACCCCCAGATTGTCACAAATATAGTAGAAGTGATTCCAAATGGGAATTTGTATAGAATGAAGATAATCCAAGCATTTATTGTGAAGCCTAACCCCCAAAAAACATCTACAATAGAGTTATCTTTTTTTACAATGGCTATTAAAAATATTATGCTCATCATTATAAAAATGATGAAGGCACTTGTTATATAAGTGGTCGAAAGCATCTAGTGTATATTTTAGTATTAAATTTTACTCATTTAAAATTTTCTTAGCAGGATTATTATTAATTTAAAAGTCACAAATTACGTTATTGGTGATTGTTTTTGCTTGGAATCTCTAACACTTTGCTAGTAAATATTTTGATTCACTAACTATATAAGATTGCTTTAACCCCCAATTATACAATTGTGTAATCTTACTTTAAACTTACAAGAAAATGCGAAAATTATTTATCATTTCAATTGCTTTATTTTTATCGTTTCAATTATTAGCTATAGACAGAGTCACAAAACAAGGGGATAAAGTTGAAGGTTACATAATTACAATTGATAATATTAAAAAAGAAGGCTTAATCAAGTTAGGAGATTGGGCAGAAAATGAGGTAAAAGTGCAGTTCTATGAAGGAAATAAAAAAACTGTTTTTAAGCCAAATGAATTATCTGAATATGGTTTTGAAATTACAGAAATTAATGAACAAGGGAACAAGGCAAAACGTTGGGTTCGATTTTATCAAAAAACCGTTGATAGAGCACCAATGTTATTTGCTTCAAAAACGGTAATGATGGAAAGAGAAGTAGAGGGAGATTTGAATTTATATACATATTACATCGCTAAGCGAGATAATGTTTCTCAACCGTTCGAATATTACTTTTACATAGAAACAAAAGATGGAAGATTTTTAAAAATAGATAAGAAAAATTATAAGACGGTTGCTAAACAGCTATTTGAAGATTATAGTGGATTAGTACAACTGGTAGGAAAGAAGGGATTTTTATATGGAAATTTGGATAGAATGATTAATGACTATAATTATTGGGTAGTTAATCAACACAATAGTAATGAGTATAGGATAGCATTGAAGAATAATTAGTATCCCTTTAAGTAAGGCTATAATAGGTTTGTTATTTTATAGGCACAGACACTTTTTCAAGGTCTGTGCTTTTTTGTTTATCTCTTCTAGGGATGAAATGCTAAACGTTGACCTTTTTTTGCTTCATTAAAAATCCCTTTATCATATGCTAAGTGACCGCTTATAATAGTTTGTTGTACTTGTCCTTTAAAAGTATGATTTTCTAGGGGAGACCAACCGCATTTATAGTGAATATTTTCTTTTTGTACTGTCCACTCTTTTTCAATATCTACGATAGCAATGTCTGCCCAATATCCCTCCCGTAAAAAACCACGCTCTTTTAGTCGGAAACAAGTCGTGGGCGCATGGCACATTTTTTCAACAATTCTTTCTAGAGATATTTTTCCTTTATGGTAAAAATCGAGCATTACATTCAAAGAATGTTGGACTAATGGTAGACCAGATGGTGCTTTAAAGTAAGTATTACTTTTTTCATCCCAAGTATGTGGTGCATGGTCTGTTGCAATAATATCTAGTCGGTTATCGAGTAGGGCAGGGAAGAGGGCTTCTTGGTGTTCACTTTCCTTGATGGCAGGGTTGCATTTTATAAGTGTCCCTTTTGTGGCATAATCATTTCGATTAAAAAAAAGGTGATGTACACAGACTTCAGAAGTGATTTTCTTTTCTTCTAATGGAATATCATTCCTAAAAAGCCTCAGTTCATCTTTTGTAGAAATATGTAATATATGTAGCCGAGTTTGGTGTTTTTTTGCCAGTTCAATAGCAAGTTTTGAGGAAATCAAACAACCTTCTGCGTTACGAATAACAGGATGTAGATCAATAGGCACATTGTCACCATATTTGGCTTTAAAGATTTCGGCATTTCGTTTTATGGTAGCTTCATCCTCACAGTGTGTTGCAATGAGCATTGGGACTTTAGAAAAAAGATTTTCTAGTGTTGTGCGGTTATCTACGAGCATATTACCTGTACTAGAACCCATAAAGATTTTCACACCACAAACATGGGTAGGATCAGTCTTTAAAACTTCTTCTATATTGTCGTTGGATGCTCCCATAAAAAAAGAATAATTGGCGAGCGACTTTTTAGCAGCAATTTGATACTTTTCTTCCAATAATTTTTGGGTGAGGGTAGGGGGGGTGGTATTGGGCATTTCCATAAAAGAAGTAACACCACCAGCAACAGCTGCTCTAGGCTCTGTATATAGATCTGATTTGTGTGTTAATCCAGGTTCTCGGAAATGTACTTGGTCGTCTATAATACCAGGAATAACATGTTTGCCTTCAGCATTGATTTCTAGTTTGGCTTTTGTCGTAATTATAGGCTCTATTTTTTCAATACGCCCATTTTTAATTAAAATATCTTTCGCTTCAATTTTACCTTCGTTAATGATTTTTCCTCCTTTGATAAGAATAGTGTCCATGAAGATTTGTATTAGTTGATATTCTATTGAAAAAAGTAATTTACTGCGTGTGTGCGTGTACACG
>JAHDBJ010000005.1:0-35328 GCA_020630435.1 Saprospiraceae bacterium
ACATATTTTTATTTTTTATAAATATAAAAATAATTTTTTTTATAAAAATATATATATTTATTCATTCAATACATAAACAATAAACATATAATACTATTATTTATTTAAAATTTTAAAAACATTAACTAAATTTTAAACTATGAGAACAATTCTTTTCTCTTCACAAATCAAAATTTGTGCATTAATGCTATTGGTTTCTTTACAACTTCTAGCAGGTCAACGGCCAGACATTTATTCCTTTTCTTCAACAGAAAGAACTGAGTTAAGAAATTTAATTCTAGACTATGTAACAGCCAACAACAATGCCGTTATCACTCAACATTCTACCAATCCAAGCGTTTTCCACAACTATGATGAGGTATTTTTAACTTGGCATCGAAGTTATCTTGCTGGTTTAGAAAACTTTCTAATGAATAATGGTGGGAGTGAGTTCGTTCCACTACCAGCTTGGGATCCGAATGATTGCATTCCGAATGAATTTTTCAACAATGCTGTTGCGTCAGGTTTCCCTGCATTATCCAATAGATGTCCTTCTGGGTATGACTTTTCTAGATTTAGTAATATGACAACTATGTGCAACAGTTATTCTGGAAATTCTCCCGCTACCTTCTGTCAAAGAACACGTACAAGATCAATTGATAAATTTGCTGCTGATCTTGAATGTGAACACGATCAAGTCCATGTATCTATTGGGGGTTCTATGTCAAGTGTAAACTCGGCTCCAGCTTCCGCTATTTTCTGGTTATGGCACGCTTGGGTAGACGATGTATACTATGACTATGAATGCTGTGTTTCCTGTTGTTATTCTTCACTTTCATTATCTAATTGCGCTGATCCTTTCCTAGGAGTATACTGGATTACAATGCATGGTGCTGGAGCACCATGGTCAAACCAGCAATGGTCTGTGGTTGGTGGGACTGTTCAATATAACTACGGATCAAATGTTGGGATAAGAGCAACCTCCAATTATGTAACCGTTTACGCAAATGCAAGGGATAAATGTGGAAATACAAGAGCTCGCTCAAGAAGTTATTATATTCCTCATTGTGGCTATGGTGGTTTTGGAGGGTTTAGGGTTACTGATAATGAAAAGAAAAATTCTAATCCAGAATTTTCACTTAAAAATTACCCTAATCCATTTAGTGATGAAACAGTATTAGAATATAACTTAGCTGAAAAGACTAATGTTTCTATCTCTATTTTTAATGTTACTGGTAAATCTGTATGGGAATTTGAACAATCAGAAATGTCAGAAGGAACACATCAAACCATTTTCAAAGCTGATAATTTACCAAATGGCATTTACTACTGTAAAATTGTTGCTGGAGACAATACAAAAACAACTAAGTTGGTATTACAAAGGTAAATATAACCAAAAGTATATGTTTCTGTCTCCAAACAGGAGCTAATCATAAGAGTACTTACTCTCAAACTTAAAATCCGTTTGGAACATAAATAAATATTAATCGAAGACGCTTGATTCAAGCGTATATTAAATCAAGCGTCTTCTAGATTAAATCATCTAATTTTGAAAATAGATAATTCCTGTATAACTAATATTTTATTACATCACATTTGCACATTGTTCCTTAATTTTTTCCAATTCATCTTTCATTTTTACGACCAGTTTCTGAATATCATGATTATTAGCTTTTGAACCAATCGTATTGATTTCACGCCCCATCTCTTGACTTATAAAATTAAGTTTTCGCCCTTTTTGTTTGATTTCACTATCCAGTTGTTCTACAAAATATTTACAATGCTGTTCAAGCCTTACTTTCTCTTCGTTAATATCCATTTTTTCGAGATAATAAATAAGCTCTTGCTCAAAACGATTTTCATCAACTTTTTCATTCTTAATCAAATCCTCTAAACTCTGCCTTAAGCGCTCTTTCACCTTTATCATACGCTCCTGTTCATATTTAGGAATTTGACCAAGAAATGCCTGAATATTCTTTACTCGTAGTCGAAAATCTTCTTCTATAGAAGCCCCTTCAACTCTACGAAATTCATTGACATTGGCTAAGGCATCTTCTAAGGTTTTTTGTATCGTTTGCCACTCTTCATCCGAAATATCACTTATCCCCTGCCCTACGACATTAGGCAACCGCAATATACCAGAAATCATATCTCCTTGGGGTATCTCCAACTCCACACTTAGTTTATGTAATTGAGCATAATACGAACGAAAAACTCGCTCATTGATACTTTCATCTTCTGTAGCTACTTCTGATTGGACTTCAATTAAACCTTCAACTTTACCTCTTTGCAAATAGGTACTAATAATTTTGCGGATATTCATCTCCTTTCCTTTGTATACACTCGGAAGCTTCAATTTTATATCGGCAATCTTACTATTTAATGCTTTTAGTTCAATAGTAATGGTCTTCTGCTCATAACGCCTAGAAGCTCTACCAAAACCCGTCATTGATAATATCATATTTAAAAAAGTAGCTAGTGATATTAAAGAATATATGAAATCTTTGTGTCAAAGATAATTTTCTTTTTGACGAATGTGGATAAGAGCAGAATAAGTTTTCTTAAATAGCTTGAAATTTGGATAAAAAAAGTTGATTTCAGGATAATTGGTAATGCCCCACAGTCTTTTCTGCAACTTCTAGTGCTGTAAGATTTGTATTTTCTATTATATGAAAAGTCGAATACATAAAAAAACAGTGACAATTATCATTGCCACTGTGCAAATATACATTTTAAAAATGCTCTCTTATTTTTCTCTTTTGTAATATGCTAGACCAAAAGGATTTGTAGCGGTTGTAATTGTAGCATCAAATGTCAAATTTCCAGCATTAATTGAATAAGACGTAACAGCGTTAGCTGTAGCACCTGAATGTGTTACAAACATTTTGTCGCCCGATTCATTTACCACAAGATTATGTGGTTTGGGTAATGTTGTATTTAATGCCGTTCCATTTTGATTAATGGTGGATGCATCAATCGAATACAATTGACCATCTTCAATATTTGCTACAAAAACAGTGCTTTGGTTAGGTGCTCCAAATATACCATGTGCTCCTGTATAGGCTGTATTAGAGGATTCACTTAAGTCATTACCATTTAGAACATATAATTCTCCTGATTGGCAAGGTACAAACAACTTATTACTACTAGACAAATGAAACAAGTGCGGATCTTTTCCTACACTAGTTTCTTGTTCTTTCTGAAATGTTGATGTTGAATACATAAAAACTTGATCTGGCACCGTTTCATCTGCATTAATAATTGATATATATGCCTTTGTACCATCCGCAGTCACAAATACATCATGTGGTTTTGCTCCTATTTCAATGGTTTGAATAACTGTATTTGCATTTAAGTCTATAATTGATGCTGTATTATCTATATCGTTATTAACCCAAAGTTGATTTCCTTGACCATCAGCCCACATATGAAATACCCCACTCCCTACATCTATAGACCCCTCCACAGATTCTAGTTCTGGATTAACAATATGTACCTTATTTGAAGCTCTATCTCCTACATATAACCTATCTTTACTCGGTACATATACAACATACATAGGTTCTGAATTAGCAATAGTTAATGTCTTCAATAATTCATTATTCTCTGCATTAATGAAACTGATGCTTCCTGCACCTCGATTAGCAATAACCACTCGCTCCTCATATGTGACAGCTGTATCATCAGAGTCACAGCTAATTGAAAAACAGCATACTATCAATAATAGAAATTGAAGTTTTAAGATTATATTTATTTTACTCATTTTTATTATTTCATAATTTTTATAAATAATTGTTTTCAATAATTTCTATCTGCAGATTTTGAATTATACGTTTTCTATGTACTATAACAATTTTTTAAATGGGTTGCCTTAAGATTTTTTTTTAGCTCTAATTTTCACAAAATATTCATTATTAAACCGCTTCACTCTATAGAGTTCTTCTTTTAGTTTGTTCTTAATCTATAAAAACACCTTAAAAAATATGAGTTTTAAGATACTGATATACACAAAACAATCTTCTTTATCGTTTTAATAATATCCTCCAATTTTCCTTTTTTTACTAAAAAAGAATTCAAAAATCAAGACTTTATGTACTTTTGCGCTCAGTTGTTTTTTTGAAAAAACACAAAACAACTTCTTATGCTAATGATATGGTTCGAATATTCATTTCAATAATCTTCCTATTATTTTTATCTAGCTCCATTACTGCTCAAGAAACAGTAGAAAAGGATACGTTTGCCTTAAATAAAACAGCAAGAGGTCTAACAAAGAAAGAGGTTACACCGCCACTCAAACTGGTTTATTTTTATGCAGATAACCCTGATAAAACATATGCTGACAGAGATACTAATTTATATGTATTTTTTCACGAATATAATCCCGCAAGACAACGCACGATAGATCATGCCACCCTAGGCAATATGGGTACTCCCTATCGTCCTTTAACCTATCAATCTCCAAATATTCAGGGTTTTAATATTGGATTGCATCAATTCGATTTATATAAACATGATTTTAGAAAAGTAAAATTTTATCAGGTTAATAAAACCTATACTGACCTTTTTTATTCCCAAGGCGCTTTACAAGACGAATTTATTTTCAAAGCTAAATTCACCCGTAATGTAGCAAAACGAACAAATCTAAGTTTAGATTATTTACGTTTAGCACATGAAGGTCAATATTTCAATCAAAAATCTAGGCATACTGCCTTAAATTTGAATGGCTGGTATAAAAGTAAGTTGGATCGTCATAAAATACTTTTTAGTTATACTCTAAATGACATTCAACAAGAAGAAAATGGTGGTGTTACTGTCTTCAACTTATTTAGCAATAGTCTCTTTGATAACCGCCAAAATATTCCTGTTGCTTTAGAACAGGCATTTACGACTCAAAAAGAACACGCTATTTCTCTCACTCAATATCTAAGCCTTAGAAAAACTGCGCCTGACTCTATAAAAGTGCCTAGGCGACAGTTCACAGCGAGCCATCAGCTTGTCTATCGATATAATGAAAATCTATTTACGGATACTGAACTTGCTCAGGATTCCTCTTTTTATGGTGATTTCCAAGTAGATTCTAGAGGATTAAGGCATTTTATAAAGGGCTATTCTATTGAGAATCATTTTACTTTATCTACATTCAAACCAGAAAAACAACAGTTGGTCAAAAAGCAGAAAGACTTATTAACAGTAGGTTTAAGTCATTTTTATCATAATTATGACCAAGAACCTAGAGATACTATCGTTAATAACCTCTTCCTTACGGGCAAGTGGGTTTATAATTTCAAAGAAACCATCCAGCTAAACACCATAGCAAGGCTTGGTTTATGGGACAATGCAGGAGATTATCGACTTTATGGTACTTTAGACTGGAAAACTAAAAAACTAGGACAACTCAAACTAATTTTCCTCAACCAATTATATACTCCATCTTTAACCAAAAACCGTGTTTTCATTACACAGCAAGCTATCTGGGACAATAATTTTGATAAAATATTGGAAACAACTATTGGCGCTGAATATAAACTATCTTCATTTGATATGGTTCTATCCTTTAAAAGTCATTTAATCAATAATTATATTTATTTTAATACAGAAGGTTATCCTCAACAGGAAGCTGCTGGCTTGGGGGTTTTGCATTTTTCACTTTATAAAGGATTCAATTTCCTTAAACGTTTCCATCTACAAAACTGGCTCACTTTCCAACAGGCGACAAATTCGGACATTATTCGCTTGCCCAATGTTTTTTCTAAGCATAGCCTTTTTTATGAAGGGCATATTGCTAAAAAAATTGTATTAGCAAGGCTAGGAATTGATTTTCGTTTTAACACTCCTTATAAAGCTGATGCTTATCAACCTTTATTCGGAGAATTTTATATACAAAATGATAAACAAATTCCTTTTTATCCTCTAGCTGATGTATTTTTGGACTTCAAAGTAAAAAAGTTTAGAGGGTTTGTCAAACTTGAAAATGTTTTAGATTGGATTTTTGATCAACAAACCTATGAACCCTACTATACAACGCCCTACCACCCTAATGTCGATGGAGTACTCCGTTTTGATACATTCAGAATGGGAATAGCGTGGCAATTCGAAGATTAATCATATCAAATAAATGGTAGTCCATTTTCCATTATTTTTTAAAAGAACATTAAATGAATATACAAATTAGACCTGCAACTATTGAGGATATTGATGAGGTTCATGCAATGGTCAGAGAGTTAGCTATTTTTGAAAAGGCAGAATCTTCTGTAAAAACAAGCCCAGAAATTTATAAGAAAGATTTTAAAGATGGCATTTTTGAAGTAAAAGTTGCTGTACTAAACCAAGAAATTGTTGGAATGGTACTTTATTTTATGGCCTACTCTACTTGGCGGGGGAAGATGATGTATTTAGATGATTTTGTAGTAAAAAATAAATATCGTAACCGTGGTATTGGTCAACTATTATTCGATGCCTTTATCCAAGAAAGTAAAGCACAAGGGGCAACAATGGTAAAGTGGCAAGTATTGGATTGGAACGAACACGCCATCCGTTTTTATGAAAAAAATAAAGCAGAGATTGAAAAAAATTGGTGGAATGTCAAAATAATTTTCTAAGCAAAACAATGAAACACTATATATAATGAAAGTTACCGAATATTTTGAACAAGCAAAAGGAGAAACCCTAGTTTCTTTCGAGGTTTTACCGCCTCTGAAAGGTGGTAGTATGCAAGCTATCTTTAACACACTAGATCCTTTAATGGAATTCAAACCACCTTTTATAGATGTAACTTACCATCGAGAAGAGTTTATTTATAAAAAAAGAGAAAGTGGATATTACGAGAAAACGGCTATCAGAAAGCGTCCTGGTACAGTGGGGATTTGTGCCTCCATTATGCACCGCTATGGTGTAGATGCCGTTCCTCACTTAATCTGTGGTGGATTTACAAAAGAAGAAACAGAGGACGTACTAATCGACCTCAACTTTTTAGATATTAGTAATGTCCTTGCACTTCGAGGAGATGCGATGAAGTTTGAAGGAAAATTTCTTCCTAGAAGTGGAGGACATGAATATGCTATCGATTTGGTCAAACAAATTGAAGCCATGAATACAGGGAAATATCTAGATGACAATATTGAAAATGGTGAAAAGACAGACTTCTGCATTGGCATAGCTGGGTATCCTGAAAAGCATTTTGAAGCACCGAATATGGAACAAGATATGTATTGGTTGAAGAAAAAAGTAGAAGCTGGTGCTTCTTATATTGTTACTCAAATGTTTTTTGATAATCAAAAATATTTTGACTTCGTCGATTTATGTCGTAAAAATGGTATAAATATTCCTATTGTCCCTGGTTTAAAACCTGTGACAAAACTTTATCAGATGAATTCTATTCCTAGAATGTTTTATATCAATTTTCCTGATGCCTTGGTCAAAGAATTTACAAAAGCCAAAGATGCCAAAGCTCGAAAGCAAGTCGGTATTGAATGGTGTATTGCTCAATCTAAAGCACTTAAAGCGAAAGGGGTTCCCTGTCTTCATTATTATACAATGGGCGATGTAAAAACCATTAAGTCTATCTTAGAGAAAGTGTATTAAACTCAACTAGAAGCGGTCAACTTTTTGTAGCAAGGTTCGCCATATATATTTTTTATTTGCTCCAAATTGTTTTTCCCGTTTTTGAATCGTATAATGGAAAATATATTTCTCTTGCACGACAGTAGCCGCTTTTTCATAATTTATTACACAAACAAATGCCCCTTTAAAAGACGTATCATTTATAGCTGTTGTCGGTAATAATTGGTATAATTCTTCTATGTTGAGTTTGCTCTTTCCTCTTATTTTATTTATTTTTTTAAAAAATTGTTTTAAAGGAATTGCTTCATCTTTTTTTTCTAAAAAAAATGCGATACCTGCCGCTTCACGTTCAAAAAGTGCTAGCAGCATAGAGTGAATGTATTTTTTAAATTCAATATCTACTCCTTCCTCTAACAACAAGTTAACCAAGTCTATAAAATCAGTAACCTTTTCCGATGCTTTTTGCTCAAATGCTCGTTGACGCTCTATGGACAACTGCTCTACTTCAAAACTTGTTGCCGCATTCCGAGACTTCAAGACGGAAGGTACCCCTCCTGCGCTTTGACCAATAGTCATCGTATGATAGACAATATTCAATATCAATATCAATATAAACTTATTCATCTTTAAGCGTTTTAAAACGAATATGAATTATCTTATCTTTTAGATAGTCTGTCTTCAAAATTTGAATATTTTGAAGGCTCTTTAAAGGAGTAGTCATCTTATTGATAAACTCCTGTTTATTGTACATCTCAATGCCAAATTTCTCATCTTCACTAACCTGAATAATCGTCGCTTCATCTGACAACATTTTATCTAATTGCCTTCTTCTACGTTTCCAATCCTTTAATTTCGTAGCAGAAAAATAATGAATCATCAAAGCATAATCGTCTTTTCTTAAGGTAATGATAGAAGGTTTATAAGTCGAATTAAAACAAACGGTATCTCTATGGTAATAGGGAGCATCTATGGCAACACAAAATGATTCCTGTTTACTTGGACATCTTATACAGCCCATAGAATCAACTTCTATTATCCCACCGTCGATCAAGGATACCTCTATCTCTTCACTTTTTATAGCTTGCTTGGTATCAGCATCTACTAAACATATGGTAGAAACCAACGTCGCTGAATTTTTTTTTTCTCCAACAGCATTCAAACCAAATAGGACTGCTACAACTATAAACGATACTATTCCCATTAATGCTATTTTTGTAGAATCGTTTTGTTTATTGGATTCTATTTTTCGATTTTCGGTATTCTCTTTTGCTACTCTATCTTCCAAGAAAGCTGCCCAAGAACGATAGCCTACATAACGACATAGCATATTCAATACATCCACCCTAGGCAGCTTCTCTTTCTGTTCTTTTTTAATATGGGTATAAAACCATTTTTCACTAATATAGCCCCCTACTTCTCTTCCAAGTTCTTCTTGAAACTGCCGAATATCCTTACCTGTCCAATCCCGAATATCTAACTGGCAGGATGGATATTTCAACTTATATTGTTGCTCTAATTTTTCTTTCAATTCTAAGAAGGCTGCTCCCATAATACAGCAATCAATGTACTATTTTTTAATATAAAATGTCTTGTAAAACACTTTGTAAA
Source organism: Saprospiraceae bacterium (assembly GCA_020630435.1). GTDB lineage: Bacteria > Bacteroidota > Bacteroidia > Chitinophagales > Saprospiraceae > JAHDBJ01. Next base: position 9,148 of record JAHDBJ010000005.1, read on the forward strand.
TCTTGTAAAATGGTTTACAGTCCATTTACAAAGCATTTTTGAGGATTCTTTTTCAAAGATAAGCAACTTTGAATCGCAATTGCAATTCATGTTCTTACTTCATTCAGAAGTTGTTTAATAATTTTTAAAAAATAAAGAAACCAAAGATTTAATTATGAAAAAAATATCAATTTTAATAATGAATTTAAGTTTATATATTTCAGTAGCATTAAATGCTCAACATGGATATTCCTCTGCATCCCTAGCCATGGGCGAAATGCGTTCAGGACAATTTCAAGCTCCTCATCCTAGTGAAATTATCATCGAAGAATATTACAATTACCACACACACCAAATTCCACTTCCTCGAAAAGGGGAAGCCGTCAACCTTGATATTCGTTGGGGGAATAATAAAGTAATATCAAATTCCCAAGAAGTCTATTTACAAATAGGCATTACCACTCCTCATATCTCTACTCAGGAAGCTCCCCCTGTTAATATCTCATTAGTAATTGACAAAAGCGGTTCAATGAGTAGTGATAATCGTATGCACTATGCTAGAGAAGCGGCTAAAGAATTTGTTCGTCAACTTCGTCCACAAGATCGGATTTCTATCGTTGCTTTTGACCACAGTATTAACACCATTTTACCTTCCCAGCTTGTTGGCACAAACCCTAGTAACATTTTACAGACTATTGATCGTATTCAACCAGGAGGTTCTACCAATTTAAACGATGGTTTATTGATGGGATATCGCCAAGTTCACAATTATTATCAAAACCGACAATCCAATCGAGTGATCATGCTCACAGATGCCCTAACGAATACAGGACAAATAAATCCTTCTGCTATTGTTCAAAACTCAAAGAGATATACTGATAATATGGATATAGACATTACTGTTATTGGAGTTGGGGTTCAATTCAATAATGGCTTGTCTCGGCAGATAACTCAAAGTGCCAAAAGTAGTATTCATTTTATCAATCATGCCAAAGATATTCAAAAGGTCTTCATCAAGGAGTTACAGAGTTTACTTTATCCCTTAGCCAAAAATGTAAACCTCGATATCATTCTTCCAAATGGTATAACAGTTGAGAAAATATATGGTTATGAAAATGCGATTAAACCTCTCGCCAAAGCATCTACATTAGAGCCTGTATATTATTCGAATCCCAATCAACTTTCTTTATCCCTTAATAATTTTAATCATGGATTAACACAGGTTGTTCTTTTGAAGTGTAGAGTTCATTCTTATGTAGAGCAATATCTCATTCAAGCGAGCTTAAATTTCCATAATATTTTAACCCAGCAACAAGAATCCACTACTAGTACACATAGCCTCAAAAATAGAGCGACTGTTCCAAAAGCATTCTATAATCCGTTGAAAGACGGTGAAGTCAAAAAGAATTTTACAATTGCGGAAATGGCGGATGCACTAAAACAAATGGCTCAACTGTTACAACAAAATGAGCATAATAATGCGCAAATAACATTACAGAATGCCTTGATGACTGCTCGTCAACGCTATCCTTATAATTTGGACAATGATGTAGAACGTGTCTATAACATTCTTGAAAAATATAGTCAACAGATGCGATTAGCCTATAAAGAATAGGAAATTTATAATCTCAAGGAAGTTATCTGAAAAGTTATTTCAAATAACTTCCTTCTTCAATATTTGGAAAAATTTCACTATATTTAAGCACCTTGTGCATACTGACTCTTCGATTGATGTGTTTCCTATTGAGATTGTTAGGGCTAGTAACACCAGTAGCTGCCATCAATTCTACAAAACTTTTTATGGTTTCATAGTGGAAGTTCGCAATGCGTTTTGCTTTGTCTTCTACAACTAAGCCTTTCATGAGTCTTTTGTCTTGAGTAGCTACTCCGACAGGACAGGTATTGGTATTGCATTGTAAGGCTTGTATACAACCGATTGCCATCATCATTGCTCTAGCACTATTGACAATATCTGCGCCTAGGGCTATGGCTCTAGCTATATGAAAACCTGTAAATATCTTTCCTGAAGCAATTACTTTTATATCCTTTTTCAAATCGTATCCTCTTAGAGTATCTATCGCAAATGACAGTCCATCTCGTAGGGGCATTCCTATAGAATTAGAAAATTCTACTGGTGCAGCTCCTGTCCCTCCTTCTCCTCCATCAATGGCTATAAAATCAGGTTTAATACCTGTTGAAAGCATGGCTTCACATATATCGATAAATTCTGATTTTTTACCAATACACAATTTAAATCCTACAGGCTTACCACCAGATAAGTCTCTCAATTGTTTAATGAATTTCATCAAACCTTCTGCGTCTTCAAATGCCGTATGGCTTGGTGGTGAATGTACATCTGTGTGTGGTTTTATATTTCTAATGCCTGCAATTTCTACTGTATTTTTCCTAGCAGGTAGAATACCACCATGCCCAGGTTTAGCACCTTGAGAAATTTTCAACTCTATCATTTTTACACTCTCTAGCGACGCATTTTCTTTATAGGTAATGGGATCAAAATTCCCATCTTCCGTCCGACAGCCAAAATAACCTGTCCCGATTTGCCAAATCAGATCTCCTCCCTTCTTGTGATAAGGACTAATACCACCTTCTCCCGTATTTTGAGCAAACTTACCAAGCTTTGCTCCTTCATTCATTGCTTGTACTGCTCGACTACTTAATGAACCAAAACTCATCGCTGATATATTTAAAAGACTAGCAGCATAAGGTTGCTTGCAATCTTTTCCTCCTACGAGTACTCTCGGATTGCTATCTACTTCATTATAATCTAGGGCATAAATGGTATGATCCATCCATTCATATCCACTTCGATATACATCCATTTGTGTTCCAAAAGGTGTTGTGTCATTGACGTCTTTTGCTCTTTGATAAATTAGGGAGCGAAAAATCCGATTGATAGAACGCCCTTCCGTATCTGTTTCTACAAAATACTGCATTATTTCAGGACGGATAGATTCTAGCATATAACGGAAATTACCTACTACTGGATAATTTCTTCGTATAGCATGCTTCTTTTGCAACATATCCGAAACGCCCAATAAAATAATCGGAAGGATGATAACTAAACTCCAAAGTATCGGTTGCCAAAAAACAGCTATTCCTCCAACAATTAGTAATGAAAAAATAGAAAATAAAACGAATAATCCTCTTGCTTTCATATGCTATAAATTTAGAGCTTAGTATATTGTAAAATAACAAAAGTAAAATACTAAAATTGCTAGCCTAAAATACAAAACTATAATTTATGATCAAAGGAGAATAGGGAAGTCAATAATTGAAAATCCAGATACTTCGAACATAACCCTGAACTTAACAGTAGAAGATTTAAGAAAGTATTTGAAAATATTGATGAACAAAATTATACCAACTTGCTGGGAAGCATTCGAGAGATTTATACCTTTCTGGCTCAAAAAAGGATAGAAAAAGTATTTTTAGTTTTGCGGTACGAGCAACTGAAGTTGTACGCAGGAAATTTCATATTTTCAACTAAAAAGCCCCTATAACTAAAAGCTATAGGGGTTTATCTCTTTAAGAGATTATTTTTTCAATTCGGTATAATATTTATAATAATAAGGAATCGTTTTTATTCCTTTGTAAAAATTGAATAACCCATAATGTTCATTTGGAGAATGGATAGCGTCTGAATTCAAACCAAACCCCATTAGAATAGATTTGACTCCTAGTACTTCCTCAAATAATGCAACGATTGGGATACTACCTCCAGCACGTTGTGGAATTGGTGCCTTTCCGAAAGTTGTCTCTAAGGCTTTATGTGCTGCTTGATATTCGATAGAGTTTGTTGGTACTACAACAGGCTCTCCTCCATGATGTGGCGTAACCACCACTTTAACAGATGATGGTGCAATTGATTCAAAATGCTTTTTAAATAATTCAAAAATCTTATCGGAATTTTGATGGGGAACTAAACGCATACTAATTTTAGCAAAGGCTTTAGATGGTAAAACGGTCTTAGCACCTTCTCCAATATATCCCCCCCATATACCATTGACATCCAATGTTGGACGAATTGAGGTACGTTCTAATGTTGTATATGTATTTTCACCTTGTACAGCATCAATATTCAATTCGTTTTTATAATTTTCGAGATTGAATGGCGCTTGATTCATTGCTTTACGTTCCTCTATACTCACCACTTCTACATCATCATAAAACCCTGGAATGGTAATATGGTTATTTTCATCCTGTAAGGAAGCTATCATCTTAGATAAGATGTTGATAGGATTGGCAACCCCTCCACCATATGTTCCCGAGTGTAAATCTCGATTGGGGCCCGTTACTTCAACTTCTAAGTAGGTCAATCCTCGTAAACCCGTTGTGATGGACGGTGTATCATTATCAATAATCGAAGTATCAGAAATTAGAATAACATCACAAGCCAGTTTTTCCTTGTTGGCTTTACAAAATGCACCTAGGTTCACAGAGCCAATTTCTTCTTCGCCTTCAATCATAAACTTAACATTACAAGGTAAAGTGTTGGTCTCCATCATTCCTTCAAACGCTTTGAGATGCATATAAAGTTGTCCTTTATCATCACAAGCACCTCTGGCAAAAATAGCTCCGTTCGGATGACGTTCTGTTTTTTTAATAATGGGTTCAAATGGTGGTGAATCCCATAAATCTAAAGGATCTGGTGGTTGGACATCGTAGTGTCCATAAACTAAAATTGTTGGTAAATTCTTATCAACTAGTTTCTCACCATATACAATCGGATGTCCTTTTGTGGGGCAGACTTCTACATTTTCAGCACCTGCGGCAATCAGTTTTGTTTTTATAAATTCTGCTGTCTCTGCTACTTGATTTTGGTAAGCAGAATCCGCACTAATACTCGGAATTTTTAAGAGTTCTAATAGCTCTTCCAAAAAACGTTCTTTATTGACTTCTAAGTAATCATTCAAGGCTTGCATGATTCAATTTATATGGTTAGGAATTTTTATTTTATAAGAGATTACAAAATTAATTTGATCGTTCTATTTTTTTATATTCGTATAAGACATCACCATGTCTTCCTTGTATCGCCAAGACAAGTTTATCGTTTGTTACTTCATGTACACGATATTTTAAGATAGATCTATTACAACTATTCGAAATCGAAATCGTATCCCCCTCTCTTGTAAAACTTCCTCTACAATCTCTGTTACCATCATTATCCTCTTGATAACCTCCTTTGTCCGTTAGGGCGATCATTTTTTTGTGTTCTCTAGCATCTTTCCAAATGCCATCATAATTATCTTTTAGTTGTCTCAATTCCCACATTCCTGCTAATTCAGCGATTTTAGGATCTACTTTTTTTTGAGGAGCAGCAACTGATTTTGTTTCTTCTTTTTCTTTCTGTGTTTTACACGCAAAAAAGGAGAACCAACATAATGAAAGTAGCATAATATTTATTTTCATATTGTAAATTTTTATTGTTTCATATTTATTAGAAATTCTACATTATTTTTGAATGAAGAACTGTAAAAATACTATAATTTATGATTATGTGAAAAATTAGGTTATTAGGCTAATGTCGATTGTATTATTTGGGTAAAATTTCAATAAATTTGGAAACTAACTGACCTTCAATTTTGTTTTTATACTGTTGCATCTCTCGTACATTTGTTCTCATATATATACTTTAACTACTTATATAATGGAAAATAATGAAATCTTAGATATCGGTTTCAACGAATATCATTCTGAAAAAGAAGCGATTGAATTGGTTAGTAGAAATAATTTCATCCTTTTGAATATCATTACATTTGGCATATATACTGTCTGGTGGATGTTTAAATCTTGGCGTTTTTTCGAAGAAAAACGTGGTGCTGATGTTATTCCCGTCTTGAGAGCCTTCTTTTGTATAATCTTTACTTACTCTTTATTTGAACATATTCAGCAATATGCTAGACGTGTAGGATACCATAATAGCTTTTCATCTACGGGTCTTTTTGTTCTGTTCATTCTATTAAATCTTACAGGACAATTTCCTGACCCTTATTGGTTGGTTTCTTTATTGGCATTCTTACCCTTAATTCAACCACATCAAACATTAAATGATGCCATCATACAATCTGGTGAATATGCTGGATTTGAAAGAAGTGGATTTAATAATCGACAAATTATCTTAATTATTGTAGGACTTCTATTCTGGGGCTTAGTTTTAATTGGTTTGTTTGTTCCTATCGAAGACTACTAGAATTTTCAACTAAAATCCAATACAAAAAGAGCCATCTCAACATTGAGATGACTCTACTATTTAAGTATAGATTCCCTTTTGAGTAATCTTTTCAGCAACCTTATCAGGCACTACACCATAATGGTTGAAGGTCATTGTATAATTGGCACGTCCAGCACTTAAAGCCCTGAGTTGAGCAATATAGCCAAACATTTCAGCCAAAGGAGCATCCGCTTTTAAAACCACCTGTCCTTGTTCTACAGTTTGCCCTTTGATAATCGCTCTTCGACGATTTAAATCGCCAATGATACTTCCTATATAATCATCTGGTGTAGTCACTTCTACAGACATAATTGGCTCTAACAATTGAGGCATTGCCAAAGGACTTGCTTCTTTAAACGTATCTTTTGCAACAAGTTCAAACGCTAAAGCCTTTGATTCATTGACATGAGTTTTACCGTCAATTAATCTTACTTTAAGATGTTCAAGAGGGTAACCTGCTCGTATTCCTGTTTCCATTGCTAGACGGAAACCTTTTTCAACGCTACTGATATATTCTTTTGGAATAACCCCACCTACGATTTCATTAACAAATTGCAAACGAGTTTCTCCCTTTTTAAACATATCACTTTCTAAAAAAATGGAATCAACAGGTCCAATTTCGACCTCAATTTCTGCAAAGAGTCCAGGGCCACCCGTAAACTTCTTCAAGCGTTCTCGATGACGTACTGTTGTCCCTAGTGCCTCTCGATAGCTCACCATTGGTTGACCAACAACACAAGGCACTTTAAAATCACCCTGTATTCGATTAATCAAATATTCAAGATGTAATTCCCCCATACCTTGAATTAAAGTTTGCCCTGTTTCATTATCCACTTTAATCTTAAATGTTGGATCTTCTTCAGCTAATTTCCCAAGTGCGATTCCTAATTTATCAAGATCACTACTTTGTTTGGCTTCTAAAGCGATACTAATAACTGGCTCAGGTACAAAAAGTGTTTCCAATGCCATGTCTATATCTAGAGCTGTTAAGGTATCTCCAGTACGGATGTCTTTTACTCCAACAATGGCTACAATATCACCTGCTTGAGCTATTTTTACACTTTGCTGTTTTTCAGCATGGATTTGATACAAGTGACCAATCCTTTGCTTCTGTCCGATGCGTGTCAACTTAATAGATTCTCCTACTTTGAGCATACCTGAATATATTCGAATAAAAGCCATCTTTCGATGTTGTTTATCAAATGCAATCTTAAATGCTAAAGCAGTAAAAGGTGCATCTACCGTTGTTGGAAGTATAAATTCCGCTTTAGTGATTGAATGTACACCATTTATTATTTCAGTATCATTCGGAGCAGGCAAAAAAGCAGCTACAGCATCCATCAAAGGTTGTACTCCTTTATTCTTATAAGCAGTACCACAAAGAACAGGAATGACGTTCATATTGATAGTTGCTATTCGAATAGCTTTATAAATATCCTCAATATGAATTTCAACAGATTCTTCTAAATATTTTTCTAGAAAATCCTCGTTTACTTCTGCCAAAACCTCCAGCAAATTTCTTCTAGCGATTTGAGCTTCTGCAATCATTTTTTTGGGAATTTCTTGTTCCTCAAAAATCTCTTCATTCCAAATAATTGCTTTCATTTTTAATAAATCAACAATACCTCTAAAACTATCTTCCTGTCCAACAGGAATCTGTAAAGGTAAAGGTATAGCGTTCAATTTATTTTTAATATCAGCAACTACCTTAGCAAAATCAGCTCCCATACGATCCATCTTATTGATGAAAGCAATACGAGGCACTTTATAACGATTTGCTTGTCTCCAGACTGTTTCAGACTGTGGTTCTACTCCTGCTACCGCATCAAATAAAGCAATCATACCATCTAATACCCTTAATGCTCGTTCTACTTCAATTGTAAAATCGACGTGTCCTGGTGTATCAATAATATTAAAGGTATATGTTGCTTCATCCCAATTCCAGTTGACTTGCGTAACTGCAGCACTAATCGTTATACCTTTTGCCTTTTCCATCTCTTTAGTATCCATTTGAGAAACACCATTATGGGTTTCACCTAATTTGTGAATCTTTCCTGTATAATAAAGAATACGTTCTGTCAACGTTGTTTTACCAGCATCAATATGTGCCGCAATACCTATATTTCTCAGTTGATTGATATTTCTAATTTTCACTTTTACGTATTTTCCTGTTTACATCAGTCTAGCATTGCCCTATAGTGATGAATAACTATCCGCATCTGATGATTAATCTAATAAAATGATATAAAATTCAGGATTATACAGAGGCATAAGAATGCTAGGCTAGCCCCTGTAGCTAGTGAATAAAAGAAGTGGTGTAGGACACACCTCGCAGAATAAGTTAATAATACGTCTCATAATTAAAACTATTTACCAAACCTTAAACATCAATTGAAAGGAAATAGTTCCATTCTTTTAAATTTGATCCTCTATTTCTACTGTAATACTGTTAACAACAATTTCAATTTGTTGCTCGCTCATACACGAAGGACAAATGAATATACTATTTTTTTGATTCTGGTTCGCTGAAAAAAGAAAAGTGAAATTTTTCTCATCTACCCAATCACAATGTGAACAATGCTTATGATATTTAATTTGACTGAGTCCATGTAGAGATACTTTTAAAGAATCAAAATCTAGCTCACATCCTTCAACAGCTTCTAAGGCAAGAGACAATGTATCTATCGTTAATGTATCTTCATTTTTTACTTCTTCTATTGGACTAAAATCTTCTAGAGGGTTAATGGATATCTCCAAAGGCTCTGAGATGGGTAATGCTTCTTTTACTTTAGGCAATTCAATTGTTTTGGGTTTTGTTACTTCCTTTTCTATTACTACTTCTTGCTTTTTTATTGTAGTGGGTTTTATTTCTACATTTTTAGGCTTATTATCTTTTACTTTTAAAGGAGGTTTATTTATAACTTTTACTGGTTCAGATGCAATTTCTTCTACTTCAATAGACTGCGTTTTAGTTTTTTTAAAGTTGTCCAATAAATTATTAAGTTCTGCTTTCTCCTTAAGAGCTGTTTTTAATTTATTTTTTTTATTTTTTGATAACGTAGCTTTCTTTTGGCGTTGTTGAAATTTTTGAAGTGGATCTCTATCGGTTTTCTTATTTTTTCTCAAAATAAAAAAACACGCTGGTACTGCTACCCAAGGAAGGATAAGACCAAAAATTCCCCACCATACAGGATTTTTTTTATATTTTATTGCTCTAACGACACAGTATAATCCAGCACCAATACGAATTACATCATAAAATTCCATAGGTTTGATATTGCTATAGTTTTACCATCTCCTACAAATATAATAAAATTAGAACTCAAAGAATATCCATAATCTTTGAGTTCTTCTATGGTTTAAGAAACTATTTCTGAAAAAGATAATATTTTATAAGTTTGGAGCTTTTCTTGGGTTTTTATTGTCTATAAGTTTATAAACATCTGTAGGATTTTCGCACAGCACTACTTTTCTACCTTTTATAGCTATGGGTGAACGCATTAGTTCAGGATTTCTAGCAATCACATTCAACCATCCTTCATGATCAAACTCCCGTCCTCTAATATGTTTTTGATAATAAGGATGTGCCTTATTCATCAACTCTTTAGGATGTCTATTGAGTGAAGATAAAATCCGTTTCCATGACGTACTTGTAGCAGATACATCTTTATAATCATACTTTGTCACGTGTTTTGCTAATCCTTGTGCATGAGCAATCGTTTTTTTATCTGCACTAGAAGCGGAATTATAATAAATCAAAATTTCACGATCATGTGTTTTCATAGGCATAAATTTTATAAATAATCAAAATTGCATTATAAAGTAGTAATTTTTAAAATAATCACAAAATTTCATTTAGTTTATTGATAAAAGTTAGTGACTGAGTTTTAATAAAAAACACTTTACAATAAATATTAATTTTTCAATCTATAAAAATGACTATTGCGTCTACATAATCAAGATATATTATTTATTTTCTTCTATTATCCACTTCTATATAAAGTACTAGGACTTCGTTCTCAATTAAAAAATCTAATAAATCTTATTTTTTTGTGACAAAAAAAAGAAATATTTTTCTATAAAAAAGAAAAAAAAATACGCATTTTAATGGGCAAAAATTACTTTCGTCTGCATTTTTATTATAACTTTCGGTATAAAGTCTAGTTAGGCATTTTTTAAAGCCATTAACCTTTTAAAATGCTTTAATTCTCAAATAAAACGATGCCACCCCTTCTTATATGAAGAATATCAATCGATATATTATTGCTGCCATAACCCTTCTTATTGTGGGGTATCTAATGTGGTATTTTAGCGATATTGTTGCTTATGTATTGGTTGCGTGGGTATTATCTATGGTTGGGCAACCTTTGATGTCTTTTTTAAAAAAAATAAAGATTGGCCAATTCCAATTAGGGCCATCTGCTAGAGCTATTATCACTCTTATATGTTACTTTGTTGGATTTGGATTATTACTAGGGCTTTTTGTTCCTTTGGTCGTACAACAAACACAAAATTTGACAGGTGTTGATTATAATGCTATTGCCATTGCTTTAGAAGAGCCTATAAATCAGATGAATAATTGGCTCGTTGAACAAGGTTTGATACAAGCTGGCAATTCACCTGTTGATCAAGTACAGAAGACATTGCAAGGTCGATTTGATCCTAGTAAAATTGCAGAAGGTTTTAGTTCTTTATTGGGTATTGCAGGAAATTTACTTATTGCTGTATTTTCAATTACGTTCATTACTTTTTTCTTTTTAAAGGAAAGTCGCTTATTTGTTGACTTTTTAAAAGCTGTCGTTCCTAGTCGGTATGAACATCAAGTCGTAAATGCAGTAGAAAATTCAAGTAAAATGCTTACTCGCTATTTTAGTGGGGTGTTGTTTCAAATCACAATAATTACAATCCTTGTAACATTAGCACTAACAATACTAGGAGTTCCTAATGCTTTATTGATTGGATTTTTCGCTGCACTAATTAATGTAATTCCTTATGTGGGACCAATTATTGGTGCATTGTTTGGCGTTTTCATTACAATTTCATCTAATTTAGATTTAGAATTCTACAACGAAATGTTGCCCTTATTATCCAAAGTGGTTATCGTTTTCGTTTGTATGCAAATGATAGACAATTTTTTATTACAGCCATTTATTTTTTCTAATAGTGTTTCTGCTCATCCGCTTGAGATTTTTATTGTAATTTTGATAGGTTCAAAATTAGGAGGCATTGTCGGTATGGTTCTCGCTATTCCAACCTATACCGTTTTTAGAGTAATTGCCCGAATATTTTTGAGTGAATTTGAGATAGTCCAGAAGTTAACAGGTAATATGGATAATGTCAGTTGAGCAAATTATAAATCATCATTAAAGTTCTTTGATGGTCTTTGTCCATTAAAGAACAAAAAGCAAACAATAGAATGGGATTATTTGATCGTTTATTCCGAGTAAGTAGAGATAAGATCAAGCAGCCAGATATCCATTTCGGGCGGTATAGTGATTCATATAAAGCAGATCGAAAATATGACGAATGGGATAAATCACTTGATTTATTTGAGCAAAAACAATATTTGTCAGCTTATACTTCGTTTTTTGAATATCTCAAAGATGACCACGAAGAAAATGTCTCCTATACGGTTGAAGACGATAAGATCTCTTTTGAGTTGTATCAAGGCTCTAAAAAAGTATTTGGTATAGCTTCTAAAGATCATGTAATGGCAGAAGCTAAAGTAGCTCAATCTGATAAACCAAATGTTGGATTTATGAGACGATTGTTAGAAAAAAACTTCCAACTTAAATACAGTCGTTTTGCTTTGGATGAGACGGAAGACATTTCTATTATCTTCAATACCTATACGATTGATGGCTCTCCTTTCAAATTATACTATGCTTTAAAAGAACTTGCTATAAATGCGGATAAACTCGATGATCTTTTAATTGACGAATTCGATATGTTACATCCTGTAGAAATGGGGCATATTACAGAGATTAAAACAGAACAAAAGGAAGTAAAATATCACTTTATAATAAAAGAAATAAAAAAAATATTAGATAGAATTGATAACGGTCGACTAGATGCTAATCAGTATCCTAGTGGTATTGCTTATGCGTTACTAGACTTATCTTATAAATTGGATTACCTCATAAGACCCGAAGGTTATCTAATGGAAACAATAGAACGTATTCATCGAAAATATTTTGCTCAAGATGGCGTATCTTCTATTCATATTAACCATGAGCTGAGAACAGAGTTCGAGTCTTTATTAGAACGGGACAAAGAAGAGTTTTATAAGGAGATGTATAGAGTAAAAGCGACCTTTGGCATCACTACGCCAATTAACCATGAGCAACTTGCTAATTTTATTGATGCCGAGCTTAAAAATATGGATTGGTATATTGAAAATGGCCATCGAGATTATGCCTTAGCAGTTCCTGGTTACATTACAGGTTTTTGTTTATTTAATTGGGCACCTCCTAGACCTGTCCGTGAATTAATACATCTTTATTTTGAAGTAATGGAAATTGATTTCTTCAAATCTTTGGGTTTTCAACTAGATTTTCATGATAATGAAAAATTAAACAAGAGCGCAATTAAAGATGAAATTCAGAATATTGTAAAAAACAATGTTCGAAAATTTCCAAAATTTAAACCCAATACGAAAAAACTGAATTTTGATTCTAAGTTTTCTTTCGCTAAATCATTTTTATTGATGATCAGAGATCTCGATTTAACTAAAATTGATTAAACGCTAAAACTTTATGATTACTTTTAAATTTATATTGCCTAAACCAATATTTTATTAAAATATGTTCGATTAGAATTAGATTACTTATTGTCTAATATTTATTCTTATGAAAGACTTTATAGAGTTATACAAAGATGTTGTTGTTCAAATTGCTACACCACATAATATTGGCACTGGTTTTTATTTAAAGAAAAATCATATTATTATCACTAATGAACACGTCATCCATGATAATAAGGAAGTGACTATTGAAGGAGAGACTTTTGAGCGACAAATTGCTAATGTTATTTATACTGATCCTAGACACGATCTAGCCTTCATAAAACCTTTAAAAGAACTCAATACCACAGATGTTAAATTAGGAGCAGTAGATATACTTAAAGAGGGAGATACTGTAATTGCAGTAGGTCATCCTTTTGGACTAAAGTATAGTGCCACTAAAGGTATTATCTCAAATATGACACATCAGCAAAATGATCTCAATTATTTTCAACATGATGCTGCTCTTAATCCTGGGAATAGTGGTGGTCCATTAATTGATCAAGAAGGAAGAGTCGTTGGTGTAAACACATTTATAATAAAAGATGGTAATAGTATCGGCTTTTCGTTACCTATTAATTATCTAAAAAGCATTATAGAAGAATTTCAACCTTCTTTAAATAATATAGGCACTCGTTGCCCTTCTTGTACCAATATTGTTTTTGAAACAAATCCCGAAGACTCTTACTGTCCTCATTGTGGTACAAAAATCCAACTTATTTCTAAAATAAAAGATTACGAACCTGTTGGTGTGCCTAAAACACTTGAAGAACTCCTAAAAAAGACAGGACACGATGTAAGACTAGCAAGAAGAGGTCCTAATGCTTGGCAAATCAATCAGGGTAGTGCTAAAATCAATATCTATTATAATGAAAAAACAGGCTTAATCATTGGTGATGCCTATCTTTGTAATTTGCCCAAAAAAGATATTGCTCCCATTTATAAATACCTATTACGAGAAAATCATTCATTATCGGGACTTACTTTTAGTGTTAAAGAACAAGATATTGTGCTATCCTTACTTATTTATGATCAATACCTAAATGAAGAAACTGGCATGAAATTATTTAAACATTTATTTGACAAAGCGGATGATTATGATAATATACTTGTAGAGCAATATGGCGCTGTATGGAAAAATGAAGACGAAAAAGCTTAATTTTTAAAAGAAAATTTAAATATTTTTTTATGAAAACGCTACTATACTCTTTTTGCAAAATTGGGACGATTCTTGTTGGACTTTTATATGTTTTTATGAACTTTCAAGCTTGTACTCAAGCCTCTAATAATACAACTGAAAAAATAGACGTGCAAGAAGTATCTTTGTATGACGAAATGTTAGCAAAATCTGTCCAAGCGGATGAATATGGAATGAGAAAATATGTGATGGCTTTTCTTAAAGCTGGTCCTAATCGAGATCAAGATTCTCTAACCGCCGTTAATCTACAAAAAGCACATATGGATAATATTGGCCGATTGGCTGAAGAAGGGAAATTATCTCTAGCTGGTCCGTTTTTAGATAATGGTAATTTAAGAGGTATATATATTTTCAATGTTGAATCTATAGAGGAGGCTAAAAAATTAACGGCAAGTGACCCTGCAATACAAGCAGGAAGGTTGATAATGGAACTCCATCCTTGGTATGGTTCTGCTGCATTAATTAAAGTCAATGAAATTCATAAAAAACTCAGCAAAACCCCTTTATAATTATAGCAAATTCTCCCTAAATCACGAATAATAATACTCGATGGCTAAACAAAAACGTAAAAAAGCAAAACATCAATCCATCCCTAAAACTACTGTTCATCAAAACGATTTAGGATTTGCATATAACACCTCTCTCCATTCAATTATCCTATTTTTACTAGGGTTTTTACTATATACAAATACACTTACACATGATTATACCCAAGATGATGCTATTGTCATTTATGATAATATGTTTACCACTCAGGGTATTAAAGGTATTCCTGGCATATTAAAATATGATACCTTCTATGGTTTTTTTAAAGAAGCGGGAAAAGCCAATTTAGTTTCTGGAGGGCGATATCGCCCTTTAACCCTAGTAATGTTTGCTATTGAATACCAGCTATTTGGCAAAAATCCTTTTATAGGTCACCTTATTAATATTCTACTCTATGGTTTATTAGGAGTTGTTCTTTACTTATTTTTATTAAAATTATTAAAACCACATTATAAAAATAGTTTACCCTATCTCATTGCCTTTGGAGCATCTATTTTATATATTACGCATCCTATACATACCGAAGTTGTAGCCAATATCAAAGGTAGAGATGAAATCGTAACCTTACTTTGTAGTTTAGCTGCACTGTATTACTCATTAAAAGCTTTTGATGAACAAAATAATAAATACCTCCTCCTCGTTGGTGTTCTTGTTTTTCTGGGTTTATTATCTAAGGAATATCCCATAACATTCCTAGCAATACTTCCGATTACTTTATTTGTTTTTAGGAAAGCAACCATCAATCAAATTGCTTTTCAACTTTCTCCATATCTATTAGCCTCCGTCGCTTTTATCTTCATAAGACATCTCGTTTTAGGCAATACGATGGGAGGAGAACCTCCTATGGAATTAATGAATAATCCATTTTTAAAAATCGTTGATGGTCGATATATTCCTTTCTCTTTCGGAGAGCAAATTGCTACTATCTTTTATACCCTTGGAAAATATATACAACTCTTATTTTTTCCTCATCCTCTGACACATGATTATTATCCTAGGCAAATTGAGATGATGACCTTTAGTAATTGGAAAGCAGCATCTTCATTATTGTTATATATCGCATTAGGTGCATATACTGTAGTCAAATTATTCAAAAAAGACCCTCTAGCCTATGGTATAGCATTTTTTCTTATCACCTTATCTATTGTTTCAAATCTATTTTTTCCGATTGGAACAAATATGGCAGAACGTTTTATGTTCATGCCTTCTGTTGGATTTTGCCTTGTTATTGCTCTTTTTTTATATCGATTCTTTTTAAAAAAATCTCCTAGGAATTTTACGCCTTATCTTGGGATAATAGGAGTAATTGCAATACTTTTTTCACTAAAAACTATTACTCGAAATTTTGTATGGAAAGATAACTATACACTTTTCACTACCGATGCAAAAGTTTCGACGAATAGTGCCAAACTCCAAAATGCTGTTGGAGGAGAAACTATAGCGGAAGCCTTAAAGATAGAAGATGAACAAAAGCGCAACGAAATGATTATGTCTTCTATACCTTATCTACAAAAGGCTGCCCAAATTCATCCAACTTATAAAAATGTATACTTGCTTTTAGGCAATGCCTATTATTATACAAAAGATTATGACACAGCAGAAAAATACTACGATCAAGCCTTACGAATGGATCCAGAATATAAGGATGCGTTAAATAATAAGGTATTACTATACGAAGCGATGGGAGTCAAGTATGGTGTCAATAATCCTTCAAAGGCATTGGGCTATTTTAAGCAAGCTGTCGCTATCCAACCAGAAAATGCTAAGTTACAGTTTTTCTTAGGTTCAACTTATCGACGATTGGGGCAAAATCAAAATGCTATAACTGCTTATGAAAAGACCCTAGCAACTGCTCCAAATACAGAAAACCATGCTCGAATATATAATGAAATTCGCCAAGCATATGAAGCACTTGGCAATACAGTACAAGCACAAAAAGCAGCAGCCAAAGCAAAACAATATCAATAAACTATTATAGCTAATCTATAATTGATCCATTTTTATCCTTTATCGCCTTAAAGCTTATCTTTTTTTTATGCTTTCATAACAAAATTAATGCAAAATTTATTATTTTTACATTTTTATTGTTTAAAAGTGTATTAATTTATGGAATCTCCTCATTTTATATATAGGTTAGTTGACGATTTTATTTCACTTTTTTATCCTAGAATTTGTCCCGCCTGTGGAGAAAATATACCTCCCAAAAATAACATCTGTTGTATTTCTTGTCAAGCCCACCTTACTCGAACGAATTTCCATGAGGACAAAGAAAACCCTTTAACACACAGGTTTATAGGAAGATTTCCTCTAATAGCAGGAACAGCGTTGCTGTATTTTGTTCATAAAGGGCGAACACAAAACCTGATTCATCATTTAAAATATAGGGGAAATCAACAAATTGGAATTCATTATGGTAAGGAACTTGGGCATTTATTAAATGTAAGTCCACATTTTGAAAATATAGATCTAATCATTCCTATTCCATTACATAAACGACGGTTGAAACAACGAGGGTACAATCAAAGTATAGCAATCGCAAAGGGGATTTCAAGCAGTTTGAATATTCCGTTTTATGAAAATATTTTGAATAGAATAGTTTATACCAAAACACAAACTC
The DNA here is from genome assembly GCA_020630435.1 of Saprospiraceae bacterium. Classification (GTDB taxonomy): domain Bacteria; phylum Bacteroidota; class Bacteroidia; order Chitinophagales; family Saprospiraceae; genus JAHDBJ01. The sequence continues at coordinate 26,501 of JAHDBJ010000005.1, forward strand.
AAAAAACAAGACATGAACGATTTTCAAATGTAGAAAATGCGTTTAAAATAACCGACCCTAAAAGTATTGAGGGCAAGCATATCTTATTGGTGGATGATGTACTAACAACGGGTGCAACTTTAGAGGCTTGTGCTTTGACTTTATTAAAAGTCAAAGACGTAAAAATTAGTATTGCAACCTTAGCTTTTGCCTCAGAATATTAACAAAAAAGGGTATTCTCCGAAAATTGAAGAATAACCTTTTTGTATAAAATTTACGAGCTTATAATAAATAAGCTTTTGAGTTTCTCTTATCTAACTAACGTTAATGTAATAAAAAACTGAGATCCCCAGTCACCTGTACCTGTATAGGAAATCGTTTCAGTTGCAGGATCTACTGTAAAATCAGTAATAGATACCATATTACCCCAAACAGGGAACTGTGCATCAGTAATCGTATAATCGTTAGCCCCTATATCGTTAACCGTAATCGTAGCTCCTTTAGAAGCATAGTCTGTTCCATATCCTCTACCAAAGTCATAGAAACCTCCAACTCCGTCAGATAGGATATATGAGTTACTTGATTGTCTAACGATAAATACATATTGGCCTTCCCGCTCTTCCCCTGTATCTCTGATAATTTTAGCTACATATTTACCTTCAAGGTTTTCAGCTAAATTTGTAGGACAAGGATTTACAATAACCGTTCTGAATGCACTACCAGGAATTCCATCTACGTTTGTAGCACTATAACTAATGGTATACATATCTGGACTTGCAATAGAAGCACCTCCGAAATAAGCACTAGTCAATTTTGTATCAACATTTATTTCCAGACCTTCTTCTGTAGCAATAACTCCAGGATCATCAAAAGAAGTGGTACCACATGGTAATTCAATATACCTATTTCCATTCATATCAATTTTAGGAAGGTAGGTAACTGCAGATGGTGTTGCAGTATTTTCAAAATCTTCACATCCAAAGAAAGATAAAGATAATGCAACAAAACCAAATAAAATTAATTTTTTCATAATATAATAATTTGATGGTTTGCAAAAAGATTGAACAATTTGTAAACGTCTAAAGTTCATCTTGCAAGAAACTTAGACGTTTACAAAAATAAAAAAATTTACTAATTATCCCAAAATATCTTATCTGTAAGCGTTCTTTGGGCTGGTGCATTCGGATTCAAACTCCTTTCAGAAGCTGGATATAACCAAGCAGATGGAAATACACCATCTCCTAATACAGATAATGGAGGTGTTTGCCAAATACCGTTTGTAAATAAACGACTTGCTGGTCTATCAAAACGTCTTGCTTCAATCCATCCTTCATCTTCTTGCGTTCCATTCAATGAAATCCACTTTTGAACCGCTATTTCATCTAATTTTGCATCAAGTGTAGTATTATCACCATAGTTTAATGATGTAATATAATCTGCTGCACCATCAACTCCTAAGTATGAAAAATTTGCAGTTATTGCATTCGCAAAAGCAGTCGCATCATTATCACTCGTTCCATATCTAGCAGCAGCTTCTGCTCTCAAAAACCAGACCTCCCAATCACTCATCAATACCACAGAATTTGCATTACCATAGGCTTGAGGAGAAGAACCACTATAATCAGACGATGGAGCAGTAAATGGTTCGTCATCAATTGTCCCTTGATCAATTCCATGGAACTGATTTTCAAAAGTTCCTGTAGTTGCGACTGAATAGAAAGCTCCAATTCTTGGATCATCTAAATCGTTTAATACATTCAACGTAGTATTACTTGCAAAATAAAAATCACCTACTCCCCATTCAAATCGAGCATACATTGGATTTTGGTCACCAGTTGTTCCTGCAAATGCAATTTCTGCTACATCACTACCACTACTTATAAAATTACCTGCGTTGATTACACTTTGAACTGCAGATGCTTGACCACCTACCTCAGAAAGTCTCATTAAAATTCTTAACTTAAGAGAATTTGCAAACTTTTGCCATTTGCTAATATCTCCACCATATACCAAATCTTCTGCTCCTACATCGTCCGAAGAAGCTACCGCTAAATCTGCAATTGCCTCATCTATTTTAACAATTAAGTCTGTATAAACAGCTGAAGCCTCATCATATGTTGGTGTTAATACAGAACCATCAGCGATTTCACCTAGAAGTGCATTAGAATATGGAATATCCCCAAAATGATCAACAAGACCTTGGTACATATATACCTGAAGTGCCTTAGCAATACCTCTATAAGCAGCACTTTCACTATTTAAAAGATATTTCAAATCTATTAGAGCTCTTGAATAGGTTCTTTCCCATTGTGTATCGTAATCATCTGGTTGAGCAACAAATCGCTCTTGATTTCCAATAGAAACCCCTATTCCCCAAGTATAATATTGAGCCCATAAAAATGAACGAGAGTTTAAGTCTACATCTACAATATATCCTAGGAAACCTTGTGCACTTGTTAAAACTTGTGCATCACCAGCCGTTGGTGAGTTATTAGGATCTATATTGACTTCTGAAAGGCTTTTCTCACAAGAAACTGCGACAAAAAGCATCAAAGCCATTAATGATATTTTATAAATTGATTTCATAATAATTTCTGATTTTTATGATATTAGAATGTGATACCTAAATTGATACCATAGCTTTTTGCAGGAGGCGTCTGAGTCGTTTCAATTCCTGCGGCATTTCCTGTAAGTGCTGGCCCATTTACCTCAGGATCAGAGAACGTATTCTCATCAGGTAACCAGAACCTAAGATTCTTCGCAAATAAAGATACTTTTGCACTAGAAATCGGCAAATTCTTCAACAAATTATTTGGAAGTCTATAGCTCAATCCAATCTCTCTTAATTTGATAAAACTTGCATCTATAATATACGTTGAAGCGGCAGGATCATAATTCGTAAAATAATCTTGCTCATTGATTTCAATCGTATTCTCAGAAAGTGTACCATCTGCATTTTCAATCATTGAATTAGGGAATATATATGATTCTCTATTAAAATCAGCAGTATGTAAGGCAGTTCCATTAAACTCTGTAAAGAATTTCGTTTGAGAAACAAAATTTCCACCCTGTCTAATATCAAAAAGGATATTGAAACCTAATCCTTTATATCCAATATTTGTTCCTATACTAGCCGTATAGTCAGGTTGATATGAACCTAAATATACCTCATCATCAGTATATAATGGGAAACCAGTATTTCCATCAACAAGAACTTGCCCAGCATCATTTGTCTTAGGTGCTTGAGCTTTAAATGTACCGAATGGAAGTCCCTCTTTTGCTACTAAAGATACTCCTAAGAATGGCCCACCAATAATTAACTCATCGATATCATCTGTAATTTTCTTAACCTCATTGATATTTTTTGAATACATGAAGTTTAAATCCCAAGTTAAGCCTGGAACCATACCATCAATTGGCTTTAAGTTTAAAGACAACTCATGTCCCTTATTAACCATCTCTCCAATATTTGTTGATGTAAAATCAAATCCTGAAGAGGCTGGTAAACTAATTCGTACAATCTGATCAGAGTGCTTAGAATTATAGTAGGTATACTCTACATTAACTCTATTGTTCCAAAGACCAACATCCGCACCAATTTCAAATGTAGTTGTCAACTCAGGTTTTAAATCTGGATTTCCAATTGTATTACCTACAGTAAAACCAGCTTGTCCATTCAATGGATAAGTAATTGCAAAATCTCCTAATCCAACCAAAGTTGGATTCCCTTCAAATACTGACTCTAGTAGGTATAAACCTGCATCTTTACCTGTAGTACCGAAACTTGTTCTTAATTTCAAATAACTTAAAATATCATCACTTACATCAATAAATTCAGATAGTACAGCAGAAGCTCCTACTGAGTGATAGAAGAATGAATTGTTTTCTTCTGGTAAAGTTGAAGACCAGTCATTTCTAGCAGAATACTCTAAGAATAAAGCATTTTTATAGCCTAAACTCACGTTACCTAAAAGACCATAAATTCTGTATTGTGTAGAAAATTCATCTGATTCCGCCGCCAATATACTATTTCTCAAATGATACCATCCTGGTACAACCAATCCCCCTACAGTAAAACCTGTAACACTGTTTGTTTCTCTTTGAAACCAGTTAAATCCTGCTGTAGCATTCAACGTAATGTCTCCAGCTTGATCCAATACTCTGCTATAGTTTGCTAAACCTGAAAAATCTAAGTTTATGTTTCTTGACTTATTATTTGAATAGTCTCCAAGATTCTCGTGTCTACCTGTTCTCGTTGTCAAAGCTAAATCATCTCCCCAAACCAACTGTGTTTGAGGCGAAAATGGAGGAGACCAAGAATTAACCTCACCTGTAACGATATTTGTACCAAAACGTCCAATTAAATCTAATCCTTCAAGAGGAGAATAAGTCATAGACATTTTTCCTAAGAAGTTACCAAATTCACCTTCGTTTCCATATTCATTCAAAATAAAATAAGGGTTAACTGAAGAATACGACCCCCAATAACCATTAACATCATGGAAAGGACTTTGATAATCTCTTACCTCACCAAAAGGAATATTCACAGGAGACTGTACCGCCATCGCATAGGCATTATTCCCTTCAAAAGCTCTTGATCCTTCCTGAGCTGTATTTTGGTTTGTATGCGCATAACTCACTTTAAAATCCGTTTTGAATTTCTCAGAAAATTTAGCACTAGAACTAAAATTAACAGTATTTCTCTTATAAGATGTATTTTCTAAAATACCTTTTTGATCTGCGTTAGAATAAGATGCATAATAGGTAAATCCACCTTTTGCACCTGATAGAGAGATACTATTATTAAAAGTACTACCTCTATTAAAAAATTCTTCTAATTGATTCGGAACAACACTGTAAGGTCTAGTCAAAGACTCTAAAGCACCGTCTCCGTCAGCATCGATAGGGCTTGTCCAAGGTCTAACTACCCCATCGAAAGCAGGTCCCCATGACCAGTTTTCCCCAGAGTCAAAGTGCAAGTTATCATATCCTTGTCCGAATCTATCCTGTCTTTGTAATAATACATATGCTTCTTCTGTTGATAGTGAAGAATTTAAAGCAACCTTAATATTACCATCTTTTCCTTCTCCACCTTTCTTTGTTGTAATTACAAGTACACCAGAAGCTCCACGAGAACCATAAAGAGAGGTCGCTGAGGGGCCTTTCAATACCGTTACAGACTCAATATCTTCTGGATTTAAGTCATTAAAACGGTTACCATAATCTGCATAACCACCAGTAGATGTACCTGCTCCACCTCTTGTAGATGCATTATCAATTGGAATACCATCAACAACGATAAGGGCATTATTGTTACCAGTTAATGAGCCCTCACCTCTAAGGACGATTCTAGTAGAAGCACCTACAGAACCAGAACCTGTAGAGATTTTAACCCCCGCAGTTTTACCACGAAGTGCTTCTAGAGCATTTTTACTTGGTTGTGATAATAAATCATCTCCTTTTACGGTTTGGTTGGCATACACAACGCTTCTTGATTCACGCTCAATACCTGTTGCCGTAACAACTGCTGTAGTAAGGGTAACCCCTTCTGATAAAACGATATCAACTACACTTCCAGAGCCTACTGATACTTCTTTTGTATCGTAACCCGTGTAGCTAATCACTAGTACATCACCCTCATTGGCAGAAATGGAATATTTTCCGTCAAAATCTGTGATGACACCAGTTGTAGTACCTTTAACTAAAACGTTAGCACCTATTAAAGGCTCTCCCGCTTCGTCAGTTACTGTTCCGGTTACCTGTGCGAAAATTGTTGTAAACGCAAAGAAAACCATACTCAAAACTAGTGAGAATTGTTTCATACGAAATAATTTTAATTAGGAAATATGAATTCAACAAACGCAAATTTAAATTTTATTTCCTTTTTAAATTAATTTTTCATTGAGAATTATTTAACTTTTAACGTTACAATGAATTCTTCATACCCTATTTGAATAGAATATTCTAGTAAAATTTTAGGCATTTAATCTTGCTATAGGACTTTTATTTCAACTTTGATAAATACATTTGGATCGTATTCTGTAATCCAAAATATAAAGCATCAGATATTAAGGCATGCCCAATAGACACTTCTAGTAATTGATTAATATTTTTATTAAAAAAGGATAGGTTCTCTAAATTTAAATCATGTCCCGCATTTATTCCTATACCTATTTCATTTGCAAAATTGGCACTTTTTTTAAAAGGCAGAATAGCCTTCTCTTTATCGTTTCCATATATTTTAGCATAATCACCTGTGTAAAATTCAATCCTATCTGCACCTATGCGTTTTGCACCTTCTACATATTTTTTTTCTGCATCTACAAAAATTGATACCCGAATTCCTACTTTTTGTAAAGCATCTGTAATCTCTGTTAAAAAAGAAGCTTGTTTAACCGTATCCCATCCAGCATCGGATGTTAATGCACTAGGATCATCTGGTACTAATGTGCATTGATCGGGTTGGTTTTTTAATACCATCTCCATAAATTTAGGTGTAGGATTACCTTCTATGTTTAATTCCGTTGTAACTACTTCTTTCAATAATGGAATGTCCGCATATCTAATATGTCTTTCATCTGGTCTTGGATGTACAGTAATGCCTTGAGCTCCAAAAGCCTCACAATCTTTAGCTACTTGAATTAAATCAGGTAAGTTCCCCCCCCTTGCATTCCTAATCAAAGCTACTTTATTTAAATTTACACTTAATCTTGCCATAGGTTTAAACTTATATTTATTTCTATTAGAGAATTTTCTAAAACCTAATTAAACTAAAATAGTTTTATGAATTTCCTACTTTTTTTTAAAATTCTACACTTATCTTGCGAAATTTCGTTGAAAAAAATGAATATAAAATACTAATTAAAATATCTTATGAATATCAAGGGACTCATTAAAAGGGGGATTACAGCTGTATTTTTTGTAGCGGTAATGGTTGGTGGTTTATATGGAGGTAAATACTCTTTCATAGCTCTATTTGCTATTATTACTGTGCTTTGTCTCTGGGAATTCTTTTCATTAGTCTTAGATGACAAGACTCCTATGGCACTTCCTAGAAAAATATTAGGTGTAGTGCTAGGCTTAACTCCTTTTGCTTGGATGTCTGTATTAGAATTAGGTATTACTAAATCCCCTATAGAATTTGTCTTTTACTCATCGATCTTATTTTCTCCTTTCTTTTTTCTAGTTTTTATTGTAGAATTATTTGCCAAAGCAAAAAGTCCTTTTTATAATATTGCCTTTCTCTTTTTAGGAATATTATATATAGGGATGCCATTTGCTCTTTGTGGGGTTATTGCTTTTGAAGGTGATCTTTTTTATGCAAATACTATTTTTGGCATTTTGTTACTCAATTGGCTTAATGATACTGGCGCATATTTTATAGGTTCAATGATAGGTCGGACAAAATTATTCCCTCGCATTTCTCCCAATAAAACATGGGAAGGAACAATCGGTGGCGTAATTTTGACACTAATTACTGCTTACCTTTTGAGTATTTTCTTTAAAGAGCAAAACCTCACCCAATGGTTTATTCTAGCCTTAATTGTTTCTGTTTTTGGAACTATCGGAGACTTAGTTGAATCTATGTTAAAAAGAAGTTTTGCCATAAAAGATACTGGAGGTTTGCTTCCAGGGCATGGTGGTTTTTTAGATCGGTTCGATGCCTTTATTTTTGCAATACCTTTTGCTACTGCATATTTACTTTGGCTTAGATAAAACAAAAAAGTCTATTTTTTGTTATATTTGTGCTGCTTTTTTAATCATCAAGCAAACATATTGTAGTCAATGATAAAAATTCATAAAGAAGGGCGCAAAATTCTGACAGTTGTCACTATAACATTATTAGTTGTCAACTTTATTTTTGCAAAATTTATCCCTAGTATTTCTATATTTATTGCAATCATTTCTTTCCTACTCTTTATTGCAGTATTACAATTTTTCAGAAATCCAAGAAGAGAAATAAAACTTACAGACAACAATATCATTTACGCTCCTGCAGATGGTAAAGTAGTTGTGATTGAAGAAGTGGAAGAACCTGAATATTTTAAAGATAAGAGAACACAAATATCTATATTTATGTCTCCTACTAATGTTCATGTTAACCGTAATCCTATTAGTGGTACTGTGAATTATTTTAAGTACCATACGGGTAAATACCTTGTCGCATGGCATCCCAAATCTTCAATTGAGAATGAACGCACGACCGTAGTTATTGATAATGGTAATATAGAAATTCTTTTACGCCAAATTGCAGGTGCTATGGCTAAGCGAATTGTAAATTATCTTGAAGAAGGCGATTTTGTAGAGCAAGGTAAGGATATGGGGTTTATTAAGTTTGGTTCAAGAGTTGATTTATTTTTACCTCTAGATGCTAAAATAGAAGTCAATATGAATCAAAAGGTACGAGGTAATAAAACAATAATCGCAAGATTATAAGTTTCTCCCAAAAAATATTCTCTTGTGTTTAGCTTTATTCAAAGGACTATAGTCTTTCGTAGGACAAATTAGTTAGATAACTGTTAAAAATTAGTTTTGACCTAATATCCAGTTTATTTAGAATGAAATTTGTTGTAAATTTATTCCATAGATTTTAAAATTAGAATTCCTAACATTTAAAAATAATTATACGGATCATGAAAAAAATTTTTATGCTTTTCTCCCTTATTGCATTCGTAGGGGTTAGTACAATATCTGCTCAAAAAACTTGTCCATATTCTGCTGCTGCAAAATCTGCATCAATGGATAAAAAGGAATGTTCTAAATCTGCTGCTGCAAAATTAGCTTCTGAAAGCACGGATATCGTTTCTAAAACTTGTGAAAAAAGTGGAAAAGTTTCTTACTACAAAAAA
>JAHDBJ010000005.1:35428-184378 GCA_020630435.1 Saprospiraceae bacterium
TGTTTCTCCTGAAACAACTAAAAAAGCTTGTACTGCTGCTCAAAAAGCTGCTTGTGCTAAAAGCAAGGCTGCTTGTACCAAAAGCAAAGCCGCTTGTGCTAAAAGCACCGCTGCTGCCGCTAAACTAGCGGCAAATAGTGAGGATATCGTTTCTAAAACTTGTGAAAAAAGTGGAAAAGTTTCTTACTACAAAAAATCTGTTTGTGAAAAATCAGGTACAGTAAGTCTAGCTCAAGTTCAATATGATGCACCGACTAGAACCTTTGTAAATGTTTCTCCTGAAACAACTAAAAAAGCTTGTACTGCTGCTCAAAAAGCTGCTTGTACTAAAAGTAAGGCTGCCTGTACTAAAGGGGCTAAAGCAACAAAAATCAATACTATTTCTGAGTAATCTCTTGCTCAATCTATATTGATTTAATATCAAAAAGCGATTTGTAAGAAATTTCTTACAAATCGCTTTTTTGATACCGTTACCCCTAAGACCTCAAAACTTTGCTCTTTCTAATTTGTTTAAAGTGAAATCTAGCATTCCTCCTAATTAATAATACATCAAATGGAACAAGATAGTAGGTTAACTTTTCATCCGTATAGGATTATGCTATTTTTAATTCTTGCCGGTCTTACGATATTATTTCTAGGTTTCTCAGCAGCATATCTTTATAATCTTATCCAACAAAATATACCTCCTCTTAAGATTCCTACTATTTTTCTTTTCAATACATTAATTTTACTAGCAAGTAGTGGGATGATTATACTCGCCAACCGTTATTATTTAAATGATGAAACCAATAAATATAAAACAGCCCTCTTGGTTACCATTCTATTGACATTCGTATTTATGGCAGCCCAATATTTAGGTTGGCAACAACTCCTAGATCAAAATCGTACGTTCCAATCAGATAACTCTAGTGCTTACCTATATCTACTTTCTGGTTTACATTTTGTTCATGTATTTGCAGGTCTTCCTTTTTTGATATTATTCTTTATCACAGCTATCCAGAAAATGAAAGAACCTACTAGTGTATTGATTTATTTTTCAGATCCACTAAAGCGACTAAAATTAAAATTACTCACCATCTACTGGCATTTTATAGATATACTTTGGATATATCTTGTCCTATTTTTCTCATTGGTTTATTTCTTTAGATAAGATAATATGTAAACTGCCCTCTAAACAATCATACTGTTATACTGCTCAGTTTTCTATCAATAATTATTTTTTGCTTGATTTTCCAACCAAAATCAACCTAAGTTTCGTTTATTAAAACAAACCGAATAAATTATTAAATGCAGTATTCAAAACATAGTACAGATACAGAATTGATCCAAGGCTGTCAAGAAGGACATCGTTTGGCTCAAAAGCATTTATACCAAAGGTTTTATGGTAGGATGGTCGGTATTACTATGCGTTACACCAAAAATACAGATGAAGCAAATGAAATTTTAAATACTGCTTTTTTGAAGGTTTTTAATGCAATTGGAAATTATGAACCTAAGGGTTCTATAAGTGGCTGGATAGCTAGGATAGTCTTCAATACCGCTATTGACCATGTAAGAAGGCATACAAAATACAAAAAGACGATTGATTATAATATTGAAAAAGATGCATTTCTAGATGCAGATGTTATTTCAAACCTATTTATGGAGGATCTTTATGCTATGATCCAACAATTACCCAAACCTAATCAATCGGTCTTTTCTTTATATTTTATAGAAGGTTATAAACATAGGGAAATTGCCGAAATATTGGATATTAGTATCAACACTTCTAAGTGGCATTTAGCTAAAGCAAAGGAAACTTTAAAAAAAATAGTAACAGCGCAGTCTAGGGTTACAATTAGTGTAAAGAATACAAGTAAGAGAGAACGAAAATAGTCAGGGATTCATAAATTTCATTGTTTATGTGTCGAATCCGTAAAAAATAAATAATTTCAGAAATAATATATTTCTAATTATATAAAATGAGTAAGAAAGATAAAATATTAAAAAAGACCATTCAGGAAAAAGTCCGAAGGCATGAATATGCTTATGATGAAAAAGCATGGCAGCACATGGAAATGCTTTTAGATAATCCACCTGTCTCAGCAAATGCAATCCAAAGCAATCTAGTTGCAAAAAAGATTCTCTTCTCTATCTTAGTTGCGCTTATTTCTTTGCTTATCCTTATCATTATTTTTTCTCAAAAAAATAAATCAACTACCATAAACGAGCTTCATCCACTCCCCAAAAAGTATGACTTATCAGTACATAATACGACTAATCGTACAACAACAATAGCAAACCACTCTAATACAGAGAAAAATATACATCAACCAATTGAAAAACAAGCATTAACAATAAAAACAAAGACAAAAAACAGCACTCTTGATGATAAAGGTCATTTATTTCATAAACATTATACCGAAAATAGATTTTCCGAAAGTTCTATTCCAATAAAGACTGAATCATCTTTATATAAGGAAGCCGATTTGACTCCTATGGCTTCCATTTTCACCCCTTCTTCTAAGGAGTCCGTATTAATCCCCAATAAAGTTCTTTTTAATCGTCTTCATCAACAATTTAATCAATATTTCAAGTATTATCAGCCTGAAAAAATTTACTTAAGTCTAAAAAAAGATAAATTTGATATTGGTGAAACAATTTCTTTTGATTTATACGGTAAACAATACGATGCTAGTCCTTCTCAAATGAGAAGTATTGCTTATGTAGAACTATTAGACAAGGATGGAAAAGTTGTAAAGGATATTTCATTACCTATCATTAATGGTCATGTAAATGGTAAAATAGAAACAAGTCGATTGGTACAAGGACAGTACTCTATAAAGGCATTTACCAACTGGCAACGCAATAGAGCCGATTTTTTCACCCAAAAAATATATATCGGAAAACAAAAAAACAATACTATAAATACTAAAGTCACTGTTGAATTTCATGCAGAAGGCGCAGAACCTGTAATTGGACTTCCCTTAAAAATGGCGTTTAAAATAAGAGATACAAATGGTTTGCCTATTGCGGCAAAAGGATACTTACTTAATGATAAAAATGAAAAAATCAGCCAATTTGAGACCTATTTTAATGGAATCGGAACTTTTGAATATACTCCCAAAACAAATGAAAAAATATCTGCTTACTTTATTACAAAAGATGGACAACATTTGCAGTATGGTTTAAGTACACCGCAAACAAAAGGGTATGCTTTACACTTAAAAGAACAAGCAAAAACACATATTATACTTGAAGTTCATTCTACAGAAAATGAACACTTAAATATTATTGCTCACAATAAGGATGGGATTTTTTACACCAACACAATTATTGCTCAAAAAGGTAAAAATACATTAACAATACCTACTAGAAATTTAGGTAGAGGTCTTATGCAAATCTCTTTATTTGATAGTAAAGAAATTGAAAGAGCTTCAAGGCTTATATTTGTCAATAGAGATAAAAAACTACAACTTGATATTCATACCGAAGTTATGGCCAATCAAAAAGCAATCATTGAGCTTAACGTAAGAGATGAAAGAAGCATACCTATGCCTGGTGGTTTTTGGATCTCCATTCAAAAAGAACAGAAAAAAGAGCATAGCCTCCTTTCTTATATGCTACTTGAAGCGGAATTAAAAAACCCAATATTTCATGCAGCAGCATATTTGGATGATATTCCAAGTACTATTGATAAATCTTTAGCATTGGACAATTTGTTAATTACCCAAGAGTGGAAACATTTTTCATGGAAGAATAGTCTTTCTAATGAATTTGCAATGCTTGAATTTTCTAAAGAAAATAATACAATCCTTCCCAAAAAGAAACATAATATTATTTTTAAGACAATTGAAGGAACAATCATTAATGATGTAGGACAACCTCTTGTAGGTGCGCACATTTCATCAGGAAATTATGGTACTATAACAGATTTTGATGGTAATTTTTCCCTAGAGATCCCTTCCCAAACTACGGAATTAACTATCCATCAAATTGGGTTTGCAACAAAAAAAATCTTAGTAGAGCAAAAAATAAACTATACTGTTCAATTAGATAAATCCAAAGAAGGATGGAAAGATATTGCATATGATAAAAATAATCCTGTAGAATTTGTTGATGTCGATAGCATTGAGGGGATAAATCCCGAGATCTATTATTTGTATGGGGATAAATATTCTCCCGCAAAATTTGCCGTCATAGATAATCCATCTAGAGATTTACAAAAACCATTAATTAAAACACGTGAAAAACAGCAAATTTTAAATAATAATATTGTCATTACCCCCCCAGAAGGTTCTGTCGATAATATTGCTAGTGCTTATCGACGTTATTCTAATTTAAATATTACTAAGGATAAACTTCATATTAATACTCCAACCTATTCTAATCACTTAAGGAATAACCACCATTCATATAGACAATTTATTAAGGTAGGACGAATGGGAAAAGCGATAATCGAGCTTGATATCCCAAATAGCAAAGCTCCGCTTAAGATCTATGTAGAAGGGACAGCTTCAGATGGAACAATAGGGGTAACTCAAGAAAAATTGTAATTCAAAGAATATAAAAAATAGGTATTTGTAATACTCTCACTGGTTTTATGGAGGGATAAAAGTATTCCTCCTAAAACCTACCTACTAGCTAGTCTATTCTACTTCCTCATATTCTACATATTCTTCTTTTTCATTATCCCAATCGGGTTCTTCTGGTGGATTTATCCTATCTACAATAGGTTCTATAAATAAAATATAGATAAAATAACTAAGTATAAAATAAGTAAGTAATTTTAAAATCATAGTTAACTATTTTTCTAAAAACTATAAACTTTTATATGATCTTCCTTTGCAATGTACAACCTATTTTTTTGAATATTGACTAAATCATCATCTCGCACTTCTTCGGGTAATAAGATGCTTTTTTGATTTAAGGACTGTAGCTGAAAGGCCTTTAAATTGCCCTTTTTATAAAAAATAAGTTGTTCATCTATCAATTGTAAATACTGCAACGCCTTAAAGTCTAGTATTTTTTGATATTTTGCGAAATTATCAAAAACCAATACACCTTTTCTCGGAACGTTAACAAGTAAATAATTTTCTCTTTCTAATAAAAAGTTAGGTTCAATAAGCTCTCCAAATCGTAGATTCAAATCTTCACTTTCTAATAATAAATTTCCTTTTCGATCGATCTTCTTTAGTCGATGCTGAATATCATCATAAATCCAAATATGATTATCATTTGAGGCTGCTAAGGTCTTTATTTCACTCAATTCCAAGTCAAATAAATTAAACTCTCCTGTTTTGGTCAATGTTCGATTCAGACTCAAAACTGTACCAAAATCAGGATAAAATAATAAAATATTAAATGGGTCTGTTACATCTACATATTCTGCTTGTCCATACTTATTTTCCGTAAAACGAAAAAGTTCTTCGCCACTCGGATTATATTTGACTAATTCATTCCCAAAAGTTAAAACATATAATTGCTGTAATTTATCACTTGTTATATATTTTGCAGTTTCAGGAATTGCCCGTAGCAAACTATATCCAGATTTTTTCGTTTGTTGCTCAGTTTCAACTGTTCTAGGAACAACACAGTATTGATTGCTCATTAGTATAAACAATAATAAGCCACATATAAACCAAAAACGATTATCGTTCTTGCGTCTTTTATCGTATCCCAAAAATTTTTGTCTGCTCGTTTTCAAAATATTTGAGTTCTAAGTGTGTACCATCAAAAACTGCATAAGAATTAAACTGCATCCATTCTCCTAGATTAATATAACGAGTTTTCCCGTTTTTTAGCGTATGATCTATAGGAAGGTGTCTATGTCCGAAAACAAAAAAATCAACATAAAGTTCATTTAATTTTTTATTTGCATACACTAATAACCACTCGTCTTGCTCTCCTAAAAATTTTTTCGTGGCTGGATTAACCGCTCTACTCTTGCCTGACCAGAAATTGGCTAAACCAATACCAAAGTTAGGATGTAAACGGGCAAACAACCACTGACACAGTTTATTCGAAAATATCTTTTTTAAAATCTTATAACCTTTATCTCCTGGTCCCAAACCATCACCATGCCCAATAAAAAAACGCTTCCCATTTATCTCTTTGATAATCGGCTCCCGAATAATTGGTATTCCCAGTTCTTCCTCAAAATACGTAAACATCCACATATCATGGTTGCCTGTAAAAAAAATAATCTCAATGCCCATCTCCCTCAATTCTGCTAATTTTCCTAATAAGCGAATATAGCCTTTAGGAACTGCATATTTGTATTCAAACCAGAAATCAAAAATATCCCCAAGCAAATAGATCGTTGCTGCTTCATCTTTAATACTATCTAACCAGCGAACAATGCGCTGTTCCCTTTTTCGGCTCGTATCCTCTCCTACTTTTACCCCTAGATGAAAATCCGAGGCAAAAAAGACTTTTTTCATAGTTTATTTTGCATTTCTTTTTTAGGAAATGAATCCATAACAATTTTATCAAAAAAATTATAAGGTCTCCTTATATTGTATAAAAAAATCTAATGCTTTAGGATTCTTCATGGAATCAATATTCGCCGCTTTTTCTAGTGGGTGCCCTAGTAAAATCCGCTTAACAGGACGCTCCATCTTTTTCCCACTTATGGTATATGGGATTTCGTCTACTTCAATGATTTCATCAGGCACATGTCTAGGTGTATACGTTTTACGAATGGTTGTTTTTATTGTCTTCCTCAAATCGTCTTCTAATTCAATACCCTCTCCTAAAACTACAAACAAGGGCATAAAATGCTGCCCTCCTTCCAACTCTAAATTAACAACCAAACTATCTTTAACCGCTTTTACCTTATCCACAGCACTATATATTTCACTTGTTCCAATCCTAATTCCTTGACGATTTAGAGTAGCATCTGAACGACCATAAATAATCAAACCATCTCTAGGTGTAATTTCTATCCAATCTCCATGTCGCCAAATATTTGGATACATCTCAAAATAACTACTTCTATAGCGTTGTTTTCCTTTATCATTCCAAAAATAAATGGGCATCGAAGGCATTGGCTCAACAATAACCATTTCTCCCATCTCCCCTATAGTAGGTTTTCCTGCTTCGTCATAAGCATGAAGGCTACATCCCAATCCTCGACATTGTATTTCTCCTTGATAAACGGGTAGAATGGAGCAACCCCCTACAAAAGCACTACACACATCTGTTCCGCCACTCATTGAACATAACCAAACCGTTTCCTTTATATTTTTATAAACATAATCAAATGCCTCTGGCGGAAGTGGCGAACCCGTAGAACCAATAGAACGCAAGGCACTCAAGTCAAAATCCTGTCTAGGATTTAATCCTTTCTTCATACAAGCTACAATAAATGGCGCTGACGTCCCAAAATGATGAATCCCTACTTTTTTGGCTAAATTCCACAAACCCCTTAAATCTGGATAAGCAGGACTACCATCGTATAATACAACCGTTGCGCCCATCAACAACGAAGCGTTTACAAAATTCCACATCATCCATCCTGTTGTTGAAAACCAGAAAAATCGTTCTCCCCGATGGACATCATTATGAAATGCCAAATACTTTAAATGCTCTAATAAAACCCCTCCATGACAGTGGGTAATAGCTTTAGGAATACCTGTTGTTCCACTAGAATACAAGACCCAAATCGGATGACTAAAAGGTACAGCCTCAAAATGTAAAGTGCCTGATGACTTTTGCAAAGCATCTACCCACGAAGTCATTTTAGAGATATTTGCCCCGTCTATTTTATCTTCTAAATAAGGAATTAGAACAACATTTTCTACCGTTGGTAAAGCTTCACAAAGTTCGGCTACTTCTGCTAGTCTAGAAAAGGACTTCCCTCCATAAGTATATCCGTCAACCGCTACGAGTACTTTAGGCTCTATCTGTTGAAACCTATCAACTACACTACTCACTCCAAAATCGGGTGAACAACTTGACCAGACCGCTCCAATCGAAATCGTTGCTAAAAAGGCAATTGTTGCTTCGGGAATATTGGGCAAAAATGCTACGATTCTATCTCCTTTTTGTACCCCTTTGTCTAGTAAGAAAAACTGGAAAGCCGCTACTTTTTCCTCTAATTCTTGCCAAGATATTTCTTGAATGTTATTCCTTTCATTTTTAAAAATGATAGCAGGATTATCTACATTTTTTTCTCTAAAAACGTGTTCTGCATAGTTCAATGTACTCCCTGAAAACCATTCTACATCAGGCATTGTTTCACCTGAACGAATGCTCGTATATGGTGTATGGCTGATAATCTTAAAATATTCCCAAAGGGATTCCCAAAAATCGTCAACTGCTTCAGTAGACCACGTCCATAGGCTTGAATAATTATTGAACTCAAGTCCCCTGTTCGTTTTTAGCCATTTCATATAATGACTTAAGTGTGCCTTTTCAATAGTTTGAGCATCGGGAACCCAAAGTACAGGAGCTGTGTTTTGTTGCATAGAATTAATTCGGTTTTATTTTTGTAAAAATAGTTAATATTCCCAATTTGTTTATTGACACCAACTATTTTAAATTTTCATAACGTTGATATGGTAAAATAGCTACTTAATAATGGCAAAAAAACAAGACATAATGATAAGACTTTACAGACCATCTGATTACACAAAAGTACTAGAGCTACTCAAATTAAATATACCTGATTTTTTTGCCGTAGAAGAAGAATCCGATTATATAGATTATTTAGAACATAAAATTGAAGATTACTTTGTCGTAGAAAACGAAAATAAAATTATCGGTGCTGGTGGTGTTAACTATTTCCCAAAACAGCAAACAGCTAGAATAGCTTGGGATATTATTCATCCAGAATGGCAAGGTAAAGGTATTGGCAAAAAACTAACTGAATTTCGTATCAGCCATGTCAATAAAAATCCTTTGTTTAAACTTATCATCGTGAGAACATCACAGTTAGCTTATCCTTTTTATGAAAAAATGGGGTTTGATTTGGAAAAAGTTGAAAAAGACTTTTGGTCAGAGGGGCTTGATTTATATCAAATGAAAATGATGAATGATAGAACAAAGCCTATTTAGGAATCACTTATAAAGTATCGTATTACAAGTACAATTTACAATCAATAATCTCTAAAGAATTTTGATTAAGAATCAACCAATCTATTATTAATTTGCATCTTAATAGAGGTGCTATACTATTCAATTAAATCAAAAGATTATGAAATTTATTTCCTTATATTTTATTTTATTTTGTACTGTATCGCTACTAGGTCAAAACACGTTTAATTACAATCAACAAAGTCCAGAAAACCTGATATTTCGATTGACCGAAAAGGAGGTAGAAGAAATTTATACCGAAGGTTTTTCACCTAAAGAACATTATTTTCATACTCCAATTTCTAAAACCGAATTCGATTCTACAGAAGATATTTCAGGCTATTTTATTTTTGCAAAAGCAGAAGAAGAAAAAGTAGTTTTTTCCATCAAAGAAGTGAATATATTTAGCCAATTTGAACCTATCATTGTTAATGATGGCAACTATTTTTCATTAAAAATATTTGATAAAAATGGGATTTATATTGAAAATGCAACAGTAGAATTAAACGGGGAAAAAGTACCCTTCAAAGAGGGTCGATATATTAAAAAATATAGGAAAGAAAATGGTATTTTAAAAATAAAATACAAGGATAAATTTGCCTTTTTGGAAATATACGATTACTTAAAATCTGGTAGCAATACCCAACATCCTATTCTTAGATTTTTTAAAAACACTTATTATAGAACAATTCGAAAACCTGTAAAATGGGTAAGTGTAAAAGCACAACAACTATGGGGTTTAATATCCTATGGTGAATGGGAAAATCCCGAATATTTTGGCTACTATCCTAAAAGAAACAACCAAAAAAGAAATTATAAAGGCTATATCGCTACCAATAAGCCTATCTATAGACATGGAGACACCTTGAAAGTTAAAATCTATGTTACAGATGGTAAAGGACGTCCTTTGAACAAGGATATAACGCTACGATTTAACCAACAATATCCTCAACGAAAAAAGATTCTTCAAGAAACTATTCATCCACAAAAAGCAGGAGCTTATACTAAAGAAATCGTTATCGGTGATAGTATCTCATTGGATAAAACATATTATCTATCTTTTCTTGATAAAAAGGAAAATACTATCATCCAAAAACAAATCAATATAAAGGACTATGAACTCGACGAAGTGAATTTCTCCCTTAGCATGAATAAGCAAAATTATCGAGATGAACAAGTAGTCATTAGTGCGTCTGGTAAATATACCAATGGCAGATATATTCCTGATGGAATAGTTCAATTATTTGTGACCAAACGCAACTTTTATCCTAGTATACATACACAAGACAAACTCCAAGTCAAAGACACGCTTTGGCAAACAGAAGTCCCCCTTAAATCCAATGGCAATACCCAAATCATTATCCCTGATTCAATTTTTCCTATTGGAAACTTGAATGCGAAGGTAATTGCCAATTTTTATAATAGTAACAATGAGCTGCATACGAAAAAAACATTTTTCAGATTACATAAAACCAGGAAACTTGCTCCTAAAAAAACACCTAAAAAAGAAGGTTTATTCCTAAGGCTTGAAAAGGAGTATATAATTGGAGAATATTTCGAAGATGGTAGTCCTATTTCAAGTAAAGGTATATTGTATACTGAATTTGAAAATTTTGAAAAAGAAGAAAACCTTAGCCTACCATTCAAAAAAAGAATAAACCCGAACGCTATTAGTTATGATTTACAAAAGAAAAAAGAATTCAAACAACTAGCACTCGATCTACAAAGTGCGATGTTGGGTTTACAAGGTACGCTTTCAAAGGATTCACTTTCGATTATCATTGAAAACCCTAGAAAACTCCATGGATTCTATCAACTCTATTCAGGAAAGCAATTTATCGAAAAAGGTACATTTTCAAAGACTTCTAAAATATTCAAAAAACATCCTAGCAAAAAAGAATATACGCTCTACTGTCAATACATATGGAGAGGAGAAGAACAACAGGTTCAAGAAACTTATAAGAAATATAAAAATAAACTCACCTTTACAAGTAACCAACCCTCTAAAGTAAGACCAGGTGAAAAGGTACAAATCAAAGTTAAGGTAAAAAATAACGATGATCGTCCTATTCAGGGTGTTAATCTAGTTGCAGGTGCGGTCAATCAAAAATTTAAAAATCCTGCTGCGAGTTATCAAACACCGCAGATTACCTACAAACAAAAGAAAACCAAAACAAATAAAAGAGAATTCAATCGTTCTAGCACAAATCATGGGATCAAACATAAACTTTTAAATAAAGATTGGTATCAAGATTTTGCCCTAGATAGTCTCTTGTATTATCAACTCCGCTATCCCGAAAAAGGGATGCACCTTGCTTATATCCCTGTGGAAGAACAAGCCTTAAAAAATCGTGCCTTATTTGCTCCTCATATCATAACCAATGGACAAGAGCAAGAAATTGCATTGATATACATCAATCGTCAACTGGTTTATTATAAAGGAGCAGACACTAAACAGGCTTTTTGTTTTGATGGTGTAAGTGGCAACTTTAATAAAATACAAGTCCGAACGGCTGACCAATTATATACTTTTGATAGAGTGTTTTTGAAAGCAGGTCATAAATTGGAGTTTTCACTAGAAACAACACAATTCAAATCACAAATTAAAGGCATCAATCTTCGGGTAAAACCAATGCCTTTAAACTATACGCCCCAAGAAGAAGCCTTGATTCGTAAAAGTATTTTAAGGGTGACACTTCCCTACAGAAAAACGGTTTACATCCAACAAAATGACGCTATTTATCAATTGGAAGCAAGGTATGGGAATGCGAACTTTCTTGTAGGACCTCTACGAGGAAATACAGCTATTCATTATATTGAAAAAGATGGTTTTAAAAAGACTGTTCTTTTTGAACATCAATACCGCTATGTTGTTAACAAGAAAAACGACAAATTATATAAAGAGACCTTTCGATTTGACCAGCCCATTAAGCGTAATTTCAGCTATTCTATTGGTAAATTTCCATTATTAAAAACAGATATAAAGGAATACTCTCTATTTAAAGGTCGACGATTTCCATTTTCAAGAAAATATCGTCAACGTTCGGAGGGGAATGGCTCTTTGTTTTTATCCTATAATTTCATCAATCAAAAAGTAAAACCCTTCCTAGCTATTTTAATAGGGAAGGATGGTAAAACGTATTATTTTAATAGTAAAAAACAAGAAAGATTTCACAATCTTCCTCCTCAATACTATGATTTATACCTTTTGACAGAACAATATGGATATTATCAAGCGAAAGTGAATATTAAAGCCAATACCGATACGTATCAAAAAGTAGAATTTAAAAAAGCAACACTCAAAAAAGAAGGGTTTCCCAAAAAACAAGGAGACTTTCTTAGAAACTATATTAGCAATCTTATTCTTGAAAATTCTTTAGGTTACACTTACGTAGCTCCCAAAAAAGTTGTCCCCGCCCCTTATCAATCACCTAGCAACCAAATACGTGAAGCCGATAAAGTGCTACTTTCCAATGATCCTAAGGTTGGAATTTCAGGCGTTGTGACAGACGAATCGGGAGAACCTCTAATTGGGGCAAACATCCTAATCAAAGGTACTACTGTAGGGGCGATTACTGATTTCGATGGGCGTTATTTTTTAAATGTTATTCCTGGAGATTATACCTTAGAGATTAGTTATACAGGGTATGACAGTTACGAAATTCAAATTGGAAACAAAACGAGTATTGACGCTGTGCTAAGTGAAGGAACTATGTTAATGGAAAGTGTTGTGGTTGGATATGGTACTTCTAAAGCTAAAAAACAAGTTTCTGTAGCACTTCAAGGTAAAGTAGCAGATATACAAATTAGTGGAGCTACAGGAACAGCCAACGAGCTAAAATTACGAGGTACAACCAGTCTTACAGGCAATAGCAATTCATTAGTCGTTATTGATGGCGTCATCCAATCTGCTGCGGATTTAGCTCGGTTAGATCCTAGCTCTGTGCTAACTATAAACGTATTAAAAGGAGCAGAAGCCACAGCCATCTATGGCGCAAAAGGTGCAAATGGTGTAATTGTGATTATCACCCAAAAGGGACAATTGTTAAAATCCCTATCAACTATTGAGCAAACCGATATTGACGTGCCTGATGTACAACTACGACAAAACTTCAAGGATTATGCTTATTGGCAACCCAACCTTATTACAGACCATAAAGGGGAAGCCTATTTTGAAGTAACTTATCCCGACAATTTGACGAGTTGGCATACCTTCTTGATTGGCATGAATCGTAAAAAAGCAGGCTTTTTACAACAAAGCACTCATGCTTTTAAAGATATTACTGCCCAATTAATATTGCCCCGTTTTTTGCTGAAAGGCGATTCAATTAATATCATGGGAAAAAGTCAAAACTTTAGTGCTGCTGAAATTTCTATTAATACGATTTTTAAAAACAATGAAAATATCATTTATAAAAATGAGGCACTACTCAATGAATACCTCACCGAAAACGTCGCCATTACAGCACCAACGACGGATACCCTAACCTTAGAATACAATCTAAGAACTTCAAAATATGGAGATGGAGAACAACGTCAATTACCTGTTTTCCCGAAAGGGACACAAACTAAAGAAGGGCATTTCTTTGCATTCCATCAGGACACTACTTTAAACCTGAATTTTGATCCTAGCAAAGGAGAGGTATATGTTGTTGTTAAAAATAGTATGATTGATTATTTATTAGACAATATTGAGGATTTAAAAAAATATCGATACGGTTGTGTAGAGCAGACCTCTAGTAAATTATACGCTCTCCTTTTAGACAAAGAATTGAGTCAAATAATGGGTAAAACCTTCAACGACGAGGAACTGATTCGATTTTGTATCAACCGCCTAGAAAAATTCCAAAACGAAGAAGGGTATTGGGGCTGGTGGCAAGGTGGCAAGGTCATTCCATGGATTACATACTATGCACTAGAAGTCCTACAAAAAGCACAATCAATGGGATATAAAACGCCAGCCGTTGAAAAGACCCTTGTCTATATCGTTAACAATCTTAGTTCTATAAAATCCAACGAACATCATCTTCATGCTTTATTGACCTTAAGTCGAGATCGTTTAGCGAAGGTTTATAAAGAAGAATTAGCACAATATAAGCAAAAGAAACTCAATGTCTATGAACAGTTATTGCTTGCGAATGTCAAACTCAAAATGAATGAAGCGGTAGATTTGGATAGTTTAAAAAAGATAGCACGCCAAACCTCTAAAGAACAACTTTACTGGGAAAATAATAGTGGATATTATTGGCGAAGAAATAATGTTCAAACGACCTTATTAGCCTATTCTATTTTTGAAAAAAATAAAGATGAAGACACGCTTAATAAAATACGATCCTATCTACTAGGACAGCGAAATAGCAGCGGCTGGCGAAATACGCTAGAGACCGCAAAAGTGCTAGTGACCATACTCCCCCATTTTATGAATAAGCAAGGAAATCTTGATTTTAAATCAGGTGTAAATATTAGCACTCAAGAACAAGAATTAAGTCTATCCGAATCGACTACAAAGCCCCTTAAAATCAATCAGCATACCCTGACCTTAAGCAAGTATGGTAAAGAAACCGTTTACGTTTCTATCTATCAAGACTATTTGGACGAAAACCCAAATAAGGTAGCAAACAACTTTGACATCACCACAAAATTCGTTCAAAACAAACAAGAGGTGACTCGTTTAAAAACAGCGCAACCTACAAAAATAGTAGCCACCGTCAATGTTAAAAAAGACTCGGAGTTTGTGTTGATTGATATTCCGATACCTGCGGGCTGTTCGGCGACTGGTCAACAACCAAGATATTCTTTCCATGAAAGTTATCGAGAATATTTTAAGGATAGAGTAGCCATTTATAGTGAGAAGCTACGAGCGGGTCGATACGTCTTTGAGGTCGAATTAAAACCTAAATTTGAAGGCAAATTCTCCTTAAATCCCGTTCGAGTAGAAGAGATGTATTCTCCTTTGAACTTTGGGCAGAATGGATTGAAGCGCGTGGCGATTGGGGGGCGGTAGTTGTTTTTTGGCTAAGGCTGTCAATTCTCTAAATCTTTTTTTGTCAAAAGAAATTTTTTAGGTTAAAAAAATTCAACAGCGGTTAAACAACTCAACTATTGAGTACTTTCTAAATACGAGGAGTAGCGAAAACATGAACAAAAACAAAGATATAAATATATAGCGTATTTTAGCAATACCAATCTTAGAGGAGTTATCCAAAACATTATTTTAAAAAACAAAATCCTTGAATCCGTGAGGGATAATTAATGTTATTCAAATGTTTATTTTTGAGGTTTGTCTTTGTTTCTTCGAATCTTAAAAATCATGGATAGAGGGTTGCTTTGATAAATTATGAGTATCTGATAATAATCTAATTGACAAAATTTCATGCTCTCTTTTTCGTTTACGGATCTACGTAAATACTATAGATACCAATACAAATCCTTTATAGTACATCTGTAAACTCCACAGCTTTAACGGTTGACTTTGTGATTATTCCACCATAATTGTAGTACAAAATGTGCTTTTTTTCGAGTAGAACTGTTAAATAACACAAAGATAATGAGCGGGAAAGTAGCGTTAAACAAAATATTGTAGTATATTTGAGGTAATATTTCAGAGGACTTCATGTATAGTATGTTATTTTTAAATTTTATAGATCGAAAATAAGCCCCATTAGTTGTTTCTAATTCAGCTCTTCAATTTCAACCTTCCATTGTTTTTTTAGATTTTGAAAAAGAAATATCGAATCCGTTTTAATCGAGAAATAGACCTAGATTTAATTTTGCTTTACCTGATTTACTCCCTTTTTTTTACTTTTTAAATTTTTTTTTATGAATATTTTCGTAGCAAAATTAAACTACGACACACAGGAATCTACTTTACTAGATGCTTTTGAAGAATTTGGTGAGGTAAGTTCTGTGAAAATTATTATGGATAAATTCACAGGTCGTTCCAAAGGATTTGGTTTCGTTGAAATGCCAAATGATGATGAAGCTCAAAATGCGATCAATGCTCTTAATGATCAAGAGTTTGATGGTAGAACTATCGTAGTAAAAAAAGCTGAGCCACGAGGTAATAATAACAATCGTGGAGGATTCAACCGTAACAACCGCAACAACAGAGGCGGCGGTGGCGGATACAACAGTGGCGGTTATAACAGAAGATACTAGAAAACTGTTTACGGATATTGATTCAATACAATAATTTTCAAGAAGCCTCTACACTATGTAGAGGCTTTTTTATTAAGCTCATTTTTAAACCCGTTCTTTTAGTAGATTAATAATCAGAATAAATTTTCTCTAAAGGAACTTTCGAAAAAGTATATAGGTTAGTCAATTGGGTTTAGCCGATGAAAGTAAATGAATATAACTATAGGAAAGATAAGTTAGTTTTAGATTTAGTTTTTAGTAAAAAAAGATTAACTTTGCAGCCTGTTTTAAAAATTTAATTCATAAAACCTTCATAATATTATGTACGCAATCGTTGAGATAGCTGGTCAACAATTTAAAGTTGAGGAAGGGCAAGAGCTTTTCGTCCACCAGCTTGACGCTAAAGAAGGTGACAGCGTGAGTTTCGATAAGGTATTACTTGTCGATAATGGCGGCACAGTCACCGTTGGTAAACCTACCGTAAAATCAGCTGCTATCAATGCTTCTGTTATTGAACATTTGAAAGGCGACAAAGTTATCGTTTTTAAAAAGAAACGCCGTAAAGGGTATAAAAAGAAAAACGGTCATCGTCAATCATTTACAAAAATCAAAGTAGAAGGCATTGCTTTATAATCTAGTAGCAACAGGTTTATAAAACCTTTATTTGACAAAAATTAAAAATTTTATTAAAAATGGCACATAAGAAAGGTCAAGGTAGTTCAAACAACGGACGGGACTCTAACAGTAAACGCCTAGGTGTAAAATTATTTGGAGGACAAGTCGTAAAAGCGGGAAATATTATCGTTCGTCAAAGAGGAACGAAGTTTCATGCTGGTGAAAATACATACCTTGGAAAAGATCATACGATCCATGCAAAAATTGCAGGAACCGTAAAGTTTCATCGATCAAGAAAAGATCGTACGTATATTAGTATCATTCCAGAAGGCGGTCTTCCAGAAGTTGTTGCTCCTGTAAAGAAAATAAAGACTAAAAAGGTTAAAATTCAACCACCTGTAGAAGAAACAGTTGCTCCTATAGCTGCTGTAGAAGAGGTAATAGAAGAGACACCTGTTGTAGAGGAAGCTCCATTAGCAGCACCTGCACCAGAACCAAAAGAAGAGCCGAAAGCTGAAGTTGAAAAATCTGCTCCAAAGAAGAAAAAATCTGCAAAATTAGATACACCTCTAGGTAAGATCAAGCAAGATGATTTAAAAATCGTTGAAGGCATTGGACCAAAAATTGAAGGTCTTCTGAAAGAAGGTGGTTTTGATACATGGGAAAAATTAGGAAATGCAGAGTTAGAAGCGCTTCAAGCTATTCTAGATGCTGCAGGACCAAGATACCGCATCCATAACCCTAGCACATGGGCTAGACAAGCTGAAATGGCTGCAAAAGGGGAATGGGAAGCATTGAAAAAGTGGCAAGATGAATTAGATGGCGGTAAAGAATAGTATTTACTGACTTGATGATTATAGAATATGAGAGCTATCCGATATGAATTGGGTAGCTTTTTTTATAGGGGCTATCC
This sequence comes from Saprospiraceae bacterium, assembly GCA_020630435.1. GTDB lineage: Bacteria > Bacteroidota > Bacteroidia > Chitinophagales > Saprospiraceae > JAHDBJ01. Next base: position 53,151 of record JAHDBJ010000005.1, read on the forward strand.
TAAATTCTTATTTACACACTTTTAGGATACTGTCTTTTTATACTATTTATTGGGCATAAAAAAGGGATTACTTTTAAAAGCAATCCCTTCTCAAAATTCAATTACTCTTCTATAGTTTAGTTATAATCTGGTAAGAATGAATATTTCTTTGCATAGTCCAACATCTGTTGGGTAAAATCTGTTGGATAGTTGACTTTCACATCTGTAATCTTTCCATTGTCATCCGTAACAGCTACTAACTCAGGGTTAATAAACCCTCGATAAGCTGGCAAATCTAGTTTTTTCGTTCTTTCTAATACTTCTTTATGCAAGGCTTGATCTACCTTTACACCATATTTTTCTACTAAGTTTTTACCTGCTTCGTAGTCTCCTTCCGATGTCAATCGCTGCAAATCAATTAACAAATCTCCAAATAATTTTCTCAATTTATCATAGTCATTAATATTAAAATATGTCTTTCCATCACGTACTTCTTTAGAAATCACATTATCTTTTTGCCCCTTTTCATAAACCCACGCTGCTATTAACTGACGGTTTCTCATATGTGATTCTTCAATATCTTTTCCTGGCTCTAAACGACGAAGTTGCTTCATCAAACCATTGCTAATATAACCATCATATTCTGCCTTTGCTACATCTAATGAAGGAATAAGCCCTAAATCAACCATTTTTTGATCCATTATGAAATATAATGCGATGATATCAGCTCTAGCCTCTTCAATCGTAGAAGCATAACTTTTAAGTGTTTCTTTTGGAGTACCTACTCCTGGATTAATTTGTCCTGAAGCATGACCTATCACTTCGTGTAATGCCGTTCCCATTTTGTCTCCCAGTTCACCATACTTCCTAATACGTTCTATTTCTTCCTCATCATTGGCAAACTCACTCAACATACCAGGTCCAGATGCTGAATTATATGCTGCTATAATATTCCCTAGACTAACCGATTTTGAACCATGTTCTTTTCTAATCCAGTTTGCATTTGGAAGATTGACACCAATCGGTGTTGACGGTGAAGCATCCCCCGCTTCTCCTGCTACTGTCACGACTTTATAACTAACACCTGTTACATTTTTCTTCTTATGCTCATCCATTATTGTCGAATTATCTTCAAACCATTGAGCATTATCTGCTAAAACTTTCATTCGTGCCGAAGCATCAAAATCTGTAATTTCAACAATGGTTTCATACGAACCACTATAGCCCATAGGATCATTATACACCTCTACAAATCCATTGATGTAATCAATATCTCCTTCTTTTGTACCACACCAAGCAACATTATAATCGTCCCAAGCTTTTAAATTTCCTGTTCGATAATATTCAATCAAATGATCAAAAGCTTTAGCTTGTTTGTCATTTTCGGCAACGGTCTTCGCTTTTTCTAGCCACTTGATTATTTCTCGTATTGCAGCACCATACATACCATCAGCACTATATACCTTCTCTGCAAGTTTACCTGAACCCAGTTTTATCAATTGAGAATTCAAGCCATACGATATTGGTCTTTCATCTCCTTTTTTCATTATTTTTTTATAATAATTTTCAACATCGCTTGTCGTCACGTTTGGACCATAAAAGTTGACCGCTGAACCTTCCACCAAGCCTTTTTTGACATCTAAATTTACTTTTTTATTATCAAAATTGGCATCGAAAATGGCTTTCATCGCTTCGGGTTCAACCGTAGCTCCAACGTCTTTTAACAACCCCTCAAAATAGGCTTGAGAAAACTTAGGTGTAAATTTATCATTTGAGTAGTGGTGGTGGATACCATTAGAAAACCAAACACGCTTAGTATATTCCATGAAATTATTCCAATCGCTCGTTGATTTATCTCCCTTATAATCTTGAACTATTTTATCTAAGGCTCTACGAATATTAAGGTTGTGTCGGTAGTTTTGGTCATACATAATATCTCGACCAGCCAAACCTGCTTGAGTCAAGTAATAGACAAGTGCCTTTTGTTGTGTCGATAATTTCTCAAATCCTGGGATTTTGTATCTCAAAATTCCTAAGTCCGCAAACTTCTCTGTTTGCCAAACAAAGTCTCCCGTATCGGATTCTGCTGCTGTTGTAGCCGTATCTTCTGATTCTGTTTGTTCTTCGGTTAAGGTAGGTGCTCCACAACTCCATAGCACCGCTAAGAGTAATAGTGTTAGAAAGTTTTTCATCATTTTAGATTTAATATTTTGATTTTAAAATCATTCTCAAATACAAAAATAATGAAATATTAGAAATTTCAACTCAATGAAATTTCTTCTGTATTATAAATGGCTAAAAGGGCTTTAATCTAATATTTCTACTAGAGATTTATTTTTGGTTAGCAATTCTATTGCCTTTTGAAAAATAGGATCTTCCTTATTCCAAATGGTATAGAATCCTTCCTCTTTGAATAATTGCCGAGCGATGAACGCCTTGATGCGTTGTTTGGCGAGTCTTTTTATTTTAGATTGGTAAAGAGCATCTTTGTCTTCTAGACCTTTTTTTACAGCATAATTAATAAAGTCTTTATACATTGATTCATTAACCACAAATGTCTTATCAAACATCTTTAAATCAATTGTTTCTAGTATCTCTCGATTTTTATCCACATAGCGATATACAAAATTGGGTACATATTGATAAAATTCTTTATTGTAAGAGGTGTCTAAAGGAACAAATACATCAGGAACTATTCCTCCTCCTCCATATACAATTCTTCCCTTGGAGGTATAATAATTTTTAGATGTGTCTTGTGCATTATAAAGACTATCCTGCGAATTCAATTCGCCACTTTCATAACGTTTATCTATATCGGCATCATAATCTTCTCCATCTTTATATGGTTTTTGAATTAATCTACCTGATGGTGTATAATATTTGGCTACTGTTAACCTCAATGCAGCACCATCCGATAATTCATATTGCTCTTGCACTAAACCTTTGCCAAAGGTACGACGCCCAATCGTAAGACCTCTATCCAAATCCTGCACTGCACCTGCTAGAATTTCACTCGCTGAAGCCGAGCCTTGATCAACCAAAATAGCAACATCTTCGATTTCATAATGAATTTGACCTGAAGTTTTATAATCATTTCTAGCAGTTGTACGGCCTTCTGTATAGACTAGTTGTTCGTTCCGTTCTTCGATCAATTGATTCAAAATCCGAGTAGCTTCTCCTAAATACCCTCCTGGATTTTGACGGACATCAATGATTAAATCCTTCATTCCTGCTTCGGATAATGTCTCTACCTTCGACATGAACTCTTTGTAGGTTGTCGCACTAAAGCGATTGATTTTAATATATCCTGTATTTTTATTTACCAAATAGCCCACATCTACACTATTGATTGGAATTTCATCTCTAGTAATTGTAAAATCCTTCAATTCCTCATCGTCTCCCCTTTTGATTCCAATCGTTACATCTGTTCCTTTTTCTCCTTTCAATTTTTTAATAATATCTTCATTTTTGATCCCTATTCCTGCAACGATGGTATCCATAATTTCAATAATTTTATCTCCAGCTTCGATACCCACTTTTTCAGAAGGTCCTCCTTCTACAGGTGATACTACAAAAATCGTATCTTCCAAAATGGCAAATTCAATCCCCACACCTTCAAAATTGCCTTCAAGGTTATTATTAACTTCTTCCAGCTGACTAGCAGAAATGTAACTAGAATGCGGATCAAGTTTTTCCAGTATCGCTTCGATTGCTTCTTCTTCTAATTTATCTCTATCTATTTTATCGACATACTTAGCTTCAATATATCGAAGCAACTCCTCCACTTTTCCTTTAGTTTGATGAGCTGTATTTGACTCCGACTGTATATTGACAATAGTAGACGGTACTTTTTGTAAATTCAATCCTATGATGATACCACCAATTAAGAATAATGAAAAAAGTAGTGGTTGCCAGATTTTCATCTTAGGGTTCTCTGAGCTATCTGATATTGGCATATGAAATAAGTTACAATATTGAGAAACTATAAAGATCGGGTCACAAAGATACAATTAATATAGTACAGGAATCAAGTTTTTATTATATCCATAACGATATAATTGAACATTCGTTCGAGTATTTTTATAAAAATGATTTATTTAGTAAAAAAAAAGCCTGTTTTTTTTAAAATTTAAAAACAAAATAAGATTTTTGTTATCAAAATAATAAAAAACAGTATTATGACAAACTATAAAGAGGTTGAAATAGATGAAATAGATCGGCAGATTTTATCTATTTTGATGCAGGATGCTAAAACGCCTTATACGGATATTGCAAAGCGAATTCATGTTTCAGGAGGTACTGTACATGTTAGAATGAAAAAGCTAGAAGAGATGGGTATTGTAGAAGGGTCAAACTTAGTGGTAAATTATGCAAAATTAGGCTACGACATTACAGCATTTCTAGGAGTTTATCTTGAAAAAAGCTCAATGTATGATGATGTATCAGCGGCAATGAAAGAAATTCCTGAAATTGTAGCAGCTCATTATACAACGGGCTTATATAGTATCTTTGTAAAGATTGTTTGTAAAGATACCAACCACCTTAAAGAAGTTTTGCACGATAAAATCCAAAGTATCAATGGTATTCAAAGGACAGAAACCTTTATTGCACTTGATGAGAGTATTAATCGTCCTATTCAGTTGACTTAATAGTACAAAGGCTAATATTTCTTTTTTTATGGAATAATAATTGGTGTATATTAGCTTAAGTATACCTTAGACCCAATAATCCCCACACAAGAACACAATTTCGTATAAAAATTCGTTTAATTATTGAGCATATTCTCTTAATTCGGTTTTAATAACGACTATTTTCAGAACAATGTTCCTTTTGTTCTGTCGTTTTGTTCATTAGAATATAGAGTAATTTGTATGATCAAATTTATGTGAAGACTATGATTTCAAGGTTAGTTTCTATATTACTGCTATTGTGCTTTTGTAGTATTGTGACAAATGTTAATGCACAAGAAGATACGTTTACAGATAAAGGTGAAATTGAATATGAAGGTTACCGCCTTGATGTTCGAACGATTGAAGTTATCAAACAAAAGAAAGCAACTGTCAACCTTAACTTCGTTGTATATAATACGGGTAGTAAAAATTTATCGCTTGGCAATCCCAGCAAACTTCCCAAAAACCTTATTATTAATTTTGATGACTCGTTCAAAGAAGGAAAATACGCTAAGCTAGAACCCTTCATTACCAACTATATCAAATCCAATAAACGGAATATTGAAGCCAGTAAAAAATCCATTTACAATAAAGTAAAAATTACCACACCTAAAGACTTACTCAAAGAGTCTGAAAATACATTTAAAACCAATATCCAAAATCGATTTATCAAAAAGGACTTGTGTGCTAATCTCATTATTGATAGCATCTATCTAATTCGTCGTAAGAAAAATTATATCGAAATTGGCTACCAGATTCGAAATACAGGTAAAGGTTCCGTCAGTATTGATGGCAACCCTAAAGATCCTTATGACAATATTGGCATAAGTGCTTATTTTTCAGGCACAAAAAACCTAAGTCGAGGTTCTATTAGTGTAGGAAATTTTTATATTAGTGACATTCCTGATGGTCAAAAAGGTATCTTATTTCCAGGTGACAGTTTTCAAGGTAAACTTAAGTTAGATACTAGAAAAAAAACAAGATTTAGTACAGTTTTAATTTTATTTATTGACTCCCAACAAGTACTTATAGAATGCGATGAAAAAGATAATCTTCAGCACTTTATCATTAGATAATGCTAATTTTTCTTTATTCTCATAAACTTTTATAATACAAGGTAGAGCAGTTCTCTTTTCTAAATGTTTTTCGAGCAATTCGTTGTATATCCTTGACTGTGATTTTTTGATAGTATTGAACCTGCTTATTGGCTATATCAACATCACCTAGCAATTCAAAATAAGCTAAATTGATAGCTTTATTCAAGATATTGCATTCAGAAAAGACTAACGCACTTTCTGCTTTATTTTTAAACTTTTGAAGCTCTTGCGCTGGTATCAATTCATCTTTGAGTGTTTCTAATTCTTTCCATATAGCAGCCTCTATTTTTTCTAATGAAACGCCTTTAGAAGGTTTTCCTTCTATTACGAGTAATCCAGGATGAAAACTCCCTGTGATGTAAGCGTCTATATCTGAAAATATATGTAACTCTTTCTTCAGTTTTCGGTACAAACGAGCTGAATCACCGTTACACATAATATCCGTAAGCAAATCATAAATATAGTAATCTTCATCGATTCGACTCCCTACGTGAAAAGTCATATACAAGGCATCAAGAGGGACATCTGCAACTACCGTTTTTTTCTGAATGGTCATCTGTTCTGGTTCTTCGGGGATAGAATATTTAGAAGGTATTCCCCTAGGGATTTTTCCAAACCATTTTTCTGCCAATCGTTTGATTCCTTCAACCTTTATTCCTCCTGCCACGACAAGTATTGCATTATTAGGCATATAATACGCATCAAAAAAATCTTTGACATCCGAAAGTTTTGCTTGTTCTATATGACTAATTTCTTTGCCAATCGTTGGCCATTTATAAGGATGTTTTTTAAATGTTAAATCCATTAAATGGTGCCAAACATCACCATAAGGTTGGTTCAGACAAGTCTCTTTAAATTCTTCTACGACTACTTTTCGCTGAACATCTAGTGTTTTTTGATTAAGTCTAAGATTAGCCATTCTATCTGCTTCTAACCAAAAAATTGTTTCTAAATTACTTGCTGGAAGTGTACAATAAAAATTAGTCACATCTGCATTGGTATAGGCATTATTCTCGCCTCCTGCCATCTGTATTGGAGTATCAAAATCTGGAATGGTTGTCGTTCCACCAAACATAAGGTGTTCAAATAAATGAGCAAAGCCCGTTTTTTGAGGAGATTCATTTTTAGAACCAACATGATATAAAAGACTGAATGCAGCCATTGGAGTACTTGCGTCTTCGTGAACGATTACTCTTAGTCCATTGTCTAATTGAAATCTCGTATATTTAATCATATGCTATTTTACCTTGTCCTTATTCTTTCTTTTTCTACGTTCATTCATAATATTTCTTATCCAATTTGGAATAATAATAACTCCAATAATAAGATAAGAATAATACGTTAATAATCTCCAGATAGAAGCAATAATCAACGAAATACCTTTGGGAACATAATCACTTAAGAATCCTCCAAAAACAACCTCTGCAAAACCAGCACCACCTGGTGTAGGACTAAATGCCATAATTACAAACATTGCTTCCAATCGTGCATACAATCCTAATTGAGACATCACATCAATAGAGACCGTTTCTACAATAGCTATAATCAAACAATTGAGTAGAAGAAAACGCCCCGACCAAGCTGTAGCCGTTGCTAAGAACGCACTAATATGAAAACTGAATTTTTGTCGTCCTAGCTCTTTAGATGCCGTTATCATATCATTACCGATATCTGTTGCATTCTTCTTATATTTTTTTAAAAATCCAAAATTCGTAAACCAAACCAATATATTTTTTATCTGTTTAGGATTGACAAATAAACCATAAGCAAAAAGACTTCCATAAACAAACATGAGTAAATAGGCAGAGATAAATGTCCAACCCCATCCATCAATATCTTGTAGGTTTTCCATGCCTGGCCGTATCATGCTTGTACCAAAGATTAAGAATAATCCTAGTAAACTAAAAATAAAAAAGAAGGTATCTAATACGATGGTATACAACACTATCGTCGCTGTTTTTGCTGTAGATAGCTTTTCTTGAGCCAATACAAAAAAAGCAACCGCAGAACCTCCCAAACTTGTTGGTGAAACAGCAGAACTAAACTCCCAAATAAAAATAAGTTCAATACATTTTTTCCAAGAAAAAGCTTTTTCGGATAAAATTCGTAGGCGAGCTGCATACGCCAAATGCCGTATAATAAGAATCAAAACCGCTAAAAGAATCCAAAATAAGGTGTGTGTAGTCCAATTAATTTTAGCGAACTCTGCTGGATCAAATTGTTTCCAAAAAAGATAAATAACTACCCCAATACCAATAACAATAGGTAGAATAACCCTAGAAATCTTAATTGACTCTAACACCTCTTTCTGCTCGTCCGTGAATTCTTCTAATGGTTCTTTATCCTTGTCCATTTAGTATAGACTTTATTTTAACATTTACGCTGAAGTCTTTATTTCTCCTTTACTAATCCAGAAGTTATTTATACCTTCTCGAACAATAATCTTTATCTCTTGCAATTGTATCAACTCCAAAAGTGCTAAAAAGTTGAACACAGCATGTACTCTATTTCTACAATTATCAAATAAATCCTCAAAACTAATTCGTTCAATCCTTATCACCATTTGTCGTAGATAATCTTTTTGTTCGCCTATAGTATAATTATACTTTACAACTTTATGTATGACAACTCGATTGGCATCCTCAAACCTATTTACTACCTTTTGAAAAGTTTTTAATAATTTAAAGAGGGTCAAAGATTCTAATTCTATATCCACTAAGGCTGTAGTCGCAATTTTTTTTAATTCTTTTCTAGCGTTTCCTCGTTCATTTTTTCGAGCACGATCAATCTCCATTACTCTCAAATCTTCTAAAACACTCTTATAACGTTTGTATTCAATTAGTCGCTGTACTAGTTCTTCTCTAGGATCTATTTCGTTTCCTTCTTCATCTAACTCCTTCCTTGGAATTAGCATTTTGGCTTTAATTCTCATTAAAGTTGCTGCTACGACAATAAACTCGCTTGCCAAGTCTACGTTTAATGCTTCCATCTGACGAATGTAACCTAAGAAATCATCTGTAATCTTAGCAATAGGAATATTATAAATATCCAATTCATCTCGCTCTATAAAAAAAAGAAGCAAATCAAATGGCCCTTCAAATTGTGGTAATTTAATTGTATATCCCATAAGTAAACTAGAGGAGACTAAAAAGATTGAAATTTAAAGGCACAAAAATAACAAATTTTACGATTAACACCGCCCTAATTTTGGAAAGACTTCTCTCTGGGTAGGATACTTAAAACAAAGATGAATTCTTTAAAATGTTGTTTATAAAAGGGCAGTTTTTAGAAAAAAAAGGTTTATTCGAACATTTTTTTCTAAAAAATCTTAACTTACCGTGCTGCTTACTGGCAAAATCATATTTCATTTGAGTAAAAATTTTATTTTTGCATCAAATATTCATGAAGATTTATCAATGAGTCACGAAATAAAGGAAGAAGATAATTTTAAATATCTTGAAGTTGGATTACAAGACGGAGAAGTACTCCTACTTTTACACGGTTTATTTGGTGCTTTAAGTAATTTTGAAGGCATCATTCAACATTTCCAAAAAACACATAAGGTCGTTGTACCTTTACTCCCCATTTTTGAACTCCCCATTCGAGAGGTATCCGTTAGCGGATTGGTAGAACATGTTTCGGCGTTTGTAGAGTTTAAAAAATTTGACAAAGTCCATGTTTTAGGAAATTCTCTGGGAGGTCATATTACCCTTTTATATGTTCTTGCAAATCCTGAAAAGATTGAATCTGTTATTTTAACAGGAAGTTCAGGCTTGTTTGAAAGTGCAATGGGTTCTACCTTTCCTAAACGAGGGGATTATGAGTACATCCGTACAAAAACACAAGCAACTTTCTACGATCCAACTGTTGCTACAAAAGAATTAATAGACGAAGTCTTTGATATTGTTAATGATCGAAATAAAGCCATAAGAATCGTTGCGACAGCAAAATCGGCTGTTCGACATAATCTAGGAGATAAACTCCATCAAATTAAAGCTCCCACCCTATTAATCTGGGGACGGGAAGATACTGTAACACCAGCATTTGTAGGTGAAAAGTTTAATGAACTCATCGAATCCTCTAAGTTAATCTTTGTAGAACAATGTGGTCATGCCCCTATGATGGAAAGACCTAAAATATTCAATGATCATCTAGAAACATTCTTAAACGAATTAAAAGACTAATTATACTATAAATTTTAGTATGGGTAAAAATAAAAAACCTGATGATTTTGGTTTTGTTTTTTCAACGAATCCTAACTTTCAATTTCAAAATGAACATGAGGAAGCAACAACGCTTGAACCTCAACAACAACAACTTAAAGTTTGGATAGATCGGAAAAAACGTAAAGGCAAAGAAGTAACCTTAATAACTGGGTTTATTGGTACAGAGGAAGCTCTAAAGGCACTAGGGAAATTTTTAAAAACAAAATGTGGTGTAGGGGGAAGTACTAAAGATGGAGAAATCATCATTCAGGGTAATAAAAGAGATAAAGTCATAGAATTATTACTCAAAGAAGGTTATAAAGCTAAAAAAGCTGGAGGCTAGAAAAAATATATCTATCCTCCAAAAAACATCTTTTTATTCCCTCATTTTTTTATATGTATTAATTAACCCATTAGTAGAACTATCATGGCTCGTTACCTGTTCTTTTCCATCTAATTCAGGTAATATCTTTTTAGCCAATTGCTTTCCTAGTTCTACTCCCCACTGATCAAAGCTCAAAATATTCCAAATTATTCCTTGCACATAAATTTTATGCTCATATAGAGCAATCAAACTTCCCAAAACATAAGGATTAACCTTTTTAACCAATATCGAATTCGTTGGTTTATTACCTTTAAAAATTTTGAATGGTGTCAAATAAGCTATTTCTTCTGAGGACTTTCCCGCAGTTCTCAATTCTTCCTGAACTGTTGCAATATCCTTTCCTTTCATTAAAGCCTCCGTCTGAGCAAAGAAGTTAGATAATAATTTTGGATGATGGTCTCCTAGTGCGTTATGACTATTTGCAGCAGCAATAAAATCACAAGGAATTAACTTCGTTCCTTGATGAATTAATTGATAAAAAGCGTGCTGTCCATTAGTCCCTGGTTCACCCCAAATAATTGGTCCTGTCTGATAATCAACTTCCTTTCCATCTCTATCTACATATTTGCCATTACTTTCCATATTCCCTTGTTGGAAATAAGCCGCAAAACGATGTAAATATTGATCATAAGGCAAAATAGCTTCTGATTCCGCACCAAAAAAATTATTATACCAAATCCCGATTAGTCCTAGAAGAACAGGCATATTCTCTTTTAAATTAGCTGTCCTGAAATGCTCATCCATAGCATGCATCCCTTCTAATAATTGTTGAAAATGTTCAAAACCTATTGTACAAGCAATTGGTAGACCTATAGCAGAAGACAAAGAATAACGACCACCAACCCAACTCCAAAATTCAAACATATTATCTGTATCAATACCAAAGTTTTGTACACCTTCTTTGTTTGTAGAAATAGCCACAAAATGCCTTTTAATATGCTCTTCATCTTGTGCTGTCTTCAAAAACCATTGACGAGCCGAATAGGCATTTGTCATTGTTTCTTGAGTCGTAAATGTCTTGGAAGCGATAAAAAATAAAGTCGTTTCAGGAGAAAGTTCTTTCAAAGTCTCACTTATATGAGTTCCATCAACATTGGAAACAAAATTTATCTTTAAGTGTGGTTTCCAATAAGATTTTAATGCTTCCGTTACCATAACTGGTCCTAAATCAGATCCTCCTATTCCTATATTTACTAAATGCGTAATGGCTTTCCCTGTATATCCCTTCCATTCTCCAGAAATAATTTGTTGACTAAAGCCCTTCATTTTTTCAAGGACAGCATTTACTTTTGGCATTACATTTTCTCCTTCTACCTCAATGGAACGATTAGAACGATTACGCAGTGCAATATGTAGCACTGCTCTCTGTTCTGTTTCATTAATAACAGCTCCTGAAAACATTTTTCTAATCCCATCTTTTAAAGCACATTCTTCGGCTAATTCCTCTAATAGATTTAAAGTCTCTACTGTAAGAATATTTTTGGAATAGTCTAGGAGTATATCCTCAAAACGGAGAGAAAATTCGTCAAAGCGTTGCGTGTTTTGAGTAAATAATTTTTTCATCTCAACTCCATGCATCGTCTCATAATGAGCTTGCAATTTTTCCCAAGCTACTGTTTTTGTAGGATTTATTCTCGTCAGCATATTTCGTTTTGTTTTCTTTTAAAAGTACAAATGTAGGGATAATGGCACTTATTTTGCAAATAGATAAAACAGATGTTTATTAAAAAACATTAAGTCTTAAATTACCCAAAAACAAATGATCTGATTTTTCTTATTTAATTGAATTCGCAAAAGTTATAGTACACATTAAAATAAGACCTATTTTATGAATAGAATAATCAACAAATTAATGGTAGATAAGTCATTTTTTATCCCCTACTTATCGGATTATTTATATTTTTGTAAAAAATATAGAACATTATTCAGGATAAACCTCCTTATTCCTGTAATTCTAAAACTCTAAACTTAGTTTTCTTAATTACATTGACTGTAAACAAAATTTGTTTTTGTAGGTAATTAAGAAGTCAAAAAAAGAATACATACCATTTTTTAAAAATACTAAAAACAGACATATGAAAATTCAACAAAATACTTGGACTGCTAATAGCGGATGGGAACAAGAAGTTAGTCCAAATGAAACCCAAACTTTAGTATTAGCATTTGGCAACCGTTATGTACTCGAAGACGCTAACCGTTTTGAAGAAATTAAAACAATGTATCCCAATAGTGATATTGTAATAAACTCAACATCAGGAGAGATTATTGGACAAAGTGTTTTAGATGATTCAATTGTATTGACTTCAATCACTTTTGAAAAGTCTTCTTATAAAATAGCTTCAACAACAATAGACGAAAATAAAGATAGTTACCAAGCAGGGAAAAACTTAATCGCCCAACTACCTACAGAAGGATTAAGACACATTTTTATTATCTCCGATGGTAGTAGTGTAAACGGTAGTGAATTAACACGTTCCTTTAACGAAAATCTAGATAGTTCCATTACCACTACAGGGGGACTAGCAGGAGATGATGCCCGATTTGAAAAAACACTTGTAGGATATAATAGTGCCCCCACCTCAGGAAATATTCTCGCTATTGGATTATATGGTGAATCCTTAAGTGTAGGTTATGGTTCTGTAGGAGGTTGGGATACTTTTGGTCCCAAAAGAACCATTACAAAATCTGATAATAATGTCCTATATGAAATGGATGGAAAATCTGCACTTGAGCTTTATAAGCAATATTTAGGCGATAAAGCACAAGGCTTGCCTGGTACAGCATTGCTTTTTCCCCTAAGCCTTAATATAGAAGGTGCTGATAAATCTTTAGTTCGTACAATTCTATCGGTAGATGAAACAGCACAAAGTATGACTTTTGCAGGAAATATTCCAGAAGGGGCAACCGCTCAATTGATGAAAGCCAATTTTGATAAAATTATTGATGGTGCTTTTGAAGCTGCGGAAGACAGTACCTCACAGTTAGGTGTTCCTAAGCCTCAACTTGCTATACTCGTGAGTTGTGTCGGTAGAAAACTAATATTAGATCAACGAGTAGAAGAAGAAGTGGAAAGTGTCGTAGAAGTTGTAGGCGATCAAGTACCTATTACTGGCTTTTATTCTTATGGAGAATTGTCTCCTTTTGCTGGTTTTCATAATTGTGAATTGCACAACCAAACAATGACCATTACACTACTGGGAGAAAACTAGAATGCAAGAAATATACCATATTTATACCGAACAAAAAGCTATTAAGCTACTTTTTGTTTGTTTCTGTTCTTTAAAAAACAGATTTAAAATTATTTATGAATAGATTACTGGCTAGGCAAATACGACGACATCTTGGAGGTATTGAAAATGTTCCCAAACATATGATGCCGCTCTTTGAAGCAATTGAACGCTCTTATAATCATTATGAAGAAGATCGAATCTTAATAGAAAGATCCCTTGAAATTAGTTCAGAGGAGCTAAATGAGAGCAATACCAAAATTCTCGAAGAAGCTGCAAAAAATAAAAAAGTATTAGAAAAATTACGAGAATCTTTAAATACGCTATTGTCTTTAGAAGCCGAAGAGTTACAAATAAAACCTAATCAAGAAGACGCAGAAGATGTATTAAAGCTCATCGAGTTAATACAAATTCAGTCTAAACGTATCAAAGAGGTAGAAGAAGATATTTTACTTGTCCGTAATTTTATCAACCAATCGAATGATGCAATTACAGTAACTAACGAAGATGGGTTTATTGTTTTTGCAAACGAAAATGCGAACAATTTCTTAGAAGGAAGAGACAAATCAAAGGAAATTTTCAATCTAAATATTTATAATATTGATGGACATTTTCAAAATAAAGAATACTGGGTTTTATTAACAAGTGGATTGCAAGAAAATGAAAGTATAACACTTGAAGCCATTCAATATGCTTGTAATGAAAAAATAGCACCAATCCCTGTTGAAATTATTATAAAAGCAATTAATGTAAATCATAAAAAATATTTTATTAGTGTCGCAAGAGATATTACAGTACGCATTAAAGCAGCTGCTCGACAAAGGGAGTTGATCAATAGTTTGAAAATCGCCAACGAAGAACTAGAAAACTTTGCATACATTGTATCTCATGATCTAAAGGCACCACTTAGAGGTATAGGCTCTTTAACAGGATGGCTAACAGATGATTATGCCCATCTGATGGATGATGATGGTAAAAATCATCTAAAACTCTTAAAAGTTCGGGTTAAAAGAATGCATAATCTGATTGAAGGAATTCTTCAATATTCTAGAATAGGGCGTGTAGTTGGTAATAAAAATAACCTCAATCTCAATAGATTAATAGAAGAAATAGAAGAAATGCTCGATACACGTCAAAATTTAAACCTAACTATTCTACAGTTACTTCCTACAATATATAATGAGGAAACACCTATAAGACAAATATTTCAAAATCTTATCAGTAATGCGATTAAATATAACGATAAAGAAACTTGTATCGTCGACATAGATTTTAAAGATCTCGACACACATTGGCAGTTCTCCGTCAAAGATAATGGTCCAGGTATTGATAAAAAATACCACCAGAAAATTTTTAAAATCTTCCAAACGTTAACTTCCAAAGATACTTTTGAGAGTACAGGTATCGGATTGACAATTATCAAAAAAATTATAGAATACAATAAAGGAAAAATCTGGGTAGAATCGGAAATGGGTATAGGCTGTACATTTTTCTTTACTTTAGCAAAGAATATCCAAAAATAGCCAAGTTAATTTATAATCTTACATATAGTCCTAGTTAAATAATCACTTACAACTTGTTTGCTAATACTATATGCATTATTTTTAGTATATTGTAAATTCATTTTAAAATGGAAAAAAATATGTTAGATAGTAATCGCCCTATTCTTTTAGTAGAAGATGATGAGGTGGATGTAATGACAGTAAAGCGAGCTGCCAAAATTATAAAAATTAAAAACCCAATTCATCATGCAGGAGATGGAGAGGCTGCACTTGAATATTTAGAAGAGAATGAAGGCAAGATTCCTTGTATTATCATTCTTGATATCAATATGCCTAGAATGAATGGGATAGAATTTCTGAAAATTATTAAAGAAGATGATCGTTTCAAACGAATTCCAGTCATCGTCTTAACAACATCAAAAGAACAACAAGATCGATACGAAACATTCAATCTAAGTGTAGCAGGTTATATGTTAAAACCTGTCGATTACGATCAATTTGTAGAGATTATGGATACTATAAAAAAATATTGGTCACTTAGCGAATTTGCAGATTAATTACCATCATATTCCAGACTATTCTTTCTTAAACTATTTCCATGGAAGTGTATACCTTACACTTCTAAATGGTAAATACTAAACATAAACATCTAAGTTATTTTTATAATTAAAAAATACAATATAGTAGACCATCTATATTGTTCCTATTTTATAGAATTTTAGTAAGACTATGGACTGCTTACTCAAGATAAGTAAAAACAATATTATTCTAAATGCAAATCCTAAAGCTTGTGAATTGCTTAAGGTACCACTAAATGAGCTAATCAATAATCCAATTGATTCCATTTTTGAAGCTCAAGAGTTAAACATTTGGATTCAACTAAAAGAACGACACATCAAAGGATTGCCTTCTGAATTTGCTTGTATCACAGGTAACCAAGCGGCAGATATTCATATCAATGGCATTTTCAGCTATGATCCTCTTTCAAACGAACTATCTTTCCTATTTGAATCCTTAGATAAAGAAAAAGTAAATATCAATAAAAAACTTCAAAACATTTCTCAAGAATTCAATGACTTTGCTTATATCATCTCCCATGATCTCAATGCCCCCATTCGTGCTATTAAAACACTTGCCACTTGGATTCGACAAGATAACTTTGATAAAATAGATGAGGATGGAAAACAACAATTACAGTTACTCGATAAAAAAGTAAGTGTACTTGAAAGTTTAATAACTGGCGTACTAGAATACTCTAGAATTGGTCGTTTCACACAACCTGATACTATCTTTACACTAAAAGATATATTTATACAAATTATAACAGATGTTGAAAACCCTCATAATATACCAATTCTACTTCCCCAAACATTCCCCCATATCAATGCTGATAGGATAAGAATTTACCAACTTTTTCTATATCTCGTTGATAATGCCATCCGATATAATAACAAGAACGAGAATGGACAAATAGAAATTAATTATTCAATAGAAAATACATATTTCCAAATTGAGGTTAAAGATAATGGAGAAGGCATTGAGACTAGGCATTACGAAAAGGTTTTTCAGATATTTCGAAAGCTCCATTCTGATGACTCCAGAACAGGGATAGGTTTAACACTAGCTAAAAAAATTGCTCGATTATACCAAGGTAGTATTCAAATAGAGAGCCAAGTTGGTTTACATACAATTGTAACTGTTAAATTTCCCAAAAAAATACTAGTGACTACGAACACAAATTTGTAATTCAGACTGATTATTTTTATATTTGCTCTAGCTCGGTCAGTTATCTCATGTTGTAAATTGTACTTCCCCCCATTTGTAAGTATAATCTTACCTAATCATTATCTTTTTATACTTTCTAGCCTAAGCACTCAATGGGGGAAATTATCCCTCTGCTAGACTGTAAAGTCATTCAAAACCAATTTTTAATAAACTAATTTGACTCCATTTATATTTTTTAATGCTTTAAGAGGAGTATTCATAATATTTTGACAAATATTTAAGTTATTATACACATCATTAATATTAAAAAAAATAATATACAAAAATAAAACATAGAGAGACGTAATTTTTAGAATTCAAATTAGAGCTTACAGAAGTAATATTAAAATAAAAAACATATCAATTTCTGTCAGCCATTATATAATTATTTCACACTAATTTTTATTATTTTTGGAATAATTATATCCTAAAAGACATACACTACGTGAGATGGAAAGAACAGAAAAACTAAATATTCTTTATATGGAGGATGACCCGCTTGATTTGATGGCAATTGAGCGTATGGTCAAAAAGGAAGGACTTCAATATAATATCGTTCATGCAGACTCGGTTGAAACCGCAAAGCAACTGCTAGAGCATAATGACTTCGGGTATAATTACGATATTATCATTGCTGACTATTTACTCAAAGATGGAAATGCTTTTGATATTTTCAACTTAAAATACCCTGCACCTATTATTGTCATCACAGGAGCAGGAGATGAAGAGATTGCTATAAAAGCAATGAAAAGAGGTGCTTATGATTATCTTATCAAAGACTCTAATCGCCAATATTTAAAAATTCTTCCTCATACAATTTCAAATGTTGTCCAACAGTTTGAAAAAAATCATCGAATCAAATTACTAGAATCATCTGTTAGAAATGCCAATGATATTTTCATCATTATTTCTAATAGTAATGAAAATCCTTTGCGATCTGATGTACTTTATGCAAATGAAACATTTGAAGAACAGACAGGGTTTTCTTTAGCCTTACTCCAAAAACAAAAATTAAGTGTATTACTTAGTGATGAGTCCAATCTAAAGGAAATTAGCTATATCAATAACGAACTGAAACAATTCAAAACCGTTCGTTCTGAATTATATTTACAAAAAAAGAATCTCTCTTTATTCTGGGCAGATATTGTAATCAAACCAATAGTCGATAGTGCTAACAACTGTACACATTTTCTATTCATAGCGAGAGACATCACAGAGAAAAAAGAAAATGAAAAAGCCCTTATTGAAGCACGTCAAAATGCTGAAGATGCTAAAAAAGCAGAAGAGCATTTTCTTGCAGTAATGAGTCATGAAATCAGAACACCTATATCCGCTATCGTAGGGTTAGTAGACTTATTATCGGACACAGAACTCTCTAACCAGCAAAATGATTATGTGAGTTCTATAAAATACTCTGCTAATAATTTACTAGGACTAGTCAATGATATTTTAGATTTATCTAAAATACAACAAGGCAATCTCAATTTAATTAAAGAGAAATTTGATTTAAAAGAATTAATTCAAAACATCACCCAAACAGTGCGTTTTGTAGCGAAAGAAAAAGGTCTTGACTTATGGGTGATTCACGATGCTGACTTACCCAACCTTTTAGAAGGTGATCGAAACCAAATCAATCAAATATTAACAAATCTGATTAGTAATGCCATAAAGTTTACTGAAAAAGGTGAAGTTAAAATACAAACGAAAGTCCTAGAAAGAACAGAAGAAAACACATTACTTAATATCAAAGTTATTGATTCTGGTGTTGGAATTCCTAGAGAAAAACTAGACACCATTTTTGAAAAATATTCAAGAGTAGAAAATAATGAATCGTTAATACGTACAGGAGGTACAGGTCTTGGACTTTTTATTGTTTATGAATTGGTTAAAATTATTGGCGGTAAAATTGAAGTAGAAAGCAAGATAATGCAAGGCACAACTTTCTCTCTAACCATAAGATTTAATAATGTAAAAAAGGATCTAAAATCCTCGTCTTATGCCAGCGAAAATGGACTAAAAGGATTAAAAATCTTAATCGGGGAAGATAATGTAATGAATAGGAAGATACTCGATAAAATCATGAGTAAATGGAATGTAGAAACCACCTTCTTAACCAATGGTAAAGAAATTATAGAAGAGCTTAAACAAAATAAAGATTACGATCTACTCCTAATAGACTACCGAATGCCCTTAATGAATGGTGAAGAAACGATTATCTATATTCGTAAACAATTGAAATTAGAACTCAATATCATACTAATGACCGCCTCTGTTATCCGCAAACAGTATGATGGAATGAAAGCATATATTAGTGGATTCTTGAATAAGCCTTTTTCCAGCAGTCAGCTTCATCAACTTATTGTAGAAAATCTACCTGATATTCGAACGAAACGTTTAAATAAATTGCCTACGGGCAAAAATTTTGACCTTTCATTTTTAGAAAAAGCATCTAATAATAATGTTGATTTTATAAAAGAAATGATTGAAATCTTTATTAATCAGGTTGATGATTTTTTAACAAAACTTCCTTATTTAACAAAGGAAAACAATTACGATGAAATAGCTCTAAGAGTACACACCTTAAAATCATCTGCTAGATATATTGGTAACTTAAAATTATTTTCTAACTGCGAGTCTATTGAAAAAATTATTGAAACGGAAGAAAACTACGAAGAAAAAGTAGGTCATCTCTTAGGAGAATTTGTTCAGGAAAGTAGTCTAACTAAACGAAATTTACTAGAAGCTTTAGAACAACTTCCACTATCATAGACCTTGTTCTAAAATAGAGACCTTAAGAGTATTTTTTTAACAAAAACAAGACTAAGAGTATTATTAAAATGAGTTTTTGGAGATAAAAAAAATCATTTCTTGAGTCAAATAAGGTTCAAAAAGTGGCGTTTAGCCATAGCTAAATGAGCTTTTGGGAACGCAGTTTAAACAAAAAAAGGTATTTTTAGCCCAAAGTGTTAAATTTAAACATACTCTAAGCTCTGATTTTATGACTTCATGCTAGTACAATAGAAAATATTGCAGTATTTTCGCAGCAAATTTGAAACCTATGCAAGTTGCTGAATCTCAAATCTCACTAGAAACTGCCAAAAACCTTGGTTTAAACGAGGAGGAATTCAAAAAAATTCAATCCATCTTAGGCAGAATGCCCAACTTTACAGAGTTGAGTATCTTTTCTGTGATGTGGTCTGAACACTGTTCCTATAAAAATTCCATCACATGGCTTAAAACGCTTCCAAGAAAAGGAAAACATCTACTAGTAGAAGCAGGAGAAGAAAATGCAGGTTTAGTGGATATTGGAGGTGGATTAGCTTGTGCTTTTAAAATCGAATCGCACAACCACCCTTCCTGTATTGAGCCTTTTCAAGGTGCTGCTACTGGTGTTGGAGGAATTCATAGGGATATATTTACAATGGGTGCTCGACCTATTGCAGCACTCAACTCTTTGCGTTTTGGGGATATTCAAAATAAACATATGCAACACCTTATTCGAGGCGTTGTACATGGTATCAGTAGTTATGGCAATTGTTTTGGTGTTCCTACAGTAGGCGGAGAAGTCTATTTTAATGATTGTTACAATCAAAACATCTTGGTCAATGCCATGTCTGTAGGTGTCGTTAAAGTAGGAGAAACCGTTTCTGCTATCGCAGAAGGCACAGGAAATCCTGTATTTATCGTAGGTTCTGCAACAGGTAAAGATGGGATACATGGTGCTACGTTTGCATCAGCTGACCTTACAGAAGATTCTGCCGAAGATCTTCCTGCCGTACAGGTAGGCGATCCTTTCCAAGAAAAATTATTATTAGAAGCTACACTTGAAGCAATTCAGACGGGCGCAATTGTGGGTATGCAAGACATGGGTGCCGCAGGCATTACTTGTTCTACTTCAGAAATGAGTGCAAAAGGGAATGCTGGCATGAAAATCAATTTGGATAAAGTTCCGACACGCCAAGCCAATATGAAGCCTTTTGAGATTTTACTTTCTGAAAGTCAAGAAAGGATGTTGATCGTTTGTAAAAAAGGACAAGAGCATTTATTAGAAGCCGTTTTTGACAAGTGGGATTTAGAATGTGAAATTATCGGAGAAGTGACCGATACTCAACGATTAGAATTTTATCAAAATGGAGAGAAAGTAGCAGATGTTCCTGCCCAACCACTAGTACTAGGTGGAGGTGCTCCTGTTTACCAGCGTTCATATTCGACACCAAAATATTTTGATAAAATAGCAGCCTTCAATATCGATACGATTCCAGTACCCACAAATTTTGTAGCAACTGCCAAAAAAGTATTTGCAACTCCTAATCTAGCTTCAAAACAATGGGTTTATGAACAGTATGATTCAATGGTTCGTACCAATACGATTACAACGAATAAGCCTTCAGATGCAGCGATTGTCCGAGTCAAAGGCACAGAAAAGGCACTAGCCGTTACCACCGATTGTAATTCAGCTTACGTCTATGCCGACCCTTATATTGGTGCAATGATTGCTGTCTCAGAAGCTGCTAGAAATATCGTTTGTTCGGGTGGAGAACCCGTTGCCATTACCAACTGCTTAAACTTTGGTAATCCCTATAATTCTGAAGTGTATTACCAATTTGTTCATGCTATTAAAGGGATGGGGGCTGCCTGCGAGAAATTCAATACACCTGTAACTGGTGGTAATGTAAGCTTTTACAATCAAACTGTTTTAAAAGATAAAACCGAACCTGTTTTTCCTACACCAACTATCGGTATGCTAGGAATATTAGAAAATTTAGAACTACATACTACCCTTGATTTCAAACAAGAAGGCGATTTAATTTATCTATTAGGTAAAGCAAGAGCAGACCTCGGTAGTTCTGAATATCTAAGGCTTGTTCATGGTATTACTCATTCTCCCGTTCCATATTTTGATTTGGAAGAAGAATTTGTTTTACAACATAATATAAAATCTATTATACAAAATCGTTTAATTCAGTCTGCTCATGATGTGTCAGATGGTGGTTTATTCGTAACTTTGGTAGAAAGTGCAATGGTAAATACGCTAGGATTTGAAATACAAACCGATACGACCATACGAAAAGATGCTTTCCTTTTTGGTGAAAGCCAAAGTAGAGTAATTGTTTCTATCAATCCTAAAAATCAAGTTGACTTTGAACAATTTTTGCTTAAAAATGGTATAGAAAATACATTACTAGGAAAAGTAAACTCTAAAAACTTAAGTATTGATGGTGAAGATTTTGGGCAAATCGATGCTTGGAAGCAAACATTTGATAATTATATAGAAAATATTTTAGAAGATTAGTCATTCAATAATGTTTGACTTATTTATTGTGTTTTTATAAAAATATTAATAATGAAAAGAATTCTTTTTATACTCATACTACTAGTTGGTTCATTCGGATTATATCAATGTGATACCAGCAGCCAACAAAGTAATAGTAACAGTTCAAGCTCAAGTAGTAGTTCAGGAGCGTATTCTATAGAAGGTACAATTGCAAATGCCTCAAACCTTTCTATTTTTATAGATAAATATTTGCCTGTTGAACGTAGAGCTTCAACACTTGGAAAAGCCGATATAGATGGTAGTGGCAATTTTGCGCTTCCTTTAGACAAATTAGAAGCAGGAATATACAGACTTCGCATCGGTGCAAAAAAACTTTTCTTATCCTTAGATGGTACTGAAAAAAATGTAAAAATTAGTAGCGATTTAAATGATAAAGGAACATTTGATTATGCTATAACAGGTTCTTCTGCTTGTAATGATTTTTTAAGTCATGCAACACAGTTAAAAAAAGGAGAAATCAATCCTAGTAATTTTTTAGCGTCTACTAAAAATCTAAATGGCTTGTCTTCTATGTTTTTAGCCTATCAAATGCTAGGAGAATCTTCTTCTGATCAAAGTATTGAGATACATAGAGAGGTCAACAAAAAACTACAAAAAGAATTTGTCAAAACACCTTACGTTTCAGATTATGGTGGTCATATCAATAAGATTGATGTTCCTATTGGTGTAGGAAAAGTTGCCCCAGACATTCGTTTAAAAAGCCCTGCTGGTAAAGAGTATGCACTTTCTGATTTGAAAGGGAAGGTCGTATTACTAGACTTTTGGGCAAGTTGGTGCCGCCCTTGTAGAATGGCAAATCCTTCTATTGTTGAGATGTATGAAAAATACAACAAACAAGGCTTTGAAGTCTTTAGTGTTTCATTAGATAGAGAACGTGGAAATGGAAAGAAAAAATGGGAAGATGCTATCAAAAAAGATGATTTAAAATGGAAATACCATGTAAGTGATCTAGGAGGATGGCAGTCTGCTCCTGCTAAAGTTTATGGTGTTAGAGGTATTCCTAGAACCTTCTTACTCGACAAAGAAGGGCGATTTGTGGAAACAGAAATTAACCCATTGAGCCAAAAAGCTAAATTAGATAATGCGATAGCTGCATTGTTGAAGAAGTAATAATTTTTGTTCTTAGTTTTTTTACTAAAACCCTATAAGCGATATTGTAAGTTTATAGGGTTTTATTGTATATCAATTCCTTTTGCTTTTTCGTTTTTATTTAAAATATTGTTTCTAAAACTAAAATCGATACCATGTCTAAAACCATAAAATACCTTGCCTTACTACTTTTAATACTAGGAGCTTTTTTAGGAGGCTTATGGATGAGTAAACAATGGTCATCCAAACCTCGTATTGAAGAAGATGGCTCTGTTATTATTGAGCAAATTGATAAGGTTTGTAAGCTGGTAACCGTAGAAGGTACTTTCTCTGGTATTTATAGCCAAAAAAACACAAAAGATTTTCTCATTTATTTTCCTATGACTAAAAAAGCCCAGATTCAAGTGACGGGCAAAGTAATGGCAGGCTATGATATGGAAAAAATCCAGATTGATGTCGATAATCAAACTAAAATCATCACATTAAGTAATCTGCCAGAAGCAAAAATCATTGCGATTGACCATGATGTAAAATATCATAATATTGAAGAAAGTTTTTTTAATGAATTTACAGCAAAGGATTTCACTATGTGGAATAAAGGCGCCAAAGACCTGCTCCAAAAACAAGCAATAGATAATGCCTTACTTAAACAAGCAGAACAACAAGGAAATCAAATGCTCGAAACCATCGAATTTATGGCAAAAATTGCAGGCTATAAAGTAGAAATACAAGGCTATTTGCCGACAGAATCCTCCCCAAATTCTATTTTTGATGAGGATCTCAACTAAGAGTTTATTTATAAATGTAGGTTAATTCTTCCCTCCTACCCTATCAAATCAATTATTGATTTTAAAATCAAAATCAATGAATCATCAAGAAGAAATTATCAATCGACTCAAAACACTTTTTGAGTTAAAAAAGTATCGCTTACTCCTTGATTTCTTTAACCAACACTCTAATTTGCTTGAAGTCCAAGAAGTCGTACTACTTATTGCTAAAACACATATTAAGTTAGGGCAAATCGATCAATCCACGATCCTCCTAGAAAATTTAATAGTAAGGGATCCAGATTACATACTCGCAAAATTCTACCTCGCCTTATCCACTTACCCTATAAAACCACAACGAGCACTACAACTTATACAAGAATGTATTCAAAGAAGCCCCAATGAATATGCCTATTGGGGAACATTAGGGAATATCCATCTTCATCAAAAAGATTTTAAGCAAGCCATCACCGCTTATGAAAAATCTATTCAACTTAATCCTACAAAAACAACTTCGATAGGAAATCTAGGAGCTTGTTATTCTGAGCTTAAACAGTATGAACAAGCGATAAAATTATTTACACAAGCCATTAGTCTTAACCCTAACTACGTTAAGGGATTTATCAACTTAGCCGTTACTTATAGTAGAAAAGGACAGTACGAAATAGCTCACTCCTATTATTTGAAAGCTATGAGCCTTGAACCTAATTCTCCTCATGCAATCTATGGACTTGCTTGTGTTTATGCGCAGCAAGACAAATCCGAAGAAGCCTTTAAATATTTAAAAATGACGTTTGAGTTAGATCCCTCATTTAAGCAAACTGTCCTAGAGGATGAAGACTTCAAATTGCTAAAAACGCATCCTCAATTTATTCAGATGACAACATAATTCAATCAAAATTCATTTATTTTCACTTCCCAAAACTAATTTTAAACCTACTCTTTACAAAAAACAGAAATAAGGCTTACTTTTGCAGCGATTTCATTATAGCTTAGATGAAAGCTCGGTTTTAAATTATATAAATTTCAAATATAAAAATTCAGATGTATAGAACGCATACTTGTGGCGAACTTCGCTTGGAACACGTAGGACAAACCGTTACCTTAAGTGGATGGGTACAACGTAGTAGAGACAAAGGTTTTATGATGTGGTTAGACTTACGTGATCGATATGGCATCACTCAATTGATTTTTGATGAAAATAAAAGTACAAAAGAACTATTTGAACTGGCTCGTTCTCTAGGGCGAGAGTTTGTCGTCCAAATCAAAGGAGAGGTTATTGAGCGAGTTTCTAAAAACGATAAAATTCCAACAGGAGATATAGAAATTCAAGTAGCAGAGTTAACGGTTTTAAATCAATCTAAATTACCACCTTTTACGATAGATGATGATACCGATGGAGGAGATGATTTGCGTATGCAATACCGTTATTTAGACTTGAGAAGGAAACCCGTTCAGCAGAATATCATCTTTAGAAGTAATCTAGCCATTGAAGCTAGAAAGCACCTTGCTGGAGAAGGATTTATTGAAGTAGAAACACCGTTTTTAATCAAAAGCACACCAGAAGGTGCTAGAGATTTTGTCGTACCAAGTCGAATGAATGAAGGACAGTTCTATGCCTTACCTCAATCTCCACAGACGTTCAAACAACTTTTGATGGTATCGGGCTTAGATAAGTATTTTCAGATTGTAAAATGCTTTAGAGATGAAGACTTAAGAGCTGATCGACAACCTGAATTCACACAGATCGATTGTGAGATGGCATTCGTAACACAAGAAGATATACTCAATACATTTGAAGGATTGACCAAACATTTGTTTAAATCTGTTATCAATGTAACCTTAGCTGATTTCCCTAGGATGAACTATGATGAAGCCATGCGTTTGTATGGTTCTGATAAGCCAGATATCCGTTTTGGAATGCAGTTTGTTGAATTAAATGATCTTGCAAAAGGGCATGGTTTTGGAGTCTTTGACAATGCCGAATTAATAGTAGGTATCTGTGCAGAAGGGCAAGCTGCTAATTTTTCAAATAAAGACATTAAGAAACTGACAGAGTGGATGCAACGTCCACAAATTGGAGCGAAGGGATTGGTTTATATTAAATTAGAAGAAGGTGGTACAATTCGCTCATCTATCGGTAAATTTTATACCGACGAGCAACTAAAAACATGGG
The DNA here is from genome assembly GCA_020630435.1 of Saprospiraceae bacterium. Classification (GTDB taxonomy): domain Bacteria; phylum Bacteroidota; class Bacteroidia; order Chitinophagales; family Saprospiraceae; genus JAHDBJ01. Next base: position 79,347 of record JAHDBJ010000005.1, read on the forward strand.
CTGATAAATTCGGGGCTAAAGAAGGTGATATGTTACTTATCCTCTCTGGTGAAGAAGAAAAAACCCGAAAGCAACTCAATGAATTGCGTCTAGAAATGGGTAATCGGATGGGATTAAGAGATCCAAAAGTCTTTAAACCCTTGTGGGTTGTTGATTTTCCATTATTAGAATGGGACGAAGACTCTGAACGTTTCCATGCCATGCATCACCCTTTCACTTCACCTAAAAAGGCAGATGTGGATAGAATGCTTTCGGGAGATCACGAAACGATGAAAAGCCTTAGAGCCGATGCCTACGACTTGGTCATCAATGGTGTTGAAATTGGAGGTGGTTCGATCAGGATACACGATAGAGCCTTACAATCTAGAAATTTCGACTTGCTTGGTTTTACCAAAGAAGAAGCAGAAGCTCAATTTGGATTTTTAATGGGTGCATTTGAATATGGTGCCCCACCGCATGGAGGAATTGCATTTGGCTTTGACCGTCTCTGTGCTGTAATGAATGGTGTCAACTCTATTCGAGATTTTATCGCCTTTCCAAAAAATAATCAAGGTCGTGATATGATGATAGATGCGCCTTCAATTATTGATCAAGAACAACTTGATGAGTTAAGATTACGTCTTGTTGATATAAAGAAATAAAATTATATCGTACCTTATAAAACTAGTTTTCACTAGTATACCTTCTATCAAGTATTTAATATTTATGATATGGGCATTCCTAATAAGCAGGGATGCCCATATATTTTTATAGTTATTAACTTCATTTAGAGTTCCTTTCCTTCTACAAATTAACTCCTAAATGTATTTATTGTCCCATTCTGCTAAAAACCGACAATTTATATTATCCAATAGTATAAGTATTACAAATTAATTAACTATATTTATTGCACTTTTTTAGGCATATATTTAGCAAACACATTCTTACAATTGCAATAAAAAACAAATTGACTCATGGACTATAAACGACTCAACATCCCCCTATTACTACTATTATTTTTAGTATTAGCATTAAATCCTAACTACGCTCAAATTAGTTTAGGTGGTAAGCCTAAAAGTGCGCTTTTAAATAAAGAATTAAGTATTCCTCCTATAAAAAAAATGCCTACAATAAACCTTGAAGCACTACTAGAGGAAGATGAATTTAATGATGAACTTGTAGATTATCCCACAAGATTTGCGCATTCGATTCCTGTTGATATAAATCTTGATAATGCTGGAAAGTGGACAACCCTAGACAATGGAGATAGAATTTGGAGAATCACCATAGAAAGTAACGATGCTTTGTCCTTAAACTTTCTTTATAGTGACTTTTTCCTACCCAAGGGAAGTCTTTTCTATATTTACAATGAAGAAAAAACACAAACGATCGGTGGTTTTAGTACCCACAATAACAAACCACATAGAAAATTTGCAACAGGAATCGTAAAGGGTGACAAAATCACCTTAGAATACTTTGAACCTCAAGCGGTAGAAGGAGAAGGCAGTATTGCTATTAGTCATGTTAATCACGCATATCGAGATGTAAGTCAACGAGTCCGTCCTCTAGGAGATTCTAATACTTGTCAAGTTGATGTCAATTGTTCTGAAGGTAGTGCATGGCAGGACGAGAAAAAGGGTGTTGTCAGAACTTTACTTGATGGAACATCTTGGTGTTCAGGTTCACTTGTTAGAGTATTAGATAATGAAAACTGTACCTCTTATGTTCTAGCAGCTAACCATTGTCTAAATGGGCTTTATGACGCCATAACTGCTCCTGTTATAGCCAACTATATTTTTTATTTTAATTATGAAAATAGTATTTGTAATACTACTGGTACTCCTCCAACCGAAACGATAACAGGAGCGACGCTTGTCGCAAATGATCCTAGTTTAGATTTTTCTTTACTAAAGCTAGATACCGATCCTGTTGACTCTGGTTATGATGTTTATTTGAATGGTTGGGATGCTAGAGACCAAACACCCGCCGCTGATGGAGTATGTATTCATCACCCGCAAGGTGATGCTAAAAAAATAGCTACGTATAGTGGTGTTCCTGTTTCTTTAGGAAATCGCTGGCAAGTATCTATGGAAGCAACAACCAATGGTCACTCTATAATGGAGATTGGCTCTTCTGGTTCTCCATTATTTGATAATAATGGTAGAATACTCGGCCAATTATATGGTGCTGACGTAAGTTTTAATTGTTCTTCTTCTGGTACACAATCTACTTTCTTTCCTAAACTGTCTTTATCATGGGATAATAATGGTATAATTGATAATCGTCGTAAATTACAACCTTGGCTTGATCCGAATGAACAAACGCCTTTGTTTATTGATGGGGTTTATGCTAACACTGTCACCTGTTCAACTGTACTTGCAGAAATTAGTACATTCGACGCTACTACTGAAGCAGAAGGAACAGATTGTACGAATAGAACCATTTCTTTTGATATAACACTTACCGCAGCACCCTCCGATGATGTCAATGTGAACTGGGCATTTAGCGGTACTGCATCCAATCCTGATGATTATACTTTTTCAGGAGGAACAACACATACTTTTACTACAGCTAATTGGAGTACTCCAAAAACGGTTACCATTACAGTAATACAAGATGCCGTAAAAGAAGATAATGAAAATATTGTTGTGGACATATCCAGTGCTACTGGAGGAGGTGCAACAGTTGGAAGTAACAGTCAGCTTGTTTTTACCTTAAGTGATGATGATCCATCACCTGAAGAAACTGTTCTTTTTTCAGAAGATTTTGAAGGCTCAATCAATTGGAATCAAGCTACCTTACCTGGCTCTACAAATACTTGGACACTAGGCACTACTCCTACTCTAAGCAATAATAGTGCATATATTTCTTCAGGATCAGGATATACCTATAATAATACAACCAGTATAGCAAGGTTACAAAGTCCTACTTTTTCTACAGTTGGTTATACAAAACTTAATCTAAGCTTTGACTATATCTGTGAAGGAGAGTCAAGCCTAGATTTTGGCTCACTAAACTATTCTATAGATGGTGGTGCGAATTGGGTTGTATTTGGAACAAACCTAGAGGGGCAAGGAACAGCTACTAGTTTTTCAATAGACTTGCCTGCTGCTGCTGAAAATGTTTCTCAACTTCGATTAGGTTTTAGATGGGATAATAATGACAGTGTTCAGAATCAGCCTCCTTTTGCTGTAGATAATATCGTATTAACTGGTGTCTTGGAGAGTTCGACATATATACAGACTACTGTAAATTCCCTCAGTGGTTTTGCTGAACATTATTTAGGCCCGTTCCAAACGGTTCACTTTCACGATCAGACTACTGGAAAAATTATGTTGACTATAGAAGAATTATCTGGATTTGACTATGGATGTACTCGTGTTGAAGTTGATCGTGCTGGAGTTGACGATACTGCTTGGATACTTGGAAATCAAGTCACCAATAAGACCTTTAGAGTTACCCCTACTACTAATCATAGCACAGGTCAGTACAATATAACTTTATATTATGAAAATACTGAGCTTCCTACATTTTTTCCCAATATTTCATCTATGGTAAAAGGAGAGGACAGCATTAACAATGCGACGAATAATAATACAAACTCCTACGCTGTTACCTATACCCAAGCTGCTTTTGGTAATCATTTCAAATTTACCTCACAGTTTGGTTCAGGCTTTTCAGGTTTCGGCTTGTCTGATGCTTTACCTGGTCCATTGCCTGTCGAACTTGTATATTTTAAAGCTATTCCAGAGATTCGAACGATTCGATTAGATTGGCTAACTGCTTCTGAGATAGATAATAAGGGTTTTGAATTACAACGAAGCACTAATCCAGCAGAGGGTTTTAGAAATATTGCTTGGATAGATGGTAATGGAACAATTTCTACTAAACAATCCTACAATTTTGATGATTCCGATGTCTTTGAAGGTATTGATTATTATTATCGTTTAAAACAAATCGATTTTGATGGCAATTATGAGTTTTCTAATATTGTGTCTGCTAAAATTGAAGCAAGATCGAAGCAGATAAAATTAATTCCTAATCCTGCTCGGGATATTGTAACGATACAACTCAATAAAGAGCTAAAAGAAGGAAGTGAAATCAATCTTTTTAGTATCAATGGAATACTTATCAAAAGATTAGAATATAGCAATATTTCAAGTTCATCTATAAACATTGATGTGCGTATTATTGCAAAAGGGATGTATTTATTAAATATAAAAAATCAAGATATTGACATCACAGAGAAATTGATTATAGAATAATCTTTTTAAAAAAATGTAGATAAACTCCCATCTTTTAATTGGTAAAGATGGGAGTTTATTTTTGATATATAATAAAAGAATGTTACTTTACTTGAAGAGATCAGATTTGTACAAAAATGATTCTGATACGAGTGTAAACTAATGATTTTAAAAACCAAATATGTCCAATACTAATACGTTGCCGCTTCGTCCTAGTTTAGGTGTTATTATTATCTATGCTTTAGGGCAACTAGGCTGGTCGTTAACCAGTTATACTGTCTCCAATCAGTTAAGCTATTTTTTTATGCCACCAGAAGATGGACAAGGAGCCATTTTTCCAGCCTTCATTTTTCAAGGAGCTATACTAGGTATTTTAACCTTAGTAGGTATTACTGGTTTTGGAGGTAGAATTTTTGATGCTATTACCGATCCTCTAATTGCTAATTATTCTGATAAAGTTAGTTCTACATTTGGAAAAAGAAAAAAACTCATGGCAATAGCTGCACTACCTTTTGCCCTTTTTTCTTTCTTCGTCTTTTATCCTTTAACTCATGAAGTTAGTTCCCTTAATGGTATTTGGTTATTGATTTGTACATTTTTATTTTTTCTTTTTATGACGATTTATGTTGTTCCTTATACAGCCTTAATTAGTGAACTTGGACATCATCCAAAAGATAGATTAAAAATCAGTACTATTATATCCATTACGTGGGCATTAGGTTTCGTGATAGGTAGTCAAGTCTTTTTATTTCAAGGAATGTTGGAGGAAAGTATGGGAGCTGTCAATGCTTTTCAAGCAACGGTAGGAGCTTATGCCATACTTGGTTTTATCCTGATGATGATCCCTGTTTTCTTTTTAAAAGAAAATAAATATTGTATGCAAGGAGTTACCAATCAGGATGTATTGTCTGCTGTCCTTTCTGTTTTTAAAAACAAAAACTTCACCTTTTTTGCTATTTCGGATTTGATGTACTGGCTTTCATTAACCTTTATTCAATTAGGAGTGAGTTACTATGTAACGACTTTATTTGGATTTGAAAAAGAACAAGCAGCCTTCTTTCTATTTCTAGGTTTTGTGGTTAGTTTTTTACTCTATGCTCCTATCAATATATTAGCCAATCGGTTTGGAAAGAAAAAAATCATTATCTCTGCCTTTATTGTTTTTAGTTTATTGTTTGCTCTTACTTCAAGCCTTGATATACTGCCCTTATCCAAAGACCTCATGTTTTATCTCCTTGCTATTCTATCGGCTTATCCACTAGCTTGTTTTGGAATTATACCTAATGCCATAATAGCTGATATTGTCTATGAACACGAAGAAAGTACAGGTCAACAACAATCTGCTATGTTTTTTGGTGCACGAAACTTTATGATGAAATTGGGAATTTCTCTAGCCAATTTAATATTTCCCTCTTTGCTTTTACTAGGAAAAAGTATTGATAATCCTTTAGGTGTAAGAGTTTCAGCTATTTGTGCTGTTGTCTTTTGTATTATAGGTTTTATTGTTTTTTTAAATTATAAAGAACAGAGAACCAATAGTAGTAACGTTTAAGTATTCAAAAGGAACGATTTTTGTTTAATATTACGACGAATATAAATTTTTAAGCAACTGATTGTTTTTTTTGCTAACTTTACTACTCATGAGATAGCAATAAAGTTGTATTTTAACAAAACTTCTCAATTTTTTAATCCTTAAAACTCTTAACAAAATGACAGATTCAACATTATGGGCTGATAAAGTAAAACGCTTCTTAGCAGCACTTATTGATGGTATACTTGCAGGTGCTGTAAGTATTATTCCTTTCGTTGGTGGAATTATTGCTGCAGCCTATATACTTGTAAAAGACGGCTTACCTCAATTAGAAAATCGTTCATTGGGTAAAAAACTCATGAAACTCAAGGTAACAACTACTTCGGGCGAAGCTCTAGACATGAATGGTTCTATTAGAAGGAATTGGCCGCTTGCACTAGGATATATTTCTTCAATACTAGTAGGCTTTGGTTTATATAGTTTAGGAATGACACTTTCATTTTTAGGAATTGCTGGACTTATAGAGTGTATCCTTGTATTGGTTCGAAATCAACGCTTTGGTGACCAATTTGCAAATACAATTGTTACCGAAGAATAAATAATAATAGCCTGAAAATATCCTGTGAAATATTATACTATCATGGGATATTTTTACATTTATTTTAATATAATCCTTCTCTCTATAGCCCTACTTATAAATAACTGAAACAAAATACTGTTGAATCCCGTTCAACTGTTTATCGACAATAATTGAAATGGTTAATAAGGAAAAACTAGTTAAAATACTTCTAATAGAAGATAATCCTGGTGATGTAAGATTAACACAGGAAGCATTTAAGGAAGGGAAACTGCCTGTAACATTAGATGTAGTTATGGATGGTGTAGAGGCAATTAATTACTTGAGAAAAAAGGAGCAATTTAATACTGCTTCAACACCTGATTTAATTTTACTTGACCTAAATCTTCCCAAAAAAGACGGAAGAGAAGTATTGGCAGAAATAAAATCAGATAAAGATCTCAAGATCATTCCTGTAGTTGTTTTAACAACCTCCAATGCAGAATCGGATATACTACAGAGTTACAACTTACATGCAAATTGTTACATAAACAAACCTGTAGATTTTGATAGATTTTTTGAAGTGATAAAGCAAATAGAAGAGTTTTGGCTAACAACAGTTGTTTTGCCTCACTCTATTAGTAGTATATAAGGTGTTCGAAAATAATTTTTGCGATAAGTTATCACGTTTTTTAATATACAGAGGTTGTTTTATATATCACTTTATATAATACAAAAAATACTTATATAGCAATAAAAGTTAGTTCCTCCGCAAAATTATATATTTTAGTATTTTCTATTTTAAAAATAATAATTACTTTACCTATGTCTGTCAATTCGAAACTCTCAATATTATTAGTTGAAGATAATTTGGGCGATGCCCATTTAGTTCGAATGTATTTGATGGAAACCTCTCTAAAGTTTGAATTACACCATGCGGAATCGTTTGGCGAAGGAAGGAAATTAGCCGAACAGCATACTGTTGACCTAGTATTACTTGATTTATCTTTAGGAGATAGTGCAGGTTTCAAAACATTAACAAATTTCCAAGCAGAATTTCCTCATCTTCCTATTATAGTAATGACAGGAACAAATGATGAGATTGTAGGTAATCAAGCCGTAAAATCTGGCGCACAAGATTTTTTAGTAAAAGGAGAGTTTGATGGAAAGCTTTTAGGACGAGTTGTTCGATATTCCATTCAACGCCATAAAGTACAGATGAAACTTGAAGAGTCTGCTCGTACACTTGCAATGAGTGAGAAACGCTTTCTAGAAGCACAACAAATGGCTCATTTTGGAAGCTGGGAAATGGATATGGTTACCAATGAAATGAAATGGTCAGACGAAACTTTTCGAATCTTTGGCTTTACACCTAATAGCATTATGCCTTCTTTTTCTGACTATTTATCATATGTTCATGTTGAAGATAAAGACCTTGTTGAAGACTTTTTTGCCAATGCTTCTAAAGATGGACAATTGCATCAGGTTGAGCATCGTATTGTAATTGAAGGACGATTAGTGAAACATGTTCATGTACAGGGTAAGGCCTATTATGAAGAGATAAATGATAAATTGTTACTTGTTGGAGGAATTCAAGATATTACCGAACGAAAATTATCAGAAGAACTTTTAATTGAAAAAAATCTTACCAAAAGAAGTTCTCAACTAAAAGAAGAGATTTTAGAAGATATGGGATTTCATATTAGAACTCCACTTTCATCTATCATCAATCTATCTTTCTTAATGGAAACCACAACCCTAAATTCTCAACAAGTAGAATATGTAGATGCTTTGAAAACATCTGTTGATGATTTATCTATTACAGTTAATAACTTGCTCAACTTCTCTGTCTTAGTTTCTGAAAAGATAAATTTAGAAGAAGCCGAATTTCGCACTAAAGATTTCATACAAAGTTTAGAGAAAGTCGTTAAGATTAAAGCCGATACCAAAAATGTTAAATTGAATTTTAACTTACACAATGAAGTACCTGAAAAGTTGATTGGAGATTCGACAAAGCTTAATCAAATACTCTATAACTTAATTGACAATGCTATCAAGTTTTCAAAAGAAAATACTAGTGTTGACGTAAACATTAATCCCCAAAACATCAATGGTGAAAACTTAATACTACAATTTCAAGTTGCTGATGAAGGCGTGGGTATGAGTGAGGAGACAATATTAGAAGTTTTACGGTCTGATGCTTTATTAAAAACAAATCAATCTGAAGATTCTAAGAAAAAACTAGGTCTCGCTATTGTCAATAAACTTATTAAAACCATGACAGGTAAGATAAGAATAGACAGTAAAGTAGAGGAAGGGACAAGTATTACAATAGAAATTCCACTTAAATCTGTTAAGACTCAAACTAAAACAGCTAGTGATGTACCAGAAGCACCTCTTAAAATATTGTTAGTTGAAGATCATTTTCTCAATCAAATTGCGACAAAGAAAGTTTTAACAACTTGGTCAGATTATGTAACTGTTGACATTGCTGAAAATGGCTTAGTTGGAGTTGAAAAATATCGAGAATACGGCTATGATGTTGTGCTGATGGATATTCAAATGCCTGTAATGGATGGCATGGAAGCCGCCAGAAAAATAAGAGAGCTTAGTGAAGTGCCTATCATTGCTTTAACTGCCAACGCTTCTAATCAGGAAGCCGAAAAATGTTTTGAGATAGGTTTTAATGATTATTTATCAAAACCTTTCAATCCTAAAGAGTTATATGTAAAAATAATGGAATCTATTTTGCCCATCATCAGTACATAATCTATTATTCTCGCTCCTCTAAAAGCGTCACTTTTTAATATTTTACTAAAAAAGTGACGCTTTTTTTATAAAATCTACATTTAAGTTCGATTAATCAGTACTATAATGTAAATTTTAATAATCTTTACTATATTTGTATCCTCCATATAAATTACACACACTACTTTATTATTAACAGATGTCTAAAGTGCCTGATTATACCCTTATAGAAAGCCAAGAGGATTTTAATTTATTCTTCCAACAAAATCAAAGCATCGAATGGCTTGCTTTTGATACTGAATTTATAGGGGAACGCCGATACACACCACTTTTGTGTTTAATACAGATTGCTACTCCCAATGGTTATTTCATTATCGATCCTATTAAAATTGAAGATCTTAATCATTTTTTAAACATCATTGAAAATCCTGATATTATTAAGATCACCCATGCAGGAGAAAATGATTATATGTTACTTAATAATCTCTATGGCACACGACCAAAAAATATTTTTGACACACAAATTGCTGCAGGATTTCTTGGCGATGGTTATCCTATATCTTTTCAAAAACTGCTTCAAAAAGAAGTACAGATTCGAATTAATAAAAGTCAAATGGTTTCAGATTGGCAGGCAAGACCTATCAATGCTCGACAGCTAAAATATGCCCTTAATGATGTTTTACATTTATACGATTTATGGCAATCCATGACTAAAAAATTAGTCGTATTGAAGCGTGCCCAATGGGTGCAGGAAGAATGTTCTAAGCTCGAAGATATTAGTCTTTATAAATCTAATCCATTAAAAGAAGCACTAAAAAATCGAATAATCTATCAACTGACCCCACAAGAAAAAACCTTTCTCATTCGTTTATACCAATGGAGGAATAAAGAAGCAAAAAACAAAAATTATTCTAAAGAAATGGTATTGCCAAGTAAACTTATAACTCCTATTGTAAAAGTAATGGGCTCGGGCAAAAAAACTGTCAAAAGTGACCGCAGAATTTCGAATAAAATTTTTGTAAAATATTGGGATATTTTCAATGAGATGTTTCATAGAAAGATATCAGATGATGAACGAACAATTCTAGAAGCACTTAACTCTCCTCCAATTCCTAGTAGTGAACAGAGTATGTTACTTGATCTCTTGAATTTAATCCTCAAATATAAGTGCCAAGAAGCAGGTATCGCTCCTATATTATTACTTCCAAGGGCTGATTTTAATCGAATGAAAACAGAAAAAGAATACTTTCCTTCTATTTTAGAAAAGGGCTGGCGAAAAGAAATAATTGGAATTGATATTTTGAAATGGTTAAAAACTAGAAATAAATTATCCTTCGAATTTGAAGCGGGTCGATGTATCCTAACAATGGATGGATTAAAATAAAACCTGACTTCTCATAAAGAAATTAAATTATGCGACTAAATTTAATCTTCCTAAAATACATCTTAATCTTAGGAGTAGCACTTATATATAATGCTTGTGGTTCAATTAAAAAAACAACTATAAATCAAGCAAAATCTGGGGTTATTATGTATGATGTAACATCCGAACTAAAACCCGAAGCTGCTGAAATGGCAAAGATGTTTGGAGACCAATTAGAGGTTATTTTTAATTCAGAAATGGTAAGGACACAATATCAATCACAAACATTAGGAAGTCAATTTTATATGACTAATTTAGTAACAGGAGAAGAAATGTCATATTTAGATGCTATGGGGAAAAAGTTTGCATTAAATACAAGTAATGGAAAAGAACCTGTAGAAATCACTCTTGTTGATGGCAGTAAAACGATTGCTGGATATAAATGTCAGAAGGGCGAAGCTATTGTAAGAGGGGAAAAAGTTGAGGTCTATTTCACGACTGAATTAGGCGTCCAATACAATCCTTTTGGTGGTAAAGCAGAGGGGTTTGTGCTAGAATATTCTATGCCTTTGAATGATATGGGAAAGATTAAATTTGTAGCCAATACCGTTCATTTAAAACCCATTGAAGAGGGTGTACTTGATACACCTAAGGGATATAAATCCGTCACACGAATGGAACTTCAACGTGAGCTTATGGGACAACGCTCTCCTATTCCTGAAAGTTTAACAGAAGGTAATACACTTGAAGATTTTACAGTAACCGATATCAATGGAAAAACCATACAATTATCAAAACTAAAAGGGAAAGTAGTAGTGCTTAACTTTTGGTTTATCGCTTGCCGTCCTTGTGTCATGGAAATGCCACATCTTAACGAATTAACCGAAGCGTATCAAGGTCAAGCCGTAGAATTTATCGCAATAACTTTTGATAAACAAGAAAAAGTTTTGGATTTTTTAACAAAACATAAATTCCATTATCAGAAGGTAACTGATAAGAAGGCACTACTCCACAAAATGGGCATAATGGCTTATCCTACTAATGTTGTACTAGATAAATCTGGAAAAGTTGTGATGTCTCTAGGTGGTTTTTCACAAGACATAAAAAGCATCATAGCAGATGCGATTGACAAAGCATTAAAATAAAATTGGAATATCTTATTTTAACGACCTATGGCACGATACCTAGAGGCATTGGCAACGTCAATTCTACTCATGACTTGGATGACGTTTTTCTTTTCGTCTTTCGTACCACCTTTAAATATTTCAACAATTTCTCCTGATTTCGCATTTGCAAACATTTGCATGATCATCATATTCGGAAAGTTACGATTCAATTTATCCAGTTCAATCAATCCCTTTTCGATAATCGTTCTGCCAGCAGTAGGATCTTGCTCCATAAGATCTAAGGACTGTCTATGATAATCATACCATAATTGCCTATACGGACGTACACGTGGATTCAAAATATTTTCTATCATCCAATATCTATTTCTATTACTATCAGGCGCACGCCAACCTTTGTGTATGGCTGAAACTGTTGCAGGAACAGCATTCAATATTTCATTGGCTAACTGAAAATATTCTTCTCCCCCAAAAGGTGAAAAAGAATCATAATCTAACCCTAAAATATAATAGACATAAAATGACAATATAGAGGTAAGGTTATTGGAAAAATTACTTCTTGTAAACTCTAAAGGTTGGTATTCTTGATAATCAAACGATACATTTTTATCAACATGTGATAACAACACCGACTGATAAGTGCTTCCGTAAATTGGGCGTTTAGATTGGATAAATAACTCCGCTTTAAAACTTGTAGGAGAAACTTCCTCTGTAATGGTTAATTGGACTTTACAGTCTATTCTTTCATCCTGTTCATAGACATGATCTGTCCATTGTTGATTATTTAAAAAATTCTCCAACGTAGATTTCATCGTATCAAAGACCTTAGGATCTACCGTTTGTAATTTTGGCGTACTAATACTAATTTCAAACCTCAATTCTTGAGCTTTGGCATTTACAAAAACAAAAAGTACAAAAACAAAAAGAAATATTTTTTTCATTAAAATTATAATTTTAAAAGTACTAGAAGATCTAGTCTAAACGCTCAACTTCATTAATAATATCTTTAGCAACTTCAACCTTAGACTTTAACTCAAAAATACGAACATTATTGTCATTATGAACAATTGTAATCTTATTTGTGTCGTGTTTAAAGCCTGCTCCTTTATCTTTTAACGAATTTAGAACGATAAAATCAAAGTTTTTCTTCACCAGTTTCCGTTTCGCATTTTCTAATTCATCGTTAGTTTCTAGTGCAAAACCAATCAACTTTTGGTTTGATTTTTTTTGTTTACCTAAAGTCTGGGCAATATCTGTCGTACGTTCTAACTCTATAAATAATTCTCCCTCTTTCTTCTTAATTTTTTTATCTGATTTAAACTTAGGTCTATAATCAGCTACAGCTGCTGCCAAAATTCCCACATCAGAGGTAGGGTAATGTAATAAAGCTGCTTCACACATCTCATGTGCTGTTTGCACATTAATCACTTCAACATTTGGGTGACTAGTATTTAGTTTACTTGGTCCTAGTACTAGAACAACCTCTCCTCCTCTTTTTGCCGCTATTTCTGCTATTGCTATACCCATTTTACCCGAAGAGTGGTTACCTATAAATCGGACTGGATCTAAGGGTTCGTATGTTGGTCCTGCCGTCACTAAAAATTTTTTTCCCTTCAACGTCTTTTCATTACTAAAAAAATCTTCTAAAAACATGGTAATATCTTCTGGCTCTGCCATTCGCCCCTCTCCTACCAGACCGCTTGCAAGTTCACCATGTCCGACAGGAATCAAATGATTTCCATATGACAATAGCTGTTCTAGATTCTTTTTAGTCGCTGGATGCTTCCACATATCTAAATCCATAGCTGGAGCAAAGAATACAGGACATTTTGCTGACAAATAAGTAGCTGCTACCATACTATCACAAAGTCCATTCGCCAATTTTGCCATTGTATTAGCAGTCATTGGTGCAATCAACATTGCATCAGCCCAAAGTCCCATTTCTACATGATTATTCCAGCTATCTTCAGCACTTACTTCTGTATGGACTGGATTTTTAGATAAGGTAGATAGTGTTAATGGACTAATAAAATCTTTTGCGGTGGAGGTCATAACAACATTGACCATCGCTCCCTTTTTAACCAATAAGCGAATTAAAAACGCACTTTTATATGCGGCAATACTTCCTGTAACACCTAATAAAATCTTCTTCCCTTCTAGATTAGATACCATAATGTAAAAATAATAAGACTTCGAAAATCATTCAACAATTTTCGAAGTCTTATAGTATTCATCAAAGTTATTTTATTATTTTTCGTCTCGATTACGATAATTCAATTCTTCATTTAAAAATTCGTGCATTGCCAAAATTGCAGAATTTGGCATACGCTCATAGAACTTAGAAATCTCAATTTGCTCTTTGTTTTCGTGAATTTCTTCTAACGAATCTGTATTCGATGCAAACTCATCTAATTTACCATTTAACTCTTTTCGAACTTCTACAGATAGTTGTTTTGCTCTCTTTGAGATAATAGACAAAGATTTATAGATATTTTGTGTATCGCTCACTAGTGTTAATATATCTCTTGACACAATACTAGGCTCGATTCCTTGAGACTTTGTTTTAATATCACTCATTTCTAATTTCTTTTAATTTTTTATTTGAATCTTCTTTGATCTTTGATATTTCGTTTGAGTAACGACTGCCTTTAAATTTATTTAAAAACAATTCGCTTTTCTTTACCGCTTCCAAATAACGCTCTTCTTGCTTCAAAAGTACACTATTTTCTGCTAATAAGTAAGCCCCTCTTGCTACCAAATAGCGAATTTCTTCTGCATTTGGTGTTTCTGGGTAATCTTTTAACAAATTTTCGAATGCAATAGTTGCAGATTGATAATTTTCTAGTTTATAATAAAGCTCTGCTTCATAAAATGCTTTTTTCTCTAATTTACGCCTTAACTCATTTATCAAATCATTGGCTTCCTTTACACGTTTATTTGTTGGAAAGGTATTTATAAACAATTGGAATTCATCAATAGCTTTTAATGTATACGTCTGATCTAGCCTAAAAGAAGGTGAAAGTCGATAATACGAATAAGCAGCCATAAACTCTGCTTCTTCCCTCAAATCACTATTGGGAAAAGTACTAGAAAATCTCTTAAAATAATACTGCGCACTTATAAACTGGTTTAAATAATAGCTACAATAAGCATAATGATGATAAATTTTTTCAGACTCAGGTCGCCCAAGGTAATTACTGATTACTGTTTCTAGTAGTGTCTTGGCTTTCAAATACTCTTCTTCCTCAAAATACTTATAAGCAGCTTCTAATTGCTTTTCTGGATTATTACTTATCCTTAGTTTTTCAAACTCTGATTTACAAGCGCCTAGCAAAAAGAATAAGCCCAAAATCACCAAATTTACTGTCCTTTTATTCATAAGTCCGCAAAAATACGTTTTTAAGAAAAATTAGCCCAATTTTTTTAGTAATATTATCTAAGTCGCTTTTTTTGATTAAAATTTAATCTCATTAGAAATAATATCTCATTGGACTCTATCTATTCAATCGTTCTTCTTATACAAAATGTTGCTTATGATTTTTTATCTTTGCAAAAAAGATAAATATATTTCTTCATATGGAAAACATTAAAACATTATTTCAATCAAGTACAGTCCTACATCTAGCCCTAGTGTCAGGACAAGTTATGATTGCGACCATTTTATTTTTTGTTATTGGTATTTCTCCTAATGCAACTGACAATTTTATGCTGTCTATAGTTACTTGTATTCTATCTGTAGGAACTATTTTTGCTTCAGCATTCATTCATAAGCGGAAGTTAGAAGCATTAGATTTAACAACAATGAATTTAGAAGAAAAACTTACTAATTTTAGAAGCACATCTATTATAAAATGGGCAATGCTTGAAGGAGGAAATCTAATGGTCGTTCTAATTTCTTGGATTACTGGAAATACTTGGTTAATGATACTCTTTGTTGTTTCTCTTATTTTATTATTTATGGCAAAACCAACACTTGAACGATTCGCTAAGGAATTCCGATTATCTCGTGAAGAGGAAAGTCAATTAAGAAGTGCCTTGAGAAACTAGTATTCGAAACATACTGTTAAACCAAATATATCCTTCCTAACCATTAGACTATATTCTACTTCATTTTTAAAAACATATAATGGAATTAAATGATGGTCGCTACAAAATAGGTGGCGTTGATATTTTAGAATTAGGGACGACCTATGATCTCCCTTTATACGTATATGATTTGGCAAAAATGCAACATCAATACGAACAATTAGTAAATGCTTTTGAGGGGATAAATTTAAAAGTACTTTATGCTTGTAAAGCACTAACCAATCAAAGCATACTAGGTTTTTTCAAATCTTTAGGTAGTGGACTCGATACCGTTTCAATTCAGGAAGTGCAGTTAGGCTTAAAGGCTGGTTTTTTGCCCGAAGATATTGTTTTCACCCCAAACTGTGTATCATTTGAAGAGATTCAACAGGCTGTAAAATTGGGTGTAAAGATCAATATCGACAATATTTCAATATTAGAACAGTTTGGAAATACATATGGTAGTTCTGTCCCCATTTGTTTAAGAATTAATCCTCATATTTTTGCTGGCGGCAATCCAAAAATTTCTGTTGGCCATATCGATAGCAAATTTGGAATATCTGTATATCAAATGCGTCATGTTGAAAGGGTAGTTCATTCGAGTAAGATTCAAGTAGAAGGTCTACATATGCATACAGGTTCGGATATTCTAGATGTAGATGTCTTTCTTAGAGGATCGGATATTCTTCTAGAGACAGCCAAGCAATTTCCTCATTTAAAAACAATTGATTTTGGTAGTGGCTTTAAAGTACCCTACAAACCAAATGATCGTTATACAGATATAAAAGAACTCGGTCAAAAACTCGGTAAACGGTTTAAAGACTTTTGTAAGGAATATGGGAAAGAACTTACCATGATGTTTGAACCTGGTAAATACCTTGTAAGTGAAGCCGGCTATTTTTTAGTAAAGACGAATGTTATCAAACAGACAACAGCAACTGTTTTTGCAGGAGTTGATTCAGGAATGAACCATTTAATTCGACCAATGTTATATGATGCATATCACCATATTATAAACGCTTCGAATCCTACTGGAATTGAGCGATTTTATACGATAGTAGGATACATTTGTGAAACGGATACTTTTGGTTGGGACAGAAAACTCAAGGAGGTAAGAGAAGGGGATGTTCTTGTATTCAAAAATGCTGGTGCTTATGCCTATAGTATGTCTTCCAACTATAACTCTAGGTATAGACCTGCTGAGGTTGCGCTATATAAAGGAGCAGCCAAATTGATTCGAAAAAGAGAAACAATCGAAGATCTATTACAAGGTCAGATACAAATTGATTTCTAGAAAAAAAATTATCTAATTTATCTAATTATTATAATAAATAACTATGAAAACATTATTTCAAATCTTTGCACTTGTTGTAATCCTCGGATTCATTACTTCTTGTAAAGGACCAACAGGTGAGACTGCTAATACTGGCGAAGAAGTAGAAGTAAGTACGGCTTCTGCCGAAGCGACGGCTTACAATGTCAACGCTGAAGCTAGTGCTATACTTTGGAAAGGGATTAAACCAACAGGAACACACAATGGTACTGTAAAAGTATCAGAAGGTACTTTATCTGTAAAAGATGGAAGTATAGAAAGTGGCAAATTCACACTCGACATGAACAGTATTACAGTACTTGATTTAGAAGGTGATTATAAGACTAAATTGGAAGGACATTTAAAAGGTACAGAAAAAGAAGAAGCTGATCATTTTTTTAATGTTAAACAATATCCTACGGCTACTTTTGAAATTTCTTCTGTAAAACCTTTATTGGGTGATGCAGATTTTACACATACTATTTTGGGAAATTTGAAGATAAAAGATAAAACCCACAGTATTGAATTCAAAGCTAATGTGAAAAATGAAGGTGGAGGACTGATTGCAGAATCCAATGAATTTACAATTGATAGAACAAAATGGGGTGTAAATTATGGTTCAAAAAGCATTTTTGACAACTTAGGTGATAAGTTTATCAATGATGAAATAGAATTGAAAATTCAGTTGAGTGCCCTACAAGCACCACAAGGATAAATCAATATTTTCCTATATTTTTTTATAAAACGATTTGAGATTTCGTTCTCAAATCGTTTTATTTTAAGTACTTACCCCATTTTTTTATAAAATTTCTTTTTTATGCTAAAGAAATTTACGACCTTTGCAGCCGCCTTGATGCAAAATACTCATTAGAATTATAATTAATTTGTAAACTAAACAATAACAATGAGAAAAGCTGACTTAGTAAATGAAATAGCAGATAAAACAGGAATTGCTAAAGTTGATGTTCTGGTCACATTAGAGGCATTTTTCTCAGAGGTAAAAGATACTCTTGCTGGTGGTGAGAATGTCTATGTTAGAGGTTTCGGTAGCTTTATCATTAAGAAAAGAGCCGAAAAGGTTGGTCGAAATATCAAGAAAAATGAAGCAATAGTTATTCCTGAGCATTATATTCCTTCATTCAAACCTGCAAAGATATTTGTAGAACAGGTGAAGTCAAATGTAACCCCTGAGAATGTAAAGAATGCTTAATTTTCTGGTCAATAGCTCGTTTAAAAATTAATTTGTATTAAATAGTATATGACTAAGCTACAAACAACAGTTATTGGTATTGCATTAATACTTTTTTCTGTTTTGTATTTTGGTTTCTCTATAAAACCTCGCGAAAGAGCGGAAATTGATAAAAGCAGAGCCTTAAAAGCTGAAAGTACCGATATTAATAGTTTGGTAAGAGCTGCTAAAGCTAATATTTCTGAAGACGATCTTCATTCTATTGGTTTTTTGGAACAAGAAGTGAGTCAAGCAGCTTCAGATTCTATTAAATCTGAGGCGCTCAAAAAACTTTCTGGTGCTTGGTATAAACTAGACGAATATGCCCTAGCAGGCGTCTATGCTCAAAAAGTTGCAGCTATTGATAATACCGAACAAACTTGGTCAATTACAGGCACAACTTATGCTTTAGGTGTTCAAAAGTCAACAAAAGAACGTGATAAACTGTTTTGTAGAGGAAGAGCTGTTAAAGCCTTTGAAAAAGCCATTTCGTTTGATCCTAATAATGTACAACACCAGATAAACCTAGCCTTATGCTTTGTGGAGTTGCCATTACAAGATAATCCTATGAAAGGTGTACTGATGTTGAGAGATTTGGTAGATAAACATCCCCAAAATACAGCAGTACTGAATAACCTCGCACGATTAGCTATCAAAACGGGACAATACGAAAAAGCTTTGGAACGCCTAGGAAAATCTATTAAAATTGAACCTGACAACCCATATACTTTGTCTTTATTAATTGAAGCAAATGTACAGTCTGGTAAGAAGGAAAAGGCAATAGAATATCAAAAAAAACTTGAAAAAATCAGATAAGAGCTATTATTTTTTATCTGTTTAAAATATATTATTGTAAATAAAAAAAAAGAAATATGCCTTGTGGTAAAAAACGTAAGCGACATAAAATCGCTACTCACAAAAGAAAGAAGAGACTACGTAAGAATCGTCATAAAAAGAAGAATAGGTAGCAAATAATATACTGTACTTTTTGAATTTTTAGATTAATTCAAAAAGTACATTTCTTCTTTCATCTCATCTTAATTGACCTCGCTTTATATTTTTATTTTCAAGATATAATATACATTATATCCTTTTTTGCTTTGTACATTAGCTAGATTTAAATTAAAACCCCGATAATTATTACTGATTAATTTCATTAATGATTATAGTGCTTGTGATTTAAGTACACAAATCTTTTACTCTTTATCATATTCCTCATTAATTATTCTACTGTATCAAAGTAAATTCAACACATCAATAAATATTTAAAAAGTAATTTTTTATTGATGAAATCCTTTGTCTATTTTATCGGATACTTTTAATTTCTTTTAAGTGGAAAAAGAACTAATAATTAATTCTAAACCAACGGAGGTCGAAATAGCGTTATTGGAGGGTGGTAAACTGGTAGAGTTACATCGTCAAAAGACCAATACTAATTTTACAGTAGGAGATATATTCCTAGGTAAAATAAAGAAACTCATGCCTGGATTGAATGCCGCTTTTGTTAATATTGGCTATAGTAAAGATGCTTTTCTTCATTATACGGATCTAGGTCCAAAACTCCATTCTGTAACCAAATTTACAAATGATAGTATAAGTGGTAAAAATACCCATCATTTTTTAGATAATTTTGAATACCCTCCCGATATTATCAAAAATGGAAAAATCGATCAGGTTTTAAATAAGCGAGATCATGTACTCGTACAGATTTTAAAAGAACCGATTTCTACCAAAGGGCCTAGATTGAGCTGTGAGATTACTTTGCCTGGTCGTTATATTGTCTTAACACCTTTTTCAAATACCGTCACCGTTTCTAAAAAAATCTCTAATGCAGAAGAGAAAAAACGATTACAATTATTGGCTGAAAGCATAAAACCCAAAAACTTCGGGATGATCATTCGTACCGCTGCCGAAGGTAAAAAAGTAGCGGATCTGCATGAGGAATTAATGTATATTCTTGGAAAATGGAAAAATATATTTCAACAACTTCCTAAGGCTAAAGCTCCAGTTAAACTCCTAAGCGAACTGGATAAGGCCTCAAGTCTTTTAAGAGACGTCTTAAGTGACTCTTTCAATAAAATTGTCGTTAATGACAAAGACCTATATGTTCACATCAAAAGCTTTTTATCACAGATAGCTCCTAGCCAAGTTAAAATAGTTAATCATTATAATAACAATCGTTCCATTTTTGATTATTATGGTGTCACCAAACAAATTAAGTCTTCTTTTGGAAAAACGGCGACGATGGCAAGTGGTGCTTATCTCGTAATTGAGCATACTGAAGCCATGCATGTCATTGATGTGAATAGTGGCCATAAAGCAGGAACAAGAAAAGTTGAAGACAATGCACTTAGAATTAATTTGGAGTCGGCTGAAGAAATTGCACGCCAGCTTCGACTTAGAGATATTGGTGGTTTGATCATTATAGATTTCATCGATATGCGGCAGGCAGAACATCGTAAGGAACTGGTTTCTGCAATGCGAACACACATGAAAAAAGATAGAGCCCAACATACTATCTTACCACTTAGTAAGTTTGGGTTAATGCAAATAACCCGTGAACGAGTACGACCTGCTGTAAAAATCGATACCTCCGAAAAATGCCCAAGTTGTAATGGAACAGGGAAAATGAATGCCTCTATTCTTGTGACCGACGATATTCAAAGAGATCTGGATTTTGTTTTACAAACACAACCTAAGACTAAAATCACCCTTGAACTACATCCGTATTTAGAGGCTTTTTTTAAAAAAGGATTTCCTAGTATTCGGATGAAATGGTTTACTAAATATGGTAAATGGATTTACTTACAGTCCAATACAGAATATAGTTTAGTCCAATACAAATTTTATGATGCCAACGAAGATGAAATTCGATTAAACTAACCATTTTAAGAAATGAGGTTATTTCAAAAGTAATAGCCTCATTTCTTAAATAAAAGACCACTACCAATCACAAATAATTTAGGATAATATTGCTTTAGTTCTCTTACAAACATATCGAAAGGAAAATCATGAAATACCCCGTAATCATGGAGGTATTCCATAAACTGCCCTCCTTGTTTGTCGTATTCTTGAAAAATGGAATCGGTCTCACCATCAAAATCTAAGGGGCTAACATTCAGTTTATCACATAATTCCTTATTAAAAGCAGGTGTTGCTTTTACCCATCTTCCTTCAAGAAGAAGTTCGACAAAACCATGAAATACTAATACATTAGTGCCTAAATAAGCCTCTAACTGTTGAGTGCCTATATGGTTACAGACATTGGAAAAAGACAATCTAGTAGGTACTCCTATAAACCTTGTACACGCTGCAAATAAGATACTTTTTTCAATACAATTGCCCTTTTTCTCGATTTTATTGACCATTGTGCTTGCCCGAAAAGAAAGCGGTTCTAAATTCAAATCA
Source organism: Saprospiraceae bacterium (assembly GCA_020630435.1). GTDB lineage: Bacteria > Bacteroidota > Bacteroidia > Chitinophagales > Saprospiraceae > JAHDBJ01. The sequence goes on from JAHDBJ010000005.1 coordinate 100,905, forward strand.
TAAGCATCGTAACGAAAAAGATCTCTAACAGCAAAATAATAGGCTACAACCTGTTCTTTAATGGATAAATCAGGATTGCTATATTTTTTTATAAATAATTGAACATCTAGGTGTTCATAGTTTATAAAATAGGTTGGTGTCAAATAATAGTTGTTGCTCATTCTAAATTGAATCGTTTTTTTTCCTCTTTGAGATATTTCATCATAGTAGCCCTTACTTTTTCACTTAATCTGGGCAAATCCTCTAGGGTTAGCCCTTTAGTAGAAATTGGTTTATCCCAATACAAATGTATTATACCAGGACGCAAATCTAATAAACGGCGATGATTAGAAATTTGACGTGCATTTGCAATTGTTTGGATAGCTATTGATTTTTGTGTTTCTATCGCAATTCGAAATGCTCCTGTGTGAAATTTTTTTAATGCTTTTTTTGTAACATTCCTTGTCCCCTCAGGATAAATAAAGATAGAAAACCCTTTTTCTACTGCTTCGTTTAGAGCTTGCATACTCGCTTTACGGGATGTTACATCCTTCCTTGCTACAAATATGACAAACCGCCGAACGATAAACCCCATTACGGGAATATTATCAATCTCTTTTTTAGCTAACCATTTATAGATTCTATTTGTTGCTAAAGCATGAAAAACAAAATCCATGCTAGATTGATGATTTCCCACTACAATGTAATTTTCATTTGGTTCAAGCATATCTCGATTATACTCTTTTACTCGGATAAGTGTAAGAATACAGAAAACTTTTGCAAATATTTTATGTGCATAAGTTAAACCCCATACATCTACTTTTTGAGGAAAAAAGGCAAACATCATTATAAAAAAGGGCAAGGATAAAATTAACATTAAAAAAAATATGACCACTCCATATATTGCCCAAATAGTGCGAAATATTCTAGCTAGCATATTTTATATTTTAGTCTTAATTCTGAACATAAATATATGCATTCAAAGAGATAGCAATGATAAGCCAAATAGCATATGGTAGTAATAATAATGATATTAATCCTAATCTCCGCCAATTTTTAAAAAGAAAAAAATGAATAATTAAGGCTAATCCAATAATTATTACCAATGCCAAGAATACTAGATGTAAGGTGAAAAATATAGGATTCCAAACAACGTTGAGTATCCATTGTACAATATAAAATCCTAGTATTATTCTTTGGTCTTTAATTTTTTCCCAAGCAAATGCCATATAAAATGAGAAACAAACCATAATAATGGTCCAAGCTATTCCAAAAATAGGGCCTGGAGGTGTCCAAGGCGCTTTATTTAGTTCTTGATACCAAATTGATCCTACCCCATCTCCCGTGAAATAATTTCCAGCAGTTAAGGCTAAAAAATTTAAAATCAAAAAAATCACAAGTCGCTTATACATAGATATTCTATTTTTAAACAGCTTCATTAATAAAACCCTATATCATACAACGCTCTATAAATCTTTTTCATTTAGCAAATCTGGTCTTCTTTTTCTTGTTCGTTTCAACGATTGGTCAAACCGCCATTCTTCTATTTTTTTAAAATTGCCTGATAATAGAATATCAGGGACTTTCCAGCCTCTAAATTCTGACGGTCGGGTATAGACAGGTGGTGCTAGTAAATTATCCTGAAAGGAATCAAAAAGTGCCGATGTTTCATCATTGAGTACCCCAGGCAATAACCGCCCAATAGAATCGACTAGAATTGCTGCTGGAAGTTCTCCTCCTGACAAAACAAAGTCTCCGATTGAGATTTCACGTGTAATATAATGTTCTCGGATACGCTCATCAATCCCTTTATAATGACCACATAAGATAATTATATTTTCTTTGAGTGAAAGTTCGTTACAAGTAGACTGATTTAAGGTATCACCATCAGGTGTCACATAAATAATATCATCATATTTACGTGCTGCTATAAATTCATCAAGGGCATTTGCAATCGGTTCTACCATCATTACCATACCTGCGCCTCCTCCAAATTGATAGTCATCTAATTTACGGTATTTTCCAAGTCCCCAATCTCTTAAGTCATGCACAAAAACATTAAGTAATTCTTTCTCTTGCGCCCTCTTCATAATAGAATGCTGTAATGGGCTTTCTAGGAGCTTCGGTTGTACAGAGAGTATATCTATTCGCATACAGTTTCAATTATTTTAAGCACAAAAATAAAAAATCTCAAACACTTGGTATTTGAGATTTTTTATTTCTAACGTCTAATCATCTTCCCACCGTTTTCTTCCTCGCCCTCTTCTCTTACCCTCTTTCTTCCATTTTTCTTTTTTTTCCTTCCATTTACTCTTAATTCGTTTCATTTTATCTTCAAACTCCTCTTTCTTATCTATTCCCTTCACCTTAATAAAATCTTTAATCTCTTCACGAATATCTTTGACTTCCTCCTCAAATTCTTCTCGAAGTTTGCGTTGTTTTTCTTTATATGTTTGGCGCAATGCTCTCAATTCTTGCCTTAGGCTTTTCAATTCAGAGAAATCATCTTTTTCTTCCTTTTCTTCTTCTGCTTCGGCTTCGTTTGTTGTTTCTTTTTTATCTGTATTTACCTTAGATGATATTTTCTCCCCAATATCATCTAATCCACTTTTTATTTTATCAAACAAACTTTCAGGAGCAGTTTCTTCATTAGGATCTTCTTTGTTTTCTTTTTGAGTTTTATCAATAAGGTCTTTAATTCCTTTTACCATCTCAATTGGGTTCATCGGATTAAAAAAACCTAAAGGATCTTTTTCTTCTGCCATAGCTTTAAAATTGTTATGTGTTTTGAAAAATGAAATTCTGTACCAATATTTGGCACAGAATTTCTACTGTAAATATATAAGTTTTATATTGAATTACCTATCATCATTTGATTTCCCTTTCCCTCTTTTATTCTTCTTGTTTTTCCCTTTTCCTCTCTTTTCATCGTCATCATCGTCGTCGTCGTCATCATCATCGTCGTCATCATCATCTCCGTCATCATCATCTCCGTCATCATCATCTCCGTCATCGTCATCTTCTTCTTCTTCTTCGAATACGCCTTTACACTCTTCTTTTAGTTTCTCAAATTCTTCTTTGAATTTTTCTTGAATATCCTTTCTTTTTTCCTTTGTATCTTCCTGTAAATCCTTCATTTTTTCTTGGTGCGCTTTTCTTAATTCTCTCACCTCTTCTTGAAACTCCTTATTCCCTTGTCCTTTACCACCTTTTTTTCCCTTTCCCTTTCCTTTTTTGCCTTTGCCTTTGCCTTTTTTACCTTTGTTTTTCCCCCTGCCTCTTTCATTGTTATCCTCAGCTTCTTCTTCATAATCCCCATCATCATTATTTCCCGTCTCTATCCCATACTTATCTCTCAATTCCTGTATTTTTGCCCTCAACTCTTGTCTATTTTTCCTTCTCTCCTCGTTTGTCTTTTCCTGCAATTCTTTCATTTTAGTATCCCGCTCTTCTTTGATCTCTTCAAACTTCTCTCTACACTCTTGCTCTGTTTGAGCAAAAGCAACTTGAGTTATTCCTAAAAGGATTAAACTAAATAACCAAATAATTTTTTTCATAATTGTAATGATTGTGATTTTAAAAATAGTTTTTAATTGGAGTTTTACTCTTCTAGTTTTTGGGATATATCTTCAAAGATAGTTTCAATTTGTTGGAATATTTCTTCTGCATCTCCTTCGTGTTTTTTGAGTATTCGTTGAACTTCTTTATCGTTTTTAATTTCTTCTAATTTTTCCCTCCACACCCTGCTGTCTTTCTCTATATCTTTAGATTTCACAGCAATCTCGTCAATTACATCTTTAATTTTATCAATTTCATCGCCTTCTAATAGCTCCTTAGCCTTTGTACTAAATTTATCAAGAAAATTTTTGGCGTCTTCCGCTACTGTATCAATTTGTTTACTATTCTGTTCAGGGTTTTCCAAACAACTCACAAAAGAGAAAGCAACTAGACAGAAAAAGGCAAACACTAGTGTATTTTTCATTTTTTGATTTTTATTTAGATAAAAGATATTATAAAATTCTTCGGGCAAATCTAAGTTTATTTTTCCAATATCGAGATGATTTTATACTTGTGATATTTACCCCACTTGATGATGAATGTATCATTTTAAGTGATTCATTTTTATCGGATATTACAATCCCTACATGTGAAATTGTTTTTCCATTTTTAGCAAAAAATAAGAGATCGCCTTTCTGAGCCTCATTAATTTTAATACGCTGTCCTTCTCTTGCTTGGGTCTTTGATGTTCTAGAAATATCAATTCCTGTTTTTTTAAAAACATATTGTGTATACCCAGAGCAATCAAAACCTTTTGGAGATTCGCCTCCATATCTATACTTTGTTCCAAGGTGTCGTTTGGCTTCTATTATAATTTCGTTGGCCGCAAATGCTTTATTGGTTGGTAGTTTTGAGGAAGGACTACGAGTGGTTTCTGCTTTTAGAGAAGAAGTACCCGTTTTTTTAACTTTTCGAGATAGCTCTTGTTTTTTTCTTTTTCTCTTAAGGTGCTTCTTTTTCTTTCCTTTACGATGTTTCTTTTTATAGTGTTTTTTATATTTCTCTTTAGATTGTGCTTGTAATGACGATGAGGGTGCAAATGCAAAAAATAGCGTGAAGAAGAATAAAAAAAGTAGTGATTGTTTCATTTATTTTTATATACTATGAGTCTTGATTTCTATGTCCCAAATATATAAAGCTCTATCAAATATTGTCAATCCGCTACTAGACTATTTATTATTTTTTTAACTAAATTATCACTTTTTTAACATTCTTTCTTAGCCCAACGATAATGATATAAAATCCATACAAAAAGGATTATCAAAAATATGCCTACTATTACTATTGACAAACTTTTTATTTTTCCTAATCCCATAGCTATCATTACAATATTGATATATCCAAAAAGCAGCATAATCAAAAATAGAACGCCTCTCAATATTCTTGTTCCTATTTTATATTGAATTGCAGCATTTTGTGCTGTAATTTCAACTGGATAGTTATATGTATGTGGAATCGAGTACAAATATCGAAAAGTGAAATATTGACAAATTCCTAAAAAAGGTAACAAAAAGACAATTAATTTAGGTGCAAAACTATCGGGTTCTCCTTTTAAGTTAAAATGACTAGGAATCTGTTCGGGTAACAAATTATAATAATAGATAGGAAGTATACATAAAACTATGAGTACAATTTGAGTACATACAGTTAACATTTTATCTAACTCATCTGATTCCAATTGAATTTTTGGTCGATTTTTCATCATCTATGATTAACTATATTTTATCTTAGTTTTTTTATTATAAAATTTTTCACTATTCGGCTTCTGAAAATTTTCTTCTTATGTATACTAAAAACCTCCTATGTATACTGGTTAAACAATTAACTCTACATAGGAGGTTCTAGTTCTATAACTTTTATAGTTAACTATTAGCCTTCGCCATTCTTTTTTTTCTTTTTCATAGCATTCCCCTTCCCTTTATTTTTTTCTTTTGCCTTATTTTTATAATAATTCTCTTTTCTCTCTTTTGCTTGGTTTCCTTTTAATTCCTCGCCTTTATTCATTTTCTCTTTCTTCTCCATTTTATTAGCAGCTCCTTTCCCTTTCTTCTTTACTTCTTCCATCTTTTCAGTTTTTTTCCCTTCCATTTCTTTCTTCTTTGCAGTCCCCTTTTCTTTTGCTTCTAGCTTTTTTAGGTTTTCAGATTTTTTAATCTTTTCAACCTCTTCCAATTCAGCTTCTTCTGAATCTTCTTTTGTTTCTAATTTTTTAGCTTTCTGCTTTTCTTTTTTGACTGACTGCATTTCTTTTACCCATTCTGGTTTGCCTTTAGCTTTTGCAACCTTCTTCCCTGTTTTTTCCACATTCGCTTCCAATTCAGCAACCTTAGCGGCTGCTTTCTCTAATTGGGCTTCTCTTTTAATAATTACATTTTCAGGAACTTTCCCTGCTTGTTTTTGCTGCTCCAAGTTCGCTCTCGCTTTTTCAATCCTTTTTCTTAATGCTTCAACTCTTTTTTCATTATTTTGATATTCTTCATCAGCTTTTTCCATTTTTTCTACAGCCTCCTTTTTTTCCATAGACTGTGCATAACTAAATGGTTGGAAACTCACCATCAATAATATTATCAGTACTAATATTCCTAGTTTATTCTTCATAATTTTTATTTTAAATAAAGTTGTCTAATAATTACTGCCATTAGTAAAGAATAGATATTTAAATGACTATAATTGTAGCCTAAATACGTAGTTTTTGAACAACTTCAATGAATGAATTGTGGTTAGTTAGATAAGTTTTTGTTCTTGTTATTCCACGCCTTCTAATAATTGTTCTATTTCTTTTTCTGCTTCATCAAGTTTTAAGGTTAAAGAATCGACTTGAGCTGTCACTTCATTTGAAACAGCCTCTAGTTCAGCAGTATTTGTATTCTCTGTACTATTTTCTTGTTGTGTAGCAACATTACCACATTGCACTATAAATACTGTTGAAAAAATAAGTAGTAATAAAAATAATTTCTCTAAGACTTGCATAAGATTAGGTTTTGGTCGTGATGATTTTATTTGTAAGACGTAAAGGGTAAATATAAGTATCTAATTTTATATATTCTTTAATATTTGTTAAAAAAATAAGCTTTTTTTTAATGATTTTTAGAGAAAATAGGCTAATTATACCATTGAATCCTTATTATTGAGATTATGAATTTATTTAAATTCTCATTTTACTTTTTATAAATATTTTTGAATAACTTCAATAGTCTATTCTAAAAACCGAAAATTATCATAATGCAAGATTCAAGACCTTGGCTCAAAAATTATCCTAGTGGAATACCTGCAAATATTAATCCTGATGCATATCAAAGTCTAGCCGACCTATTAGAAGAGGCCTTTAGAAAATATAAAACATTGAAAGCTTTTTCTTGCATGGGTAAAGAAATGACTTTCAAAGAAATTGATTATTTATCTTCAAACTTTGGAGCTTATCTTCAATCTCGAGGGCTAGTAGCTGGAGACAAAATCGCACTCATGATGCCTAATATGCTCCAATATCCTATAGCTTTATTTGGTGCTTTGAAAGCAGGATTAATAATTGTAAATACTAATCCGCTTTATACCCCAAGAGAAATGCACCATCAGTTTACAGATTCGGGGGTCAAGGCAATTATTATAGCAGAAAATTTTGCCGCAAATCTTGAAAAAATCATTGGAGATACCAATATTAATACCGTTATTTTAGCTACAATAGGAGAGCTTTTAGGAGCTGTTAAAGGTCGAATTGTTAACTTTGTTGTCCGTTCTGTAAAGAAAATGGTTCCTAAATATAATTTAGAAAATGTTGTCACTTTTAAAGATGCGCTTGCACAAGGGAAGAAATTTACACTCAAAAAGCATAAAGGAACACCCGATGAAGTCATTTTATTACAATATACGGGAGGCACTACAGGCATTTCAAAAGGAGCAATGCTTACTAATCGCAATCTTATTGCTAATATGCAACAAATACGAGCGATGATGATGCCATTTTTGGAAGAGTCTTCCGAAGTTGCACTCTCTCCCTTACCAATGTATCATATCTTTGCCTTTACAGTCAATTGTCTGGCTTTATTAACGATTGGTTCTTTAACTGTTTTGGTTGTCAATCCTAGAGATCTTCCTTCTGTGAATAAAGAGTTTAAACGGTATAAAATCAGTTTAATGACTGGTGTAAATACTTTATTCAATGCTTTAATTAACAATGAAGAATTTAAAAAGTTGGATTTTTCCGCTCTAAAAGCTTCTGTAGGTGGTGGCATGGCTGTACAAAAAGTTGTTGCTGAAAAATGGCATCAGGTTACAGGTTGCCCTCTCGCAGAAGGCTATGGTATGACGGAAGCCTCTCCTGTCGTTACTTGTAACCCTATTGATGGCTCTGGTCGTTTGGGTACAATTGGACTTCCTGTTCCTTCTACTGATGTTCGTGTTGTTGATGAACAAGGTAATGTTTTAGCTGCAGAACAAGTTGGAGAAATACAAGTACAAGGGCCACAAGTTATGAAAGGATACTATAATCGCCCAGAAGCAACTGCTGATGTAATTAAAGAAAATTGGCTTAGTACAGGCGATATTGGTAAAATGTCAGCAGATGGTTTTTTCCAAATTGTTGATAGAAAAAAAGATATGATCCTTGTTTCTGGTTTCAATGTTTTTCCTAATGAAATCGAAAATGTCATTGCGATGCATCCAAAGGTTCTAGAAGTTGCAGCCATTGGTGTTCCTGATGAAAAATCAGGAGAAGTTCCTAAGGTTTTCATCGTAAAAAAAGAGAAGTCTTTAAGTGAAAAAGAAATTATTGCTTATTGTAAAGAAAACCTAACTGGTTATAAAATCCCACGTCATGTAGAATTTCTAAAAGAACTGCCAAAATCAAATGTTGGTAAAATACTGCGCCGTGCATTACGAGAAAATGCCTAATTTTCACCCTTAAAACTTACAACATACTCCTGTCTATTTTTCAATTAACACCATCATCATTCGCTTCAAAAAAGGTTTTTTGGAGAAAAGTAGGTGTATACGCTCATTTTTTAAAAAAATATGTTTATCTTTGTTACTGTGACAGGTCAAATAAGGCACAATTCTTATATGTTAATCATATTACAAACAATATTGTTGTGTTATTTAGCTCACAAAACTACTACTATCCCCACTTTTTCAACGATTAGGAGGATTTTAAACTTCTATAGAATCGATCTCTAAAAATTACTACTCAAGCACTTAATTACAGCTTATACATCATCAATAAATGTTATTGGCATGTAGTTATAGTATACTGCACGAGTTATAGTCCTTAATATTAATAAGGATGCTTGTGCTAAATTTATAGAGAGACCAATTATACCAGTTTCAAAACTATTTTTAAATCTAATTTTTACAAAGCTAGTAATTAGTTAATGGTAGCTGTACAAGTTATTCTTTCTCAAATAAGTATAGAGTTTGCTATAAGTTTGAAATTAGTATAAAAGATGAAACACTATAATTATTTTTAATGAGTACAGATACAAGTATTTTTTAATAAAATCTATTGGCGATACGTGATGAGGCTATACACATATTCTAAAGTATTTTTTCTATTTATCTTAGGGGTAAGTGCCCAAAGTTTATTAGCAGATAATTGGCAAACTGTCAATGCTGAAGATCTAGATGACGTTTCTATCTCTTTACAAATACTAGAAGAACCTTCTTTAGAAAAAGATACTTGGATAAAATTTGAATTTTTAAATAAAAGAAAGGAAAACCTTAAAATCAAAGAAGCTTCCTATAATATTGCATGGTATACACTTAATGGAGAAACCGAAGCATATGAAATCGAAGGAAATCTTGTTACAAAGGATTTTACGGATGTATTAAATGAAGGGCTTTCAGGCTTACCCTTTAATCGAACCTTACCACCAGGTTTGTCTGTTATTTCGCATTATCCTAGTGCTTATGGTGCTTTTTTACTCGGCAATCCTCAAACAAAAAACCTACCATCACAACTTATTGTAAGTATGACATTGGAATTGCAAGGAGACGAAAATGTTACCATCATCTGGGATCAAATTGATTTCAAATTTGATTGGTATCCTGTAAAAAATAAAAAAATTACAGAAGCTAAACTCGTTAAAGCTTTAAAAGAGGCCAGTGCGATCCCCTATCATGTTTTACAATTAAGAGCTTTACTAGAAATACAAAAAGAAAGTAAAATACTCAAGGCTGAAAATCTATTAAAAGCGCTAGATATTCGAACAGGGATAGAAGATGGACGAAATATAGTCCTAACTTACCTGAATGCATATTTCTCGAATGAAAAAGACGTTATTTCTTTTTATAAAAAGAAACTTACAGAAGGGAAAGATCCTTATATTCTACACGACCTTTATATTGCACCAAAAATTTGGTCAAATGAATTTAAAGACATTTTAGTAGAACAATATTTTGCTTGTAAACATCTAAGCCAAAAACGAAAAATAATTGATATCCTCTTTAAACATAAAGAAATCTATAAAGAAGACACTCATTTAGGAGAAAAACTTGCTAGCCCTATACTTGACCAATATGAATCTATAATATATGAAGTTCCAGAGAATTTATCCGAAGGCAAATTACTCATTTGGGCTTCTGCTGTCTCCATACTAGGGAAATTAAATAATTCGGAATATCTCCACTTAATCTGCCCTTATTTAGATTCTTCCACTAAAATCCTTGATGGCGGTGTATTTATTGATGCTAATTCAGAGAAAATTCCTCGTCCTTTAAGAGTTTGTGATATAGCATTAGAAGCAATTTTGAATATACAAGGTAAAGAGCTTCATAAGGAATATATTAAAAATGGATTTTTTCCCCCTTATGAATATGGTGAAGCGCAAATTGTCATCAATAAAATAAGAGATAAAATGGTGGCAGAAATCAAAGCAAAAACTTGTATAGAATAGCAAATTGCTTAAAATTTAAATTTTTTCTCCCAGCAAAAAATACTTGTCTAAAAAAACTTTTTGAAAATAACCATAAAAATGTCGATATTATCGCCAATATTTCAAGTTTGTTGTTAAAACAGTTGAACATAAATTTATCGCTATGAGGGTTATTTTCACAATTACTTGTCTTTTTATATTGACGAATCTAAGTGCAGAATTAGGAATTGCTACTTACTACAGTGATGCTTTCCATGGAAGCGCAATGGCAAGTGGCGAATTATATGACAAAAATAAATTAACTGCTGCACATAAAACACTTCCTTTTGGTTCTAAAGTAAGGGTGACACGTTTAGATAATAATAAATCAGTTGTTGTGGTTGTAAAAGATCGAGGACCTTATGTTAAAGGGCATATCGTCGAACTCTCCAAACGCGCCGCCGAACAGTTAGGGATGTTAGCTATTGAAGAGGCTAAAGTGAAACTCGAATTAATTGAGCGGGGTGTTCCTAAAAAGAAAGAAAAAAAAGAAATTTCAATTGGTACGATTAAGCGAAATACAAATGAAGATGTAGCCAAAGAAGAAAAAAAAACTGAACCAACACTCCAAAAAGAGGAATTCACCGCTAAAACAGGAGAACCCGTAACAGATTATAGTGATATTGAAAAACCGAAGCCAACAAAAAAGAAAAAAGAAGAAAAAAAAGAACCTGTAGAAGCACCTAAGAAAAAAAAGAAAAAATTAACGACAATTAATCGAAAAGGATTCCAGATTCACGATCTCTATAAGCCTGTAGCTAAAAAACCCGAAAATTTAGGCTTTGGTATCAAAATAGGGACTTATCATAAATTTGAAAATGTTCTTAAACAAGTTGCTATACTCCAAGAAAACTGGTTTAGTGAAGTGTATTTAATTGTAGAAAACTATATCAACGAACCAACCACGTATAAAATAATATTGGAATCTTTTGATGATAGAGCATCGGCTACCCACTATGCAAAAGATGTAAAGAAAAAAGGCATTCCTGCTTATGTTATTGATTTATCAAATGAAACAGAAACCATCTATTATTTTCGTGCTTTACGCCCTCAAAAAGAAGGCTATGGCGTACAAGTAGGAGTAATAAGTAATGAAAATGCCGTTTTAAAAGAGATTTTAAAATATGAAAAAAAGTGGTTGAACAATATTCTTATTAGTGTAGAAAAAGCAGCTGATAATAAATCTACTTACAAATTTATTTTAGGCCCTTTTCCCGATATGCCTACAGCTCAGAGTTATAAGAAACATTCTAAGAAAAAAGGATTAAATGGTTTTGTAGTCAACTTAGCAGATTTAAAATACTAAACCTTGCTTTTATTAAATTCAGTATTCAATGAAAAAAATCAAATCTATAGCAACGCATATCTTAGATGGCAATTATGATTTTCAGTCTATGTATGAGGAAAGAAACGAAGATGACTTGGTAACATTAAGAATCAGTTATACCCCCGAAGGTGAGGTCGAACAAAAAGATATTTTTGAATACAATGAAAAAAAACAACTCGTAAAATATACTCAATATTATGGTGATGAGATATCTCAAACAATTGACTCTTCATTTGATGAGAAAGGTAATCTAAGTTCGCAAACGATACAATACGCTGATGGAAAAACCTCTACTATAAAATATGAAGATGATCCAGCAGAAAATTCAGAAACCAAACTTTTTTATAATGAAACAAATGAAACAGAGGGTAAAGAGTATCGAGTTTTTGACAAAGAGGGCAATATCATAGAAGAAATTATCTACGATGAAACGGGCGCAATTGAAAGTCATCAAAAAGTGGACTTTGATGATTACCACAATCCTTTAAAATTATATACCCGAGAGCCAAGTGGCGTAGAATTTACCCAGTTTTTCTTTTATGACCGTGATGATAAAGGATACTTAGACAATGTTATTGTAAAAGATAAAGACAGTAAAGTATTAAGAAGAGAAGACTACGAAACCGATGACAAAGGCAATCGAACCTACCACGAAATCAATAATTACTATGAAGGTTGGGGACGCATCTACGAAATGGAGTACAATGATCAAGATAAACTGATCAAATACGGTGCTTTTGATGCAAATGAAGCCCCTTTATCAGAGACTACCTATCAATACGATGGAGATGGGAATTTAACACAAGAAGAAACCATCACCAAGGCTGGTAAAATCACCAAAAAAATTGCCTATGAATTTTGGACATAGGGGCATCAAGCCACTATTTTTTTGCCTTCTTTTATGGAGTTGTGGTACTATAAATAAACCGCCCACTTCTCCAAGGTCTATCCCCAAAGGCATCGTTTTCAAAAAACTGCGTGCCTTGGATCTTAGCGAAGATATGAGTAGGCTTTCAAGCAAAAATGACGAACTTCTTCTAATCATTAACCTTGTACAAACACAGCCCACGAATAGAATTCTTCCGAATAAAATCATCTATGATAAGCTATTATTAGATACGACTACGACTGTTGTTATGCTGGGAGATACGCTCCATTTTCCTAGTCAATTAGACGATTTGGGATTAAGTATTCTATTAATTGAACTGGATGAAACCAATTCAATTCAGCAAAATATTTCAGCGGCTCAACAATTATTATCAATAATGGATTTTTCAAAACCGATCCAAAACCGTTTGGATTACAATCGTATCTTTGCAGATGATGATTTACTGGGATTTGATTTTTTTTCAATAAAAAAAATACTAAAAAACACGATCTATACCCATAAAATTGAAGGTATCTCTCTTATTGATAAATACGACTATCGTCTAGTATGGGAATTAATCTATTAAAACTCTAATCAAAACATGGAACACTCGATCCTGACAAACATACAATCCAAAATTCAAACTTGGGATGCCGCTGCAGCTACGATTGCTCAATGGAAAATCAATGGACAAACGGTTATATTTACGAATGGTTGTTTTGATATCATACACTATGGGCATCTGCATTATCTTGCTGATGCTAAAGCACTTGGCGATAAATTGATAGTAGGGTTAAATGCCGAAGCCTCTGTTAAGCGATTGAAGGGCAAGCATCGTCCTATTAACGATAGTTTGACAAGACGGTATATGTTAGCATCTCTCGAATTTGTCGATATGGTCGTAGAGTTTGAAGAAGACACTCCTTTTAACCTTATTCAAACTTTAATGCCCAATATTCTAGTCAAAGGTGGCGACTGGCAAGTCCACCAAATCGTAGGAGCAGATATTATTCTAGCAAATGATGGCAAAGTTTTGAGCTTACCCTTTGTCGAGGGGTATTCAACCACAAATATTGAACAAAAAATCATCAAAAACAGCAAACCTTCTTAGGAGCAAAAATGTAGTAATACGAGAGTATTTAATATCGGATAACAGCATATTCCAAATTCTGTAATCCACATTTTATTGTACATGACCAAAATCCCCTATATTTGCGGTCTCATTTAAAAATGCACCTATGAGTCAGGACATCAAGCCCTATCAAAAAGAAGGCAGTAAAAAGAAGCAAGTCTCTAATATGTTTGACAATATTGCTCCTTACTACGATTTTCTAAATCATTTTTTGTCTTTGGGCATCGATAAAAGTTGGCGAAGAAAAGCGGTTAAGGTTCTAGAGAAAGATAATCCTAAGAAAATACTTGATGTAGCTACAGGTACAGCTGACTTTGCGATAGAAGCCAACAAACATTTGCAACCTGAAAGCATAATTGGCGTAGATATATCAGAAGAGATGTTGTCTATTGGTCGTACCAAAATTGCCAAGAAAGGATTGGAAAATATTATCCAATTACAATCGGGTGATTCTGAAAATTTACCCTTTGAAGACAATAGTTTCGACGCTATTATCGTTGCATTTGGAGTGAGAAATTACGAGAACTTGGAGAAAGGACTAAAAGAAATGAATCGAGTACTCAAACGAGGTGGTAAACTGGTTGTACTTGAATTTTCAAGACCCTCTATTTTTCCTTTCAAACAGTTATTTAATTTTTATTTCAAATATATTTTGCCAACTATTGGGCGTATCACCTCAAAAGACAAAAAAGCCTACAGTTATCTTTATGAGTCTGTACAAGCCTTTCCAGATGGCAAAGATTTTTTAAATGTTTTAGAAAAAACGGGGTATCACTCTACAAAAGATACACCACTTACCTTAGGAATATGCTCAATATACACAGGAAAAAAATAATTGGATGTTTAGCCTTAGTTCTAGTTTTTCTAACGGCCCAAGCACAACGTGGAAATTATAATTATTTAGACTTTGCTAGTAAACCGTATTATTTTGGGATTACTATCGGGTACAATAATGCTAATTTTAAAGTCTTTCACTCTAAAAATTTCATCTTAAATGATAGTATTGCCACCGCAGAATCTATCTCTGGACCTGGTTTTAACTTAGGAATTATTACCAATCTTAAAATTGGGAACAACTTTGACCTTAGATTATTACCAACACTCTCATTTGCAGAACGTAATTTGGCGTACACCCAAACACGTGAAGATGTTTTTAGAGATCGAAAAGTAGAATCCGTTTTCGTAGAACTCCCTTTTCATGTCCGTTATAAATCAGAACCATATAACGATATACGACTATTTGTAATAGCTGGTGTAAAATATTCTTTTGATGTGGCTAGTGATTCAAGAACACGACAAGCTGCTGATTTAGTGAAGATTTCGCCTACAGACTTTGCAGTAGAATATGGAGTGGGTGCTCAATTCTTTTTCCCTTACTTCATCTTTTCTCCAGAATTTAAAATGTCGCATGGTGTAAGTAATATCCTTATTTTTGATCAGGATCTCAGACAGTCAACAGTCTTGGAAAAAATATTATCTAGAACATTTACTATCTCATTTAACTTTGAAGGATAAAACGATTTCGCTAGATTTTGTTTAAAGACCAATTTAGTATTGATCAAATTATTCACAACCGCAACGTTCTTTTACCATTTTAATAACATCTGGAAAGAAAATATTAAACTCCCGATCATAGTCGGCTTCGTATTCTAGTAAACTATCAACTGCTTTGGGAAATTGATTGTCAAATTTTGTTCGTTTGGATAATCGTTCAAAAGTGTAACGCTGTCCTTCTACTGTACCATATGAAATCAACCAATTGTGTGCTATCATTGATTCTACCCTAGAATGGAGTCTCTCTGGCATTTCTTTAAGTCCTCTTTCTAAAATAACATACATATTATTCGCAAACGTTTGAAGGGATATAGCTGAATATTTTTCCCAGTTTTTGACGAGGATATAATCATAAAATATATCTACAACTACTGGTGCATATTTATGGTGGATCGGTTGCAAACGCTTCGTCCCTTGTTTAACCATAGGATGCTTATCCGTGAAACTATCAATTGCACGATGCAAATATACCCCTTCCAATATTGATGCCTTTAAGTCCTCTAATTCTCTATTTTTAATAAAATCCCCTAGAAAATTGCCAATTACAAGATCCTCATCTTGACAAGAAAGGTATAAATGCGCCAGAAAATTCATTCTTCAATTTTAAAAAACAGATAAAAAGAAAATTCTCCTATCTTTGCAGCCGAATTTTCTGAATATTCAATGAATAAAAATTAACACCATTCAAATTTACGAAATATGGCTTTAAAATGTGGTATTGTTGGGCTTCCAAATGTAGGAAAATCTACTTTATTCAATGCACTTTCTTCAGGAAAGGCACTAGCCGCTAATTATCCTTTTGCAACAAAAGATCCCAATGTAGGCATGATTACTGTTCCAGATAAACGTTTGGATCAATTAGCCGAACTAGTAAACCCTCAAAAAATCATTCCTACAACAGTAGAAATTGTTGATATTGCTGGATTGATTAAAGGCGCCAGTAAAGGAGAAGGTTTAGGGAATCAATTCCTTGCCAACATCCGTGAGGTAGATGCAATAGTTCATGTCGTTCGATGTTTTGAAGATGGTAATGTAGTTCATGTAGATGGAAATGTTGATCCTGTAAGAGATAAAGAGGTCATTGACATGGAGCTTTTATTGAAAGACATGGATACGGTTGAAAAACAAGTTGAAAAATTCAAGAAAAATGCAAAAGCTGGTGATAAAGCTGCCGTCAACATTTTAAATATTGGCTTAAAAATAAAAGAACATTTAGAAAATGAAAAACCTGCTCGTTCCATCGAGCTAGACGATGACGAAGAAAGAGATATTCTGAAAAGTATGATGCTCCTAACCGCTAAGCCTGTAATATATGTTTGCAATGTTGACGAAGCCTCTGTCAATGATGGGAACGAGCATACTGCACAGTTCAAAGAAATTGTTGCCAATGAAAATGCTCAAGTGCTTTATGTAAGTGCAGGCATCGAAGCAGAAATTGCGGAGCTGGAAACCCTAGAAGAAAGACAAGAATTTTTGCTAGACATGGGATTAGAAGAAGCGGGTGTGAATAAATTGATACGAGCTTGTTATGCCATTTTGGATCTGATTACCTACTTCACGGCAGGTGAAAAAGAGGTGCGAGCATGGACTGTCCAAAAAGGTTCGACGGCTCCTAAAGCCGCTGGTGTCATTCATACTGATTTTGAAAAAGGATTTATTCGAGCTGAAGTTATCAAATATGATAATTTCATCCAGTTTGGTTCAGAACAGGCTGTTAAAGAAGCAGGAAAACTTCAAGTAGAAGGTAAAGAATATATCGTTCAAGACGGAGATGTGATGCACTTTAGATTTAATGTTTAAATGTAGCATATAAAGTTCTTTTTATAGCAGTTTCAAATTTGTACCTATCCATATATTAAACCATTATTTTATAAAAAATAATAAATACTATCTTTATTATTTACCCGAATCGCTGTATTTTTGCGGCTCGAAAAGTGGGTTCTGATTTTTCAAAGCTATGAAGTAGTTTTGAATATCTACTACATTAAATAAACAATGATTAAAACTGAATTTTGTAAGACAATCAAAAGGAAGTACAATAAATTTTACACAATAATGAAAACAATCAAAATCCTAGCAAACGACGGCATCCATATCGATGGTCAGAAAGCCTTGGAAGCTGCTGGCTACCAAGTTGACACTAGCAAAATTGCGCAAGATGAATTACCAACAAAATTAAATGACTATGATGTAGTAATTGTAAGAAGTGCTACAAAAATCAGAAAAGATCTGATTGATCAATGTCCTAATTTAAAAGTAATCGCCAGAGGAGGTGTTGGATTAGATAATATTGATGTCGCTTACGCTAAAGAAAAAAATATCCCTGTTTACAATACACCTGCCGCTTCTTCTCAAGCAGTCGCAGAACTTGTATTTGGACATTTCTTCACCTTAGCTCGTTTCCTTCAGAATGCGAATAGAGATATGCCAACAAAAGGAAATATCGAATTTAAAGCCTTAAAGAAAAGCTATGCTAAAGGCATACAGCTAAGAGGTAAAACATTAGGAGTTATTGGTTTTGGAAGGATTGGACAAGAGACTGCAAAAATCGGTTTAGGACTTGGTATGAATGTAATCGCTGCTGACTTATATGTAGAGCAAGCGACCATCAACTTGGACATCAATAACCAACGTGTACCTGTAACCTTAAATACGGTCGCTCTAGAAAAACTTCTAGCAGAAAGTGATTTTATCTCACTTCATGTACCAAGTGTTGGAAAACCAATCATTGGTACGGATGAAATTGCTGCGATGAAAGAGGGTGTTGTTCTAGTAAATGCAGCTAGAGGGGGTGTTGTTGATGAAGCGGCTCTTTTAGACGGTTTGGATTCTGGTAAAATATTCGCAGCAGGTCTAGATGTATTCGAATCTGAGCCTACTCCCAATGCGGCTTTATTAAATCATCCTAGAATTTCTGTATCGCCTCACATTGGAGCATCAACCGTGCAAGCACAAAAAAATATAGGGATGGAACTAGCGGAAAAGATTACTGGTTTTTTTCAAAATTAGTAGTAGCCCTATTTTAATACCAATAAAAAACGCTCAATTCGATGTATTGAATTGAGCGTTTTTTATTGGTATTAGAGTTAATCTAGTGAGAATATTTTAGAAGAGCTATAAATTTTTTCGATCCATTTGTATTTTGGGAATTGAGGAAATTTCCTGTCGATGAATAAATCTATTTTGTCTTAAAAAACTAAAACAAAATATCATCTAAATAGGATTTTTCGTATATTGAATACATGGAAAAACGTCAAATCTACTTGCTTCTTTTTGGCATAATCGCCCTCTCTGCTATTTTTTATTATAAAGGTCATCTGAAAAAATCAGGAGCCGCTCTAAGTTGGGAGATTAAAAAGCAAAAAAGTTTATTTGAATCGTTTTCTACACAAGATATTGTCAAGGTAGAATTGGAGAGTGATTTGGAAGACTTGATCAATAATCGAAACCATGACGATTATAAGCCTGCAAAGTTTTCTTATAGTGATTCAAATGGAAGTACTTTTTCCTATACAATTAAAGTAAAACCAAGAGGTAAATACCGTAGAAGAATCTGTGATTTTCCAAGTATCAAAATTAAATTTAAAAAAGACGATTTAAGATCTGCAAACTTTAGCACATTTAATGCCTTTAAATTGGTGACCCATTGTCTGGACAATCCTCAAGAGAGTAAAGAAAATATTTTAAAAGAATATCTAGCGTATAAACTCCTCAATCAATTGACCGATGAAAGTTTTAGAGTACAACTTTTAAAAATAAAATATAAAGATAGTAAGGGAAATCTTGAAGATATCGACCGCTATGGTTTTTTGATTGAGAGTAAAAAAGAACTAGCAAAACGACTTGGTGTACGCCCCAATAAACAAGCCTTTATTTCGCCTGATAGTATCCATCAAGAAGGCTTAAATTTTGCAGCCTTATTTCAATATATGATAGGAAATGAAGACTGGCAAACTGCCCCAATTGTCAAGAATGTAGAACTCATAAAAAAACATGGAACGTCAACCTATAAAGTCATTCCTTATGATTTTGATTTTAGTGGTCTCGTCAATACAAGTTATGCAAAGCCTAATAGTGATTATGGACTTAACAGTGTAAAAGACAGACATTTTCTAGGAACTGCTAAGAACAAAAAAGAAATAGAAGATATTGCACAATACTATCTATCGAAAGAAGAAGATTTGATGGCTTATTGTCAAAATTTCAGATTGCTTCCCGCAGATTCAAGAGAAGAGGTTCAATCCTATCTAACTTCTTTTTATGATTTATTAAAGAAAAGAAAGGTTCTAAAAACATACACCTATAATACAAACAACAATTAGATTAGAATTTAATCCAATTTTTTGAAATGTATTTTCACAATACAATCTTTCATTTTTTATTGAAAATATTGAAAATTAGTTTTATTTTTATAATCGAAAATGTAAATTGTATATTTGTTACAAAAGAAAATTTCCAATGAATAGCAGTCCAACAATAAACTTCATCATCAACAATCCTAAGCTAAATCCTATACTAAAGACTATTGCTCAAAAAGTACTTGCCAATGAACGAATTTCAGAGGAGGAAGGTCTTCTTCTATTTGAGCAAGGAGAATTGGGCTATTTAGGTGCTTTGGCAAATCACATTCGAGAAAAAAAACACGGAAACCATACCTATTTTAACCGTAACTTTCACGTTGAACCAACGAATATCTGTTTATATACTTGCACTTTTTGTTCTTATTCTAGGCTTATCAAAAAAAGAGAAGAAGGTTGGGAGTATACCCTAAATGAAATTATGGACATCATCAAACAGTATGATGAAAAACCTGTAACAGAAGTACATATCGTAGGAGGGGTATTACCGCAGTATGATGTTCCTTTTTATACTGAATTATTCAAAACCATTCGACAACATCGACCCGAATTGCATATAAAAGCATTAACGCCTGTAGAATATCATTACATTTTCAAAAAAGCTAAAATTAGCTATGAAGAGGGAATGCAACAAATGCTAGAAGCAGGTTTGGATTCGATGCCTGGTGGTGGTGCAGAAATTTTCCATCCCGAAATCAGAGATCAAATCGCAGGAGGAAAATGCACAGGAGAACAATGGTTACGCATCCACGAAATCTGGCACAAGCTAGGGAAACGTTCTAATGCGACAATGTTATACGGACATATTGAGGAATTTAAACATCGTATTCACCACCTCGAAGCCCTTCGACAACTTCAAGATAAAACAGGCGGTTTTCAGACATTCATCCCCTTAAAATTCCGCAATCAAAATAATGAGATGTCTCATGTCCAAGAATCGACCGTAATAGAAGATTTAAGAAATTATGCTATTAGTCGAATATATTTAGATAACTTTGATCATATCAAAGCCTATTGGCCAATGATAGGACGCACAACGGCACAGATGTCTCTTGCCTTTGGTGTAGACGATATTGATGGTACAATTGACGATACGACGAAGATATATTCTATGGCAGGAGCTGAAGAACAAAATCCTGCGCTTAGTACAGAGGAACTGGTTAAAATGATTCGATTAGTAGGAAGGAAACCAATAGAGCGAGATACCTTATATAATATAGTTAAAGATTACACCGATATCGTTTTTGAAAGCGATAAAGTATTTAAAGGCTATGTTTCTTTGCCCGTAGTTAAGCCCTAGACCGCCCATTATGACATAAAACGAACTATGCACCCAATTGATAAAGTCTTAATTAACTTTAATCCTGATCAACTGTTTGTGTTGAATATTTGCCTGGCATTTCTAATGTTTAGCGTTGCCTTAGATATAAGAGCTGAAGATTTTAAAAGAGTGTTTCAGCAACCAAAAGCAGTTGCAATAGGTTTGACTTCACAGTTGCTTTTTTTACCCCTTATCACCCTAGGACTTGTTTTTTTATTTGATTTACCTCCAAGTATACATCTAGGAATGTTGTTGGTTGCTGCCTGTCCAGGTGGTAATGTTTCTAACTTTGCTGTTTACTTAGCCAAAGGCAATGCTGCCCTTTCTGTTACAATGACTTCCATTGTTACTTTAGCGGCTATTGTATTAACCCCTTTATTGTTTACATTTTGGAGTAGTTTTGTACCCAATTCTGAAGCCCTTCGTCAAACAATATATGTCGAACCTTGGGCAATGGTTAAGATTATCACTTTACTGATTGCTTTTCCTTTAGCCTTAGGGATGCTATGTAATTATTATTTGCCAAAACTGACAAGTAAGATTCTAAAGCCTAGTAAGATTTTATCGATGCTCATGTTTTTGGCATTTGTCGTTTTTGCTTTTATTGGAAATTATGAACATTTTATAAATTATGTTGATAATGTTTTCTGGGTCGTTCTTGTACATAATGGCTTGGCATTAACAAGTGGTTATTTTTTTGCTAAAGTAATGGGGCTGGCTGAAAAAGACAGACGAGCGATCTCTATTGAAACAGGCATTCAAAATTCAGGTTTAGGCCTAATCTTAATCTTTAATTTTTTTAATGGTCTAGGAGGAATGGCAATTATAACGGCCTGGTGGGGCATTTGGCATTTAGTAGCAGGCTTTGGGATGGCGATGTTTTGGGGGCAAAAAGATAGATTTTAAATAAGATTTATTATTATCTTTATCTACTAGACATTATTCTACTATAAGTAGTTTTACCTAATAAATTAACTTTATAATGATCCGAACATTTTTGCTTATGATAATATGCTGTTTTTTTTCCTTCTTTTCTTGTAAAACGTATGATTCTCCTGATAATTATCCCGAACGTCAAATCGTCTTTGGTAGTGGTGGTGGTTTTACAGGGAAAGTCCAATCGTATACCTTATTAGAAAATGGACAACTTTTTCATCACAATGGTATCAGTAATACAACAAAAGAGCTAGAAAAGATAGATAAAACCAAAGCCAAAGACTTATTTAACAAGTTGTCTAAGGCTGATATTGAAAATACAAAATATGACGATCCTGGCAATATGTACTATTTTGTAAAATCAAAAAAGGGAACGAAAGAACATAGTGTAACTTGGGGAGGGCAAAAAGGGAAAACGCCTGAAGCCTGTAACCAACTTTACAAAGAGCTGATGTCCATTATTAATGAACGAAAAATGAAGGGAAAAACACAGTAAAATATGGGGCTGCCTTTGCACAATTGGCAGCCTATTTTATACTCCTAAATGATGGACTAAAAAGCCATTACGCATACGAGGTTCGAACCACGTCGATTTTGGAGGTAGTACACCATTAGAATCTGCAATTCTCATAAGTTCTGAAATATCCACAGGATATAAACTAAAAGCGACACAATTATGGTGTTTTCCTGCTTCATCTCTTAGCTTTTTTAAGCCCTTTGGCCCTTCAATATATTGAACACGCTCATCGTCTCGAACATCTTCTATTTTCAAAATATCTTGTAATATTTCTTTATTTAAAATACTAACATCCAGCGATTCTGCTAATGTTGTGTATTTTTCTAAAATAGATTTTTTCCAGCTCAAGCTATACCATTCTCGATTAAGGTACATTGTCAATTCATGTTTTTTCTGAGGTTTCCTCCGTTTTTTCAATATCTGAATATTTGCTTTTGCAGACAATTTGGCCATTAATATGGTTAGTGTAATTTCATCTGGATAACGAACGATTCGATTAAAGTCATGAACATCTAACTGGCTCGTAGGGAAATAAGCACTAAGTAGATAATCTTGATGTTCATTATATGCTTCGACATTACCACTTTTTTGGCTTTCATACAACCTAGAACAAGTCGCTAGGCGATGGTGACCATCAGCGATATATGCTTTTTTCACTTCTTCTTTAAATAGATCTTGAATCTTCTGTATCGTTTTTCTATCTGTAATTGCCCAAAAGTCATGGGCTTCTTCTTGAAAGTGAATGGTAAACGTAATTTCTCTTTCTCGTCTTAATTTTTTAAAATATTTTTGAATTTTTGATACCGCAGGATACGTCAATAATACAGGTTTGATTAGTGCTTGTCTTTGTAATATCAATTGCATCATCTTTTGTTCCTTATCGGCTAAGGTATGCTCATGTTTTAGAATCTTATTTGAGTAATAATCTTCTAGTTTAGTGCAACAAACCATCCCTAAATGTGCTGAATTTGAGTTTTTATAACGATATAAAAAAATAGCATCATTTGGTACTTGAGAAAAGAAACCATTTGTATAAAATTCGGAAAATTGATTTTTTACTTCTCCAAAGAAAATATCTGGAGAGGTAATTAGATCGAGGTTGGGTTGTATTGCATGAAAAGGATGAATTGTCATGGAAAAGCATATATTTTTAAAACGACCAATTTATAAATAAAACCATTAGCTTTTATTTTGCTAATCTCTAAAAAATCCGACTCAAAATTACATTTCAATTATAAATTGTCAAAATGATAGGAAAGGTAAGATTCAAAAATTTTCTCTTATTGGATTATACGACGTTCCATAAAACAAAACCTTCTGTATTTTATGCTTAATACAGAAGGTTTCAATAACTCTAACTAAAATATCTTATTTGTTCTTTTCCGTACTATTACTATTCTCCTCTATAATAATAGCTTCTTTTTCCTCAACGCTCTTTTTTCCTAAATACTCTGGTAAATCCATACCAGCCATATTAAACAAATCGGTCATTGGTGGAACTGATTTATACAAGCCTGAAACAAATTTAGAAGTAGAATTGCCTTCTCCTTCGTTTTGACCGCCTTCCCATACAGTAACTTTGTCAATTTTGATATTTTTAATGGCTTCGACTTGTGTTTTTACCAAATCTTCAAGTTTATCCGCAATTAACATCAATACAGCATCTTTTGTATTGCCATTCGTAGATTGTACGATTTTATCAAAACCTTGAGCTTGTTTTTCTAATACTTCGAATAATCCTTTTGCTTCAGCTTGTTTTTTCAGGAATATCGCATCTGCTTCCCCTTTTGCCAGACGACGAATTTGTTCGGCTTCGGCTTCGGCATCAATTTCTGCTTTTCGCTTTTCTATCTCTGCCTTTACGATAATATCCGCTTCTTTGGTTGCCATTTCTTTGGCTGCTCTGGCTTGCTCTGCTTCTTTTTCCGCAACATAGGCATCTTCTAAGGCTTTGGCCGATTGGATTTTTTCGGCGGCCGTTGCACGCCTCAAAGCTTCGGCTTCGGCTTCTCTACGGATAGCATTCGATTCCGCTATTTTTATTTGTGCAATATTGGCTCCTTCTACCGAATGTGCATTAGCATTTGCCTCCCCTACTTCTGCTGCTGCATCGGCTTCCGATACTTTTATTCGCTCATCTTTTTTGGCATTAGCAGAACCAATTGATCCTTCTCTATTTTTTTCAGCTACAACCACTTTTGCTTCATTAATCGCTTTTGCCGCAGCTTCTTTTCCTAATGCCTCAATATATCCAGAATCATCTTGAATATCTGTTACGTTAACGTTGATCAATGATAAACCAATTTTTTTCAACTCTACATCTACGTTTGTTCTAATACTCAACAAGAACTTATCTCTATCCGCATTAATCTCCTCAATATCCATCGTCGCAACAACAAGTCTCAACTGACCAAAAAGAATATCTTTAGAAATATCTCGGATTTCTTCCAAGGATTTTCCAAGTAAACGCTCTGCTGCATTGTTCATTACACCATCTTCTGTAGATACCCCAACTGTAAATCTAGATGGTACATTTACTCGTATATTTTGCTTACTTAAAGCGTGTTTTAAATCTACATCAATCGATATCGGTGTTAAATCCAAATATTCATAATCTTGAATAACAGGCCAGACAAAAGCTGCTCCACCATGAATACATTTAGCTGATCCTTGTCCTGTCTTACCATATATAACTAGCACTTTATCCGAGGGGCATCTTTTATATCGAGTTACTCCCCATAAGACCATTAGTATAAACAGACCAATTAATCCGATCATTAAGATTCCTAATTCTGCCATTTTTGTTGGTTTTTTTAAGTATTAGAATATGTATTGTTTTAAAAAAATTACTTTTCTCCTTCTGCACGTTCAATCAACTCTCCATCTTTCCATGTCCCTTTAATGTATTTATCCCTTTTAGCAAAATAATACGTGCCTTTTCCATTAGGGTTCCAATTTTTAAATTCCCCTTCATAATAATCCCCATCCGAATACTCCATTTTTCCTTTCCCTTCAATTATCCCATTTTTCCATTCTCCTGTATATTTTTCTCCACTAGGAAAAAGTTTTGTTCCTTTACCATGTGGCACACCATCCTTCAGATCTCCATCATAAGCATCATCTTTAGGCTTAGCCGATTTAGCCACTACATCACCATCTTTTGTAGTAGTAATAGTGGTAGTGGTCGTCGTGGTTTTTCCTTGTTGAAGCACTTTTGAAAGCTGTCCATTTTTCCATTCTCCTTCAGCAATTAAAGCCCCCTCTGTATCATAATACTTACCATATCCATGAAAGTTATTATTAACAAAATCTCCTTCGTATTTATTTCCATTTTTAAAATAAAAAACACCTTTTCCTTCGATTTTATCTTCTTTCCAATCGCCTATATATTTATCTCCATTTGCACCAAACTCAAACGTTCCTATTCCATGTTTTAAGCCATTTTTCCATTCTCCTTCATAAGAATCTCCATTAATAATATCTTTAAATATTCCTTCTCCTTCAGCGACTCCTTTTTCAGTTTCCCCAATATATTTCCCATGGTAATATACAAGAGTATCCACCTGAGCAGATAAAGGGTTAATTATTAAAAGTATAAATACTATTTTTAGTACGTGTTGCATTGCTTATTTTTTGAATTATCTTGAATTTAGAACTCATTATTTAGAGACATAAAATCGCCAATCGTCTCCACTTGAAGAATATTATCATCTAGTATTTCAATGACTCTTACCTTCGCTCCAGTAGCTATTGCACCACCTTCTGTAACCGCATCTAATTCTTTTAATGAACCGTTGATCTTGATATGAATTTTACCAGCTCCTGTCTTTGCAGCAGGAATCGAAAGATATACCTCCCCTGTATTGAAAATGGCTTCACTTAAATCTGCGTTGCCTGTTTCTTGAAGTGTTGAAAATAGATACATGATATACCCTACAACAAACATTGCTGCTAAACCAGAGAGTCCCCCCGCAATAAATGCCATAATAGTACTGCCTCCTCCTTTTAAGACCAGCACACCTGCCCATCCAAAGAAAGTAAAGAAAGCAATAAAACTTCGTACAGATAATACTGTAAAATCTGAATCCAACATTCCTGGTTCTGCATCGCCAACCTCAAAATCAACATCGCCTTCAAAGTCAAAGCCTATAAGACTCAATATGAACTGAATGACAAACAGTACACTGAAAACAATTGAGATTCCCCAAAAAAGCTGTTCAACACCTGTCAATCCTGACCACCATTCTCCCATTACTATTTAGTTTAAGTACATCAATTAGATAATCGTCTTCTAACCTCTACAAATGATTATAATACCTCTTAATTTAAAAATGAGATGGTATAAAATATTAAACAAACCCCACCATCTGTATATATACAAAATTATAATAAACTTGATAATAAGTTTCGACAAACATTCATTTTTTTTCGGCTAAAATGTATTTTTTCATGCTATTTTATAAGTTTTTCAAACTAAAAGCAAAAGTGATTGTGTACCTTTATGTAGATTTTCAAAAAAGACACATAAGTAAAATGACTGAGGTAAAACTTTTTTCAGGAGAGAATTCACTTTATCTAGCAGATAAAATTGCAGATTTATACGGACAAGATTTGGGAAAAAAAGTCCTTCATAAATTTAGTGATGGTGAAATGTCTGTCATACTTGAAGAATCGGTCAGAGGTGCTTATGTTTTCTTTATTCAATCAACTTTTGCGCCATCAGATAATTTGATGGAACTCTTAATATTTATTGATGCTGCAAAGAGAGCATCCGCAGATTATATTACTGCGGTAATTCCTTATTTCGGTTATGCTAGACAAGATCGAAAAGATAAACCAAGAGTAGCCATTACTGCCCGACTAGTAGCAAATTTGCTAGAAGCCGCTGGAGCAAACCGAATTATGACAATGGATTTTCATGCTGACCAGCTTCAAGGTTTTTTCGATATTCCAGTTGATCATTTGAAGAGTGAATACATCTATATAAACTATTTGGATAAATTGGATTTGAGTAATGTAATATTTGCGTCTCCAGATGTAGGAGGCGTTAAACGAGCAAGAATCTATGCAAAACACTATGGTAGACCACTCGTCATTTGTGATAAATACCGCAAAAAAGCCAACGAAGTAGCAGGAATGACTGTCATTGGAGATGTTAAAGGTGCTGATATCATCCTAGTAGATGATTTAGCAGATACTGCGGGTACATTATGCAGAGCAGCGGATGCGCTTATCGAAAAAGGAGCTAAAAGTGTACGTGCCTTATGCACTCATCCCGTCCTTTCTGGAAATGCTTATGAAAATATAAATAATTCTAAATTGGACAAACTAATCGTTTGTGATACCATTCCCCTTAAACAAGAATCACCTAAAATAGAGGTTCTTTCCTCTGCTAAACTTTTTGCTCGTGCCATTCGAAATACATATGAACATCGTTCTATTTCAGCTTTATTTGTTAATGGTTAATTTATAAAGTCTCAAAAAACTATATACACTAATGAGTTCTTTTGTTATCGTTTTTATTTCTCCATTTAAACACAATTACTGTGTATAAATTAATTTTAAAACCGTTTCTTTTTCTACTATCTCCAGAAAAAGCACATCATCTAACCGTTTCATTATTACAGTTTACTCTAAAATTGCCTTTTTTAAAATCCTTTTTTAAAAATCGGTATGAAATAAAACATCCTAAATTAGAACGAGAAGTCCTAGGCTTGCAATTTAAAAACCCTGTGGGCCTAGCTGCTGGCTTTGATAAAGATGGTAAATATTTTGAGGCTATGAGTCATTTAGGGTTTGGTTTTATTGAAATTGGAACAGTAACCCCTTTAGCGCAAGATGGTAATGCAAAACCTCGATTATTTAGATTACCTCAGGATAATGCCCTTATCAATCGTATGGGATTTAATAATGAGGGTATAGAAAATTTTGTCTCTCGGCTAAAAAAAAGCACGCCTCAAGTGATTATTGGAGGAAATATTGGTAAAAATAAAGTCACATCTAATGAAAATGCAGCAGCCGATTATACCATATGTTTTGAAGCCCTTTTTCCTTATGTGGATTATTTTGTTGTAAATGTCAGTTCTCCCAATACTCCTAATCTAAGAGCTTTACAAGAAAAAAGACCGTTAACAAAATTACTTCAAACCATTCAGTCACTAAACCAAGCAAAAAAAAATCCGAAACCTGTATTGTTAAAAATCGCTCCAGATCTTAATTTTGAACAATTAGATGACATTTTGGAAATCATAGATAGTGTAAAGTTAGCAGGTATAATTGCCACGAATACAACCATTTCAAGAAAAAACCTTAACACAAATCACACAAATCTTGACAAAATTGGAAATGGAGGCTTGAGTGGTCAACCTTTAAGGCAGCGTTCTACCGAAATCATACGTTATATAAACGAGAAAACAAATGGTACCCTAACGATTATTGGCGTTGGAGGTATCAACACACCTAAGGACGCTTTAGATAAAATTAATGCGGGTGCGAGCCTTGTACAAATCTATACTGGTTTAATTTATGAAGGGCCTTCTTTAATACGAAGAATTAATGAGGCCATCATTAAAAAAATAATATAAGACACTTTGCCCTGTCACTTTTAAATTAAACTTTCTCACTTCTTCCCCCTACTTTGGCATTCTTTTTGGGCTAGCCAACAGTAAATAATTTAATGGACAAGTAGCACTCAATTTTTTTATCTGCATTTTATTTTGAGGGCTGCACTATTTGAAACAAATAAATTACCATCCCTTACCATAACCATTAAATTATTAACCATGGGAATAACTATACTTTATTTATTAATTGGATTTAATTTACTAAATGTGATAACACAAGAAGACACTGCTTTTTATAAAGATATCAGGTTTTGGCTTGTACTTATATCTCTAGGTATTTTAGTTGTTTTGACAGTTAACAGTATCTAGTAAAGTTATTTGGATAGTGCCCCTGAGACAAGAAAACAAATTTCAACTCATTATTGATTTTTTCCGTTAAAAAAATCGCTACTTTTGCAGTCAATTAAGACTATTGGTACAACTATTATAGTTTTACAGATAGCACTCCATTGACTTTTATAGTAACATTTTTTAATGAAACTAGCATTTTTTATTGCAAAAAGAGTAGCTTTATCTGACAATCAATCCTTTTCAAAATTAATCATTAGGATTGCAATTATTGCTATTGCATTAAGTCTTAGTGTAATGATAATTGCTACAGCATTAATTGCTGGGTTCAAAAATGAAATTTCTACTAAACTCTTTGGTCTTCAAGGACATATCCATATTATGGATTTTGATAGTAATGAATCGGTAGAGACTGTTCCTATCAATAGAAATCAAGAGTTCTATACCTATCTTGATTCTCTCAACCAATTCTTATACCTTGATCAACGTCGTATTTTTGGTTATACTTTGGGAAACACTTTAGTTGAAAGGCGTACTAAAGGAGGGATTAGACATATACAAGTTTTTGCGGAAAAGCCTAGTATTTTCAAAACATCCGATGAAATAGAAGGTGTTATTTTAAAGGGTGTTTCTTATGATTACGATTGGAGTTTCCTACAAAGTCATTTAATTGAAGGTCGTATTATTAATATGCCTGACTCCACGATGTCTTCAGAGATCATTATTTCTAAAGAAACATCTAAAAGACTAAAACTTAACGTCGGAGATAAATTCTTAGTCTATTTTGTAAGGGATAATGGATCAACAAGAAGACGGTTTGAAGTCGTTGGCATTTATAATACTGGTTTAGCCGAAAAAGATGAGCGTTATGCTATTATTGATATACGTCAAATTCAAAAACTCAACGGATGGTCACAAGAAGAGGTTTCAGGCTTTGAAGTATTTATTGATAACCTTTCAGATTTAGATGCTATAGGAGATAAAGTCTATGATCTTATCCCTATGAATCTCTATTCTCAAACCATTAGAAATAAAGATGCAGGTATTTTTGATTGGCTGGAACTTCAAAACGTTAATGAGTGGGTTATACTTGTCCTAATGATCATTGTATGTATTATCAATATGGCAACGGGTCTATTAATTTTAATCTTGGAGCGCACGAATATGATTGGAATACTAAAATCTCTAGGGGAAGGCAATTGGAATATTCAAAAAATATTTTTATCCTATGGTGCTTATATTGCAGCAATAGGGTTGTTCTGGGGAAATATCATTGGTATCAGTCTTTGCCTTATACAAAAATATTTTGAAATCATTACACTTCCTGAAGCAGATTATTATGTATCTGTAGCTCCTATTGACCTTAGCTTTTGGACTATCCTAGCACTTAATATTGGTACATTACTCATTACCGTATTGATCCTAATTATTCCCTCTTTCCTTGTCCGCCGTATTACGCCTGTTCAAGCAATTCGGTTTAAATAAATAATCGTTTCTCTCTTAAAAAAGAAAAGACTGCCTATTAAAGACAGCCTCTCAAAGTGTATATAAGGGTATAATAAATTGTAAATCTTTTACAACAAACTCCATAAACACACAGGATTCATATAAAAATGAATCTGTATAGTTCTTTGGGATTAATTATAATAATCAATAATACTTTTACACCGTTATTGTAAAAACAAAGATAAAATATAAGCTACCATATTTTTCGGACATTTACCCTAACAAATACGACATTTTTAATATAAAAGTATTCAAATATACATTTCATTCACTTGAAAGTCCTACAATAAAACGCTTGGTTCGAATTTTCAAACCAAGCGTTTTTCGATAGTGTACATTAACTTAAAAACCACTATTTTTTTAAATATTATTTTGTTTTTTTGTGTTTTGTAGACAACTATCTGATTTAACTCACTAAAATTTTTGGGCCTGCTGCGATGATTTCGGGAGTTGCTTGATCTTCATACTGTTTGAAGTTTTCAATAAATAGATGTGCTAATTTATTAGCTGTTGTATCATAATCCTCCTCATTGCGCCAAGTATCTCTCGGATTTAAAATGGCATTTGGCACATCTGGGCAACCCTTTGGTATTTCAACACCAAAGACAGGATGCGTATGGAATTCAACTCCTTTCAAACTACCATCTAAAGCGGCTTTAATCATCGCTCTGGTATAGGATAATTCCATCCTAGAACCTTCTCCATATGCACCACCTGACCAGCCCGTATTGACTAACCATACATTAATTTTATTATCAAGAGATGTTGAACCCTTACGAATTTTTTCTCCTAGCATCTCTGCATATTTGGTAGGATGCAAAGGTAAAAATGGTGCTCCAAAACAAGCAGAAAATGTTGCTAATGGTTCTACAATTCCGACTTCTGTTCCTGCAATTTTAGCGGTATATCCGCTAATGAAA
The DNA here is from genome assembly GCA_020630435.1 of Saprospiraceae bacterium. GTDB lineage: Bacteria > Bacteroidota > Bacteroidia > Chitinophagales > Saprospiraceae > JAHDBJ01. The sequence goes on from JAHDBJ010000005.1 coordinate 132,694, forward strand.
TGATACATTGCCTGCTCTATAGACAATCGACTAATAGGAGGCAGTACTCCAAAAGCATCACAGGTTAAAAAGAAAATATTTTCTGGCACATCTCCTCTAGAGTTGTACATAATATTATCAATATGATAGATAGGATAGCTTACTCTTGTGTTTTGTGTAATCGAAACATCACTGTAGTCAACAGTACAACCATCTTCTTTAAAGCCTACATTTTCAAGCATCGCCCCAAACTTAATCGCATTAAATATTTGAGGTTCTTTAGAAGCCGACAAATCAATTGTTTTAGCATAACAACCTCCTTCAAAGTTAAATACACTAGAAGAAGACCATCCGTGTTCATCATCTCCAATAAGGCGACGTTCAGGATCATTAGATAAGGTCGTTTTTCCTGTTCCTGAAAGTCCAAAAAATAGAGCGGTATCTCCTTGTGATCCTACATTAGAAGAACAGTGCATGGGAAGCACACTTTTCATTGTAGGCAATAGGAAGTTTAACGCTGAGAAAATCCCTTTTTTGATTTCTCCTGTATAGGCTGTTCCGCCAATAATAATTTTGCGTTCTGTAAAATTGATAATTGCAAAATTTTCTTGGCGAGTCTTGACTTTAGTCGTATCTGCCTTAATAGTAGGAAAAGAATAGACTTCCCAATCTGGTTCAAAATTTACTAAGTCCTTGGAAGAAGGCCGCAAAAACATATTGTAGACAAATAAATTTTGCCATGGATATTCAGTATAAAATCGAACATTTAAACGATAATTAGGATTAGCACAAGCGTAAGCATCACGCACATACACATTGTCTTGTGCATTGGCATACTCAATGATTTCATTATAGAGTGTATCAAAGCTTTCCTTATCAATAGCAATATTGATGTCTCCCCAATCTACAGCTTCTGCTGTCAAATCATCTTTGACAATAAAACGATCTTTAGGTGAACGTCCTGTAAATTTACCTGTATTGATACAAAGTGCCCCTCGGCTACTTAGTTTTCCCTGTTTGTTAATAATAGTACTTTCTACTAGAACAGAAGGTTCTAAATTCTTAAGGTGATTTTTTTCAACTAAGACTTTCATAACAAGAATATTCTTTCTTTTAAATTTAAAATCTGGTTGCAATTTGGCTTATTTGTATGTTTAACACATACTGGTTTCACAAAGGTACGTAATATATAATAGATTTATAATTACGCTTAGAATATTCTTAAGTCCTACTAATTTAAATTAAGTATGGACTATAGATTAGAATGCACACTAATAAGGAGATTCCATATCCATATTTTCTTGGAAAAACAATTTTTTATTGGTCATATCAAATGCACAAAGTTGATTCATTTGAGAATGTGCAAAAAAGAAACAACCATTGTCTATATCAAGACATCGCTGCTGTTCTAAGGTAATCAAACAGCCCTCAATATATGGTTTAGCAACAGGAGTATGTCCATGTACTATATAACGATCTCCTAACCACTCGTAGTCAATATTAGGATACCATTGGCGCTCCCAGAGCATTGCATGGACATTAGCATAGGGATCATTTTGGAAGAAATCCAGCCCTGCATGAACAAGAATATAGTTCTCTATTTCTTTAAAAAAATGGAGGTTTTTAATAAACGTCCAGTATTCCTCAGGAATATCACGAAACGATTCGACACCAAAACTTTGAATAGCATTTTTACCACCATTTCTTAACCACACCATCAACCATTTAGGATCGGTCAATGCATCTAGCATCATTTGCTCATGATTTCCTCTAAGACAGGTTACTGTTGCACCTTCCTTCTGCAGTTTCCAAATGTGATCAATCACCCCTTTTGAATCTGGTCCTCTATCAATATAGTCTCCTAATAAAAATAATTCGTCATTGGTTGTAAATTCGATTTGATTTAAGAGTGCTTGAAAGGTTTTGGTACAACCATGAATGTCTGAAATTGCAAATTGACGTTTGGGCATGAGAGAATTTAATTAATTATTATTTAACAATATTTAAACGGTAAGGAATTCAGATTTGTTCCTCTTTTTTTATAAATTTGTATTGAACCTATTACTTATTTTGCCATGAGATTACTTTTATATATTCTAGCCTTCTTCCTTTGTTCTTCACTCTATGCTCAACAACAAATCAATATCTCAGGTAAATGGGTTGGAAAAATCACACAACAAGAAGGTGGATATGCCTCTGATTATGATATGGAACTTGTATTATATCAAGAAGGTGAAAATATAAAAGGGAAGTCCTATTTTTATATTGATGACATTTACGCTATACTTGAAATAACTGGAGGTTTCAAAAGTAATATTCTTTTCTATTTCAAAGAAATCAAAATATTAGATGCTGCTACAAAAGAATCACTAGAGTGGTGTATTAAAAAGGGACAACTATTATTAAAAAAAGACGGTGACACTTTAAAACTAGAAGGATTTTGGCAGGGAAATTCCGAGGCAGGACCTTGTATTCCTGGGAAGATTTTTTTAAAAAAAGAAGTTGAGAGAGCCTAAAATTTGAATACAACGATTATAGTTATGACAAAAGAGAGCCTTCATAAAAGTGTTTTCAATCCAGAAAATCCCCGTATTCGCAAAATGATAAAAGATGCAACGACAACATGGAAAATGAATTTTTTTATGCTTTCTAAGATGCCTGGGGGATATTTTTTTGGTCTTAATATTGAATCCATTACTCCTCAAAAAGGCGTTGTCAGTATTCCTTATAGCTGGTGGACAACCAACCCATTCAAATCAATATACTTTGTAGCCCAAGCTGCCGCCGCAGAAATGTCTACGGCTATCTTAGCTAAAGTAGCAATGGAAGGAAGAGGTAAATTTTCAATGTTGGTTACTAATTTTGAAGCTGAATATGTTAAGAAAGCTAATACTAGAACTACATTTACTTGTGAAGATGGTCATAAAATGCTTGCCTGTATTCAAAAGGCAATTGATACAGGTGAAGGTCAAAAAGTAATAATGACTACTGTTGGTAGAAATACAAGCCAAGAAATTGTTTCAAAAATGAACATAACTTGGTCCTTTAAAAAGAAGTAGTTTAAGTTTCAATCAAATCTCTAGTATCGGACTCCTATTTTCTTATAAATAAAATGAAGTAACCAAGCTGGACCTATCATCAAGAATTGAACATCTTCTAGAAACGAAGGCTTTTTTCCCTCAATTTTATGCCCAATAAACTGACCTATCCAAGCAACTACAAAAATAATTATTGAGATTAGTGCTAAAGTTCCCGCATTCCTTCCTACCGCTTCAAATATTGCATTATTCCCTAGTAATACCGCACCACCTATAAATATGAAACCTATAAACATCGGAATAGATAAACGCAAATAATATAGCAAGGTCAATCCTAAAAGAACCGTCGTCCAATTCATAAAAAGAGTTCGAGGCACAAAGAATGGGATAGCATATACTAAACCTAATAAACTAAACACAATAGCAGGCACACACACCCAATGTATAAGTTTATTTGTAGCATTCTGGTGACTTTCACCATATTTCTCTAAAAACCAATCAATTTTTCTAGTAGACATAATATCATTGAATTAAAAGTTAGGGATGATTCTTCCTAAAGTTAACAAAAATATCAAATAAAAAGAACGTTCAAGTTAGATGTCAAGCAGTTATTCCTGCATAATCTGATAAATATTGAAATTTATTTGTTAATCTCCCATTCAATGTAATTGTTGCCCCTAATAACATTTGACTAATTTCTTCGTCTAATATTTCTTCAATGATATTTGCAATAAATTGCTCTCCAAATGCTTCTGAAGCATCTCTAGGCAATTCATTCGGCAGATTATCAATCGTCATCATATCGACTACTTTATCCTGATGTGGAGGAGCTATTGCTTCAGTTTCTACATTATAACCAAATATCGGATCGGCTATTGTCGATGCAAATAATGTAGAAGGAATAGATGCTACAGGAGCTATATCACAGGTCACATCTGCTATGACTTTAATCTTAAATGCCTCCTTTTTCATATCTGCTTTCGTAAAAAAAGCTGGTGCATTATTATCCCAATAAATCCCATTCATCATTATATCAGATTCTCTGTAATAGGGTGCAAAAATACTTCTATAGTTATAAGGATGCCGATAAAAATCTAATTTATTGAATGGTTTTCCATCTTTATGAGTGACGTATGACGCACTACTAACTTGAGTATAGACAGGTTTATCATATTTTATTTGTAAATATTCTTCTGGAGATACTTTTTCGACTCCCATATCATCAAGCACTCTTATTATACCACTAGCTACACGACCACTCCCCGTCACCACTATTTTTATAGGAGGAAAATCTGTATTTAAATAAATACTTTGGGCTTCTTTGTAATCTCTACAATCTTTCATACGTTTCAAGTCAAATTGACCTGTTCGCCAACCATAGGTCATCATCCCATTATGAGCACCAACCATACCTGCAAACTTACCAAAAGCTATCAATCGTCTATTATCTGGTGATGTCAACACTTCATAGTCAATCAATCGAATTTTCTTTTGTAATACTGCTTTAATTAAATCCTTATTATGTGGTTGTTTTTTTATAGTATGAGAAAAAAAGAAATAGGTTTTCCCCTTAATTAATGCTTCTATTGGTACTTCTTTTACACCAAGTAGAATATCACTTTCTGAAACGTCTTTTTTTACTGGAATACCACAAGATAAATATTCTTCATCTGTATAACATCGACTAGTTGAAGACTGAACGATGATGTCGATGGGGTACTTATTCATTAAATAAGCACACTGCTCTGGAATAAGGGGTACTCGTGAATCTGGTGGCATTTTTTCCTCTCGGATAATCCCAAGTTTTAATTTATTCATACGTGGTTATCAATTTGGTTAAGGCAGTTTCCTATTCATCTAGGAAAATCTGCTTCAAAAGTAGGAAAAATTTAATAAAATTATTCCCATACTTCTTCTTCTAACCATTTTATGGTTTCGGATAAAGCATCTGTATAAGCACAACCTTGATAATGGGAATCAATAATCAATGAATATAAAAAAGACCACCTTTTCAGGTAGCCTTTTAAAACCTTGGGAAATTCGTCAAAACAACAACTCTATTATACTACAAATGCCTGCATTTAATCACAATTATTATATTTTTATAATCTAGTCACCCTATAACGAACCCATATTTGTTCACCTCTATCTGACTGGTAATAATATTTTATTTCTCCACTTCCTGTTCTTAATTCAATACGATTATTTTCTAGTATTCTAAATCTATCATTAGCTGAACTTCCATCATGTTCTGTTAATGTTCCCAATACTTCAAGTCCTGCTCTTCTATTTACAACATCTGCCCGTTTAAATTCATATGTAAATGATTGATTAATATTAATTACCCCCCTATTGATAGCTATTTTACTTCTACTACTTTCTGCTTTGGCACTTCTTTCTGATGCTGACCAAAATGTGCGACTTCTTGCGCCTATTGCATAGATTGGATTTATGGAAAGACTTCCAAAAAATTCTGCATGTGATCCACTATCATCACAAGAATGACAGTATAAATCTAAAATTTCAACTTTATACCTCAGGTTACTCGTTCTTGAATTACTACCACTTCTTGTACCGCTTGATGAACTAGAACTTCTATCTGAACGACTACTACTAGAACTGCTTCTGCTGCTACTTGAACTACTGTTATTACTTCTAGTTCCATTCCCACTTGCCGTGTAAGCAATCACTACAAATTTTGCATTTCTAGGCATTGCTTGAACATCTTCATTGTAGATGCTCCAGTATCCTCTATTATAATATACGCCCGTATTATGGTTATTGTAAACGCTAGTCCACATTGGCGTAATGAAAACAAAAGCATTCGCTTTATTGTTTGTTTTAGCATTGTCCAACTTGGTCATATGTCCCGCAGGAGTTGATGCTGTATGTACAAAAGATTGAGAATGATTTACCATTACGTTAAACCTAGCATTCTCTGGCATGGCTTTAAAATTTTGGTTAAAGATTCTCCATCTTCCATTCGAATAATATACACCAATTGGGTTATTATTATAAACACTCACCCAACTTTGAGTAACCATCAACTTCGCATTTGGATTATTATTGGCAGCAGGATGATCAATAGTCGTGATATGTCCACCTATAGTCGATTTTTTCGCAGTATGCACAAACACCCCTCTATCAGCCGTAGTTCTAACTAGCACATTAAAATTAGCATTTTCAGGTAGTTCCGTTTTATCTTGTTGGAATATTGCCCATTTTTTCAACTGTAAGGAAAAAAACACTCCTAGTGGCGCTTGAACATAAGGACCACTTCTAAAATCATGGGTAATAAAAAGTACTTTATTTCCTTGATTATTTGTACGTGCATGATCAATTACAGTATAATTATTGACTATATTTGAAGCTGTAGCTCTATGTTTAAAGGTACTCGACTGTGCAAAAGTTACAACAGTATTTCCTAATAAAAGTATAAATGATAATACTGTATATCGTTTAATGTTTTCCAAAAAATTCGTTTTCATCTTAAAGGATTTTATTGTTTTTGAATAATGTACAACCCTTTATACTTTGAAAATGTATGGCGTTACTAATTTTGATATTTTTTTAAAAAAAATTTATTGGTATTGCAAACGATAACGATATACAATATATTTGTCATTCTCCTTTAGCCATTCTAGTTGTTTGGTTTCAGGAAAATGACGAGCAGATTCCATGACCTTCTTTGGAAAATCAGTATGATCTAAATTTAAGTTCCAACGACTATCTAATTTACTTTTTATTACTAGAATATCTTTTTCCTTTTTCTTCAATTTTTGTAAGATATCAGGCTTGGGGTTTGAAGTAACAAAAGACATGATAGATTCTGCATTTTTTTCAGAAATTCGACCTGCATAACCTGATATTATTGGAAGCGAAGTTATCATATTAAATCGATAACAGTCTTTTGCCCAGCCATCTTGTGGATCAATGTTATAATTCATATTTGATGCTCCTGCAACAAATATTGGTAGCGGTAATATTGCTTGAAATTCTGTTAAATTCAAATCTTTTATAAGTTCTTTTTGAGCATTCAAGGTAGCCTCACTAAAAACATTTGAACCTTCATAAATTAACTCTTCCCGTTGATAAAAAGAATAACCATCTATTAAAATCAATATAGGAAAGATAAAAATAAGACCTCTAAATAATTTGGGCAATTGGGTGTTAAAAACGATTTGATTTAAGCTGTATAAGACTACTAAATTTAATAGCCAAAAAATCGGCCAGTTGAACCTTGCTAAGGTTCGAAACTGGGTAAAAACATCTGATATTTTTACTAGATAAAAAAACGGATTTAAATAATTTTTAAAAGAAATAGAACGATTGAAGAGATGCACATCAATTCCTATTGCTACAATATAAAATAACAGGCTTGCTATAAGAAAGCAAAACATCATTCTTTCATTATATGCAGTAAAAACAGCCGTTTTATACTTGCTAATTCTATAAAATATTAGTACTAAAATTCCTAGTAAAGCAAAACTTCCTACATAACTATTGCTTTCACCATTTATATTGAAACTAATATAGTCAAGAGGTTTAAAAATATTCCAATCATAAGCATTGATAATCGCTTCGGGAACCAAGTTCCATTCTACCCAATTGAACCCTGCTCCATTAATCAATCGTTCGCTTGAATATTCATCTATAATACCATAGAAAATAGCAATTATTATAAATGCTACTATTGGTGTACTACATAGATATAATCCTTTTTTAAAATACTGTTTTATATCTAATGAAGAGAAATTCAATACTCCCTCTATAAGCACTAAAACCAGTAAGACTGCTATACTCAGTACTGGTAGATATATATGTGTCAGACATGCCATACCATAAAACAAAACACTTAGCATCCATTTCCAAATACCAAACGTTGAAGTCTGCTCTTGATAATACCTAGTAAACTGTACTATTGGGAAAACAATAAAAATCGGTGTAGCTAAATTCATATGCCCATTAACTAACCTTAGGAACTGCGGACATATAGAAGGCAAAACTAAAGCAGCTATCAATGACCAGAGATAATTAACCTTTAGCATTTGAAGTAATTTATAAAATAAAATGCTACAAAAGATAAATAGAATGACCAAATAGAAGTGAAAGATTTGAAAAGTATAATTTTTTAAACTTGGAAAATAATGTCCTAAAAATTTCAATGGAATAGCAACACAAGGCGTATTATCTGTATAAAGTACATATTCTCCATAAGGATAAAATATATCTTCTAATTTAAAAAAGGAATTAGAAGGTAATTCTGATTGTACATATTGTTTGAGGGCATAATAGTTTCTAGAACCATCATAGTAATTTGCAAAAAGATAGTCTTGTTTAGGGGAGAGATGCCCCCAGTATAAAAATAGGTTAAATGCTATTGTAAGCAAGCAAAATAACAGCATTTTTTGATTAGATAAAAAGTCTAATTCAAATACTATTTTTTTTAGATAGGTTACCATTTTTTAATTGAGTTTTAGGACTAAATAATGATAACTAAAATTTGTTAATTATTTTTAACACAGTTGAATAAAAAAGCATAATAAAATAACCCCAAAGATAAATTGCCCCCTCACCCCTCATTACTTTAACATCTGTCACAAAACCTAATAAAAAAGGAAAATCTTATATCAAATTATGTTCATTATTGGATAATACATAATTATCTAAAGATTTAAAAAAATATTATTATGCTTTTTAGACTATCTACTATAAAAATACTCTTCTATATAGTTTTTCAATTTTTTTGTCTTACTATAGTCGCACAAAGTGCTGATTTAGTGATTCAAAAAACAGGACCGAACACAAAATATGTTGGGGAAGCAATGACCTATACTATAGTGATTACAAACAATGGACCTGATGCCGCAGATGGTGCCACTTTTCAGGATATCCTTCCAGAATATGTAGGAAATGTGACTTGGGGTAGTTGTACGGCCTCTGGAGGAGCAGTTTGCCCTTCTACATCTGATTATACATTTACCACGGTGAATATTGGTGGTGTAGATAGAATTCAATTGGATGGAACTATTCCAACATTCCCTAATGATGGTGAGATTACATTTACTTTAAATATGAATGCACCAACTGCACAATATGGAGGCTCATCTTTTTCTAATACAGCTACAGTTGCTCCTCCTACAGGCGTAGCAGAGATCGCAAATGCTACTAATGAGTCTACTTGGAATGTTACCTTATTAAAAGACATAGATTTAACCTCTACGACTTCGTGTACTTCAAGTTCTACTATGACAGATTGCACCACCTTTCCTAAGGTTTTAGATTATACTGTTACTTGGACTAACAATGGTCCATCAGTAGCAGATGATTACAGATTGTCATACCAACTCAGTAGGTTAGCAACTAATATAACAGGTACAGGCAATGTAAGCTATAATTTTCCTTTTGAAATACAAGCCATGTCTTGGACAGTATCAGATCCTAGTGTAACTACTCCAACAGCAATATTTCAAAATGGCTTTGGAAGTACTACAAATGTAACAGTAACATCTTCGAGTGGAGGATACCAACAATTCTTAAGCCTAGGAACTGGTAATACTATTAGCAGTTGGCCTGCTGGAGAAAGTATTACACTAACGTTCTCTTTAGTTATTAATGAACCAACCGTTACTGGTTGTGGAGAGAATTTTGATGTTGAATTTAGAGGGTTTAGTGATTTCACAGACCCATTGGGTGGTTCCAGTTTGAATGATACTAACACAAGTAATGATACCAGTAGTACAATTTGTGATTTCGGTACCTGTACCTCCGACCTTTGTCCAGATTTAGTATCTGGAACTTCATGTACCTCAAGCTCTGATATGACAGATTGTACTACCTTTCCTAAAATTTTAGACTATACTGTAACATGGACTAATAATGGTCCATCGGCAGCAGATGGTTATATGTTATCATACAACCTTAGTGAAATAGCCACTAATATATCAGGCTCAGGTAATACAAGTTATGATTTTCCTTTTGAAATACAAGCCATGTCTTGGACAGTATCAGACCCTAGTGTAACTACTCCAACGGCTATATTTCAAAATGGTTCAGGGAGTACAAATGTACAAGTTGATGATGGCAACAGCTTCGAGACATTCTTGAGTCTAGGAACTGGTAATACGGTTACAAATTGGCCTGCTGGTGAAAGTATTACATTAACATTTTCTTTAGTTATTAGCGAACCAACCATTACTGGTTGTGGTAAGAGTTTTAGTGCTCAATTCAGAGGATTTAGTAATATTTTGACTCCATCTGGTCAATCAACTACTAATAGTGCAACAAGTATTACAACTTGTGATTTTGGTGTCTGTCTTCCAGGTCCATGTCCAGAAACAGACCTTGTTTCTACGACTTCTTGTACATCAGAAGCAAGTGATTGTAACGAGTTTCCTAAAACTTTGAATTATACAGCAACATGGACAAATAATGGTCCATCAGCAGCAGATGGTTATAAATTATTTTATAGTCTTAGTGAAATAGCTGCTAATGTAACAGGAACAGGTAACACAAGCTATAATTTTCCTTTTGAAATACAAGCTATGTCATGGACAGTATCAGACCCTAGTGTAACTACTCCAACAGCTGTGTTTCAAAATGGCTTTGGAAGTACTACCAATGTAACTGTAACGCCTTCTAATGGAGGATATCAACAATTTTTAAGCCTTGGAACTGGAAATACTATTACTGATTGGCCTGCTGGAGAAAGTATTACGTTGACCTTTTCTTTAGTTATTAACGAACCAATTGTTACTGGTTGTGGAGAGAACTTTGATGCTGAATTTAGAGGGCGTAGTAATACTATAGTTCCATCTGGAACTGTAGATGTTATAGATACAAATTCTTTAAATAACCTTGATGATACTTTTTGCTCAATAGCATTAGACATTACAGATTTATCAATATCAAAAGGAGTATCTCCAGCAATCGTCAATGTAGGAGATAATATTACGATGGAAGTAACTTTTCAGAATTCCCCAGGTTCGAGTATGAATGCGGATAATGTATATTGGTTAGATACAATACCTACTTCAGTCGAAGTGGATGTTGCTTCTATTAGTTGTGTTGCTTCTGGTGGAGCAACCTGCCCTACAGTAACTTATGATCCCGTCACAAGAATAATGAGACAAGATTTTACAACTATACCAGCAGGGGGTCAAGTTATTGTAACTTATGTAACAGAAGCTGTAGCACCTTATACTTTAACAGACGAAACCTCTGCTTATGCTTATAATGAATGCTTAGATTGTGTCCCAGAAACCAACATAACAACAACTAATTATCAAATACAGGGAACAGGAACAAATTCTCTTGGAAACTTTGTATGGAAAGATAATAATATTAATGGCGTTCAGGACGATGGCACTACGGGAGTTGACGGAATAGAAATTAAATTATACGATAATGGTAACAACTACTTAGGATCTAAATTTACAGATGCAAATGGAGCTTATTTATTTGAAGATTTACCAAATGGTATTTATTATATTGAGGTTGATGGAATTCCATCAGAATGTCAATTGACATATCCTGATTTAGGTGGTAATGACGAAACAGATAGTGATGTAAATAAAAGTACTGGTCAATCAGGTACTTATACTTTGAGTGGTGGTACAAATGAACTTAGTGTCGATATTGGATTATATACTTGCCCAGTAGTAGAGATAAACCCTATTGCAGATGTTTGTGCAGATGCTACAAACATGGCATCTGTTACAGTCTCAACTGTAGATTTAGGAGGAAGCTATGTTTATACATGGGATTTTGGAGCAGGAGCTACTCCAGCAACAGCAACAGGAGTTGGTCCTCATACAATTACATATTCAACTGTAGGAACTAAAACCGTTTCTTTATCTACATCTAGTGCAGATTGCCCTGAATCAACTCACTCAGAAAATTTTGAAATATTCGCCCCTACTCCTGTAGACATTACAGGTACTTCAACAGCCAGTCTTGGTGTTGATTACACTTTTAATGCTACAGATATTGTAGGAGCTACTTATACATGGGATACTGATGGGGGAACGGGGACAAGTACAAGTAGCTCTATTGATATTTCTTGGTCAACTGGTGGAACGAAAACAATCTCTGTTACTTTAGTAGACGCTAATGGTTGTAGCAGTACCGATACCCATGAAGTTGTAATGGATGATTGCCCAATTGCTATTATCTCGACAATAGCAGATCAATGTATTGGTATTGAAGAAGTAATAATGATTACTTCTGATGGAATTGAGGATGTAGATGCCACTTATTCTTGGACTTTTGGCCCAGATGCTACTCCTTCGTCCGCTACTGGATTTGGACCTCATTCTGTTACATTCTCTTCTTTAGGAACGAAAAATGTGTCTTTGAATGTATCTAAAACAGGCTGTACTTCAAGTAGTGCTTCTACTTCTTTTGAATTATTTGATGAAGTTGTAGCAGATATTTCAGGACCTTTAGATGGTGAAGATGATGTTGCCTACACTTTTACTACTCCTTCTGTTGCGGGGGCTAGTTATTCATGGTCTTCTCCTGGAGCTATCGGCTCTAGTACAAGCAATACAATTGATATTACCTTCCCTGTATCTGGTACATATGAAATATGTGTAACTGTAACGACTGATAATTGTGACGTAAATGATTGCCATACAATTATTATTTCTAATTGTGCGCCTCCTACCATTACTGGAGATGAAATAGGAGTTGCAACTCAAACTTATACATTTAGTGTAACAGGAAGTGAGTCATTTGTCTGGTCTGCCCCAACGGGTACAACTAGCAGTGGTTCTGGTACATCTTTTACTACATCTTTTCTAACTGATGGTGTACATAGAGTTGAAGTTTCTTATACGGTAAGAGGAGGATGCGGCACAATCACTGCTGTTCACGAAATGGTGATTGCTGCCCTACCTGTTGAATTACTAGATTTTACAGCAACAGCTCAAGAACGAATTGTTCTCTTAGAATGGGCGACTGCTTCAGAAGAAAATAACAGTCATTTTGATATTGAAAGAAGTCAAGATGGTATCTCTTTCCGTAAGATTGGCTCAGTAAATGGTCGTGGAAATTCTGTAGAAATCATAGACTATGAATTTGTTGACAATAGCCCTCTTATTGGAACAAATTACTATCGATTGAAACAGATTGATTTTGATGGAGGCTTTTCCTACTCTACTGTAGAAACAGTAAGGTTTAGAGCTCACAATAAAACGGTTGTAAATTTATTTCCAAACCCTGTAAAAAAAGAGAAAGTACAGATAAACATTGTTACGAAGAGAATTGAAAAAGGTACACTTTCTATATTTGATATCAATGGTAAAAAACTATATACACAAACCCTAAACGTTACTGAAGGAGAAAATCTCATTGATTTAGATGTTTCTTCTTTAACACAAGGTATGTTTATTGTACAGTATAGAAGTGAATCTGGATTGATTACTTCTAAAAAAATGATTAAATACTAAAATATTTTTGTTATAAACAAGGAAGTTGTTTAAAAATAGAATGATGAATTATTTACAAGTCATTGTATCTTAATATTTCAGCTAATTCTTTTCGCTGTAGCTAAGGTTAAGAAAAAGAATAGAGTTTCATCTTGAAATACAAGCACTTATAACTAAAATCAACCTTCATTATTAAACAATTTCAATTATTAGGTTCTGCATACAAGTAATGCAGAACCTTTTTTCATACTTCATTTCTTTAAGGCTTTATAAGGTTAATTTTAAACGTAGAAATAATTGCATTGACTCCATTTTGTCTAATAACATCCATGACTTCCTATCTTTAGTTCACTTTTTCATACCACCTTTTCAGAACGATGTCTATAAAAATATTTTTCATCGATCATTTTTAAACGATTTCTACTCAAAACTATAAAGACAAAACTCCAGATATATTACATACCTATTAAATACAAACTTATCTTTAGACCAATATCGCTTTTTATGTATATTGCACAGTTACTTTTACATCCATTACTTGTGGTACTTCGTTAAAAATAATTTAAAACAACAATGAAACACATACACATCATCTTACTCTCTAGTATTTTTCTATTGCTCTTTTCTTGTAAAACGGCTGTCAAGAATAGTGATAATACTTTCCAAGAAATCAAACAAATTGGCAAGAATTTAGAAATCGTAGTTGATAATGGTAAATATATTATTACGCCCTATAATGAACAAATTGTACATACCAAATTTTATCCCAAAAACAAAGAGGTCAAGAATTTTTCTTATGCTGTAAGTATGCAACCCGAAGCCCTTGAATATACTATTGATGATAATGGTAGCAATGTAGTAAAAGTGAATTCTAATGGTATCGATATTCTTATCACTAAGAAACCATTTAAAATAGAATATTTTTATAAAGATAAACTACTCATCTCCGAAAATAAGGGATTTACCCAATCTGACTCTACTGCACAAGTCAAACTCAATATTAGTGAAGATGAACTTCTTTATGGTGGTGGTGCAAGAGTTTTGGGGATGAATCGTCGAGGACATCGCTTAACCCTTTATAATCGGGCACATTACGGTTATGAGACGGAAGCTCCTTTAATGAACTATACGCTGCCCTTATTCATTTCTTCTAATCAGTATGCTGTTTTATTTGATAATGCTTCTAGTGGATTTCTTGATTTAGATAGTGAAAAAGACAATTCGGTTTTATACGAATCTAGGAGTAATGGCACGATGAACTATTTTGTTGTCGCAGGTAATGATTGGTATGATTTGACGGATCAATATACACAACTCACAGGGCGACAACCGCTTCCACCTCGTTGGGCATTCGGCAATTTCAGTAGTCGTTTTGGTTACCATACTCAAAAAGAAACAGAGACGACTGTCAATCAATTTTTCAAAGACGATATTCCTTTGGATGCTGTCATCATTGACATTTATTGGTTTGGCCCGAAGATTTTTGATTCAATGGGAAATTTAGACTGGTTGCGAGATAGTTTTCCGAATCCTGAAAAAATGATTGCTGACTTTGATAAAAAAGGGGTAAAAACAATCTTAGTAACAGAGCCTTTTATTTTGAAAACGAGCAATAAATGGGAAGAAGCTGTTGACAAAGGGATTATTTGTAAAGATACCCTCGGAAATCCTTATGTTTATAAATTCTATTTTGGGAATACAGGTTTAATTGATATTTATGATCCAAAAGCTAAAGCATGGTTTTGGGATATTTATAAAAAATTCACCAATCAAGGTATTGGTGGATGGTGGGGTGATCTAGGAGAACCCGAAGTACACCCTGCTGATTTGCAACACATCAACGGAACTGCTGACGATATTCATAATGCTTATGGACACGAATGGGCAAAGATGGTATATGAAGGTTATCAAAAAGACTTCCCTAATCAACGTCCATTTATCTTAATGCGAGCGGGATATGCAGGTTCTCAACGTTATGGTATGATTCCTTGGACGGGCGATGTGAATCGCTCTTGGGGAGGACTTAAACCCCAACCTGAAATCGCTCTACAAATGGGTATGCAGGGGCTTGCCTATATGCACAGCGACTTGGGGGGGTTCGCTGGTGGTGAAAAAATTGATGATGAACTTTATGTCCGTTGGTTGCAATATGGCGTTTTTCAACCTATTTATCGTCCACATGCACAAGAACATATTCCTGCCGAACCTGTTTTCCAAAAGAAGGCGACGAAAGACAAAGCAAGAACAGCTATTCAACTACGATATAAACTCCTCCCCTACATTTATGATATGGCGATTGAAAATCATCAATCTGGAAAGCCTTTAATGATTCCTTTATTTTTTGAAGAGTCCGATAATGAAAAGCTCTTGACTTATGATGAAAGTTATCTGTGGGGTGATGATATTCTTGTTTCTCCCGTCAAAGAAAAAGGAAAACAAAAACAAGAAGTCTATTTCCCCAAAGGAGCAAATTGGACGGACTTTTATAGTGGGGAACAGTACACAGGAGGAAAGTCCTATACTGTTGATTTAAAGCCTGACAACATTCCTACTTTCATTAAAAATGGTGCATTTTTACCTTTACAGAAAACAGCGGAAAGCACGCAAAATTACAACATCAAAAACCTAGAAATTCATTATTACCACGATAAGGCGATTCTAGAATCGAAAAGCAGTTTATTAAATGATGATGGTGAAACTCCCAATGCCATCAAAAAAGGAATGTCTGAACAGATCGACTTTACTAGTAAGGTTATGGAAAATAATTTGACGATTGAGCAAACACTTAATCGTAGTAAATGGGATGGTGCGACGACAAGTGGCAACTATACATTAGTTGTTCATAATTTTGACCAAGAACCTTTAAATGTTACGATAAATGGGAAAAACTTAAAGCCTTCGGAATATACTCTAGATAAAAAAGCAAAGACTATTCGGTTTGACTATACGTGGAAGGGCAATACCAATATCCAATTGGTTACGCCTAATCCTTTAGGATTAAGATAGAAAACTCAAATTTTTTCCTAACTATAAAATTTAAAACCAATGAATTATTTAGAAATTTTACTCGCTGCTATAGCAGCATTTATGCTAGGCTTTCTATGGTATACGGCGCTGTTTGGAAAAGTATGGCAAGCAGAAACAGGTATCTCTGATGAACAAGCTCAATCTGGAATGGCAATGACACATGGATTAGCGTTCTTGATGATGTTGGTTATTGCTTATTTCATCAATGGAGGTGCAAACTACCATCCTATTGAAGAACAGACATTTGTTCATGGTGGATTCCATGGTGGGTATACAGCCTTAAAATATGCTTTACCTGCTGTGGCTATTCATTATTTGTATCAGAAAAAATCGCTTAAACTTTTCTTAATTGATGGCGTTTATGTACTACTGTTTTTTGCTCTAATGGGTGCTTTACTTTATGGTCTGAAATTCTAGTTATTACACAGCAGATACGTCTCATTATAGGCGAGGGGTATCTGTTGTTTTTTTGTCTGTTATTGCATCATAAATCACTTGATGCATTTTCCGACGGATTTTATTTTTTTGTTGCACCCTATTAAAAATAGTGGGATGTATACGATTCGATAAATAAACAAAGACCAATTTTTCTTTAGGATCTATCCACATACATCCGCCTGTAAAACCGCTATGCCCATAAGCAGACATAGAAGCAGACTTCGCACAAGAATAATTGCCCGTGACGGGTTTTTGTTTATCAAATCCTAAACCACGATGATTACCATGTTTTGAAGCTGTAAAGAAGTTAATGGTTTGCTCTTCTAAGTATCGTTTACCTCCATACTCCCCTTTATTCAACCATAACTGCCCAATGACCGCTAAGTCTTCAGCATTAGAAAAAAGACCTGCGTTCCCTGCTACTCCTCCTAGTAAGGATGCCGTTTCGTCATGCGGATAACCATGTACCAACTGACGTCGCCATTTTTCATCCTTTTCGGTAGGTATTATCATTTTTCTATCAAAACGATTCAAGGGCTGATAGCCTAATTTTCGAAGTCCTAAGGGTTGGTAAAATTCTTCATTGACATAAGCATCAATGCGTTTTTCTGATTTTATTTCAAATAGGCGATATAAAATATTAAAATTCACATCGCTGTACCTATATTTATTCTTTTTGTAAGGTTCAATTTGATCAATATCACGCCATAAGGTGTCTAGATACTTTGGATTGAGGTAAAAATTATCGGCTACCTTAAATGTACAAACTTCCGTCAAACTATCTGTCATAGCTTTATTAAAACAGTAAGGCAATGTATCAGGCTTCATATACCGCCAAATCGGCATATTAACTTGTAAATTAGACTGGTGAGTATACAAATTTTTGATTGGTATTTTATTAATCTTAGATGAATCGCTTACTGGATAATGTTTACTCAATTGGTCGTTGACTTTATATTTTTTTTGTTCATACAACTTCATCCCCATCATGGTAGTCGCTGCAATTTTTGTAATAGACGCAATATCATAAACATCCGTCGTTTTGACCCTCCGTTTTTTTGCATAGGTATGAAAGCCAAAGGCTTTATTATAAATGACTTTTCCTTCCTTAGCTACTAGGACTTGGCAGCCTGGTGTCCCTCCTAAATATAACACCCGATTGGCTAAAGAATCAATCTTTTTCAAGGATTCGGATGATATCCCCACCTCTTCTGGAATGGTATATTTCAAACGAATGGGTTTTAGCCTATCGCCACTCCCCTCCTCTATTTTATCTTTAATGGCTAAGGGCATTTTTCCTGTCGTCCCAATACCTCCAAATAAAATTTGAGCAAGGGCTTGTTCTGTATATTCATTTTGCTCAAACACCTGCAATTTAGCTAAAGCGGTATCTAGATGGAATAGATTTTCAGGATTACCATAGTTTATAAATAAAACCTTTGTCTCTTTTTGTAAATCCTGAATTGACTGCAAAAAACCTGCGTGTTTGAATGGATTTAAATTGATATTCGCAAGCGAAATAATCGTTGTATTGGCTTGTTTGAGTTGAGCTAAGTTTAAAGCAGGAATATCTCCTTCTTTGGGTTTTATTTTCTTAAAAAGTGTGTAATCTGCATATTTTTTAAATTGCTGTTCAAATACTTTGGGCGGCTCATCTCCAATATGAATCAATCGCAAATCTCTTTGATAAGTATACGAAAAAGGCAATAGCTTTTTAGTATTTAATGCGATAACGGATGCCTCATTGAGTTGTTGGATAAGTAGTTTATCTGAAGTACGATGTACAAAATCAAACGCTTGAAGAGAATCCACTCTAGGAGGTAAGGTATCTAAACCAACCCATTTTTTTGCAAGTAAGACCTTTTTCACTTTTTGATTTAAATCGTATTCAGAAATTGCTTTTTTATTGATTGATTTTTTATAAAAATTAAAAACAGCCTTTGGTTCTTTTGAAATAAAAATATCAATTCCTGTATGATACATTGCTGGTATTGAGGCTTCATCTTTAACATCTCCGAGTAATAATCCTTTAAACTTTAGATGTTCTTCAAGGTATGCTTCTAAGAAAAACCGAGGCAATTTCATTAGTGTATCAATTTTAAAAATACTCGGATCGATAATCATTCCCGATAGTCCATTGACCGTTAAATTGATACTATGATTATGCAGACTATCCAAGTAACCAATTGTATCGTTCTCTACTAAAACAAAATCTTTGAAGTGTTCTGCAAAGCCTAGTACATTATGCCTTTGAATACGCTGAAGCATTTTGGCATTTTCTTCTGTAAACTGAGTCTTTGTACCTGCTAAAACATCAAAATTAAATGTATTATTTTCAGTCTTTTGTTGTAATTCTAAGCCTTTCAAAAAGTGGATATTTAGAGCTTTTAAACTCTGAATAAATCGAGCTGAAATTTTATCTTTCGCCTTATCATTTTCTACTGCTGCCATTGAAATTGCCTTAGGAAAATTTAAAGCATCCGAAAACTGGTTATTGATAGCAATATTTTGTGTTGTTCCATTTAATAAAGGTAATCGACGCAATCGCTGAATAGAGTCTAACAAATGTATATAAGTCGCTAGATCAAATCCATCCGCTATTATTCCTCCAGTATGATATTGATTGATTTTGTAAAAAAGATGTTTGTCTTGGGGCGATGTCTCTAAAAAAATAAGTTGTCCTATTTTTTCATCTAAACTTAAGGCATTCAACATAGAATCTGCCCAAGTGGTGTTTAGCTCTAAAAACGGAGCATTTATTTTTTCATGCGCAGTATCATCTGTACGATTACAAGCATACATTAACAATACAACACCAAGTGAAAAATAAAGAAAAAACCGAACCATATTTTTTTGAATCTAAAAATTGAAGTCTACATATTATAGACGTAGGATCAAAAAAAACGGTTCGTAAAAAAGACTTTTTTTATAAAAAAGTTAACGTTTATTTTTTGAGTGGCACCCAAATTTCATCACGAACAGGTTTCTTCGTCAATTGTTGAATAGAATTGTAGATGAACTCTTTTTCAGTAATCCCTCTATCGCCAATAAATTGATTAACAGCGTCTACTGAACTATCAAAGATCGGTGTTAAATCCAATTTCCAATCGCTCCCTTCTTTATTGAAATGAAAAGATAATGGTGCAGTTTGTCCTTGAGTTAACATTTGAACTTTGGCATCGGTTAGATTAATTGCCATTTCTCCTAGTGCTAGCGATTCAACGCCCTGCTTACTAATCATTCCTTCTTCTACCGCACGTTGAAAGAGCTGTCGTTCATCCATCTTAAGAATATCTTCTTTAGGAATAATAGCACGAATAGATAAAACGAGCATTTTATTTAATATCGGAAGGGCTTCTACTGTTGTACTATCAGAAGATAGTATATTCTTTAAAAGATCGTTATAGTAGTTTAAGGTCTTTTTATCTATTTGTTGAGAAGCTGTTGCGCCATCACCAGAAAGAATTGCCGTTTTATAGGCATCGAAATTTTCTTGTATCAATTCTTCATCTGTTTTATCTGGCGTACAAGCAAAAAACAAAATTAAAATCAAGGTGTAAAGGATATTTTTTTTCATTTTATGTAAACATTTTGAATTATTATTTTGATGTTATTCCAATTCTTGACATCCAATTGGTGATACTTTCTTTTTTAATAGCTGTCGCTAATAATGCTGGAAATTGCTCAGGTGTACAAGCAAAAGTAGGGATACTCATTGTGGAATATTGGGCTGCGATTTCTTGATCATAAGCGGGGCTTCCTTCGTCGCTTAATGCCAAAAGACATATCATTTGTACTCCCATAGCTTTTATGGCTGCTGTTCGCCTTAGCATTTCACTTTTATTTCCACCTTCAAACAAATCACTAATAAGAATAAAAATCGTATCATTAGGGTTTTGTGTTAGAGTCTCTCCATATGCCAAGGCTTTACTAATATCTGTACCACCACCTAGTTGAGTACCGAAAAGTAATTCAACTGGATCGGATAATTCTCTAGTTAGATCCACAACGCTTGTATCAAAAACAACAAGATGTGTTTTAACAGAACGTAAGGAAGCGATAACCGCTCCACAAATACTGGCGTAGACGACAGAACTTGCCATAGAACCACTTTGATCCACTAATAGGATAACGTGTTTTAAGGCTTGTCCTTTTTTTCCATACCCTATTAAATGTTCTGGTATAATTGTTTTATATTCTTTTTGATAATTTTTAAGGTTTACTCGAATCGTTTTATGCCAGTCTATTTCATTAAACTTAGGGCGTCGATTGCGTACAGCTCTACTTAAACTGCCTTCTATTGCTTCTCGTAGTGGATTTTGAAGTTTTTTCTGTAACTCTTCGACTAATTTCCGAACAACAGCCTTGGCCGTTGCTTTTGTTTTTTCAGGCATTACTTTATTCAGACTCAGTAATGTACCTATTAGATGTACATCAGGTTCTAGGTCTTGTAATAATTCTGGTTCTAGTAACATTTCCTGTATCCCTAGTTTATCTATAGCATCCTTTTGCATAATTCTTACTAATGGTGTTGGGAAATATTTTCGTATATCACCCAACCAACGATTCACATTAGGCACAGAACTCCCCAAACCGCCTCGGCGCTCCGAATCATAGAGTGCTTCCAATACATCATCCATTCCTTTCATATCCTCCCCTTCCCCTGAACCTAATGCCACATCACCTTCAGGATCAGCCGTTTTGCCAAGTATAAGCCTCCATTTTTTTATATGTTCTTCTTCCTTTGGATTCAAGTTGTATTTTTTAAACGTTCATATACTAAGGATTCTTACAAACGAAAGTACAAACTAATTACATTATCTAAATAACGATTATAAAAAAACCTTTTGGAAACTTTTCTCCAAAAGGCTTTAAATAATCCAAAATATTGATATTGATCATAGGTCAATATACAGCTATTATAATGTAACATTCTTTTTTTTAAAAACCACCTACTTTTATCTTCCTCAAGAGCTTTAGCAGGTGGTCAAAATGTTATAAAGAAAAAATTGGTTAAAGAGGCTAAAATTTTTTCACACTTCTTCATAACATTGATATAAATACTAGGGGTGTCCTAGTCTATTTTTTTATTATTTTTTTGCTAAAATTTTCATTTGCTGTATTCACTTTTAGTATATAAACTCCTTCAGGTTGTTTAGCAAAAGGAATAGTATGTCTTAAATATCCTTTGGGCACATCTAAGAATGTTTCATAAATCATTCGACCACTTAATTCAAAAATTTGGATTGTTACGTTTTGACTTTCAATATCTAGTTCAAATGTTATATCTTCCGTAAAAGGGTTAGGAAATACTACTAGATTCATACTCCTTTTTCCACATCGATCAATGCTAATCATTTGACTGTAATTGTATGAACCGTCGAAGTCTACTTGTTTCAAACGATAGTAAATTGTTCTCCCAAAAGTTTCATTATCTTGAAATTGATAAAATTGAGCATTTGTAGTATTTCCTTTACCTTTTACTATTCCAATTGCAGTAAATATTCTGGCATCTTTACTTTTTTCAATTATAAAATAATCGTTATTTGTTTCTGAATCTGTCCTCCAATCCAAAACGATAGCAGACGATATACAAGTACTCGAAAATGCACTCAGTTCAACTGGCGTCACCAAACAAGGTGGCTCTCCTGAAATATGTACCAAACTACAGTTATCTTCATTTACATTCATAATAGAAAAGTCATAACCTTTATTTCTAGGGTAATTGATTTTGACTTTTGCTTTTCCAAAATTACCATCCGAAGGATTACCAAAGGATAATATCGCTGGTTCAGAGTCTATATCAGTCCCTTCTCCTGTATGCTCGACGATATAGAAATCACCATTTATAGCACTAAATGTATATTCTAATAAATAATCTACCTCATTACAAGTAAAATTTATCTCTTCTTCCTGTGAAATACATATTGGGGGCTCTATATCACCACAACCATATCGAGCTTTGAAATTAATACTAAAATCGCCCCCATTTTGATCCCAAACCATAATGTAATAATTTGTTGGGTTTGATAAATCAGGGGTAAAAAAGGGATCAGGTGCCCACCCACTCGTAAAATTAGTTCCACAAACGTCGTAAGTCAAATCCTCACAGTTTCCACTTAAATCATCAGCATTTGTAGCACTTGTAGGTGCATTAGTATAAAATAATGCCCAACCTATATTATCTGGCCCACCAATAACTTGGAAATCAAATCCTCCAGAATATGCTCTTATATCAAAGTTGAGCCATAGTATTTTTTGCCCTACTTCAGGTCTAAGTAACATTACATCCATACCATTTACTGGATTTATACAATTTACTAGGTTTGGCAACTCAAACATCCTAGGATCATAGACTCCATTCGATTGGATATTCGATTGTGTCTCAGCGGAACTTCCACACCTTACAATACCATTTGGACTAGGAGCATTAGGCAAGTCATTAATAGAGCCATCTATATTCCAAGTAGAGCCTTTTTCCCATCGAAGCGCCGAACATGGAGTTTGAGCTTTGCATATTAGTGGAACTAGAAGTATTAAAGTGCTAAAAATGCGAATAGAATTACAAAGTATGTATCTTTTGTAGTTTTGGTTAAAATAAAGGTTAAAGAAATAATGTTGAGGGTTAATTTTTTTCATGGTCTACTTCTTTATTGGTTAATAAATTCATTTTATCAAGACTAGAACCTAGTATTGAGTCCCCCTGTCTAATCATTGAAATATTGAATATATATTTTGGACCACGAAACAAAAGTAGTTTAGTTGAACCTTATAAAAATGGACTTTCATCCCTTAAAAAAGTGCCATTACCCTAATAAATTTGACTTTTTATGGTCAATATTCTGCCATCTGTATAAAGGATCTGCATTTTCAACTTGTAAGAGCATTTTTTAAGGCAAATATTCGGAGGGTGTTTTGCCAAATCTTTTTTTAAATTGAATAGAGAAATATTCGGGATTTTTAAATCCAACAGAAAATGCAGCAGATTTGACACTATAAACCAACCTTTTTTCTAATAATCGTCGAGCTTCTATTAATCGAGCTTCTTTAAAATATTCTCCTGGTGATTTCCCTGTAAGTTGTTTCACTTTTCGATGAAATTGTCGCTCACTCATTATCATTTCTTCGGCCAATGCACTCACTTTAGTATTACTACTGGCTAAATACATTTTCACCACATCTTCTAATTTTCCCAGCCACTCTAAGTCCTCTGTTGTTCTTTTAGAGGGGAGCATATCTGAATTCGCTTCAGTAGACATAACCATATTTTCATTTTGTTCAGAAATTATTTTGGATTCTACTTGATGTTTTCTGTTGTTTAGAAATACATTTTCTATTCTTGCAATAAGCTCCTCCTCTTCAAAAGGTTTCAGCAAATAATCATCAATACCAATTCTAAGCGCTTTAAGTTTACCTTGTGTATCTGCTTTTGCCGTTAACATTATTACTGGTATATGACAAAAATAGTCTCGACTTTTTATTATTGTTAATAATTGATAACCATCCATTTCTGGCATTAAAATATCAGATAATACCAAATCTATTTTTAGATTTTCATCATTTAGGCTCTCCATTAATAAATCTAAAGCGACTTGTCCATTCTCAGCTAAATGAACATTATACTGTTTTGATAAAGTTGATGCAAAGTAGACTCTAAGGTTATAATTGTCTTCTACAATAAGAATCGTCCTTCTATTTTTTATAAAACTAGGAATTTCATTATAAATATCTTTTGTTTCCACTACACCATTTAAAACCAATTTATCGGATACCTGTGCTTGTCCTAAAACCTCTATTCTTGGAAATTCTATATAAAAAATACTCCCTCTATTCAATTCACTCTCTACCCAAACTTTCCCTTGCATTAGCTGAATATATTCTTTACTTATTGTAAGACCGATTCCAGTACCTCCCTCTACGGCTCTCTTATTATCAGAGTATTGATAATAACGATCAAAGATGTAATCAATATCGTCAGGATGAATGCCTCTCCCCGTATCTGAAACCGCTAATTTGATTTTATCGCCCTCATCTTCGCATTCAATCGTGATTTTTCCTTTATTCTGAGTAAACTTAAAAGCATTAGATAAAAGGTTATTTATGATAACTTCTAGTTTTTCCTTATCAACTTCTAATCGAAGTTCTTTAGAGCCCTTATAATTAAAAGTAAAATAGATGTCTCTCTGTACTGCTAAGATTTCGAATATACTAACTATATATTGTAAAAAAGGGAATAGTAACACAGCCTGTTTATTAAGTGTCATTTTTTCCGCTTCTAACTTTGTAAGATCTAAAATTGCGCCTACTAATTTCAATAAATCTTTTGTACTTTTTTGGGCTTTTTTAAGTAAAAAATAGTCTTTATCACTTAAATCGCCCGTTTTTAATACTGAGCTAATTGGTCCCATTATTAATGTAATTGGTGTTCTTAGTTCGTGGCTAACGTTAGCAAAAAAACGAGACTTTGCTTGGTCTAATTGGCGTAATTCTTTTGACTGCTGAGAAATGATTTTATGTTGATTCTGAATTTCTTCATTCGATACTTTTATTTGGTAATATGAAATACTTAGTATTATAAATAGTAAGACAACAAGCATTAATAAAAAAGTAGAGATATAAAATTGTCTTTGATGTTTTTCTAATGCTCTTGCTTGAGAAAAAAAGAGTGCTTTTTGTTTTTGCTCTCTAAAGTTATTTCCTACTTGATTATTTAATGGTTTTATTGATTCCGTCTCTCTTTGTTCTGTTATTTTTCTAGTAGTTTTTAAATAGCTGTCAATGGAATCTATTGTTAGTCCTGTTCTATAATTTTGTAGTTCCCTATATTCAAAATTATTTGACGCATTAAGACCTTGTCCTATAAGTTCTGGGGAGCTATAAAGGAAAAGGAAAAACAGATATATCTGAATCTTAAACCTCAAACGTTCATTTTTAAAAATGTTATACTAATACCATGTTAGTTAACGCCTAGTTTTCTCACTAAAGGTGCTGGTTAGGTGTATATAAAATCAAGAATACACGAACACCCCAAAGCTAGATGTGCCGTATATTTAGGTTAGTCTGGTAATTTTAAGAATGGGTAAATGTGTTTATATATTACTGTTATGGATTGGTTTGTGTAAAACAACAAGTACTCTCAATGGTCATTTTAAGTAGTAATATACATCTTGAATAGGCTAAATTTACAAAAAAAATCAAAAAAAACAAAAACAATATTTACTTTAAATGGTCAACGTTTTCTTTGAAGGATTTATATAAACTGCATTAAAAATAGTATTTTTTCTAATCAATACGATTACTCTAGTTTCTTTTCAATCTTATTTTGTATCCGAATTAATTCTTTTTCTGTTTGATTATAAACTCTAAGGATAAAGTTTCTATTTACCTGTATTTTCAATAAATAGCTCAGTAATATATTTTTTTCTGCTGGACTAATCTTCAAAGGATATTTTATGCCTACTATGTTTCCTTTCTCATTAAACTTAAAGTTTGGGGCAATTTTTTCATTTATTTTATCAAAATAATTTTCCTGATATTGCATTTCATAATATTCTTCTTCTAATTCCCTTAGAAGAGTATAAGCATATTCATAGAGTGTAATGATTTCAAATCGTAGTGAATCATCGTCAATTAATTCTAATCCTCTTGACTTAAGGGTTTCATAGCCTGATATATTTTGAAGACTAATAAAATCTCTTGTTAAGTCAAAATAAAAATTTTGTATTGAATCTGTTTTTACTTGTTTATGCTGAATGATATTTCTCCAAAAACCACAAGCTGCAATTCCTTCTTTATGTCCTTTTATGTTGTGTTTTACATCCTCAATATCTTTCTTTAAGCCATTCGAGATTTCAGCTAAAATCTTATTGGTCGCTTTATCGTCTCTTCGGTTTTCATTCCAATTATTCAAAGCAAACGCAGAGATAACCGCTATAAAAATTGAAAAGAATTCAAAACCCAGTTTTTTCCAATTTGTTTTCCCCATGTTTCATCTTCATTTCTTTTTAAGGATATTTATGCTTTAAAATGAAAAGTTATCAATAATTCTTTAAACCTGATAAGACTAGTGATTTGATTATTTTCTATCCTCCTGCAATTACATCTCTTATTCCATTGATAAGCATTTGTACAGACATCATCAAAAGTAACATTCCCATCAACCGTTCTAGGGCTTTTAAGCCTTTTTCTTTTAAAATACGATATAGAAAAGGAGAAGATAAAAGAATTATGGTACTTATTGACCAAGCAATTAATAATGAGATTAAAACGGATATTTTGCCATCAGGACTATTGTTTGACATCACTAGTAAAGTGGCTAGAGCTGATGGTCCTGCAATCATTGGCATAGCAATAGGAACAATAAAGGCTTCTTCGTCTAATGCCTGTCCTTTTTTATTTGGATCAGGAAAAATAAGTCGTATCCCAATAATGAATAAAATAATAGCTCCAGCTACGGTAACTGCTGCTGTTTCTAAGTGAAAAATATCAAGGAAAGCTTTTCCAAAAAATAGAAACATAATCAATATAGAGAGTCCAATTAAACATTCTCTAATGATGATTGGAAAACGTTTTTTGTGTTCTACTTTTTTTAAGAGCGATAATAAAACAGGGATATTTCCAAAAGGATCAAGAATAAAAAAAAGGATGAGTGCAGATGACCAAATTAAAGTCCAATTCATAAGGCAAGGGGTATTGTTTTAGCACAACAAAGAAAAGGTTTAAGTAGGTTAAACCTTCTCTTTGTTCTACTTTAGATAATGAAGCTGTTTAAAAAATAGAATGCTCAATTATTCTTTATCAATTTCTAAAATAATAGCAACCGCTTGACGATTTACGGATTCTGTACCAAACGTAATCGTTTTGCCTGCTTTATATTGAATACCTGTAACCATATCACCACCAAGTATTTCATTGACTCGAGCCTCATAACTTCTTCCTTTAGCCTGATTAAATAACTGATTGGCTTCTACATAATCGATAGGCTCTTTTGTAACAAGTATCGCTATCCTATCTCTATTTCCTAAATCATCTGCTTTCAAGGAATGATCTCTAGGAAAAAGCCTTGTCCCAGTAATACCACAGTATGGGGAATGTTTAGGGGTGTAAGGAAAAAGCACATAACTTTCTCCTGTCGTTTCTTCTCCAAAAATATAGGTATAGCATTCAATTGTATTGGTGACTTCTACTTTAAATTTATCGCCTTTTTTAATTGGTCGAGCCGTTTGAAAAACGTTCCCTCCTACACTTTTAAACGGAATGTTTTGTCGGGTATGGACATCTACTAATCCAAACTGTACGGCTAGTTTATTTGAGTTGGCTTTATCTGCACTTCCCATAGGATAGAGTCCACAAGCCTCTTTTACAAAATACTCAAAATCCTTATAACGAACCCAAGCAATGCCATTCTCGCCCCAACGTTCACCCCAACTATTCATAATCTCAAAAGCGCCTCCCCCTAAATAATCGTCGTATCCAATCACACACATCGCATGACCTCCGAATCCTATCATATTGTAATCTCTACGATTAGGCACCCAAAGTTTTCGTCCTTCCATTGCCTGCATAAAACTTCCTCCAACCTGCATTCCAATGACAACTGGTGCTCCCTGCGCTAGGTTTTGTTTTATAGCCAACAAATCAGGTTTATAATTACTACCTCCAACTGTTAAACGATTGTATCCTTTAGTTCGATATTGTGCGGCTGTCTGTCGCTGGTTACCGCTCATATCTCGGCTACAAGAACCTTCATCGTAGGGAAATTCACGAAAGGGCAATGTTCCTCGTTGTTTTAGCACTTCCATTGCATCTTGCATATAGGCTCCTTGGCATCCACGCAAAGCAATTTGATTGTATAATGCTGAAGGGCTAAATGCAATCTGGTTAGGGTTTTGCCCAGTAGCTCTAGAGTGTAATATAGTTCTAGCAGCATAGGAAGCTGCCCAACCTACACAAGATCCTTGTCGCCCTTGATTTAGCCTTTTAGGAGCATAGTTTTTTAGCGATATTTTTTCAGGTAGTGGATTTTTTCTATTATCTGCTAGTGCTTCAAAGACTTCAGTTTTATCGTATTGTTCTTGATTGAAATCCAGCCCTTTAATAAAACCGTCTGACATATCTACACCTCCTCCAGCACAACTTCTGCCAGACATCATATAAAACAGTATAGCTGCGCCTATTAGTAAAATTAAAAGTTTAGGCTTTCGAAATAGCCCTTTTAAAAACGGGAGAAACATTAAAATCATATTTGGATTAATTCCTCCTCCTCTCCCTCCATTATCTCTGGGAGTGGGCGGATTATATTCTTCCCGCCGTTTGGACGGTTCGTCCTCTTCCATTCGTATTGGCATATCTTATCGTTTTTTAATGAGCAATAATTTTCTATACACAATAGTACAAAATTTTGTGTATTCTTTAATATGGACTAGAAGAGATTTAAAAAGTAACACTTCCAAAAGATGATTCAGTTTCAATGCTTTTTTAGTACAATTGGTTCTTGGTATTTTGCGATTAGTCGATCGATTATTCTTTTTAAATAAGGATAAACAGCCGCAGGCATAACGGTCTTCTTTAATTCGAAATGAGTCGTAATAATAATTTTATGTTCGTATTGATTTGCTGTGTAGTAAAATTTCCCATACCCTTCTGGGAGTTTTATCGCTACATTCTCAGGAACACTTTCGATTTTATATGTATCTGGTAATACAATTTCAACTGTATTTTTTTCTAAGACAGGAAAGTCTAATTCTATCGGCATATAACGTTGATTTTTCAAAAAAGGATTTTTCTCAAAAAGTTTTAAAAAATCAACTGAAAGATAAACAATATCGCTTTTTAGTTCCCCTTCAATTTTTTTAAAATTATATTTTAGTTCTAGCGGTTTTTGATTATTCTCTAATCCTTTTATTTCCTGACTATCAAATTCAAATAGAATATTACCTACCTTCTTTTCCTTTGGATGAAAAATATCTTTAGGAGATGTTGTTATTTCTTCTCGCTTGGAAAGAGCGAAATAGTTATTGAAGCGATATTCAACAATATAAGAAGGAGCTATTTTTCCTAGATCCAGTTCTATTTTAGAATATACACTTGAAATTTTAGGTTCTAGTATTTTTAACCATTTGGAATCCTTACCATCAAGCATATATCCATAAAAATTGAAATCGGGTAATGGTAATATTTTATAATTATTAAAATTAGATGCTAAAGCTGCATCTAGGTATAAATAACGATTATCTATATAAACAGCCACTATTACATTATTAAATTGACTTAATAATGGGTAATCTTTTGTGACACGTCCATGCCTTCTAGTACTTAACAACATAGGATAGGCCTCATAACCCGCTTCTTGTAATAATTCTAATAAAAACAAATTAATCTCTGCTGATGTGCCTTTTTTATCCTCAACGACTTTACTAAATTTTTTTCGTGCGAATAAATGATATTTCCTATCCCATTGATAATTTTGGACAATCTGGTCATATATCTTAGATAGATTTTCTTCGGTAGGATTCCCCTCATATCCGATATTACCTAATGCTTCTCGGACTACTTTTTGTGTAGCAAATTTTTTATATCGTTGTTCTACCTCTGTTGCCAATCGCTCCCAAGAGTTGAGCAATGTTTCCTTTTGTGTTTCATAAGAATATTGATCTTTTAATGTTGTGTAAGATTTTAACTGAAAAACAAGCCTATCTGCATAATCTAAATAATTGAAAACGTATTTTTCATCTTTATAACCTGGAATATTTTCTAAGCTCCATTGATCCTCAAGAACTTCTGCTTGATACTTAGTTTGTAGCATTTTACCAAAAAATAATACACTGTACTGTAAAGATGGAGGTATCACTGCTGAGACTTCACTATAAACGGTTGGAAGATCATTTTGAAAAACCCAAGGATCAAGAAATACCAAATCACTAGAGACTAAGGTATATTTAAATTCTAAGATGCTTCCTTTTTCTACTTTTGGAAAGGCAAAAGTTACTTCTCCCCAATCCCCACTTTTTTTATCAAATATTTCATTGGAGGCTAGCTTTGAGACGATAGGTTTACCATCTTTATAATTGATAGTTTGAACTTTTACATTAATTATTTTCTCTGTATCTTTCTTAGCGAAATAGGCAAGGCTGATTTGTCCATATTCATCTATTGCTCTCTCATCAAGAATTTTCAATCGTTTATGCCTTTCAATGTATACATTTGTTCCTCTAATCGTTATATCTCCTTTATCAAATAAAATAACGGCTTCTGCTAAGGAATCAAAGGCACAAATTTTCATGTTTTTTTCAAGTACTGATGCTTTTCCCCATTTAAGTTTAACAGCTTGAGCGGTAAGGTTCATATAGCCTAACAAGCCCATAAACATTAATAATAATAAATTCTTAGTAGTCATTTTACAAAAATAGAAAAAAAATACAACTTGAAAAAACATTGTTTACAAGGAAATTTCTCCTTTTTTAAATAACCATCTATCCATCAACTTTTCATTTCCTGAAAGAGAAATCATATAATAAACTGTTGCGGTATCAAACACAGCAGATTCATCGGCTCTTTCGATTAGTACTTCTTTTGGAGGAAGGTAACTGGCATGAATAAAAAATAATTCATCATATGCTTTAACAATAAACCCGTAATGGTTATTATCTAGCCCTAACAAATAGACATTATCGCTTTGGCTTTTCATATGACGAAGCACTTCTTTTGTACTCATTTTAGCTGTAAAAATCTGTTCTCCTTGACTAAATGCTTCTACTATTTGTAAAGGCGTTCGTTGTGCAATTTTTTGCACATTATAATTAAATCCAAAGTCTTTAAGAACAACTGCTACAAAATTAGAGGCTGATGTTGTACCTTCTCTTGGTTTACGAGTCCGCCCATCTGCTGACCATCCCGTTCCATACCAAAAAGGCATATGGTAATTAATCAGGTTTTCAATAAAAAAAACACGCAATTTCTCCGATGATATCTCTTCATTTTTATATGAACTAGCAGTATGTACTTTTATGGTTTGCGTTCTTTTGACTAAATCCATATATGTCTCCCACTGTGGATCTTTTTCTAGTCTAAATCCAAACTCGGTAAACTTACTTTTATCTACTTGAGTCTCTTTACACGCAAATGTATTTGCAAAGATGAATAATATTATAAAAGGTTTTAGATATTTCATTTTTTAAACTGTAACTTTTTTCATTAATAAAATATAAACTACAAAAGCCACTCCGAAGCCTGTAAACCAAGATAAGGTATATAAAAATGATAGGCTTGGCACTAGTAGACCAATTATTGCAACTATAACTCCAGCTAACAAAGCGAGCATAGCCGCTTTATTAAATCCTGAGCCTCCAAAAGCATAGATTCCATTGGTTTTAAATAAATGTGCTTGGTTAACTTCTTTTTTATTAATCATAAAATAATCGGCTATCAATATTCCTAGTACAGGGCCTAAGAAACTACTAACAAAAAGCAATAAACCGCTTATTTCATCCATTAACCACCATGGACAAATAAGGATACCTATGACAGCTGTAATTAAACCGCCTGTTCGGAAGCTAATAGCTCTTGGAGCTAGGTTAGAAAAGGCATTGGCTGGAGCAATGACATTGGCGGCTATATTCGTACTAAGCGTTGCTATAAGCATAAAGATTTGAGCAATCACCACTACTACTGGATTTTCAAAACGGGCGAGTAAAGAAACAGGATCCCAAGGAGCATCTTCTGCTACTAAAACATCTCCAAAATTAATTACTGCTGCACAAGTCACAAATATTCCGACAAAAGAATATAGAGCCATTGTCCCTGGTAGACCTATAAATTGTCCTTGTACTTGATTTTTTTGAGCGTTGGTATAACGTGTAATGTCAGCAATACTAATCGCCATTGTGGCCCAAAACCCAACCATTGCTGTCAACCAAAGCAAGTAAGACCATATGCGTTCTCCAAAGGTTTCCCCTGCATTTTTAGCAACGGTAACTGTCACTTCGCTCGAAGTTTTGTAATTTCCATTACTAGGTATTCTAAAGCGAACATTTATATTTTTTGTCCCTTCTTTAATGCTTTCACTATCAAGGTTAGGAACGAATGTTTTTACATCAATATTCTCAAGTCCTCTTGAAGTGGGTAACCAATCGGTAGTATTGGTTTTGCCTTGAGTTGTTGGCACTATCAATTGATAATCGCTTGCCTTTATATTCCCTGCTTTATCTCTAATTGGGTTAAAGGTCAAAGTCACTTTATCATCAATTGTATTTAAGATTGCTGTTTGTTTAGCAAGTTGATCGCTCTGTTGAAGTACAATCCCAAAGCCTTTTGCCCCATATATACCCCAAGCTATCAATAATATTCCTAAAAGGATCAATATAGGAGCCGAAAATTTTTCTAGCCATTTAATACTTTCTGTACCATTCCATATAAAGTACACATTGACCAACCAAAATAATCCAAAACCAATAAACTTACCGACATCTAAAGCTGTTGCCCCATCTGCTCCTGTAAGTGCATTCCATATGGCATAAAATGCCAATCCGCCTATCCATGTTTGAATACCAAACCAACCACAGGCTACAATTCCCCGAACGACCGATGCGATGTGGATGCCTACTGTTCCAAAAGAAGCTCTACCAATTACGGGAAATGGCACGCCATATTTTACACCTGCATGACCATTTAGCACCATTGGAACAGTAATAATAATATTTCCAATAATAATTATCATTAATGCTTCTAACCAACTAAGACCTGATTTTATCATATACGAAGCCAATAAATACGTTGGAATACATACCGCCATTCCGACCCAAATCGCTGCTAAATCCCACTTATTCCACGTTCTTTTAGAAGCAGGTACTGGGGCAAGGTCTTCACTATACAAGGGCGAATTGGAAACGTCCTCTTGTAGTTCTACAATTTCTGGATTTTTCATTTTGTTTGTTTTAATGCTTATGCTAGTCGTTTTGGAATTCATTGACTGCCTCTAAACTCTTGAAGCCGTAATTGTTCGAAACTTAAGGGTAAGTTATGGATTGGATTTTCCCTCAAGTCTAGTACTCTCAGATTTTTGAGCTTTCCTATTCGGTATGGCAGTATTTCTATCTTATTATATTCCAAATATAGCTTTTCTAAACTCCCCCAATTATCCATAAACTCGGGTAATTCAGAAATTTTATTATGTGAAAGATTAAGATAAGCCAATGCTTGGAGATTTACTAAACTTTCTGGAAGGAATTTTATAAAATTCTTTTTAGCTGCCAAAAATTGGAGTTGATGACATTCTCCTAGGCGTGCAGATAGTTTTCTGATTTGGTTATAACTAATGTCTAAATATTGTAGCTTTTTCCATTTTTTTATACCTGCGGGCAATCGTCGAAGTTTATTATAACTCACATCCAATTTTACTAAATGCCGTAATCCTCCAATATTTGGTGTTAGCTTTTTCAATTCATTAAAAGATAAATCAAGCTGTCTAAGTTGTTTATTCTTCGTTATTTCTAGTGGCAGTATTTCTATTTCATTTCTTTGTAAAGAAAGTGATTTTAAGTTGGTTAATTCTGTGATCACTTTTGGGAATGTACTAAAACAATTCGTACTTAAATCTAGGTGTTCTAGATTTATTAATTTGGAAAAGGTAAATGGTAGATTTGTTAAATTGAGGTGTGTAAGGCTTAGGCTTTTCAATGTTGTCAACTGGGCAATGTCTACTGGAATCTCCTTAAAATCATGCTTGCTCAATTCTAGGTGTTCCAAGTTTTTTAACTGATATATCGCTTTAGGAAATTTTCTTTTTTTTAAGCCTATGATGTAAAGGTGCGTGATTTTATCGGGATGAGCTAGAGCCGTCTCCAAATTATAGGCTTTCATAGTCCGCTCTATTTTTGTGCAGTAGCCTGAATATGAAGTGCGATACTTTCCACTTCTTGTAATAAACTATCTCTTGTCCATTGTTCTATCTCTATTGTATAATTCCCTATATCTTCAAAAGAAATTTCTTTTTCTAAATTGATCCTAACATTACAGCTTGTACTATTACAACTGCCATACCATTGACCAGTTTTATCTGCTAGGTTTGTAGAAAGCATCCTTTTATCCACATTACCTTTTGGATTGGTCGTTTTTAATTGGTAGTATAGATTTTGGTAAGGATAATCAGGTGTATGTTTTATATCTAAAAATGCCTGATATTTCTGGTTCGCTTCTTGTATTTTAAAATCAAATTTCTTAGCCTTATCATATGACCATCCCTCTGTATTTATTGGAATTTCTTGTGTATAAAAAAATGTTTCTCCACATTGGGTAAAACATAACAGAACTAAGACTAGGAAGAATGTTTTATTCATAAGGTTAAATTTCAAACACCTTATATCTATCCCTAGATATAAGGTGTTTTTTTCTACGCAAAATAGTCTTTCATTTTTTCAAAGAAACTCTTTTCTGATTTCCCTGGATCAGGGTTAAAGTTAGGCATCATCCGCAATTTTTCTAATAACCTTTTCTCATCGTCATTCAATTTCTTTGGTGTCCATATATTTACATGGATCAACTGGTCGCCTTTACCATAAGATTGAACCGATGGTAAGCCTTTCCCTTTTAGGCGGAAAATTTTCCCTGCTTGAGTTCCATTTGGTATTTTAATTTTGACCTTACCGTTTAAGGTTGGTACTTCGACTGAAGCTCCTAAAGCTGCATCCGCAAAATTTAAATATAAATCATAAATTAAATTGCTTCCATCTCTTTGTAGAAACTCGTGTGGTTTTTCTTCTATACTAATCAATAGATCACCTGCAGGACCTCCATTTGTTCCCGCATTTCCTTTCCCACTCATTGAAAGCTGCATTCCTTCACTTACACCTGCTGGAATATCTATAGAAATTGTCTCGTCTCCTTTTGTCTTACCTTCCCCTCTACAAGTTCCGCACTTTGCTGTAATTTGTTTCCCACTTCCTTTACAAGTTGGACACGCAACGGTTGTTTGCATTTGTCCTAAAAAAGTACTACGTACTTGTCGTACATATCCTGAACCTTTACAAGTATTACACGTACTCACTGAATTCGCATCCTTAGCTCCCGAACCATTACACGTATTACACTTTATGCTTTTCTTGACTTTAATTTTTTTAGTAACCCCTTCTGCTATTTCCTCTAAAGATAGTTTGACTCGAATACGTAGATTACTTCCTCTTTGTCCACCACTACGACGTTGTTGACGACGACCTCCTCCACCAAAGAAACTTTCAAAAGGGCTTCCTCCATCTCCAAATATATCTCCAAATTGACTAAAGATGTCTTCCATCGTCATTCCACCTCTTCCTCCAAAACCACTATTGCCTCCTACTCCTGCATGACCGAAGCGATCATACCTTGCTCTTTTATCTTCATCACTTAATATCTCATATGCTTCCGCAGCTTCCTTGAACTTTTCTTCTGCTTCTTTATTATCAGGATTTTTATCAGGGTGGTACTTCATTGCTATTTTTCGATAAGCCTTTTTTATCTCCTTTGCATCTGCGCCCTTACTGACCCCTAATATTTCGTAATAATCTCTTTTTGCCATAATAATTTTTTTTGACCGCTTTTATTTTCCGACAACTACCTTAGCATATCGGATGATCTTGTCTCCTAATTTGTATCCTTTTTCGATAACATCTACAATTTTTCCTTTCATCTCCTCGTTTGGAGCAGGTATTTCAGTCAAGGCTTCATGAAAATCCACATTAAATGGTGTCCCAATACTTGTCTCTAATTCTGTTAAGCCTCGTTGTTTTAAAATACTATGCAGTTTACTATAAACTAGTGCCACGCCCTCACTAAATGTTTCTTCTGTATTTTCATCATCAGCCGTTTTCTTTGCTCGATCAAAATCATCCAAAATCGGCAGTAAAGCTGTCATAGTGTCTGCCCCTGCTGTCTTTATTAATTCAAGCCGTTCTTTATTTGTGCGTCTTCTAAAATTATCAAACTCTGCTACAGATCTCAAATACTTATCTTTCAATTCTACAATTTGGGTTTCCAATTGATCTTTTTCAGCTTTCCATTGTTCTGATTCTGTTGGTTCTATTGCGGGGTTCACATCTTCTTTTTTTGTATCCACCTCTTTTTCAGTTGCTTCTGTCGCTTCTTCTTTAATATTTATTTCGACACTATCATCTAAAAGTGTTTCGTCGTTTTCTGTTTGATTATTTTTTTTGCCCATCATGTTTTTAATTTTTTTAAACATAAATTTAAACTTAGACAGTTACTCTACGTCAATTTCTTTGCCATAAGGCAAAACAAGCCATTTTGACAGCTCGCAAAGATAGCGAAATGTTTAGTTATGTATAACTTTATTAAACGATTTTTAGTATATTTTAGTAGTTTTGCAAAAAGCAAAATATATAGGATATGATTAAAGAGCTACATATTCAAAATTATAGACTTTTTAAAGATTTTAAAATTAAAAATCTTGGACAAGTCAATCTAATTGCCGGTAAAAATAATACTGGAAAGACTTCTTTCTTAGAGGCTTTGATGTTATATGAAAGCAGAGGAGATAATTATTTTTTAGCAAAATTAATTTCTACCATAATTGAAAATAGGGTAGGAAAAAATAACGGTTTTACTAGGAGCGAACTAATAGCATCGATTATATATTTGAAGCAAGAAAAAGACCTGTCAATAAAAATTAATGATCTAATTCTTCAAACAGATTTTAATAAAAACACTAAAAAGATAAATGGCTTGTCCAAAGTAAAGAATTTAACTTTAGCCACTCAATTACCAAATAGTGCAATTAAAGAAACACTTACATTATTTGATAATAAAATAAAAAACTATATACTTTCAGATTACTACGGTTATGTTAGCTCTAGTATTGAACACAACAATAATATTAGATGGCATAAAATAGCTCTTAGACCTGAGGAAGACATTATAATTGATGCTCTTAAAATAATAGAACCTCGTGTAATAAGACTAAATATCCAAAATGATAATGCTATAATTCGATTAAAAGGAAATGATAAACCTTCTAGTATAAATAGTCTTGGAGATGGAATTAATCGATTATTAACTATAGCTTTAGAAATGGTTGCAGCTAAAGGAAGCGTTCTTTTGATTGACGAGTTTGAAACAGGTTTACATCATTCTATCCAAGAGAAAGTCTGGGATTTCATTTTCCAATTATCAAAAAAATTAAATATTCAAGTATTTGCTACTACTCATAGTAAAGACTGCCTTGAAGCGTTTTATGAAATAGCAAGTAAAAAGGATTATGAAAATATGGGAAAATACTTTCGGTTAGAACGAGATAAAAAACTAGGTATAAAACCAATTTCAGTAAATATGAGACAACTAAAAACAGCAATTCTTCACGACTTAGAGATAAGATAATCATCATGGGACAACAAAAACTAATACTTGAAGGCCCCAACGATAAACACGTTATTGAAAATTTATGTGCAACACATCTACCTCGTCCTAAAGGTTATGAATCTAGGACAAAGTACAAACATTTTGTCGAGATAGGCGGAGGAGATAATGGTGTTTTAGAACTATTAGATACTAGTCTAGCAACTGTTAGTGATTTAACAAATATCGGAGTAGTGATGGACTGCGATTTAAACTTTCTTCCTAATAAACGTTGGGATGCTATCAAAAAAATTCTAGTACAAAATGGCTATAGCCATTTACCAAAAGAAATATCTTCTTATGGGATTACCATTATTCAAGATAATCTTACCAAAATAGGATTGTGGGTGATGCCTGATAATACGAACTCAGGCTATTTAGAACATTTTTATGAACAACTTATTTCACCTAGTGATAAAATGCTTATACGAGCTAAATCCGAAGTAGCTAAAATTATACAAGAAAAAGAAAATAGATTTTCTGAGACACATCGCCAAAAAGCAATTATTCATACATGGCTATCATGGCAGGAAACAGTAGGCTTACCTTTGGGAACAGCTATGAACAAATCTTATATTAATAAACATACTCCTATTGCACTTAAATTTATAGAATGGATGAAAAACACATTTGACTTTGAACTTTAATTATAATTATTATCCTAATCAAACCATTTTTATATCGACCAAATTATGATAACCAAGCCAATTACTGTTAAATCTCTAGTAGGTACTCAATTACATTGTAAAGGATGGGTACAAGAAGCTGCCCTTAGAATGTTATACAACAACCTTGATCCTGAAGTTGCTGAAGATCCTGAGGAGCTTATTGTCTATGGTGGCACAGGTAAAGCCGCTCGTAATTGGGAGGCTTTTGACCTCATCGTAAAAGCCTTAAAAGAATTAGAGGAAGACGAGACACTTTTAGTTCAATCAGGTAAACCCGTGGGTATTCTTCCTACGCATAAAGATGCACCTAGAGTTCTAATTGCCAATTCTAATCTTGTCGGTAATTGGGCAAATTGGGAACATTTTCGAGCCCTAGAACAGAAAGGCTTGATGATGTATGGTCAAATGACCGCAGGATCTTGGATTTATATCGGTTCTCAAGGCATTGTTCAGGGGACTTATGAAACTTTTTTGGCTCTAGCCAATAAACATTTTAAAGGAACCTTAAAAGGCAAGTTAAATGTAACGGCTGGACTAGGAGGTATGGGAGGCGCACAACCTCTGGCGATAACAATGAATGAGGGTGTTTGTCTGGCTGCTGAAGTTGAAAAATGGCGTATTGAAAAACGTTTGGAAACACGCTATCTGGACGAAATGTATGAGGATATTGATGAAGCCATTGACAAAGCATTAGTTTATGCTAAAGAAGGGAAAGCTGTTTCTATTGGGGTCGTCTGTAATGCT
The DNA here is from genome assembly GCA_020630435.1 of Saprospiraceae bacterium. Lineage (GTDB taxonomy): Bacteria > Bacteroidota > Bacteroidia > Chitinophagales > Saprospiraceae > JAHDBJ01. The sequence goes on from JAHDBJ010000005.1 coordinate 172,396, forward strand.
GTTGAATTATTAGCTCGGCTTGTAGAACGTAATATTACTCCTGATACATTAACCGATCAAACATCTGCACATGATCCTTTAAATGGTTATTTCCCTACAAACATGAGTGTTGCCGAAGCTAATCTTTTACGAGAAAATAATCAAAAAGAATATTTAAGCCAGTCAATGGATACGATTGCTCGACATATTGAGTTAATGCTAGAATTGCAAAAAAGAGGGGCTATTACTTTTGATTATGGGAATAATCTTCGAGGACAAGCCCTAGAACATGGTGTCAAAAACGCTTTTGATTTCCCTGGTTTTGTCCCTGCTTATATCCGTCCATTATTCTGTGAAGGAAAGGGGCCTTTCCGCTTTGCGGCTTTATCAGGTGAGGCTAGTGACATTTATGCCTGTGATAAAAAATTATTAGAATTATTTCCAGAAAATAAAGGACTTGCACGGTGGATAAAAATGGCACAGGAAAAGATTGCTTTCCAAGGCTTACCTTCTAGAATCTGCTGGTTGGGTATGGGAGAGCGAGAGAAAGCGGGCTTAGCATTCAATGAGATGGTAAAATCAGGCGAATTAAAAGCGCCTCTTGTCATTGGTCGTGATCATTTAGACACGGGTTCTGTAGCTTCTCCAAATCGAGAAACTGAAGCCATGTTAGATGGTTCTGATGCCATTGCAGACTGGCCCATTCTAAACGCCTTAATCAATACTGCTGGAGGTGCAAGTTGGGTAAGTTTTCATCATGGAGGGGGTGTAGGCATGGGATATTCTTTACATGCGGGAATGGTTATAGTAGCAGATGGAACAGCCGATGCTCACCAACGATTAAAGAGGGTTTTACATAATGATCCTGCAATGGGGGTAATAAGACATGCTGATGCAGGTTATGATATTGCTAAAGATACCGCACGGAAATTCCGTCTAGCGTTAAAGAAAAGTTAGCGTTATCACATAATAAGTCATAAAATTGTATCTTTATAGAGGAGTAAGTTTTGATCAACTTGCTCCTCTATTTTTATAATATTCTATTTCAATATATGTAATGAAAAAATTATTATCTCTTCTTTCTTTCATCCTAATTCTATCAAGTGTTGATGCTCAAATTACAATCAACAGAAATACCTTTCCTGTGGCAGGAGACACCTTGTTTTCAGGTGTAGATAATATGCCTGTACATTCACTTATTCAAGTTACTCCTGCTGGTAATAATCAAACATGGGATTTTGCTAGTTTACAAGCACCTCTAACACAAGAAGCTGCTGTAAAATTGGCCAATGAAGGAGAAAATATTGCCTTTTTTCCTGATGCTGATCTTGTATTAGAAATAGAAGGCGGAGAGGCTTATCTAAAGACAACTTCTGATAAAATGGAAATATTGGGTATTGCAGGTACGAATCAATTGGAACTTGGATTGGATCTTATTGCTTTTTATACAGATCCTGCATTATACCGTAAAGCTCCTATCCAATATAATGACCAATATAATGACCAACAATCTTTAAGGTTATCTGTTGATAGCGACGATTTACCTTTTTTAGATACACTTGAATTACCAATAACGCTTGATTCTTTACGGATCACAATCAATACTAGCATTAAATATCATGCTGATGCTTGGGGGAATATGACTCTCCCTGCAAAATCTTACGATGTACTAAGAATAAAAAGAGAGGAGATCAGAAATGCCAAAATAGAAGCAAAAACTCCGTTTGTAGGGTGGATAGATGTTACAAATTTGATTCCTGAAGATATAGATATTGCACCTCAAGCAGATACAAGTTTATTTTATGACTTTTATAGTGATAATGCAATAGAACCCATTGCTATATTAAGTGTTTTTAATGATACTGTAAGAACGGTTACCTTCAAAACAGATACTCGTTTGACCACAAGTTCTATCAACATAAAAGATTATAATCGCTTAATGGTTGCTTACCCTAATCCTGCCATTGATAAAGTACGATTCGACTTAAAGGGGTTTCAAACAGGTGATTATACCCTTCGATTTTACAATATTGTCGGTAAGGTTGCTTATGAACACCCTATTAAGATTGGACGTAATTCTACGGTTCGTATAAGTTTAGGCCATTTATTTAAAGGAACTTATCTATATAGTCTAATTGATAATAGTGGTCGAAGTTTAGTTACGAAGAGACTCGTTATTATGAAGCCTTAGAAATATGACTGTACTTTTGAAATGTAGCTGTAATTAGCTGATATTGTTCAATAGCTTTTTGTTTTAATGGATTATTGCTCCATTCTTCCCATTTATTTATATATGGATCGTAACCACATTTTAATGGTTTACTATATATATTTTTTGGATCTTCTATATACGCCCGACAATCTGTACAGACATAACGAAATTCACAATCCCTACAGCCTTCTATTTCATCTTTTTTAATATCCCAATAACGTTTAAAATCTGGATGTTCTAAAGCATCTAAGAGTGTAGTATTTTGAATATTGCCATAGCATGATGGCATTGAAGGACAGTTTTTAATATTACCTATTCTATCAATTGATATTTTTCGATTAAGACAAGTATTATGATTTTGTGCCTCTGTAAAAAGGCTAGTGTTACTCATGAAGTCGCCAGTCGTGATTGTTCCACAACACTTTTCAGAATCAACTTTAGTTGTACTATATATTAAATAAGCCGCATCGGGTATAAGTTCTACAACCTTATCTTTCTTGGCAGAATGGATCGTAATAAAATGTATTCTTTGATATTTATTAAAGAGTGATTCAAAATCCGTTACTGAAATATTATCATTGTACATTATAATCAAATCAATATGTCTTAGTCTACTTTGATAGAAATGATTTAAAAGCCTTTCAAGTTCATTTATTTCTAACTTTTCGTAAGCCCTTATTTCTAGAGCTTCGCAAGCTAATTGATCCAGCTCTCTTACAATTTTACTATAATCAAGCCTAGCTATCGATTCCTTACTAACATCTATGATTGTATTGGTAATACGACGAGGAGATTGCCATGTTAGATTTAAAGCAGGATAGTCCTCTACCTCATCCTGATCTATAAAAAATATATAGTCATTTTCCTCTAAATAGTTAAAGTATTGATCAATAAAAGCTTGCTCTTCCTTTTTAAAATCACGTCTAATGCTTTCTAGATTTTTGCCTTCATATTTTTCTAAGAGGTAAGCCAATATATTAGGAATCGGATCAAATGTGCCTTTCTGCAAATCACAAATAAGGCTTCGACTAGCTCCTTTTACAACCTTACAACAGGCAAATACCTTAAAAACTTGTTCGTTCATTTTTGTATTATTTAACTAATTTTGAAATGGGTTTAAAGAATTTATACGACTCGGTATACGTTGTTCGATAAAAAGTTGATGGTATTCGTTTAGAAGGTGCTGAGGATCTATTTCCTGTCGTAACAGGCTCATCATTAGGTACCATAAGATGATATAAAATTGGAAATTTCAGATCTTTTTGAGATGCATCTGAAAAATATTCTTGAATTAAATTACGCTCTCTTTTCATGCTGATTTTTTAAATAGTTTGCAATTTTCATTTCCAAATGGTAGTTACAAGGTTTTGATACCATCCCAAATTGTCCAATAGGATTGACTTCTAAAAAATAAAGCTGCTTATCTTTTCCTTTTATGAAATCTATAGAACAGTGCTGATACCCCATTCTATCTACTAGTGCTTGTAATTTAGCTTCTAATTTTTCGGGTAGTTGATATGGAACCATTCGATCAGGATCATCATAACTATAGTTTCTAAAGTCTATTTGTGCAGCAGCTCTTCGTTGAGAAAAAATTGCCATTGAATAGAAGGTATTATCTAGGTAAAATACACGAATATCAATTTTCTTTTCAATCAGTTTTTGAAACAAAGAAGGATAAAATATATCCGTTTCAAAATCAGCTTCAAAAACCTCTTTAGTCTCCATATGGTACATTAAGCGTTTACTGTCTATTGCTGCGACTTCGCTTATTGGCTTTGTAATCATTCGCCCTTGTTCTCTTAAAAAAGCAAGCGCAATTTCCTTTTTGTTGGTCACTACGGTTGGAGGAATTTTAATACCATACTCTGTTGTTAATTTTAATACGGATAATTTATTTAAAGAAGACTTTCTATAATCATCAATCCATCGAACCTTATCCAACTTATTCAATATGTCATAAAAATGAAGTCTGATGATGGAAAATTCATTGTATAAATGTCCTTTTACCTCTCCTAGCACTTCGTATCCTGCCTTCGGACTAAATATACCTTGGGTTGTGCTTGATGCTCCTCTTCTAAACCATATGATATTTCGCTCATCATTTAGTTTTGTTACTAAACTATTGACATAGTTATTATCTTCTAAGCGAATATTCAAGGTGGCATCGCTTTCTAAATCTTCCCCATTAATTCTTCTAAAAGAACATTTGTATGAATCCAACCAATCCATAATTTCTTCTGTAGAAATTTCAGCTGCATTTTTACTTAAAAGAATAATCATATGTCAACAATTTTATTTTTACCACAAATGATTTACGAATAGACTATCATAATCTTAAGTCCATATTTGTATTACAAGTCCTTGATGAATAGCTAGAAAAAGCATATTATGATAGTTGCTTTTTCTTTGCTATTCTTCAAAATCAATAGATACTCTTTTGAGTGATGCCTTTTATAAAAAATTCAAAATCTAATCCAACCCAAAATGGTGAAGTATGAATCATTATCTAAACTTTAAATAGGTTACTACAACCTAGACATACCTTATAAAATATCTACTACACTTACTCTTTTCATTTTAAAATCTAAAATTTGAATAAAGAGGTTATATGAATGATAAAGTCCAAATAACCTCTTAGATACCCATTTCAAAAGTAAATTACAGACTAGAGTTTTGGCTATGATCAACAGCTTTACCACCGCTATCATCTTTAACCTGAAGGTTATCATCTCCTGTTCTGTTTGTAGAAACAGTTACAATCAGATGTCCACCTTTAATACTTTTAGCATTATTTACTTTCATTTTCTCAAAACGAGAATCATTTAAACTTTCAAATTTCATCTTGATTTTTTTAAAATGTTAAAAAATAAGTGTTATTACCTAGTAGCTACTCTTGATAATTCAAATTGAAAGTTGTAAGCACTATAGCTACACAATTATTACGATAATTGAACCCCTATATCAATGATCTTATAGATGCCATTTTTCGTTCCCCCTTATTGAGGGCATAGATTTAACATTTAAACCATTATTTTTTGAATACAAAAAGGAGATATATAACTATTGTGAATACTAGTTATCTTATAAAGCAAATAAATTTAAAAATGTGACTCAATTTGAAATCTAAAGAAAAAAACTATCTTGAGAAGATGCTGAAATAATAAACAGCTAAAAAGCTAACAATCATCTTTTCACACTAAACTCTAATTTATTTTCTTCCTTAAATTAACTGTATTTTCCGTATTGAAAAAAAATTTAAAATCAGAAATTATTCCTGTTTTAGACAATGAAAATGTAACTTTGGCGTTCAATTTTCACAAACACTATGCGAAGATTCCCCTGGTATAAACAACTTGACCAAATGGACTGTGGTCCTACCTGCTTACGTATTATTGCTAAATATTATGGGCGGTCATTTTCTTTACAGTACCTCCGTGAACAGTGTTACATTGATCGAATGGGCGTCAATTTGCAGGGAATTAGTGAGGCTGCTGAACATATTGGGATGCGCACTATGGCTGTAAAAGTCCCCTTCGAATCAAAAGATAGTGAAATTCCTGGTCTATTAGATGCTCCTCTACCCGCTATTGCACACTGGAATCAAAAACACTTTTTAGTTGTCTATAAAGCTAATAGAAAGCACGTATGGGTATCGGATCCAGCTGAAGGCAAATTTAAATTAAAACGAAAAGATTTTGAACGTTCTTGGATAAGTGATAATGACAGGGGTGTACTTTTATTACTTGAAACGTCTCCTGATTTTTATACACAAGAAGGTGAAAAAATTGATAAAACAGGTTTTTCTTTTTTATTCCGCTACCTGAAACCTTACAGGGGACTTATACTTCAACTCATGTTAGGGATGTTACTGGGGTCAATTTTCCAGCTTATCTTCCCTTTTTTAACGCAATCTATCGTCGATGTTGGAATTCAAAATCAAAATATTGGTTTTGTTTACTTGGTTCTTATTGCTCAACTGATGCTCTTTATCAGCCAAACGGCTGTATCTTTTATACAAAGTTGGATAATGTTACATATCGGTACAAGGATGAATATAGCATTGATTAATGATTTCTTAATTAAATTGATCAAACTGCCGATAGGGTTCTTTGATGCAAAACAAATTGGTGATTTGCTTCAACGTATTGGTGATCATCGACGTATTGAGAGTTTTTTGACAGGTTCTGTTTTAGAAGTCTTCTTTTCCTTTTTTAATCTTATTGTCTTTAGTATTATTCTTGTTTATTACAATGTCCCTATTTTTTTAGTCTTCTTAATTGCTAGTATTTTATATATCGCTTGGATTTTGATTTTTTTGAAAAAAAGAAAAGAAGTAGACTATGCTGCCTTCCAACAAATGTCTGAAAATCAAAGCACCCTCATAGAGATGATTCAAGGAATGCAAGAAATAAAACTACAGAATAGTGAACGTAAAAGAAGATGGGCATGGGCAAATGTACAAGCCAAACTATTTAGGGTCAGTATCAAATCTTTAGCCATTACTCAGTACCAAGATGCTGGTGCTAACTTTATTAATCAATTAAAAAACATCCTCATTTCATTTATTGCTGCAAAAGCTGTTATTGATGGTCAGATGACCTTAGGGATGATGATGGCAGTACAATATATTGTAGGGCAACTTAATGCTCCTTTACAAAAATTTATCAATTTCATCCGTCAAGCACAAGATGCTAAAATCAGTTTGGAAAGATTAGGCGAAATACATAATAAAGCCGAAGAAGAAGATCCAGACAAACCTAGAGCGAACATCATGCCTGAAGTTGGGGATATCGAAATTCAAAACCTTAGTTTTAAATATAATCCTCTATCTGAATATGTCTTAAAAGATATTAACTTAACGATTCCTAAAGGTAAAGTTACGGCTATTGTAGGAACAAGTGGAAGCGGTAAAACTACTTTAGTAAAATTATTACTCCGTTTTTACCAACCAACAAGTGGCACAATCAAACTAGGAGGCGTGTATTTGGATAGTATTCATAATAAGTTGTGGCGAGACAAATGTGGTGCGGTAATGCAAGATGGGTATATTTTTTCAGATACCATTGCTAATAATATTGCCGAAAGTGAAGACCGAGTGGATAGAGTAAAACTACTCAAAGCCGTAAAAACAGCTAATATTCAAGAGTTCATTGAGTCCCTACCATTAGGATATAATACAACAATTGGAACAAAAGGAAATGGTGTTAGTCAAGGTCAACGGCAAAGACTGCTTATAGCTCGTTCTGTATACAAAGATCCAGATTATATTTTCTTAGATGAAGCAACAAATGCTTTAGATACCAAAAACGAACGAACAATTATGGAAAACATGGATCAATTTTTCCAAGGTCGCACCGTTGTTGTTGTTGCACACCGTTTAAGTACTGTAAAAAATGCTGACCAGATTGTTGTTTTGGAAAATGGTGAACTTATAGAACTCGGCACACATAAAGAGCTTGTCAAAAAACAAGGTGCTTATTTTTCTTTAGTAAAAAATCAATTAGAATTGGGTGGATGATAAACTAGAATTATGCCAGATAATGTACAATTAGCAGAAACACCTGAAGAGTTACGGATTAATGAAAATGAAGAAATCCAACAGATACTTGGTTCAGCTCCAGGCTGGATTCTTCGTTGGGGTATTACAATTGTTTTTTTTACTGTTCTTGTCTTATTGGGTATTAGTTATTTAATAAAATATCCCGATATCATATCAGCACAAGTATTACTGACAACTGAAAAACCTCCTATCAGAGTAATCTCAATGAATAGTGGTAAGTTGGAAAAACTAATGGTGTCAGACCAAGAAGAGGTCAAAGAAAATCAACTAATTGCATTATTAGAAAATCCTGCAAAATATAGAGATATTCTGAAGCTAGAACGTTATATTAATCAAATTGATTTTGACAATTCTGTTTTACCACCTAAAAATTTAAAATTGGGTAGTCTTCAAAACTTATATTCTAATTTATCTCAACATTTAAAAGATTATCAATATTATACGGCACAAGTTATAGTCGTTCAAAAAACAAACGCTATTCGAAAAGAAATTGAAAACATTAAAGCTTTAAATATTTCTTTACAAAAACAAAATCAAACACTTGCTCAAGAAGTTGAAATTTCTAAAAAAAATCTGGATCGGAACAAACTACTTTTCAAAGATGGGAGTGTAAGTGCATTAGAAGTAGAACGAGCCGAAACAGCATACCTACAGTACAAACGCCAATTAGAGGGCACCAACACCAATATTATCAATAATGATATTCGAATTAATCAATTGGAGTTACAGATATTAGAAATGAATCAAGTACAGGGTGACAATACCGTTGGTAAAACACAAGTTCTAGAAGAAGATGTACAACTTCTAAAAAATGAAATTGAAACATGGAAACTCAGTTATACTATAAAAGCTCCCATTTCAGGTAAAGTTTCTTTTTCTAAAATTTGGAGTGCCAAACAATTTATCCGTTCAGGTGATGAAGTAATGACAATTGTTCCCAAAGAAGGAACGGGCGAAGTATTTGGTAAAGCAACCCTCCCATTAGCTGGTTCTGGAAAAGTAAAAACTGGTATGATTGCCAATATTCAACTCTTGAGTTATCCACATCAAGAATTTGGTACTATTCGTTCTACGGTTCGTAATATTTCACTTATTCCAGATGTCGATCAAGAAATTGGTAAAATATATCAAGTAGAGTTGATGCTAATAGACAGTCTCACAACTAGTTATGGAAAACAGATACCTTTTAAACAAGAGATGATCGGTACTGCTAATATTATAACTGAAGATCGAAGAATTTTAGATAGAATCTTTGATAAAGTTCTCGATGCTGTAAAAAATAGATAAGTCCTCTAATACTCCTTTCTTATTATTGTTGAGTTTTGCCTAATTACTTACATATCTAATCAAATCTTTGTTCACAAAGCTTCAGACTTGGCACATTTGTTGTCCTTAATAAGGCGACCCATTTACTATTACACATAAAAGCTATGCGAATCTTACCAAAACGATTGAAATGGGTAATTATCATTTTAATTCCCTTAATGGTTTTTTCTTGTGCGGAAGAACCAATAGATAACCCTGTGCTTACTTTTGAGCAAGAAATGGAATTAGGAGAAGAATTATCTAGCCGTATTAAAAACCAACCTGGTGTCTATCCCATCTTAAGAAACCTAGGACAATCTAGTGTTGCCTATGCTCACCTCAGGAATTTATTCCAATCCTTATGGCAAATAACTGACAATCGTCCTGATAAGAAAAATACCAATAATCTAAGATTTGATTGGGAAATATACATCATCATTGATGATTCTAAAGAAAACATTATTACCCTTCCAGGAGGTAAACTTTTTATTTATACTGGTTTTTTAAAGTTTATTAATAATGAGGCTGAATTACTTGCAGTACTTGCCCATGAACTCTATTATACAGATAGATCTTACGCTCCTAATCCTTCTAACTTGAGTCCCATCACAGCACTCGTAAAGAGTCAATTAGTCAGTAATGGTGATGGTACTGCTCGATTATTAGATATTATTAATAATAATGATTACGAATTAGCCAATCAATTTTTAACTTATGCAACTTCAATGCCTTATGAAGAAATCACTGTAAGAGATGCAGATATAAGTTGTATGGAAATGATTTGTGGTTTTACGTGGGCACCAGATGGCTTAGTTACATTATTAAATCGTATCCGTTCTATAGGAAAAATTGAATGGATAATTACCCGACCACCTTCCAATATCAACCAACTTATTGGTAGAGGTCAAATGATTCAAAACCTAGCAGATGAATGTAATAGTTCAACCAATTCTCTTTTTGAAGAACGATACAAAGAAATGATTATTGACAATTTACCATAGGTTCTTTAAACAATCTCATTGAAATAACGGTTATCATAAAAGATCGTCTCTATATAAGAGATGGTCTTTTTTTGTATTTTCGCAAATCATTACACCAATCTATCATATATATAAGATGTTGATGGAGTAATCTCAACTATAAGAAAACGATACATGATTTTATACAATGTTACCATAAAAATAGCTAATGAAGTTCATGACGACTGGCTAAATTGGATGAAAACAATTCACATTCCTGACGTTTTAAATACAAAACTATTTTTAGAAAATCGTTTATGTCGTCTATTGGGAGAAGACGAGCAGGAAGGGGTAACCTATGCGATTCAATATCTTTGTAAGGATATGACAACCTTTCAGCAATATCAAACTCATTTTGCCAAATCTTTACAGGAAGAACATACTCAAAGATATAAAAATAAATACGTTGCTTTTAGAACACTCTTAGAAGTAAACCAAATCAGCCAATAAGTTTATTCGATGCCAAATCAGCCAAAAAACGAACCGAAAGTCTGGAAAAATTTACAGGCTATTATACTGCTGTTCATTGCGAACTCGGTATCAGGAGTTGCTCAAGGTATTAGTATGATTGCAATTCCTTGGTATTTTGCCAAAAATGGCAATGCACAAACCTTTGGTTGGATATTCACTTTTGTAACAGCGCTTTCGCTCTTATGGGGACCATACAGTGGCACATTAATAGATAAATACAATAGAAAGCATATTTTCCTAGGTTTATGTATCGTATGCGGTAGTATTCTTTTCATGGTTGCAGGACTCGGCTTTTATTGGGAGCAACTTCCTTGGTATATGGTGGGATTCATTTTTTTGATGACCTTTATGAACTACAACCTACACTACCCTAATTTATACGCATTTGTGCAAGAGATTACCGAAAAAAGATATTATGGTAAAGTGACTTCTTATATAGAAGTCATCGGACAATTAACAACAGTGATGGCAGGAGCAGGAGCCGCTTTACTTTTAGAAGGTACACTCGATGGACAATTGATGTTATTTGGCATCAATATCCCCGTCAATTTTAAAATTAAAGCTTGGACAATTTACGAAATATTTTTATTGGACGGCTTTACTTATGTCCTTAGCTTTTTTATTATTTTATTGATTAAATATAGTCCTCTTATAAAACGAGAGCAAGAAGAAGGTACTATTTTAAAGCGGCTCAATGTAGGCTGGCAGTACTTAAAAAACAATAGTTATATTTTATTATTTGGAATCGCCTCTTATAATGTTTTTGTCACCGTACTCATTACAACTTTTTATTTAGCAGCCAAATATGTAGAATCTCATCTACACGAACGAGGAGATGTATTTGCCTCTGCTGATATGTTTTATGCCTTAGGGGCAATACTTGCTGGTATAGCTATTCGAAAAATCTTTCAACATACAACTATCCCCATGTCAATCATCATTATGACCATATTGACTGCAGTGTTGTTTTTTGTACTATCTATTAGCTCCGATTTATGGATTTTTTATGTAATGTTCTTACTATTAGGTATTACCAATGCAGGTATACGAATACAGCGCATTACTTATCTATTTCAACAAATCCCTAATCAAGTCTTTGGCAGAGCTGGCAGTATATTTTTTATTTCGAATATCCTTTTTAGGATATTCTTTTTATCAATATTCTCTCTAGCTTTCTTCCACTTAGACAATAACATCATCTATGCCTTCAGCATATTAAGTGTCTTTTTGTTATTATCTGCTTTAGTATTGATTAGATATTATAAAAAATTCGTGTTTTAAAACAGCAAACTTATCAAGGCGAAGCCCGTTTACTTTTTCACACATAAAAGCTGTTTAAAAATAGAATGCTCAATTATTTATAAGTCATTGTATCTCAATATGAAGTTGTTTAAAAATGATTTGTTTTAGCTCTAATGAGAATAAGAGAAAAAG